>NC_008228.1:0-1296751 GCF_000014225.1 Paraglaciecola sp. T6c
CGTTTAAACTCAGTTTTTATTTTTTCGATATTCTTCTGTTGTCTTATTCGACTTGTTTTTTCCCCTTTATTTTGTTGGTTCGGAGTAGTTTTTTAATGTCTTTATGGAATCGTTGTCTTGAAAGGCTTCAGCAAGATTTGCCGACCCAGCAATTTAGTATGTGGATAAGACCTTTGGTAGCGAATGAAGAGGCTGCTGCAGTGACTCTTTTTGCCCCTAATCGATTCGTTTTAGATTGGGTACGTGATAAATACATAGCTCAAATTGAAGCATTATTCGCTGAGTTTTGTGCCAATGATGCAGTACCTCAACTTAGAATAGAGGTAAAATCTGCTGCCAGCGTACAACAAAGTTATTCGCAAAATCCTGCTCCTGCCATTCATCAATCCTCAGCAGTAGAAAACAGCATTAAATCTTTACAAAAGCATCAAGCCGCTCGAAGTAACGTTAACGTCCAGGCAGATAATAGCCCGCCTAACGTTAAAATTGCGGCGTCTCATAAAAGCAATATCAATTTTAATTACAAGTTTGATAACTTCGTAGAAGGTAAATCAAACCAGTTAGCAAGAGCCGCTTCTAAGCAAGTTTCTGATAATCCAGGCAAGGCATATAATCCATTATTTATTTATGGTGGCACCGGTTTAGGTAAAACACACTTATTACACGCCGTCGGTAATGGGATTATCGATAACAAAAAAGACGCAACTGTCGTTTATATGCACTCCGAGCGATTTGTTCAAGATATGGTTAAAGCGTTGCAGAACAACGCGATTGAAGAGTTCAAACGTTATTACCGTTCGGTTGACGCACTACTGATCGATGATATTCAATTCTTTGCTAATAAAGAGCGGTCACAAGAAGAGTTTTTTCATACCTTCAATGCTTTGTTAGAGGGTAATCAGCAAATCATCCTGACTTCTGACCGTTACCCTAAAGAAATTGATGGGGTAGAGGACAGGCTTAAATCTCGGTTCGGTTGGGGACTCACAATTGCTATTGAACCCCCAGAATTGGAAACTCGGGTTGCCATTTTAATGCGTAAGGCGTTAGAGAATAAAATTGTGTTGCCAGATGAGGTGGCTTTCTTTATTGCTAAACGACTTCGATCTAATGTGAGAGAGCTTGAAGGGGCGCTTAACCGAGTCATCGCTAATGCTAATTTTACCGGCCGACCTATCACTATTGATTTTGTTCGTGAAGCGTTACGTGATTTGTTAGCGTTACAAGAAAAACTCGTCACGATAGATAATATTCAAAAAACGGTGGCTGAGTATTACAAAATCAAGATGGCGGATATTTTATCTAAGCGCAGAAGTAGAAGTGTGGCTCGGCCAAGGCAAATGGCCATGGCTTTGTCGAAAGAGTTAACTAACCACAGCTTGCCAGAAATAGGCGATGCTTTTGGCGGTAGGGACCACACAACTGTGTTGCATGCATGTAGGAAAATTGTGCAGCTTAGAGAAGAGAGTCATGATATAAAAGAAGACTATCAAAATTTAATTCGCACCTTATCTTCATAAAAAAAGTTACGAGAATTTAGATGAAATTCAGTATAAGCAGGGAAAATTTTCTACAACCGCTCCAATTAGTTTCTGGCGCTGTAGAACGCAGACACACATTACCTATTCTATCCAATGTATTGATCAAAGTAAGCGATAGTGCTTTGTGGCTAACAGGCACCGATTTGGAAGTTGAACTAATTTCAAATGTGACTTTGACGGGCGATTTTGAAGAAGGTGAAATCACAGTACCGGCCAAGAAACTGTTAGATATCATTCGTGGCTTGACTGAAGGTAGCGAGATTAGTTTTCATGTAGATGGCAACAAAGCTATCCTACGATGTGGTCGTAGCAAATATAGTTTATCTACTCTCTCTGCGAACGATTATCCGAATCTTGAGGATTGGCAAGGAGAACTTGAATTTGAAATTTCTCAGGCAAACCTCAAGCGCTTGATTGACAGTGTTCATTTCTCAATGGCTCAACAAGATGTGCGTTATTATCTTAATGGGATGTCTTTGGAAACTGAAGACAACGTTATTCGCACAGTTGCCACAGACGGCCACAGGCTGGCTCTATGCCGCTTAAATTACACTGATGCTACATTGCCTAATCGTCAGGTAATTATCCCTCGTAAAGGGGTTATGGAGATTACTCGGCTTATTGAAGACAGTGACAAATCATTAAAGGTACAGGTGGGTTCAAACCATATACGTATTTTTTCTAATGACTTTATTTTTACCAGCAAATTGGTTGATGGACGTTTTCCTGATTATCGCCGAGTTTTACCAAAAGACGGTGACAAGAATATCATTGCTAGTAAGCTTGGCCTTAAAAATGCTTTTTCTCGTGCATCGATTCTTTCAAATGAAAAGTTCAAAGGTGTGCGCTTAAATTTATCATCTGGTGAAGTAAAAATTACTGCTAATAATCCAGAACAAGAAGAAGCCGTAGAGATTGTAGATGTAGATTATCAAGGTGGTGATTTAGAGATAGGGTTCAATGTTGCCTACCTAATTGATGTGCTCAATGCACTGAATGCTGAAGAAGTGAAATTTACCCTTGCGGATTCAAACAGTAGTGCACTAATTGAAGATGGGTCCGATGACTCTGCACTTTACGTTATAATGCCAATGAGGCTGTAGTCCTCTTCTTGTTGAATTTATTATGAAGCTGGACTCAGTCCAGATCCGCAATTTGCGTAATCTGCAGCATGTTACATTCAAACCTAGTCATGGTGTAAATTTCATCTTGGGAATCAATGGTAGTGGTAAGTCTTCAATTTTGGAGGCCATACACTACCTTGGGTTTGGTCGCTCCTTCCGTACCTCGAAACATAAAAATGTCATTCAAAACGAGCAAGAATCTTTTACTGTTTTTTGCGAGTGTCTGGAAGATAGTACGACTCAACGATTAGGCTTATCTCGCAGCATCAACGACACCGTTAGCGTCAGTATTAACGGCATAAAAGGTAATAAGGTTTCGGATTTAGTTAGTCTTTTACCCGTTCAAATATTTACTCCTCAAAGTTCCGATATTTTATTAGGGGCCCCAAAACTCCGGCGGAAATACATAGATTGGTGTTTGTTTCACGTGGAACATAGTTTCCTTACTTGCTCAAATGCTTACTCTAGATTACTCAAACATAACAATGCGCTATGTCGCAAACAACAAGTAGGGTATGCGAATCCGCAAAGAGTATATTGGACGGATTTACTCGCACAATATGGCTCGGAGCTAACAGAGTTTCGAAACGCGATGATGACGCGGCTTATCCCGTTAATTACTTCCAATCTTGCGCAATTTTTACCTGAGTTTTGTGTCGAAATCTCGTATTATAGGGGATGGGAAAAAGGTCTCGAATTAAACGAAGCCTTAACAAAGTCGGCGGACCGTGATTATAAAAATGGTTACATTAGCGTTGGTCCACATAAGGCTGACGTCAGATTTAAAATAAGTGGCAAACCTGCACAGGAGGTGTTGTCTCGCGGGCAACTGAGGATGCTTGTAGCCGCTTTACAGTTAGCGACCACACAGTGTTTGATGTCCTACACACAAAAGACCTGTATTTTCTTATTAGATGATGTTGGTGCGGAATTAGACGCAGCAAAACGAGAAGTGTTTATTGATAGACTTCTTGAATCAAATACTCAACTTTTCGTTACGGCGATAGAAGAGCATCAACTAGAATTTATAGATAAATACCAAAATAAAAAAATGTTTCACGTGGAACATGGCCAGGTGAGAGAGGAGAGTTAATCAAATGGCAGAAGAGAATAAGTACGATTCGTCGAGTATTAAAGTATTAAAAGGACTGGATGCCGTACGTAAACGTCCTGGTATGTATATCGGTGATACTGACGATGGTACAGGCTTACATCACATGGTATTTGAGGTTGTAGATAACTCTATTGATGAAGCACTTGCCGGTCACTGTACTAACATCAATGTGAAAATTCATACTGATGGTTCCGTGTCAGTTAAAGATGATGGACGCGGCATACCAACTGAAATTCATGAAGAAGAGGGCGTTTCCGCAGCCGAAGTTATTATGACCGTTCTTCATGCCGGTGGTAAATTTGATGATAACTCCTATAAGGTTTCAGGTGGACTACACGGTGTTGGTGTATCAGTCGTAAACGCACTATCCCGTAAGCTTCAAATAATGATACGCCGCGCTGGTGAAGTACACGAGCAAGAGTATCAACATGGTGTACCTCAAAAGCCTCTAGAAGTTATTGGTGAATCCGATACTACCGGCACAAGTATAAGATTTTGGCCAAGCGAAGAGACATTTACCGGGATAGAGTTTCACTACGATATTTTGGCTAAACGTCTACGTGAATTATCCTTCCTAAATTCAGGTGTTAGCATCATATTAGAAGATGAACGTGATGGTAAGAAAGATCACTTCATGTATGAAGGTGGTATTCGAGCATTCGTAGAATATTTGAATCAGAACAAAACACCTGTTCACCAACAAGTGTTCCATTTTAATAGCCAGCGTGATGATGGTATTTCAGTAGAAGTTGCGCTGCAATGGAATGATTCATTCCAAGAAAATGTATTTTGTTTCACTAATAATATTCCTCAGCGCGATGGTGGGAGTCACTTAGCTGGGTTCCGTGGTGCGCTAACAAGAACACTTAATACCTTCATGGAGAAGGAAGGGCATAACAAGAAGAACAAAACCAGCGCTAGCGGTGATGATGCTAGAGAAGGATTAACTGCGGTCGTTTCAGTTAAAGTACCTGATCCAAAATTCTCGTCACAAACGAAAGATAAACTAGTATCGTCTGAAGTGCGTCCCGCCGTTGAAACGGTGATGGGCGAAAAGCTAAATGAATTCCTATTAGAAAACCCATCTGCGAGCAAAATTATTATCGGTAAGATTATCGATGCAGCACGCGCCAGAGAAGCGGCGCGAAAAGCACGTGATATGACACGCAGAAAAGGTGCGCTGGACCTCGCTGGTTTGCCAGGGAAGTTAGCAGATTGCCAAGAGAAAGACCCATCACTATCTGAATTATATATAGTGGAAGGGGACTCTGCTGGCGGTTCAGCCAAGCAGGGCAGAAACAGAAAGAACCAAGCAATCTTACCTCTTAAAGGTAAAATCCTTAACGTCGAAAAAGCACGTTTTGACAAAATGTTATCGTCTCAAGAAGTGGCAACGCTTATCACTGCATTGGGCTGCGGTATTGGGCGTGACGAATATGACCCAGAGAAGCTGCGCTATCATCGCATTATAATCATGACCGATGCTGATGTTGATGGTTCACATATTCGTACATTGTTATTGACCTTCTTTTATCGTCAAATGCCAGAAATTATTGAACGTGGCTATATTTACATCGCGCAGCCTCCTTTGTATAAAACAAAGAAAGGCAAACAGGAACAGTACCTGAAAGATGATGATTCACTCACTAAATATTTAACAGCTATTGCTTTAGACAATGCTTCAATTCACGTCAACGAAGAAGCACCTGGCTTGAGCGGTGCGTCTTTAGAGAAGCTTGTTAGCCAATATCAAAACGGTATGAAGATGATAAAACGCGTTAGTCGCGTTATGCCTGAGGTGATTCTAACCAGTCTTATTTATAGCAAAATAATTACGTTGCAAGACTTACAAGACGAAGCAAGCTTGGAAGTTGTTGCCAAAAGTTATACTGAAAGCTTAACAAGAAATGAAGTTGATGGTGCTACGTATCGTTACGAAGTTAGACTGAACAACGAGCGTAAGAACTACTATATTGCGTTGATTATTCGTCTACACGGAATCGATACTGAGTATAAAATCGATCAAGAATTTATTGAATCAATTGAATATACACGTCTTCGCGAACTGAATGAGTCTATTAATGGACTGATTGAAGAAGGTGGTTACGTTAAGCGAAATGATAAAGTCAAAGCAATTTCATCATTTGCCGAAGGCTTAGACTGGCTGATGGCAGAATCCAAGAAAGGTCAGTATATTCAACGCTACAAAGGATTGGGTGAGATGAACCCCGGCCAGCTTTGGGAAACGACTATGGATCCTGCATCTCGCCGTATGCTTCAAGTGAAAGTGGAAGATGCGATAGCTGCTGACCAACTGTTTACAACGCTTATGGGCGACCACGTAGAGCCAAGACGAGCGTTCATTGAAGAAAATGCACTAAGAGTAGCGAACCTAGATGTATAGGTTTACTCTTTCATAAAGTGATACATCGATAAAAAGCCCGCTACCACTTGCGGGTTTTTTTATGCTCGAAATAATATAAGCTGCAGTGGTTCAATAAAGCGAGGGATAAATATTATGAAGAAAATTGGCATGTTAGGGGGAATGAGTTGGGAATCAACGGCTCAATATTATGAGTTAATTAATCGAGAATTAAATCGTCGCCTAGGCGGCCTACATAGCGCGAGGATAGTGTTAAATAGCGTAGACTTCAACGACATAGAACTATTACAGAAAGCCGCTGAGTGGTGCAATTTGGCCGATATGCTTAGTGCAGACGCGTTGAGTCTGGAACACGCCGGAGTCGACTTTATTATTATTTGTACCAATACCATGCACAAAGTAGAGCCTGAGATTGCTGCTGCGACAAGCATTCCAATTTTACATATTGCTGATGCTACGGGTCAGGTGCTTAAAAAAGATAGGCTTAAGCGAGTGGGTTTATTAGGCACAGCATTCACAATGGAACAAGATTTCTATGAATCCCGCTTAGCAACTAAATTTGGCATTGATGTGATTGTTCCTGATGATGACGATAGAGCATTTATTCATAACGTAATTTATGATGAATTATGTAAAGGCGTTATCAATGATAAGTCGAGACAAGGCTATTTAAGAATTATTGATAAACTCTACGCGAAAGGATGCGAGGGTGTTGTTTTAGGATGTACTGAAATACCGATGTTGGTAAATCAGTCGCATACGCAAGTTGCGCTATATGACACAACTAAAATTCACGCATTCGCAGCAGTCGATTTAGCGCTGACGAAGGAGTAGTTATATCAAGAAGTGTAAAATCATTCGTTAAATGAAAAATATTAAAGGAAGATATAGAAAGCTTGTGGCATACGTAGAATAAATATTTATCTTACAAAAATGATCAAAACGAGTTTATTTCCAACTGGGATCATAAATCTTAAAATGACCGCGGCCATTTTCTTTGACTTTATACATAGTCATATCAGCACAGGCGAGTAAGTCTTTAACGTTATTGGCATGTTGTGGAGCGATAACAACACCAATACTGCCACCAATTTCACAACTTATTTCATCAGAAATTTCAATAGGGTGACTTAGACTACTCAGTGTCGATTGGGCTAACGCTCTTATTTCTTCAACATTGACACTGTTTACCACGTAAGCTGCTACAAATTCATCGCCACCCCAGCGGCTACAAAGTTCGTTTTTGCCATTAAAAACCGACTGTAAACGTTTACTCACTTCAATTAAAACCCTGTCGCCGGCGTCATGACCATAGATGTCGTTAACAGGCTTAAATTTGTCTAAATCAATCATAAAAATGACCAAACTTAAATCAAGTAAATTAACGGTTTGCAGTAGATTAACGATTTCAAATTCACCTGCGCGGCGATTCTTAAGGTGAGTTAACGCGTCATGATCAGCTTCAAAACGGGTTTTGAGCTCTTTCTCTGCCCGAGAGGTAACGTCATACATGATGACTTCAATAATAGGTCCATGATTACTAGAATCAATATCGCGCTGTTGAACTCGCTGACTAGTGATCCGTGAAAACAGACAATGAACCCATTTATTCACAGCGCCATTGTGAGACTTACATTTAAGGTCGATTGATAAGTGATTTACCGATTCTTCATTACGCATTCTGATCAGTAAACTTTCTAATTGGTTTGAGTTTTCGAAAAGATCAATGAAAGGGGTACTTTCCGAAGTGTTGGGTTGAATGTGATAGAACGCAGGATTAGCAGCTGTAACTAAGTTGTTGCTATTAATTAAGCAAATACCAGCACTGGCTTGTTCAAATATAAGTCTAAACTTACTTTCTAACGCCTGAGTTTTTTTACGTAAATCAGTTTCGTTTTCAAGAGTGACTTTCAATTCACCCATTAGATCATTAATACCTTGAACTAATTGTCCGATTTCATCGTTATCGTGATGGATCAACGTACGCATCGTTTGCGTATTTCTCGGGTCAATCTTAAGAAAACTCGCGGTAAGGTTCTGAATAGGTTGGGTAAGTAGTTTATGTACTAAAATAGAAACGAAGAGTGCGACGATAGCTGAATAAAGTAGCAATAGTAAAGCGTCATTGGTGGCTTTTTGTCTTGCAATACTTTGGATGTAATGACGGTTTGGGTGAATTAGCAACTGCCCAATGGATTGCTCTGGAATAAAAGGATGCTGAACGTTAGTGTGAATTAAACCGTCGGTATCGGTTAGGTCACCGAAACTTACCTTTAGACTAAGGGAATCTGTTAGTTGTGCACCAGCTATCAAGTCATTAATAACTAGGCCTTGCACTATCTCTTGCCCAAGCTCTTCGTCTTGAACATACAAAGCGATAGATGCGGTGCTACGAATAGTGGCCCCTATTTGCTCGATAAGGGCCTCAGCTTTGCTTTGTTCGCTGCTAACAGCACTAAAATAAAGTAGCACCGATGTAATTAACGACGTACCTATAGCGCCAATAGCGATGGAAAGCGCTACTTTAATATAAATTTTGCCGCTAATATTTATCAATTTACAGAACCACCATTTATTACAATCAATATAACATGTTGAAAAATAGGGAAAATTCTATCAAAAGGTCAGTCTATAACTTAGATACCATTACGATGGGTTTATCTATATTTGTAAAGTCTATTGAAAACTCATAGCGCCCAGTTTCCTTAGGAACAAACTTAAAATTTTCGTCCGTGGTATTACAATCGGCATTGACTGCTTCACCTAATGAAATATTTTGATCTCGATACTGGCTTTTGTAACCGCAGCTAGAGCCTGGCGTCCAATCCTTATCTGCGAATTTAAAGTCATAGGGCTGGCCATCAGCTATAAGCTCAATAGTGGTAGCATAAGTGCTACCACCTTGTTTTTTAAGTATATATTGCGGATCGGCTTCCCACCAAGTAAACACCCCTCTCAAATACAATTCAGGGAGTTGCTGAACATCTTTGTAGGGTTCTACTGTATAGCTAGCACAACCAGAAAGTAGGCAAATCGCCATCAGGCTGTATAGCTGCTTGAGTTTGCTCATAGATGAGTACCTGAAACCATAATTTATCCTACTACCTTACTGTTGTTGATTCAAAATGGAAATATCGGCAACGAGTAAGAACAGCGTTCTCAACTTTGACAATAAGGCGAGGCGATTGTTTCTTACGTTCTCATCTTCTGCCATGACCATTACATTGTCGAAAAACGCATCCACTTTGTCGTGTAGTGTGGCTAATTCTGTAAATACCCCTTGGTAATTAGCATCCACAACGAAAGCATTGACTGTTTCTTCTATGTCGCTCATTGCGTCAGCTAACGCTGCTTCATGCTCACTTTCAAACAAACTCGAATTGATACTATTGGTATCAGTCACTTTATTCTTAGCGAGAATGTTTGCTACCCGTTTATTCGCGGAAGCAAGTGCTAACCCGGAGGCTAGACTCTTAAAAGCAGATACTGCTTCTATCCGTGCCGCGAAATCAGCAGGTTTAGTAGGGCGGCGAGCTGCTACTGCTTGAATCACATCGATATCAATATGTTGATCTTGGTACCAAGCTCTGAAGCGCCCCAAGATAAAATCAATTACTTGAGACTCTAAGTCTTCAACATGAGTTAACTTAGTGCCGAACGAGTTTATTGATGCTTGCACTAAGGTAGTGAGGTCCAGTGGTAGTTTCATTTCTACGCTAATTCGCAAAACACCAATGGCCGCACGTCTGAGCGCGAAAGGGTCTTTATCGCCTTTAGGGACTTGGCCAATACCAAATATACCTACCAGCGTATCAATTTTATCTGCTATTGCTACTGCACAACTGATGTTCGACGTGGGCAATTGGTCACCAGCGAAGCGAGGCATGTATTGTTCATTCAGTGCCAATGCGACTTTATCGTGTTCGCCATCATGTTTAGCGTAATGCATACCCATTACACCCTGAACATCAGGGAACTCCATGACCATATTGGTCATAAGATCTGTTTTTGATAGTAAACCGGCGCGTGAGGCCTGAGAGATGTCACTACTAAGCATATTCGCGATGGTGCCTGCGAGCTCGGATATGCGTTGTGACTTTTCGTATAAAGTGCCTAACTGTTTCTGAAACAACACTGTCTTCAGGCTTTCTAGACGTGATTCAAGCGTGGTCTTTTTATCGGTATTAAAGAAGAACTCCGCGTCAGCCAAACGAGGTCGAATCACTTTCTCGTTGCCACTAATAATCTGCATTGGGTCTTTGCTTTCAATGTTTGTCACAAACACGAATCGAGACTTTAGCTGGCCGTTTTGGTCGATAAGCGGGAAGTACTTTTGATCATCCTTCATCGTATAGATAAGGGCTTCTTTTGGAACTTCTAAGAAGGAATCGTCGAAACTCGCGGTCAATGCGACGGGCCATTCAACCAGCGCTGTAACTTCGTCCAGCAGGTCTTCATTCATATCAGCAACAGCATCTTCTTTTTGTGCTGCCGCATTAACTTGGTGACGTATTTTATCTTTACGAGCTGAAAAATCGGCTAATACGTAGTGCGCTTCAAGCTGTGCAAGGTAGTCATCGGCGTGAGATAGACTAAATTGCTTTTCGCCATGAAAGCGATGACCATTAATAACACGGTCTGAATCAATACCTAAAATATTGCCTTCAATAACATCCGCCCCAAAGAGCATAGTAACGGTATGAACAGGGCGAATAAACTGAATGGAACTGCTTCCCCAGCGCATCGCTTTAGGGATTGGCAGTTTTTTAAGGGCTCCATCAATCATGGCTGGCAACAACGAAGAGACTTGCTCGCCTTTTGCTTCGCCTTTGAACAAAAGCCACTCGCCTTTGTCGGTAGTTAACCGTTCCGCTTGCTCGACGGTAATGCCATTAGAACGAGCCCAACCTTGAGCGGCTTTCGTTGCCTGGCCTGATTCATCGAATGCCACCGACACGGCAGGACCTTTCTTTTCGATCAACTTGTCTTCTTGTTGCTCAGCCAGTCCAATGACATTGACAGCTAAGCGGCGAGGGGAGGCAAACCATTTAATCGAGGTATACTTGAGTTCAGCTGTGTCCAGCGCGCCTTGCAAGTTATCAGCGAAGGCCTGAGCCAATTTACCCAGTGCTTTAGGTGGTAATTCTTCGGTACCAATTTCAACCAATAGATTTTCGTAACGCATGAATTAAGCCTCCTTCTTACACATTGGAAATCCAAGCTTTTCTCGTGCTTGATAATAAGCCTCTGCACAGGCTTTTGAGAGCGTACGAACACGCAGTATGTAACGTTGACGCTCTGTTACTGAGATGGCGTGGCGGGCATCTAACAGGTTAAACGCGTGAGATGCTTTCATCACCTGCTCGTATGCAGGTAGAGGTAATCCAGCTTCAATCATCTTCTGACTTTCTTTTTCGCAGTGATCAAACATACCGAACAACGCATCTACGTCAGCATACTCAAAATTATAAGTAGACTGTTCAACTTCGTTTTGATGGAAAACGTCACCATAAGTTACTTTGCCCATAGGGCCGTCAGTCCAAACGAGATCATAAATACTGTCTACACCTTGAATGTACATAGCAAGACGCTCTAAACCGTAGGTGATTTCGCCGGTGACAGGTGAACATTCAATCCCTCCAACCTGTTGGAAATAAGTAAATTGAGTGACTTCCATACCATTTAGCCAAACTTCCCAGCCTAAACCCCAAGCACCCAGGGTGGGGGATTCCCAGTTATCTTCCACAAAGCGAATATCATGCACTAAGGGATCGAAGCCTAGCTCTTTTAATGAGCCCAAATAGAGTTCTTGAATATTACTGGGTGATGGTTTCAACATGACCTGAAATTGGTAGTAATGCTGTAATCTGTTTGGGTTCTCACCATATCGGCCATCTGTGGGTCGACGACATGGTTGAACATAAGCACTGCTAATCGGTTCTGGACCAATAGAGCGTAAAAATGTCATGGGATGGAAAGTACCTGCGCCAACTTCCATATCGAGAGGTTGAATGATTACGCACCCTTGTCTTGCCCAGTAGTCTTGGAGTGATAAGATCAGTCCTTGGAAGGTTTTACTATCAAACTTATTCATTAATTGCTGCCACAAAATAATCCGAAAAAACGCCGGATAGTATACCTGCTGCGCATCGATGAATGTAGGTTAAATAACCATATTAATACGCTATTGAGCGTTTAAAGGCCGAAAAATGCAACATATACGCTGTGCATGGGTTTCACAGGATCCCATATATCAAGAATATCACGACAAAGTTTGGGGTCGCCCAGTAAGAAACAAATATGAGCTTTTCGCTAAATTATGCCTAGATGGCCAACAAGCTGGTTTGAGCTGGATAACTATTCTAAAAAAACAGCAAAACTATTATCAAGCCTTTCATCAATTTGACCCGCAACGCATCAGTGAAATGACAGAAGATGATGTTGAACGCTTAATGCAAGATAAAGGGATCGTTAGAAACAGACTTAAGATAAATTCAATTATTAAGAATGCTAAGGGGTTTCTCGAAATAGAACGTGAAGGCACTGACTTTTCAGAATTCATTTGGTCTTTTGTCGCAAACGAACCGATCATAAACGCTTGGGCTGAGAAAAGTCAGGTACCTAATACCTCTAGCGAATCTGATGCGATGGCCAAGGCCTTGAAAAAGCGCGGCTTTTCATTCGTGGGAAGCACTATTTGTTACGCCTTTATGCAAGCCGTTGGGTTGGTTAATGACCACACCCAAGACTGCTTTTGTTACCCAGTTAATGAAAAGAGATAAAAAGAAAACGGTTAAGAGTGTTTAAGGTGTAAACGCTCTTAACTTGGCTACGTCTTCCAAGATCTGGCTTTCTAATTCCCTTTCTAATGCTTCGCGAGCAATATCCTGAGTTTTACGCTCAAGCGCAGAAAGCTTATCTCTTGCTTCATGCGTAGCTAAGTCACTCACTTTCACATATAGCGCGTACAAACCAGGGTAGCGGGTCTCGTAATCTGGTTTATCGTCAATGGGTAAGCTCTCATGCAAATGATATAAGCGAATGCTTCCCTCTGATAGATTGCATTGTTGCTGCTCAACAGCCATGGAAATGGTATGGATACTTTCCATAAGCCGCTCTATTCGTTGTTGTTTCGTTCGAGCCATTTTTTTGTTTTGCTTGTTGAGCATAAACAATAACTTGCCAGCATAGAATGCTAATGACGCAATAATAACGAAGGCAACAAGGATCAGTAAAATAGTGATAGAACTCATATAAGAACTTACTTGAATTTGTTTATATCAATAGATTCAAATTGATCATAAAGATCATCGTCAGTTGAGTTTTCGCTGTTGCCTGCATTGGCCGTACTGTCATCATCATTGGATATGCCCAGTAAATCACACAGCTCTTGATGTCGAGCCGTTAATTTATTGACAAATGCTCGCTCTTCGCGGCTTAACGCCGTATCAGAATCGAGTTTTTCTAGCAGCATACCGAAACGTTCGTTCTGTTCAATGCTTTCTAACTCTTGAGCAGGTGAGAAGAACTTAGGTTTGGTAATTTTGGCTTTAGGCTTGTCATCAACAATTAAGGGTATCGGCTTCTTGCTGCCAACCCTTGGGTCTTTTTGCACTTTGCTTGGTTTGCTTTGTGAGCTTGTTTGCTCAGGGTTGTTACGGGTTCCAGAGGGCTTACCTAAGGTTTTTTTATTACGTTTTGGGCTTGCCGGCGCTGGTTTACGATTAGCTTTAGGTGCTAACGGGGTACCGATTTGACCGATTTTGCGTGACTTCTTTTTTCTAGGCATTTTAACCTCCACAATATTTGTGCGGATTTTACCTTAAATTAGACTGGTTAAATATGGCTCGGTATCGATGGAGCGAAATTTAGATAAGAAAAAGGGCGATAGCATAGCTATCGCCCTTCGTATCATAGATGTGTCTTGCGACACGAATCCCGACATTTGTTCTTCCTGAACAGTGAATGGTGGTCCTTCATGTTTTCACTTTTTATTTATTTTAACGAAAACAGAATATAGTTTTAGGTCTTCCTGACACTTTATTATTATCGTCCTTGCCTTTTCACCAAAGGCACTAAGTTTTAGCACTGCTTGCTAATTATCTTCCGTGAGCAAACGTTCGTTTGCAGTCCATGTTGTTTTTCTGGGAACAGAGAATACATGATAACCAATATTTTACAACTCATTTACATAGTATTCTGTTATTACTTTTGTATTTTATGTCTTCAATACAAAAAAACGACCCAGAAGGGTCGTTTTGATTACCTAATAAAGGCCTGAAATATATTTAGACAACACGTCAATATCTTGGTCGGTTAAGCGTTTCGCTATGTCCTCCATCATGCCGTTATGTGAGTTAGCACGTTGACCTGATCTAAAAGCTTCTAATTGGGCTTTAAGGTACGTTGTGTGTTGTCCACTAATATCAGGGAACCCTGATAAGCTGGTACCATTACCTCTAGGACCATGACATGCTGTGCATGCAGTAATACCACGATCTAAATCACCACCGCGATAGAGTTTACTGCCTGCGGCAATCGCATCTTCAGGCGTTTCGCCTTCAGAAGGTGTTTGGCTTTCAAAATAAGCGGCAATATCTAGCATGTCCTGCTCAGACAGCACACCAGCCATGCCATTCATCACGGCATTATTGCGTCCTTCTTCACCACCTGTTTGTGAAGCAAGTTTAAATTCTTTTAACTGTTTAACAAGATAACCAGCATGTTGACCGGCTAATTTGGGGTTCATATCAATCATGCTGTTTCCGTCAGCACCATGACAAGCACCACAAGAAGCAGACTTCGTTTTACCTGCTTCAACATCACCGGCTGCCATTGCACTAGCAGATAAACCTAAAAAAACGCTAACTAACAAACCCATCATTTTCATATTCTTTCTCATTAAGCTGCTGATTAATTGACCATTATCAGAATAGTAACTGCGTATTTTACACATTTACAGCGTCAGTAAAATATATTCCACAGGATTAGCGCAATATTATACGACATAACAACCACTTTCGATTCGTATTTACCTGATATAATGAGCTTATCAATAAAGGTAATGATCAAAAATCGTTTTATTACTAGGAGCAAGTGTGAGTCATTATAGTCAAGCCAAGTTTAATTTAAGCGCGCCAGATATTAGCCACCTAAGTGCAGACCAAGGGATTGAAGTCGCTTTTGCTGGACGTTCAAATGCGGGTAAGTCTAGTGCGCTTAATCGTTTGACACGGCAAAAGAGCTTAGCCCGCACCAGTAAAACGCCGGGACGCACGCAATTAATTAACGTTTTCGATTTAGACGAAGATCGACGCTTAATTGATTTGCCGGGTTACGGTTATGCAAAAGTACCAATGGCCATCAAACTGAAGTGGCAGAAATCTTTAGGGGAATACCTACAAAAACGCGAAAGCCTAAAAGGACTTGTTGTATTAATGGACATTCGTCACCCTTTCAAAGATTTAGACCAAGAGTTGATTCAATGGGCTGTCGCAGCAGATTTGCCAGTGTTAGGTTTACTCACTAAAGCGGATAAACTCAAATCAGGTAAGCGTAAAGCACAGCTGCTGATGGCGAGAGAAGCCTCTCTTGCTTTTTGTGGTGATGTGACGATCCATCTGTTTTCGTCATTAAACGGATTAGGCTTAGATAACTGTGAACGAGTGCTAGATAAGTGGTTTGGATATGCTCAAGATGAAGAGCTAGAGCAAGAATAAAGACCAAAAAAAAACCTTGTCAATTGACAAGGTTTTTCACATCTAGAACACACACGATAATAAGAGCGCAATTGTTGACATAAGTTCAATGTTTTACGATTTAATTCAGTTTTATCTTAGCGGAGTGAAAGTAGTCAGATTTTCAGAGATGTTTGCGCTGTACATGAGGCGGATTCTCATGCGCCCATAAAAAAACCCCAGCAAGTTGCTGGGGTCGAAGCAAAGGTCTGAAAATACATACCTCTGTACCCTACATCACAGATATTAGCAAAGTTCATTAAAATGCCAACCGCTTTATGTAATTAAATTACATAAAGCGCTTATTTTTTGTGTTTCTGGGGTACTGACTAGTGAGCTTGGTCCCAATTTTCGCCAACTCCTGCTTCGACAATGAGCGGTACGTCTAATGAAACTGCTTTTTCCATAAGGTCAACGATAGTATTTTTATCATTTTCTACGTTTTGTTCTTTTATTTCAAAAATAAGCTCATCGTGAACTTGCATTATCATACGCGTTTGATCGCTTGGTAACGTGTCAATCCAGGCATCCACTTTCAACATAGCTTTTTTAATAATGTCGGCAGCTGTGCCTTGCATAGGGGCGTTAATCGCGGCTCTTTCTGCGCCTTTGCGGCGCAACCCATTACTCGCATTAATATCAGGTAGGTAGAGGCGACGACCAAATACAGTTGATACATAACCGTTTTCTTTCGCGACAATACGGGAGTCTTCCATGTACTTAAGCACGCCAGGATAACGTTCAAAGTAAAGATCCATATAATGCTGGGCATCATGGCGAGATACATTGAGTTGCTTCGACAGGCCGAAAGCTGACATTCCGTAAATCAACCCAAAATTAATAGCCTTGGCGTTGCGTCTCTGTTCTGTGGTCACTTCCGTTAGCGAAACGTTAAACACTTCTGCCGCTGTGGCAGTATGTATATCTTTACCTTGAGAAAAGGCCTTCAATAACCCTTCATCTTGGGAAAGGTGCGCCATAATTCTAAGTTCTATTTGGGAGTAATCCGCAGCAACTATTTTGTACCCAGGACGAGCAATAAACGCTTGCCTTACTCTGCGTCCTTGTTCCGTTCTAATTGGAATATTCTGCAAATTGGGTTCGGTAGAAGACAGGCGCCCCGTAGCAGTGATGGCTTGATGATATGAAGTATGCACACGGCCACTACGCGGGTTTATCATCTTAGGAAGCTTATCTGTATAGGTGTTCTTCAACTTACTTAACACTCTAAATTCCATTAATAATTTAGGTAGCGGGTATGTAAGTGCTAACTCCTGTAAAACTTCCTCAGAAGTAGAGGGGGCGCCTTTAGGCGTTTTCTTCAACACCGGAAGACTTAGTTTATTAAACAGAATTTCTTGCAATTGCTTCGTTGAACCCAAGTTGAACTCTTCACCTGCTAATTCGTGAACTTCGCGCTCTAGCTGCATGATCCTCGTAGCAAGATCTTGACTTTGTTGACTGAGTTTTTGACTATCAATTAATACGCCAAACTGCTCCATTTTAGCCAGCACGGTCGCTAAAGGTACTTCTATTTCGGTCAGGACCGACGCTAGCTCGGGCGTTTGATGTAGCTTTTGCCAAATGTGATTGTGCAATCTCAAGGTGATATCGGCATCTTCGGCTGCATATTGCGCAGCCTGATCTAATGGAATCTGATTAAAGGTCAGCTGTTTCGCCCCTTTGCCGGCAATATCCTCAAAATGAACTGTTGATAAACCTAAGTAGTACTGCGCTAAGCTGTCCATATCATGGCGTGTTGCGACACTGTTTAGCACATATGACTCAAGCATGGTGTCGTAAGCAATACCTTGCAGATTAATGTCATAGTTCGCGAGTACGTTTTTGTCGTATTTTAAATGTTGTCCAACTTTGGCTTTGTTTTTGTCTTCTAGTAAAGGTTTGAACAAGGCTAAAACTGCACTGCGATCTAGCTGCTGTGGGGCATCTACATAATCATGTGCTAAAGGAAGGTAAGCCGCGTCGCCCTCTTCAATACTAAATGACATACCGACCAATTCAGCCTGCATATAATTCAAACTTGTGGTTTCTGTATCAAAAGCAAATAGGTCAGCCTGTTGTAACTTAGCGAACCATTTTTCAAGTGCGTCTTGCGTGAGTATTGTTTGGTAAGTGACTTGAACCCCTGATTTAGGGGAGGGCTCGTCACTGGCTGACATTGCTTGTTCTGTTTCAGCTCCATTATTCAAAGCATCAGTTGCATCTTTAAGCCAACGTTTAAATTCAAGTTCTGCGAATAGTTCCTTCAATACACTATAGTCAGCCGCGACGGGTGATAGGCTCGTGGGGTTACAATCCATTTCCACATCTAACTTGATTGTCGCCAATGTATAAGACAAGCGCGCTTGCTCTTCATATTCGCGCATCTTGTCCGCCATTTTCTTGGCCCCACGAAAATCTAACGAGGCAATTTTATCAAGGTTTTCGTATATGTCGTTGATGCTGCCAATACCTTGAAGTAGGCCCAATGCACTTTTATCGCCTACACCTGGTACGCCAGGAATATTGTCTACTTTGTCGCCTTTTAGAGCGAGAAAATCGATGACTAATTCTGGAGGAATGCCAAATTTCTCGACCACGCCTTGTGGATCCATCACATGATTGTTCATCGTATTAATCAGGGTTACGTGCTCATTAACCAACTGCGCCATGTCTTTATCACCCGTACTAATAAGAGTAGGGATCCCCAGTTTGCTGGCTTGATCAGCTAATGTGCCGATCACGTCATCAGCTTCAACACCTGACTCCACAATAATAGGTAGGCCCATCGCCCTAATGATCTTATGCAAAGGTTCAATTTGGCTGCGCAGTTCTTCAGGCATGGAGGGACGATTAGCCTTATATTCCTTATAAATATCATCCCTAAATGTTTTACCTTTAGCATCAAATACAACTGCCATATGCGTAGGGCTAAACTGCTTGATCAAGCTACGCAACATATTAATCACGCCGTAGATCGCGCCGGTATCTTGACCTTTAGAATTAGTCAAAGGGGGCATGCCGTGAAAAGCACGAAATAAATAAGATGATCCGTCGACTAATATAAACGGGTTATTGGGAATGACGGGCGTAGTAGCAGGATCAGTATTGCTCATATGGTATTTTTCTCAGGAATTATGTAAACGCGTAAAGGATGCCACACACAGCACTATTCATCCATGCAGAGATCCGATCAATTTGTGGATAACTCTGTTGAATAAATTTTTCGATGAAGAGTAAACGGATCGTTAGGGATCAAGTTAACGATCCACAGCCCTTGAATTTATTGGGGTGAAAATAATTACTTCAGGCAAAATGTAACTACTTAAGAGAATTTACCGATGTGGATAACATTATTAATAAATATTCGGTGCTATCCAAAGGGGATGAAGACTTTACACGTAATTTAATGGAGAGGAAAGGTTAAATGTTAAACTATTTTTGTCTGAAAATAATACAGTTTTGATGTCGATAAGTATAAGGCAGGAATAGTAAGGGATAGCGGTTTGTTTGATTACAATTTATTAACATTATGGTCCGTACACTTAGCTGATAACTTACAACAAAGTTATTTCGGTCTCTTTATTTATGTGGACTGGGAAAATTTGTTACTAAATTGTTGGTTTTCCTGCTGCGAACTTGTAGAGCCCTAATCTTATAGAGGAGTGTTTAAGTCAATACATAGAATAAGTAGTTGCCCTGTATTCTCCATATCAGTTCAGAAATACCTGTGTTGCCTAAGTCTTTGCTAATGCTCATAAAAGGCAGTTTGTACTATTATTCGGCTTTGTGTATTGCTTTTGAATTTATTGGGGCGGACAATCACCTCATATCCCTTGGTAAATAAAAAGATTAAGAAAGACTACTAATGCTGGTATTTTTTAAGCGCACTGGCGTGCGTATTTTAGTTGGTAATAGTTAAGCGATGCAATACCGAACGATAATTCGGATCTTAGGCCTACTTGTTGCGTTGTTTAGTGTGACTATGATCCCACCTGCCATCATTTCATTGTACTTTAAAGACGGCAGTGGACTTCCGTTTTTCCTTGCCTTTCTGCTGTGCTTAGGCACAGGCCTGATGTTTTGGTATCCAAACCGGCTTCATCGCAGAGATTTGCGCGCTAAGGAAGGATTTTTAATTGTTGTACTTTTTTGGACCGTTTTAGCAAGTTTCGGTGCGTTACCGCTGCTTCTACTGGAACAACCTGAAATGTCGGTTTCAGACGCGTTCTTTGAGGCGTTTTCAGGTCTAACGACGACTGGGGCGACGGTGATCCAAGGGATCGACTATTTACCTAAAGCGGTGCAGTTTTACAGACAACAACTCCAATGGTTAGGAGGGATGGGGATCATCGTACTGGCAGTTGCTATTCTTCCTATTCTTGGCGTCGGTGGAATGCAGCTGTACCGAGCTGAAACGCCCGGGCCAGTGAAAGATTCAAAAATGACACCTCGCATCGCAGATACTGCCAAGCACTTGTGGTACATCTATCTAACGTTAACAATTTGTTGTGGTGTGGCCTATTGGTTTGCTGGTATGAATTGGTTTGACGCCCTTTGTCATGCATTTTCAACCGTGGCGATAGGTGGCTTCTCAAATTATGACGCAAGTATTGGTTATTTTGACAGTCCTTGGATTAACATCGTCTGCGTTATATTTCTGTGGATAGCAGCGCTAAATTTCGCCCTGCATTATGCTGCTGCTAGTGGCAGAACGTTAATGGGTTATTTTTATGATCCTGAGCTACGTGCGTTCTTTTTAATTCAGTTTGTACTGGTCGCTGTGTATTTTTTCGTACTAATGAAATTCAGTTGGTTTGATGGTGCAGGGATCGCCTTTGACCAAGCATTAATTCAATCTGTTTCATTCAGTACTACCGCAGGTTTCGCCACTACCGACTTTTCACATTGGCCAGCTTTTTTACCAATTATGTTAATTTTTTCTAGCTTCATAGGTGGGTGTGCAGGTTCAACTGGAGGCGGCCTAAAGGTTGTACGCGTATTGCTACTTTTCTTACAAGGTAAACGAGAAGTCGACCGCTTGATTCATCCCAAGGCCGTTTATACCGTAAAGCTAGGAGATCGAGCCTTGCCTGATAGGGTAGTAGAAGCGGTGTGGGGATTCTTTTCTGCATATGCGATGATTTTCGTTATCATTATGGTCTGTCTTATTGCTACTGGGATGGATGATGTATCCGCTTTTACTGCGACCGCTGCAACCTTGAATAACTTAGGCCCTGGTTTAGGTACTGTGTCCGGTTCATTTGCTGATGTGTCTGATACAGGAAAATGGCTACTTATTTTAGCCATGCTATTTGGGCGGTTAGAGGTATTTTCGCTTCTTGTACTGTTCTCGCCAACTTTTTGGCGCAGTTAATTTTTACTCCAATAGATAATTCACAGGTGCACTTTCAAGTTTTAGCTACACAGAGTCAGTCCTTTTAAAATTGGTCCGAAGGCAAAGCCCTAGCGTGTTTTGTACTACGTTCTCAGTATTGGAATGGGAAATAAAGCGCTTACTTGCACCCCATGCATAAAAAAAGCTACTCGCCGTTAAGTCGAGTAGCCGTTGAATGCTAAAAAGGGCAGCTTCACGCTGCCATATTTCGTTTTAATTTAGAAGAAAGATGCCATAGCGTAAGCCGTTTTTTCGAACATAAGAGGCTGTGCTTCTTCTAGTTCAAGATTCGCTTTATTAGCGGTGGTCACAACACGTGTACGATATTCTTTTTGATTTGTCGCTTCAGAATAGGTTTGCGTTGTAGCGCCGTCATCAGAGATTTTGCTGTTGACCTTAGAGTCACGACGTACGATGACTCCTTTCTTAGCGCGCTCACGAATTTGAATATCAGCAACAAGTAAATAGGTAACGTCTTTAACGAATGCGTTTGCTGCCGTTGATGCTAAACCACCAATTAGGCCCGCTGCTGCAGCACCTCGGTAGCTCCCCCCGGTTGCGTAGCCAATAGCTGAACCAGCTGCTACACCTTGAAAACCACTAGAAAGATAGTTTTCAGCGGCGCTAGGTGATGCTTTCTCAAGGTTGCGCACAAAAACACTCATGGTGTACTGGGCCTTATCTGGGCTATCCACAAAAGAGTAGCCATTACCGCTACCAGAAATTTGTTCGTTAAGCGCTTGTCTAAATGCATTTCGGTCAAATTCCATCACGGCAGAGCGTACTTCTAAATACACTTTGCGTTTTTCAGGTGGGACGGCATCAACAAAGATTGAAGTGCTGAGTTTAGTTTGAACATCTAAGTCCTTTTTGGCTATTGATGTGTGAACCGCAGCGCAACTTGTTAAAGCTAAAATAGCGAGTCCGACGAATGCGATTTTGGCGGAACGAACATAATTTTTCATAGTAATTACCTTTACTTATGTTATTGATTAAATTGTGGTTTTAGTAGTAGTACCGACCATGGTACCTATGGTAGTAACGACAGTTTCGGTACTGCGTCCAGTTGTAACGTAACAAGTCACGGCATGTATATCCTCGGCGCCAATAAGTGCCTTGGTATTCTGGTGGCTTAACGTTCTTTTTAAGCATACTCTCAATATAGTTATCTACTTCTTTTGGGCGTTCAGCCAAAAATGGGCGTGACATTACCTCACCATTGAGTTGTGCTTGCATTCTTGCTAGCGCTTCTTCTTCTGTTTCTTCCTGTGCGAAAGTAAAAAGCGATAGCAACATACAGCAAAGGCTTAAAAGCACTTGCGGTAAAGTGGGGGATTTTCTAAGAGATGAATTGATATTTAGCATAATATTCCTCCATAAATTCATCATGGCAATCGAGCTGACACGACCTCTTCCTGAGCAGCGTCTAAAAACCTTAACGCTAAACTCACGTAATGCAAAGTGCATTTATGTGAATTTTTAGCTTTTTCGCTGAAAGTCTTGATTAACGGTAAATTTTTGAATCTAAACGAAGCTATCTGAAATGAAAAAAGCCACGAAGTGGCTTTTTAATTATTCATTTTGTCTGCCATATAAGCGTTGGCATATTCACTTTAGGACTTAACCGAGTAATTTACCTAAACCTTGAGTCAGCAATTGCTTAGCTTGCTGGCCTTCTGGGGTATCCAAGTAAGCCTGGGCTTTGCTAACAAATTGCGTAATCATTTCAGGTTTCAAGCCCAATGCTTCAAATTGCTTTTTCACATCATTAATAGCTTTTAGTGATTCATTATAGCTTGCAGCTTTATCTAAAATGCCTCCTAAACCGCCTTCACTCGTCATATTGCTAATATCAGGTACTGATTCCAATAAACCGCTTACGCCAGGTAGAGCATCGGTCAGTTGGCCGTATTGATCTGAAGAGATATTTTCTTTGGCATAATTAAATATTGCGCCTAAACCGCCAGAGGCTTGAGTTTGTGTAACGCCAAGAGAATCAGTTACAGAGGAGACCATGCCAGAGATAGAAGGCGTGGCAGCTTCTTGCTGTGTTTCCATACCTAGCATGCTTTTAATTGAATCTAACCAGCCTTCTGCGTGTGCCTGTGGCTGAATACTGAGTGCTGCGACTGTAAGTACGATACTTAGTTTTTTCATTATCATTCCTTTAATTAACCAAAGTGGTGAGCCGGATTTTAGGTTACTTCGGTCCATTCGCCAATCTAGTCTTTAGGCTAAGGGAGTTAAGTTTATGTGCTTGCTTACCCAAAGAAGAAAGCACTGGGTTGAAACAGTTTCTCAACATGGCTAATAAACTTTTTGTCGACCAAAAATAAGATCACGTGATCGTTAGCTTCAATTTTCGTATTACTGTGGGCAATAATTACTTCGTCAGCTCTGACTATGGCGCCAATTGTCGTGCCTGGCGGTAATTTGATGTCGCGAATTTCACGCCCCACCACTTTAGACGTGTTTTGATCGCCATGCGCTATCGCTTCAATTGCTTCTGCGGCACCACGTCTAAGTGAGTAAACATTGACAATATCCCCGCGGCGTATATGGGTCAGTAGAGCTGAGATGGTGGCTTGTTGAGGCGAGAAGGCGATGTCTATTTCCCCTCCTTGCACTAAATCTACATAAGCACTGCGCTGAATTAATACCATGGCCTTCTGAGCACCTAAGCGTTTAGCGAGCATGGCCGACATGATATTTGCTTCATCGTCATTAGTCACAGCGATAAAGGCATCTACTTGTTCAACGTTCTCTTCAGTGAGCAATTCATGATCAGATGCATCACCGCAAAATACGATGGTTTTGTCTAAGTGAGCAGATAGGTATTTAGCCCGTTCTTGACTGTATTCGATTAACTTTACGTTGTGATTATGTTCCAGCAATTTAGCCAAACCAGCGCCAATCAGACCGCCGCCAGCAATCATAATGCGTTTATAACTAGACTCTAATTTTTGTAGTTCACTCATGACAGCACGAATATGCTTAGTCGCTGCGATGAAGAAAACCTCGTCGTCTGCTTCTATCACCGTCGTGCCAAGTGGGCGGATAGGGCGGCCACGTCGATATATTGCAGCTACACGAGTCTCCACGTTCGGCATGTGCTGCTTTAACGTTGACAGGGCATGGCCAACTAGTAGGCCCCCGTAATAGGCTTTTACCGCCACTAAGCTGGCTTTGCCGTCAGCGAACTCAACTACTTGCAACGCACCGGGATAGTCAATTAAACGTTTAATCGCCTTAGTAACTAATTGCTCGGGAGCAATTAAGTGATCTACAGGGACATCCTGATGCTTAAAGAGTTGCTCTTGATAAATAATGTATTGCTCTGAACGAACACGGGCGATTTTGGTAGGGGTTTTAAATAAACTATAAGCTACCTGACAGGCCATCATGTTGCTTTCATCGCTGCTCGTAACAGCGATGAGCATATCAGCATCTTCAGCACCGGCCTTTTTTAACACATCAGGGTGCGAGCCAACGCCATTAATAACACGTAAATCTAATCGGTCTTGCAACTGTCTAAGGGTGTCTTGATGAGAATCTATAACAGTGATTTCGTTCATTTCACCCACGAGGTTTTCAGCGAGGGTTGCGCCGACCTGGCCCGCACCAATAATTATTATTTTCATTGTAGATTCATTCTAACGTGTTGCTCTGTTTAGACAATATACGGTTTTTAGGCTTTTAGCAGTCGAGCGTAATAGAAACCGTCCATTTGTTTTTCACCAGGTAAAATCTGTCTTCCTGGCTTTTGTGCTGCGTCGTTATCAAATTTATCGTCTAACAGCGCATCAGGCGTACGATTTAAAAACGCATTAATTTGCAACTGGTTCTCCGCTGGAAGAATTGAACACGTTGCGTAAAGCATAGTTCCACCAGGCTTTAACAACGCCCACATTGCATCAATTATTTTGCTTTGTAACGCGACAAGTACGTCAATGTCGCTGGATTTACGCAACCACTTTATATCTGGATGGCGGCGAATAATACCCGTGGCTGAGCAAGGCGCATCTAGCAATATGCGGTCGAATAACTGGCCGTCCCACCATGATGCTGGCTCGCTGGCGTCACCGCAAATGAGTGTCGCTTGATGCCCTAAGCGAGTTAAGTTTTCTTCGATGCGTTTAAGGCGGCTGCTTTCTATATCTATTGCTACGCATGTGGCTAAATCGGGCTGTAGCTCAATTATGTGACACGTTTTGCCTCCCGGCGCCGCACAACAGTCTAATACGCGATCATTAGGTTGTGAGCCTAGCAGCCCAGCGGCTAATTGTGCTGCGCCATCTTGCACCGCAAACCAACCTTCGTCATAACCTGGCAGAGTGGTGATGTCGCACCCTTTTGATAAAATAATACCTTGAGGCTGGGTTGCTTGACGCTCATAGGCCACATCTCTGTCGTCTAAAAGTCGACAATATTCATCAGTACTCTTGTGCTTATTATTAACGCGCAACCAAATAGGTGCTTTTACTTGCATTGCGTCTAGTATGGTCTTGTAATTATCGGGGTAAGCATCAACGAGCTTTTTATAGAACCATTTTGGCTGTCCGCTCAAAACTTGTTCATTATCAGGTAAATTATGCGCCGTATCTTGGCGTATGAAATTACGCAAAACAGCATTTACTAAACCCTTGGTTGCTATCGCATTTAATGGCGCGCAGGCATTCACACATTCAGAAACAGCGGCATGAGTTGACACTCGAGAAAAGGCAAGTTGATAAAACCCAAGCATAATTAGGTGCTCTACCACTTTCACATTTTTCTTTAACGGCTTATCGAGCAACAATCTTAGCCAGTGCTGTAGTAAGGGCAGCTGGCGAAGTACGCCGTAAGTCATTTCTTGCAACCATGCTTTGTCTTTTTCATTATGATCTTGTTGTGCTGCAGGTAAGCATTCTCTAGCTGACATACCTTGCTCTAATATTTGAAAAAGCACACGGGCGGCATCGGCGCGCAAGTTTTGCTGGTATCTACCTTTTGATTGGCTCATGAAAGTATTGTACCGACGCTAAACCAATCACTGTGACCATTGAGTATGTCTTGAGTCGCCAGCGGCTTCTTACCCGGTAACTGTAATGTTTTAATCAACAAAACGCCGTCACCGGTTTGTACGCCAATTGCATGCTTATCTGCTTGAATAATTTGGCCTGGCTTAGCGTTATCGCAAATTGGCGTCTGTTGCACTTCAGCGCTACGCACTTTAATAGCGGCGCCGTTTGCTTCGAAATACGCAACAGGCCAAGGGTCAAATGCACGAACATTACGCTCAAGCTGAGCTGCTGTCATGGTCCAATCAATTTTAGCTTCTTGTTTGGATAGCTTTTCAGCGTAAGTAGCCAATGTGTTGTCTTGTGCCTGAGGCGTAAGGTCTCCTAAAGAGGCTAAAGTCTCTAATAATCCCTTAGGACCAAGTTCCGCTAACTTTGTATATAAGGTTGCGCTGGTATCTATAGGGGTAATCGCAAGACGTAATTCGCTTAGCACCGCGCCTGTATCCAAACCTTTATCCATTTGCATGATGGTGACCCCTGTTTCTGCATCACCTGCCCATATTGCTCTTTGAATAGGAGCCGCACCACGCCACTTGGGTAACAGTGAACCATGTACATTCAAGCAACCGTACTTGGGCGTATCAAGAATAATCTGCGGTAAAATCAAGCCATAGGCGACGACAACCATGACATCAGCATTTAATGCAGCAAGTTGCTGTTGGGCTTCTTCTGATTTAAGTGATGCAGGTTGGTAAACCGGTATATCGTGCTGCTGAGCAAGCTGCTTCACCGCGCTAGCGTGCAGTTTTTTCCCTCGACCAGCAGGTCTATCAGGTTGAGTGTAAGCCGCGATTACCTGATGTTCAGATTCTATTAGCGCGGATAAATGATTGGCGGCGAACTCTGGCGTACCAGCGAAAACAATTTTAAGACCTGATTTCAATGTAACCTCTTAAGCCTTGGCTGCTAAGCGGGCTTCTTTTTCTAATTTGGTTCGGATACGCTGGCGCTTAAGTGGCGACAAGTAATCTACAAAAAGTTTACCTTTTAAATGATCCAACTCATGTTGAATACAAATAGCCAGTAAGCCATCTGCATCCAACGTAAATGCATCGCCATTTTCGTCTAACGCTTTTACGGTTACTTTCTCTGCTCGCTCAACTTTGGCGTAGTTATTAGGAACAGACAAGCAGCCTTCTTCACTGATCGTTGTGCCATCCATGTGCGTAATCTCAGGATTAATAAACACTTGTGGTTTATCTTGCTCTTCAGAAACGTCAATGACCACTACGCGCTTGTGCACGTTTATTTGTGTTGCTGCTAACCCAATACCATTTTCATCCTTCATGGTTTCAAGCATGTCGCTCACCAGTGTCTTTATGGAGCTGTCTATTTTATCAACAGGCGTGGCAACTGTGCGCAAGCGCTCATCAGGAAATCTCAATACATCTAATATAGCCATGTTTACATTTAACTCATTTTGCTCCCACCAAATAAATAAAAAATGGCAAGGAGGTATTCAAAAAATAGCGCACTCGGTTCCTCAATTCTATGGTTGTCAATCAAGGAGGTATCGGTGCTCTTGGTATCAATTATCATACTAACCTGATCTTCAGGCTATTTAATCTTTGCAATAACAGGCTATTCTAACCGATATGGAATAAAAACATAATAGCCCTAGATACAAGGTGCCATGCCACATGTTGAATAATCTACTTCGCTTGAGCCTTGTGCTTCTACTTTCGCCATTTTGGGCGCATGCGGACGTGATAAAACTAAAAGAGAACGCTCCACGTACTTATGTCGTAAAACATGGCGACACATTGTGGGATATCTCTAACCTTTTTCTGCACAAACCTTGGTATTGGCCGCAAATTTGGCGAACGAATACGCAAATTATCAATCCGCATCTCATTTTTCCGGGGGACCAATTACGCCTAACGGTTAGTGCCGCGGGAAAGCCGTTCGTCGATTTAATTCGTGGCGAAAAAAAACCGTATCTAGTGCGCTCACCCTCAGCCACACAAATCAATAAATCGAATCAACCTATTGCTGTACTCCCTTGGCATGAGATAGAACCTTATTTTAATCAAGAGCTTGTGCTGAGTGAAAAGCTCTATGCTGAATTACCATCTATTGTCGGTAGCACGAAAGGAACTGAATACTTTTCAAACAATGATCTGGTGTTGGTTAATCATGAAAAATTGCCATTGGGTCATTATCAGGTTGTGCGTAAGCAGCAGTCTCTATTCAGTGCCAAAGGTGAATTTTTGGGTGTGCAAGTTCGCCATGTGGCCGACGGGCAGGCATTAGCTCCAGCTTTACCTAAGCAATCCTTAGTGACGTTGTCATCCGCTAATTTGGAAGTAAAGCGAGGTGATAAACTCTTAAAAGAAACCCCTAATAATAATGTTGAAGCGTTGCTCAATATAACAGCAGCGATAGAGCAAAGAGGAAATATTATTGCTGATGTATCCCAATACCAATTATCAGGCAAATTTAGCGTTGTGGTTATCGATGTTGGCAGCAGTAATATTAAACGCGGCACGGTAATGGGCATTTATCAACAAGGAGCCGCAGTGATCGATGGAGAGCCGCCAAAGTATCTCGCTGAGGCTCAAACGATTGAGAAACTGTTTGCAGAAAATGATGTTTTGCCCCAGCCGTGGATGAAGGTGGGAGAACTTTTGGTCTTTAGCGTCTTTGACAAGGTAAGTTATGCACTCGTCACGCGTTCGTCTACAGTTATTCGAAAAGGCGCTATCGTTGCAAAACCGTAGGGCTGCCAGTTTGAGTGGAGCCTTATGTATCAAGAAAACGAACATGCCTATCGTGAAACATCTGAGAGTGAGCAGCGCCAGTGGCTAATACTAGCCCAGCTACCACGATTTTCTGTTGCTAAACTGGCAACAATACTGCGCAAGAACGCTATACAAGTAGCGGATTTATTTAACGCTAATCCAAAGCAACTAGCTGCCTACGGCTTCACCGATGGGCAAATACAGCAATTACAGCATCCTAATGAGCGGCGATTGGACAAAAGCTTACAGTGGTCTGAGCAAACAAGCAGCTCACTGCTTAACATAACCTCGAAGCATTACCCTAAAGTGCTATTGCAAACGGCCAGACCACCCATATTATTATATTGTCTTGGAAATAAAGATTTATTAAATACTCATCAGATAGCAATAGTAGGAAGTCGCAATCCTTCTATCGCTGGTAAGCAAAACGCTCAGTATTTTGCCCAAGGTTTATCTCAATGCGGATGGACAGTAACCAGCGGGTTGGCATTGGGCATTGATGGTCTTGCTCATGATGGAGTACTTAAAGTTCAAGGCAATACTGTTGCGGTGCTGGGGACAGGTCTAAATAATATTTATCCCAAGCGGCACGTTAAAATGGCTGACAGTATACTTGAACAAGGGGGCGCGCTTGTTTCTGAATTTGTCCCTGAGATGCCTGCAAAGCCTGAAAATTTTCCCCGGCGGAATCGAATTATCAGCGGCATGTCGTTGGGTACATTAATCATCGAAGCTGCGATAAAAAGCGGGTCTCTAATCACCGCACGTTATGCGCTTGAGCAAAACAGGGACGTGTTTGCGGTGCCTGGTAATATAAACAACGTATTATCTAAAGGATGCCACTATTTAATAAAACAGGGTGCAAAGCTGGTGGAATGTGTGGGTGATATTAACGATGAATATCAGCATCTGGCACTTAATTTCTTGAATATCCAGCAGAGTGAATTGCAAAAAAGCGCGAGACAAAGCTTGGCTTCTGACAAATTGTTAGATAGTGTAGATTTTGAAACCACACCGTTGGATATAGTTGTAGAGCGATGTGGCATGCCAGTTGCTGAGGTTATGTCTCAATTATTAGAATACGAATTGCGTGGGTTAGTTGCAGCAGTCCCAGGCGGTTACCTTAAATTGGGGGAAAAATAACATGTTTGATATCCTCATGTATCTTTTTGAAAATTTCATTCACAGCGAAACAGAAATTCGCGTCGATCAAGATGAATTGACCGACGAACTGGTGCGCGCCGGTTTTCATCAAGATGAAATATACAAAGCATTATCTTGGCTCGAAAAACTAGCGGCTTTACAAGAAACTGACATAAACCCTTATTTAGTGAAAGGGCCTACTTCTTTTGTTACACGTATTTATACGCATGAAGAAGAGATGCGCCTCGATATCGAGTGCCGTGGCTTTCTCATGTTTTTAGAGCAAATTAATGTACTGGACTCTACAACGCGTGAGATGGTTATTGATCGCGTCATGGAAATCGACTCTAAAGAATTCTGTTTAGAGGACATGAAGTGGGTTGTGCTTATGGTGCTGTTCAACGTGCCGGGTAAAGAAAATGCTTATGCACAAATGGAAGATTTATTATTTGAAGAGCCAGAAGGGCCGTTGCATTAATCACTCTGACACGGGTTTAGAGCGTAAACCCGTGATTGCTAAGGCACACCTGTCACATGTTTAAAATTGATCATTCTCTTTTCAGCACTCATGAATCCGCGTTTGACCCCGGACCCTGTCCGGTTTGCAATGCGCCATTGCAACTTCGACATAGTAAAAATGGTGCGTTTATCGGCTGTAGTGATTACCCAAAATGTGAGTACAGCAAACCACTTCATGATAGCGACAATACTGAATTAACCGTTATTGAAGGCTCCCACTGTCCTGAATGCGAGTCCGAGTTGGTGATTAGAAAAGGGCGCTACGGTATGTATATCGCTTGCAGCAATTTTCCTGAATGCCACTACGTAAAATCAAATAAAACTCAAGACACAGATAAGGTCGAATGCCCCTCTTGCCATAAAGGGCACCTAACAAAGAGGGCCAATAAATATGGGAAGAACTTCTATCCCTGTGACCAGTATCCTCAATGTCACTACGCACTGAATTTTACACCAGTCGCCCATGCGTGCCCCAAATGCGCTTGGCCTGTTATGCAGGAGAAAAAAGCAGCGGCAGGACTTATTTGGCAGTGCCCCGAGCGTAAATGTGGGTACAAGCAGCCTGCGCAGGAATGACCTTTAGGTTTATCCTTGTTACGTCCTGTTTTACACTCTGTGCCATATAAACTCTAAGCAATATAAAAATGACAGCAAACCACACTGACGACCCTTTTTTACTCGACTATTTAGCTGGGAAGGTCTTTGCCTATCCGACGGAAGCCGTCTTTGGCCTAGGATGCGATCCTGATAACGAACAGGCGGTCAACAAACTACTTGCTTTAAAGCAACGCGATGTCAGCAAGGGATTGATTCTGGTCGGGGATAACTATTCACAGTTATTGCCATATGTAGATGACAGCGCCATCAAAATGACTAAGCGCACCGAGATATTTTCAAGTTGGCCTGGACCGATAACCTGGCTGCTTCCTAAATCGAAAACAGCACCGAGTTGGGTGACAGGGGAGTCTGAATTCATTGCTGTCAGAGTCAGTGCTCACCCACTCATAAAGGATCTTTGTCAGCGAGCAAATAAGCCGCTAGTTTCTACAAGTGCAAACACTGCTGGTCATCCGCCAGCGCTGAGTGCCGATGAGGTTACATCTTATTTTTCTAACCAAGTGATCTTAATCGACGGCTCGCTTGGTGGATCCCGCAGCCCCAGTAAAATTCGTCACGGCCATAGTGGCCAAACTATTAGAGATAATTAAACCATGCCCCAACCACACGTGACCGATATCGAATCGGTAAAGCAGTTTTTGCTTGATCTGCAAGACAATATTTGCCAAACGCTAGAAATGGCTGACGGTAAGGGTAGTTTCATCGAAGACAACTGGCAGAGAGAATTAGGTGGGGGCGGGCGTACGCGCGTGCTGACGAATGGCCAGGTGATTGAGCAGGGCGGAGTTAACTTTTCTCATGTATACGGTGGGCAACTTCCGGCATCTGCAACGGCGTCTCGACCAGAGCTAGCAGGTCGGAGCTTTCAAGCGATGGGCGTTTCACTCGTTATTCATCCTAAAAATCCTCACGTACCGACCTCCCATGCGAATGTGCGCATATTCATTGCTGAAAAAGAAGGTGAAGAGCCTATCTGGTGGTTTGGCGGTGGTTTCGACTTAACACCTTTCTACCCGGTGCATGAAGATGTACTCCATTGGCATCAAACTGCCAAGGATTTATGTGAGCCCTTTGGTAAAGACGTATACAGCAAATATAAAAAATGGTGTGACGACTACTTTTACTTAAAACATCGCGATGAAACGCGGGGAGTAGGGGGGCTTTTCTTTGATGATTTAAATGAATGGGGCTTTGAACGTAGTTTTGCATTCATGCAAGCTGTCGGTAATGGTTTTTTAGATGCCTATGTACCTATTTTAGAAAAACGTAAAGATACGTCTTTTTCAGAGCAGGAAAGAAGCTTCCAGCTATATAGAAGAGGCCGGTATGTAGAGTTTAATTTGGTTTGGGACAGAGGAACCTTATTCGGCTTGCAAACGGGAGGGCGAACAGAGTCAATATTGATGTCTATGCCGCCTCTTGCTCGTTGGGAGTACGACTTCCACCCAATACCAGGCAGTAAAGAAGATGCTTTGTATGCAGATTATCTGCATCCTCGGGACTGGTTAAACGAGTAGCCCTTTACTAAACATGTATAAGTATTAGCACTTGGCACCATCAATTGGTGTCGGTGCGAATCTATTGTTTTCTTGATCCAGCTCAAATTTAATCATCCCTCGAATTCTCTCACTTATAACCTGATAAAAATATTGATGTAGATCAATAATGACTGGCGATTGCTCATTACACTGCCGTTAAAATTTATACGCAGAGGTAATAATGAAAGTCTTCAAAATAGTGTTATCCAGTTTAGCTTTAACGGCCACCATAATGGGCACAGCCAATGCCTACGAACCAGGTGACATCATAGTACGAGCAGGTTTAACGACAGTCGCTCCGGATGAATCAAGTTCAAATGTAACGGTGCAAAGCGTTGGAAATGTGGGCATGGGAGCATCAGTAAACAACAACACTCAGTTGGGTCTGAATGCGGTCTATATGTTTACCAGCAACATTGGCTTAGAATTATTAGCAGCCAGCCCATTCACACATGATATTACGTTGAATAACACACTCGATAATGAGCTAGGTTTAGGTGACGGTAAATTAGCTGAAAGTAAACAATTACCTCCGACACTTAGTGCTCTTTATTACTTCCCCGTTTCTGAAACCATACAGCCGTATGTGGGGATTGGACTAAACTACACAGTTTTCTTCGATGAGCAATTTGTGGGCAATAGAGAAGCTCAGTCTTTTAATAATTTAAGTCTTGATGAGTCCTTTGGTATTGCCGCGCAAATAGGTATGGATTACAAGTTAGATGAACACTGGTTAATAAATGCGTCGGTGCGCTATATCGATATTGATACAGAAGCAAAGTTTGACGTTTTGGATTTGCCTGCTCAGGTATCAGTCGATATCGACCCATGGGTATATTCGCTCATGCTAGGCTACAAGTTTTAATACAAATGGAAGCGACGTAAGTGCGTCGCTTCCAGTTACTTATTACTAATTCAGCCTTTCTTATCTTTATTCAGCACCTTCGCTATTCAGTCGAACATAATTTTACGCTAGTCTTGCCATACAAATTGATTACGACCTTTGAGACTATGGACCGATACGCCGTTTTTGGTAATCCCATTGAGCACAGTAAATCCCCTTTGATCCACACGCTGTTCGCTAAACAGACCCAACAAGTCATTGAATACGGACGTCAACAACCCGATTCTAACGGGTTCAATGATGCAATCAATGCATTCTTTACCGAGGGCTTCATTGGAGCAAACGTTACTTCCCCATTCAAACTTGACGCATTTCGCTTTGCCGATGAACTGACACCACGCGCTAGAGCTGCTGAAGCGGTCAATACGCTATATAAGCGCCAAGATGGTTCAATTTTGGGTGACAACACCGATGGGGCTGGCTTAGTTCAGGATCTTCAGCGCTTATGGGGGGAGTTAAACGGAAAGCGTTTATTGTTGATTGGCGCTGGTGGGGCGACTCGTGGAGTCATTCTTCCTCTACTCACTGCTAAAGTACAAAATATTCATATTGCTAATCGTACGGCGAGCAAAGCCCAGCAGCTAGCGGATAGGTTTAAAAAAGAAGGGGTTATTACTGCTTCAGGCTTTAACGACTTACCCGAAATACAGTTCGACCTGATTGTTAACTGTACCTCTTCGAGCTTGGATGGAGGGTTACCCGAAATCACTCCGAGTATTTTTATCAATGCATCATATGCTTATGACATGACGTATAAAGCACAGGCAACATCTTTTATGGTCTGGGCTCAAGAATGTACCCCTAGTATTAGAACGGCCGATGGACTGGGCATGTTAGTGGGTCAAGCAGCCGAAAGCTTCTATGTTTGGCGAAAAGTTCGACCCAAAATAGAACCTATTATTGAAATTGTGCGAGAAATGCTGTGAATCAGGCTGTTCAAATTCAAGATGGCTTCGAAATACTAGACGACATTATGGTTATAAAACTAATCGTGTCTGGGCTCATTATGCATTGCCATGTGTGTGGAATAGCAATAGGTGATATGGATGAATTTTACCAAGCGAATCAGTTCGACTTGGAAGAAACAATCTCCGAACTTGTAGAGAATGAGCAATGGGATGAAAATGGCGTTATTCACATTAACGCCAAATCGATGGAAGCCTAGAGTAAAACTTGTCAGAAAGCTCTTTCTTGAGCTTTCTAAGATACGCCTATACTTCTTCTAGATACTCATTTTTAAGTCTGACGTAGTTATCAGCCGATACTTTCAAAAAAGCACGTTCAGAATCTTTCAGTGGCCTAGCTTGCTTAATTGGGCTACCTACATAAAGATAACCGCTCTCTAAACGCTTATTTGGTGGAACTAAACTGCCTGCTCCAATAAATACGTCGTCTTCAACGATAGCACCATCCATTACGATCGCCCCCATACCAACGAGAATACGGTTACCTAACACGCAGCCATGCAACATACATTTATGACCGACAGTGACATCCTCCCCAATAATAAGCGGATGGCCTTTAGGGTTTTCTTTAGTCACTCGGCTCACGTGCAGCACTGAACCATCTTGAATATTACTTCTAGCACCTATCTTTATGTAGTTAACATCACCACGTGCTGCAACCAATGGCCAAATACTCACGTCATCGCCGCATTCGATATCACCCACCACCACACTTGATTCATCTATATAACAACTCTCTGCCAGAGTTGGCTTTATGCCCTTATACATTCTAATACTCATTGTCAGTCCATTCTGCTGTGTTATAGCGTGATGATAACAAACTGAATATGTCTTGGAATCACTATTACTGTCGTAAAAATCATCGGTTTGCTTTTACTTTGAACGAACCGCTTATTAAATCGGCAGTTGAACGATTTTTTCAAATAAAGGGTTGCGCTCTAAGTTTGGATCTCTATAATGCGCATCTCGCTTCGGGGAGGCCACTTAAAACGGCTTACCGAGACAGGATTTTTTAACTATAAATCATGTCATTGCGATGCTCTAAGAGTGTTGTAGTTAGCGGGATTCAGCAAGTTGCTTAGTTTGAAATTAAATTAAAAAATTTGTTGACATCGAAACTTGAGAGCGTATTATACGCCTCCCGCTTAAGAGGGTCCACGGACAGCATCTTAAGCCGCTTCCAAGGAAGCACGCTACTTCGGTAGCACTGTTCTTTAACAATTAATAACAAGACAATCTGTGTGGGCACTCACTTGATGAGTGTCTACCAAAAAAATTCATGTTCGATAAATATTTAATTGAAGAGTTTGATCATGGCTCAGATTGAACGCTGGCGGCAGGCCTAACACATGCAAGTCGAACGGTAACATTTCTAGCTTGCTAGAAGATGACGAGTGGCGGACGGGTGAGTAATACTTAGGAATATGCCTTTGTGTGGGGGATAACTATTGGAAACGATAGCTAATACCGCATAACGTCTTCGGACCAAAGGGGGCTTCGGCTCCCGCGCAAAGAGTAGCCTAAGCGAGATTAGCTTGTTGGTGAGGTAAAGGCTCACCAAGGCGACGATCTCTAGCTGTTCTGAGAGGAAGATCAGCCACACTGGAACTGAGACACGGTCCAGACTCCTACGGGAGGCAGCAGTGGGGAATATTGCACAATGGGGGAAACCCTGATGCAGCCATGCCGCGTGTGTGAAGAAGGCCTTCGGGTTGTAAAGCACTTTCAGTTGTGAGGAAAGGTTAACGGTTAATACCCGTTAGCTGTGACGTTAGCAACAGAAGAAGGACCGGCTAACTCCGTGCCAGCAGCCGCGGTAATACGGAGGGTCCGAGCGTTAATCGGAATTACTGGGCGTAAAGCGCACGCAGGCGGTTTGTTAAGCTAGATGTGAAAGCCCTGGGCTCAACCTGGGAATTGCATTTAGAACTGGCAGGCTAGAGTTTTGGAGAGGGGAGTGGAATTCCAGGTGTAGCGGTGAAATGCGTAGATATCTGGAGGAACATCAGTGGCGAAGGCGACTCCCTGGTCAGTAACTGACGCTCATGTGCGAAAGTGTGGGTAGCGAACAGGATTAGATACCCTGGTAGTCCACACCGTAAACGCTGTCTACTAGCTGTTTGTGGATTTAATCCGTGAGTAGCGAAGCTAACGCGATAAGTAGACCGCCTGGGGAGTACGGCCGCAAGGTTAAAACTCAAATGAATTGACGGGGGCCCGCACAAGCGGTGGAGCATGTGGTTTAATTCGATGCAACGCGAAGAACCTTACCTACTCTTGACATACTAGAAACTTTTCAGAGATGAATTGGTGCCTTCGGGAATCTAGATACAGGTGCTGCATGGCTGTCGTCAGCTCGTGTCGTGAGATGTTGGGTTAAGTCCCGCAACGAGCGCAACCCCTGTCCTTAGTTGCCAGCCTTAAGTTGGGCACTCTAAGGAGACTGCCGGTGACAAACCGGAGGAAGGTGGGGACGACGTCAAGTCATCATGGCCCTTACGAGTAGGGCTACACACGTGCTACAATGGCGAGTACAGAGGGAAGCAAACTTGCGAGAGTAAGCGGATCCCTTAAAGCTCGTCGTAGTCCGGATTGGAGTCTGCAACTCGACTCCATGAAGTCGGAATCGCTAGTAATCGCAAATCAGAATGTTGCGGTGAATACGTTCCCGGGCCTTGTACACACCGCCCGTCACACCATGGGAGTGGGTTGCAAAAGAAGTAGCTAGTTTAACCTTCGGGAGGACGGTTACCACTTTGTGATTCATGACTGGGGTGAAGTCGTAACAAGGTAACCCTAGGGGAACCTGGGGTTGGATCACCTCCTTACTATTAGGTTAGGCCTCATCAGGCTGAGTGTTCACACAGATTGTTTTGTTGTTAGTAAAGAAGAACCGAGAGACTCTTTAAAAAGACTGATGTCGATTTAAGAGGGGCTATAGCTCAGCTGGGAGAGCGCCTGCCTTGCACGCAGGAGGTCAGCAGTTCGATCCTGCTTAGCTCCACCAAATTGCTTGCGCAATAATAGGCTTGTAGCTCAGCTGGTTAGAGCGCACCCCTGATAAGGGTGAGGTCGGCAGTTCAAGTCTGCCCAAGCCTACCAAATCTTTCCTACTCTGCGTTATGTAATTCGTCGTTTAGCAGGCTAAACGTCCTCACTACATGCCTTGATTAGAAAAGATTGCAGCGGCATAGGAGACTCGGTTTTAGTAGAAAAGATTAGCCTTAATCAATGTGTACTGATTCAGTATTTATTGATTAGGGTTTTTTAAACCCTACGTGAATGCGTGCAAACGCAAACACATGTTCTTTAACAATATGGAAAGCTGATAAAAGTAATCAAAACTAAGAGAACTCTTTAAGAGCTTACTCTATCTGATTTGAAAATGAATACTTGTCACGCATGCAGAGTAGATATACTGATAACTTCGGTTATGAGTAACGTCTATACGTCAAATATTAAAGGTTATTTGGGGTTGTATGGTTAAGTGACTAAGCGTATACGGTGGATGCCTAGGCAGTTAGAGGCGATGAAGGACGTGTAAGTCTGCGAAAAGTTGTGGGGAGCCGACAAAATGCTTTGATCCACAAATGTCCGAATGGGGAAACCCACCGCTTCGGCGGTATCATACAGTGAATACATAGCTGTATGAGGCAAACGAGGGGAACTGAAACATCTAAGTACCCTTAGGAAAAGAAATCAACCGAGATTCCCCTAGTAGCGGCGAGCGAACGGGGATTAGCCCTTAAGCTAATGATAAGCGAGTGGAAGGTGTTGGAAAGCACAGCGATACAAGGTGATAGCCCTGTACACGAACGCGAATTTTAAGTGAAATCGAGTAGGTCGGGACACGTGTTATCTTGACTGAACATGGGGGGACCATCCTCCAAGGCTAAATACTCCTAACTGACCGATAGTGAACTAGTACCGTGAGGGAAAGGCGAAAAGAACCCCTGTGAGGGGAGTGAAATAGAACCTGAAACCGTATACGTACAAGCAGTGGGAGCAGACTTGTTCTGTGACTGCGTACCTTTTGTATAATGGGTCAGCGACTTATATTTTGTAGCAAGGTTAACCGAATAGGGGAGCCGTAGCGAAAGCGAGTGTTAACTGCGCGTTTTAGTTGCAAGGTATAGACCCGAAACCCGGTGATCTAGCCATGGGCAGGTTGAAGGTTGAGTAACATCAACTGGAGGACCGAACCGACTAACGTTGAAAAGTTAGCGGATGACTTGTGGCTGGGGGTGAAAGGCCAATCAAACCGGGAGATAGCTGGTTCTCCCCGAAAGCTATTTAGGTAGCGCCTCGGACGAATACCACTGGGGGTAGAGCACTGTTAAGGCTAGGGGGTCATCCCGACTTACCAACCCTTTGCAAACTCCGAATACCAGTGAGTACTATCCGGGAGACACACGGCGGGTGCTAACGTCCGTCGTGAAGAGGGAAACAACCCAGACCGCCAGCTAAGGTCCCAAAATTATTGCTAAGTGGGAAACGATGTGGGAAGGCTAAGACAGCTAGGAGGTTGGCTTAGAAGCAGCCACCCTTTAAAGAAAGCGTAATAGCTCACTAGTCGAGTCGGCCTGCGCGGAAGATGTAACGGGGCTAAGCAATATACCGAAGCTGCGGACGCAAAGTTTACTTTGCGTGGTAGGGGAGCGTTGTGTAAGTGGCTGAAGGTGAACTGAGAGGTTTGCTGGACATATCACAAGTGCGAATGCTGACATGAGTAACGATAATGCGGGTGAAAAACCCGCACGCCGGAAGACCAAGGTTTCCTGTCCCATGCTAATCAGGGCAGGGTAAGTCGGCCCCTAAGGCGAGGCAGAAATGCGTAGTCGATGGGAAACGGATTAATATTTCCGTACTTGGTATATCAGTGATGGGGGGACGGAGAAGGTTATGCAAGCATAGCGTTGGTTGTCTATGTGAAAGTGTGTAGGGTTGAATCTTAGGTAAATCCGGGATTCTACATGCCTGAGACACGAGACGAGATTCTACGGAATTGAAGTTGCAAATACCCTGCTTCCAGGAAAAGCCTCTAAACTTATGATATATCGAACCGTACCCCAAACCGACACAGGTGGTCAGGTAGAGAATACTAAGGCGCTTGAGAGAACTCGGGTGAAGGAACTCGGCAAAATCGTACCGTAACTTCGGGAGAAGGTACGCCCCTGTTTGTGATGAGACTTGCTCTTTGAGCGAATGGGGGCCGCAGTGAAAAGGTGGCTGGGACTGTTTATTAAAAACACAGCACTGTGCTAAATCGAAAGATGACGTATACGGTGTGACACCTGCCCGGTGCCGGAAGGTTAATTGATGGGGTTAGCGCAAGCGAAGCTCTTGATCGAAGCCCCGGTAAACGGCGGCCGTAACTATAACGGTCCTAAGGTAGCGAAATTCCTTGTCGGGTAAGTTCCGACCTGCACGAATGGTGTAACCATGGCCACGCTGTCTCCACCCGAGACTCAGTGAAATTGAAATCGCAGTGAAGATGCTGTGTACCCGCACCTAGACGGAAAGACCCCGTGAACCTTTACTATAGCTTGGCACTGAACATTGACCCTACATGTGTAGGATAGGTGGGAGACTTTGAAGCGTGAACGCCAGTTTGCGTGGAGTCAACCTTGAAATACCACCCTTGTACGTTTGATGTTCTAACGTTGTTCCCTTATCGGGAATGCGGACAGTGCCTGGTGGGTAGTTTGACTGGGGCGGTCTCCTCCCAAAGAGTAACGGAGGAGCACGAAGGTTGGCTAATCCTGGTCGGACATCAGGAGGTTAGTGCAATGGCATAAGCCAGCTTAACTGCGAGACAGACACGTCGAGCAGGTACGAAAGTAGGTCATAGTGATCCGGTGGTTCTGTATGGAAGGGCCATCGCTCAACGGATAAAAGGTACTCCGGGGATAACAGGCTGATACCGCCCAAGAGTTCATATCGACGGCGGTGTTTGGCACCTCGATGTCGGCTCATCACATCCTGGGGCTGAAGTCGGTCCCAAGGGTATGGCTGTTCGCCATTTAAAGTGGTACGCGAGCTGGGTTTAGAACGTCGTGAGACAGTTCGGTCCCTATCTGGTGTGGGCGTTGGATGATTGAGGGGAGCTGCTCCTAGTACGAGAGGACCGGAGTGGACGAACCGCTGGTGTTCGGGTTGTTTTGCCAAAAGCATTGCCCGGTAGCTACGTTCGGAATCGATAACCGCTGAAAGCATCTAAGCGGGAAGCGAGCCCCAAGATGAGTCATCCCTGGCAGTTTAACTGTCCTAAAGGGTTGTTGAAGACTACGACGTTGATAGGCAGGATGTGGAAGCGTTGCAAGGCGTTAAGCTAACCTGTACTAATTGCCCGTGAGGCTTAACCATACAACGCCCAAATGACTTTGGATGTTGTTTGTATGACAAGTATTAAAATCAAGAGTAAGACTAAAGAGATTTAGCGATGATTACAGCCAGACCTGCAAGGGAACGGCATCAGCTTTTACATATTGATTTATTAAGCTGCGGCTTGATAGATAACAGTTTATGTCTGGCGGCCATAGCGATGCGGCCCCACCTGATCCCATCTCGAACTCAGAAGTGAAACGCATTAGCGGCGATGGTAGTATGGGGTTTCCCCATGCGAGAGTAGCACACCGCCAGACTCCCATTACACGAAAAGCCCTGAACAAAAAACGGTCAGGGCTTTTTCGTATATGCGTTTCGCGCAAAGCGAATCAGCAATAAACCTCCAGGGAAGTATCAAATACGGTATAGACACGTCCATGATGAAGCATTCCCCGCGACAAAGTGGCAGCCACGCCCTCCATGGCGTGTCGTGCGGCTGGACGTTGCTGTGCAACTAAAGATACCAGCCTTACCCAGACTCCCAATAAAGAAATGACTATCCTCAATCGCGCGCCGACCGAGGTAGCCCTTTTTTGCATGTTTAAGAAATATTATTGCAAGGGAAATGCAAACACAAACGGATAGCCCTTTCCCTTAAGCGCTGTCGCGCAAAACTACCCACACACAAAGAAACCAAATCCCTCGAATGTGATGCGGGGCATCCCATGCAATAGTTAAGCACATACTAAGCTACTCGTTGCCACCCATCCATGGGGCTACCTCCAGTGCAGCATCCATGCTGCCCGTTCAAGCGGCAGGAACTACGCTCCTAAAAGCCCCGCTTTTACCCCCATGCGCGGCATCCGATGCGACGGTTGCGTTGCAATAGCGCTGTTAGGGGGTAGTGGTTTAAAACCATGCGTGTTTTTAGCGGATCAATACTAATGAAAATCTCTTGAGTGGATGGCTAGTTCGTCTACTAAATGGCTTAGGTCTTCTAGTCTTCCGGCGATGATATGAGTTACGCCGCCATCTCCTCTTTCTAATATACCGATGACTTTGAGTATTTGAGCTTTTAAGTAGGCTTGCTTTTGGGCGCGGGCGGTTGCCTGCCATACGATCACGTTGCTATTGCCTGTATCATCTTCAAGAGTGATGAAGGTAACACCCGATGCTGTGCCTGGGCTTTGCCTTCCTTTTACTAAGCCAACGACCTTGACCACAGATTTATGTGCGATGGTGTCTAGTTGAGCCGCCGGCGTATAATGGCCCAATAATCGGGCGTGATTGAGTAAACGTACTGGGTGAGAGTCTAAGCTTAGCCCTGTAGTTCGGTAATCTTCTAACAGGGCGTTAAGGTCACTAGGCCGCTCAGGGTTAAATGCATTATCCATAGTCAGTTGTTTAAACAGCGGTAATTCACTTTCTGAATCCATAAGTAACCATTTGGCTGTGTAGCGGTTATCGCTAATACTGCTAAATGCATTGGCACTAGCCAATGTTTCTAAGGATGTTTTAGTTAAGCCTGATTCTTTAAGTTGAGCTAATGCACTAAAGCCTTTATTTGGACGCAAATTCACAAAGCTTTCCATTTCCTTTCTGGATAAGCCTTTAATTAGTCGATAACCTAAACGTAGGGCAAGGTTTCCTTTAGTCTGCTCTAGGATGTGGTCATAGTCAGATGCATTAATGCATACAGGTAGCACTTTAATACGATGGCGCTTAGCGTCTTGTATAAGTTGATCTGGGGTATAGAAACCCATGGGCCAACTATTGAGTAGGCCACAATAAAAGCTTTCTGGATAATAGTATTTCAACCAAGAAGACACATAAGCCAATACGGAAAAAGAGGCTGAATGTGATTCGGGGAAACCATATTCACCAAAGCCGCAAATCTGTTTATATAACTGTTCGGCAAATTGACTTTTATAACCTCTAGCAAGCATGCCTTTAATCAGCTTGTGCTTAAACTTAATTAATTCACCGGTTTTCTTCCAACTGGCCATTGCTCTACGAAGCTGGTCTGCCTCGCCTCCACTAAAGCCAGCAGCGACCATCGCTATCTTAATGACCTGTTCTTGGAAGATAGGAACGCCCATAGTGCGTGACAGTACAGACTCTACTTCTTTAGACGGATAATCAACGGGTTCAAGACCGTCGCGCCGTCTAAGGAAGGGATGGACCATATCGCCCTGAATAGGCCCAGGTCTAACAATGGCAATCTGAATCACAAGATCATAGAAACACTTAGGGCGTAGACGAGGTAGCATGGTCATCTGGGCTCGGGACTCTATCTGAAATACACCTACTGTATCGGCGCGCTGTATCATAGCGTAAACATCAGGGTCGCTAGGCAGTCGGGTGATATCGGCAATTGAAATGGTTTTACCCTGATGTTTCTCAATTAAATCAAAACTCTTGCGAATAGCAGTCAACATGCCGAGAGCGAGTACATCGACCTTGAGTAGCCCTAAGTTCTCTAAATCGTCTTTGTCCCACTGAATAACACTACGATCGGGCATCGAGGCATTTTCAATAGGAACAAGTTGATATAAAGGGGTAGCTGATATGACGAACCCGCCTACATGTTGAGACAAGTGACGAGGGAAGCCTTTTATCTCATTAACGAGCTTAATGAAGTGTTTACCTTTGCCTGAGCTCGGGTCCAAACCCAGTTCTGATATTTGTGCTTGCCAGTTAAGCCCTTTGTCACGTCGGTTAATATTTTTAATAAAAAAATCCAACTGTGATTCGTGAATACCCAGCGCTTTTCCCACGTCTCGAATCGCACTTTTTTGCCGATATGAGATCACGGTTGCTGCGATAGCTGTTCGTTCGCGACCATATTTTTTATAAATATACTGAATGATCTCTTCACGTCTTTCGTGCTCAAAATCAACATCAATATCTGGTGGTTCGTTGCGCTCTTTTGAGATAAATCGCTCGAATAAAACTGATATTTGTCTTGGATCAACAGCGGTAATTTCTAAGCAATAGCAGACCACAGAATTCGCTGCAGAGCCTCGACCTTGATATAAAATATGCTGGGATTTTGCATATTGCACGATGTCTGAAATAGTTAAAAAAAAGAACTCGTATTTAAGTTCCTCGATCAGCTTTAACTCTTTTGCAATGATGCGTTTTATTGCGAAATTTACTCCTTCAGGGAATCGTAAAGACATACCTTGCTTAACCAACTTACGTAAATAAAGTGTCGGTGTTGAACCCTCAGGAACGAGTTCCGCAGGGTATTGATAACTTAATTCGCTCAAATCGAAAGTACATAAATTCGCAATACTGACACTTTCGGCCAACCATAGAGCAGGATATAAGCGAGATAGATTTTGGACTGGTCTCAAGGAGCGTTCAGCGTTTTGTGGGATGTCTTGCACTGAATGTTCAATATTTTTTACTTTTCGTATTGAATTTATAACGCAGAGTAAGTCATATCGTTCAATTTCGTGCATTAATACCCCACCGCAAGCGGTAATAGGGATATTAAAGCGACTGCTTAAATGCTCGCAATGTGCTTGATGAATATGCTCTTCAGCAAGTAAATGTCGTTGATATCCTATCCATAAACGAGCGTCATAATGATTGGTTAGCCATGTTGCCCAATACTCATTTTGCTCGGGGTTGCCACTTGGGATCCAAATAGCCAAGCAATGCTTGGTCGTTCTAAGATCCCATAAATCGAGCTTATACTCCCCCTTATCTGCACGGCGTCGCGCATTGGTAATAATGCGGCACAGCTCGGCGTATGCATTATGGTTAGGGCATAATAGAATAAGTTGAAGTTCAGCATTGTAGTAGAACATGCTACCGACAATTAACTTAATGGATAAGCCTTTTTTTTTATTTCGGAGTGAGCGCGTACTATCCCTGCTACACTACATTCATCAGTGATAGCAAGTGCTTGGTAACCTAGAAATTCTGCTTGGTTAATGAGTTCACTTGGATGCGATGCGGCTTGTAAAAAACTGAAATTACTCTGACAAAATAACTCAGCATATTGATCCTTTCTGAATGCCATAATTAACTAAAAATGCCTTGCAAGAACCACGTGTTTTCTGGTGTTTTGAACACCCAAAACCATTGCCCCTCTTTACTCACCGCAATGAAGTAATCTCGTAGCACAGGTTGTTGGTCCCACCAACCTGTGCTAATGCGTTCAGGTCCATGCACGATTGAAACGTGTTGAGTAAGCAAACTAGGTTCAGCTAACAAAAAACTTGGTCTTAGCGGAGAGCGGTAAATTGGGTTTCGCTCATTCACTGTTAATACGGAACAATATTGGGATGCTCGCTCAGGTCGATAGTCGTTAATGGTTTGCGGGCTAAAAAGTACATCATCGCCAAGCTTAGCTTGTAATGCTGATATAAGTTGTAAGCGGGATACAACCCCTTGTTTCCCAAGGAACAAATCTTGTTTATCAGGATGACGAACAAAAGTTTTACCCGTGGAAAGTTGCAGTGCGATAATTGGAGCATTCAGCAGCACATTTTCGAGTTTTAATGCGAGCAACCCCAACCAGTCTTTGGCACGATATTCTCCTTGCTGCGCCCTTACCGTAAATTCGATTTTGCTTTTATCTCGCTGATATAAAATTATGCGCAGCTCTTGGGTTAACTCGTCTCTTAGCAGCAAAAAATTCTCTAAGTTTGAAAGCAATTTTTGTATGGGTTTGAGAAGTAAATCGGTGCGCTCTATTTCATACAGCAGTTCAATGTATTGCTTGAAGTTTGCTTGGGGATGAAAAAAAATTACCGGATGTTTGAAATCGCCTCTTAGCTGCCCTAAGTAAGTAATCATTTGAGTATCGAAGCGTTTGTGTAAATCACTAAACGGAATGATGAGAAGTTGCTCAACAGTTTTTACGCCAATGCTGTTAAGCTTAGTTACATCCTTTGAAGAAAGTTCAGTAAGGCTTAAATCGACTTTTTTTAAGGCGTGCTGTATGGCCGCGGGTTCATCCGTGATTTGGTTCCATCCTTTGACGGCGAGTAATTTGGCCGCTAAAGGTGAATGGCCTGTGGCGTATGAGAAACTTACGTTCAATGGTACAAGCTGGCTTTTAATCATGCTCCACAGTTCGTTTAAACTCGAATACAAACGCAGCATATTGTGCACTCGAAGTAACAACCCTTGCTCACTGAAAAAGCAAATATCTGAAACAACCATGTATAAGCGTTGCGCAATTATACTCAGCTGCTGTTTTTCGATTTCCGGGTTAAACGGCATAACCTGCAAGCCACCATGTAAAGCCGCAGCTGTGCCTAAGCTCATGAAGGGTTGAATGCCTGCTTGCCTGGCGCATTTATTAAGCTGCACGATACCATGAGCTGTATCGAGTATTACAATAGGGATCGACGATATACTCTTATGATTGCCTGTGTCGTCAATGTATCCTTTGCTCTCGGCACCCTCATGCACGTGATAAGAGTCGAGCTGCAAATTTGGGAAATGTAGGTAGAGCCATAGAGGTTGCATGGTGGCTAATTAGCCGGTAAGGCTATGTAAGCCAGTGAGAGGAAGAACATTATTTGCTGGTATAGGTCGCGTTAATGATGGCCACATCTTGCTCATATTGACGGTGAAGGGCTGGCTATGACAACCGCCTTTGCGTTTTAAAATGGTTACCTCGATACCCTGAGAAGATGAGGATAACTGCATTGCTAAAGCCACCGGCAATGAAAATACCTGTTTTTGTTGCTGGCGTAGCACAATATTTAATGCCCCGCCTGCCTCTGCCGCGAATTGTAGTCGCTTTGCTTGGTGTACTTCTAGGCCATGATGCCACAACAATACTCCATCACAGCAGCCACTTTTTAAGCATTGCTCAGTTGACCATAAAGCATCCTTTGCATTCTTGGGTTCAATAATCAGAATACGCGATAACTCAAAGCCCATTTTCGCCAGCATGGGTGCATTCAACCGAGCGGGTGCACCAATAAAGACTAAAAGTTTGTCGCTGTTTTGTTGGCGCAATACGAAGCTAGGCAAGAGTAAGCGCAATTCACCAATGCCAGTTGGGCTACTAATATCAACTACACCTTGCTCAGGCAAACCACCTTCTAGGTGAGCATCGAGAGCATCAAAACCGCTGGGCAAAACCTTATGAGCACCACTTGCTTGGCTGGCTCGCCAAACTAGACGCTTGTTTTTGAGCTGATTGATTGTTGAGTTCATACATCACCATGGGTTGTATATTTTTACTGTATATTCATACAGTATATAAAACATAACATGATTAGCAAGTTTTAGGTGCAGGGCACTTTTGTCAAACTATGGATCTGATTGATTCCACGCAGGTTTATTGTTGGCATAATTACTTTTTGATTGATAAGTTGTCTTTTTAAGAGATGAGAACCCAAATGCAATATTGGTTATTTAAAACAGAACCTGATGCCTTTAGCATCGATGACTTAGCTGCAAAACCTGAGCAGACGGAGCACTGGGATGGTATCCGCAATTACCAAGCGCGTAATTTTTTGCGTGACCAAGTAAAGCAGGGCGATAAGGTCTTTATTTATCATTCTAGCTGTAAAGACGTTGGCATCGCGGGGCTTGCAGAAGTCGTCAAAGAAGCCTACCCAGATCACACACAGTTTGACCCTGAAAGCCATTACTATGACCCTAAATCAAGCCCTGACAATCCCAGATGGGTGATGGTCGATGTGAGGTTTGTCGAGAAATTTCCCGCTATTTTGTCGCTTAAAAAAATAAAAAGCATGCCCGAGATAAACGAAATCGGCTTAATCAAAAAAGGCTATCGATTGTCTATCATGCCAGTGAATGAGCATGAGTTTTCAGCGTTGTTGGCCGCCTCGAGGTAAGAGCGTATCTTTTTACTTTAGCACTGCTCAGGCGAGGAGGGGGTATCTTGTTGAACTGGTGTTTTTGTTGGGAATGCGATATACCATGAATGTAAATCTTGAACCACTTGAAAGCCACACTTATTATCTACAACGCTTCCTCGTACAACTTTAGAGCTGTCGTTTCTCAATATAGTAAAAGTGTTTTGTGGCTCATTCAGACCGGTGTAACGCCCAGTTAAGTCACTCTGAAGGATATGGATTGCGGTGTTTAACTGCCTTGCCATCATTTGTTTAACGTCATCATTATTTTCGTCTACGAATAAAGCGTGCTCATCTTCTGAAAGAATTGGGCTGAAAACCTGGATCATATTTTGATAACGAAGATTTTTTGTACGTCCTTTTTCGTCTGGCAACCAAGCAATAAGTTTTAAAATAACTTGATTCATTTTCTCATTTGAGAAAAAAATGGGTTTCAATCTAAGAGTCTCGTTATCGATGTCGTTATTTTTGACAAACAAAGAATCAGTTCTATCAAGCAAACTAAAAATAGAAACACCATTTATCAAATTAATCAGAGGTGAAATTTTATTGTCGGCTCGCTCTTGCTCTTCGGCTAACTTAGCGTTGCGAGATGAATTAATAAAGGCAGCATGAGCGCCAATTTGGGCAAACATTCCTACTAATCCAGCACCGCCTTGATAAAGTATTGGAGATGAACTGGTTGAATCATCGCGGTTGTGTATGCCTCTTAAATCAATTCCTTCGTTTTGAGCAAAGCTAAAGGCTAGTGTATTTTCACCATGAAATGCCTTACCCATCGTATTAATGTGTTTAGCATAGTCATCTCTATTGGGCGTACTATTACACCCAACAATGAGAAAGAAGACTGATAAAAATAAGAAGCGCATTAAGGTATTAATACTCGCCAATTAGATAGCGTTGCGAATTCTACTTTTTATATTTTCTACTGCTTGGTAATAGGAAGTAGTGACGCTCGGAAATGTTGTTGGCTCATCCCATTCACCTTCTGGCTGAACTTTTTCATCTAACTCTAAATATTGGATGTATGCATTAGAATTAAGATCAACAGCATAAAGCAACCCAGCTATATAACCTTGTGGATCTCCGTTAGGCACATAACTGCTAAAGCTTCTATAAGCACCGTGCCTATGAAGTTCCAAAACAACCAAAATATCTACGTCTAAAGACTCCTTAAGTGATCTGAAATCCTTTTTTGCAAATCCTAATTCACCTTTGAATTTACTTAACTTTGAGATAGGGTTTGCAAGCGTTAGTTCTTTGATGTTTGACGTTCTTATCGAATATTCTTCTAAAACGAGGGTGCGAATATTGTCTAGTTCTTGTTGATCAATGGCTCCCTCTAGATGCGTATCTAATTTACTTGTCAGTGAAGACGCAACGCCGTAACAAAGCAGGCAACTAGCACCGTAAATATGGGTCGTCGCTTTTTCCTCGGGCATTATATATACGTAACCTACTTTAGTTTCAGGCTTGGTAAAAACATTGCTTTCTATTTTTACTAGAGGCTGGGGCGTGCTCCCACAAGCAGTAAGAGTTAAAGTGATAATGGCGATGAAAAGGCATATTACGGAATGACGAAAATTAAGCATGGTTAGTCCCTTAGCAATTTTTATTATTATTATTTTTCACCTAACTTTACGCTCGCGTAAAACAAGTTGGTGTTTGGTGACTTTTATTTAGAATTTGAACAATAAGGCAGAGATATTTAACGCAGTGTTAATTTAATTACCCGATTCTTCGAAATGAGTGTAAATGGATAGTATCCAATTAGCTACAATTTTTATTGAGAGTGTAAAAAGAGAAAGGCATATTTTCACATATGCCAACAAACATCACTTATGTTTGGAGTTTACTTCAATAAACATATCTATATTCTGTTCTAAAATCGACAAGGGCACTGAGCCGTAGGCGAGCACTGCATCGTGAAAGGCGCGTAAGTCGAACTTGTCGCCCAATGCGTCTTCGGCTTTTTTACGTAGGCGTTTAATGGTTAATTCACCAATTTTGTAGGATAAAGCCTGGGCTGGCCATGATATGTAGCGGTCCACTTCTGTGGTGACATTATGTTCAGATAAAGCAGTGTTTTCCAGCATGTAGTCAATGGCTTGTTGGCGCGACCAACCCTGCATATGCATACCCGTATCGACCACTAAACGACACGCGCGCCACATTTCATAGCTTAAACGGCCAAATTCTTCATAAGGTGTGGTGTAAATCCCCACTTCTTTACCCAAGAATTCAGAATATAAACCCCAGCCCTCACCAAACGCTGAAATATAGGTGTAACGGCGAACAGGAGGTAAGTCTTGCATTTCACTTGCCAGCGATATTTGCAAATGATGACCAGGTACTGCTTCGTGCAAGGTAAGCGCGGGCAGGGCATACAAAGGGCGCTTATCCAGCGCATAAGTGTTCACCCAATAGTAACCCGGCTGGTCGTCTCTTGTTGGGGCGATATAACGCCCAGTGGTATATTTAGGGGCGATATTATCAGGCACCGGCGCCACACCGTAAGGCACGCGGGGCAAAGTGTAAAATAACTGAGGGAGCGTGGCATCAATGCGTTTGGCTATATATGAAGCACGCATTAAAAGCTCGTCTGCACTGGTGGCATAAAACTCGGGGGAGGTGCGTAAGTACCGAATAAACTGATTAATATCACCTTCAAAGTTAAGGGTGTCTAATACGCTCTGCATTTCACTGCGAATGCGTTTTACCTCTTGCAAACCGGTTTGATGAATATCGGCTACATCTAGATTGGTACTGGTGTAGTAATCGCTACGATTTTGATAAAACGCGGCGCCGTTTTGCCATGTGTTGGCGGCAATATCTTGTTTTGCGTTAGGGATGTATTCATTCACTAAGAAGTCATAAAAGCTCTGATAGGCAGGCCACACACTCTGGTTAATGGCGGTTTCACCTTGCGTGTATAAGCTAGCCTGAACGGCTGAACTAAAACTTGATTCGGCAAGGCGTTTAAACGGGGCAAAAAATTGACTGTCGTGTAGGTCTTCGGTAATGAATTTTTTAATAGTGTCGTCAAACCCAACAAGCACCGATTTTGGCTGCACGCGGCCAGTTTCAATACCTTTTTTCATCCAAGCAATTTGTTGGGCGAAATAGCGAGGAAATTGGTTTAAGCGAGCTAGGTAGTTTTGATAATCTTGCTGAGTTTTAAACGGGGCTGAGGCTGGTAAAAATGCCAACGAGCTGTAAAAACCCGACTCTGACGTAATCGGCATGTAATGGGCGTTGAAGCGATATAAGTCAATGTCGTTTTGCAGCTCGCGCATCTGCATCAATTTGTTGATCTTTTGCTGATGGTTTAAGCCGCTATCGTCCACGCCCTTTAAGCGAGCTAAAAACTGCTGGTTTCGCTGTTCATGGGTCTGTAAAGCCTCGGGGGAGAGATCTTTCAGTTTGTCGTTGTAGCGGTTGTTTCGATAACGGGTGGCCTTTATTGGGTCAACTGACAACTGGTACTGCCAAATTTGCTCTAGCAAAGCACTTAATTTACGTGACTGTGAAGGCTCGCTTGCTCCGAAGGCTTGAAAGCAAAAACTCAACATTACTGCCGCTAGCATCAAACTGCGCTTGTACATAAAGATCCCTCGTTGTCATTTCGATTATTATTTCGCGTTCAAGGTATTTACTTTTTCGGAGTATAAATTGGGCTTGGGAAAGCCGTTACCTTATCAGATAGCTCGCTGATTTTAGCCGTACCTTGTTTTTTTACCTCATCGATGCGTAAAACATTGTGCATTGGTATGTACGTGGTGGTGACATCAGCGAACTCATCTTTGAGTTTTTCATGGCTTGGGTCAACTACCACGCTGGTGTGGTTGTCCCACACAAAATCGCCAATTTCGATAAAACCAAATAAGCTGCCCTGACACAATTCGCGCACATATAGTTCGTAGCGTACGCCATTGGCGATAAATTGAATTCTAAAGAGTGAAGTATTTTTCGACATAGTTTGGGTTATTACTGCGTAAAGTGTAGATAATTTAAAAAGTGCTGCAGTCTACCCAGTCCTTGGCTTTTCGCCAAGTACTAGAAATTACAGTGAAAACCAATATAGCCAAGAAAAGCACAAGTGGGCTGATAAAACCCGTCATTGGCCGTACTTGATTTTGTTTGCCTTAGGCTTTGCCGTACAATTTAGCGAACAACAGGATGACAGCAATTTTAGCCACAAGTCTTGCGAACACCTACTTTGCTCGTCAAGCTGTTGATAAAATAATATAAACGCACCGATAGAAAGGAACAACAATGCGCCAAATCATGTATTTAGGCATGCTTTCAGCTGGGCTTATGCTTGCTGGTTGCCAATCAGCAAATCAAAATGCAACCCAAGACGCCCCTGTCAAACAAAGTGTTCATGCTGATGCAGAACGAATTAAATCTCACTTACGTTTTTTATCTGATGACTTATTAGAAGGCCGTGATACTGGCTCTCGTGGTCATGAAATTGCTTCTTTGTACATTGCCTCAGAATTAGAAGGCTATGGCCTTAAACCTGCTGGCGATGACGGCAGTTTTCTACAACGCGCGCCTTTTCGCCAAGCATCACTTGATCAAGCTTCGCCTTCGTTCGTACTTGAAACTGCCAAAGGCAGTGTCGAATTAGCTTATCCCAAACAATACATCACCAGTGCAAGCCCAGTGAGCGAAATGGCCAGTGTCAAAGGGCAATTGGTCTTTGCAGGTTATGGGATTATTGCCCCAGAACTTGAACACGATGATTACGCTGACTTAGACGTAAAAGGCAAAGTTGTAGTGGTGCTTTCTGGTAAGCCGGCTTCTTTCCCAAGTGAAGAAGGCGCGCATTTTGGTTCAACCAATGAGAAGAAACGCCACGCTGCAGAGCACGGCGCCATTGGTTATGTGACTATTACCACGCCTACTGCTGAGAAAGTGCGACCTTATCAAAACCTTCTTAATTATATTCACACGCCGACGGTACGCTGGTTAGATCAAAACGGCCAGCCAGCCAATGTTTATCCTGCACTGAAAAACAGTGCTTATTTAAGCAAAGAAGCGGCTGAATTATTGTTTGCCAATGCGGATATGAATTTAGAGCAGATTTACCAACTACTTGAAGAAGACGAGTCACCTAAAGGTTTCTCTTTACCGGTAAGTATTGATTTCAGTAAGCGTAGCGTGCACAAGAGCATCAGTAGTCCTAATGTTGCGGCTATATTGGAAGGCTCAGACCCGACACTGAAGAATGAGTATATTGTGTATTCAGCCCACTCTGATCACATCGGGATCGCCAAAACAGTCAAGAAAGACAAGATCAACAATGGCGCCATGGACAACGCAACAGGTACTTCGGTGTTACTTGAAACCGCCCGCTTGTTCAGCCAACTGGCTGAGCGCCCTAAGCGTTCAATATTATTTGTTGCTGTCACGGCAGAAGAAAAGGGTTTACTTGGCTCAGATTACTTCGCACAAAACCCCACCGTGGCAAAAGACGCCATGGTGGCGAACGTTAATTTAGACATGCCGATTTTAACTTACGAGTTCAACGACGTCATCGCCTTTGGTGCAGATCATAGTGATTTGAAAGAGTCGGTGAGTCTTGCAGCACAAAAAATTGGTTTAACCCTAAGCCCAGATCCGTGGCCTGAGCAGGCGTTGTTTACCCGTTCTGATCACTACAGTTTTGTTAAACAGGGGGTACCGTCAGTATTTTTAGTGCCTGGTCTGCAATCAGCCGACCCAGCAGTTGATGGCAGCAAAAAATTCGGTGAATTTTTAGCAACTAATTACCACAAGCCAGGGGATGATTTTAATCAGCCCTTTAACTGGAAGGCGGCAACTAAATTCGCCGAAGTGAATTATTACATCGGTCTCACCTTGGCTAACCAAGCTAAGCGTTCTAGTTGGAATGAAGGTGACTTCTTTGGTGATACGTTTTCTAAGTAGCAGCGTGTAAGGCGCGTTATTGCGTTATTGCGTTATTCATCATGGACCAGTGAGTGCAAGCTTACTAACTTGCACTCATTTTGTTTTGTGCCGTCATGCAGTTACCTACCTTTGCAATTGCATGACTCACAGAGGCTTAAAATACATAATAAAAAAATCAGGGAGCTAACATGAAACTATCTATCATCGCCCTTTCGCTTGCGGCTGCGTCTTTGTCGTTTGCGGCATTGAACGTACAAGCCCGCCAGGATAATGAATCCACCACCCATACAGTCGACACCGCGCAAACGGAATCACAACGATTAGCCGACTTTTTTGCTAATAACTTTAAACAGCGACTGCATCGTTCACCGCAGTTTCAAAGCTATTTAGGTTACAAGTGGGATTACGATAAGTGGAACAACATCAGTGAAACATTCATTGAACAAAGCAGCGAACTCGCCAAGAAGCAGTTAAATACGTTAAAAGGTTTTGATGAAAGTCAGTTAAGCGCCGCAGAGAAAATCAGTTTAGCGCTCAATAAAGTGTCCTTAGAGCGCCAACTAGCTAATGATGAGTTTCGTCATCACACTTATATCATGGATCAGTTTAGTGCTTACCACACTATGGTCCCCAGCTTTTTGATTAATGTGCACAGAGTGACCAACACGGAAGACGCTCAAGCCTACATCAGTCGTCTGCAAGGGGTAAAAACCTTGTTTTCACAAGTCATTGACCAGCTACGTATTCGACAAAAAATAGGCGTATTTCCACCAAAATGGTCTTACGATCAGATGCTACAAGCATCAAAAAACGTGATTACCGGAGCCCCCTTTGATAGCAGCGACAGTACATCAAGCATCTGGCAGGACTTCCAAGACAAAGTCAGCAAGTTAGAGTTAACCGACAGCGAGCGTAAGACCTTACTTGATGATGCTAGCAACGCCCTTCTGACGTCGGTTCAACCTGCGTATCAAGCACTCATTCGCGAGTTGAAAGTGCAGCGAGATTTAACCCCAGAAGGTGATGGTGTATGGCGCTTGCCTGACGGCGACAAGTGGTACGAAAATCGTCTTGCATGGTTTACTACTACTGATTTAAGCGCCGATGAAGTGCACAACATTGGCTTACAAAACGTTGAGCGTATTCATCAAGATATGCGCAGCATCATGAAAAAAGTGAAGTTTGACGGCAGTTTGAATGAATTTTTCGAATTTATGCGAACTGACAAACAATTCTACTACGCCAATACGGACGAAGGGCGTGATGCTTACTTGCTTGAAGCGAAAGCGCTTATTGACACCATGCGTGACAAACTACCTGAATATTTTAGCTTAATTCCACAGGCTGAGATGGTGGTTAAACGTGTTGAGCCGTTTCGTGAAAAGTCAGCCGGCAAAGCGTTTTATCAAAGCCCTGCGAAAGATGGCTCTCGACCAGGCATATACTACGCAAACCTTTACGACATGAACGACATGCCTACCTATCAAATGGAAGCCTTGGCCTATCATGAAGGTATACCTGGGCATCATATGCAACGAGCGATCGCTCAAGAGCTTGAGGGTATTCCTGAGTTTCAAAAATACAGTTCATTTACTGCCTATACCGAAGGGTGGGGCCTGTATACTGAAGAACTAGCCAAAGATATGGGTTTTTACCAAGACCCATACTCTGACTTTGGTCGCTTGGCGATGGAGCTATGGCGTGCTTGTCGATTGGTGGTTGATACCGGTATTCACAGTAAAAAGTGGAGTCGTGAGCAAGCTATTAATTATCTCATCGAAAATACACCAAACCCGAAGAATGACTCGGTTAAAGCGATTGAGCGTTACATTGCTATGCCGGGCCAAGCGACGGCATATATGATTGGTAAGTTGAAGATCATGGAATTGCGTGCATGGTCGCAAGCAGAACTCGGTGAGCAATTCGATATTCGTGGCTTTCATGCCCAAGTGCTAAAAGATGGCCCTGTGCCACTGAATATTCTTGAACAGAAAGTCAAAGCTTGGGTAGCGGATGTGCAGCAATCTGCGAATAAAGCGGGTTAATTCATTGCAGATATAAATAAAAGTAAAAAGCCCGTTGAGTTGTGACTCAACGGGCTTTTTTATGTGCAAATTCTAACGTGGCTAGTTCAAAAAGAACTGAGTGCTAATTAACTGCCATTGGTCGTTGAAACCCTCTGTTGGGCGGCGGGTAAATTTACTGCGAATAAACAGATTAATTCGCCCATCTACATAGCAAATAAGGAAATTCGCGATTATGGCCTCTTCAGCGGGAAGTGATTTACCTTCGCGTAATTTTCTTTCTCTGAGAACTTGTTTTAACTGGGTTTCTAAACGTTCAAATAATTGGGCTATTCGGTCACGCAATCGATCTTGCTCGCCCATTAAAGCGTCACCGTTTAAGATGCGTGTGATCCCCGGGTTTTTCTCCGCAAAGCCAAGTATAAGGCGCAGAATAAGTTGGCAGCGAGTCGTGGAATCTTTTTCTTCATTAATAATTTTATTAATACGCGAAAAAAGAGTCTCTTCAATAAACTCTATTAAGCCCTCAAACATGCGGGCTTTGCTGGGAAAGTGACGGTACAGCGCGGCTTCTGACACACCAACATGAGCCGCTAATTTAGCGGTAGTGATCCGCTGGCCTGGGTTGGTTTGCAGCATACTGGCAAGTGCTTGTAATATTTGCGCACGGCGATTTATCTTTTTTGCTATTGCCATTTTCTATCCTAAAGTGACCTCTGTGTGCGTTATTACCTAACGAGTTTTATCCCTAGTGTGGTTTATGTTGTTTTTAATGCGTGACGCTGAGCAACTAAGGTCAATAGCGAAATCGCCAACTGACTCTTATCGGCAACGCCAAGGTTTTTTCCACCATTATTCCAATAAACATTGAGTGCGTTTTGCTCGCTATTGAAGCCTAAACCGGCTTGGGATACGTCGTTTGCGGCAATCATATCGAGCTTTTTGCGTTTCAGTTTGTCTTGTGCGTAATGAGCCACGTCTTGCGTTTCAGCGGCGAAGCCAACCGTGAAAGGGGGTTGAGCTAAATGGGCAACATCACTAAGGATATCAGGGTTTCTAGTAAAAGTAAGTGTTAACTCCGTATCGGACTTCTTAATCTTTTGCTCGGTTTTTTGCTGTGGCTTGTAATCTGCTACGGCTGCACAACCGATGAATATGTCGCAATTAAGCTGCATGCTATCTGACTGCGCGTCATTAACTTGGGACTTGCTCACGGCTGTCATAACGGCATTGTGCATTTGCTCTGCACTGACCACATCAATGACATCAACACCTACTGGGCGCGTCAAATTCACCGGCCCTGATACCAATGTGACTCTTGCACCTAAAGCAACAGCCGCTTTCGCTAATGCGTAGCCCATCTTTCCTGAGCTGTGATTGCTAATGAAGCGCACGGGATCGATTTCTTCCCGTGTTGGCCCTGCCGTAATCACAATATGCCTGTTAGCGAGCAAGGGCTCCATTGGACTTTGGGCTAACATATTGGCGATATCAATCGGCTCTATCATTCGCCCTAGGCCGATATCACCACAGGCTTGCTCGCCGGGAGCTGGCCCTAAAATGGTGACGCCTCTTTGTTGTAAAATATTGAGGTTTGCTTGTGTTGCCTGCGCATGCCACATCTGCTGATTCATCGCAGGGGCAATATACATCGGTGCGCTGGTGGCTAGGCATAACGTGGATAACAAATCATCGGCTAAGCCATGGGTGAGTTTGGCCATGAAATTTGCCGTAGCAGGGGCAATAAGCACTTTATCAGCCCATTTTGCCAGCTCTATGTGGCCCATAGCGGCTTCCGCGGTACGATCCAGTAGGTCATCACCTACAGGGTTACCTGAGACCGCCTGTAAAGCCAGTGGGCTCACGAATTCTGCTGCTGAAGCACTCATCACGCAACGTACCTGTGCGCCAAGCGCAGTGAGTTTTCTGACTAAATCTGGGGTTTTGTAGGCTGCTATACCGCCTGTTATACCAAGTAGGATCTTCTGTTGGGCTAATTGCATAGGGATCATTTTGCTATCTTACTCATTTTATACGGCCATTATTGGCTGGAATAGACCGCTTTTGCTAGGCTTAATTTCCACTTAATTTCTATTTCGTACCGGTAGTAGGCGCAGAAAAGAAACGTTTAATAAGACAGGGACGCATGAAAATAACCCAATGGCCTGCCCATGAAAGACCAAGAGAAAAGCTGCTCACCCAAGGGCCCGATGCCTTGTCTGATGCGGAGCTATTGGCCATATTTTTGCGAACGGGCATCAAAGGATTAAGTGCCGTTGATTTGGCGCGCAACCTTCTAAATACCTTTGGCTCACTGCGGGGGCTAATCAGTGCGAGTCAGCAGGATTTCTGCTTAGCCAAAGGGTTAGGGGAAGCGAAGTTTGTGCAACTGCAAGCATCCATCGAGTTAAGTCAGCGCTTTTTTGCCGAACAATTACAGCGTGAAACCGTGTTTAACAGCGCTCAACAAACCAAGCACTTTTTGATCGCCCAATTGCGTGACGAGCCCAATGAGGTGTTTGGCATGCTACTGCTAGACAGTCAGCACCAATTGATCAAATTTCGCAAAATGTTCTTCGGCACCATTGATAGCGCATCGGTCTATCCTCGAGTTCTAGTGAAACAGGCGCTAGAAGATAACGCTGCTGCTGTGATATTGACCCACAATCATCCGTCAGGCGTGGCTGAGCCGAGTCAGGCCGATGAGCACATCACCGCGAGGATTATCAGCGCGATGAGCTTACTGGACATCAAAGTGCTTGATCATCTTGTGGTTGGGGATGGTGTTGCCGTATCGTTTGCCGAGCGAGGTTTGATTTAGCCGTAGCTGGACGACGTGACCTTAAGGCTCGTCGGCTACCACAAAAGTGTCATGCGTTGGTCATGTCATTGTCAAAGAAACGAGATTAGATAACACGATTGCTTCTAAAGTCAAAATCGGTTTCATTATGAAAATATCTGTTATTTTTACTACCTACAACTCTCCCGTATGGCTCGAAAAGGTCCTGTGGGGCTTTCATTATCAAACGGATAAAAATTTTGAGCTGATCATCGCAGATGATGGTTCAACGTCGGATACGAAAGCCTGTATTGACCGTTTTATTCAGGGCTCAGGTTTGGACATTAAACACGTGTGGCAAGAAGATGATGGTTTTCAAAAGTCACGTATTATGAACAAAGCACTGCTCACCAGTACCTGCGATTATGTGCTGTTTACCGATGGTGACTGTATACCCAGACGTGATTTTGTTGCTGTGCATAAAGCGCATGCCAGACCGGGAAAATTTCTCTCGGGAGGTTATTTCAAACTTCCTATGCCTACTAGTGATTTGATTAACCAGCAACACATTGCCTCGGGTCAGGCGTTTGAGCGAACTTGGCTGGTAGAAAATGGCGTTAAACGTAATCGCAAATTGGGGAAATTGACCACATTGCAATGGAAGCGAACGGTACTAAATTCAGTCACTCCGGCTAAACCAACCTGGAATGGGCACAATGCTTCTGGCTGGCGCGACGATATTTTTGCCGTCAATGGATTTGATGAGAGAATGCAGTACGGTGGGCAAGACAGGGAGTTAGGCGAGCGCTTGTTTAACCGTGGTGTGCGAGGCATCCAAATTCGCTATTCTGCAGCCTGCCTGCATTTGGAGCATGATCATCGCTATGTTACACCTGAGATGATTGCTAAAAATAAAGCTATTCGAGCGACCACAAAATCAAATAAATTAACCCGTACCGCTTATGGCATAATAAAAGACTAGGGTTTTTATCAGTTAATCGTTGAATTAAATAGCTGTTTGCTGTATAAAATGCGCCCTCTTGTTGATAGCTAAAGCTGGCACGCGTATTTGCATGCTTGTCAGAGCTAAATATTTTTAGAATTGTTTGGAGACAAATACGATGTCCAAAGTATGTATAGTGACAGGCAAGCGTCCAGCGGTAGGTAACAACCGTTCACACGCTAAAAACTCGACTCGTCGTCGTTTTTTGCCAAATCTACAAACCCACCGTTTTTGGGTTGAAAGCGAAAACCGTTTCGTTAAATTGCGTTTATCTGCTAAAGGTATGCGTATTATTGATAAGAAAGGTATTGATTCAGTATTAACTGATATCCGTGCCAATGGCGTAAAAATTTAAGGAACACAGATTATGCGTGATAAAATCAAGTTAGTGTCTTCTGCTGGTACCGGTTTTTACTACACCACAGATAAAAACAAACGTAACATGCCTGGCAAAATGGAGATCAAAAAGTTTGATCCTAAAGTACGTCAGCACGTTTTGTTTAAAGAAGCCAAAATTAAGTAATTAATACTTGTTTTGTCTCCCGAAAAACCCGGCTCATGTCGGGTTTTTTGCGTTTTACTTTCTCTCGTAGACCTGCCAAATAGACTGTTTTCTGTTGTGCATTACATGGCATAATCAGTCAATGCATTCGTTATTTTACTCTATTTCACCATGATCCGATTGACGTCCCGCGCATGGAATAATGTATTAATTATTTCGATGTTGCTGCTGATTTTGATGTTTAACCTAACTGGAAATCTGTTTTCCGGCAGTAGCGTTAAAGATGAAACTATTGATAAGCTTGTCCCCACTGACGCTATGCTCACGAGCATTGTCACCCATGACTATACTCTCGAGCGAGTAGGCAGAGGATGGCGCTTTTTAATGGCTACCAAAGAGAGTTATAACAACGACCTTGTAGCAAATAAGAACAAAGAAACGAGCGACAACGAAATAGACAAACAGATACTCACAGACAACGTCATGGCATGGCAAGAGGCCTTGCTTGAGCCTATCGGTGAGGCGACGCTGGCGGGCGCGACTCAGGTCAATGTTTGGCTAGCGGGAGAAAGCGCCCCCCGTCACTATCTGTTTTTTCAAGTCGGTGCTGACATGCTGGTGCAATACCCAACGCAAGGCGCTCAACTTTATAAAGTGACCAACAAAACATGGTCTGAGCTCTTTTTTGATAATCGCTTTTAACAAGTGCTTTTTAACCAATACCTTTTAACGGACACACCCTATGCCTGAATTACCCGAAGTTGAAGTGAGCCGTTTAGGCATTAGCCCACACTTAATTGGTCAGCATATTGAGCAGATTATTGTGCGTCATAAACAATTACGTTGGTGGGTGCCTGATGACGTGCATTTAGCTGAGGGGCACAAGGTGAATGACGTGCGTCGTCGCGCCAAGTACCTATTTATTGATACCGATGCAGGTAGCATTATTTTGCATTTGGGTATGTCGGGTAAATTACGGATTGTGAACAGTGAAACACCGGTGATTAAACATGATCATATCGATATCGTATTGACCAATGGTGTGTGTTTGCGTTTCAACGACGCTCGTCGCTTTGGCGCTTGTTTATGGCAACGTGTCGGCGACCCTGAAATTGGTATGATAGCCGCTCTTGGGCCTGAGCCATTAACATCTGACTTTGATGGACAACGCTTATATGATCTTTCTCGCACCAAGAATGTGCCAGTGAAGAACTTTATCATGGACAACAAAGTCGTGGTCGGCGTTGGGAATATCTACGCCAATGAGTCGTTATTCATTGCTGGTATTGACCCACGCAAAGCAGCTAAAAAAGTCAGCAAAAAAAGTTATTTAGCGTTAGGTGACATTATTAAGCAAGTACTCGCAAAAGCGATAGAGCAGGGCGGTACAACGTTAAAAGACTTTACCCAAGCAGATGGCAACCCAGGCTATTTTGCACAGCACCTGCGCGTATATGGGCGTAAAGGCCAAGCGTGCGAAGTCTGCGAGAGCGAAATTCAGTCAGTGACCCTAGGGCAGCGTAATACGTTTTTTTGTGAGCAGTGCCAAAAATAGTCACACGATTGTGAATAAAGATTAATAGCACTAAAAGGCTCAAAGCATGATTGCCCCGACGTTATTGCTAGCGGGCGTCACACGCCTTTACCACCTCCAGTAACCTAGCTTTTTACGCATTTTGATACTTCGGATTAGATTGAACGGCTTATTTTTCAACTTAGGGGGATTGTCCAGCATGTCTTGTGTGGCATCTACTATACGAGCACTTGACTGACCATCAGTGTAAGGGTGAGTTTGCGCTGCATAGTCGTCTAATTTATCCATCAACTCAGGCGGCCTAGTTAATGCGTATTCTATGCTTTCTTCAATTTTTTCAGCATCGGTAACATTAATAAAATGCGGCTTAGGATGCTCATTTTTCATGGTCACCACAGGTTTGTTCAACATTAAAAACTCAACCAGCATAGATGAATTATCCCCAAGCATTAAGTCAGCCTCGAGCATTAATGGCATGGCATTATCGGTTTCGATAAAAGTTAAATTCTCATGTTGAGCGGCTTTATAGGCATCCACCGTACTTTGTGCCATTTTAGGATGGAAGGTCACTAACCAACGCCATTTAGTATCTTGAGATAAGCGCTTAATGGTTGGCAAAAGCGCTTCGGCTTGAGACATTCGAGGAGAAAATGTGGATGAAAATAACACCACTGGGCGCTCGTCCCTTTGTGCTGTTGTGTTAGCGGCAGCGTCCTTCTCAGCAACCATTGAACGATCAAAAAACGGGTCCATTTTACAAAACCCTGTTTCGACTACTTTGAAGAACTGATGCTTTTGCTCCAGTAATTTGAATGTGTCGGTCATTGATGGCCCATGCGTACAATACAAATCAAAACAATCTCGAATAATAAACGAATAGTTCAAACCGTCTTTTTTACGAGTTTTAAAACCAATGAAGCCATGGCGGACACAGACTTTCAAGCCAGGGATAAATGACGGAATCATATTACCAGGAACAAATACGGCAATAGGGTGAAAATCAATGACGGCCTGAACATCAGGTAGTTGCGTTTCATGGGGCTTGAAATAAGCTCTGTTGACGTTGTTACCTTCTACAAACCAAGCGACGGTATCGCCTCTTCTTTGAATTTCGTCCTGCAAGGGGCGCAGTATTTGAAATGCATAATTTTCGGAGATGTAAAAAAGGTAATGTTTTGCCATGGTTTCTCAATTGTATTGTTAATGACGCGCTTAGAGGATAAGCGCGCGATGGTATATTACTTTGCTGTTCTCGCTCTGTTTGATGCAACAAAAGCGAGTATAGGTTATTGCTGAAGTTTTTCTTTTAATGCCGCTTGAACCGCTGGGTGGCAGAATTGATCGACTTTGCCACGGTGCAGCGCGACCTCTTTGACCAGCGTCGATGATATAAACGAGTTCTCTTCGGCAGGGGTTAAGAAAATACTTTCCAAATTGGGATTTAATCGACGGTTCATGTTGGCTAACTGAAATTCATACTCAAAATCTGATACCGCACGCAAACCGCGGATCAATACGGTAGCACCTTGGCTATCAGCAAAATCTGCGAGCAAACCTTCAAAGCCGATGACCTCAACGTTAGGCAGGTGCTCTGTCACTTCTTTAATCAGGTCAACACGCTCCTGTAAGCTGAACAAAGGTTTTTTACTGGGGTTTGCGGCAATGCCGACAATGACATGTGCAAACATGTTGGCTGCGCGCTCAATTAAATCTGCATGGCCATTTGTGATGGGATCAAATGTGCCCGGATAGACAGCTTTTGTGTGCATGTTGTTATACCTTATCAATGTGGCCGCGTATGCCGCCTTGTTAAATGCTTACCAGCGGTAAAATGCACTTACTCGTTTAAATTGTTCGCCAAAACGATCTTCACCTACATCAAGATCAATACCCCAGAAACCGTATTGTGTCGCGTAACTATAACGCACCGTTAATTCCTTGAATGCTTGTTCCGTGTTTGAGTTCATGTCGCTATCTGCACTTCTGAATGTGATATCAATAACCTGATCAGACGCAAATTTCCAATTCATGTTGACCGAATGCGTTGTCTTTTGAACCTGATCTTGGGAAGCAAAAAGATCGCTCGCCCAATGACCAAGTGATAAGCCTTCATTGGTGTAACCTGTGGTGTAGAAGCTGGATTGGTAGAAAAGCTCGTCTAAGCGAGTGAATTCATATCGCAAAGACAGGTTGTTGGTTACCATAGGGAAATAGACCCCAAAAGCAAGGGCTTTGTCATCTGCTTCTTGATCCTTGCTTTCAGGAGCGTGGTCAAAGGCAATCTCGCCATAAAGAGATACAGGGAAAGCGAAGGGTAAATTAATTTTACTGGAAATTGCCGTTTTCTGATCGCTTGCTAACGCTTGAGGATAAAGTTCAGGTGTTTTATCTTCACCTGAGGGGCTGAATAAATCTTGGAAAGCATCACCAACACTCAAGTTGTTATTCGCTCCAGCATATTTCAGGGTGCGGCTGTAGCCTATGGTCCACGCTTCAACAGGGGATACACTCAAGTGAAAGCCTAATAGATTGGGTTCACCACTGAACAATTCACCTTGTTGGCTAACGCCCAGCGTATCTTCAAGCTTCGAATAAAACAGCTCATATCGGATACCCCAATCTGTGATAGGGGTGGCGTTACTCACAGTAACAGACAGGCTTGGCTCGGCGTTGGTACTACTTAATAAAGCTGAATCTTGCATTGGCGATAACCAGTGTTCTCGGTAACCCGCTTCGATTTGTGCGTACTCATAACCAAAGGCGACATGGGTGTTATACAATATGGCATCTTCGCCATCAGCATACAAGGCACCGCCTGCCACATAGGCATAAGGTGAGATAAAAGCCACGCCAGAAGCCGAGATTTGGTAGCTGGAGTCGCGTTTAATACCTCTTTGATTCGGCACAGGGCTGCTTTCATCGTCACCTGCCGATATTGATGCGCTCACATGGGTTAACGCTAACGTATCTTTAAACCGGGCTAAATAAGCGTCAACCGAGCGGTGAAGCTCAGGAAATCGTGTGGCAATAAGTTTGTTGCGGCGCATAATATCAACCGCTTTGTACGGCTTGGTAAGGGGTGCCCCAGGGGTCAGTGCCATGACTTTTTCTATCTGAGATTCAATTTCAGGTGAAATTTGTAGCGGAAGGTAGGGGGAAAGTCCTTTCGCCCATCCTTGTGACGCGACTAGCAAAAAGCCGATTACCCAATAACGTGACATGTATTATTTCATTCCAAAACGGCAGGTGACAAAAAATCGAGTGTAACAATTCAAGATTAAATTGTATTGTGCTTTGTAATGAGTATTCACCAGATCAATCAGTGATGTCGTCACAGGTTGCCTTCATTAAGCTGGCTCACCGTAGGCGGACAGCAAAACTTGCCAATTTTGCTCATTGAAATGGAAGGTTTGTTGTTTGGCTTGCTCTTTATGCAATGAGCGTAAGAGTCGGTCTAAATTAGCTTTTTTCCAATTATTGCTAGCATGTATGGCACATTTATCAAAATCGATAAGCCAAATTTTACCTGCACCATCGAGCATAACATTGTGAATGTTTAAGTCGTGATGATATACATTGTGATCATGAAATTGGCGAATGCAGGTGCCAATGGCTTGCCAAGTGGTTTGAGGTTGCGGCGCTTCACATAAATGGCTAAACATATCTTGGCTATTGGGAATACGCTTTATAATGATGTCGCCTCGGTACATCACATTGTGTCGTGTTACTTGTGCTGCGACAGGCTCAGGTACGGGCAAACCAAGACTGTGCATCTGTTCTAGAAGAGTAAACTCGCGCCATGCTCTCGTGCGTGACAGACCTCTAAAAAGATAGCTGTCTTCAATTAACTTGCCGATTAAGCCACCGCGTCGATAATGGCGCAAAACATATTCGTTATTTTTATGCCTAAAAAAATACGTTGTGCCGCGTCCGGTAGCACTGCCGGTTAATTGCTGTTTCGATTGCCAGTAGTGACCATCAAAAATATGCAAATCAGGGGCTGCGAATATTTCAGCATCAAATATAATGGTGCTGCGCTCTTTAGATGTTTGCTGAATGTTTGGCATTTAACACGATGTAATTGCAAAATTTGGCTTAGTGTATACCTGTATCGCTGATGAATGCGAGCTTCTACACCCATGGCTCGCGCCAAATGTGTAACGATTGATTCTGAATAAATGCATAACAATTAATTTTAAATAAGTGAGTACCCATTAACTATGGAAAATGATGTGACGAAAACCAGTAAGCAAGATGAAGTTGAGTTGATTCTGGGAAATTCGAATTCCAATTTTTCGGGTGTGACTTCAACCATGTTGCAGGTCATGTCTTATCAACAAAAGTTGATTAATTTGCGTGTCATGGGTAAGCATTTTTTACCTGATCAGAGTCAAGCTATGACATTCTGGCAGGTGGTGAAGATGTGTCGTAAGCCGCTGAGCAATGGTAAGTACCGTGTTTTTCATGCTCGCCGTGTAGATGAAATGATCCAAGCTGTGCTGTTGAAATATGTATTCGGTGCCAAAATAAAAATGGTCTTCAGTTCTGCTGCTCAGCGCTTTCGTTCAGGCTCTACCTTATGGTTAACCCGCAAAATGGACGCTGTGGTGGCCATTAGTCAGTCATCAGCAAAGTATTTGGCTGAGCCACCCGATGCGATTATTCCTCACGGTATTCAAATTGAGAACTTCGCCCCAGCTCCGAACAAAGGGCAAGCATGGCAGGATTTAGGCTATGGTGGAAAATACGGTATCGGTATTTTAGGCCGTGTGCGCAAACAAAAAGGTGTTCATCTGTTCGTCGATGCGTGCATCGAAGTGCTGCCGAAATACCCGGACTACACAGCGGTTGTAGTGGGGGCTATCTCATCTAGTCATCAAGAATTTGTTGATGAATTAAAAGCAAAAATCGATAAAGCAGGTTTGAGCGAGCGTATCATCTTTACTGGTGAACTGCCGTTTGAGCGCATTCCGCCCATTTTTAGTGCTTTATCTATGGTATCTGCGTTGAGCGACAATGAAGGCTTTGGTTTAACTGTACTTGAAGCCATGAGTTGCAGTGCTGCGGTGTTAGCGACGCAAGCAGGCGCGTGGGAAGAGATCATTCGCGAAGACATAGATGGCCACGTAGTGCCTGTGAATGATTTACCCGCGGTGACAGCAAAAATGGATTCACTACTATCAGATCCAGAAAAATTGAAACAAAAAGGCTTAGCTGGCCGTGAACGGGTATTGGCTCATTACACGGTAGAGCGGGAAGCGAAAGCCTTGGTTGATTTGTTTAAAGGGTTGCAATAGCACTCGTTAATGATTGCTCATAGCAAATCCTAACGCCTGCAACGTGGCGCTAACAGCGCCACTGTTTTCCTGTAAAACTTGTTTTCCTGCTTTGCCTGCATGTTTACGTAGTGTCTCATTCCTTAACCACAGCATGACTTTTTGGCTTATTTGTTCTGGGGTATTAGCTTCGAATAACGCGCCATTGTCACTGAGCACTTGGCATATTGCTGGGTTGTTATACCGGTGCACTCCCATCAATATGGGGACTTCAAAGGCCGCAGGTTCAAGGGCGTTATGCCCGCCTCTATCTGCAATACTGCCCCCTACAAAGGCAATTGTAGCCAGAGCATACAAGGCTTGCAGTTTGCCCATTTCATCAACTAGCAAGACTTGGGTGTCTGTATCACAAGGCCTTTCGTCAGAGCTTCGCAGGCTGCATAAGCCACTTAATTTACATATCTGATAGACATCGTCAAAACGCTGGGGGTGGCGAGGTACTATGATAAGCAGTGCGTCAGGAATGTGTTGCAGAATTAATTTGTGAGCATCAAGGAGTACATCTTCTTCTGGAGCGTGAGAGCTACCAGCGACAATAATCGGCCGACTTGCAATATTGAACATCTGAGAAAATTCTTTGGCCTGCTGGTGAGCTTCGGGACGAGCAGGCTGCTCAAACTTAATATTATTGGTCAGTACCAACGTTTGCTCAGGAGCATGGAGTTGCTGGTAGTTGTGGTAGTCGCGCTCTCCTTGGGCGCAAACTTTATGTAATTTATGCAGCATGGGGCTAAAAAGAGCCGATATTTTGGCATATGTGCGCATAGAGCTGTCAGTCATACGTGCATTAATCACCGACACGGGAATATTTAGACGCCAACATTGGTCGATCATATTCGGCCAAAGCTCCACTTCAGTAATGATGACGTGAGTGGGCGCGGCTTGCTTAAGGATGCGGCGCATCATCCATGGAATATCGATTGGCAAATAGCAATGAGTGATTGAGTCGTTGAATAAGTCGGTCGCTTGCTTTGCACCAGTCGCCGTTGTAGTAGTAATAGTGACAGGTATCTCAGGTTGAAATTGGCGAATTCTTTTAATGACATTGGCAGCGGCAACCACCTCACCTACTGACACACAATGAAAGAGCAACCCACCAGTTTTTGCCGTGCATATATTCACACCAAAGCGTTGGATCCGAGCCCAAGGCGTGGTAGGTTTTTTCGTCAAGTATTGATAACAAAAATGTAAAAACACAAAGGGTAACAAAATACACAACAGCAAGGTGTATCCCCACAGGCTGTAATTTTCTTTTGCTTTAGGAGTGAAAGTGGACTTCATCATACCGCCATCAATTAGATTCAGCGGGTATTTTAACAGTATTTCGTTGATTTTCGACTAAGCTTGAGACCATCAGAGCCCTCGCAATACATTGAATAGGATAAAAAATTTCCTGTAATAAAATACAATAACAAGTAATACTTACCCCATACCGTATCAAGAAGACAAGGAGTTGTGCTCCCAGTTGTTTTTTGTCGCACAAAAAATGGTATTTAATTAGGAGTGTTTTTTGCTAAATATCCACCGCATAGGTTTGCGCCTTATGCTCGCTCTAGTGATGCTATTTGGCGTAAATTATGCTTACGCTGAGCAATCCCAATTGCGTGTTATCGTGAATGATAACGTCAAGGTGAATTCCTTGAGCGAGAGTAGTGTGCGTTGGATTTTTTCGATGCGTCAAACCACTTGGGAAGACGGAAGTGCGATTAAAGTCTATGTTCTTCATCAGCAAGACCCAGCCCACCAAAATTTTTGTAAAGATGTCCTCAGCATGTTTCCTTATCAACTTGAACGAACGTGGAATAAGTTGGCTTATTCAGGCTTAGGAGAAAAACCCACTTTGGTCAGAGATAGCCAAGAGATGATTGATATGGTGAGTCAAGAGCCCGGCGCAATAGGATACGTGCTTTCATCATCGCTACCGCCCAACCTGCATGAATTGCACATTAGCAAGGAGGGTTAATATGACCAAATCGCGCGTAATGTATCTTCTTTGTACTTTTAGCTTTTTCCTGACGAACGTAAGTCACGCAGGGGATTTCGTTTGGCACGGATTCGGCGCCCAAGGCGTCATTCAATCCAGCGATAGTAACTATATAAATGAAAGCGGTGACGTGTCGTTTAGTCTGACCGAGGTGGGACTTAATACGTCGTATCGGATCAATCAAAAACTACGGGTCTCTGCGCAGGGCATTTATATTAACGATGGCAATCGTTTTAATGAAGGGCTGCGCTTGGATTACTTATTTTTGGATTATCAATTGCTGAGCACGCAAAGTTGGAAGGTTAATGCTCATTTAGGGCGATATAAGAACTATCACTGGTTATATTCTGCCACCCGTGATGTGCCCCATACCATGCCAACCATTGTATTGCCCCAGTCCTCTTATTTTGATGCATTTCGTGACGCATCACTTGGCAGTGATGGCATTTCACTTATCGCTCAACATCACAACAATTTAGGTGAGTGGGACATGCGTTGGAGTTACGGCAATACGTCAGTAGACCAAGAGCAAACTGAAAATTTAATGTCCGAATTTGCCACCGGTGAGTTAGAGCATGATTTTGATACGCAATTCAGTCTCTCATTTAGCCCATTTAGTTCGGGTATCGCAATGGGCGTCAGCTTGCTAAGAACAGATTTTAGCTACGACGCCGGTAGCAATGACGTATTCATTGATGGTAAAGCGAAGTTGTTTCGCCTGATGCTAAATTTAACCTACAGTGCTGAGTTTTGGGATATTAACGCCGAAGCGATGCGGGAGCGAACAGACTTTATAGGGCTGTTACCTAACGGCGGCATCAAGGATACTGCCGCTGAAGGGATATATGTACAAGGACGTCTATTTCTTACCCCTCAAGTCACCTTGCTGGCAAGAATTGACATGTTTGATGTAGATAAAGACGATCGCTCTGGTCGGCTTTTACAGCAGAATTCAGGGGGGACGGTGCCGGATTATTTTGCCTATCGAGATCAAATTACATTTGGCGCTTCATGGGATTTCCATGCTAACTGGCGAGTACGCGCTGAATTTCACAAAGTAAAAGGTCGTGCACGCTTAGCACCTGTGTTTATTCCCGATACGGTGACAAATGATTCTGAATATTGGGACATTTGGGCGCTGCAAGTGATTTACTGGTTTTAAGCATGCGAATCTTCGTCAGTTTACCGTGGAAAATCATGGGTCTATTGATTGGTTTTTTACTGATTGCCAGCGTGTTGTTGACCTTCATTTGGATTGATAAAAATAACCAGGATTATCTAAGTCAGCATCAGGCGTTACATGATGAAGATCTAAGTCAAATGCACCTGATCCGCGACATGTTGAGTAATCGTCTCGAGTTATGGTTTGAGTCGTTTATTCACCTGCATGAAGACATCACTGATAATCCGCAAGCGACTGCCGATTTTATTAACGAAGAATTTGATTACTTACAGTTGAATTGGCAAGTTAAGGATCTTTGGTTGCTCGACAGCGAGTACAAAGTCATATTCGCTAATCATCAACATGTGCCAGAATATGTAACGGCGAGTGCACAGCAAACACTGCAAAATCAATCATCTACGTCCAATATTTTATGTGCACAGTCATGTTTTCAGCTTATAAGCATGCCAATTTTGGCTGCCAACGGTGAGCTTCTGGTATTGACCGCTACCACCTCTTTGCTGGAAATGATGGCTGCCTTGAATCGTTCAACGCTGGCTGAACTTGCCTTAGTCGCAAATATACATTCCCTCGAGCTGGCTTCTCTTCGAGACGCACAGATACAGCCGCCCATCTCAAATATTAGACGCCAAGAACTTAGCGCATTACTCAAGCTAATTCCTGGGGGTATTACATTCGATATGGTGCTGGATAAAGGCTACCGATTGGTGGTCAATGAGCAGGCATATTTGATTAATTTACTGCCCGTTGATGAAAAGGTGACTGACCCTGCATATCTGCTTGCCGTGCACGATATCAGCGACGAGTGGGCAAGGCATGATAGTTATCAATTCGGTGTCATTATCATCTCAGCTATTACAGTGGCACTTTGTATTCTGACGTTCTTTTTAATGGCCGAGCGGCTGCGTAGACGCCTACTTATCGTTGCAAAGCGTTTACCGCTTTTAGCACAGAAGGAATACGACGAATTTAACGCCATGCAATTTCCACATAGTAGACTGTTTTTAGATGAAATAGATGAGGTCCAACGCTCTTCAAATTTATTGGGTGAACAGCTTGAGTCGATGGATGTCAAGATAGAACAAAACACCCGAGAACTTGAAAATATAGCCATGTACGACCGGCTTACGGGGCTTCCAAATCGAAATATGCTGAATTTTGTGCTGCGCAAAAAAATAGCGTCTTTAGCGCGTAACCCTGAACCTTTGGTCGTTATTCTATTGGACTTCGATAATTTTAGGAAAATTAATGACAGTTATGGTCACGGCATTGGTGATGAGTTCTTGATTATCGTCGCCCAGCGATTGCGCAGCAATCTGCGCGAATCAGACGTGATCAGCCGCTTCGGTGGTGATGAATTCGTCATTGTGCTGCAAGAGGTTGATGAGGTCAGTAATGCCATGACCTTAGCCGAAAAGCTGGTGACTAAGTTTAGAGAGCCTATTGAGATCGGCGCTCAACGTTTTTATACCTCTGTGAGTTTGGGGATCACCTCTTGTGACGAACAACATCTCACTGTGGATGACTTGGTGCGCCAAGCGGATATTGCTATGTATGCTTCAAAAGATGCTGGCGGAGACCGCTTTACACTTTTCAATGAAGGCATGAGCACGCGGGTCATGCGCCATATTGAAATTGAGCATGATATTCGAGACGCACTGCAGCAAGAACAGTTCAAGTTCGCGCTACAAGCACAAATAGACATTGGTACCGGCAAGCTGGTGGGATTCGAGGCACTGATCCGTTGGCTGCATCCGAAAAATGGTTACATCATGCCTGATGAATTTATTCCTATTATGGAAAATTCTGAAAGCATGATCACCTTAGGTTACTGGGGTATAAAGCGCGCGTTTGCTATTTTGGCACATCTTGAAAGCATGGGACTGAGTGGGTTGAGAGTAGCAGTAAACTTATCTGCGAGTCAGTTTTTAGATCCTAATTTAATCAATTTTATGCGCGAACAATTAGCAAAAAGCGAGCAAGGTGCAGAGCAAATTGAATTGGAATTGACTGAGCGCACAGTGGTTGCTGACATCAGTCATACGCTGCGGATCATGTATCAGCTCAAGGAATTAGGGTTTAGTTTTTCTATTGATGATTTTGGCACAGGGTATTCGTCTCTCGCATACCTATCTCAGCTACCGGTAGATATTATTAAAATCGACCGCAGCTTTATATCCGGTATGAGTGTAAATAGCGCAGACAAGCAGATCGTGAAATCAACCATCGCTATGGTCAGAAAACTAGGTATGAAGGTTGTCGCTGAAGGAGTAGAGACAGCGGAGCAATTGAATACATTAGGCGATATGCATTGTGATATTGCCCAAGGTTATTATATTTCAAAACCCCTTTTAGAGGATGATTTGTACCAAAAGCTCCCTTCAAAAATAAAGGAAGGTGTCTGGAAGAACTTCGATTTGTCATTTTAACGCTCATTTGCGTTTATACAGTATTAATGTAAAAAAACGATGACGTTCCCGGCAATCCTAAATCACAGGAATTGCCTTGATTATTCGCGTCAAGGCTAGATTATCCTTTATCATTCGCGCATCTTACTATTCTTTGAGGACAACTCATGAAACAAGCCTTTTATGATCGCTTAGCACAGCAAATTAGTGACACTAAAGCACAAGGCCTTTATAAAACTGAACGGGTGATTCAGTCGCAACAAAGTGCAGATATTCAAGTGGGTGATAACCAGCAAGTGCTAAATTTTTGTGCCAATAATTACCTTGGCTTAGCGAACAACGCCGAACTAATTGATGCTGCGAAAGAAGGGTTGGATAGTCATGGATTTGGTATGGCATCGGTACGTTTTATCTGCGGAACCCAAGATATTCATAAAGCATTGGAAGAGAAAATTAGCGCCTTTTTAGGCATGCAAGATACCATTTTGTACCCCTCATGTTTTGATGCTAATGGTGGCCTATTTGAAACAATTTTAGGGCCAGAGGATGCCATCATCTCTGACGCACTTAATCATGCCAGTATCATCGATGGTGTGCGCTTGTGTAAGGCTAAGCGTTACCGGTACGCTAACAACGACATGCAAGCGCTGTCGGTGCAACTTGAAAAAGCGAAAAATGATGGTGCGCAAACCATAGTGATCGCGACCGACGGTGTGTTTTCAATGGATGGCGTTATTGCTGATCTGGCTGGAATTTGTGATCTAGCGGATCAATATGGCGCGTTAGTTATGGTTGACGACTGTCATGCGACAGGCTTTGTCGGTGAGAACGGTCGAGGCAGTCACGAATATTGTGAGGTGATGGGCCGAGTCGATATAATCACCGGCACATTGGGTAAAGCGTTAGGCGGTGCGTCTGGCGGTTATACGTCAGGCAAAAAAGAAGTTGTTGAATGGCTGCGCCAACGCTCTCGCCCTTATCTTTTCTCTAATTCAGTTGCCCCGCCAATTGTTTCAGCGTCCCTAAAAGTATTTGATATGTTGGCAGATGGGCATGCGTTGCGTGCGCAATTAAAACGCAACAGCGCTCACTTTCGAAGCCGCATGGAGCAAGCCGGTTTCACTATGTCAGGCAAAGACCATGCAATTATTCCAGTGATGCTGGGGGATGCTAAATTAGCCAGTGAAATGGCAGATAAAATGCTCCAAAAGGGGATTTACGTCGTTGGCTTTTCCTTCCCTGTAGTGCCAAAAGGTCAAGCGCGAATTCGCACGCAAATGTCAGCTGCTCACAGTATTGGACAGATTGATCGCGCCGTTGATGCCTTCATCGAAGTGGGTAAAGAGTTAGGAGTGATTAAATGAAGTCACTCGCCAAGCTCAAGTCAGAAAAAGGCATTTGGTTGCATGATAGCGAAATGCCTACTGTTGGTCATAACGACATACTGATTAAAATTCGTAAAACCGCTATTTGCGGTACGGATATGCACATTTATAACTGGGACGAGTGGTCTCAAAACACCATACCCGTGCCTATGGTAGTGGGACATGAGTACGTGGGTGAAGTGGTTGAAATAGGTGAGGAAGTGCGCGGTTTTGCTATTGGCGATCGCGTATCTGGTGAAGGGCATATTACTTGTGGGCATTGCCGTAACTGTCGTGCTGGGCGTCGTCACTTGTGTCGTAATACCTCTGGCGTTGGCGTCAACCGAGCGGGTGCTTTTGCAGAGTATTTGTCTATTCCTGCATTCAATGCATTTAAGATCCCAGACAATATCTCTGATGACCTCGCTGCTATTTTTGACCCCTTTGGTAATGCCGTACATACCGCATTGTCGTTTGATTTAGTCGGTGAAGATGTACTAATAACAGGGGCTGGGCCCATCGGCATTATGGCTGCTGCTGTTGCGCAACATGTAGGCGCACGTCACGTCGTCATTACTGATGTAAATGAATACCGCCTAGATTTGGCTCGTAAAATGGGTGCCTCGCGCGCTGTGAACGTGGCTAAAGAGAGCCTGAAAGACGTTATGAATGATTTAGGCATGTCTGAAGGCTTCGACGTTGGGCTTGAAATGTCGGGCGTGCCAGCAGCATTTCGCGATATGCTCGATAAAATGAATCACGGCGGAAAAGTGGCCATGTTAGGTATTCCTTCAGGCGATGTGGCTGTTGATTGGAATAAAGTCATTTTTAAAGGGCTAGTGATCAAAGGCATTTATGGCCGAGAGATGTTCGAAACCTGGTACAAGATGGCGAGCCTCATTCAAGGTGGTTTAAACTTGGCGCCAATTATTACCCATCAATTTAATATCGATGAGTTTCAGCAAGGATTTGATACCATGGGCTCCGGCCAATCTGGCAAAGTCATATTAAACTGGTAAGCAAAAGGTAAAGTAATGGAGCAATTCGCACATATTTCAGTGCAGGAAACACAGCAAAAACTTGCAGCGAAAGAAGCCCGTTTAGTGGATATTCGCGATGAACAATCGTTTGTTGCAGGACATATTGAAGGCGCGGTTCATTTAACCAATGGTACCTTGGTGAATTTCACTCAAGAGACAGACTTCGATACACCTGTGATAGTGTGTTGTTACCATGGGGTCAGCAGTCAACAGGCCGCTCAGTTCCTACTTCATCAAGGATTTGAGGAAGTGTACAGCATGGATGGTGGCTTCGAAGCATGGCGCCAGAGTCTGCCTTTTGTTAGTGGTGAGTAAACTATGTCAGCGCCTTTTTTACTGGTTAGCTTTAATCAAGAACGTGCCGCTCGATTACTCATAAACTATTTGAATAGTCAGGGAATAGCCGCTCAATATTACGTCGATAAAAATGACGTAAATAGTGCTGAACATGGTGTACAACTGCTCAGCGAAGCCGACAAAGACGTTGCTAGCCATATTGCCAGCGAATTTGTTCAGTCCCCCCAAGACGAAAAATACCAGCAAGCCGCTTGGGATAGCGGCGAGACGGTTAGGCTGCGTGATAAAAATTCGGGAATTTCTGCTAGCGGTATTTGGCAACAACTGCGTGATATTCCCTTTACAACCAGTGTGTTACTCACCTGTATGATTGTGTATCTGCTGGCGATGGTAGGCTTTTTTTGGCCGTACAAGGTATTGGCGATCGAGCCACTTCCTCAGCTAATGGAAAATCATCAATGGTGGCGGTTAATCGGGCCCGCACTCATTCATTTCTCGGTACTGCATATTGTATTCAATTTGTTGTGGTGGTGGACACTCGGCGGACAAATAGAAAGGCTTTTAGGGAAAACTACGCTTATCATCTTATTCTTATCCTCAGCGTTACTATCCAATGTTGGCCAGCTATTGGTTAGTGGCGAGCATTTTGGTGGCCTGTCAGGTGTGGTTTATGCTTTGGTTGGTTGCGTGTGGTGGTTAGGGTGGCTGCGCCCATCTTGGGGGCTTATGATGCCTAAGCCTATGGTCGGTTTCTTGTTAGTATGGTTGGTGGTGGGTTATGCAGATGTATTGTGGGTTAGCATGGCAAATACTGCGCATACTGTCGGCTTAATCAGTGGCTGTGCCTTTGCTTTTATACTCAGCCGATCTGCAGTAAATAAACGAAGTATTAACAGCTAATTACACTTAACCGTAATAGATGTATTTTGTGAAAATAACATCTTTGATCATGTTCGAGCCGGTTTCTTTTTTCATTAACTTGCGCATGGTATCAAGAAAAGTGCGGCGAATATCTTCTCGGCCGGTGAGCGATTTTACCCGCTCCTCGGGCTGGCGACCTAAGATCTCAATGGCAGTGGCGCGTAGTAACGGTGAGTGATGATCTGCTTGTTCTAGAGCGTCCACATCTTCAAGCATTAACTCAACAGTAATCCGCACATAACCGAGCTTACGATTACTGGTCCCAAGGTAGTTTGTTACTATGTCGGGTTCCAAGCCAAAATAGGCGAATTGCTTGCTTGGTGCTTCTTGAGCAAAAGAGGGACTGAGCAGAGTACTAAGCAATACTAGGCAAGTACCAAATAATCTGACAATGCTCATTTCTACCTCTTGAATTTGCGTAATATTAATTTCCTTTGTGTCAATAGCTTATCAAGATTTCACAGAATCGTTAAAACTATTTATTCACTCTTTAGTCTAGCTACTTCAGTTGATATTATGGTGAGTTATGCAAAAGACTATCTCACATGCTTTCCCTTTAGGCGACGTTACTTGGAGTAATCAAGGGCGGTTGTCGATCCCTAATGCTCATTTAGAAAGTTGGCTACTGAATACAGGCTCATTAACGCAACGCCTGCAAACGCGTTGTAACGACTTCAAAGTGCAGCTTGTTAGCCAGCGTCAGGAGTTAGCGACACCTGCAGAGTATATTCAGCTCGGCGTTTCTAAAATGTCTCAACAAAAAGAGAACTGGCAGGTCCGAGAGGTTATTTTACATGGAGATAATCAACCGTGGGTATTTGCCCGCTCGATTATTCCTCAAGCTTTGTGTGAGGCTGACTTTTTAGAGCTCGGTGATAAACCTTTGGGGCATTTAATTTTTAATGACGATCGCTTTAAGCGTCAGCCTTTTCAATTAATGTGCTTACAACCGGACGAAGCCTTTTTACACGAATACGGTTTGCCGCCATTAACGGAGATTTGGGGGCGGCGCTCGGTGTTTTGCTACCAACAATATGCCATGATGGTTGCTGAATTGTTTTTACCTAAGGCTCCGGCATACAGAGATTCAAATTTTGACCGATAAATTATTGAGTCGCTCGGTATTACAAGGCTTCTGGCTATTAATGCGAGCGGATAAACCGGTAGGGAGTTACCTGCTACTGTGGCCGACGCTATGGGCGTTAATGATCGCGGCACAAGGATTACCACCTTGGCATATTACCGGCATTTTTATGGCTGGTGTTTTTGTTATGCGCTCAGCAGGGTGTGTCATCAACGATTATGCAGATCGCAAGGTAGATGGCAAAGTTGACCGAACCAAAGCTCGGCCGCTAGTCAGTGGTGTAGTGACTGAGAAACAAGCCTTAGGGTTATTTGCGACTTTAGTCGGGGTGGCTTTTTTACTCGTACTGGCCTTAAATTGGCAGACCATTGTTTTGTCTTTAGGGGCGCTCGCGTTAGCCAGTGTTTATCCCTTTATGAAACGCTATACCCATTTCCCCCAGGTGGTGTTGGGTGCAGCGTTTGGTTGGGCAATTCCTATGGCTTTTATGGCGGTAACTGAGGCGGTACCCGCTATTGCTTGGTGGTTGTTTGCCATTAACGTCTTGTGGACTGTGGCTTACGATACCCAGTATGCCATGGTCGATAGAAATGACGATTTGCAAATTGGGGTGAAATCAACTGCGGTGTTGTTCGGTCAATACGATAGGTTGATCATTGGCTTGCTGCAACTAAGCGTTGTCGTGATGTTGTTAGGAATGGGCCAATACTTAGGTTTTACGCTGTCGTTTTACGTGGGAGTGTTGCTGGCCTCAGTGTTGTTTATCCATCAACAACGCTTGATTAGTGGACGTGCAAGGCAAGCCTGTTTTAGCGCGTTTCTAAACAATAATTATGTGGGCATGGCTATCGCCCTTGGCATAGCTGGACATTATTTTATGTAACTTCTTAATTGACATCACACGTACTGGAGATAGTGATATGAGTAACTTAGTGGGCACTATTTGCCATCCGGCCAAAACGTTAATGTCGCAATTTCGTTATTCAGTCAAATTTACCATTATCAGTTTTATTTTTCTGGTACCACTGATTTTAAGCTTAGCGTTGCTGCAATATGAGTATGGCGATGATATTCGTTTTATGAGCAAAGAACGCCAAGGCGTAGCGCTTGTTAGTGCACTGCAAGATGAACAACATGCATTGGCGGTGAGCCTCATTGATACCCATTCTTCGTTCACCACTTCCCTAAGCGATCATCAGGCATCTCTGAGCGCCTTGGCATCTAAGCGCGTGAATAGCGCTGCTGAACATTATCAACAAGCCTTGGAAAAGGCAGATTTGCAAGAGGCGATTAAATCTCTTGCTGGTTTATCTCAAGCGATTGCCGACGCCACTAACCTAGAGTTAGATTTGGCGTTGGATACCAGCTATTTGATTACTACCTTGGTGCGCAGCTTACCGTTAATGCAAGATCAATTGTCCATGACCGCCGCGTTAGCGTTAAAGGTGACTCAAGCCGGTAGCTTTACCCCTGATACCTACATTGGCTTGTCTAACGCAAATCAAAAACTACCTGTTATGCTAAAAGGACTTGAGCAAAGTATTCAAGTAAGTTTGCAAGCTAATCAAGAGATTGAAAAAACGGCAGGGGAGCAATGGTTATCGCTGCAGCGCAATTTAGTCGCATATCAGCGCACTGTTCAGCAGCAAATTCTTGATCCAGATAATATCAATATCGCTACCAATACGTTGCTTTTGTCGAGCACATCACTCAATCAGCAACTGAGTGACTTTGCTACTTCTCTCGTGCCGATCCTTGATGGTTTGCTGGAACACAGAATTGAGCAAGCGCAGTTTAAAAACAATGTGATTTTGAGCGTCTCAGTGATTGCGGTATTGCTAGCCGTGTATTTATTTATCGGCATGTATTTGTCCGTTACTGAGAACATTAAAAACGTAGTGCATGCGGTGCACAGTGTCGCTGATGGGGATTTAAGTTCAAGAGTCAGCGTGTCAGGCAAAGATGAAATGCGTGATATCGCCAGTGATATGAATCACATGACTGAGAACTTACAAACATTAGTTGCTCGCATCAGTGATGCGATAGATGCCCTGAGCCAATCTGCTCTAAATTTGAAAGGGATCACAGCAAAAACCAAAGTCGATGTAACGGAGCAAAAATCCGGCACCGAACTTATTTCTCACTCCATGACACAATTGACCGAAGTGGCACAAGCCGTGGATAACAACTCAGGTACTGCCACCGAATCAGCTGAGGTTGCCCACAATGAAGCGCAGCAGGGCAAGCAACTCGTTAGTCGCTTACAATCAGTGATGCGTGATATGCAAACGGAGTCTAGCCGCTCACAAGAAGCGTTAAATAGATTGGTGGAAGACAGCAAAAATATAGGTCAGGTATCCAGTGCGATTAACGGAATTGCTGAACAAACTAATTTACTGGCGCTAAACGCCGCAATCGAAGCCGCACGGGCGGGGGAGCATGGTCGGGGTTTTGCGGTCGTAGCAGATGAAGTGAGAACGTTGGCTCAACGCACGCAAGACCAAACGAATCAAATTCATGACATCATTAGCAAGCTACAACAAGCAACAAAAGACACCGAGCTGAGCATGGAGCAAAGCCGTGTTCAAATGGATGTCAGCGTTGAAGAAAGCGCTGTGGTTGAAGCATCCTTACAGCGTATCACTGAGGTGATAAGCACCATTAATGATATGAGCGGTGAAATTTCACATTTGGCAACACAGCAGTCTGACGTAACCTGCTCTGTTGCATCGCAAGTGGCCGAGATAACGGCGATTTCTGAGTCCACTATGCGTGGGGCTCAGGAGACTGAACATTCAGCAGAAGATTTACTCGTTGTGGTCAACAGCCTTAAAAACGAGTTGGGCCAACTACAAAAGGGCCGTTAATAGGCCTATTTTTCTTGTAGACTTTTTTCTAGCGCCTCAAGCTTAGCTTCTAATACGGCAAGCTTTTCTCTGGTGCGAATAAGTACATTGCTTTGAATCTCAAACTCTTCACGGCTGACAAAATCCAATTTGTTCAGCTGACTTTGTAAAACCTGCTTTACCTTCGACTCTGCACCTTCAGCCATGGTTTTTACACCAGGAGGAATAGCTTCGGTAATTTGTTTGGCAATATCCTCTAATTTTTTAGGATCAAGCATCGGTGGCTCCATGATAATGATGATGCCTTATTGTAGCGAATACCAAAGCGCTTAGCAGCATAAAAACGATACGCTCAGTTAATCAACTATCAGTTTTCATACAGACAGATTTTGTTGCGGATTATTCGCCTTCATAGGGGGTTTAATATTACAATTCGCTGCCCAATACAAAAGTGAATTGCATGAAACTCAACCCCGGCCAAAACGACGCGGTAAATTACATCTCTGGCCCTTGCTTAGTGCTGGCGGGCGCTGGTAGTGGTAAAACCCGTGTTATTACCAATAAGATTGCGTATCTAGTGCGCGAATGCGATATTCCTGCGCGCTATATCGCCGCCGTTACCTTTACCAATAAAGCTTCGCGAGAAATGAAAGAGCGTGTGGCGCAAACGCTTGGGCGAAAAGAAGCTCGTGGGCTAAAGGTCTCTACTTTCCATACTTTGGGCCTGAGAATTATCAAAACTGAAGTAAAAACCCTAGGCTTAAAAGCAGGGTTTTCCTTATTTGATGATAAAGACAGTATGGCGCTGCTCAAGGATTTGACCGATGTGGAGCTGGGCGGCGACAAAGAACAACTGCAACTATTGCAAAGCTGCATTTCTAATTGGAAGAATGATTTGTTGCTGCCAGAGCAATTACTTAAACGCACGTCCTCAGCGGGGGAAGCGGAGTTTGCTGAGTTTTACCAGCGTTATCAAAATCACTTACGGGCGTACAATGCGTTAGATTTTGATGATTTGATCCTGTTACCGACTTTATTGCTCAAGCACAATGAAACAGTGCGCCAGAAATGGCAAAGCCGAATTCGTTATTTGTTGGTGGATGAATATCAGGATACCAACACCAGTCAATACGAGTTAGTGCGCTTATTGGTGGGTCAGCGTGCGCGCTTCACCGTGGTTGGGGACGATGATCAGTCGATTTATTCGTGGCGTGGGGCTAGGCCACAGAACTTGGTGTTATTGAGCAAAGATTTCCCTGACTTGAGGGTGATTAAGCTTGAGCAAAACTATCGTTCATCAGGGCGCATTTTGCATTGCGCCAATATTCTGATCCAAAACAACCCGCATGTGTTTGAGAAGAAGTTATTCTCTGAATTAGGCTACGGTAGTGAGCTTCGCATCATCACTGCTAAAAATGAAGAACATGAGGCCGAGAGGGTGGTCGCTGAACTTATTGCTCACAAGTTTATGCAAGGTACAAGTTTCAAAGATTACGCCATTTTATATCGAGGAAACTTCCAATCTCGCTTGTTTGAAAAAGTCCTTATGGCCAACCGTATCCCTTATAAAATAAATGGTGGCACTTCGTTTTTTGGGCGGACTGAAGTGAAAGACATCATGGCGTACTTACGCCTATTGGTGAATCAAGATGATGATAATGCCCTGTTGCGCATCATCAACACACCCACCCGCGGTATAGGACGCGTCACGTTAGAAAAGCTTGGAAATTACGCGAACGAAAATCACATTAGTATGTTTGAAGCGGCGTGTTCGCCGATGTTGAGCACCGTGATATCCGGTAAGTCTCTTGAGTCGGTAGAGCGATTCGCCCGCTGGATAGTGGAACTGTCTGATGAAATAAAACGAAGCGACAGTATTGCAGCCATCCGCCAAATGATTAAAGACATGGGTTACGAAGAGTGGCTCTATGAAAGCAGTACCAGCCCTAAAGCGGCCGAAATGGGCATGGGCAACATCAGTACGTTATTTGGCTGGGTTAGCGATATGCTTGAAGGTGGAGAGCTAGACCCACCTATGAGCCTACAAGAGGTGGTCAACAGACTCATTCTGCGCGACATGATGGAGCGCGGAGAAGACACAGAAGAAACGGATCAGGTGCAACTTATGACGTTGCACTCATCTAAAGGGTTAGAGTTTCCTTACGTATTTATGGTGGGTATGGAAGAGGGGTTGTTGCCCCATCAAAGTAGTATCGATGAGGACAATATCGAGGAAGAGCGTCGTTTAGCCTACGTGGGGATCACGCGGGCTCAGAAGGAGTTGTTTTTCACCTTAGCCAAAGAGCGTCGCCAATATGGTGAAGTGATACAACCTGAGCCTAGTCGCTTTTTACACGAACTACCCGCTGATGATATTCACTGGGAAGTGAAGAAACCTAAAGTGAGCGCCGAGGCCCGCCAGCAAAAGGGCCAAACAGGCATTGCTCACCTGCGGGATATGATGAACAAAAAGTAAGCTCTAAATCGGCAGTGTTACTTGAGATGGGGCTTCTAAATAGGGTCCTTGACCCAATTGACAGCCAACTGAGCGCAGTAGGTCTACTTGCTCTTTGTCACTGATCCCTGAGACGATTAACCTAAAGCTGAGTTGTTCCGACATGGCGTATACGGATTGTATGAGTTTTAAATTTCGCTCTGATCTTGGGATAGTCTTCACAAAGCGATGATCGACTTTGACAAAATCAAACGGATAAGAATACAAGTAACTTAGCGATGCCAAGCCACTGCCAAAATTGTCCAGCACCAACTTAATGCCTGATCGTTTTAAATGCTTAATCGCTGGCAGACTAAATTGGGAGCGTCGATTTAAATCGTTCTCGTCAAACTCAAAAATTAGCCGCTTAGGATCAATTCCCCTATCCCTAATATCTTGAATAAGCTGCACAGCAGCTTCGCTATGGGTTAAATAATGGATTGATAAATTAACGGCTACTTTATAATACTCGTTGTTAGCATAAGAGGTCAGTGGCTGGCTCAACATCGCATACGCAGCTCTAAGCATGTAGTTGTCCATTTCAACCACCAGGCCACTATGTTCAGCAATTTGCCAAAAGCTGTCACGATCCATGATACCCAGTTTAGGGTGTACCCAGCGAACTCTGCATTCATCGTATAAGTGCGTACTATCTGTCATATTAAAGACTGGATGTGAGTAGACATCAAAGGCTTCATTTTTGAGTGCTTTACGAAATTCAGTTTCAATTTCTAACTCTTCAAGCAGCTTCTTGCGCATGGTTAAATCAAACACTACGTACTGACCGCGGCCTTGAGACTTTGCTTGGTACATAGCGGCGTCAGCATCTCGCACTATTTCACTCGCTGAGCGGTAACCACTTTCAAGGTATGCGATACCAATACTGGCGCCAGAGAAAATTTCTCGGCCATCTAAAACAAATGGTGTGGCAATTGATTCGATAATACGTGTAGAGATAATCTCAACGTCTTCTGGGGAGTCGAAATTATCCAGCAAAATCACAAACTCATCGCCCCCTAAACGAGCAAGCAAATCATGGCCTCGAATACAGTGGTTGATTCGACTAGCGACCTCTATCAAGAATGAATCACCTGCGTGATGGCCGATGGTGTCGTTAATTTGTTTGAAACGGTCTAAATCAATAAACACTACCGCAAAATTATTATGTTGATAGCGCTTCTTATTGGCCAAAGCCTGACTCAATCGAGCATTAAACATGGTGCGGTTAGGTAAATCTGTTAAGGCATCGTGATGAGCATCGTGTACCAGTTTCTGCTGAATGGCTTTGCGCTCTTCGATTTGCTTCTGTAGATATTGATTGGCTTTGTTAAGCTCTTCAGTGCGCTCTTTAACTTTCTCAGTAAGTTGCTGGTTATACGCCTGGATCGCGTCTGACGAGCGTTTACGCTCTAATGCAACGGCAATATGATGGGAAACAAAACGCAGCAGTTCCAGATCACGTAACGAGTAATGCTCAGTTTGGCTATAGCTTTGGATCGCAATAACACCCGATATCTCACCGTCTACCACAAGTGGAGAGCCTAGCCACGAATTGTTCTGTTCAATCATATTCTTGGCGGTAATGGCATCTATTTCATTATTTGCAGTGAGCTCTTTCACCTTAGAAGGGTTAATCAGCTCAGCACTGCCAGAGCGAAGCACGAATTCAGTGAGACCAAAACCGATTTCTCTTGATTCTATGACGGTGTTGATTTCATCAGAATAATAAGGAAATTCAAGACGGGTATTATCCGCGCTAATAGTGGCAATATAACAGTTGGGTGCACTGATAAGCCGAGCAATAATTTCATGCAATGAAGCGTAAAAATCCGCCATGTTGCCGTCTACCGAGGCTGACAACTCTGATATCTCGAACAGAGCATTTTGCAGCGATTCTACTTTTTGGCGCTCGTTAATTTCTTCTTGTAATTCTTCGTTAATGTTCTGAAGTTGCTTGGTGCGCTCACGAATAGTTTGCTCATTCATTTCGCGGCTTTTTACCCTGTCGACGGTATTAACGATATGCTGCGAAACAAACAGCAGAATGTCTAAATCTTCTTGGTTATAGCGAATAGATTTATCGTAACTTTGCACCACCATGGCGCCAATCACTTGGTTACCACGCTTTAAAGGTACGCCAATCCAATCAACAGGACCGGAACCTATCTGTTTTACGTTAATTTGATTGAGCTGAGTCTCGCGGGTTTCTTCAGTTAAAAATAAATAGTCACCGGTGCGTAACACATAGCCTGTAAAACCTTCCATTAATTCACTTGCGGGGATTTGACGCAACGCTACTTCGTCAAACTGGTCTACAAAATACACGAAGTCGACAACTTCATCGACTTGATCGTAGAACGCCACATAAAAGTTCTGGGCATTCATAAAGCGACCAATGATGTCGTGGATAGCGGGGTATAGACGTGACAACTCTCCTACTGAGCTCGCTAATTCAGAGATATCAAAAAGGGATTTTTGAATGGCTTCTGAATGCTTATATTTTTCAGTAAGTTGTTGTAATTGAGGAACTAATTCACGTAACTCTTCAATGGATAAGTTATCGGGAATATTGCTCATTTGAATATGGGTTGAGGACGCGTGCACAAACAGTCTATTTATAGTTATTTTTATGCGTTCAAAATAAACTATTCGTTACAAAAAGGCCACCCTTAAGGTGGCCTTTTTATGAACAAATTTTTACAAAAACAACTAATTACAGACCTTCTGTCATGTGTTCGATAGCTGCTTTTATCTCGTCATCTGAACAATCAGCGCACGTTCCACGAGGAGGCATCGCATTAATACCGTTAATGGCATTTTGCCATACAGTATCGAAGCCTTTTTCTAAGCGAGGTGCCCAATCAGCAGCATTTTGGAATTTTGGTGCACCCAAAACACCAGAGCTATGACACGCCACACACGCAGCTCCATAAACGTCAGCGCCAGAACGAGGTCCGCCAGCAGATGCTGTTTCAGCTTTGGCGCCGGCAACATGCACTTTGCCAACCGGGGCAATACGTGATTTTATTTCATCATCAGAGTTAACCGCTGCATTAGCTGTGAAAATCGATGCTAAGCCTAAAAACATGCACAATAAAAATTTACGTTTCACTATTTTCTCCACGTCAGGGATCACCCTGCTTATCGTTGCTGCTAAATAATCTGCTGAGATTATAACGACTAATTAAGTGTGAACAACCATTTATGTAATACGTAAGATTTTAATAGCTTGGTTTTTGGCGAATATAACTGGCGAATTTGGGGATCCCGTTAATGGTTAAATCGTAATATTTGAAAGTGATCACTGCCCCAATGGGCGGTGGTGACAAGCGTTCTTGATCAGAAAAGCCGCTGCCGATTTTAAATACTTTACCATTGCTCATTTGCACACGAATAGAGCCCATCATTCCTTGGTACTTGCCATTACCTGGTAAATGCGCCAACACTATGGCTTCAGCATCTTGATGCTTCTTAAGCTTTAACACATTGTCACTCCGTGAGGGCGTATATAGCGCATCTTCGTGGTGCAGCATTAATCCTTCGCCACCACCATCAATTACTTGATCAAGCAACTGCATAAGCGCTGATTTACTATGGAGCTTTTGTTGAGGGATGACTTGCAAGTGAGGTAGGTTCGCTTGTTGCACTAATACTTCCAGCATTCGCAAACGTTCACTAAAGGCGCCTGTAAACTCGGGTAAATCAAACAACATAAATTTTACCTCTCGCCAGTCATCCCCTGGCTCGTGGGTTAACACCACTGAAGCCGTTTTTTCAAAGCGTTGCCTGGCAATCCATAATTCACCATCAAAAATATGTTTGGGTAAGCCGTTGGTAAACCATTGCGGGGCAAATATGGGGTTACCCGTGCGTGTGAGTAGTCTACTACCATCCCAACGAGCCCGAATGCCGTCTAGCTTTTCACTCACAAGATAGTCAGAGACGTTAACAGCATCATTGAAACGATTGGCTAACTCGATTTCTGGCTTGGTTAAGGCAAGTACCGTAGAGCTGTGAATGCTTATTAAGAAAATTAAAATAGGGGGCGTGAACACTGACATAATGAGATCGCCTTTCAACAAAAATTAGCTTACAGCTTAGTTCATAAGTGTGAGCCATGATTTGTTGTCACAAAGGGCCTCGGAATTAAGGCTAATTACAGAGTCAAAGATCGAGGGATTGCCGGATATAGCACCAAAATAGGTAAACTAGTGACGGGCTAAAGTGGACTGTTGCCGGTAGGCCTATCGACTGTCATCGCGGCGCTCGCTCCGAGCCTTCGCTTGGAGCGAGTTATTGTGGCCTTCTAATCAGGTCAGTGATTTTCAGTTTGTTGCAAGAAGTCACTGATCAGTTTTGTGACCTTCTCCGGTTGCTCGTCAATAGACCAGTGGCCTGCGTTCTCCAACCATACTAGGGATGCATTAGGAATGGTCTGTGCTAATTGAGGAGCATATTCAGGCTTTTGAAAATTATCGTGATCGCCCCACAGTATTAGCGTTTTATGGGGCAGGTGTTTGAGCTCGCCCGCAATGGCTTGAGTATACTCTTTGTTAAGCCTTCTTAAATTACGAAACATGGCCGCTTTACCTTGATCGCTACTCCACTGGCCCACATACAAGCGAACCAGTTCTTCGGTCATTACACTTTGGTCATAGACGCCCTTAGGCAAGAAATCTTTCAGAATACTCACTAACTCGTCGGTAGTGGTTTTTTCCTCCACGCCGGGCTCTAAAAGAGGAGTAAATTCCGGGATAGGCCAGGAATCGAAACACACACTGTCTATTAGTACGATCGCATCCACCTTCTCCGGATGTTTAACGGCCATAAGCTGAGCTACACCACCGCCGATGTCGTGGCCGGCGATATTGGCACGTGAAATCCCCAGCGCCCCCATAAATTTACTCATGATCCTGCTCTGAGCATTTATAGAAACATCAGTGTCTTGTGGCATGTCTGACTCACCGTAATTGAGCAAATCGGGTGCTATTACTCGATACTGGGAGGAAAGTTGTGGCATAACGTTTCGCCACAACGTCCTGTTCGTCGGTATACCATGGAATAACAACAATGGAGTACCTTCTCCCATTTCTTCATATGCTATTTGATGTCCTTCAACGGTAACGTATTTTGTCGTGCTCATATTAGCTTCTCCTTTTAGTCAAAATTCGAGATGGCACTTCCTCTTTCTAAATCTTCGTTCCTTTTCACCAACTGAGCTAACTAACGCAGCGTTATTCCGCATAAAGCCAACTTAGAATGAAGTGCTTGAAACTTACCTAAACAGACAAAGCAAATTCCATCCCAATAAGCTCGGATGAATGTTTGTCTGTAACAGGTCGCCGCTGTTAATTATTGTTAAACCTTGGGAGGGCTTGCCGTAGCTGGTTGGAGGAGGTACCCGAAAGAACGTGATTATTTTACTCAATAGTGGAAAGGCTGTGTGTGGGGAAGGTGAGCGGTAAAGACGATCGAGAAATTAAGGACATTCAAGAGAAATAATTACATTGCTCTACATCATTTCGCTGCTCCCTGTGACAGACCAGTTTTTTTGAAATATGGAAGGTTGATGAGCGTTCCGTCTTGGTACGACCAAAAATAAAAAAAAGCCCCAACGGACGACGTTGAACTAATGAAAAAGCGCGACGATGCAAAACGCGCAAGAAAAGACGAAAAAGTATAAAAACGTGAAAGTCTAGAGGAGCATGGCGGTGTGGATGTAACATCCCATCCATAGTGTTTGTTACCAGCCCTGCCATCCTTGCCAGCTCGTTCTGCCAGATGCTGCTGCGCAGCTAAAGAGACTGGCTTTACCCCAGTCGCGGTACCCGCGTTTTGAGACTATCTAAAAACAAAAAAGCCCCAACGGACGACGTTGAGGCTTTTTCGTTTTTAATAATGGTGCCCAGACGCGGAATCGAACCACGGACACGAGGATTTTCAATCCTCTGCTCTACCAACTGAGCTATCTGGGCAAATCTGTTAACGTTGCTGGCTTGTGCCTGCTTCGTTGTGGGTGCGTATTAAACGGATTCTCGGCATTCAAGTCAACTACTTTATGCGATTTATTTTCGCTTTATTGACTGTTTGCTTGAAAAATGTGCACCACTGGTTGAGTTGCGCACGATTTTATCGAAAATCCACATATATGGTTATGATTTTGGCGGAACGTAACCTTCAATATCAGGCTCTTTTCCTTCGAACAAATACGCCTGCATTTGTGTTTCAAGGAAATTACGTGCAGTGGGCTCCATCATATTTAACTTTTTCTCGTTAATTAGCATAGTTTGTTTCTTTTGCCACTCAGTCCATGCTTCTTTGGAAATATTGTCGAATATCTTTTTACCGAGTTCACCTGGGTAAAGTTGAAAGTCTAAACCGTCAGCTTCTTTGTTTAAGTGCTGGCAAAATACCGTTCTGCTCATGCTAATTCTCACCTTGTGTATGAAAAGCCAGCTAATACCGACCTTGTTTCGCGCATTCTAGCAAATTCAACGCTGCGTGCTAAGCAATGTATCGCGTTGATTCAACATGCTCTTTAAAGTTGGGTCTGACATACCGTAAGTAATTTTTTGGTGGGGGCCGCTAAGCCAACATTGGGTTGATTGAGTAAGTCATACCAGATTTGCTGCTTCTCATTAATCTGTAATGATGTAGGTTGTGCAAGTTGCAAAATAACAGGCTGAATATCCAAATGAAAATGGCTGAATGTATGGCGAAAAGGCTCAAGCGTAACGCGTGTATAATCGCTTAGTCCTAGTTGCTGAGCCGTCTTGTCTAGTGCTTCTAATGTGTCGGCTTCATAAAATCCCCACAACCCCCCCCACAAGCCTGTGGAGGGTCTTTGATAAATCAATACCTGAGACTGCCACATAGGTATGAGCATGACAGTAGTGCGCACTGGAATGTCTTTTTTAGGCTTTTTGCCGGGTAATTCACTTTGGCGACCTTGGGCGAAAGCCAAACAGCTTTGTTGTAAAGGGCAGTTATCGCATTTTGGTTTACTGCGAGTGCAAATAGTGGCACCCATGTCCATCATCGCTTGTGTGTAATCACCGGTACGTGAGCTTGGGGTAAGCGAATCGGCGTATTGCCATAGCGCTTGTTCAACGTCTTTTTTACCCGGCCAACCATCAACTGCAAAATAGCGAGCTAACACCCGCTTCACGTTGCCATCTAATATGCTGTGATGTTGCCCGCAGGCTAATGACAGAACTGCACCAGCAGTAGAGCGACCAATACCTGGTAAAGCGACTACATCGTTTATGTCTGGCGGAAAAACTCCACCATACTCATCTCGAATAACTTGTGCTGCTTTTTGTAAATTTCTGGCGCGAGCGTAGTAACCTAAACCCGTCCAGTGGTGCAATACTTCATCTTGCGGGGCATTGGCCAAGCTTAAAATGTCAGGGAAGCGCAGCATGAATTTTTGATAATAGGGAATAACCGTTTTGACTTGGGTTTGTTGAAGCATAATTTCTGACACCCAAACAGAGTAAGGGGTTTTCCCTTGCTGCCAGGGTAAGTCTTTGCGACCATGGCTATCAAACCAAGTCAATATTCGGTTTGCAAAAGATGATGTTAGCTGAGACTGAGATTGCACGGGTTGATATACTGCTTATGCACTTTTAAGTTATGCCTTGATCATACCTCAATTACAGATAAATGGTTCATTTGAAATGACAACAACTCTTCCCCCAGTGGCATCCCCAGTGACTCTTGAACAACCAGTGATTTTTTATCCCGGCACCTTGTGTGATGAGCGAGTATTTATGCCTTGCTGGCGGGCCATTGATATTCCTAAACGCGCGTTCGTACCGCTGCAATGGGCTGAATCTTTGGATCAAATGTTGGCGCTGAGTCGCGACCGTTTAGATTACTTTGATGAACCCGTACATTTGGTTGGTTTTTCCATGGGCGGTTACGTCGCCGCATTAACGGCCTTAGAGCAACCTAACAGAGTCGCCTCACTGACATTGATTGGCAGTTACCCTGGCCAATTTAATCAGCAGGAACGCCAAGCACGCAACAGCATCATTCAGGCAATAAAGAATAAAAAATATCAGGGCATGAGTGACAGCCGCTTGAAGCAATTCGTATTCTCCATAGATAATACCCAAGTTGTAGACATCATTAAGTCAATGGAAAGCGATTTAGGACCTGCTGTTTTGGCCGCACAAATGGCGGCGTTGAGTGAGCGTGAAGATTTAACAGCCCGTCTAGCAAACGCCAATTTTACGCTACATTTGTTAGTGGGTGAACAAGATAAAATAGCGCCACCTAGCAAGATAACAGCTTTGGGCGAGGGTTTAAGTGACAGTCGCCTGCATATTTTTGACGACGCCGCACATATGTTGCCTTTAGAGCAGCCTGCAGCGCTGGCCCAGTATTTTGCTGAAAATTTCAGCTAAATTACCCTTATAGCCTTGCAATACCTGTAGTGGGCGGCATAATGCGCGGCTGCTAAGTACAGCGAGATACGAGAAGAATCATGAGCCAATTTAAATCCAAAGAAGAAGCAGCCGAATCCGGCGTTTATATCCGTAAAATCCAGAGCTTTGTTAAGCGCGAAGGTCGTTTAACCAAGGGCCAAGAAAAGGCAATTGAAAGCAATTGGGAAACCATGGGCTTAGAGCATAAATCTGGTTTGCTCGATATGAACGAAGTGTTTGGTCGCACGGCACCAGTGGTGTTAGAAATTGGTTTTGGTATGGGCAAATCATTGGTCACTATGGCAAAAAATGAGCCCGACAAGGATTTTATCGGCATTGAAGTGCATCGCCCGGGTATTGGTGCATGTTTGGCTGACGCCCAAGAGCAAGGTGTCACCAATTTGCGTGTTTATGAACATGATGCTGTTGAAGTCTTGGCTGATTGTATTGCTGATGGCAGCTTAAGCCGCATGCAGTTGTTCTTTCCAGATCCTTGGCACAAAAAGCGTCACCACAAACGCCGTATTGTTCAGCCTGAGTTTGTTGAAAAATTACGCGGTAAATTAGCGATTGGCGGTGTCTTTCACATGGCGACAGACTGGGAAAACTACGCAGAGCATATGCTAGAAATCATGGCGGTCGCGCCGGGTTATAAGAACTTGTCTTCTACCAGTGATTATGTGCCACGCCCAGAGCAACGGCCGTTGACTAAGTTTGAACAGCGCGGCCATCGTTTAGGTCATGGTGTGTGGGATTTGATGTTTGAGAGAGTCGCATAATGTTAAGTGCAGCAAGCCAAGTATTATTGCGTAGTGAAGAGCTACTCGAGCAAGGAAAATGGTTGCTTGTAAATCCCACCGATGGCCATGTTTTTTCAGCGCTTTCGAATCCAGAGGTTTATGGTTTTCATCAGTTTTTTGATATTTATGAGCAAAGTATTGCATCGGCGAAAGCGCAAGGGCGCGACACTCAGCATCAATTTGTAGCTGCATATGATACTGATGCCTCGTTTGATGGTGCAGTATTGTATTTACCCAAAGCGAAAGCTCATGGGCAAATGTTGCTCGCGAATATTGTGGCGTGTTTGAAACCTGGCGGTACCTTGTTGGTGGTAGGTGAGAACAAAGGTGGTATCAAAAGTGCGGCTAAGCTTTTAACCCCATACTCAGATAATGTGAATAAAATTGACTCTGCTCGTCACTGCGCCATGTTTGCCGCTGTGGTTGATAAACCTGTTGCGTCATTTGATATCACAAAATGGCAAGATGTCTCAGAACACCAAGTCGCTGATATTAGCTTTAAAGTGTGCTCATTGCCGGGGGTATTCAGTCATGGTGAATTGGATACAGGTACGCAATTATTGCTTGATAACATCGACAGGGTGGTGTCAGGTCGTATTTTAGATTTTGCTTGCGGTGCGGGTATTATCGGTTGCTTCGCGGGCCTTAAAAATCCACAAGCTCAGGTCGTGATGAGTGACGTGAGTGCATTAGCCATATATTGCTCGCAGAAAAGTGCTGAGTTAAATGGTGTAAAAGCACAGGTTATTCCCTCAAACGGGCTTGGTGCATTAACGGGTAAATTTGCCCAAGTCTTTACCAATCCACCGTTTCACACGGGTATTAAAACAGATTACTCGGTTACGGAGGGTTTTATGCAGCAGCTTAAAAACCACTTACAAGACCGAGGCAGTCTGATTTTGGTGGCCAATAAGTTTTTGCGCTACGCGGATGAACTCGACAAACAGTTCAAATCCGTTCAGACGTTAACAGAAACGACTAAATTTAGTGTTTATTGTTGTCGTCGTTGATTGCAGTTATATTAATGCGTTAATAGAGCAAGCATGTGTCTTTGAGTCCACGTTAATCAGTATCGCTATGATTTTCCGATAGGGCAGTGAATCGAGAAACCAATGGGGTATAGTGTTGATGAAAGTATTATTCGTTGTATCTGAGGTTGAAGATCTGGTTAAAACGGGTGGGCTGGCAGATGTCGCTAAAGCGCTCCCCATTGCATTAAGCGAAATGGGCCACGAAGTGTGTATTGTTATGCCTTACTACAAAATGTTGGCAGAGCAACACCCCGGTGAAGACTGCGCTGAGCCTCAGGCACTTTTTGCCAGCCGCAAACCCTACGATTTTACGATTAAACGTCTACAGATTGGCAATGTGCCTGTTTACGCAATAGATTACCCAGCTTACTTTGCACGTGATGGGTTATATTCTGATAGCTATCACGCTTATCCTGATAACGCTGAGCGTTTTGCTTTTTTTGCCCAAGGCGCATTACAAGTCGCTAAAGCGTTAGATTTCCAGCCAGATATTGTGCATTGCAACGATTGGCATACGGCGCTAACGCCTTATTTTATGAGCATTGATGACAGTGGTTTCTTTGATCGAAGTCGCAGCATCTTTACTATTCACAATGGCGCATATCAGGGCACACATCGTTTTTCAGATATTCCTTTTTTGCAGCCGCATTATTTACTTCATTCGCAATTAGACGGTGATGCGTTGAATTTTGTACGCATGGGTATTCGCTATGCGCATAAAATTAATGCGGTGAGTCCAAATTATGCTCAAGAACTGTTAACACCTTTGGGCTCGCATCATTTGTACCATGAGTTTCAGCAGCGCCGGAATGATCTAAGCGGTATTCTAAATGGTTGTGACTACACCCAGTGGGATCCCATCAATGACCCGCATATTATTCAAACCTATACCGCTGATGATATGAGCGGTAAAGAGAAGTGCAAAATTGATTTACAGCGAGAAGCACAAATACCGCAAGATTTGGGTATACCGCTGGTGGGCATGGTCTGTCGATTAACTGAACAAAAAGGGTTTGGCTACATACTACCTATGCTTGAGCAACTCATGCAGCATAATGTTCAGTTGGTGATTATTGGCACTGGCGACCCGCAAATAAGCCATACATTGCGCAGTGTTGCACAGCGACACCCAGAAAAGCTCGCGTTTATCGAAGCATTCAGTGTACAAAAAGCCCATATGCTCGAAGCGGGCAGTGACTTTTTCTTAATGCCATCATTATTCGAGCCTTGCGGCCTAAATCAAATGTATAGCCTTGCCTTTGGTACCTTGCCAATTGTACGTGGGGTTGGAGGTTTAAAGGATACTGTTACTGACCTTGCAGATAACCCAGAGCAAGCAACTGGCTTCGTGTTCGAGCATCCAGACAGCGACGCCTTGCTTGCCTGTATTCAACGCGCGCTATTGTTCTACCGTGAATATCCAGAGCGTTTTAAAGCTACGCAAATGCGTGCCATGCACAGCCGATTCACTTGGCAGCAAGCTGCCCAGCAGTATTTAGCTTTATACCATGAAGCAATTGGCGGTTAATGCTGAGTGAGGCGCACGAGAGATATGTTTTTTAGGGGCATTTGGGGCTTGGCTGTAGGTATGCTGTTTGCCGTAAAATTGCAGGCAATGCCCGAACAATGTTTGCAATCGAGTGCGCGGGACGAGGCTTGCCCGCACCTGATCTACAAGAAATCACCTGTCGATATAAAAAAGCTAAGCGTGAAATCTGGTGACATGATTTGTTTATGTTTGTCAGATCTGCCTGATGTGCGAGGGGCATCGGAAAAAGATCTACGCAGTCCAGAATTACAGGTAACCCTAAGCCGATTTGCAAATGATTGGGGTTTGTCTGAATCAGAATTGTTACTTCTGATACGAAAATAGAAACGCAGTGGGAGTAATAAAGTCCCCTCTAATAAGATTAACTGTTTCATTTTTCACTGGTTTAGCTCAATATGTTGCATAGACTCTGCTAAGGTTTCATTTTTAAAATATGCATGCTAAAAGTAATTTTTTGTCTATTAAAAGCCTAATTATTTGGGTTGTAATGGCGATTACCTCGTTAGCATTGCTTTTGGCAACCTGCATCAATTTATACGGTCAAATCAGCAGCTACCGTCTTCAACTCATCAACAACGTCAACATCTTTTCCGAGCTCATCAGCCGTAATGCGGTTGCCACAATCGAAGATGAGCTCAATTTCAATGAAGAGCGTAATCTCAGCACACTCAGTGCATCGGATATATTAGAAAATGTGCATATTTATCGCTTTGTGGAAGACGGTAAATTAGAATTTTTCGCCAGCTACAACAAAGACGGTGTCGCCCCTGTAAATGCCAAATTTGATCGTATTGAAGCACTATCTCAAGCGGCTATTGATGGCAGTACCGTTGAGGTGATACGTGAAATTAATCGCGATGATGGTCAGTTATTAGGTTATACCTATGTGCGCGCTTCAGCTGATGGCCTTGAGAGATTAATTTCTCGCTCAGTAGGTATAGCGGTGGGCGTGCTGCTTTTGTCTTTACTACTGTGCTTCTTGCTCACCTTAAAGTTGCAGAACACGATCACCGCGCCGATCCGCAATTTAGCACACTTGGTGCAACGCATTTCTCGTCACAAAGATTATTCAGGCCGAGCTCAGCCGAGCAACATCAAAGAACTGGATATTCTCAGCGATGCATTTAATGCCATGATGCAGCGCACTCAAGAGCATCTGCAGCGGCAAAATGAGGCTGAAGAAGAGCACAGACGACTCAACAGTAGCCTCGAGGAAAAGGTCACTCAGCGTACGCTTGCTTTAAAAGAAGCAAACAACGAACTCATTCAAACCTTAGAGAAACTGCATCAATTTCAGCGTCAAATGGTGCAGAACGAGAAAATGGCTTCCCTTGGAGATATGGTGGCGGGGGTTGCTCACGAGGTAAACACACCTATTGGTCTTGGTGTGACTGCGTCAACGATGATGCTCGACCGCTTAGCGGGCATGCAGAAAGACTTTGAGAATAAAACGCTAAAAGCCAGTTCGTTATCCAAGTTTATCTCAGAAGGCCAAGAAAACCTCAATATCATCTATCGCAACTTAAATCGAGCGGCGGAGCTGATATCTAGCTTTAAGCAAGTTGCGGTAGACCAATCATCAGAGGTCGACAGGGTTTTCTCATTTTCAAAACTGATGGATGAAATTTTGTTATCCATGCGCCCAAAACTGAAAAGCATGAAGCACGTCATTCATGTCGAATGTCCTGAAAATTTATATATTGAGTCTAAAGCGGGCCCAATTAACCAGATTATGATCAACTTGATTATGAATTCCATTATTCACGGCTTCGAGAACAAAGACCAAGGCGAAATTAACATCAAAATCAGTTTGATTGCCGAGAAAAAAATCAGCGTAGTATTTTCAGATGATGGTGCGGGTATCCCCGAGTATTTACGTAAGCGTATTTTTGATCCCTTTGTCACCACCAAGCGTGGACAGGGCGGGAGTGGCTTAGGTATGCATCTGGTGTACAACTTAGTCACTCAAGCGCTAAATGGTTCAATAGCTTTAACCAGCGAAGAAGGGCAGGGGGTCGAGTTCACCATCTTGTTTCCGGTAAAAAAAGCTACCCAAACGTTGGCGCGCAAAAACTAATCAGCTATTTTGTGTTTGCAATTTTCATTTATATCCCCACATACTTTGCGTAGTGGAAAATATCTTCAATACAACGGATGTAGTCATTTTTCGGCATATTATTTGTCGTGTTTGGCGGGTTGTTTGCATTAGCTAAAATTTAATCTAGATAAAACCCTGATTTTTAGATATTTTCTGATAAACTTTTATCCATATTTTTAACATGGTGTGAATACGATGCTGACGCCCAATATTTTGATTGTAGAAGATGAAGTTGTTACTAGAACAACCCTCAAGAGCCTGTTTGAAGCAGAAGGCTATAATGTGTTTGAAGCCGAAAACGGTAGCGAAATGCATGAGTTTTTTGAAAATCACGCAATAAATTTAGTGATCATGGACATTAACTTACCGGGTAAAAATGGTTTGATTTTGGCCCGTGAAGTACGTGATCGTAAAAATATCGGTCTAATCTTTTTAACCGGTCGCGATAACGATGTTGACCGTATATTAGGTCTTGAAATCGGCGCAGACGATTATTTAACTAAACCGTTTAATCCGCGTGAGTTGACCATTAGAGCCAGAAACTTATTAACGCGTACATTGAACAACGCAGAAGACGACGACTTGCCAAGTCGAGTTAGCTTTAACGGTTGGACACTAGATGGCGACAGCCGTAGTTTGATTTCTCCTAGTAAGAAGGAATTCAGACTACCACGCAGTGAATTCCGTGCGTTGCATTTATTCTTAAGCAACCCGGGCAAAATTTTAACTCGTGAACAGCTGATTATGGAAATGACAGGTCGTGAATTACGCCCGAATGACCGTACTGTTGATGTCACCATTCGCCGTATCCGTAAGCACTTCGAATCAGAAGTAAATGCTGACGAATTGATCGTGACTATTCACGGTGAAGGTTACCGTTTCTGCGGTACCGTTGACGTATAAGTCACAACAACTCAAACACAAAAAAAAGCGGCTTAAGCCGCTTTTTTTATGTCTGTTACATGAGTATCTAGTCCGGTTTGTTAAGCCTTTCTGACTCAGGCTTAATTTCATCTTTGCGCTCGTATTCGCCTTCAATGATATCGTCGTTCGAGGATTGGCGACTGTCAAAGCCTTGTCTAGACTGCCCCGCAAAACCACCTTGTGCTTGATTAACCACCTGTACTGATAATTTTGCCAGCAAGCCTTTAGCAATCAACGGTCGGGTCATAGGTAGGCAGAATAAAAAACCCAACGCGTCAGTGACAAAACCAGGCGTAACAAGCATGACACCTGCAATGACGAGTAATAAACCTTCGGCGACTTCTTGGCCCGGGATCGTGCCCTGTTGCATTTTTTGTTGCGCATGAATTAATGTACTGACGCCCTGTTGGCGAACCAAATACGAGCCTATCATAGCGGTGGCGACTACGATTGCGACTGTGTTCCAGCCGCCAATTTGCTCGCCTACACTGATCAAGAGTGATATCTCAACGATAGGCAGCAAAACAAACAATAAGAATAATTTACCCAAAACTGTCTCTTTAATTACTTTATGAATGAATATAATGGCGTCGAAAGGCCGATAACCAAGGGTAACAGTGTTACAAAGTATGGCAACTGCTCTTTGTTGAGGGTCTTAATGGTAAGCTTTGAAAGATGATGACATTTTTGAAAGACATCTATTACTAATTAGGTCTATATTGGCCTACCGTAGGGTCACTTAATATTGTATTAAGTATGTTACCTTATTTTATTTTTTAACTGTTGAACTGCAAAAAAGAAGTCGTTTTAAATGAAGTTAATAGCATCGTTTTCCATTTTTATGCTCATGTCCATTTGGTCATTCGCCAGCTTAGGCCAAAGCAATTCCTTCGATTCTTTGTTTAGCAATGAACCTGAGTTTCTAAAGGTGGATCAAGCTTTCGTGTTTGATTATGTGCAAAATGGTGACCAACTAGTGGTCACTTGGGACATTGCCGATGACTACTACCTTTATCAGCAACAATTCAAAGCCGTTTCGAAAAACGCCTCGTTAGGTGAGCCTATTTTTCCTACAGGAAAAATGAAAGAGGATGAATTTTTTGATGAGCCTCAAGAAGTTTATTACCACAAGGTCTCAGTCACCTATCCTATCCTACAGTCACAAGATGATTCTGCGGTTAAAATTCGCTACCAAGGCTGTGCAGAAGCGGGACTGTGTTACCCCCCAACAACGCAGGTCGTTTATCTAAATGCAGTCAATGCCAGTGATGATCTTTCTAATACCGACGAAGCTAGTGTTGAAAGTAGCGGCTCTGTCTCACAACAATTTGAGCTGGCAGATTTACTCACGGGCGACCAGAGCCTGATATGGGTGTTATTAATATTTCTAGCGTTAGGTGTGGGCCTAGCGTTTACTCCGTGTGTCTTCCCTATGTATCCGATCTTATCTGGCATAGTCATAGGTCAAGGGAAGAGTATCAGTACATCGCGAGCGTTCGTTCTATCCTTTGTGTACGTGCAAGGTATGGCGTTGACGTACTCTTTACTGGGGTTAGTTGTTGCATCGGCGGGCGTGCAGTTTCAAGCGGCGTTGCAGCATCCCATTATATTAGGTGCGTTGATCGTCGTTTTTGCACTGCTGGCGTTGGTGATGTTCGGTGCTTGGGAATTTCAGCTACCCTCAAGCTGGCAAGAAAAGCTCAATGGCGTGAGTAACCAACAGAAAAGTGGAAGTTACTTAGGCGTGCTTTTGATGGGGGCAATATCAGGGCTGGTTGCATCCCCGTGTACCACCGCGCCGTTAACCGGAATATTATTGTACATAGCGCAAACGAGCGATTTATTGCTGGGCTTCAGTGCACTTTATGCACTAAGTTTGGGCATGGGAATACCATTGATATTGTTTGGCATAACAGGCGGTAAATTACTGCCTAAAGCAGGTGCATGGATGAACATCATCAAAGTCACTTTTGGCTTCATGATGCTGGCCGTCGCGTTAATGTTTGTAGAGCGTTTAGTCAGCCATATGGCAACAGATATTTTGTGGTCGTTGTTAGGGCTAGTGACTTTTAGCTATTTTTATGTGATGAATCAAGCCAGTTCAGTGACCTTTGGTAAGGGTGTTCGCGCGCTAGTTATTTTTATCGGTTTGTTTGCGTCTGCCATGTATGGCTATCAGACTATTTTTGGCCAGACATCGTCTGTTGCCGGGCATACAGAACAAAGCCATCCTCGGTTTGAAGTGGTTAAAAACCTTGATGATTTTGAGCAAAAATTAGCTGCTGCCAACGCGCAAGGTAAAACCGTGATGGTCGATTTATATGCGGACTGGTGTGTTGCCTGTAAAGAGTTCGAAAAATACACCTTTCCTGATACGCAAGTGGTAGACGCGCTTAGTAACACTGTGTGGATGCAAATTGATTTAACCGATAACACGGCGACTAACATTGCATTTCAAGAGCATTTTTCAATTTTAGGCTTGCCGACTATCTTGTTCTTTGATCTGCAAGGTAAAGAGATTAGCGGCTCTCGGGTCACCGGATTTATGCAAGCGTCAGCGTTTGCCGCCCATGCAAAAAATATCTTATAACTCAGGTAGAGCCCATCAAACTCAAGGCATTAGAAGGATGAATCACATGTTAGCCCGCCGTTTTAATCGTTATATCGTTAGTATGTTGTTGTCCTTGATGTGTTTCGCGTCGAGCGCTGCTACTGCCGAAACAGAACGCGTTATTACTCTAGAAAATGACATGCAAGCCACCCATACTCAGGCGCGAGGTGAGGCAATTGCGAGTGTGTTACTCATTCATGGCTGGGCAGGCAACATGAATGAAGTGGGCGATATGTATAAGCGCTTAGCGGCGCAGCTGGCAGAGCAGCATATTGCCTCCCTTAGAATCAATATACGCGGCGAAAGTGAACGCGAAAAAAGCGGATATCGACTCACCAGTACTTTTTCGTCTCGGGTAACCGATGCTGAAACGGGGTTGATGTTTTTACGTCAGCAATATCCTGAAACTCCCACTGGTGTGGTCGGTTTTAGTCTTGGGGGGTCGACTACCATAAGGCTTATGGGACTGCACCCTACAGATATTGACAGTGTCGTGCTGTGGTCAAGCGCGGGAGACCCAGCGCTGGTAGGGCAAAGCATCCTATCCCCGGCACAAATGCGTGAAGTGCTTGATAACGGTGAAGTAAAAGTGCCTACATGGGAAACGCTAACCGTCACCAAAACGCATGTTTTGGGTATGATGGGGCACGACATTTATCAGAATATTAACGCTTATAGCGGGCCCCTGTTGTCCATTCGAGGCAGCGAAGACTACGTTAAACCTATTGAGAAAACCTTACTCCCATTAACCTCATCAGTACTTGCTGAGGCCCGTGTCATTCAAGGAGCGGATCATATATTCGATTCGTTTAACCCCGAAAGCCAATACGATGAGCGGGTGATAAAGCAGACGTTGGACTGGTTAATCGATACGCTCTAAGGCGTTATTCCACGGGGCAATGGCTAAGTACCATCTGCGCAATGTAATAACGCATTAGGGAAGGGGGCTATATAAGCTAGCGTTTATCGTGTACCGAATATTTTGTCTCCGGCATCACCTAAGCCTGGTAAAATGTAACCGTGCTCGTTGAGTTTGTCATCTACGGCTGCGGTATAAATGTCTACATCTGGGTGTTTGCTCACAACCGCTTCTATGCCTTCTGGTGCCGCGACCAAGAATAAGCCCATTATGTGTTGGCAACCTTTTTCTTTCAGTAAATCGATGGTCGCGATTAACGTACCGCCGGTGGCGAGCATAGGGTCAACTATTAGCGCAGTGCGCTCTTCCACATCTTTTACCACTTTGTCGAAATAAGCCACCGGCTGCAGCGTTTCTTCATCACGATACAAACCTACCACGCTGACCTTTGCATTTGGGATAAGCTGCATAACACCGTCTAACATGCCAAGACCGGCACGCAGAATAGGGACTATGGTGATTTTCTTGCCTTTGATCTTTTTGACTTTAATCGGCTGATCGTTCCAGCCGTTAATCTCAACAGTCTCGGTTTCTAACTCTCGGGTCGCTTCGTAGGTCAGCAGATTACCCACTTCACTGGCAAGCTCTCTAAAATTTTTGCTGCTGATGCCAGCCTCGCGCATCAAACCTAATTTATGTTGCACTAAGGGGTGATTGATTTCTTTGACTGACACAAGGTACCTCGAATGTAGAATGGATTTATTTAATCAGTTTACTGACAAATAGCTCACTGTGCCTAAGTAAATCAGGATAAAAATGTAAAAAAGACTGTCTTAACTCACTGTCATTTTCGCTGATGTAGCCCATGGCTTGTTGAGCAAACTGGGTTGGACGACTGAAGCGTTTTTCAATGGTTTGCATAGCGCGCAAACAGGCGCTGAGGTTTTCATAGTCTGCTAACCATTGATGACTGATAAGCCCAGCCCTGACTCGGGCGAAATGAGGGCTGACCTTATAATTAAGCTGCTCTAAGTCTCGATAAAATTGTTTAAACAAGGTGTGCATAGGTAATTTAGGCGCCGAAAATTGTTGCCAATGCTGGATCAACAAGTGGTCAAAATACACATCAAGCGCAATGCCTGCATAACGTCGTATCGGTCTAGGGAAATCTCGTTTTAAAGCCACTACCCGGGGATGAGAGTCAGTGAAAGTGTCAATTTGGCGATGCAAGCGCACACCAAGTTGTATATTTAGGGGGAAGTCAGCCAAGGCACTGCCTTTTACAAAATCCCCCAAAAAATTACCAACCAAACTGGTTTGAGTGTGTTTAGCAAGATGTAAATGTGCAATGTAGTTCATGCTTGTATTTGAACGCGATACCGACTTGGGGTCAAATGGCTTATCAGTATACCTAGCACTGAGATTAAATACGTAAACTTGGGGGCAATCTTCGCTGATAAGACCAGTATTTTGCTGCTAATTTGTAAGTTAGCTCTATAATGGCCTCAATTGAGTGCGATGAGTTGAAAATTTAAGCGAAATTAGTCGCTAATCGGATACTTATTTGCTAATAATGAAAGATAATTATCATTTTAACGAAGATAGCGGCGTATTCTTGAAAGTTTTATTAATTAATGGACCCAACCTCAATATGTTGGGCAAACGTGAACCCGAAGTTTATGGCTCACGTAGCCTACAAGATATTGTTAACACCTTAAATGTGCAAGCAAAAGGCATGGGGATCGAGTTAGATCATGTGCAATCAAATGCTGAGCACGAGTTAATCGATGCTATTCACAGCGCTTATCAAAAAGTCGACTTTATAATGATCAATCCTGGTGCCTTTACGCATACCAGCGTTGCCTTACGCGATGCTTTACTCAGTGTATCGATTCCTTTCATCGAAGTGCATTTATCCAATGTTCATGCTCGCGAACCTTTTCGCCATCACTCGTACTTATCAGACGTAGCAGTGGGGGTGATATGTGGTTTGGGTGAACAGGGTTATGCGTTTGCACTCAATGCAGCTCAACAACATGTAAATAACCAAACGAATTAGTTGCCGTGGTCGGTGTGCTACCGGTCGCTTATGTATACAAATCAAAAAGAGATAACATCATGGATATACGCAAAATTAAGAAACTCATCGAGTTAGTAGAAGAATCAGGTATTTCTGAGTTAGAAATTACTGAAGGTGAAGAATCTGTACGAATCCATCGTAGCGGCCAGCCGGCAGCGCAAGTACAGTACTCTGCCCCTATCCAACAAGCTGCACCTGTAGCAGCTGCTCCCGTCGTTGAAGCAGCACCTGCAGCCGTTGCTGAAACCAGTGGACACCGTGTTAAGTCTCCAATGGTCGGTACTTTCTACCGTTCATCTTCTCCAGGTTCAAAACCTTTTGCTGAAGTGGGCCAAAGCGTCAAAGTAGGCGACACTTTATGTATCATCGAAGCCATGAAAATGATGAATCAAATTGAGTCGGACAAAGCTGGCGTTATCAAAGAAATCCTAATCGACAACCAAGAGCCGGTTGAATTCGATCAGCCCCTATTCATCATTGAATAAGCAGGTTACTGAAAATGCTTGATAAAGTACTGATTGCCAATCGCGGTGAAATTGCGCTTCGCATCTTGCGTGCCTGTAAAGAGTTAGGCATCAAGACAGTCGCAGTGCACTCCACCGCAGATGAAAGTTTAAAGCACGTGCTTTTGGCTGACGAAACCATTTGTATCGGTAAGCCATCTGCAACCGAAAGTTACTTAAACATTCCGCGTATTATCGCAGCGGCAGAAGTCACTAACTCAGTGGCTATTCACCCTGGTTACGGCTTTTTAGCAGAGAATGCTGATTTTGCCGAAGCGGTTGAACGTAGCGGGTTTATTTTCATTGGACCAAAAGCTGAAACCATAAATTTGATGGGCGACAAAGTGTCGGCAATCAAATCGATGAAGGCGGCCGGAGTACCTTGTGTACCGGGTTCTGATGGGCCATTGAATGATGATGAAGCGCGCAATAAAAAGTTAGCCCAAGGCATCGGTTATCCGATTATTGTCAAAGCCGCTGGTGGCGGTGGCGGCCGTGGTATGCGCGTTGTTCGCAGTGAAGAAGAGCTAATCGGTGCTATTGCAGCAACGAAAGGCGAAGCAGCCGCCGCGTTCAACAACGATGTGGTTTACATGGAGAAGTTCCTTGAAAACCCTCGCCACGTTGAAATTCAAATTTTGGCTGATGGTCAAGGTAGCGCAATTCATTTAGGTGAGCGTGACTGCTCTATGCAGCGTCGTCACCAAAAGGTGGTTGAAGAAGCGCCAGCGCCAGGCATTACTGAAGAAATGCGCGCCAAAATTGGTGCCCGTTGTTGCCAAGCATGTATCGATATCGGATACCGCGGAGCAGGTACGTTTGAATTCTTGTTCGAAAATGGTGAGTTTTATTTCATTGAAATGAACACCAGAATTCAGGTTGAGCATCCAGTATCAGAAATGATCACGGGTGTCGATTTGATCAAAGAGCAATTGCGTATTGCGGACGGCCAAAAGCTAACGATTTCTCAAGAGCAGATCCAAGTGCGTGGGCATGCGATTGAATGTCGTATTAATGCTGAAGATCCAGACACTTTCATACCAAGCCCAGGTAAAATTAATATGTTTCACCCACCTGGTGGCTTAGGTGTGCGTTGGGATTCACATATTTATGCGGGTTATTCCGTACCGCCTAACTATGACTCTATGATTGGTAAGTTGATTACATACGGTGAAACCCGTGAAGTGGCGATTGCTAGAATGCGCCACGCATTAGGCGAGCTGGTCATTGAAGGTATAAAAACCAATATTCCATTACAACAGCGTATTATGGCCGATGAAGCCTTTGCCGCTGGTGGTGCGAATATTCACTATCTTGAGAAGAAACTAGGCCTTGGTGGTCACTAGTTTAGGTCTTTCGAGATAAATCGAAAAAGAGTGCTTATGCACTCTTTTTTTTTGAGCTGTATATGGTTAACCTGGTGCGTCAGCCGTTTCTTTAGCTTGAATACGGTTTAGCCTCCAAAGTGAATACCAACCTATTGCAATGCCTGATACAACATTAGCGACGGCGATACCAAAAAAGGCATAATCGATTTGCGCAAATGTGGCGCCAAGCCAAGATAAAGGGACATAAAATAACGCAGAGCGAACCACGTAAAACCCCAGCCCCACTTTAGCCTTGCCAATAGAGTTGAAGGCAGCAGCAGCTACAATTACGATACCGTAACCCCAGACACTCAAGGGAATGATGCGCAGATAACTCAACGCCTGGGCTGATACTTTGCCGTCGTCCGTAAAAGCACCGACAATAAACGGCCCGGTAAACCATAAAAACGCACTCAACATCAACGCCCATACAATACACACCCAATAGCTAATCTTGAGTCCATCAATAATGCGTTGAACTTTGCCCGCGCCCCAATTTTGTCCCGCCAATGGGCCAATGGCAGAAGACAAAGCAAGCATGGGTATCACCGCAAAAAACTCGATTCGTGTTGCCACGCCGAATGCAGCAACTGATTTCTCGCCAAACCACGCCACAATAGCGGTGACAATGGCGATCGATAAAGGATTGACCATATTACCCGCGGCGGCAGGCACAGCAATAGAAAGCAAGTAGCGCCACGAAGCCACTAGTTGCTCTTTGGAGGCAAGCTGAAAACTCAGTAATTTTTCACGCATAACCAGTATGGCTAGTGATGCGAACAGAGTCAGTACTTGGGCCAGTAAAGTGCCGTAAGCTGCTCCTTCAATATTAAAGGCCGGAATAACGCCCCAACCAAAAATTAAGATAGGTGTGGCCACAATATTGACCAGCGCAGAGCCAATCATCATTAAGCTTGGCCAGAATGCATCCCCTACCGAACGGATCAAAGCGTTTGCAATCATGGGCACAACTAAGAACGGCACAGAGATAAACCAGATACGCATATAGCGCGCACCTAACTCCAACACTTGCCCTGTTGCACCTAATAAACTCAGTAACGGTTTCACGTATGTATAACCAAGAATAGCCACAAACATAACCACCAATATACCGAGTAATAAACTATCGGTAGACAAACGCTTGGCCTGTTCTTTGTCATTTGAGCCCACGGCGCGGGAGACCGCTGATGCCGCTCCAACCCCCAAGCCGATGGCTAAACTTGATATGCTCATAGTGATGGGAAAGCTGAATGACAAAGCGGCAAGGTGTTCGGTACCTAATTGGCTAACAAAATAGGTATCGATTAACGACACTGACAGCACCGCGATAATGCCAAAAATCATGGGTAAGGTGAGTTTCACTAATACCTGATGAACAGGTGGGACAGTTAAGTCGCGAGATGTAGGCAAGATAGCTCCCAAAAAATAAACACAGACAATAACAAGAACGCAATTATCTATGCAAAAGTTCAACGTGATCGGTGAACACGTTAGTTTACGCTAATTAACTAATGTTATACTGGCTTCTTTGCCATTAGATAAGACCTACCATGCCTTGGATCCAACTCATCATCGACACCAAAGCCAAATATGCCGAACAAGTAGGCGATATGTTAAGTGCCAATGGTGCACAAGCAGTCACCTTTGTTGACGCCAAAGACACCCCTATGTACGAGCCCAAGCCAGGAGAGGTGATGTTATGGCCTGAAACGCAAGTCATGGGCTTATACGAAGCGGATTATGATATGGACGGCGTCGTGGCAAGAATGAGTAAATCAAAGGTGCTAGGGGCAGATTTCCCTCACAAGCTTGACCAACTAGAAGACAAAGATTGGGAGCGAGAATGGATGGACAACTTTCACCCTATGCGTTTTGGTCAGCGCCTGTGGATTTGCCCAAGTTGGCGCGACGTGCCTGACCCAAGCGCGGTGAATGTTATGCTCGACCCAGGACTCGCATTCGGCACGGGTACGCACCCAACAACCGCCTTGTGTTTACGTTGGTTAGATGCGCTAGAGTTAAGCGATAAGTTAGTGGTCGATTTTGGCTGTGGCTCCGGAATACTGGGGATAGCGGCAATTAAGTTAGGCGCGAAGCGGGTGGTAGGCATCGATATTGACCCTCAAGCCCTACTGTCGAGCCAAACCAATGCCGATCGTAATCACATAGGCGACAAAATAGAGCTGTATTTGCCCGAGCATCAACCTGAATTAAAGGCTGATGTCGTGCTGGCGAATATACTCGCAGGACCACTTCGGGATTTACGTGAAGTGATCACTGCGTATTGTAAATCTGGTGGCAAATTGGTTCTATCTGGCATCTTGGCCGAACAGGCTCAAGGGATCAACGATTTATACAGTCAAGACTTTCACATGGAGCCGATTGAAATTGACGGTGAATGGGCCAGGGTATCAGGTAAGCGCAAATAGCGAAGCCTGCGGCTAAAAGGTTGTCACGAATTACCGGCGTAAATATCAAGTTTAATGCCGGTTTCTTCCCCTCTTTCCACTTTGTTTAAAATGCCTGCCCCTAACGCTCCTGAGGTATTATTCACATTCATGGCCTCCCCACATATCGAGCAAGCTACATGTGCTGTGCCAGCTTCGCCACAAGTCGTATGAAAATAATGAACAGGAGGGCCATCCAGATCTCCCTCCCACTTGTCTCCCCAGTGGACAATCGCCAGCATGATAGGGTAGAGGTCAAGGCCCTTCTCGGTAAGCTTATATTCAAAGTGTTGTCTGTTTTCATCATATAAGTCTTTATACAGTACCCCTGAATCGACTAAACGATTGAGGCGGTCAGATAGGCGATGCTTGGTTATCCCTAATGATTTCTGCAATTCGGAAAACTTAGTGACTTTCCAAAAGATATCTCTGAGGATAAGCAGTGTCCAGCGATCGCCGAATATCGCAGCTGAACGCGCGATAGAGCAAGATTGCTCGTTTATTTGGCTCCATTTCATAACGTAAATTCTTTTTCTTATTTTAATGACTGTGTTAATTCACAACATAGGTTGAAACGTTTGGCAAAAGAGGTGTTTGCACATCAGGTTTATTTGTCGTTCCGAATAAGAACGGGCTGCAATTATTCCAAGTACGTGTCGGTAACCCATGGACTAATTGACCGGAAAACACAGAAAAATCATTCTTTTTAACTTCAACGAGTTAACAGATTAACAGTAATTCCACTGACGAGAATGAAAATAATTGAAAAATTCCTTACCAAAATTTATCTAAATTAGACCCTATAAATATAACCTTTTATTTCTCGGTAATTATTTTCAACGCAGTGTTGTGACTGTGCTGGGCGCTTTTTTACCTCAATAAAATCGCTCTAATGCACATGCTGAATTTGCATGATAAGTTTATAAATATACCTCTTTGCGTGCGTTTGATACGAGTACTGAGAACGACATCGTGTTCATCTTGTCGGATGCAGCTGTGACCATTAATTTAGCGTATGTACCGCTAAACCTGTCTAATCTGACCCAAATCGCCATTTTCGGGGTTGGCGGAGATCAAGGTAACAGCATTTACATTACTGACATGAACCTTAGCAAGTAGCAAAAGCAACTGGACCACAGGTTAAATGTGCTTAACCTGTGGTTTAGGTTTTTTTATGCGCAATTTACAACAGTTTCTATACGCTATTTGCAATAGTGTGCAGACATAATAAGAAGTGTATTTACCTAATGGTGCAATGTCTAATGCGGTGGTGCAGATAAGCACGTTGATGAATTGTTATATAGGTTGTAAAGCCCTGAATTTAAAGGCTTGTTTATAAAGAGAAATGTGGTGTTGTTTTTGCTACATTTGCGCTCCTTTTATAATTTGTTATTGGTATTGAGATGTTCCAAGGTTTTTCCTGCTTATCTAATGCGTCACTGCTCTTCGTATTTTCTATTTTTTGTTCCACTGCATCTGCTGAAAAAGTCATTTATGATACCGACATGGGGATCGACGATTGGTCGGCCATGCTGGTGGTAGCGAATCACCCAGAGATTGAATTGCTCGGAGTGACATCAAATGGCGTAGGGGAAGGTCACTGCGCTGATAATATGGTGAATATTCCGGGCTTGTTGGCGCTGTCAAATTCGCCAGATGTGCCCTTTGCGTGTGGTGATGATTTCCCGATGGATGGTTACTATGCCTTTCCGGCCCCGTGGCGGCAACAAGCGGATACCTTGTCAGGGGTGCCTGTGCCCAAAACCAACCGTAAGCCAACAGAGCTTGATGCTGTTGATTTGATTCATCAGCTGCTTAGCCAGCAAAATGAGCAAGTAGTATTACTCAGTGCTGGTAGCTTAACGAATATCGCCCAGTGGCTGCAGAAATACCCGCAAGATATACCCAAAGTTTCGCGCTTAGTGATGATGGGGGGCGGTTTCGATGCCCCAGGCAATATTATTGTGCCTGGCTTTACGGGGGATCACCCCAACAAAAAAGCTGAGTGGAACATATATGTAGATGCGGTGGCAGCTGATATCGTATTTGCATCTGATTTAGCGGTAGAAGTAGTCGGGCTCGATTTAACCAATCAGGTCATGGTGACCCCAGAATACGCCAAGCGTTTTAAGTCACAGGTTAAAACCCAAGCAGCAGAGTTTTGGGATAAAGTATTAGACGACAACGACTGGTTTATCGAATCGGATGAGTATTACTTTTGGGACGTGCTAGCCGCACTCGTGGTGGTTGAACCTGAGCTATGCCAAGGCGAAATGCAGTCGGTATGGGTTGAATATACCAAGGTGGCCGCTGGGGATAAATGGGTAGATACCAGCATGCCAGACGTCACTGAAGCCGGTCTACCTCGCTCTCATTACGACCCCGCTACATTTGGTATTACCCGCATTGGCGGTGACAATCCAAAAGTGAAAATATGCCGCCACACCCAGCCACAAAGAGCGTTCGATGCGTTGATTGAAATACTTAATATTGAAAAGCAATCAGGCAACAAGGCCATCTGATGCGCTAGTACGTTCAAAGCCGTTAGCCGGTTCGCTCAAGCTAACGGTCTTTGATTGCTTTACTCGCTTATCTATTCGATTAATGACTGAATCAGCCTGGCTTAGTTAAGCAAAGTCAGGAATATCCTTAGCAAGTTTCTTGGCTAATGGCAGGGATATAGACACCGAACTTAGGGTATTTTTGCGGCTTAGGTCCAGCGGTTGAGCGCTCGCTTGTTTTTTAAAAAAACCTTTGTCTCTGAGTTTAAATACCCGAGTGACAGTAGGCAGTAAACTATTTTCAGCCAGCCACAGCAGACCTGCTGTTACAGGGCCTCCTGCCACCAAACCAAGGCCTAAAAAGCCAATACTCAGGGCCACTTTTTTTATGCCCCCGTCTGGCTCGTCGCTTTCGAAATGCTCAGACAAGGCTCTTGAGTATTTTATTGAAACTTCTTCAACCAGTTTGGCATTGGCTTGGCCGGCAAAAAACTGCTCCATGACATCTTGATATTCCTTTTGAACACCCGCGACTTCACTAAATGGGTCGACCAGCTCTTTCCATAACTGAGGGCGGTCAAAGCGTAGTTTCTGCGGTATTTGAATTGAAGGAATATCTACCAGTTCAGACTCAGTTGGTTGACCGAGCTGAATGAGATCTGCAAAAGCACGGCTATAGCGGGTCTCGACCAAAATTTTACGCTCACTAAACTGAGAGCTTAAGCACACAGCAAAGTTGTAATGGTAAGCCTCGGTGGCCAACCCCATTAACTCATTTATTTTTGCTTTGGCATCAGGTGCATCACCCAAAATGCTTAAACACGCTTGCTCCCAGCGGGTGCGCGTCGCTTCTTTGTCGGTTTTGTTTTTCGCAGTATATAAATCGAATACTCGCTGAAAGTCATCGTTGGACACAGCAGTCATGCCGAGGTTTTCAACCTGCAAATGGCGACTACGCCCGAGCATATTGTCAAAGCCGTGGCTAATGTGCTTCTTAGGCCAAGGAATGAAGTTTTCGATGCGTTGTAACCCTGGCTCCCACTGCTTTAACATCGACTGTAACGCAGGCCACTCAGAACTTTTTTGCAGGGCTTGAAAACTCTCAACACCTTGGGCTGACATTTTCTCAGCCACGTCTAACAATCAGCCACTACGGGACATAATTTGTACAAAGTTTGCTTCAATTAAGGCTTTTAATGGGGAAGAACTAGGGTTAAGCAAAGCGTGGCGAGCAAAAGGATGATTTAGCAAGTAACCATCGTTAATAATGACTTTTTCACCTAATAGAGCTTTACGGACCAGCATCTGATTAAACTGCGGCTGACCCATTTCTATATTCCAAGGGTAACGTTGCACCACATCATCAAGGGTGCCCAAATAAGTTAATGCCTGTTGCAAACCAGACCTGCCAAATTAAAGAGTAAAGGTGTACTGAGTGTACCTCTTTAGTGATTGATTTATATAATAATTATTGTTTTATAAGTTCGCGTTCATTCACTGGCAGAAGCTAGATAACTGACAGCAATATAGACTACATAAGCGATAAACAAGATGCCGCCTTCAGTACGGCTAAGCCGCCGTCCAGTATATTGCCCACCGCCACCTCGGCATGTTTACGTAGAGCGGAGATAATCGATATAGTGAGTTCAGGTAATGAGGTACCGAAGGCGACAAGTGTTAATCCAATAACTGCCTCGGAAACACCTAAACCGTGCGCAATGCCACAGCACCTTTGTGCAAAATCTGCGAGCCAGCTATTAATAATCCTAATCCAACCACCGATTGTACTACAGACCAAAACATACTTTGCGGCACATTTTCTATTTCTTGGCCCCCGGCAGCGTGAAGTTCAGCGGCAGGCGCGGATTGGCCCTTCTTACTAAGATACGTCCAGGTTAAATAGGCAGCCAATGCACCCAGTAAGAATAGCCCTTCCACAAAACTGGTCACACCTTCGCTACTTAGTGCTATGCATAGCACACTAGCGGCAACTACCACGAGCGCATCGCGGCGCAAGGATATAGTGGCAACTGTAAGTGGCATGATCATCGCGCACAGCCCCAAGATAAGCAGTACATTGGCAATGTTGCGGCCGATAACATTGCCAATGGCGATATCTGGCTGGTTGTTTAAAGCAGCGTTTACCGAGACGAATAGTTCCGGCATGGACGTACCAAAGCCAATAATCACTAGGCCACAAAAAAGAGCTGACAACCCCACTTTTTAGCTAACCTTAGAGCACCCCGAATAAACCCCTAGCCACCGGCCGTAAGCAGCGTCCCACCAACAAATAAATATAAAATATTGAGCATATAGAGATGTTTCCAGAGGTGTCGACAACAGTGGTCAACACGCGACGTGAGAATAGCGCACCATCGTATGGATTTTTAAAGTCTCAAAGCAATTATTTGAGACTAAATGTAAGAGAAGATATCCAATATAAAGTAGGTCAGATGCGTTTAGTTTGGCTGTTAATACTGTAATTCATGTGAGTTACATCCTCTCATACTCGGAAAACTTCTTTGCAATGAGGAAATCCCTGGTCTTAGCCAAGAGTTGGGCTTCAAAGCGACAGTTAGGTAAAGCCAATTATCAATGATGATTTTCACTTAGTGCAGCTTTGAGTCTTAAAACCTGTCGTTTTACTGTTTGTGATTTACTCAATAATTTAATATCCTCGTACATTATCCAGTTGTAATTAAAGGGAATTTTTGATGTTTAAAGGGTCAGTATTATTAGGTGTTGGCATATTGTTAGCGGGCTGTGGTGGTGGCAGTGGTTCATCGAGCACACCGTCAAGTGGCTCAACCGGTGGCGGTACAACACCTGTGGCCAAAAATGTCAGTGCTGCTTTGGAGTATGTAAACGCGTGCGGTATGTCGATCCCTGCAACCGATGCTGCCGTGATTGTTCATAACAATGACATGTCCAACAAAGACGTATTTTTTGCTGATCAAAGCGGAAATGTAACGATTGAAAATAGCCAAGATACCTTAACGCTTTCCGTTGTTTTCCGAGGGCAGTCTGAAGTAGCAGGCGTCAAGCCTGTTCACATGAAGACTTATATTGACCATCCCGCCATTGAACTTGGCACGTTGAAGCATTTTACAAAAGATGCTTCAACGTGTGAATGTCAGACAACAAATGTGGTTGTTAACTTGCCAGATTCTTCACTGTTTCCAAGTTCAAGCTCATTGAGAAATTACAAAAGCATAGGCGGAAAAAGTTCTGATTTTGGCAGGGTTGCCTTCTCTGACGTCGAATATTGTAAAGATCAGGACGATAAATGGCCTGTTCTCACCGCCTTTGTCAAAGTGACTGATGATGAAACTTATGGTGCGGTGCTCGATAATATTAGCGCAGTGAGTGAAGTGGATGCCACCTTGACTGGCCAAGCATTGAGTGTGAATACGAGAGCACCATATAAACAATACAGTGCACGGATAGGGAATGCGCAGCATTTCAGCAATTCCGTTTACAGCTCACAGGAAAGTATTCATTCGTTTAATTCAGACCTGATAGAGCAGCACTATGTGTCGGCTTACTCTATTCAAAATCTGGACAATATCCCTGAAGCTGAGGATGCCTTCGAATTAAGTATTGTAGAAAAAAGAACCCAAGATGTTAATCAAACTTTCGACTTAACACTTCCGATCCTGGATTATCCAGCACTAGGAGCAATATTAGAAGAATCTGGCAGCTACTCTATCACTCACAATCGCGATTTTGACTTCGTTTTCTTAGCCGTAGAAGCCATTCATGATGATAAACCTCTGCTAGATTGGCAGGTGCTGGCGCCTTTATCAGGACGTTCAATCCCGATAGATAATATTGATATTGAGCAATTTATTCCTGAAGCGTCGCTTGATCAATCTGTTGATAGTGTTTTGATAACCCTTGCAGCAGAAGGGTATGATTACATTAATAGCTACGACGAATTTCTCAGAACGGATATTGCACAGCGCAATAGCCAAGCAGAGCCAGAAGAATCGATGTATTACTTTTCGCAGCGCTCGTTCGTCATGTCAGAGCTAGATTTTAGTGCAAAAGCCGCTAAGGTCATCTCAACTGACATGCCTCGGGCAAAATCAACAATAAGTGCTAAAGCTTTGCCTATACGCTAGTACTTTTTCGTTCAAGGCAGCCTTCCATTATCTAATAAGTATGGGGGGCTTGTCATCTAGGTGTAGCCTACCTACTTAAAATATAGTTAAACGGCCACAACCAAATCAAGCAAATCCATTAGCTGTTTACTTTGTGCTGGGGTAATCGCTGCAAATTGACACAATACTTTGTCGGGGACGTCAGTGGCTTTAAGCTTTAACGCTTGGCCTGAGTCACTGAGCTTTATTACCCGTTTTCGTTTGTCTTGCTCGTCTTTAATGATGTTAAGCAGCTCTTTGTCTGCCATCTTTTTCAAAATTTGCGTCATCGCGCCACCATCGATAGCGGTTTGCTCGATGAGTTGGGCGATGGTGATCCCGTCCTTTTCCCATAACGCCATCATCACCACATATTGCGGGTAGGTCAGATTCAGTGCAAGTAAAGGCTCGCGATAGGCACGGGCGATATTATTGGAAGCCATGTACAAGCGATGACATAGCTGATTTTTTAACTGTAAGTTTTCAAACGACATAATTTACCTCGAAGTGCATTTTAATTTGCATGCAAATTATTTGCAAAGAGTATTTATTCGGCCTAATATTTTGCATGCAAAATAAATTCATCGTTTAACTTTACTAAAAACCTCACCGCGGAGAAATTTATGAACGTATTACAAAATGTCGCATACACTGCAAAAGCCACTGCAACAGGGGGCCGTGCTGGTTCAGCAAAATCTGATGATGGTCGTTTAGATGTCACGCTATCGACGCCTAAAGGGTTAGGGGGTGATGACGGGCAGGGCACAAATCCTGAGCAATTATTTGCAGCGGGTTATGCCGCGTGTTTTATCGGCGCGTTAAAAGCGGTGGCCGGCCAAGCCAAAATCGCCTTGCCTAGTGATGTGTACATTAATTCAGAGGTATCTATTGGTGGTATCGAAAATGGTTTTGGTATTGCCGCAAAATTGGCGGTATCACTAGGGGACATGGACAAAAGGCAAGCCCAAGCTTTGGTGGAGAAAGCACATCATGTGTGCCCTTATTCAAATGCTACCCGTGGCAATATCGAAGTGGAAATTTCAGTTATTTAGTACTGCCACGCAGCAATAATAAGCCAGCTTTTTTTAGCTGGCTTAAAAAATATTCGCTATTCTAATCCGTCTTTATGATCATTTAGAGGGTCGTCGTGTTTTAGTCTCGAGGCCATCCAAATACTGCCAAGCACAAACATCGTCACAGGTATTAAAAACCACAGTTGGTCCATAGCGTTATTCCTTATTATCTATTTATGACGCAGCACATTTCCTGTTCAGATTAATGATATTAAGCGGATTTACAACGCTTGTTTCATGTTTACGTTTTGCCTAACTATTAAACTAATTGATTGCGCATCAACAGCCATAACGATTTGCATTTGCCCAAGCCTTACACAAATAATGCCCAATAATTTCCCTAAGACGCTGGATACTCGTGATCATTAAACACCAAGAAAAAATAGCTTCCCCAGAGGTAATTCAACGTCAGTTCGAGGCCTTAGGCTACATTTGCAGCCCCTCTGTGGCGACGGCCATTTACTTAGCGTGTCACTTACAAAAGCCTATCTTGATTGAAGGACCGCCTGGTGTGGGTAAAACCGAGCTCGCTAAAATCACCGCTGCGTATCTCAATGCACCACTTATTCGCATGCAGTGCTATGAAGGGCTGGATGAGTCAAAAGCCTTATACGAGTGGAAGTACGGCAAGCAATTGCTCTACACCCAAGTGCTAAAAGAACAGTTGGGGGATGTGCTTAGGGGCGCGCGGGGATTGGATGAGTCCATCGCTCGATTACATGATTTTGGTGATATTTTTTATTCACAGGATTTTTTAGAGCCCAGGCCCTTGTTACAAGCTTTGCAAAGCGAAGAAGGCGCTGTGTTGCTGGTGGATGAAATTGACAAGGCAGATCAGGAGTTTGAGGCCTTCTTACTTGAGTTACTGTCGGATTATCAAGTGTCTATACCCGAAATTGGCACGGTAAAAGCCTGTTCAACGCCCATCGTGATGTTGACTAGCAACAATACGCGTGAGCTTGGGGATGCGTTGAAACGCCGCTGCTTACACCTGTATATTCCTTTCCCCGACACTGAGCTGGAAAGTCGTATTTTGGCTGCTCAAGTGGATAATTTAGACGCCCAGTTACGAGAGCAAATTGTGGCGCTGATGGCCAAGCTACGCGACATGCCTTTGAAGAAATCCCCCGCGGTTAGCGAAACGATCGATTGGGCAAGGGCGCTACTGCTTTTAAACGTAGAAGAGCTTGACCCGCACTGGGTTAAAGAAACGCTTAACCTACTGTTAAAATTTCAGGATGACATCGAGTTAGTCGAGCCAGAGATCACCAATTTGCTTAAAGGTTTGGCTTAAGTGCGTTTTATCGCTGATTTTATTGGTGCACTGCGTGAAGCGGGTTTGCCTATATCCCCGGCCGAATCGTTAGATGCGATAAAGGCGATTGGGCTGTTGGGGCTTGGGTCGCGAGCAACAGCCAAATCCGTATTGGCGCTCACGCTAGTGAAGCGCCAGCAAGACCAAGCCACGTACCACGAATTGTTTGAGTTGTATTTTGCTAATATCGAAAATGAGAAAGACGGCGACGACGGTACGCTTGAATCGCCAGCAGCGACAGACAAGCAGCAAAAACAAAATCGAGAAAACGCTGAGGCAAAAGGCGGGTCGGTAGCCACTGCTAGCTCTGCATTAGGACAGTTTCTCGCACAACAACAAGATATGGCGTTAGCCATTGCACAAGCGGCGAAAGCCGAAGATCTATCTTCTATTGTTTTCTTTACTCAAAAGAATCACTTCGCTTACAAAATAATGCAACGCCTTGGGGGGGATGAATTAAGCGCTGAACTTCGCGCTACGCCAGATAGCCCAGAACAAAAAAGACTGCAAGATCAACTAACACAGGCCCGTGCACGTTTGCTTGAGCAAGTGAAAGACTATGTAGAGCAGCAATACCTTATTTTCGCTCGGCACAAGGGGGCGAAGTTTCGTGAAGATCACCTACAGCAAGCAAAATTAAGCCAACTTGAGCATACCGATTACGCACTAATGCAGCGCTTAGTGCAAAAGGCGGCGCGCAAACTAGCCACCCAGCACAGCCGTAGGCGCCTAACACGTAAGCGCGGGCAATTGGATGTTCGTAAAACCATTGCGGCAAATGCAGCGTTTGATGGTGCCTTGTTTCACACTCGCTGGAAGGCAACGCGCGTAGAGCGACCTAAAATCATGGTGATTTGTGACGTCAGTGGTTCAGTGAGTCGCGTGGCGCGTTTCTTGTTATTGTTTTTGTATTCACTGCAAGACGTTATCCCCAAAGTACGCTCGTTCGTGTTTGCCTCAGATATGATTGAAGTCACCACGCTATTACAACAAGAAGACATAGAATCTGCACTGGAAAAAATTATGCAACGTTGGGGCGGCCTGTCGACCGATTATGGCAAGGCGCTGGCAGGCTTTCAGGATCAAGCCCTAACCAGTATCGATAAAAAAACCACGGTTATTTTGCTCGGAGATGCACGCAATAACGACGGGGATGGGCGCACCGACATTTGGCAAAAAGTGTATCGCCAAAGTAAACGGGTGCTGTGGCTAAACCCAGAGCAACACAACAGCTGGGACACGGGCGATTCAATCATGTCTGAGTATTCGCCTTGGTGTAGTAGCGTTGAGCCATGCCGTAACCTGAAAGACATTGAAGGTATATTTGGCCGAATTTTAAAGTATTCGTAATACGCTAAGCCTGCGTTTTAGTGTCCGTTGGGCGCAAACGCTGGCGATATTCCCTCGGGGTAACATCTGTCAAAGACTTAAACACCTTCGAAAATGAGCTGATATCCCGATAACCCACACCCATTCCAATGGTTTTAATGCTGTCTTGGGTATTGCCTAAGCGGTGCTTAGCGGCTTCTATTCGCAGTCGTTGTAAATAGCGAGAGGGTAGCTCACCGGTTGCTTTTTGAAATCGGCGAATAAAGGTGCGTCTGCTCATGCCAATTTGATTAGCCAACGCTTGTAGCTCAACGCTTTGGGTAAAATGCTCGTCTAGCCAGTCTTGTGCCCGGTGAATACCCACGTCTCGATGCTGACGAAACCCCGCGATATTGATCAAATTTAAATCATAAGTACGACGACTATCAAAGCTGATGTCTCGGGCCAAGCCAGCAGCAATGGATGCGCCGCAAAACTTCTCAACCAAGTGTAAGCTTAAATCCATCGACGCATTCTGCCCGTTTGAGCTATAAATTCTGGCATGCTCAACACTGGCTTGGTTAGCCTGCCACTGCACCTTTGGGTATCGCAGTTCGAACTCGCGCAAATGTCGCCAATAGGTAGTGGCACGTCCGCCATCTAACAGCCCCGCTTCTGCCGCCCAAAAAATACCGCTGTTAACCCCTGCTATGCGTGCTCCCTTTGCATGCTGTTTAGCCAGCCACGGGGGAATGCTTGGGTATTGCTCGGTAAGATGCTGAAAATCCCCCCAGTAATGGGCCAGCATGATCAGGTTATATGGCTCATCACCAATAACGGCATCACCTTGAATTGACTGCCCGCCATACAGTTGCACTGGCTGGCTATCAGCACTTACCAAATCGCAGTGAAACTGCTGATCTTTGGGGCGGCGCAAATTAACGCTGTGAAATAGCTCCATTGAGCCATACACAGTGGACGCCCAAGCGCCGTTAAAAATCAGTAAGGCTACCCGCCATTTCGCATCTGCCACAGTATTCACTCCGCTTTATTATTTATCCGCCATTGGCTGAGAGCATCATTTTTTGCATACGTGTTATTTGGCACATATGCCAGATTAAGTGGCATTTTACCCTAAGTACAAAAAGAAGGAAGGGGCGTACAGTAGTGGTATGCAGTATTAAAATGCGGTGGCTACTTATTAGCTACAAATGATCAATTGAACGAGGATGCAGCAAGTGGATATTACCTTTTCGGCTGAGGAATTAGCCTTTCGTGACCAAGTGCGCGAATTTTTAGCAGAGAATTGGACCGAAGATTTAGCACGCAGGATCCGTGGTGAAGATGAAGAGTTCAAAGCGGCGCAAATCGAGTGGCAGAACAAACTAAATGACAAAGGCTGGTTAGCCCCAGGCTGGCCAGTAGAGCATGGCGGTGTTGCTTGGTCAGTGACTGAAAACTTCATTTTTGAGACCGAGCGTTCACTTGCAGGCGCCCCTGATGTGGTGCCTTTTGGCCTAAAAATGGTTGCACCGGTTATTTATGGCTTCGGTAACGACGAACAGAAAAAACGCTTTTTACCACGCATTCTTAAAAGCCAAGATTGGTGGTGTCAAGGTTACTCAGAGCCAGGTGCAGGTTCTGATTTAGCCGCACTAAAAACAAAAGCAGAATTAGACGGTGATGATTACATTGTTAACGGCGCTAAGGTGTGGACTACCTACGCCCAATACGCCGACTGGATTTTCTGTCTCGTGCGCACCGACTCATCAGGTAAGCGTCAAGACGGTATCAGTTTCTTACTGATTGATATGAAGAGCCCAGGCATTACCGTGAATAAAATCTCCTCCATTGACGATCATCACAGCTTGAATGAAGTGGTGTTCGACAACGTGCGCGTTCCCGTGGCTAATCGCATCGGCGAGCAAGATAAAGGTTGGACCTACGCCAAAGCCTTGTTAGCACACGAGCGTACTTCGATTGCTGCTGTGGCTGACTCAAAGCGCCGTTTGCGTGACTTGCGCAAGTTACTCAGTGAAGAAATCAGCGGCGGGCGCCCACTGATCGAAGACGTGCAATTCCAAAATCGCTTGTCGAACACAGAAATAGAGTTGATGGCATTGGAATACACCGAGCTTCGCGTTCTGGCGTCAACAGCAGATGGCAAAGGGCCGGGCGTGGAATCTTCGTTGCTAAAAATTAAAGGTACCGAAATTCAACAAGCTATCCAACAGATGTACATGGACTTAGCGGGTTATTACAGCGGTGTGCTACACGGCGATGAAACCGCTGAAAGTATTGGTCACGCCTTTGGTCACGACGCAAGAAAAGCATATATGTACGGACGAGCCGCCACTATCTACGGTGGTTCAAACGAAGTGCAGAAAAACATTACCGCTAAATACGTACTGGGTCTTTAATCATGAATTTTAATTTATCTGAAGAACAAAACATGCTCAAAGACAGCGTTGCGCGCTTTGTGCAAGACGAATACGACTTTGAAGCACGCCGCAGCAATGCCGCCAATGCATTAGGGTTTAATCCTGACAATTGGCAAACTTTCGCAGAGTTGGGTTGGTTGTCTATTCCATTTGAAGAAGCTTACGGTGGTTTTGGTGGTGGTCCCACTGACGTCATGGCCGTTATGGAAGAAATGGGCAAAGGCCTAGTGGTTGAACCGTTTGTGGCAACCGTGCTGATGTTCGGTGGTTTATTGAGTAAAAGCGGCAACGCAGCACTGAAAGATGCGAATATTGAAAAGATCATTGATGGCTCACTGCAAGGCGCATTTGCTTATGTTGAGCGTCAAAGCCGTTTTGAACTAGCGGACGTGAAAACCCAAGCAAAGCGTGACGGTGATGACTTTGTACTTAGCGGTGAAAAAACCGTTGTGTTCAATGGTGCAGCCGCCAACAAGATGATTGTGTCAGCCAGAACCTCAGGCGATCAGTGCGATGAAGCAGGTATCACTCTGTTTTTGATTGATGCAGATGCACCGGGTGTACAACGTACGGCTTACCGCTTAATGGACGGTCAGTTAGTCGCTAACATTAAACTCACCGATGTACGCGTAGCGGCAAACCACGTCGTTGGTGAAGTCGACGATGGTTACCAGCTGATAGATGCTGTGGTTAGCGACGTGACGATTGCCCTGTGTGCAGAAGCTATGGGTATTATGCAAAAGCTCAATACCACCACCATTGAATACACTAAAACGCGTCAACAATTCGGTGTGGCGATCAGTAGCTTTCAAGCGTTGCAACATCGCATGGTGGATATGTTTATGGCGGGCGAACAAGCCAAGTCCATTTTATACCGTGCAGTGTGTGCTGCAGAAAGCGGAGCCGAAGATTTAGCTAAAAATATCGCTGCACTGAAAGTGATGATTGGGCGCAACGGTAAATTGATTGGTGATGAAGCCATTCAATTGCATGGCGGTATGGGGTTAACGGATGAGTTAGATGTAGGCCATTACGTTAAGCGCCTGATGATGATTAACACCACCTTCGGTGATGCAGATTATCAGCAACAGAAGTTTAACCGTTTAGCTTATACAGACTAATGGTTTATTTTTAGAGTCGATATTAAAGCCAGCTGACATAGCTGGCTTCTTTGTTGTTACCGCATGGATTTATAAGCTGCGCTTCGCTTATTCATGGCCTACGGCCAGATAGCACAGCTTCGCTGCGTTATACACTGCGTTATACACTGCGTGTGCTAAGCATTCACGTTGTTCACTATGCGCTTCGCTTATTCATGGCCTACGGCCACTAGAGCATACGCTTCGCGTACCAGCATCCATGCTGGGTATGACAGACCATCCATGGTCAGCCAGTCACTTCTTTCCAACAGCCGAAAGAAGTAACCAAGACAAAATGGTCGGGAACCATTTTGAACATCCGAAGGATGGCCCGTAGGGCAAAGTACAGGACGTACTTTGTAAAGGCCGCCCTCCAGTAAGTCACTTATTCCCTGTGCGTCTCGTCTAACACAGGTCGTGAAAACGCGTTCCCGACGCGGCTTTCACTTGAATTGCATCCATGCAATTAATCCAACGTTAGCCTTCGATGCTCGGTGTGACTTGAGTCGGAAATAAAACATGCGCTACGCTTATTTATGGCCTGCGGGCACTAGAGCATACGCTTCGCTTACCAGCATCCATGCTGGGTATGACAGACCATCCATGGTCAGCCAGTCACTTTTTCAAAAGACGACAAAGTAACCAAAAAGTCTCTTGCTTCAGCAAACTTCCAAAACCGCTAAAAGCCACGCTTTTTTGTCATACCGGCGTGAGAAAACATCTCGGCAACTGCTCCTGCGTTGCTCTACCTTTCTGCATCCTTGCAGATCGCCTGTAAAGCACTTCGCTAACTTAGCTCTTCGAAAAGGTATAATACAAAGCTGAGTTTAAACCCCTCCTTGGTGGCTCTCCCCATAACGGAGTTATAGCTTCGCCATCCATGGCGAATCGTTCACTCGATAGGAGCGATGCTCCTAAAATCCTCGGCTTCATCCTTGTCTGGCCATCTGACAAGCCACGGCTTTTACACGGAAAGTGTGAGTCGCCTATTGATTCGCTACGCTCACTAAAGCATGCGCTTCGTGTACAGAGTAAGATCTTGGAACTACCCTGTATTCCCATAAGTGAAAAGCAAAAAACTGGAAAAATTCAACCTGTATCCTAGGTTACCGATTATGCTAAAAAAGACATGCATTGAAAGACGGAAATTTTCTGGATAATACTAGGGCGTGTTGATCTTTTCTGTTCATTTTTGCAGCGGTCTGTGTACTGTTTAGGCAAGGCGAATGTTTGAAGGTCTAGTGGGCTAAATCAAAAGCATTCAACGCGGTATAAACAGTACACAGGCGCTGCCCGAAGGGGTCGTCATGGAAGTATTTTACTCTTTGTCACAGTCCTTTGACTTAGCCCACTAGGCCCGCAGGACTGTTTCGCGATTAAAACGCTTCCATTTAGACCAAAATTCGTTCAGCAAAGATCAACACGCCCTAATGTTATTTATCTTCAAACCGCAGTTAATAGAGGGAGTCCAATGAATGAGCATTTAGGTTCTTGTCTTTGTGAAACGGTCAGCTTTGCGATAAAAGGAGAGTTTGACAGTTTTTATTTGTGTCGTTGTCACCGACTGCCCAAATTTTTTCAGCCAGCAAAGCTTATTGGGATACTGAGTTAGAGGGAATCATAGTGTTTGAGGGGTTACCGGAGTGAGCAGCCATTACATGACCTAATGATTCAATAATTCATCCGGTAGTTTACAAAAAGGTTCGAGCAAGGAGCGGGTTGTTCGACGCTATTTTTTATATTCAATCGAGGTGACGTACCAGTCTTTGTAGCCGGTGGGGGTTTTGACACTGGCGACATCATCTACTTCTTTCTTGATTAACGCTCTGGCCATGGGGGAGTCGATAGAAATGTAGCCTTTAGCATCGCCGTAGATTTCTTCTGGGCCGACAATGCGAAATTGCTTTGTTTCGCCTTCATCGTTTTCAATCTCTACCCAGGCACCAAAGAATACTTTACCCGCTTGCTGAGGGGAGTAATTAACGATTTGTAGTTCAGGCAGGAGCTTGCGTAGGTAGCGAACGCGTCTGTCGATTTCTCGCAACTTTCGCTTGTTGTATTGGTAATCCGCATTTTCACTTCTGTCACCCAAGCTGGCTGCCCATGTGACGATTTTAGTGATCTCTGGGCGTTGTTTTAGCCACAGTTCATCATGCTCGTCGTTGAGTTTTTTGTAGCCTTCAGGGGTAATGAGTTTTGTTTTCAATGCTTGTCCTTTTAAAACAGATACTTGTATTTAGACGTGAGAAAAATTGCGATATGGTATGCGATTCTCTTAAAGCCAGCAGGAATAAAAACCATTTTGTTAGCGCAATTTATTACAAAAATATGACCTTTGCCAGCTTCTGTTTTTATCGACTTTAGTCTAGTCTTAAGTCATCAAATAGTTAACACGCAGCCGCGATGGTTAGCTGTCTGATTAGATCAAATTTACCCTTATTTTTTGGTGCTAAGGTAGGGCATCTGCAGAGATACAGCATACCAAATTCAAAAAATTACCCGGATATTCTGGGCCAAATAACCCTTTCGAAGGGTAGAAAACCGAGGGAATAAGGTTCAGCAAGGAAAGAGGCTGATGAGTAAAGAAAAAACCGAACATCAATGATGTTCGGTTTTTTTATGTCTGTGCATTTATTACCTATATGGCACTAAACGCGGGGGCTTATTCAGCAGCACCTTCAGCAGAAGCAACATCTAATAGCTCTACTTCAAATACTAGCGTGGAATTAGGCGTAATTTTTCCAGTCGCGCGCTCGCCGTAAGCCAGCTCAGATGGAATGAAGAATTTGAACTTAGAGCCCACTTTCATCAACTGCACACCTTCGGTCCAACCAGGAATGACGCGCGAAAGAGGGAAGGTTGCTGGCTCGCCGCGGCTATAAGATGAGTCAAACTCAGTGCCATCTAGCAATGTGCCTTTGTAATGTACGGTTACAGTGTCTTCAGCAGTAGGAGATGCACCTTCGCCTTCGCTCATGACTTCGTACTGTAAACCTGAATCGGTCACTGTTACGCCTTCACGCTCTGCGTTTTCAGTAAGGAATTTCTCGCCATCAGCAATGTTTGTTTCTGCTTTTGCATCAGAAATAGCTTTTTGCTTTTCACGTGAAGCCGCTTCCATAGCTAATGTAAGCGTTTGAATCTCTTTCATATCAAGCTGAGACTGACCCTGTAGCGCCGCTACAAATCCTTTAACCACTAAGTCTTTATCGAGGTTAACGTCTAGTGCTTCTTGTTCATTCATTTTTTGCTCGATGAACTGTCCCACGCTCGCGCCCATTGCATAAGCTTGCTGCTGTGCTTCTGTTTCAAGCTTTTGCTCTTCAACTTTTAGTAAATCCGTGTCTTGTTGACCACAGGCGGTAAGGCCAATGGCTGAGGTAATTAGAATCGCGATAGCGGTTTTTTTCATTTACTTCTCCCCTGAGATAATATGTGTCGAATACGTGACTTGTGAAGTGTTTCAACTTGATAAAGCGCTTATACTAAACGCCCTGAGTGAAAAGAGAAACCCAATTAGGAACAATCCATTGACCGTCTTGTTACGATTAAGTTTAATTTTATTATTGCTAACTGGCTGTAGCGGGCAATCGTCAACACCAGTAACCTCGTGGCGACATGCTGATGATGGCGCCTATGCCGCTGATATATCAGCGGATGCGTCGCTAGCTGTGGTGTCGAGCGTTACGGGGGGCATAGCGGTTTGGGACCTGAAAAAAAATGAAAAACGCTACACTTGGCAGCACCAAGGCGAGGGAAATAATTTAGTCGCTAATGTACACATCGCTTTTGATAATAGTTATGTGGTGACATCTGACCGTGACGCCTTTGCCCTTTGGAATGTGGCCAGTGGCGAGCCAGAAGGCTTCTGGCGTATCGATGAGTCAAGTATTCGTGATGTGGCGGTATCAAACCAAGGGCGGGGGATACTGGTTGGCCGAGGCAATGGTAAGGTAATGTTTTTTGAGCCCAAAACCGGTCGGCGTTTAGAGTTTTTAGGGCATCAAGAAAAAGTGAACAGTGTGGATTTGTCTCCTAATGGTTTTTACGCCCTTACCGGTGGCAATGATTACACTGCTTATCTGTGGGATACCCGAACAGGTCAGGTTATTCATAGTTTCACCCATTCAAGTCGCGTGACCAAAGTGGCGTTAGACGATGAAGGGCGCTACGGCTTTACCGCCGATAGTAAGCGTGATGCTAGGGTGTGGGACTTAGTCACAGGTGAAGAAGTGAGTAATTTGCATTACCTTGCCCGGCAGAAAATATTCAGCAGCGCCGCGTTTTCACAAGACGGCCAGTACTTGTTAACGGGCTCACCCGCTAAGCGATTAAATTTGTGGCGCGTGACCGATGGAAAAGAAATACAAGAATGGCAGGTGTCACCCAGAGAAGGCAGCCGTCCGCAGACCGCAGTGGTATACGGGGTGGGATTTGCTAAAGACAAACAAATTGTGTCAGAAAGCAGCAGTGGTTTAGCTGAATTTTGGCAAATAAATCAGTAATTAGAGTAGGTTATGCAACACATAGAAGCAGATATAGAGCAGCTACAAATGAAGGTGGCTTTTCAAGAGGACACCATAGAAGAACTAAACAAAGCCTTGATCAAGCAACAGAAGCAACTCGAACTGTTAGAGTTTCAGTTGTCTCATGTCATTAACAAGGTCAAAGAAATTGATGTGCCCAGCGGCGATTCACAAGAAGTTGAACCGCCACCGCCGCATTACTAGAGGCTAAACGATAACTGATTTCTACCAAAGTAAACGCCGTTATTCGGGTTTAAATACGCCAATCACGTTTTCGCTTTGGCGAGAGGCTTGCGTCACTTCTTTATCTGTTTGGGTTTGTTGATAATGGCACTGTACACATTCCATCTTTTCAACATTGTTCTCGAAGTAAAGCATCAGTGTATCCATGCTTTTACATTGAGGGCAGGTGGCCCCAGCGATAAAACGCTTTTTAATTTTCGTCGTCATAATCAAGAGGATTTCTTCGGTCAGTCATCTTGCTATCATACCGCAATCGACCGACTATGTTATCCGTCAATAGGCATTCATGATCCAAATTTCTGATTTATCCCTTATGCGTGGCAACAAAACCTTGCTACATGAAACCAATGCAGTGCTGTACCCAGGGCATAAAGCAGGTCTTATCGGTGCAAATGGCTGTGGAAAATCCAGCTTGTTTGCGCTTATTCGGGGAGAATTACACCCTGAGCAAGGCGAGTGCAATATCCCTAAAGACTGGCAGGTCGTATCCGTTGCCCAGGAAACCCCAGCAGTTGAACGCTCAGCCCTTGATTATGTGATTGACGGCGACAAGCTATACCGCCGCTTACAGGCAGAATTGCGTGCAGCGGAAGACGCCCATGATGGCGTTAAAATCGCCGCGCTACACGGCCAATTAGACCATGCAGGTGCTTACGATATTGAATCCCGCGCGGCCACCATATTAGCGGGCTTAGGTTTTGCGAACGACGCTATTGCCCGTCCGGTCACCGCGTTTTCAGGTGGTTGGCGTATGCGTTTGAACTTGGCGCAAGCACTTTTATGCCATTCAGATTTATTACTGCTTGATGAGCCCACCAACCACTTAGATTTAGACGCTGTCATTTGGCTTGAAAAGTGGTTGCAGCGCTACGCTGGCACCTTGTTACTGATATCTCACGATAAGTCCTTTTTGGATAGCACAGTGAACGAAATTATCAGCGTTGAGCAACAGCAACTGGTTAGCTACACAGGTAACTACGATGCCTTCGAGCGCCAACGTGCAGAGCGCTTGCGCTTACAGAACCTACAGTTTCAGAAGCAACAAGATAAAATTGCCCATTTAGAGTCGTTTATCAATCGTTTCGGTGCTAAAGCGAGCAAGGCCAAGCAGGCTCAAAGTCGTGTGAAGCAACTGGAGAAAATGGAAACCTTATTGCCAGCGCTTGCCGCTTCACAGTTTAGTTTTGAGTTTTTTATGCCGCCCAAATTACCTAACCCACTGGTAAAAATGGAGCAGGTACGACTGGGGTACGACGACACAATTATCTTGGAAAAACTGCATCTCAATTTAGTGCCCGGTAGCCGCATTGGGCTACTTGGTAGAAATGGTGCGGGTAAATCAACGTTAATCAAACTACTTGCTGGGGAAAAAGAGCCCATGCAAGGCATTTACGAAACCTCAGCAGGTTTGCGCATTGGCTATTTTGCTCAGCATCAATTGGAATATTTGCGCGCTGACGACTCAGCTCTCGCCCATATACAGCGCCTCGATCCAAAAGCCACCGAACAAAGTCTGCGGGATTATTTAGGCGGCTTTGGTTTTAGGGGGGATGATGCCCTAGGACGTGTGGCCCCCATGTCGGGGGGGGAAAAAGCGCGCTTAGTGTTGGCGCTAACTGTGTATCAAAAGCCTAACTTGTTGCTACTCGATGAGCCTACCAACCATTTAGACTTAGACATGCGTCATGCACTGAATATGGCCCTTCAGGGGTTTGAAGGGGCAATGGTTTTGGTATCCCATGATAGGTTCTTGCTAACGTCTGTTTGTGATGATTTTTACTTGGTGGATAACCAGCAAGTCACCATGTTTGATGGGGATTTAGATGACTATCGTGATTGGTTGCTAAAATCAGACCGAGAAAAACAATCAGCCGATAAGCTGGCGACAGCTAAAGGTGCTGCTGACAAAGAGGGCGCTGAGAACAAAGAGCCAAAGCTAGATCGTAAAATTATTAAGCGCCTAGAGGCTGAATTTAGGCAAGCGACGCAATCTCTGCGCAAAACGGTGCAAACCCAAGAGAAAAAAATGGCCGAGCTTGAAGCCAAACTTGAAGGTATAGAGCAAAAAATGGCAGACCCAGATATTTACAATGCTGATAAAAAAGCCGAGTTAAAAGTGCTATTAGCGGACCAAGCGAGTTGCAAAGTTGCCCAAGAAGAAGCAGAAATGCTGTGGCTAGATGCCCAAGAGCAAATTGAAGCCAAACAGGCAGAATTTGATGCTCAGGTGACGGGTTAGCTCGCTATGGAAAATCGGTGAATACAGAAGGAGAAAAGGATGTCTCAGCAACTGGAAACTGACAGGCTCATATTGCGAAACTGGAAGGCAAGCGACTATGAGCCATTCTACGCGTTAAATTCTGACCTTGAGGCCATGCGTTATTTTCCTTCCCCCTATACTCGGGCGCAAAGCGATCACTTAGCGGACAAATGCCAATCTTTGATTCAGCGGCGAGGGTGGGGTTTGTGGGCGGTGAGTGAGAAAGAGGATGAGGCGTTTATTGGCTTTGTGGGTTTGCATACGCCAAATGCAAACATGCCGTGCTCCCCTTGTGTTGAGATAGGCTGGCGTCTGCTTCCTCAATATTGGGGTAATGGCTTCGCCACTGAAGGGGCGAAAAAGGCGTTAGAATATGCGTTTAATGAGCTGGGGCTGCCAGAGGTGGTCTCGTTTACTTCAAAAAAGAATCAACCTTCTCGGGCCGTTATGGCGCGAATTGGATTGCAAGATTCACTCAATAACTTTATTCACCCAGATATTGCCCCTGAGCATCCGTTAGCGGAACATGTTTTATATCACATCACCCGAAATGCCTGGCTTGAGCAAACAAGTCAAAGCGGCAAGTGAGCGATTAGTTAACTGCCTGATACAAGATCTGCGCAAAGGCATTAGCTGCCGGTGACGATGGCCGGTCACGGTATTCTAGCTGGTACAAAGGCCGAGACAACAGCTTGCTTTTTTGAGTAGAAATTACCTTTAATTTTTTCAGCGCAAGTAAATCTTCGGTGACAACTTGGGGCAATAACGCCACTCCCATTCCTTGAGTGACGCCACGAGCTATCGCCTCATTACTGCCTAGTTGCATACTGTCATTCACTGCTATGCCTTGTTCGGCCAATAGCGAAAATGACATTTGCCGGGTGCCCGAGCCAGGCTCCCGCAGCAACCAGCGTTGCTCGCTTAGCCATTTTTCTTTGTCATCTGCGGGTTTCAAGGAGCTTGAATACACAATACTCATGGGGTCGTCTTGCCAATGCTGGCTGCTAATGTGTGGGTCGCTTGCACTCCCTTCCACCAATGCAAAGTCAATGGTGCAGGCCAGTAATGCCTGTTCAATTTGCGCGGTATTGGCTACTTGCACTTCTACTTTAATTTTCGGGTATTGTTGATTAAAACGCGCTAAATAAGGCGCTAGCCAGTAACCGGCTATAGTGGTGCTGGCGCCTATAACCAGAGTGCCTTGTTTTAATCCTGTGCGTGCTCTTACGTCCTCAAGTGCCGCTTGTTCAATCGCAAAAATACTGCGGGCATGATTAAACAAGCTCTGCCCACCTTGGGTTAAAGCTAACTTCTTTCCTTTAGCTGCTCGCTCAATGAGTTGCATACCCAGTTGATGTTCAAGCTCTTTGAGTGCTTTTGAAACCGCGGGTTGGCTAATATAAAGCGCCTCAGCCGCTTGGGAGAAACTGCCCAAATGAGCAACGCTATGAAAAACCCTAAGCGCATGTAAATTCATATTAATTAACCTTTAGTTATCAATCTATGATTTATATGTATTGGAGTTATATTTTGACACTGCCTATCATCAAGTCAACTTTTAATCAGGTACTACACCCATCGATAGGAGTAGCTTTATGTTCGGGGCAGTTAAGCGTTTTTTCATTACGGGGCAAGATGGTACCTCAAGCACACGCCATCATTATGGCGATTCACGCTGGTGGTTAGGTTTAGTCTTAGTAACAAGCATCGCGTTTATCGCCACTTATCTGAGTCATGTTTCCTTTGTCCAACATCTTGGATTGAGCGCACTAACCATAGGTATTGTGTTGGGGATTATTGTTGGCAACACGCTATTTTCGCGTATGGCCACGCACACTGATGTAGGCGTAGATTACGCCAAGAGTACCTTATTAAAAGCCGGTGTGGTGTTATTTGGTTTTCGCATTACCTTCGCACAAGTGGCGGGAGTCGGCTGGCAAGGGTTAATTACTGACATCGCCATATTGAGCTTAACTTTTTGGCTGGCAGTGCAACTTGGTAAGCGTGTATTTAAGTTAGACGAGCAAACCACCATTTTGATTGGTGCCGGTAGCGCTATTTGTGGTGCAGCGGCGGTGATGGCTACAGAGCCTGTGGTAAAAGCTCAAGCGCACAAGGTTTCCGTCGCAGTCGCTACCGTGGTGGTGTTTGGCACCTTGAGCATGTTTGTTTATCCCATTGCCCAAGGTTACTTAGGCCTCAGTGAGCATGCATACGGTATTTTCGCTGGTTCAACGATTCACGAAGTGGCGCAAGTCGTGGCGGCAGGCAGTGCTGTTAGCCCTGAAGCCGCTAACGCGGCGGTGATTGAGAAAATGCTCAGGGTGATGATGCTTGCCCCGTTTTTAGTGCTGTTATCGCTGTGGCAAAGCAACAAGCGCGCTACGGGCAAAGTGGTCGACGGAGCTAGCTCACAGGGCGACAGTGGTAAAAGCAACATCATGATCCCCTGGTTTGCCCTACTATTTATTGTTGCCAGTGGGATTAATTCTAGCCAGTTGGTTTCACCTGATATTACCGAGCAAGTTGTGCATTTAGACGGCGTGTTACTTACCATTGCCATGGTGGCGTTAGGGCTGCGAACGCACATAGGCGCAATCCGCCAAGCTGGCGTAAAACCCTTGCTACTAGCAAGCTGTTTGTTTTTGTTCTTAACCCTAGGCGGATATGGGCTGAATTTAGTGATAGCTCAGTGGTTATAACTAATATAACAACGCGTAATTGAACCACTCGCAATATCAAGAACGGACGTTTTACCCAAAGAGTCAGCATTTTATGTCATCCATAAAACGCTGACTCACAATCCAATTACTGAGCTTTTAAGCGCAACTTCGCACCTTGGGTGAGTTGCTGATGGCTAATAAATGCCTTACTTAGCGGATCGCCATTAAGTGAAGGCTGTTTTTGCCCTTGGCTCAAAGGGGTTATGATCAGGGTTTTGCCTGCATAATATTTTGAGTCGAGGTGAATGGTCACTTCGTCAAACGCTGTACTCGTTAGGGCATAGTCCATGTCTCCAGGAGACACAGGGTAAATGCCTAATAAGCTGAAGACTAACCATGCTGACATAGTGCCAGCATCGTCATTGCCGGGCAGCCCAGCCGATTGATTGGTAAAGTACTTCGCTATCAGCCTTTTTACATGCTGCGCGGTGTTATGCTCTTGGCCTTGCACGTAGTTAAATAGGTAAGGGTAAGTAATGTCGGGTTCGTTACCCATATCGAAGTTGTTGGTATCGAAGGTGGCGTTTAATGCAGCTATAAAAGCACTGTCACCACCATTTAACGCAATTAAACCTGGCATATCAAAAGGCACATAGAAGCGGTAATTCCATGCATTGCCTTCAATGTAACCCGGTGCGGGTTCAAAGTTGCGCCCTAATTCGGGATCGTAAGGGGTTAACCAGTCACCACTGCGTTTTTTCGGGCGCAGCATGCCAGTACTTTCATCAAATAACGTTTTATAGTTCTGTGCTTGGGCCAGGTACTTTTGCGCATCTTGGTCGCGACCTAAACGTTTTGCAAGCTGACCTAGAGCGAAGTCCGCCACATAATATTCAAGACTGGTAGACACGCTACCGTCGAACGGCTCTTCGTCATCAACAGGCACATACCCTAAATTCAGGTAGTCTGGGTTCTCAGGGCGAATAGGGTTGTTTTCTACCGTGTCTGCGGATTTTTGCATGGCTTGGTAAGCCAGCTCTACATCAAAGGTGTGTACGCCGCGTAAATAGGTGTCAGCAATCATGGCGGTAGCTGGGTCACCGACCATGGTTTGGGTTTCCATGCTGAGTAACTCCCACTTGGGTAACCAACCACTTTCTTGATACATACTAAGAGCAGAATCAACCATTTGTGATTGGATTTCAGGGTAGACCAAACTTAGCAATGGATGCAGGTTACGACTCGTGTCCCACAGTGAATATACCGAATAGCGATTTTTACCCTGCGTATTGCCCACTTTCGCCGTGTGTTGCTGGCTCATGATCGGGTACTCGCCGTTCACATCTTGAATGATACTAGGGTGAATTAAACTGTGATACAGGCCAGTGTAAAGCAGCGTTTTGTTATGCTCGCTACCTTGTACTTCGATGCGTGAGAGTAAGCTATTCCAAGCGTCTTGGGCGTCTTTGCGGGTGCGATCAAAGGCAAAGTCGGGCTGTTCAGTGTTTAGGTTCTGCCGCGCGTTTTCGATGCTGACATAAGAAATACCTACTTTGACTTCAACTTGCTCGTTAGCCTGTGTATCGAAACGCATGTAAGCACCGATATTGTCACCGCTCATAACGCGCTGATAGTTCGGATAAGGCTTGATGCTGTTATTGTGCTGCATCCATTCGCCTTCCACCCCTGTGAACGCTGGCATTTTCTTAAACGTGCCCAAGGCTTTGGCTGGTTTACTAAAACGTGCTACGAAGTACACAGGGCGCACGTCTTGGGGGTTATAGCAAAACGTGCCTACCGTGCGAGAGCCTTCAATTTCTTGCTCAGACACAACCTTGAGAGAGCCGCCGGTTTCGTTGGTTAAGCCTAGGCCCAAATTAACAATGATATTGCTTTGGCCTGCGGGAAAGGTGTAGCGGCTTAGGCCTGTACGCAATGTGCTGGTGGCTTCTGCCTTGATGCCATATTTATCGAGTGTGGTTTGGTAGTAGCCTGGACTTGCCTGCTCGTTCGAATAGGTTGAGCCGTATTGCTGGGCGTCTAATTCTAAATTGCCTGCGGTGGGCATGATATTAATGACCCCCAACTCTGGGCAACCAACCCCGCTTAAATTCACATGAGTAAAACCAGTCAAAAATTTATTTTCGTGGATGTATACACGTGAATTCCACGCGGCATCTTTTTCAAACTCATTCAGTTTTTTGTGTTCGAACGCAACGTTAAAAGGCGCAACCGATGTGAGTGCATGAGGGTACTGCGCCCCCGGATGGGTCGCCCCAAAATTGGAGGTGCCAATAAACGGGTTAACATACTCGGCAGGTGTTTTTTGCGATGTTTCCCCGGTAACGTCGTTAGGCGTTTTCGCAACTGAACAGCCGACACCGGCCAAAGTAAGCGCAGCTACTGCCATATTGACTAATATTTTCATTTTGGCTGGGCTCCCATTTCAAATACCAAATTTCCGCCGGCTAATATATCACTGTGACGGATAAAGAATTGCTGCAAAGGCTGACCATTTAGGCTCACGCTTTGAACATACACGTTCTCTTTCGATTGATTGAGCGCTTGCACGCTAAAGGTTTTGCCGTTTTCTAAATGAATCTTGGCAGAAGAAACTTCTGGGCTACCTAACACATATTCCCCTGATACCGGATTAACGGGATAAAAGCCTAATGCGCTGAATAGGTACCACGCCGACATTTGGCCTGCATCTTCATTGCCCGACAAGCCATCCGGGGCGGTATGATAAAGCTCGTCCATCACTTGGCGTACGTATTTTTGTGTTTTGTAACCCTTGCCAACGTATTGATAGAGGTAAGGCACATGGTGGCTTGGCTCGTTGCCATGCACATACTGACCTATGTAGCCTGAAATCCACTCGGGGAACTCGCCCACGGTTTGCTCGGCTTCGAACATCGCATCCAGTTGAGCTTCAAACGGCGCCGCACCGCCCATTATATCGATTAACCCAGTGACATCTTGTGGCACAAAGAAGCTGTATTGCCAAGCGTTGGCCTCGCAGTAGTCCTCTGGATGGTAGGCATTCGGGTCGAAATCGCTGCGAAAATCACCATTTACGCTTTTGGCACGCATAAACTCGCTTAGTGGGTCGAATAGGTTACGATAGTTTTGCCCTCGTGATTGGTACGTTTGATACACCTCATTTTCACCTAAGGAACTGGCCAACTGAGCAATCGCCCAATCATCAAAGGCATATTCCAAGGTTAGCGATACGTTCCAACTACGTTCTTCAAAGGGCACATAGCCTAATGCTTGATAACTCTCTAAACCGAACTCATTTTGAGTGGCGCTTTGTATAGCTGCTGCCAGTACTTCTTCCCCGCTGGCGTCTAGCAGGTCTTTGAAATAGGCATCGATAAGCACAGGGACACTGTGGTAACCCATCATCATGTCTGTTTCATTGCCTTGAAAGTTCCAAACGGGTAGGCGACCTGCCACATCGTAATGCGCCATGATCGAAGCCATGAGCGCTCGGGTGCGAGTGGGTTCAACAATGGTTTTCCATGGGTGTAAGGCACGAAATGTGTCCCACAAAGAGAAGAACTCGTATCTAGGGTAGCGTTCACTTTTATGAACTTCGCCGTCAGGGCCTTTATATTCCCCGTTACTGTCGGAAAACACCCGAGGTGCTAACGCAGTGTGATACATGGCCGTATAAAACTGGATCATGTCATCTTTGTCAGCGCTTATTTCTACTGTGCTAAGTTGCTCTCGCCATGCTTGCTGGGCAAGCGTTTTTACTTGTTCAAAGGTTTTAACTGGTCCTTGGGCAAGCAGGTTTTGCTTGGCGTTCTCTATGCTGACTGAGCTAATAGCGGTGCGCACAGTAACAAGCTTTTGGCTGCTGACCTCAGAGAAATCAAAATCGAACTCCGCCGCTATATTTTCACCAGAGGCTGATTGCTCTTGGCTTGTCACTCCGTTTGTGTTCAAGGTGTAGCGATCAATCGGCTGTGAAAACTGACTGTAAAAGAACACGCGCTGATCGCTAGCCCAGCCAGTGGATTTGCGGTAACCAGCGATGGTCTTATCATTGATAATTTGAATGTGAGTCTCTAGGGTTTTATCCCAATTTCGACTGTAGCCTAAGTCTACGCGTACCACGCCCTGGGTTGCATCATCAGCAAACTGGTATTTCTGAAAACCGGTGCGAAGCCCTGCGGTTAGCTCTACATTCACCCCGTAATCATCTAAAAACACCTGATAATACCCAGGTGATGCTTGCTCATTTTGATGGCTAAAACGAGAGACAATGGTGCCATTCTCAGGGCCACCTTCGGTTTTTTCTCGATGAAAAGGTCGGGTTAAAGGCATGAATGAAATGTCATACAAATCACCGGCCCCCGTGCCAGATAAATGGGTATGACTAAAACCAGCAATGATGTTATCGGGATAAAAATAACCTGAAATCCAATCCCAGCCCGTGCGCCCATTATCTGGGCTTAGTTGCACCATGCCGTAAGGCACGGTAGCACCGGGATAGGTTTTGCCTTTGCCGTCAGTGCCGATAAACGGATCCACATAATCTAAGGGATCAATTGCCTGAGGCGTGTTTACGGTGGCGTCTGGAGTCGGCTGCGTACATGCGCATAACGCCAACACAGCGCCGGTAATGAATATCTGTTTCATCATGCTGGTATCCGTTTACTTTAAGCCGGTATTGCCGAGCGTGCGCAATACTTCGAAACACGCGCCCAAGGTGTGGTAGTCACACTTAGCGCCCGCAGCACTTTTCTGCTCACTGTATTTACTGTTATCTCGATGAAGTACTCTGAACCAAGCACCGTATTGATGATCAATCATATGCTCCCAGCTGTAGTCCCAGAGCGCATTGTATTGAGTGAGGTATTGCTCATCTTGGGTGACTGAAAATAACATCGCAGCTGCGGCAAAGCTCTCTGCCTGTACCCAGAAGTATTTGTCGTCGTCACACCAAGTGCCATCGGGTGCGAAACCGTAAATTAACCCACCGTGGGTGGCGTCCCAGCACTTTTCATAAGCGCGATCGAATAAGCTTTTCGCCCGCTCAACCAGTTTTTGATCTGGGGCATGGCGATGCAAAATTAACAGCAACTTGGTCCACTCTGTTTGATGGCCGGGTTGAAACCCCCAAGGACGATACAGATTTTTGGGATCATCTTTGTTGTATTCCCAGTCGGGCTGAAAGTCAGTGGTGTAGTGTTCCCAAATCAGGCCGTCAGTTAAGTCCGCTTGGCGAAAGGCAATGTTTTCAGCAAGGGTTTGTGCCCGTGTCAGAAACACTTGCTCGCCGCTGGCTTCATAAGCCGCCAACATAGCTTCACATAAATGCATATTGGAGTTTTGACCGCGATAAGGGCTGAGTTCACCCGCTGGGCTAATTTCATCTGCGTATAAACCAAACTCATCTTGCCAAAAACGACTCTCAAGTTGTTGGTAGGTTTTTAGCAGCATGTCGTTGTTGGTCACAATTCCGGCTTTGCGCCCAGCAGCGTAAGCGAGCAAAACAAATGCATAGCCGTAGGCTTGCTGTGTCATGTCTTGAGGTTGGTTGTCTTGCAGAGTCCAGGCGTAACCGTCAGCATCTGGCTGCCAGTGAATCTGTTCGACGAAATCCAGACCGTGACGGGCCATGGCTAAATAATCGTCGCGCTGAAATAGCATGCCTGCTGCGGCATAGTTCACCACTATACGTGTACTGCTAACCAGTTGTTTAAAGCCTGAATCAAACAGATCGCCGTTATCCATGTAGTTCTGAAAGTAACCGCCTTGGGCGTCTTTCACCCTAGGATCATAAAAATTCAAGATATCTTGGCAGTGGGTCATTAAAAATGCGGGGCTGTGATAGTTCATCAATAATTACTCGCTTATTAGGTTTGCAGCCTGTCGCCAGATTAGGCGACAGGGCTTTTCTCATTAAGTGGGATTAAAACTAGCTGGCTACAGGCGCTGGCGTAGGGGCGTCAGCACTTTTCACTTTAGAGCCAAATAGGGCGTACCATGCAATATAGACATACGCAGCAACTGGCACGATAAAGCTAAACTGAACACTCGTAACGTCGGCCACGTAACCTTGAATCAAGGGCAATATTGCGCCACCAACAATAGCTTGGCACAGTAAACCTGAGCCACGTCCTGTCAGTGGGCCTAAGCCGCGAATGGCCAAGGTGAATATGGTGGGAAACATAATTGAATTGAAGAAACCGATTGAAATCACACTCCACATGGCCAAATCGCCTTGAGAATTCATGGTGGTAAATAACAAGATAATGGCTACTGCTGAATTAAACGCCAATACGTAGATAGGCGAAATAATGCGGGTTAGCGCCGCACCAACGAACCGCCCGATCATAGCTGCACCCCAGTAGTAGGAGACCATTTGGCTGGCTTGGCGTTCGTTTAGCCCAGCTATTTCAGGTTGCGAAAAGTAGTTTACCAAGAAACTACCGATGCTTACCTCAGCCCCCACGTAGGAGAAGATCGCGAGGGTACCGAAAATTAACGCTTTGTGAGACCAAATAGAATCCGTGCTTTTCACTTCTTGTTCGGTTTCATTGGCAGTGATGGTGGGTAGTTTTAAAAATTTGAAACCAATAGCTGTGGCGATCATTACGCCTGCGAGTAACAAGTAGGGTAATTGTACTGCTTTGGCGTCGATGTCTGCGTCTTCAGATGCCACCCCAACTGCGGCAAAAATCAATGCAGCACCAAACATAGGGCCAAGCGTATGACCAACAGAGTTAATCGCCTGTGCCAGGCTTAAGCGGCTGGTGGCGGTTTTCTCTGGACCTAACACCGCGACATAAGGATTGGCCGACACCTGCAAAATGGTTACTCCACTGGCGAGAATAAACAAACCGAGTAAAAACACTGCATACACTTCGACTTCGGCCGCTGGATAGAACATGCCACAACCTATGGCGATGGTCACCAACCCGGTAATGATGCCGCGAATATACCCTATCTTTTCAATTAACTTACCAGCGAAAGGCGAGATGATGAAGTAGGCCCCAAAGAAGCAAAACTGAACCAGCATGGCTTGGGTATAGTTCAAGTCGAAAGCCGCTTTTAAATGCGGAATAAGAATATCGTTTAATGCAGTAATAAACCCCCAAATGAAAAACAAGGTGGTCATTGCTGCGAAGGCAAAGTGACTGTTCTTCGCGGGCTCACTTAAGGTTACGGATGATTGAGAAATCGGTCCTGCCATAATTTTTTACTCGTAAAAGGTGCCAGTCGAAACTGGCACGTTAATAAATGGGTGGATTAGTCGGCGGTCGACATTGAATAGGGCACGGCTTCTTTGCTGGTGGCCCATGACTTGTTTGGTTGGTTGGTCATATCAAAAGATATTTCACCGCCTTGCTGAATTTGCTGATGAGACAAGAAGGTCTTATCGAAAGTCTTGCCATTTAGTTTGGCGCTATTCACATAGACGTTGTCTTTGCTGTTGTTATTGCCTTTGACGGTAAAGCGTTCACCGTTTTGTAAATGCAACGTGGCTTTGTCGAACAGTGGGCTACCTAACACGTACTCATCGCTACCGGGCGCTACAGGGTAAAAACCAAGGGCGCTGAACACGTACCAAGCGGACGTTTGACCGTTGTCTTCATCGCCGCAGTAGCCATCAGGCGTGGCTGAGTAAAGCTTATCCATGATGTTGCGCACGTGATATTGGGTTTTCCACGGCTGGCCAGCGTAGTTGTACAAATAACTCATATGCTGAATAGGCTGGTTACCGTGGGCATAGTTGCCCATGTTCACGATCTGCATTTCGCGAATTTCATGAATGGTAAAGCCATAATAAGAGTCGTCGAAGGTAGGTGGCATGCTGAACACGCTATCAAGTTTATTCACGAAGGCTTGATCGCCCCCCATCATGTCTTTCAAACCTGAGATATCATGAAACACAGACCAGGTGTAGTGCAGGCTATTGCCTTCGGTGAATGCATCACCCCACTTCAAAGGGTTAAACGGGGTTTGAAAACTGCCGTCTTCGTTTTTACCGCGCATCCATCCACTTTCTTTATCAAACAAGTGTTTGTAATTCATCGCTCTTTGCTTGTACTTGGCAGCATCGTCGGTTTTACCTAAGCGCTCAGCGAGGCGATAAATATTGAAATCGGCAAAGGCGTATTCAAGGGTACGTGCTGCGTTTTCGTGAATACCAACGTCGTAAGGCACATAACCTAACTCGTTATAATAATCGACGCCTTCTCTACCGACTGAGCTAACCGGGCGACCTTCATCGACTTGAGCATTTTTGACTATGGCTTCGTAAAGCGTATCGATGTCGATATCGGTGATACCCTTGAGGTAGGCATCAGCAATATTCACTGCGGAGTTAGAGCCAATCATTACCCCGCGATGGCCTGGGCTAGCCCATTCAGGCAACCAACCGGATTCTTTGTAGGTATTGGCTAAGCCTTCCATTATTTGTGCGTCGAGCTCTGGGTACATTAGGGTAAAGAAGGGGAATACCGCGCGGAAAGTGTCCCAAAAGCCATTGTCGGTAAACATGTAGCCGGGCAGCACTTCACCGTTGTAAGGGCTGTAATGCACGACTTCACCCGCTTGGTTGTACTCGTAAAACTTACGCGGGAATAATAAGACGCGGTAAAGCGCAGAGTAAAACGTGCGTAGGTTGTCTTTGTTGTCGTCGACTATTTCAATGCGTGACAGCTCGTCCTGCCAATACTTATGGGCTTTTTCACGGGTGGTGTCGAAGGTGTCTTGGCCGATTTCTCGGTCTAAATTGAGCTGTGCTTGTTCAGGGCTAATAAATGACGAGGCAATTTTCACTGATACCGTTTCACCGCGCTTGGTTTTAAAACCGATAACGGCACCTACGTGCTCGCCTTTGCTTTGAATAGCATCTGCGTTTAATTGGTATTCGTCAGTCCAAGTACGGCTGATTTCAAAGTCTTTATCAAATTCTGCCACAAAATAATTATGGAAGTTGTCCGGCACACCACCGTGATTATTGCGCGCATAACCGACTATTTTTCGCTCTTCTGGGATGATTTTCACCATAGAGCCTTTGTCGAATGCATCTAAGATAATGAAGGCATTGTCGGTATCAGGAAAAGTAAAGCGAAACTGCGCAGCGCGTTCGGTAGGCGTTACCTCAGCGGTGACATCGTAAGAGGCTAAATACACACTGTAGTAATCAGGACTGGCTTGTTCTGCCTTGTGGGAGTACCAAGACGCACGATCATCTTGGTTAAATTTCATTTCGCCTGTCACCGCCATTAAAGAAAATGCACCATAGTCGTTTAGCCAAGGGCTGGGTTGGTGTGTTTGCTTAATACCGCGAATTTGATCGTCGTTGTATTTATACGTCCAGCCATCGCCGATGGGGGCAGTCATCGGTGTCCAGAAATTCATTGCCCATGGCGTGGCTATCGCTGGATAAGTATTGCCATTTGATAAACTGAACTTGGAATCCGTACCCATAAGCGGATTAACATAATCAACCAAATCAACCGAAGGTGCGGTTGCAACAGCCTCCTTGGGTTCTGTTGTCATGCCGCATGAGGCCAATAACAGTAAGCCAGGAATGGTAAAAATAAGCTTGTAATTCATTTGTTTACACCTACGTGAGTCAGTTTTCTATGGCAGCTTTTTGCCACCGTTTCACTTTATAATGATAGTTATTTTTAAGCTAAATACTTAAGTCAAACGTTAACGCTTTGTAAAATTGTAATCGATTACAATTTAATGGTCTAGTGTTATGTCCAATTAAAAGCCAAAACAAGCGCTTACTACTGAAAAAACGGCTGTTCGACCGTTGTTTTGTTATCGATTACAGTAATTACTTTCGTCACAAGATTGATATTATTTACATATTCAGGTATTTACTTTACCTAAGCTATTGCTCTAACGGTGCAATTAACTAACCACGGCCATAATGGGGCCTGACTTTCGGAAGTCGTAAATGACGAATATTAAAAAAGTAAGTGAGCTTGCAGGCGTATCAACCGCAACAGTATCACGCACACTTAAAATGCCAGATATGGTCACCGCTCGAACCAAAGAAAAGGTGATGAAAGCCGTTCGTGAAGCGGGTTATAGGCCAAGCTGGTTAGCGACCAGTGTTAAAACTGGGCGCACAAATACTATCGTTGTTTTAGTTCCTAATCTGATAAACCCCTTCTTTATGCGCATCATTGGCGGCATTGAGCAGGCCGCCCAAGAACGTGGTTTTACAGTGTTACTGTGCGATACCCAAGGGGAGAGTAAGCGCGAAAGTGATTATGCTTCTATGGTATTGACCAATAGGGCTGATGGCTTAATTCAACTCGATCATTCATTTCCCTTTACTGAAGATGATGCCAAATTAGCTGAAACTATTCCTATGGTCAGTGTTTGTGAACGTATTCACTCTGATAAAAAATACCCAGTCGTGGCGCTTGATAACTATGCCGCTAGCCGCGCCTTAGCCCATCACTTAGTCAGTTATGGACATACCAAGTTCGCTGTTATTGTGGGCCAAGTGGTTAGCCAAATTCATAAAGATCGTCTCTACGGGCTGCGCAGTGTCTTAGCGGAAGAGGATATTGAGTTTGACGAAGACATGATAGTTGGGCAAAGCTATAGCATTGAAAATGGCATAGAAGGTATGCGCCAATTATTAGAAAAACCTAATCGACCCAGCGCGGTTATCTGCTTTAACGATGATATAGCGATTGGTGCCATGCACGAAATTCATCGCCAAGGACTACGAGTACCAGAAGATATTTCCGTGGTGGGATTTGATAACGTAAAAGTGGCTGCTTTTATGAATCCCCCGTTAACAACTATTGATCAACCCGCTTATGAAATGGGTCGCAGAGGAATGGAGATCCTCAGTGATGTAATTAATGGGGTTCCGTTGACTCGCAGTAGCGAAATGCTTCCTTTTCAACTGCTTGAGCGTGAAAGTAGCGGCCCCGCTCCTATCTAAAAGTGATTTTCGTGTTAAACAAAGGCCATCAAAAAAGATTGTTTTTATTTTGCCTTGTTAATTTTTTGTATATTTTTTAGCTTAAGTTGTTGACATGTTATAAGAGTGGCTCTATATTTTTCCGGTAAATTGTAATCGATTACATTTTATTGGGTAGGAATTTACTAATTCAGTGTTCTGTAAAAAGCATAAAACAAAGAAAAAATAAGCGGTTACTAAAGTGGGCTGTGACACATGTTCACGGTTACATTTGGTTAAACGGAAATATCCGATGGCGATTAGGAAAACACATATGAACAACACCAGTGACAAAATATTCGGTAAATCAATGCTGAATTTTGCGGTTGTGTGTGCAATGGGTCTTGTACCTTCGTACGCGTTAGCACAGCAGACAAACCAAGAGCCCAGTGGCAGCGATGCAGAAACTGAGGTCATTCAAGTACGTGGTATTCGTGCTTCAGCTGCAGAAAATTTAGCAATCAAGCGATTGTCGAACGCGGTAGTGGATGCCATCACGGCAGAAGATATCGGTAAGTTCCCAGATAAAAACGTTGCGGATTCTTTGCAGCGTGTACCTGGTGTTGTTATTCAGCGCAACGGCGGCGAAGGTTCAAGTGTGAGCATACGTGGTTTATCGCCTAGCCTGACGTTTACCCAATTAAACGGTAACTTTATTGCAGCCTCTTCTGGTAACCCGTCTCGCTCGTTCTCCTACGAGTTACTGCCTTCAAACTTAGTCGGTAAGGTCGAGTTATTTAAATCGTCTGAAGCCCGCCTCGATGAAGGCGGTATCGGCGGTACGGTCATAGTACATAGCCGTAAACCGCTAGACATGGATAAAAACTCGGGCGTAGTTAGCCTCGAATACACTTATGCAGATATTACAGATTCCTACGAGCCTCAGCTAAGTGGTATCTATTCTTGGAAGACTGACGAAGAAGACTTTGGTTTTTTGGTGGGCTTTACACAGCAAGACAGAACCAACCGTACTCAGACTTCTCGAGTCAATATCATCAATCAAAACTTTTTGTATACCGAGCGTCGCAACGGTCAAGAGATTGAAGGCGGTGCCCAAGGATATGCGCGCCAAAGTTTAGTTCAAGAAGTATTAGAAGAAGATCGCGAGCGCACTGGCGTGCAGTTTACTGCGCAATGGCGCCCCACTGATAATTTAGAAGTTGGCTTCAACTACTTTCAATTCAAACTCGGCTTAGATTCGGTTTTACACCAACTTGAATACCCTGAGTGGCATGATACCAACCAATTTTGGACGGACGTATACGTTGATGCAGAAGCGCAATACGTCACAGGTATTGACTACGCCAGAGGCGTTTCAGGAGAAGCGTTAGATACGCAAATTCCCCGCATGAACGGCGAGTACGTGGTTGAAGAGTCTACGTCTGACACGTTCGACTTTTTCATGGAATACGAAGGCGGCGACTTTAATGTGAAATTTGTTGCTGGTCATACAGAAGCTGAAGGTGGGCCGACTGAAAAGTACCGTGCCGCATATTATTCTGGTAGTACTGCAGATTATTGGGGCTGGCGTTTTGAAAACGAAAACCTAGTCACTAATATTGATCCAGAAATGTTTAATCGCTTAAAGGCCGGTGAAGGTGGTGAAGCGGATATAGGCGCCACGGATTCAAGCTTTGTTGGCGGGACTCAAGAAGAAGATTACGCCCAGATTGATACGGATTGGTTTGTTGACTGGGGCATAGTTGAAACGCTGCGCTTTGGTGTGAAGTATCGTAAAGGCTCTATTCATCGTGACACACGCAATACCTACTATCTAGCCAAAGATTTTGATATCGCAGCAGGTGAAGCACGTCCTGGCGGGATCACGCTGGATGATGATTACTCACGTAATGGCGGTATTCCACTGCTTACCACTGTGATTGCTGACCAGCCTTTAGGAAACTTAGGTGGGTCAATTAATACGAACTTGTTCCCGGTTGTGAACTGGAACAAATATCAAAATGAGTTAGAGACCAATTTCCAACGTTACACCCGTTTTGAACCCGACTTTGTCTATGACGTAGAAGAAGAGGTTAAAGTTGCTTACGTGCAAGCTGATTATCGTTGGGAAAATTTCCGCGGTAATTTTGGCGTACGTTTTGTAGACACAGTTAACACCAACACCGCCAGTGATCGTTTGGAGTTTCGCTTAGACCGCGTCAATCTTGACGGAGATGACGTTGCCCAAGTTAACGGTATTGTGCGCGACGTGATTGTTAACCCTAAAGAAAATTCATACAGCCACGTTCTGCCTAGCTTTAACATCGCCTGGGATATCAACGATGATTGGGTATTGCGCGGCGCAGCAGCGAAAGTGTTATCACGCCCTGATTATGCTGATTTAGGCCAATTCCAAACATTGACCTACAACTCAAGTGAGTGGGAAGCAGATTCTAGCGATCGCCCAGATTATGATCCCCTGCGTGACAGTGAAGGCTGGACAGGCAGCGGCGGTAATTCATCGCTACGTCCTCTTGAATCAGTGCAATACGACTTATCACTAGAGTACTACTACGGGGAAGGCTCGGGCGTCAGCTTGGCTGTGTTCTTAAAAAATATTGATAATTTCGTTGTGCCATTCACGTTAGATGTGAACAGCAGTGTTCCTGATCAAACGTTTACCTTGGTCGAGTCAGGTGGTGGTACGGTCAATGTTGGTGGAGACATATTGGTACGTGATTTCGACACCGCGGCCAACGGCACTGATGCTGAGTCTAAAGGGGTTGAGTTCTCATTCCAGCATTTCTTTGAAAACGGCTTTGGGGTATCGGGTAACTACACACGCAATATCACCAGCGCCGCTACCGTTGAGGCTGATGGTCGCCTAGTGGGTGAATCGCCATTAACGGGCAGCTCAAAATATCAAGGTAACTTCTCGGCCTTTTATGAGAATGACGATTACAGCCTTCGCGTTTCATATAACCGCAGAGGCCCAACAATTGGAGTACTGGCCGAAGATTGGGACATCAACCGTTATAGCGATACCTATGATCAAGTTGACGTAAACGCCAGCTATAACATAAACGAAGATATCACCTTGAGCGCCTCGGTTATCAATCTGACTAAATCAGAAGATTACGTCCATTTAGGGGATGACACCAAAGTACGCTTCTTAACTAATTCGTACAGCGGGCGTCGCTTCTTTGCAGGCGTCAATTACAGATTTTAATGCGTCAGACCGGCTCGTAAGAGTCGGTTAAATGGAAACGTAAAAGACAGATTGAATAGAGGAATAATAATGAAAAAGCTCAAAATGAATAAAACCACAGTGGCCATGCTGATGGCAATGAGCACCTTGTACGGTTGTGGCGGCAGTGCCGATGATCCCAACCCAAGTGATGCAGTAGACACGCGTGTTACCACAGAGGCGACCCTTGCCGGTGAGGCAGTTAAAGGTCGCTTAGATAGCGCTCAAATCAGTGTTGAACAGATGAACAATTCACCCATCACTATTATCAATGGTGAATTAACTGATGCATCGGGAGCTGTCAACGTAGTCGTTCAAAGCGACCTTGGGTTTGGCATCAACAGTCCATTTAAATTAACCGTAACAGCAACCGATGCCACCAGCATGATGTGTGATGCTATTGATTGCGCTGGGGTAGCTTTAGGCCAAGAACTAAGTGGCGAGCCGCTAACAGGGACAGTGCTTAACTCTTTATCTTTTGTGAACGTGCCTTACGGTTCAGCTGCAAACAGCAGCAGCCTACCCTTTCACGCAAATGCATTGACTACTATTGCCACGCCAATAGTGGAAAGTGCCGTTGCAGGCGGCGCGAATATCACTCAACAAGTCTTGTTTGATTCCCAGGCCGTTATCGCATCTGAGTTGGCGCTTCGCGCATTGGGTGTGGCGACGTCAGGAGTAAACTTGTTTGAAACTGCCCTAATTAGTGCAGAGTCTTACGACAACTTTGTGATGGGTGAAGATTGTGCTCCTGTGACCTCAACAGATGCACAAGGCAATGAAGTGACCATGGATGAGTGTACGGACGTATTGGTATCTCCAGCTATTATCACTTTATCCTTGGCCAATGCGGCATTTGCGAACATCGCAACAACCGAAAGCTTTAACGAGCAGTTTGATGCGGTTAATACCGCTATTACCACGGCTATCGAGGGTGACACCACTGCCCTTACGCCTATCAGGGAGCGTTTGCTTGCTTCTGTTAGCGCAGTGCCTTTCTTGTCTGAATTAGGGGTTTCAGCCGACAGCGTGATTGACCTTGGCTTATCGTTTGCACTTTCTAATGATAGCAGCGGCCCAGTTCAAGAAGTGACCACTACTGAAAACTTAGCGGGTGCCACTATCACAGGGCGTGCGCGCATCAGTGACGGCGAAGCGGAAACCATGGCGTTTGATAAAGACGCGCAAACCAAATGGTTAGACAATGGCGGTGTGCCTTCTGTTGAAGACCCAGCTTGGGTTCAGGTTGAGTTTGCCCAGGCCCATGCGGTGAGCAGTGTGTTCATTACCAGTGCCAATGATGCGCCAGAACGCGACCCTGAAAACTTCGATTTACTGGCATCTAATGACGGCGAAAACTGGGTCACGGTGGCAAGCTTTTTAGGTGAATCTTTTGATGAGCGTTTTGAGCGTAAAGAATTTTCGTTCTCTAACGGTTTAGCGTATTCGTTTTATCGTTTGAACATCACTAAAAATAAAGGTGACACTAGCTTAATGCAATTGGCTGAAATTCAGCTTGTTGGGCCTATTTACGCAAGTACAGATCACACAGACCCTGTCGGTACAGGTGCGATCAGTGGCCGTGCACGTATCAGTGATGGTGAAGCAGAAACCATGGCGTTTGATAACGACACACAAACCAAATGGTTAGATAACGGTGGTGTTCCTTCAATTGAAGACCCTTCTTGGGTGCAAGTGGACTTCCCAGAAGCGGTTGCAGTCAACGTGCTTGGCATTACCAGTGCCAATGATGCACCAGAACGCGACCCAGAGAACTTTACTTTAGTTGGCTCAAATGATGGTGGAACGACTTGGACGGTTATCGGCGATTGGCTTGGTGAGTCATTCGACGAGCGTTTCGAGCGTAAGTTGTTCAGTGCGAGCAATGCACTGGCATACAGCAGCTACAGACTGAATATCACTAAAAATAAAGGCGATACCAGTTTAATGCAACTGGCAGAAATTGAGTTGATTGGTCCTGAAATGCCGAGTGTTCAACACAGTCACGGCCCAGACGTAACCTATACTGAGCGCGCGCGCATCAGTGACGGTGAAGCAGGTACTATGGCGTTTGATAACGATACGCAAACCAAATGGCTAGATAACGGCGGTGTTCCGTCGGTAGAAGAGCCGTCTTGGGTCGTGATTGCCTTGCCTGAAGCCGCAGCTGTGAACACATTGGCTCTAACCAGTGCCAATGATGCCCCAGAGCGTGATCCAGAGAACTTTGCGGTTTGGGCATCAAACGACAATGAAAATTGGACCGAGCTAGCCAGTTGGTTAGGTGAGAGCTTTGATGAGCGCTTCGAGCGTAAGCAATATGCGTTTTCCAATGATGTTGGCTTTAGCTTTTATCGCTTTAACATTACCAAAAACAAAGGCGATACCAGCTTAATGCAAATTGCTGAAATAGAGCTTATTGGGCCACAGGTTGCTTCGGTTGATATTTCGTCTGATGCAGGTACCACAATAACCGGTCGGGCACGCATTAGCGACAACGAAGCCGAAACGATGGCCTTTGACGATGATACGCAAACCAAATGGTTAGACAACGGTGGCGTGCCCAGTGCTGAAGACCCAGCGTGGGTGCAGCTTGATTTCGTCGCACCACGTATCGTTAACAGCATTGCGATCACCAGTGCTAACGACTCACCAGAGCGTGATCCTGAGAACTTTACCGTTTTGGGCTCAAATGACGGTGGTGCCACGTGGGACGAAGTCGAATCGTGGATAGGCGAAAGCTTTGATGCTCGATTTGAGCGCAAACTGTTCGAAATGCGTAACGGCTTTGCTTACTCGAGCTATCGTATCAATATCAGCAAAAACAAAGGTGACAGCAATTTAATGCAAATTGCAGAAATCGAGTTAATCGGCCCAGCTGAATAAGCACAGAGCCTAGGTGAAAGCCCGCTATCTCTGATAGTGGGCTTTTGTAGTTCCACATAGACCACGCTTAAAAGAAAATAATCACTATGGCTGAATACTATTATCTTGGAATTGATGCAGGTGGCACACAATGCAAAGCGTCTCTGTACAGCCATGATCAACAATTACTCACCACAGGAATAAGTGGGCCAAGCAACCCTGTAAATGGGCTGGAAATCGCCCAAAATGCCATAGTTCAAGCTGCAGAATCTGCCCTGAGTGCAGCGTCTTTGCCTCATGTTGGTTTGAATCAATTGTGTGTTGGGGCAGGAGTTGCAGGTTTGCATTTACCCAGCCTTCAAGAGGCCATGGAGCAGTGGCAGCACCCTTTTCATTCATTTTATTGCACCACAGATTTGCATGCCGCGGTAACGGGCATGCATCAAGGGCAAAACGGCGGAGTCATTATTCTGGGCACCGGCTTTAGTGCGTTAGGTATGGTGGATGGGGCAATGCACTCTATCGGTGGTTACGGCTTTCCTATTAATGCACAAGGCAGCGGTTCATGGCTTGGGTTGCAAGCCGTTGAAGCTGTGTTGCTCGCACATGACGGTATTGGTCCGCACACTAGCCTCATCGCTGGCATGACCAAAAACGAAGATATTATGTCTTTGGCTACACGACTTAATCAGGGCACCTCCACAGAATTTGCCGCATACGCACCGCTGGTGTTTGAACACGCTGAACAAGGTGACTTACTGGCAAAAGGCCTTATCGAGCAAGCCACTGAATTTTTGCAGCGGGTTATTTTGCGCCTCAATGATTTAGGGGTCGAAGAGGTCGTTTTGGTTGGCAGTGTTGCTCTGCGCTTACAAAGTCGCCTAGAGGCGACGGTGAATCAAGCCATAGTGCCCGGCAAAGCCTCAGCAGAATATGGCGCCATGTTACTGGCCAAACAACATAACCCAAATCAATAAACAGCATACTTATGTGCAAGCGCAACAAAGAGGATAGCGTATGACAGCCACGCGCAGAAGGTTCTTAAAATTATCATTAGTAAGCAGTATCGCGAGTGCTTTCGCCGCGAGCAGCAAAACTGCTTTCGCTAGGGCAGAAAAAGCCAGTAAACCTATAGTGATATCTACCTGGGAGCATGGTATCGCGGCAAATAAAGTGGCGTGGGACGTTCTCAACAAAAATGGCCGCGCATTGGATGCTGTTGAGCAAGGCGTGCGTGTGCCAGAGGCTGACCCCTTGGTTAGAACGGTTGGTTTGGGGGGATACCCTGACAGTGAAGGTAATGTGACGCTTGACGCCTGCATCATGGATGAAAACATGAATTGTGGCTCTGTGGCTTACCTGCAAGACATCCTGCATCCTATCTCGGTTGCGCGCAAAGTAATGGAAAATACGCCCCACGTAATGTTAGTGGGAGCAGGGGCTAAGAAATTCGCTGTAGAGCAAGGTTTTGCTGAGCAGAATTTACTTACCGAACAGTCTAAACAAGATTGGCTGGCGTGGCGTCAGTCGGGTCAGCAGAAAAAACAAATTAACATTGAAAACCACGACACCATCGGCATGTTAGCGCTGGATGCGTCGGGTAACTTAAGCGGCGCCTGTACCACAAGTGGCGCAGCCTTCAAATTACCAGGACGAGTGGGGGATTCACCCATTATCGGCGCCGGTTTATATGTGGATAACGAAGTCGGTGCTGCCACAGCCACGGGCATGGGTGAGCTGATGATGAAAACCGTGGGCTGTCATCTAGTGGTTGAGCTGATGCGCCAAGGCGCTTCACCTCAAGAAGCCTGTCAAAAAGCAGTGGAGCGAATAGCCACCCGTTTGGACAACTTCGCCGAATTTCAAGTGGGTTTTTTGGCCCTGAACAAGGCTGGTGAGTACGGTGCTTATTGCATTCAACCGGGTTTTAATTACGCGGTTAAAGACGCCGGTGGTGAGCACCTTATTGATGGCAAAAACCTATTAGGGGAAGGCGCATGATGCTCAAAACCCTGGGTAGCCTATTGCTGTGCACCGCATTTTTTTGTCAGGCACAAAGTACTGATATTCGAGCTAATCAAGCGCCATTTGCATTAACCCTTGAGCAAGCCATGAACTGGACTGCACAAAGTGATTTTACCTCTGCACAGAATATCTCTAAACAGCCGTTAGCTAGACGTTTTGGTGCACAGTTAGACCCCAGTAGAGCAAATTTAGATACGCAAGTTAAGGTGCTCTACGCGCCTGACGGTATGAACAACTTTGCAAATTACCTCGATACACAAGCCACATTTAATTTGTATAACTTTACTCACTGGTCGCAAATCGATGTGCTGAACTGGTTTGCCGGTACGGCTGATCATGTGGTGCAAATACCTGCTCGGCCTTGGGTTGACACCGCGCATCGAAATGGCGTCAAGGTTATCGGCTCGATTTTCTTAGCCATCGCTAAATACGGCGGCAGTCCCGATACCGCAGAATCTTTGCTCAAACAGGATGCTCAGGGGCGATTTATTATGGCCCATAGACTTGTCGATATAGCCCAATATTATGGTTTTGACGGTTGGCTAATGAACCAAGAAACTAACTTGACCGCCATTAAAGATGCAGAAAATGAATTAGTCGAAGGGCAAAAAGACATTCGTCGCGGTGCAGAACTTGGCCAGAAAATGTTGGCGTTTATGCAGTATTTAACGGCTATTGCCCCCCAAGGAATGGAGATCCATTGGTATGACTCCATGCTGGAAAACGGTGAAGTGCGCTGGCAAAACCAGTTGAATGAGAAGAACCAAGCATTTTTACACCAGGGTGTATCCAGTGCCGATGCCATGTTTATGAATTACTGGTGGAACAAAGCCATGGTCGAACGCTCTGTCTCACTTGCCCAAGCGTTGGGGCGTTCTGGCTACGACTTATATTTTGGCGCTGATTTATGGCCAAGTCGCAATGCACAGCGCGCTTTTAGTAAGACCCAGTGGTTAGAGGATCTATTTGATAGTGATACCGAGCAAGGGCTAACCTCCATTGCGCTATTCGCACCGAACTTCAATTTTAATTTCAGTGGCGAACCTCACACACCTATTTTTAGCCAATTTAAAGACGATCCCCAAGACTCGCTACGGTTTTACCAAACCGAGCAACGCTTGTTTGTGGGGGATGATTTAAACCTTGCCAATAATGATCTTAATGGTTGGCCGGGCATAGGACGCTACGTACCGGCAAAAACCACTGTGAATTCGTTACCGTTCGAAACGTATTTTAATACTGGCCAGGGTAAAAAACTGATCGAAAACGGCCAGCAAGTGTTAAGTGGCTGGACTGATATGAGCAAGCAGGATCTGCTGCCCACTTGGCAATTTGCCGTGTATGGCAACCCGTCAATGACGGTAGCGTATGACTTTGAAGAGGTGTTTTCTGGTGGCAGCTCTTTGGTTTTCACAGGCTCGCTTAGCGCGCAAGAAACACGCATTCCTTTGTACCAGACTCATTTGGTACTGGGCAAAAACAACACAGCGACGCTAACCCTAAAAGGCGATGCCAGTGCCCTGTCATTGTATGTGGAAACTGCTGACGGTAAGCGACATAGGTTCGCGTTAGATGCGATTACCCCAAGTGTCAGTCAACAAGATTGGCGCTCCTATGAAGTATCACTTAGTGCGCTCGCAAAGCAGTCTATTACTCAACTCGGTATGTTGTTTAGTGACGGTACGAGCGAGGAAAATGTGAATGTGAATTTAGGGCAATTGGCGATCCGTTAATGATTGATATCGAAATTTGCCTACCTTGTGATGACCTGGCGCATGTTGCCCAGCAAATTCGTGCCGCACATAGAGGGAAAGCAGCGCGGGTAGAGCTTTGCAGCCATATGGAACATCAGGGACTCACGCCTAGTATGAATGCCATGCAGCAAGCTAGGGCAGCGGCCCAAGGGGAGTTAATCTTGCTGGCAATGATCCGCCCTCGTGGTGGTGATTTTTGCTATGACGAGGGTGAAATACTGCAAATGCAGCATGACATCGCTCTCGCTGCACAAGCTGGCATGCAAGGGGTGGTGCTCGGCGCGCTCACACCAGATAACAAGCTGGATCAGGGCGCGTTAACTCGACTAATTGCGGTGGCTAATAACGCTAATTTGCAGGTGACATTTCATCGTGCATTTGATGCCTTGGCTGAACCAGCGCAAGCCATTGACACCCTTATTGAGCTAGGCGTGCAACGTATTCTCACCTCAGGTTGTGACTGGGGGAGTCACGATACTGCGCAGCAGCATAGCGCACAAATAGCACATTACTTGGCCCTAGCTAAGGGACAAATTGAGATAGTGATTGGCGGTGGTATTGCTCCCGTAAGCGCTAAATTAATAGCGCAGTCTATAGGCCAGCAGATGGAGCAACATTATCATTATTCTTTTCACGCTTATTCGTCTGCTCTTATCGACGGGGTGGTACATGAAGACCCTGTTCTACAGTTATATCAAGGCGTTAATGACACTTAGCTCGACTCTTACCAAGCAGCGTTTTACACAGCAATAATTTCATCGTGGGGATGACTCATTGGGCGGCCCCGCACTCGACTCGACAGCCCACTTTACAACATTGGTTTTTATGATTAACGAAGAATATATGACACAAATGAAGACATTACCCCTAACTGGAACATGGCAGTTTTGCCAAGCCGATAAGCAAGACTGGCGAAATGCAGAGGTTCCAGGGTGTAATTTTACTGACTTGCTCGCTCACAATTTAATAGACGATCCGTTTGACCGAGACAACGAATCCCATTTGCAGTGGATTGAGAAAAAGGACTGGCATTATCGCCGTTCATTTAATGTATCAGCGGCGCAATTGGCCCACAGCGAGGTTAATCTAGTCGCCCTAGGGCTGGATACGTTTTGTGATATTTATCTCAATGGGCAGCACCTCGCTAGCGGGCAGAATATGTTTGTGGGTCAACACCTTGCTTGTAAGTCTTTGCTGGTAGAAGGTGAAAATGACGTGGAAATTCGTTTTCGCTCACCCATGAACGAAGTGTATCCACAATTTATAGCTAACGGTTTTACCTACCCAGCGGAAAACGACAAAAGTGACGAGAAGCTCAGTGTCTTTTGTCGCAAAGCACCTTGTCATTTTGGTTGGGATTGGGGGCCGAAGTTCGTGACGTCTGGCATTTGGCGCGACATTTATTTAGCGTTTATCGACAGTGCTGAAATCAAAGACGTACATTTTGTACAGCAGGCGTTGTCAGCACAGCGCGCTGATTTTCATTTTGCATTAGACGTCAGCGCGATGACAGATTTTGATGCCCAACTAGTGGTGAAGTGCGAACAGGCCCCGCAGTTGAATCAAACCTTAGATGTGCGTTTAACGGCCCAGGCTAACGAGCAAAGCATGCTGGTTAACTTCACGCTTACCGATCCTAAGCGCTGGTGGCCTAATGGGTTAGGGGAGGCATTTTTATATGACTTTAGCTTTGAGTTAGTCAAGGATAAGCAGGTTATAGCCCGTCGCGAGCAAGCTGTGGGGCTGCGGGAAATAGAAGTGGTAAACCAAGCTGATGAAATGGGGGAGTCATTCTATTTCAAAGTAAACGGTCACCCCGTCTTTATGAAAGGCGCGAACTACATTCCGGATGACAGTTTTATTCATCGAGTTAATACCCAGCGACATGAGCAAGTGTTTGATGCCGTGGTGGCAGGCAATATGAATATGTTGCGAGTGTGGGGCGGCGGCATTTATCAAGACGATGCTTTTTACGAACTAGCGGATCGCAACGGCATTTTGATTTGGCAAGACTTCATGTTTGCCTGCACTTTATACCCAGCAGATGACGCGTTCTTGGCAAATGTGAAACAAGAAGCGGAATATAACGTTAAACGTTTGCGTAACCACCCGTGTATCGCTATGTGGTGTGGCAACAACGAAGTCGATATGGCCATCGAAAAATGGCAGTGGGCTGAAAAGTTTGGCTATTCTGATGAGCTGTACGGGAGACTTAAACAAGATTACATACGTTTGTTCGATGACTGCTTACCCAAGGTCATTAACACGCTTGATGCGCAGCGCTTTTATTTGCGTTCTTCACCCATAGGTTTTTGGGAAAACGACGAAGACAACAAAGCTAATCATCACTACTGGGGCGTATGGCACGGTGAAGAGCCGTTCAGTGAATATAAAAAGCGTGTGCCACGCTTTATGAGTGAATACGGTTTTCAGTCGTTTCCTATTGCTGAATCAACCCACACGTTTACCCGGCCTGAAGATCGCGAACTTGAATCAGCCGTGATGCAGGTGCATCAAAAGCACCCGCGTGGCAATAAGCTTATCCGTAGCTATATGGATGAAGAGTTCAATGCGCCGAGAGATTTCGATCAGTTATTGTATTTAAGCCAAGTTCAACAAGCCCTTGGATTAAAAATGGCGTTTGAAGCGCATCGCAAAGCCATGCCATTTTGCATGGGAACCCTGTATTGGCAATTGAATGATACTTGGCCGGCTGCGTCATGGTCTGGTATCGATTATTATGGTCGTTGGAAGGCGCTGCACTATCAAGCGAAACGCAGCTTTGCCCAACAATTATTGGTGATTGACCAAGTGAATGATCAGCTTGAGGTCACCTTGATTTCTGATGATTTACAGCCTTTTTCCGCTCAATTGCACATTCAAGTTTATGACTTCGATGGGTTGGTGGTGTATTCCCATGAGCAAGATGTGCTTGTGCCGGCTAATGCGTCTTTGTCGCTTACTTCGCTTGCTATGTCAGAACTTGCCTCACAAGCTCAGCCCAGTAGCTCTGTGTTAGTTGCGCGCTTAATGCATCAAGATGGCCGAGTGCTTAGCCAAAATAGTCACTTTTTTGTAGCCAACAAGGACTTGGCCTTGCAAGCTGCTGATATACAGTGCGAACAGGTTATTACGCCTGAGTGTTTAACGCTGACGTTTAGCAGCGACACTTTCGTTCGTCAGTTGTATGTCAGTGCCGGCGAGCAAGTCGGCAATTTTAGTGATAACTTTTTTGATCTGATCCCCGGAATCGACGTCTCGATTCACCTTGCGCTGCCGGGCCTAGATCAACAAGATATTGAGCGCCTTGGGGCTAAGGTAAGCTGGCAATCGCTACTTGATAGTTTTGCTTCATTAAGCAATGAGCAACGTAATATAGCTGGGTTATAGCGATGATTTTAAGTTGGATAGATATACTCGTTATCATTGGTTATTTAGTACTGGTGTTAATGATCGGTTTGTACATTTCACGGCGTGCTAGCCGTGACATGGACTCCTACTTTTTAGGGGGCAAAACCATTCCCTGGTGGGCGCTTGGGGTGTCAAATGCCTCGGGTATGTTCGATATTGCGGGCACCATGTGGTTGGTGTCTATGTGCTTCGTCTACGGTTTGAAGAGCGCGTGGTTGCCTTGGATATGGCCGATATTTAACCAAATATTTTTGATGATTTATTTGTCCATATGGCTACGTCGTTCAAACGTGATGACAGGGGCCCAGTGGATGGAAACGCGCTTTGGCACTGGCAAAGGCGCAGAAATGAGTCAAATGGTGGTAGTGATATTTGCCTTGGTCAGTGCGATAGGCTTTATTGCGTACGCCTTTAAAGGCATAGGCAAGTTTGCCGCGATCTTCTTCCCGTGGGAATTATCACCAGACATTTATGCGTTGATTATCTTCTCGATCACCACGATTTACGTGGTCAAAGGGGGGATGTACAGCGTGGTCTTCACTGAGATTTTGCAGTTTGTGATTATGACGATTGCGGCTGTTTCTGTGGGGATCATTGCCATGTATATGGTGTCACCAGAGCAACTGGCTGCTGCCACGCCTCACGGTTGGGATCAGCTGTTTTTCGATTGGCGATTAGACCTTAACTGGCAAGGCTTGATTGATAGCGTCAATGTTAAAGTGGAAGAGGACGGTCTTGAGTTGTTCGGACTCATGATCATGATGATGCTATTTAAAGGTGTGCTATCTAGCATGGCCGGCCCAGTGCCGAACTATGACATGCAACGTATTCTAGCCACCAAAAGTCCCAAAGACGCGGCAAAAATGAGCGGCTTGGTGTCTCTGGTAATGTTTTTCCCTCGTTACATGATGGTGGCAGGGTTATCTATCTTGGCGATTGTGTACATGGGCCCAGACATTCAGGCCCAAGGTAAGCAATTTGATTTTGAGCAGATTTTGCCCTTTGCCATCAATAATTTTGTGCCTGTAGGCTTAACCGGTTTGCTTATAGCTGGTTTGCTCGCAGCCTTTATGTCGACTTATGCAGCGTCGGTCAATGCTGCTCCCGCATACTTTGTGAATGATATCTATCGTCGTTACTTACGCCCAGATGCAGACAGTCGCACTTATGTGCGTATGAGCTACATAGTGTCTATTGTACTCGTGGTATTAGGTATGGGCTTAGGCCTGATGCTAGGTAGCATCAACGCGATTATGCAGTGGATCTTCGCTGCCTTATTTGGCGGGTATGCAGCGGCTAACTTATTGAAATGGCATTGGTGGCGATTCAACGCCTATGGTTATTTCTGGGGCATGTTAGCAGGTTTGATTGGGGCGCTGGTGTTACCGATTGCGCTCCCCGATGTGCAACCCTTAATGGCATTTCCGCTGCTACTGGTATTCGGATTGGTTGGCTCGATTGCAGGGACTTTACTGACACCCCCTGAATCAGACGAGGTGTTATGTGAGTTTTATCGAACGGTGAAACCCTGGGGGGCATGGGGACCAATTCGTGACAAAGTCATAGCCTTGGATCCTGGCTTTGCCCCAAACAAAGAATTTTCTCGTGACATGTTCAATGTTGCTATCGGTATCGTGTGGCAAATAGCCTTAGTGGTGATGCCGATTTATTTAGTGATTCAGCAGTGGTGGTCCATGTTGGCAGCCTTTGGGGTCATTGTTGTGACCAGTTGGATCTTAAAAAAGAACTGGTTAGACAAACTCCCCGACTGAGTACAAGTTTACGCAAAAGAGTGATTAATATAATGAAAAAACAATTTTTAGCGGGCGCATTCTCGCTATGTGCTGTGGGCAGCCTTGCTGGTTGTGCCACAAGCTCAGTTTCTAGCATGCAACAAGCTTCAGTGCCACAGGCCACAATCGTCCAGGTCGCTGACGAGCAGTTATTACAATACGCAGACCCATTTATTGGCACAGGCGGCCACGGCCACACGTTTCCCGGTGCAGTGGTACCTTTTGGTATGGTGCAATTAAGCCCTGACAATCCTTCTAAAGGCTGGGATTGGACTTCCGGTTATAACTACAGTGACAACCAGTTGCTTGGTTTTAGCCATACGCATTTATCTGGCACTGGTGTTGGTGACTTGCTTGATGTGCTTGTGATGCCGTTTCGTGGTGATTACAAAACCCGACGTGATAATGAACTAAAGCACGTAGTGAGTGAGTATTCACATTCTGATGAAAGTGCCTCACCCGGATACTACCAAGTGGGGTTGCCTGAAGAGCAGGTTAACGCCGAGCTAACGGCAACCGAGCGCACTGGTGTTCATCGTTATACCTTTTCAGGCCAAGAAGACGCTAAAGTATTAATCGATTTAGGCTATGCCCAGAACTACGATAAATCTGTGGCCACCTTTATGCGTGTGATAGACGATAGCACCTTAGTGGGCTATCGCATTTCAACCGGCTGGAGTGACTACCAGCCTGTGTATTTTGTTGCCAAGTTTAACCAACCCTTTGCACATCAGTTTTACAAAGAAGGCGAAGCGCTAGCCGGCCCGTTCATCAATGCGGAAAAAAGCGAAGTGGTGCTTAACTTTGGTGACATTGCTGATAAGGCTTTGGTGGCAAAAGTAGGTATTTCTTACGTGAGTATTGCTGGAGCGAAGCAAAACTTAGCAGCAGAAGTCGCTGATTTTGATTTCGATAATACTAAGCGGCAAGCACAAGCACTGTGGGCAGCTCAATTAGGCAAGTTTAACGTCACTGATGATAACGAGCAGGCGAAACGTAAGTTCTACACCGCGTTGTATCATTCGTTTTTAGCCCCCCAGACATTTAATGACGTTAATGGCAGCTATTTCGGTGCAGATGGCAGCGCCCACAATAGTCAGCAATTCAAGCGTTACTCCTTGTTCTCGCTATGGGATACGTTTCGCGCATTACATCCTTTATTGACCATTTCTAACGGTGAGCGGGTCAATGACATGGTCAGCTCGATGATGGCCTTTTATGACGAAACCGGCTTATTGCCTTCGTGGGATTTAATGGCCAATGAAACCGATGTGATGATCGGGTATCACGCAGTGCCAGTGATAGTGGATGCGTACTTTAAAGGGTTGACTGATGTAGACCCTGAATTGTTATTTCAGGCGTTGAAAGCCTCTGCAATGCAAACGCGTTTTGGTATCGATCTGTTTGCTGAGTATGGTTATGTGCCCTCTGACTTAGAAGTAGAAGCCGTATCGAAAACCCTAGAATATGCTTTTGATGACTGGGCAATTGCACGCATGGCTAAAGCGCTTAATAAAAACGCTGACTATGCCTATTTCACGCAACGAGCTGAGTCTTATAAAACCTTGTTCGATAAACAAACCGGCTTTATGCGTGGTAAAACCCAACAGGGTGAATGGGTGAAAAACTTCAGCCCAACCCATGTAGACCACCGCACGACGGATTACACCGAGGCGAATGCGTGGCAGTACACTTGGTTTGTGCCCCACGATGTTGATGGCTTGATGGCATTATTCGGCGGTGAAGCGCCATTTCTAAATAAATTAGATACCTTATTTAGTACTGATTCCTTTATGGAAGGAGATGTATCACCGGATATTTCTGGCTTGATTGGGCAGTATGCCCACGGTAATGAGCCTGTACATCATGTGCCTTACATGTATTCCCTGACGTCGCAAAAATGGAAAGGCGAACAGCGCATAAAAGAGATCCGCGAGACCATGTATCGCGATAACCCAGATGGATTATCGGGTAATGACGATGTGGGACAAATGTCTGCTTGGTATGTCTTTAGTGCTCTTGGGTTCTACCCACTAAACCCAGCCGATGGGCAGTATGTACTAGGCACCCCGCAGTTTGATTCAGTGCAGATCCAACTGCCAGACGATAAAGTTTTCACTATTAAGCGTGTGCAATCCGCTGAAGATACGGCTGGCTATGTAAAAGAAGCCACACTTAATGGTCAGCCTGTCAATATGAACACCATTAGTCACAGTGAATTGATGCAGGGCGGCGAGCTTATTTTCACTTTTTGATATTTAGTAATTTAACAAGGTGGCGCTATTCGCCACCTTTTTTTTGACGATTTTCCGGAGACTCCAATGACCAGTATCATGGCAAGAGAGGCTGCATCAGCCTCTGAACTGTTAGCTAAGCAACTTATGCTAAATCATGAAAGTTGTGAGCGTATTGCTCAGAAAATACAACTCCTTAACCCAAGCGTAGTGTATATAGTGGCGCGAGGTTCGTCAGACCATGCTGGCGTATTTGCTAAATACCTGATTGAGGTGGAGCTGGGTATTCCCGTGGTGGCTGCCGCACCTTCCGTGGTGACTGTGTTTCACAAACAACTCAAACTTGATAACGCGTTGGTTATCGGTATTTCTCAATCAGGACGCAGCCCAGATATTCTTCAGCATATGCAAATGGCGAAAGATGCTGGAGCGCTGTGCATTGGTCTAGTGAATGATGAATCTTCTCCGTTAGCTAAATTAGTGGATCAGCTTCTTCCTTTACGGGTTGAGCAAGAAGTGGCAGTGGCGGCAACAAAAAGCTATTTGGCGTGTTTAAGCGCCCTTCTACAATTGGTGGCGCATTGTAAGAAAGACCCAGAACTGATGGCCGCAGTAAGCGAAATTCCCAAGGCTTTAAGTCTTGCCATAGAGGGGTCGAAGCAATTGCACAGTGATATGTTCAAAGGATGTGATAAGTGCATTGTACTTGGCCGTGGCTTTGGCTACGCCATAGCTAAAGAGGTGGCGTTAAAATTAAAAGAAGTTTGTGCTATTCAAGCAGAGGCGTTTTCTAGTGCGGAGTTTGTGCACGGCCCTGTGGCACTGGCGCAAAAACCTTTAAAAGTGCTCAGTTTAGGATTGCTCGATGAGTCCCAGGTCGCCCACGAGCAACAAATAGATGACGTAACCCAGCGCGGGGCAAGTGTGCTGAGTATGAAGCCATTTCCCGATGATGTGCATCCTAGACTTGGTGCATTAATGATCATGCAGCGTTTCTACCTTGATATTGCTGACATATCCCTGCAATTGGGTTGTGATCCGGATTCGCCACAAGGATTAAATAAAGTGACGCTAACCGTGTAAAGTAAATCGTGCTTACTGCGGTAAAACTCGGTAAGCACGGTCTTTGTTTTAAATACTCTTATTGATTGGTGCTTGTTTAGGGTATAAGCATTCTATGAAGTTAAAGACGTAAAACTCGTTTTTTGTTGTGCTCTCATCCTACCTTTTCTCTCCTAACGTATTGTCTGCGATATGTATTTTTATTCTCACGTGTTATTTATTTACCATTTTATGCTATGTTTTTAATCATAGGGATTTATCGTTAAGGGATTAAAATTTATACCTAAGTGTGCGTACTTATACCGGTTTAGGGTGGTTATTTGTTACAAGATCTATACATTACGCCCTCCGAAAATTTACCTTCGATACACTCCAATTACGGGGAACACCATGTTGAAACACACGATAAAAAAAATATCTCTAACAGCGGCCTTGTTATTAGGCAGCGCTTCAGTTTTTGCTGAAGTTGTTGTTATTGTGCATCCATCTAATAGCGCTAGCATTGATGCAAAAACCACCCAACGAATTTTTTTAGGAAAAGAGAAGAAATTTTCCTCTGGAGAACAAGCCACTCCAATTAACCAAGCTGCAGGCACTGCAAGTCGTAATAGTTTTGATAACGACACGCTTGGTCGAAATTCTGCCCAAGTATCCGCTTATTGGTCAAAGCTAGTTTTTACCGGAAAGGGTATCCCGCCCAAAGAAGTAGCCAACGATGGTGAAGTCATCGCTATTGTAGCTGCTAATCCAAATGCCATTGGTTACGTGGACAGTGGCTCAGTTGACGCATCTGTAAAAGCAATTCCATTAAACTAGTCAAGGATCATAAAATGAAAAATTTAAGTAAAACAATGGTATTGCTAACATCTTTGGGATTTGGTTGTGCCGCAAATGCAGAATTAAGAATTAACGGTTTCGCGAACTTAGTCGGCGGGATTACCAGTAGTGATGATGCACTGTATGGTTACGATGATTCGTTTTCGTTTAAGTCTGAAAGCTCATTCGCTTTGCAGGTCAGCGGCGACATAAACGATAAAATGACTGCTACCGGCCAAATTATTGCGCGCGGCGAAGATGATTATGACGCTGACTTCGAGTGGGCCTACTTTACTTTTAATGCCACGGATCACGTGAGTATTTCAGCGGGTCGATTACGTCTTCCACTTTTTAAATATTCTGCTTCTCGTGATGTTGGTTATTCATATCATTGGGTGAATACCCCTCGTTCTATTTACGATGTACCTTTTAATAATTTAGATGGTCTGCGTGTTGATTACGCAAATTACCTAGGTGATTGGGAATACAATTTGCAGCTGGCCGTGGGTACCTTTAGTGGTGATAACGACTTAGGTGATGTTGAAGGCAAAAATGTCATTGTTGGTACTGCTGAAGTGCAACGTGATTGGTTCAAAGCCCGTGTGGTAGCTGGTCGCGGTAACGTCACCTTGGAAGCGGATAATGTAGACAACATTACTAATGCTTTAGCGCAAATATCTCCAGTACTTGCTAATGAGTTGGCACTAGATGATGACAGTGGCGTGTTCTTAGGTCTTGGCTTAGAAGCCGATTTTTACGATTGGTTTATAAGTGGTGAAATAACCTCTATTGATGTGGAAGATTCATTTTCACCTGAAGATACCGCGTTTTATCTGACTGCTGGTATGCGTTTTGGTGCTTTTACTCCATCGCTAACCTATGAGAAGTTAGATGGTCGCGGTGATCTACGTTTCTTAGATCAGGTAGCAGCCTTACCTGAAGCGGCGCAACCCGCAGCGACCGCTGCAGTGGTTGGTTTACAGCAAGCCGTGGCTGATGAGTATGATGTGGTGACCCTAGGTGTACGTTATGATTATGACACGAATATTGCCTTAAAAGCTGATATTAGCTCTTATACAAGTGACGTTGATGACTCATTAGACACGGGGTTGTTACGCTTCGCAGTTAACTATATTTTTTAGTAAATGAAGAACTAATAAGCGTCTCAATTGAGGCGCTTTTTTTTACGTCAAAATTTAATATGTCTTTTGTGTTTCTCAGGCTTTACCTTAGATGCGTCACTCCAAAGGGCATTAATGTGCTGCTTACAAGTGGATAGGGAGTTGGTATACTCGACGCTATAGCCCTTGCAAACTGGAATGCATACAAGCCTCAATGCCTCAACCTGCCTCTTCGTTATATTCACCAGTAAACCTTGAATCGGATGAATTAAAACCCTCTCATGGGGAAATTGCAAAAAGCGCATTCGCCGCGCCTTGGTGGGCGAAAAATCGCCATATCCAAACTATTTGGCCACGCTTTTTTCAGCGACGTTCAAAGGTTCATTGGCATAAAGAGCGATTAATTTTGCCCGATGGCGATTTCGTGAATTTAGCTTGGGCAGGTGATAGAGGTAACATCGATAGCAGCCATGGTTTAGTGGTGGTTTTTCATGGGTTAGAAGGCTCAAATAAATCCCATTATGCGAATGACATGACAGCGAACTTAGTTGAGCAAGGTTATGTGGTGGTATTGATGCATTTCCGTGGCTGTGGTGGTGAGCACAATACGCTACCTAGAGCCTATCACTCTGGTGAAACACAAGATGCATGGTATTTACTGAACTGGCTGACTGAGCTTTACCCGAACGTTGCGAAAGTGGCGATGGGCTTTTCCCTCGGCGCGAACATGTTATTAAAGCTGTTAGGTGAACGACCTCAGCAAACCATTTTACGTGCTGGTATCGCTATTTCGCCGCCATTTAAATTGGCGGAGTGTTCGCTCAGTATTAATCAGGGGATGTCCCGCATGTATCAGTCGTATTTACTGAAAAGTATGGTCAATAACCTTGTCGATAAGATGCGCACAATAGATTACTCGGACCACCTTGAAATAGATGATGTAAAGGCACGTACCATCAAGAGCTTTAAAGAGTTTGACCAGCATGTGACTGCGCCGCTACATGGTTTCGATAGTGCTGACGATTACTACGGAAAATGTAGCGCGATCAGTTTTATGCAAACCATCGCGACACCAACGCTGATCATACACGCCAAAGATGATCCTTTTATGAGCGAAACCGTGTTGCCTAATGCACAAGATCTTTCATCTTCGGTGCGCCTTGAATTAAGTGCTAAAGGGGGCCATGTAGGGTTCATGCAAGGTACGCCGTGGCGCCCGGTTATTTGGATGCAAAAGCGTGTAAACCAATACTTTCAGGAGATTTTGCGCGATTAAGTGCAAAGCGAAATAGTTTTATGATTATACCCATTAATGAAGTCAGCCCAGACGCGTTAAGCAATCTGATTGAGGGCTTTGTGCTGCGTGAAGGCACTGAGTACGGTGAAGCCGATTGTAGCTTAACGGATAAAGTTGAACAGGTGCGGGCTCAGCTAGCATCGGGAGAGGCGTTGCTGGTGTATTCAGAGTTGCATGAAACAGTGAATATTATCCCCAAAGATCAACTGGGGCTGATCGATGAGGAAACAGAATAAGCGTTTTTTATTGGCTCAATTAACGGCAGCGATTAATTACATCAATTCGATGAAGGTTAAGTTGAACGTTACCGGTACATTAGGGCTGATGCTAGACAGGCCCGCAACATTTTGTAGCCAGTCGATCCCGTCTTGTAAGCCATAATCCCCTGCGCTAATCATGACAGGTTGCACGCTGGTCGCAACAAAGCGATTGTGATCGGTTTTCGTCACTTGCACGTTCACTTCAACGTCCCTCTGTTGCCCTAGTACACTCAACTTAGCGGGGATAGTGAAGGTGCCGGCTTGGCCTTTAGTAAACGCGACGATTTCTTTTGGCAGGCTAGCGGTTAACGTTGCTTTAGGAAAGTTTTCGACCATAAACAGCTTTTCGCGCATACGAGCGTTACGAATATCAATGCCGGTTTCTACTGATGATAAATCGATATCAACCGTTAGTTCACCTGCGCTGGTCAGTGAGCCGCTTAGATTGGAAAAATGATGAATTTCACTGACTTTGATATTCTTGGTAGAAATGAAATTTAACTGAGAATCTTTGTTAAGAAGCTGCCAATCGGCAGACGCGCTAGCACATACGAGTAGGCTGGAAAAAGCGACCAGTTTCACAAACGTGGTATTTTTGGTGAGGGTCATTCGGTATCTCCTGTGGTGTATTTCACTATGGTTTGCCAATTTACTCGTTGGTCACCCATGACGATAAAATCTGGGTTGGTAACTGAATCACGTTCGTTGTAACTCAAGGAAGAAAAGTCGTGAGCGAGTATACTGCCGCCTGCTTCACTGACGATACACTGAGAAGCGCCAGTATCCCACTCGCCAGTAATGCCTAAGCGCAAGAACACATCTGCTTTACCTTCTGCGATAAAGCACGATTTTAGCGAACAACTGCCTGTTGGATAGGTTTGATAAGTGCGGTGGTCGCTCATACTGCGCATAACATTTTCTCGCGCTTGGCGGCGGCTTATGGCAATCATCACTGCATCGGTTTCTGGGTCGTCAAACTTGCGCACAAATATCTGTTTGTTCTCTGACTCGCTCTCTTTAAATGCCCCATTATCTTTTGACGCAAAGTAAAGCGTCTCCCCTGGAGGCCAGTAAATCACGCCAATAATAGGTTGGTTGTTTTCAACTAGCGCGATATTCACGGCAAAATCACCGCTTCTGGCAATAAACTCTTGGGTACCGTCGATAGGATCAATTAACCAATAACGTTGCCAATCTTTGCGCTCGGCTAGTGTACCGTTCTCTGATTCTTCTGACATGATAGGGATATGCGGAGTCTCGCGCTGCAAGATGGCCAAAATAACTTCATTGGCCTTGTAGTCAGCGGAGGTAACGGGTGAGTCATCGTCTTTCTGATAGCTTTTAAAGTCACCACTGTCATAGATTTCCATTACCACTTTGCCAGCTTCTTTGGCTGCGGTTTTAGCGATGTCGAGTAATGCAGATATTTGGTCGGTAGGCATTATTGTTCCTTTAACCACTTTTGGGCCAGAAAAAGAGCTGTAATACAGCGGGCTTCAACGAAATCTTCACGGGCTAATAGGCCATCGAGGTCGTTAATAGACCACGTAATGACGTCTAAAGGCTCTGGTTCATCGCCGGGTAACGTCTTTTCATACAAATCTTGGGCAACGAAAATATCCATGCGTGCGTTAAAAAATGCGGGGGCCATGCTAACGTTTTGTAAGTAATGTAGCGTATGTGCGCCGAAACCGACTTCCTCTTTTAATTCGCGATTGGCTGCTTCGTGGGATTCTTCACCAGGGTCAATTAAACCTTTGGGGAAACCCAACTGATAAGAGTGCGTACCCGCAGCATATTCGCGAACCAATAGAAACTCATGCTCATTAATAAAAGGCACTATCATTACGGCACCGCGTCCACCGCCCGCCATGCGTTCGAATGTGCGTAATTCGCCATTAGAAAATTCTAGATCAATTTGCTCAACGGTGAATAAACCACTTTTGGCTACGGTGCGTCGCTGGTGAATTTGTGGAAGTGTTTTGTTGGGGTCTATTTTGCTCATCTACCTATCACGTTATCATAGCCTCACTAATTCCATCAATGACGCGTAAACTACTGTAACTACGAATATAACGTTTAACTTAAGGACTTGCCACTTGCCTGACTTACCTTGGAACAAAATTAAAACCGTTTTGCTGGATATGGACGGTACCTTGCTCGATTTACACTACGACAGCCACTTCTGGTTAGAGCATTTGCCAAAGAAATACGCTGGCATAAAAGGGATTAGCGAGGAGCAAGGGAAAGAGTACATGATGGCGGAATATCGCCAGGTGTTTGGCACCATTGATTGGTACTGTTTAGATTACTGGGCGGATAAATTACAGCTGGATATTATGCAAGCTAAACGCGAAGTTGAGCATTTAATCAGCATGCGTGATGATACCATTCCATTGCTGGACGCCCTCAGAGAATCGGGTCGTGAGGTTATTTTGGTGACCAATGCACACCCAGGAAGTTTATCCCTGAAAATCGAACATACCGCCCTTGATAGCCATATCGACACGCTTATCTCGACTCACGAATTTGGGGTGACTAAAGAATCTCAATTGCTTTGGCAGAAACTACAACAGCGGGTCGGTTTTGATAGCAAACACACGTTATTTGTCGATGACAGTTTGCCAATTTTGCAATCAGCCAAAGATTTTGGTATTGCCCACTTGCTAGCGGTAAGTAATCCAGACAGCCAACTACCGATAAAAGATGTTACACAATTTTTGGCCACGAGTGACTACAGAACCCTGCTTGACGATATACGCAACGCTCCTTTTACGGGTTGAATGAAATGGTGCAGACAGTAACGATTAACGGCAATTAACCGTAATTTTGGCAGTTTTTTTGTGAATAACAGCTAAAAGCCAGGCTTAATTGCTCCTGTGGCGTTTCATATTGTTGTTGATCACCCTATAATTCGAGCCAATTTTCATCAATCTATAGGTCAAGTCTATGAGTCTTAACGATGTTCCAGCTGGTAAAAACTTACCAGAAGAAATTAATGTAGTGATTGAAATCCCTGCGCATTCAGATCCAATTAAATATGAAGTGGATAAAGACACAGGTGCTATTTTTGTGGACCGCTTCATGGCGACCTGCATGCATTACCCCACTAACTACGGCTATATTAATCAAACATTGTCAGAAGATGGAGATCCAGCTGACGTACTAGTGATGACACCGTTCCCACTTCTAGCGGGTTGTGTTATCAAATGTCGCCCTGTTGGCGTACTAAAAATGACTGATGAATCAGGTACCGATGCTAAAATTTTGGCGGTGCCGGTTGATAAATTATCTACGATTTATCGTGGCATCAAAGACATTGGCGACGTTGATGAGTTGACGCTAAATCAAATTGAGCATTTCTTCTCACATTACAAAGATTTAGAGCCTGGTAAGTGGGTGAAAATCGACGGTTGGGAAAATGCTGAATCCGCTAAAGCTGAAATCGTCAGCAGCGTTGAGCGCTATAAAACAGAAGGTTAATTTTCATATTCTCAGAATATGACTCTGCACCAAAAAAAAGCCGACTTTATGTCGGCTTTTCTAATATTCACTCTTTGGTCCCTGTGAGATACTTCCCATCTCCTTTTTCTAGTTGAAAGCCATGAAATCGTTACGCGCCCTAACAGCAAACCCGCAATTCTTTCTATTGGCCATGGCATTTGTTATGCCACTGGTTTTTTCCGTTTGGAATGCCCTGTTAAACAACTTTGTGGTAGAAAAAGCCAGTTTTGACGGGGCACAAATTGGTATGCTGCAAAGCTTGCGTGAAGTGCCGGGCTTCTTAGCTTTCACCGCTGTATTCGTGCTGTTAGTGCTCAAAGAGCAAACCTTTGCGTTAGTCTCATTAGCGGTGATGTGTGTCGGTGTGGCATTAACCGGTTGGTTGCCGTTTGAACTTGGCTTGTATTGCACCACGGTGTTGATGTCTATCGGTTTTCATTATTTTGAAACCATCAATCAGTCGTTAACATTACAATGGCTTGATAAAGACAAAAGTGCGCATTTTATGGGGCAACAGCTTGCGGTAAAGAGTTTTGCCTCGTTGCTGGCCTACGGTGCTATTTGGTTACTGATGGAGTGGGTTGGTATTTCCTATATGGCAATGTACATGCTTGCTGGTGGCGTAGGGTTACTGATCGTGATTTGGTTATGGTTCGCGTTTGATAAATTCAATCAAACGTCTGTCCAACACAAGCATATGTTTTTACGCAAACGTTATTGGTTGTATTATGGTTTAGTGTTTTTCAGTGGTGCTCGGCGGCAAATTTTCATGGTGTTTGCCTCCTTTATGATGGTAGAAAAATTTGGTTATTCGGTAGGGGATATCAGCATACTGTATATGCTCAACTATGTATTTAACTTATTTTTTGCCCCTAAAATTGGACGCTGGATCCACAAAATCGGCGAGCAGCGCGCGCTGTGCATTGAATATCTAGGCCTGCTGTGTGTGTTTGTTGGTTATGCCTTGGTAGAAAACAGCCAATTAGCTGCAGGGTTATATGTCATCGACCACTTATTTTTTGCCATGGCAATTGCTGTCAAAACCTACTTCCAGAAAATTGCCGACCACAGGGATATTGCTTCAACCGCGGGTGTCAGTTTTACTATCAATCATATCGCGGCTGTTGTGATCCCGGCATTGTTGGGTATTGTATGGTTAACCTCTCCTTCCTTGGTATTTTATATTGGCGCAGGGTTTGCGATTTGTTCTTTAATTTTGGCGTTAAACATTCCTTTGCAGCCTACCAGTGGTAAAGAAGTCAGAGTTAATTTATTACGTTGGGCTAACATGCCCGTTGGAATTTCGCCTAAGGAGCGTTCATGAAGTATCTAGTGTTATTGCTGACGTTGAGTTCGTTTGCAGCTTTTAGCCAAGAACCTGAAGAGTTATATTGGGAAGATATGATCCCGAAAAACTATATTGCACCTCAAGAAGACGTTAATCATAACGGTTCAATGGTGCAACAGAGTTTGAATGCGCCTGTGGTCAAAGAATTAGACGGCAAAGTGGTGAAAATCCCCGGCTTTGTGGTGCCACTTGAAGGCAGTAGTGATACCACCACTGAATTCCTATTAGTCCCGTATTTTGGGGCGTGTATACATGTTCCGCCCCCGCCGCCGAATCAAATAGTTTATGTGAAGTTTTCAAGTGGCGTGCCGATAGACAACATATACGATGCAGTTTGGGTTACCGGTAAATTAGCCACCCAAGTATGGGAAGGCGATATCGCGACTGTTGGTTACACATTGCAAGGGATTGAAGTGACTCCATACGACGGATAGTCAAAGATTTTCCTGATGTCGGCTAATCACATCGGTCATAAGCTACACTTGCATTGATCCTCGAAAAAATTAAAAGGTAACTTAATGAGTTTCTTAACGAAAATGTCGATAGCGCAAAAGTTGTACTTGATTCCGATCATTGGCTCCATTGGCTTTTTAGTCTACTTGTGGGTCACAACTCACACTGCAATGAACAACATTGAACTGCTCGAAGACGCAGACAAGGTGCAGTATCCTGCATTAGAAGCGACCAGTAGTGCCTTGGTCAAAATGGAAAAGGTCAAAGAAACCCTTAGTAGCGCTGTTACCACTGGCGATGAAGAGACGCTGGCTGTTGCTAAAGTGCAGGCGGCGGATACTAAGGTTTTGTTAGATAAGATTATTTCTATCGAGCCTAGCTTGAGCGTGGAGGCGAATCGTATTAAGCAGTCTTTTAATAACTATTTTAATCTTGCTTACAAAGTGTCTGAGTCAATGGTGAACAATACGGCTGATTTCTCAAAGATCGGCGAGTTATCCACCAGAATGAACAAAAGCTATGATGATGCCACTACAGCATTAGGTGCTTTTCGTGATGCACGCGTAAATGGCTTCAAGCAAGCGATAACGGAATCTAACGACGCGTTAAAAAATATGCTGTCATTTGGTGCCATTATGGCTGGGGTGACGATTGTGTTGTTGTTTGCCACAGCCATTCCTATCGTCATGGGGATCCGCGGCAGTATTGACCAAGTTGTTAACTCATTAAAAGACATAGCCCAGGAAGATGGGGATCTTACGGTGCGTATCCAAAGCCGGAATCAAGACGAAATTGGTGATTTGGTGCATTGGTTTAACCAGTTTATGGAAAAGCTACAAGGTGTGGTCAAAGACATAGTGAATGCATCCATGCCTTTATCTCAGTTGGCCCAAAACTTAAATCAACTTACCGATGATACTAACCGCACAATCGATGTTCAGCAAAGTGCCGCTAGTCAAGCTAAGTCAGCGGTTGATGATATGACGCGCAGTGTAAACGCGGTTGCTGAAAGTGCCGCTGAAGCGGCTAATGCAGCAGGTGATGCATCCGCTGCAGCAGATGATGGCCAAGCAGTGGTTAATCATACGGTACAAAGTATTCGTGAGCTGGCAGCCAACGTGGATAGTTCTGCTGAGGTTATCAAGCAACTTGAAGCAGATTCAAAACAAGTCGGCGTAGTGCTGGACGTGATTAAAGGTATTGCTGAGCAAACCAACTTGTTAGCGCTAAACGCCGCTATTGAAGCCGCACGAGCGGGTGAGCATGGTAGAGGGTTTGCGGTCGTGGCGGATGAAGTTCGCACGCTAGCGTCGCGTACTCAACAATCTACCGAGCAAATTCAACAAACGATTGAACAACTGCAAAATGCATCGCGCTCAGCGGTGAGTGTTATGGCAAAAGGGACAGAGCAAGCAACGAGCAGTGTAGATACAGCAAATAAAGCCGGCGCCAGTTTGACCGTTATTACCCAAACCATCAGCCGGATAACCCAGATGAACGACCAAATTGCTCACGCGACAGGCGAGCAGCAAAGTGTGGCAGGTGTAATAAGCCACAACGTAGATGAGATACACCAGCGTACAGAAGAAACAGCTAATAGCTCAGGTCGCTTAGCCTCAGTGAGCGGCGAGCTTGCAGAGTTAGCTAAGCACTTAGAAGGAATTACGCAGCAGTTTAAGGTCTAGCGCCCAGACGCTAAGCGAGAGCGCTTAGCGTTGAGCGAAAATCGCGTTACCTTGATTAAATTGCACCCATGAGGTGAGAATGTACTTGTCGTTTGAGATGGGTACATTACCTCGGTGGGTATGGGTAAAGTAAGCTGGTGCAATCACCATAGTGCCTTTGCGGGGTTTAATACTTACATCTTGGTAGTAAAACTCGGTTTCCCCGCCTTCATCCACATCATTTAAGTAAAACATAAACAGCAATATCCGGTGCAGCGCGTCGGTACTCTTCGACTGTGGATACACCTCTGAATGCCAATAAGGGTAGCCACCTTGTTGTTTTTCGTACTTTTGCGCGTTGATGTTGCCTAACCTAAAAAGGTACGTCATCAAATTAGACAAATTTGGCAAACCTACTTCTGCAAAATTGTCATGGGTTAGTTTAACGGGCTGCCCTGTCTTTGGGTGTTTCACCGTGAGGCCGATAGGGCCAATTAAGGCGAAAAAGTACTCTTCGAAATAGCGTAAAATGTGTTGCCCAAGAATAGGCAATAGTGCTTGATAGGGGACGTTAAATTCAGGATGGGTGATAATGGATACATCACTACTGCGTTTTTTGTCTGTATCTATACCGCCACCTGTGCGCCCAGGTAGGATATTTTTACTGGAATCAAATTGAGTAACGAACTGATCACACAGTTCGTCACTGATTGCATGCTCAATAACCTTAATGAAAGTTTCTGACTTAGGCATTCACGCCCCGAGGTATGGCATGCTCGGTCAGCTGTGCACGGATTTCTTCATTAATAACCACAGATTTTTTCTCAGCGTAGTCGTACTGCACCATAGTGGTTGTGCCTGTGGCGCGTTTAGTGCCGTTTTGCCAAAGCTCTTGGTAGGCGTCAAACGAGCTGCCACCAATACGACTGATGTAAGTGCGTACTTGAACAGGATGGCCATAGTGCATTTGGTCCAGAAAATCGACTTTGTAGCTGGCTAAAATAAGCGGCCAATTTTTTAAATCTAATTCAGGGCTAAATATCTTAAAAATAGGCTCACGAGCCATTTCAAACCAGTCCACCAACACAGTATTACTTACATGTGCTAGGGCATCCGTTTCACAAAAACGCACATTAAAATCTTCAATAAACATAAATTAAATTCCTTGTTTAAACTGATAGCAAAGGTTTAAGAAAGCGCGCCGTATGAGATATTTCTACTTCGCAAACTTGTTCTGGTGTGCCCTGAGCGATGATTTGCCCGCCGCCTGAGCCGCCTTCTGGTCCTAAATCAATCACCCAATCAGCTGTTTTGATCACATCTAAGTTGTGCTCAATAACCACCACAGTATTGCCGTGATCGCGTAGGCGATGCAATACCTGTAGAAGTTGTTTTATATCGTGGAAATGTAAACCAGTGGTGGGCTCATCCAAAATGTATAGGGTTTGGCCCGTGTCTCGTTTAGATAATTCTTTGGCCAGTTTGACTCGCTGGGCTTCACCACCTGACAAGGTAGTGGCGGCTTGTCCTAAACGTACGTACGATAAACCGACATCCATCAACGTTTGTAATTTGCGGGCAATCGCAGGAATAACATCAAAGAACTTGCGCGCGTCTTCTACGGTTAAATCCAGTACTTCATGGATGTTTAAACCCTTATACTGAATTTCTAATGTTTCGCGGTTGTAACGCTCACCCTTACATACGTCGCAGGGTACGTATACGTCAGGTAAGAAGTGCATTTCGACCTTAATCACACCGTCACCCTGACAGGCTTCACAACGGCCGCCTTTGACGTTGAAGCTGAATCGACCTGGCTTGTAGCCACGTGAACGCGCTTCTTGCGTACCAGCGAACAGCTCTCGCACTGGGGTGAAAATACCCGCATACGTTGCTGGGTTTGAACGTGGTGTGCGTCCAATCGGGCTTTGATCAATATCAACCACCTTATCGAGCATGTCCATGCCAGTGATCGTTTTGTATGGTGCGGGCTCACCGGTTGTCGCGCCATTTAGCTCACGATGAGCAATACGATAAAAAGTATCATTAATGAGGGTAGATTTACCTGAACCGGACACACCGGTTACGCAGGTCATTAAACCAAATGGAATGCGTAAATCTACGTCCTGTAAGTTATTACCCGTGGCGCCGCACATTTCAATCCATTTATCTTGGTCAATTTCAGTGCGCTTCTCAGGAATAGCGATTGCTTCACGCCCAGATAAGTACTTACCTGTTAATGAATGCTCGCTTTTCATGATGTCGTCAATAGTGCCTTGGGCCACAATTTCGCCCCCGTGCACACCGGCTCCAGGACCAATATCGAGTACGAAATCAGCGGCGCGAATAGCATCCTCATCATGCTCGACCACGATGACGGTATTACCCAAGTCGCGTAAATGCTCTAACGTGGTCAGTAGGCGTTCGTTGTCTCTTTGATGCAGTCCAATTGATGGCTCATCCAGTACGTACATTACCCCAACTAAGCCGGCACCAATTTGACTGGCAAGGCGGATACGCTGAGCTTCACCGCCGGATAATGTGTCGGCACTGCGTGAAAGTGACAAGTAATTTAAACCAACATTGACCAAGAAATTCAGACGGTCGTTAATCTCTTTAAAAATCTTATCGGCGATTTTTTCTCGTTTACCTGTCAGCTCAATGTCAGTGAAAAACTGCAACGACTCGGCAATCGACATATCGGTAATGGTCGGCAGTGGTGTGTCGCCAATAAATACGTTGCGTGCTTCAAGGCGCAAACGTGTGCCATTACAGCTACTACAATGTTGCTGGCTTAAATATTTCGATAATTCGTCGCGAACAGCATTCGATTCTGTTTCACGGTATCTGCGCTCCATATTTGGAATAATCCCTTCAAAGGGATGCTTACGTTCCATAATATCGCCGCGATCGTTTATGTACTTGAAGTTGATTGAGGTGCCTTTACTACCGTGTAGCACGATGTCTTTGGCTTTTTCGTCAAGTTCAGAGAAAGGCGTAGTCAGATCAAATTTATAGTGATCGGCCACAGCTTGCAGCATTTGGAAGTAGTAATAACTGCGCTTATCCCAACCACGTATCGCCCCGCCTGACAAGCTTAACTCGTCGTTACTGATAATTCGGTGAGGGTCGAAAAACTGTCTTGTGCCTAAGCCGTCACAAGTTTGGCAAGCGCCTGCTGGGTTGTTAAACGAAAAGAGTCTTGGTTCAAGTTCGGCCATTGAATAGCCGCAGTGGGGGCAGGCAAAATTAGATGAAAACACCACTTCTTCTTTGTGCGGGTCATCCATAAAGGCTATTTTCGCAGTGCCGGCGGACAAGTTCAGCGCGGTTTCAAATGACTCTGCCAAGCGAAGTGCTAAGTCTTCACGCACTTTGAAGCGGTCAACCACCACCTCAATGTTGTGTTTTTTATGCAAATCGAGCTCAGGAGGATCTGATAAGTCACACACTTCGCCGTCAATACGAGCGCGTATAAATCCTTGGGCTGCAAGGCTTTCCAAGGTTTTAACATGTTCGCCTTTGCGGTCTTGAACTACAGGCGCTAACAGCATGAGTTTTTCATCTGCAGGCATGGTTAGTACGCGGTCAACCATCTGGCTAACAGTTTGTGCATCTAACGGTACATGGTGAGTTGGGCAACGCGGCTCACCCACACGAGCGTAAAGCAAACGCAAATAATCGTATATTTCAGTGATGGTACCCACAGTTGAGCGTGGGTTGTGAGAGGTGGACTTCTGCTCGATAGAAATTGCTGGAGATAGGCCTTCGATGTGATCAACGTCGGGCTTTTCCATCATGGATAAAAATTGTCTTGCGTAGGCAGACAAGGACTCAACATATCGACGTTGCCCCTCGGCGTAAAGGGTGTCGAATGCCAATGAAGACTTACCAGAGCCAGACAAGCCGGTGATGACAGTAAGTTTGTCTCGAGGAATATCTAAATCGATGTTCTTTAGATTGTGAGTGCGCGCGCCACGTACAGCTATCTTATCCATTATTGACCAAAGTCGTCCTCAAAAGAGTGAGTATTACATACTTGATATAAGAGCTCTATGTGGTTGAACAATTATACTTTCAATACCCAGATGATTAATGATTATAAAGATACGCGTCATGGCGCTGATTAGATCGCCGCTGAAATATGTAAGTGGATGTTTTAAACTCGGGCATATCATTGAACTTGTGCTATTTTTCCCCTCGCTAGCTGCAATGTTGCTGTCGTTTAGGGCGATAATTTTGTGGTAAACTTCGCCGCCTTGATAACCTCAAACTGATTAGTTGCTCATTTGAATAGAACCGAAATTCGCGCCTCTTTGGCTTTGGCCGCTGTTTATGTCTTGCGTATGCTGGGATTGTTTATGGTGATGCCAGTACTGGCCATACTCGCGGTACATTACCCAGATTATTCAGCCCTAATGCTTGGTTTAGCTATTGGTGGCTATGGTTTGACCCAAGCTATTTTGCAAATCCCCATGGGGGTGTTGTCCGATAAGATTGGCCGCAAACCTGTCATCGTTGGCGGGTTACTGATGTTTGCTATTGGTAGCGGTGTTGCCGCGACCGCAGATAGCATGTTATGGATTGTGATCGGCCGATTTTTGCAAGGTGCTGGGGCAATTGCCGGTGCCATCATGGCATTAGCTGGGGACGTGAGTCGCGAGCAGCAGCGGCCAAAAGTGATGGCGATTATCGGCATTGCTATTGGTTTTTCATTTTATATAGCCTTGCTAATAGGCCCTGTCATTGCGGATAATTACGGTCTGCACGGTATATTTTCTATTACAGGTATACTCGCTATTTCATGCATACCTTTGGTCATTTGGGTGGTGCCCAGCGCAATAAACTACGCGCCCAAGGGCGATACCCTACCTGTTCTTACCGATGTGAAAATCTTGTTCTTCGACCCACAGTTACGCCGTTTGAACATCAGCGTGATGTTACTGCATATGATGATCACGGTTTTGTTTGTACAAATGCCCATTTTACTCAGTGCTTTAGGCTGGCAGCTAGAAAGTCACTGGCAACTATATTTACCCATACTCGCAGCTTCTGTCGTTGGCTTAGTCGCGTTGATGATGTTAACCAAAAGGATGAGCCAAGCGGGCGTGATTCGTTTGTGCATATTATTACTAGGTGGCGCATTACTCGGTTTGCACTTTTCCCACAGTACCGTGCTTGCGGTAATGGTATTTGGCTGGCTATTTTTTACCGGCTTTAATTTCTTAGAAGCAAGTTTTCCGGCTATGGTGTCAAGTATTGCCCCAGCGGGTAAAAAAGGCTCTGCCATGGGGATTTACGCCAGCTTTCAGTTTTTAGGGGCATTTTTAGGCGGTACATTATCAGGCTTAGCCAGTCAGTATATTGGCCCCCAGTGGGTGTTCGTTATTGCTGGCGGTGCCTGTGGTATATGGTGGCTTGGTTTACGTAAGTTAGGTACCAGTGAACGCTTGAAACGCTTTACACTAAAACCAGATTTTACCCGTTATTCAGCCGATACCATTGGTGAGCAGTTAGCCACACTCGAAGGAGTGGTAGATGTGACGGTAGTGCCAGATGAGGGTGTGGTCTATATCAAGGCAGATGGTAAGCAATTCTCACTGGAAAAGGCTCATATTTTAGTCAACGGCTAAGCAGCTTTTTACGTTAATCAAGGCTAAATTTTTAAGAAATAATCTGCGAAATCACGTTATAATAACCGGCACAGTGAAAATCAATTTTGTTCGAGCTTTCGTTTAGCGGGTGAACCTTTTGGTGGTGATGGGCTCATATTTCTTCTGTTGCGGAACAATAGCGAAACAATGGCGAAATTAACGCGAGTTAGCGTGAATGCGGTAAAATTGATCACTAATTAATTGAAAAATAGACATATTCATACTTAAAACCAAGTGATATTTAAACTGTAAGTGTTTAAGACCTTAGGTTTTAGGGCAGATAATAGGAGTTAAAATGGCGAGCAAAGGCGTAAATAAAGTCATCTTGGTGGGCAACTTAGGGCAAGATCCTGAAGTACGTTATATGCCAAATGGTAATGCGGTAGCGAACTTAAGCATCGCGACCAGTGAAAGCTGGAAAGACCAACAAGGGCAAATGCAAGAGCGCACCGAATGGCATCGCCTGACTATGTATCGCCGTTTAGCTGAAGTGGCTGGCGAATACTTGCGTAAAGGCTCACAAATTTACGTAGAAGGTAAATTGCAAACCCGTAAATGGCAAGATCAGCAAGGCCAAGACAAATACACTACAGAAGTGATTGTCGACCAAATGCAAATGTTAGGTGGTAAAGGCGGCGGTCAATCTGAAGGCGGTTTCCAAGGGCAGCAGCGTCAACCTGCACAGCGTCCTGCACAAGGCGGTCAAAATGCTGGCGGCCAGCGCTCTGGCGGTCAAAATTCAGGTGGTTTTCAACAATCTCCTAACCAAGGTTACAACCAAGCACCTCAAGGTGGCCAAGGCAATCAAGGTTTCAACCAAGCCCCGCAAGGCGGCCAAAACAAGCCAGCACCTATGGCTGAACCCGACTTTGATTTCGACGATGATATTCCGTTTTAATTAATACCAAAGAGTGTTGATGTTAGTTATTTAAAGCCCTGTTCTTACAGGGCTTTTTTGTATCGGTTTGATTTTTCCCAAAATACGTTAGAACGAAGATGGCAGTTTTACTGTGATTTCCCAGCGGTGGGCCAGCCGCTAAATGCTGATTTATACCCTGCCTACACGCGTTGCTCTTAGGCTTACTCATCTAGTGAGTTGGTGAGTAAAAATGATAGATAAAGACACTTATTTGTCTTCCCACAGCTTTAATTACGCAAAATCTGTTATCTCCAAACAGTCTTTCACTCACTCTCTGACCCCCTGCTTCAGCACTGCATAAATCGATTTAAAGCGCGGTGTTATATACGAGCGAAGTATTGGCAAAGCCTATTGTAGGCTTTAATTCACTCTGGTCGGCTTTCACAGCAATGAAACTTGCTTTATATACTCATGCGCAAACCTCAGGTTTAAGTTTTTTATTCTGAGTTTGGACAGCAATACTTACAAAAATAACAACATATCGTCGGTAAGCAGTAGAAATGCCCAACTTTTTTTGCCACATTACACGACGGTTATTAACAAAAAAACAACAATCAATCTGGATGGACACATGTTTAAACGAAACACACAAAAATTTCGCCTATGCGCAATAAGTGCTGCGGTGATGGGACTGATCAGTACAGGGGCGATGGCACAGCAAACAAGCGCTGCTCAAAACAAAGCTCAAGAAGAAGATGTAGAGCAAATCATTGTCACGGCGACAAAGCGCGCAGAGTCAATCGGCGATATTCCATTTTCAATCAATGCGCAAACCCAGAAGGACTTTGAACGAAGTGGTGCTAGTAATTTAGAAGATATTGCTCGCAACGTCGCGAGTGTGGCAATTCAAAATCTTGGCCCCGGACAAAGCCAAGTATCCATGCGCGGTGTATCTGCAGGGCAAATCGTACGTGACCAGCCGGGCGTGAAAGAGCAGGTGGGCGTTTATTTGGATGAAAGTGTTATTTCTCTATCGTTATTTACCCCTGACTTAGACTTATTTGATTTAAATCGTATAGAGACGCTGCGCGGCCCGCAAGGTACGCTATTTGGCTCAGGCTCAATAGGTGGAACGTTACGCTATATTACTAATCAACCTGAACTAGACACGTTCGAGGGTAAATTTGAAGCGAACCTGAATTCAGTATCAGACGGTGGCACCGGCGGCAATGTGAAAGGTATGGTAAACCTGCCTATCTCAGATTCTGTCGCTATGCGCGCGGTGGTTTATCGCACTGAATATGCGGGTTTTATTGACGCATACGGTCCTGATGATGCGTTTAAAGAAGATGTTAACGACGGAGACAGAACCGGTGGTCGAGTGGCGTTTGTTATCAGCCCAAATGACAAACTCACTATTACCCCGCGGATCATATTTCAAGAGCTCGAAATAAATGGCTTTAATAGACAAGACGCGTTCAATATTTTCGCCAACCCTTACACCACAACGTGGCCAGCGAAACAATTAAAAGATAGAGAGCAGTTCTTACTATTAGAAGAAGGCTTTTCTGACGATACGCTGATAGCTGATTTGACCGCAGAGTATCAAGCTGAGATTGCTGACTTTACCTTTGTCTACAGCTACACAGACCGAGATATTCTGGTGAGCCGAGATGCGAGCGCACTGTCTGGCTCAGTGAGTGTTGATTTAGGTTTCCCTGATGCGGCCGTCACGCTGCCATCGAACCTACTCGATCGTACAGAAGTGGAGCAAGACACGTTCGAGCTGCGCGCAGCATCAAACGATGACGGCGCGTTAGATTGGATAGTCGGCGCGTTTTATTCTTCAACTGACCGAACGTACAAACAAACACTACCCACACCTGGATACGATAGCTTTACCGATGCGACCTTAGGTGCAGGTACTTCAGCGGCGGTAGCCAATGGGTTTGATGTCGATTCTCCTTACAACGCTTTCTTGCCTTACGATCTGACACAGTTAGCTATTTTCGGTGAAGTTAATTATCAAGTGAACGACGATCTTAAAGTGACTGCAGGTTCGCGTTTTTATGATTACGAAGAAGAGCGTCAGTTTATTTCAGGCGGCTTGTTCGCCAATGGTGACAATCAAACCGATGCAACTGAATCTGATGGCTTTACGTCACGTATTCTTGGTCAATATCGCTTGAACGATAACGTGAACATTAACGCGCAGATTTCTGAAGGGTTTAGGTTAGGTGGGGTAAACGATCCATTGAACAGAAGCTTGTGTTCTGATCAGGATGAGGCGATTTTTGGTTCATTCCAAGATTATGAAGATGAGCAGTTAACCAACTATGAGTTAGGCTTCAAATCTTCTGGCCGCGGCTGGAGCGCAAACGTGTCAGCGTTTTACAATGATATCGAAGACTTACAGGTGACGTTAGATGCAGGCTCTTGTTCTTCTCGAGTGTCGTTTAATGTGCCTGATGCCCACACGCAAGGCCTTGAATTTGAGCTTACACGCCAGTTCACAGATCAATTATTCTTCTCTCTTAGCGGTAGCATTATAGAAGCAGAATTTGACTCAACCGTGGTTGATGGCTCTGGTGCGGTACTCGGTGGGGTAGAAGATGGCAACCGGTTGGCGTCAGTGCCTGAAGAAAGTTTCTCGATTTCGTTTACTTACGATCTCGCTTCGCCTTTGTTCTCTTCAAATAGCACTTATTTCCAAGGCTCATACCAGTACGTTGGTGATCGAATCACTCAACCTAGCGACCAAGTCGCTGGTGCGGGCACGTTTGTTTCTGGTTTGGCCTTTGGTGGAGCAACGGGTCAGGAAACCACCGAATTAGATTTGGTGCTTGATGCCTACGGCACCATGAATCTTAGCTTTGGTTTAGCCTATGATGATTACGAAATTTTGTTGTATGCCAATAATGTGTTTGATGAAAATGCGTTGTTGTCATTGGACAGAGAGCGTGGAGGTCGGGCTCGACTCGGTTTTACGACCAACCAACCTAGAACAATTGGTGCTACATTCCGTTACTTCTTTGAGTAATATTTGTTAGTTATATACTCAAAAAATAATCAGCAGCTAAACATCAATCGACGTTTAGCTGCGCATTCTCCTCTCTATTTCCTGTGAAATATCAAATCGACATGCTTTGTTTCATGTTAGTTGCGTTAAGCTTGGCTAAACGAGACAGAAAAAGGCGACCTTGTTGAACGAGAACACCCGCGTCAACGGCGTTATTAACGGCTACATGTCATGAACAAAACACAGCTACCCAGCAAAATATGCCCCGTTTGCCAACGGCCCTTTTCATGGCGAAAAAAGTGGCAAAAAGACTGGGAGCATGTCAAATACTGCTCGAAGCGATGCGCGGGGAATAGAAAGTCTCTCGACGATAAAAGGTAGTTATCGTAGGTTTGCTCAAATTGTATTTTTATCGCCGAAGGTTCAGATTCTTCTAGGACGATTTACCAGGGTGTGTTGCTTGAGAATGCGCTTAGTTTCTTGTTGAACGTCATCGCGTTTTTGAAACGTCCACAAAGTATCCCTTGCTCGCTTACCGGTTTGTTCAAGATCAATCATTGGGTGCGGGTATGTTCGTCCTAATTCCACTTCATATATTTGACATTCCATGGGGGTAAGTAGCCATGGCGTGTGAATGAGAGCATCCGGCAGGTCAGAAATTTCAGGTATAAAGCGGCGGATGAACTGCCCTTGAGGATCCTTGTCTTGTGATTGTTTGACCGGGTTGTACAAGCGGATAAGGTTGGTCCCCGTTACTGACGCTTGCATTTGAAATTGCGGATAATGTATCCCTGGTTCAAAGTCTAAAAAGAGCTGAGCTAAATGAATGGCTCCTTCTCGCCAATCAATATTTAAGTGGTGACACAAAAAGCTCACTAACATGGCTCGCATGCGGAAATTAAGGTAACCCGTTTGATGCAGACAGCGTATCGAAGCGTCCACGATGGGGATGCCCGTTTGACCTGTTTTCCATGCCTGTAAGTTAGCGTCTTTTTGTTCACCTTGCTCATATTCGTAAGCAAGGTAGGCTTTGTTGACAGGGCGAAACTCCATGTCTGATTCACTTTCAAATTTCTGAATAAAATGGCAATGCCAGTGCAGGCGAGACCGAAAGGCGTTGATAGCCCTTTGCCACCCATCTTTGTGCTTTTTAGATGCAGTTGATTGATAAACTTGGCGAGTACTTATGTTTCCCCAAGCCAAATAGGGAGAAAGCCTAGAGCAGGCTGTTCTACTTTTTATCGGGCTAGAAACTGAATAGGCGTACGCCTTTCCGCGCTCTTTTAGAAAATGATGCAAGGTGTACCAAGCGCGTTTTTCACCCCCAAGCTGAAACGCAGGACGTTGAGTTTTGTACTCTTGTGGCAATGCTTCGCTTTCATCTAGCGTCATCAAGGTGGCAAAGGTTAGCCAATTGACTTCATGTAGAGGCGTATCTGCACATTGTGCATTCATATGCTTATCCCAATTTTGCTCCCAGTCACGTCGGTGAGTAGCACCACGGATAACGCCGCCATGATTGTATTCGTGCCAGCTTATGCCTTCAGCATCTAACATGCGCGCGATAGCTTTATCCCGTTTGTAAGTGCAGGCAAGACCGATTTCTTGATGGCTGTACACGCCAGCAATATGAAAACGTTGCATAAGTTGAGCAAACACGCTGTGGGCTTCTTCGAACAATACAATGATGCGAGCATTGTAATCGGCGAGTTGGCTGTTTAGGTCGACTATGGATTGCCACACAAACCGCCAATGACGTACATCGTAATGCGGATCTGCTATAACTGAGGGCTCAAATAAGTACATCATGACCACCGGCAGCGGTTGCTGGGCGGCAGCGAATAAGGCTTGATGATCTCTCAAACGCAAGTCTCGCTTCAACCACACCACATTGATATGCTCTTTATCCAAGAGGCCAGTCTGCCGCGTCTGTTTGGTCTATACCGCTAACGTATGTATCCCCAGCCCATTGGCGCACAAATTCCCCGTTCGGATCATATTGTTGCGCCTGCTTGGCTAAATCGAATCGTCTATGTCCTCTAGGGTCTACGCCTACACCTGAAAGGTACTGCCAGTTCCCCCAGTTTGATGCCACATCAAAGTCGACAAGTTGTTGTTCAAAGTAAGCTGCCCCGAAGCGCCAATCAACACCGAGCTCATTTACCAAGCAACTAGCGACTAACTGGCGTCCTCGATTTGACATGTAGCCAGTATGATTTAATTGCTTCATACAGGCATTCACGATGGGATAAGGCGTTTCACCTTGGCACCACATTGCGAACCGTAAAGCGACGAAGGTGGTTAAAGGACGAGTGTCTTGCGTCCCAGAAAACTGAAATAGTTTTGATTGGTATTTAAACAGGTGCCATTGAAAGTACTCTCGCCATAGCAGCTCAAAGTAAAGCCAATAGGTTGAGTCATTTTTTTCATATTCTGATTCGTAGCGCCTCAGCTCAGTGAATACTTGCCTAACAGAAAGGCACCCATTGGCGAGCCAAGGGGATAGCTTGCTGGAATAGTCCCACCCATCCAAACCGTTACGTGTTTGTTTATAATTTTTAATGTTGTGGCTGGTAAAAAGAGTGTACTCAAGTTGCGCTAAAGCAGCGTCCTCACCTCCTGTGAAGGCAAGCCCAATTGCTTTTTTCGGTGGGTTTACGTTCTTAGATGATAACCAAGCTAAATCGGGAGCGGGTGGCAGAGCTGTCGGGGCTGGCAAAGCAACTGCTACTTGCAGATCCTCGACGCGTTTCCTAAAGGGAGTGAAGCTTGCGGGCAAGTATTCTATTTCAAACGGTAGCGTAGCAGGTTGAAATAAGCTGTGACCGTTTTCCTGAATAAAGAGTGTATTAGGGTTACCTTGTTTTACTCTTTGCCACTGCTGGCGCTCATACACACCAGGGTGCATACCTGAGGCGACTATATCTGGAGTATAACTACCAATAAGGGCGTCAAGTACCTCTAAGGTTTCTCCCTCAAGTACGAACAGCTGTTGGCCTTGCTCCTGCAAATGACGCTGTAATTCAGACAGACTCTGTTGCAGGAACGCCCAACGTTTATCGCCCATATGCGCCGACTGAAAATGGCTACTCTTGAACCATCGTGGGTCGATTATAAATACACATAATAGCTCATCGACTTGTTCACTAAGCGCAACAAGCGCAGGGTTATCATGTAAACGCAGATCATGACGAAACCAAAAAATGCCTCGTTTTGGGAGGGCTGAAGATAGCTTTTTCAAAAATAAACACCCGTCATCTTAGCGTCAGTCAATAGCAATAAATACGTGTGCTTAAACAGATGAGATCAGCTTAGAAGAAGGATGTGCAGAATAGGCCGCCCGTATTAGTACCGGGCGGGGAGGCACTATTACTGAATAAAAACTAAAACGTTTGCTTGGCCATATTAATTACATGCACTTGGGTGTACTCCAATAAGCCTTCTTGGGCGAATTCAACGCCGATACCAGACTCTTTTGCGCCGCCAAAGGGAACGGTTGGGCCAAAGTTGAGGTGTTGGTTTATCCATGTGGTTCCACATTCTAAGCGTTTGGCGACGTCATACGCTTTATCCAAATCATTCGACCACACCGAGCCACCTAGGCCAAACACTGAGTTGTTTGCACGTTCAACAGCCTCATCTATGTTTTTGTATTTAATCACCGGCAAAATAGGGCCGAATGGTTCTTCATCTACTACTTTGCAGCCATCGGTTACATCACGCACTATGGTTGGGCGCATAAAGAAGCCCGGGCCGTCGAGCACTTCGCCGCCTGCGGCGATAACGCCGTTTTCTTTTGCATCTGTTAGGTACTCTTGTACTTTGATAAATTGCGCTTTGTTTTGAATCGGACCAAAGGTAACGCCTTCATGTAGCCCATTGCCCACAGTGGCATTGTTCGCCAGTTCACTGAGCTCGCTTACGAGGTCGTCGTAAATATCTTCATGCACATATAAGCGTTTAAGGGCAATACACACCTGACCGCAGTTCATAAACGCGGTACCAAAAATAGCAGGGGCAATTTTCTTCGGATCAACATCGGGTAGTACTATGCCTGCGTCGTTACCACCAAGCTCTAACGTCAATCGCTTAAGCGTTGTCGATGCTGCTGACATGATCTTTTTGCCCGTAGGCGTTGAACCGGTAAATGCCACTTTCGCTACATCAGGATGGGTGCTAAGTATATGCCCCAAGTCATTGTTGTCAGTAATGATATTCACCACGCCTTTAGGGAATATCTGCTGGCATATTTCAGACAATTTAAGTACGCACAAAGGTGTGGTAGCAGGTGGTTTCAATATAAACGTATTGCCAGCCAGCACTGCTGGCGCCAACTTAAAGCTGCCTATCATCAAGGGGAAATTCCAAGGGACCACACCTGCGATCACGCCAAGTGGTTTGCGATGTAGTTCTATTTTGGCGGTTTCATCATCTTGATAGGTTTCAATGGGTAATTCACTTTGAGCAAAATAACGAATAAAGGCACAACTGAAACCCACTTCAGCAATAGATTCGGCCAATGGTTTGCCTTGTTCTTGAGTGAGTAGCTCGGCGAAAACATTGGTTTGCTCTTCTAAAGTATCCGCTAATTTGTTAAGGCAGTCTCTGCGGGTTTGCATATCAACGGTTTGCCACTGAGGGAACGCTGCTTTCGCTGCGCCAATGGCTTGCTCGAACTGACTTTCATCAGCGCAGGTTATGCGTTGAAATACTTCTTCTGTGGCTGGATTAACGATATCTAACGGGCGATTACCTTGTACTAGCTCGCCGTTTATTAGCATTGAAAATGATTGCATGTCCTATCCTCTATTTTGATGGGGAAGATGGAGGTGAAACTTGAGAAATTTCGAGCTCCATGACTTCGCGCATTTTGAATTTTTGCACCTTGCCAGTCACCGTTAACGGAAACTCTTCGACAAACCGTATGTGCTTAGGAATTTTAAAGTGGGCGATTTGGTTCTTGCAGAAATCAGTGATTTCAGTGGCACAAGCGCTGCTGCCAGGTTTAAGGCAGATCCAAGCACATACCTCTTCACCAAAGTCCGTGTGGGCGATGCCGAATACTTGTATGTCTTGTACGGCAGGGTGTGTGTATAAGAATTCTTCTATTTCTTTGGGGTAAATATTCTCTCCGCCGCGAATAATCATGTCTTTACTGCGACCGACTATGGTGACGTAGCCATCTTCATCCATGATGCCAATATCACCTGAGTGCAGCCAACCGCCTGCATCTATGGTTTCAGCTGTGCGAATTGGGTCGTTCCAGTAACCACGCATCACAGAATATCCGCGTGTACACACTTCGCCGCGCTCACCAATAGGAATTACCCGGTTGTATTCATCTACAAGTTTAACCTCGATGCGAGACATCACACGGCCTACGGTTTCTACTCGTTTTTGTAATGGGTCTTCTGGTAGGGTTAAATGATTCAGCGGGCTAAGTTCAGTTTGCCCATAGCCGATGAGCACATGTTCCATGTGCATTTCATTGATCACCCGCTTCATAACTTCAGCAGGGCACAATGACCCCGCCATAATGCCGGTGCGTAAGCTAGATAAATCAAATTGCTTAAAATCTGCATGATCGAGCTCTGATATAAACATGGTGGGCACACCATGCAATGCAGTACAGCGCTCCTTTTCAACCACTTGCAATGTGGTTAACGGATCGAACGCATCGTTGGGGTAAATCATGGTGGCACCATGGGCGATACAAGATAAATTACCCAATACCATGCCAAAACAATGATAAAGGGGAACCGGTATACATACTCGGTCATTAGGGCTTAGGCGCATGCCTTCACCGGCCAAAAAGCCATTATTGAGAATATTGCAATGGGTTAAGGTGGCCCCCTTAGGCTGCCCAGTAGTGCCACTGGTAAATTGAATGTTGATGGGATCGTCAGGCAGCAACTGACTAGTAATTGTTGCCATTTGATTTCGCTCAGCATCACCACCCATTTGGGTCACGCGCTCATAATTGAGCATGCCAGGTACAGTGCTGTTGCCCATCTTAATGATATTGCGTAAGTGTGGTGCGGCAGCACATTGAATATTGCTGGCGTCACAACGAGCTAATTCAGGTATAAGCTGTTGCAACATTTCTGGGTAACAGCTGCTCTTAAACTGTTCGGCACAGACGATCGCTTTGCACTCAACCTTGTTCAATGCATATTCTAATTCACGCAAGCGATAAGCAGGATTGAGGCACACCATGATCGCACCAATTTTTGCCGTGGCAAATTGGGTGACTGTCCATTCAAAAGAGTTGGGCCCCCAGATACCCACGCGATCGCCCTTTCCTATGCCAAGGGCGAGTAGGCCGGTGGCTAACTCGTCTACCTTTTGTTTGAGGGTGGCGTATGTCCAACGAACGTCTTGATGGGCAACCACCAAGGCTTCGCTGTCTGCATGTTTTTGGCTGATGTAATCAAAATATTCGCCAATGGTTTGGTAAATCAGCTGGGAGTCAGCTTTACCACATATATAGCTTTGTTTAAGGGCCATAAAATGTTCCTAATTTATTGTGTCTTTATTCGAATTTATAGGTGGCACTGAGTCCCCACCATCTGGGTTTACCATAATAATTTTCGACCATGCCAAAACCACCTGCTTCGGGCCCGCCAGCTAGATCAAAGGCCATCACGCGGTATTCTTTGTCTAATAGATTGTCTACAAAACCCGCGAATACCCATTTGCCATCATCAGAGGTGTAAGACACTCGGGCATTGAAAAGGGCATAGCTGCTTTGCTCGCCCACGGGGGAATTTTTCAATTGAAAGTAGTGTTCGCTCATATAGACGAAGTCAATTTGCGCGGCTAACTCGCCATCCGCGAGCTGCCAGCCATAGCGGGCTAAGCCGTTAATATTCCACTCTGGGGTGACCACCGCACGGCGGTCGATTAAATCACCATTAGGTAATTGATAAGCGTCTTCAACGTTGTTGTCGACGTAACTTACGCCCAGTAACAAGTCGAGGTTGTCTATAGGGTTTGAGGTGATTTCAAGTTCTGCGCCGCTGACACTGGCACCGGTATTGAAAACAAAAGTCGTCAGGCCCTCTAAGCGAAAAGCCTGATAATCATCGTAGTCGTAGTAATACACCGCACCGTTTACGCGGGTAGTTGAATTAAGCTGATGTTTAATACCAAACTCATAGGCGTGCAGCGTTTCTTTGTCGAATTTCATTTCTTCTGGGCCACCAGTTTCTGGGTTGCCGTCGAGAAAATCGGTGATATCCAACGGTGCGTTATAGCCGCCACTTTTAATACCGCGGTTATAACTTAAATAAAACAGAGTGCCTTTAGCTGGGCTGAAATCGACTTCGGCTTTAGCGGTGACGTAATCATCGTCAAGACTAGCGAAGTCGAAGGTGTCGTCATTAAACACAAATAGCGGCCCACCAAATCCCAGGGGATCCGGGTTAACAATATTAGCCGCAGAGGGGTTGCTACCATTGGCGATTTCAACGTAATTTTGTGAGTAATCAATGGACTTTTCTTCGTTAGCCCAGCGCAAGCCGCCGATCACCGTCCATTGTTCATTTACATCGTATTCCACTTGAGCGAACACCGAGTAGGTTTCTGTGGTGGTATCAAAAGGAGTCCAAATCGTCACTGGGCCACCGGTTACGGGCCCCGTGCCTGCCCCTGCACCAGCAAGCTGGTCAACGAATCCGCGAACTTCGCCACCATTGGCAAAGGTGCCGTCGATATCTAAATAGTAAAGGCCGGTTACCCAGCGGGTATTCTCACTTTGGCCATTTAGGCGTAATTCTTGTGAGAATTGGTCAACATCAGATTGCAGGAAAAAGTTGTAGTAATCTTGCGGGGAGGCGTCTGAATCTTCGATATAGTCTTTTTCTAAGCTCCAAATATCAGTAATGGAGGTAAACAGAATATCGCCAAAATCCCATTGTAAATTACTGGTGACGCCTTGGCTTTCGACTTTGTTAAAGCCAATTCTGTCGTATGAGCCTGTGTACACGCCGTTATCAGGCTCTTGATAAGCTGAGGTAGTTAAATTAGGCCCGTCAAAATGCTCTCCTAAGCCTGTGGCTGGATTGAGGCGAGCACTGGAGTGTTCAAAAAAACCGCTGTCGATATCTTGTTCGCCGCGTCTAGCGCTGACTAACCATTCCACGTCATCTGTGACTTCAAGCAAAAACTGTAGGCGTGCAGCCCAGTCGTCGCCATTGTTGAGATCTTTACCTAAAGTGTTGTTGATGTAGGGGTCGTGATTATTGGTGGTGAATGAGAAGCGAGAGAAGAGGGTGTCAGTGAGTGCGCCGCCTATGGCACCTTCGGTGAGGACTTGGTTATAGCTGCCTAGGGTAACCTTACCGTATCCTTCGAAGGTGTCGGTGGGTTTACGTGATATGTAATGTACCAAGCCCCCCGTCGCATTTCTGCCAAATAAGGTGCCTTGTGGCCCTTTGAGTATTTCGACTCGCTCGATGTCAAATAACTGGAATCCTGCCCCTGAAGAGGCACTGATATACGCTTCATCTAGGTACACTGCCACGGGGGATTCTTGATGATCACCCGAAAAGTCATTCTGCGCCACACCACGAATATTGATGTAAAACGCGGAAGGGCCATTGGGCTGAATGGCTGTAACCCCTGGCGCCATGGCGGTCACTTCTTGGGCGTTATCGTAGCCTAATGCGTCAATTTGATCGCCACTGAACGCGGTGATTGAAATGCCCACTTCTTGAACGCTTTGGGTGCGTTTTTGTGCGGTCACTTCTATGACTTCTAATACATCAGCGTGGGCGCGAATACTGGCCAAGCCACTTATACTGGCGAGGCCAAGCGTGATCGCGGTAGATATGCTCGAATAGTTTAGTGTTTTCATGGTGTCTCCTAGTTGCGAATCCAGTGTGTTTAATTATTTTTTTTTGTACTCTTCTATTCGGGTAACCAGCGCTTTGCGCGTGTCTCCCAATTCGCTACGTAGAACGTACTGCCGCAATCGCTCCACCTCTTGTTCATCAAACGGTTTGAAGTCATCTGGTAATTGATCTGCACTAAAGGAGCGCAGCATCCAGTTGACGATTTGCGCTAACTCCTTACTTTTTAAGGGGGCGGTTGACACGCCAGGTACTTGAATCAAAAATTCACGGCCACCTTCAACGGCGGCAAAATAGCCTACGAAGTTGCGCATGTCGGGTATGCGCGGATCACCACTTCCGCGGCCATCCGCGGTATGACAACCACTGCAAAACAAGGTGTATTTCATCTTGGTATGAGCGTCATTTGCATAGCTGACTTGAGGCTGTAACAACATTATGGCCAGCCCGAGGGCTGACGTTATGTGTTTGAATTGAATCGTGTTAGGCATAGGGAAGCTCCCGACTATGACTCAATCGATGTGCCGAGGATTATTGCCGTTGAGCAAACATAGGTTTCGCTCGATGCGCCCACACACCAGTTAGTATCGTTGTTTGAAAACGCGCGATACATAGGGGTGTCATCCTCATTGCGGTTACAGAAGCAACGTCCACATGCGGCCTTACCACAGCAATCGTTATAAGAAATGATGTAGTGCTTGTTGTCCGCAGGATTAAGGCAGGTGCCTATCCAGGTGATGGGTGACATTTCAGTGCCCGGCGGACAGGCTGATTGAGAGCCGCCACAGCAAGAACATAAAAAGCCGTCGATACCGCAGTAACGCCAGTATTCGCAGGTGGTTGGGTCGCCAGGATCACCTTCATTTGTGCTAGGTTGCGCCGCTACGCCAGGGTAATGGGCTCCCGCAGAAGCGCCGCCACCGGCAGCTTTGGCAACGGGTAAGGCTGGAATAACTGATACGCCTACCACGGCTTTCCCCACATTGGATAAAAAACTTCGTCTTGAACTAGTGCGGGCGATATTGCGGGTTTTATTTTCAAAGAATTTATCAAACCATTTCATAATAGAGTCTCTCGTTAAGCCTGTTTATAAAGGGTGCGTTCGTTGTTTCCTTGTTTCTCTAGGAACTCTTGAATCGATGCAACATTGAGGTCTTGGGCATTGAGCAGGCTTTCGATGTGTTCGCGAGAATTGACCAAGCCCATTGAAGAGATAATGCCGCTCTTGTCGATAAGGGTGGCGTAAGGTAAGCGGCTCACACCGTATTTTTTACCCACCTCTTCTGAGAGCACATAAGGGAAGTTTTCGAGTTTTTTCTCTTTGATAAAAGCCTGATGATCTGGTTCATCACCATCGCTTACAAATACCACGTCTAAATGCGAACGCTCGGCATGGGATAGGGAGATAATGACAGGTAGGTACTCTTTACATACTGGGCAATCCGGGGATAAAAAGAACAGTAAGGTGCTCTTCTTAGTCGGCTTGCCGATAAACAATTTCTGATTGGTGATGGTTTTGACTGAAATTTCAGGGGCTTTATCCCCGGCTTTAAGTTGTTGATTCATAGCTAGGGCGCCCGCAGGAGCCACGCGTTCGTACAGCACACCGACCTGACGTGCTAGGGCGTAAACTACGACACCAAGTGCGATAACCAGTACCCATAGCAGGGCGAAAGTGAATAAGAATAAGTTTGACATAATGAGTTACCTTCTAACGGCGTTGATGTGGGATTGGTTGCGAAATAGTTGCTGTGCTATCACTCCAATAAGTAGAGTGACGGTGCCAAACAATATGCTAATGAGTAGATCTGATGCGCTAGGTGTAGCGAATTGCACACCTATAGCTGCAATCACATGAAGTAATAAAATGCCTGCGTTGCGCCATAAAAGGCTGACACTCAGGCGTTGTTCTTGACTACCGAACAAGCACCCGCAATCAAAATCTTGATTGCCTGAGTAAATATTAAGTGCAATAAGTCCGCTGTAAGCGAGTAATAACGCGCCAGCGAGGAGTAAACCGATTAACTGAAAGGTGGGGAGTAGCAATAATGTGGCACATATGGCTTCCACTAGAACCAAACCAACTACCAATATATTAGAATGAATGTGCGGTACCCATTGGTATTGTTTTAGGTTGTGAGTGAAGCTATTTATATCAGCGAGTTTATGAATGGCGCAGGCTGCCCAAAATACGCAGAGCAGGCCGAGTAATAAGTTAATTAGCATAAGGTTACTCCACAGCCGTGAGTGTGAAGGGGTTAGCGTTATCACCACCAATGGAGAGGGTACGCTGTAGCTCTGCACTTTTTGCGTCGTACACGTCGATCATCATGTTTGCATTGGTGACAGCTAAAAGTGGGTTGTCACCTTTGGTGATTTCAAGGGAAATGCCATGGGTTTCAAGAGGGATGGTTTTCACTTTTTTGTGTTGCTGGGTGTCATACACCCATACTTCTGTGCCGCCGTCTTTATGGCTGCCGTTTACGCCATCTTTGTGCATCAAGACAAAAACGCGTCCATCAGGGTGTCCTGATATAATTTGCCACCCACCAGGTCGCCAGTTTTGCTCACGCTCGCTGGCGCTTAGCAGATCCCACTTCTGTTGCGGCTTCGCCACATCGCCACTTAGGTCCACGGGTTGCATATAGCCATGGAACGTTGGGAAATAACCGATATTGTTGATACGGGCGTATTTTTCGAAAAGCGGGTCTTCATCCACATTGAAAAACGACGGAACGCGGGTCTCGCTGGCGACTTCGCCTTGTTCATCTAGCTGAATGCTTAGCATGGATCCATCGGCGCACAAGGTACTAAAGCCGCGTTCACCAGAGGGATAAATTAAGCTGCAACCTGGAATGTCCACGTCGTTGAGGACTTTGTGCTCGAGCATATCGATGACGGACACTGAGGTGGCAGGGGTAAAGTTGAAAACAAGCATGTACTTGTCTTCATCGATTAGCTGAGTGGCATTTTTCTCTGAAACCGTTTGAGCGCGCTTCTTGTGAGGCAATTCAATTTCATTCTTCACGGTAAGAGTGGCGTTATCCCAAACGGACAAAACATCTGTGCGCACTCCGCGAGTGCCACGTGAGTAATAGGTTTCGGCGCTGTACATTTCGTTGCGTTCAGTGGAAGGAATAAACGAGCCGAAAAACCCTGTGCTCACTTGGCCTTTATAGTTACGTGTGCTGCTGGCGATGTCCAGAATGATCACCTTGCCCTCGGTCATTCCCCAGAAATTCATGTCTTGCACATACAACCACGATTCGCCGTGCGTCTGGGGAAGCGTGAGTACTTTGGGCACGGTGTCATTAGGTAATTCGGCATGGCTCACCGAACAAAACAGCAGTGATGAGAGAAGTAGTATTTTTTTGCTAACCATTTGAGTGATCCTAGTAATTGATATTCCGCTGGCTAAATCATGCGACTTAGCATTGAACAATTAATGCGCTAAATAGTACGTATGTACTAAACTAGTACAGTTGTACAATTGATCCAAGCGTTTTTTACGAATTTTTTACATGAGGGTGTTTTTTGAGCGTTCATTCGAGCATTTGCAGGACTTGTGGAATGATCTGTTATAATCGATTTTAAGGAAAAACTAGACACATTGGATAGCGCACCTGATTAAGGTAACTAATTGAATAAAATGAGAAATATTAGGAAGGGGACAGGGGAGTCTCGTCGCGGTAAAGAAACTCTTTTACTGATACTAAATTCCGCTAAAACCATATTGATTGAGCAAGGCTATAGTAAGTTGTCTATGCGTAAGGTTGCTGTGGGCGCGCAAATTAGCGTGGGAAATTTACAATATTACTATCCAAGCAAGAATGACTTGCTCAAAGATATGCTCGATCACAGCATTGATGAGTTTATGGATGAATTTGAACGATTAAGATTGGGGACGAATAACGATCCTGAGCTGCATCTCAAATCCATTATCAATTTTATCGTACTTGATTTAGGCAACCCCACAACGACTACGTTTTATCCTGAGTTATGGGCCTTAGCAAATCACGATGAATATGCTGACAAATTAATGGATGAAATATACGCTCGCGTGCGCGTACCTCTTGAAGATAGCATTATGCGGCTAAACCCAAGGCTTGATTTTGAGCAGGTGCAGAAAGTGGCTTTGTTTATTTCTTCATCCATGGAAGGCATGACCATGTTCGTTGGCCACGGCAAAGTGTGGAACGATTCTATTCAACACATGGCGAACATAGCAACAATGAGCTTTCTTCAGTTGGTCAAAAATATTACGCCTGAAGATATTCAAGAGAATAGTTTTATACTTGCCGCTGACAAAGGGTAATTATTTATATTGAGTGAATGCTTTAAGCTGCTGGGTTTACGCTTAATTACACTTGGCGCTTACTTGAATTAAGCACTCAAATTCTCACTAAAACTAACGCTTAAATTTAGTTTCTAAAATAACGGACGAATTAGTGCGCTCCACTCCTTCTAGGTTACCAATATTGTCCAAAATTTGACTGAGTTGCTCAAGGGATTCGGCCTGAACAATGGCAATCAGATCATATTCTCCACTAATGGCATACAGCTCGCTGACCTCACTGACTTGGCGTAGTTCTGCATTGGTTTTGGCGGTGAGCTTTTGGCGTACTTTGATGGATACATGAGAAGACACTAGGTTGTCTTGGTATTCGCTGCCATATTGCACTGCATAGCCTTTGATGACGCCGGACTGTTCAAGTTTGATCATTCTATTTTGAACCGTGGATCGCGATAGATTTAGCACTCGCGCTAAATCCGAAATGCTGGCTCTGGCGTTGGAACGCAAGATGGATAACAGTTGTTGTTCTTGCTTAGTTATCATTTTGATACTTTGTTTGGTTTATTTGCTAAATAGTGTTTTCATTTTGACCATAATGCTACTGCAATTTTAATCTGTTTACCTCGATAATAGTAAATTATTTAACGATGCTTATTAGCAACGTCATTATTTTAGGCCTTACAGGAGCGCAACAATGCAAGTAACCAGAGAATTATTCGATGACGTCATGGTGCCCAACTATGCGCCCTCCGCGATTATTCCAGTGCGCGGTAAAGGCTCTCGCGTGTGGGACCAAAATGACAAAGAGTTTATCGACTTTGCTGGTGGCATTGCGGTGAATTGTTTGGGTCATTGTCACCCTGCTTTAGTGCAAGCTTTAACAGAGCAAGGGCAAAAATTGTGGCATCTTTCTAACGTGATGACTAACGAGCCGGCGCTGCGCCTAGCCCAAAGACTCACGCAATTAACATTCGCTGAAAAAGTGTATTTCGCCAATTCAGGTGCAGAAGCCAACGAAGCTGCACTAAAGCTTGCTCGGCGTTGGGCGTTGGATGTGTATGGGGCTCAAAAATCACAAATTATCTCGTTCAACAAGAGCTTTCACGGGCGTACGTTTTTCACTGTAACGGTGGGCGGCCAAACCGCCTATAGTGATGGTTTTGGCCCTAAGCCAGGCGATATTGCACATGCAGATTACAACGATTTAGCCGGCTTAGAAGCGCTCATTTCTGATAAAACTTGCGCTGTAATGCTAGAGCCGCTGCAAGGTGAAGGGGGTATCATTTCACCTGACGCTGATTTTATAAAAGGCGTTAGGGCGCTATGCGATAAGCACAATGCGCTGATGATTTTTGACGAGGTGCAAACGGGGGTTGGTCGTACGGGGGCTATGTACGCTTATCAAAACTTAGGGGTAACACCAGACATTTTAACCACGGCGAAAGCCCTTGGTGGCGGATTCCCTATTGGGGCCATGCTAACCACGACTGAGATTGCCAAGCATTTGAAAATCGGTACGCACGGCTCAACTTATGGTGGTAACCCACTGGCATGCGCTGTCGCAGAAGCAGTATTAGACGTGGTTAGTCACGACGACGTTTTGCAGGGGGTGGCGAAGCGTGAAACCTTGTTTCGTGAAGGCTTAGAGCGTATCAACGACAAATATCACGTATTCGCTGAAATTCGTGGCAAAGGGTTGTTACTCGGCGCCGCATTAAATGAAAAATATAAAGGCCGAGCAAAAGCATTTTTAGTCGCAGCAGCAGAGCATGGCTTGATGTGCCTAATTGCAGGGGCTGATGTGGTGCGCTTCACTCCGTCTTTGGTGATCCCAGAGCAAGACATTGAATTAGGCTTACAGCGCTTTGAGTTGGCCGTTGCGCAAGTGGTTAAAGGCTAACTAGCATGCTGGTTATTCGCCCTATATGCGCCGCAGATTTTGCGGCATTAAAGCAAATTGCTGTCGAGTCTGGTCACGGCTTTACCTCATTGCCTGATAATGATGAGCTATTACTAAGCAAGATTTCGCGTGCTCAAAAAAGTTTTACTGAACAGGTGACTTCCCCTGGCCAACAAAACTATTTGTTCGTACTCGAAGATACTCAAAGCAAAGAGATTATTGGGGTTACCGGCATTGAAGCCGCAGTTGGACTGAATGCGCCGTTTTATCATTATCACATTGCCAGTCATGTGCACTATTCAGAGCGCTTAGGGGTGAAAAAGGTCGTAGAGACACTTAACTTGTGTAACGACTACACGGGGGCGTCAGAGGTCTGTACCTTGTTTGTGCGCGAAAAGTTCCGCCGTGGTTTCGCCGGACAATTATTGTCTCGGGTACGCTACTTGTTCATGGCGAATCATCCAGAGCGTTTTTCAGATTTAGTTATCGCTGAAATGCGCGGCGTTTCTGATGAAAATGGTCACTCACCTTTTTGGGCATGGTTGGAGCCAAACTTTTTTGGTATCGACTTCCCAACTGCTGACTACCTTGTGGGAATGGGTGATAAATCATTCATCGCAGAATTGATGCCGAAGCACCCAATATATGTGGCGCTATTAAGTAAAGACGCGCAAAACGTGATCGGTCAGGTGCATGAAAAAACGGCGCCGGCACTTCGATTATTGCAAAAAGAAGGCTTTTTTCATCGTGGTTACGTGGACTTATTTGATGCGGGACCAACGGTAGAAGTCGCTCTTAAGAACATTCGTACAGTGCAACAAAGTCAGCTGGCTACTGTGCTGATAACCGATAAAAGCCAGTTACCAACGACGGATTCAGGTGCTCAGAACTACATGCTTTGCAGCACAGATGTGAGCCAGTTTCGCGCCACTATCACACCCTGTATCAGGTATGAAAATGAAAGCAATACGTTGTTAATTAGTGCTGAGATGGCCTCTGAATTAGGCTTAATGAACGCCAGCGATGTGCGCTTTATTGGGCTGTAGCGTAAAGAACTAGGCGCAAAGGTTAAACCGCCTTTGCAAGATATTATATTGAATAGAAAGGTTTTTATTTATGCATACTAACGTGAATACATTATTTGAAAAGCTGTGGGAAAGTTACCTCGCTGTTACCCCTTCAGCGGTTACCGTTCATGACTTGTTTGGCAAAACGCAAGGGCAAGAAGTGATCAACGATCACATCGCATTACGTACTTTCAACTTACCTGGTATTGGACTTGACGCGCTGGCGGCACATTTTGAGGCGTTGGGTTACAAGGCCTGTGGTGAATACCATTTCGTAGGCAAAAAGCTGTACGCTAAACATTTTGAGCACTCAGAAAATCCAGACTTACCCAAAGTCTTTATTTCAGAGCTTTTACTTGAGCAGTGCAGCGAATCACTGCAGCAAACCATTCGAAATCTTGTTTCGAATATGAGCGTTGATGCAGTGACACAAGATAACTTTTTATATTCTGGGCGTCATTGGGACATTGATTACGCGACCTATCAGCAGTTATTGCAAGAATCCGAGTTTGCGGCTTGGGTCGCTGCGTGGGGCTACCGAGCGAATCATTTCACTGTAAGCAATAACCATCTCAGCGAATTTGATTCTATCGAACAAATCAATCAAGCAGTGAAAGCGGCAGGTCTTTCCTTGAATACTGCAGGCGGCGAAATAAAAGGTTCGGTTGAGGTCATGCTAGAGCAATCATCTACCCTGGCAGATAAGCACCCCGTGGCGTTTAGTGATGGGGAGCGAGAGATTCCTAGCTGCTTCTACGAGTTCGCTAAACGTTATCCTAAGCCTGACGGCAAATTATTTACTGGGTTTGTGGCTGAATCAGCAGATAAAATCTTCGAAAGTACTAACGCAAGATAAAATCCGCGGTACGTTTACTTACCTAAAAAAGGGGCCTTAAAGGCCTCTTTTTTTTAGCCGATTGTCTAATTGTTTACGATTCGCAATGTCGCTATTGTCACCTATACTGATGCGAAATTAAGCTACAAATCCTCAACTTAACTTATTGGTATCGCTAATAAATCGTGATTAAGGTAGCGATTTATATTGCTGGTGCTTTATTCTAAATTTTGCTGTAATGGCAGAGCAATGTAACAAGATATGAATTGAACAATGCGAATTAGCTGGCGCGAGTTTATAAAGCAGTACTTTAGCAAGCCATCAAAATTTCACTCGATTGGAATTGAAATGGGCGATGCTGAATTGCACCTTAATGTTATTCAAAAAAAATCTGGTGCCTATCAGTGGGTAGAGCAGCACACTTTGCCTATGCAAGATTGGGCGAAACATTTGCAAGAGTACGTAGCGAACCATAATTTAGCTCGCACCCCTTGTTATATTGCATTGGGGTTAAATAAATATCAGCACTTTCAAGTAGATAGGCCTGAAGTGGAAGAGCAAGAAATTGCTTCCGCTCTCAAATGGCAAATCAAAGAACAGCTCACCAGTACAGATGAGCATGTCTTTGATTACTACGACCACCCAGCAGTAATTGGCGGTAAAAAAAGGGTCAATGTGGTGGCTATTAGCCGCGCTCACATTCACGGGATAATCAAAGGCATTACCCGCGCAGAGTTAAAACTCAATACCATTACCATAGAAGAGTTGGCAACCAGCGAGCTTCTGCCAACGGATGATGATGCTGTTTTGACTTTGTTCCAAGAGAATGGCGGTCAGATAAATTTAAATATCGTCAAACAAGGCAAGTTATTCTTCTCACGGCGTTTGAAAGGCTATGAAAACTTGGCTAGCTTCTCGTTAGAGGAGTTCCAAATGGGGATGGGAGATACCTTGAGTGTTGAAATTCAACGCTCCATGGACTATTTCGAGAGTCAACTGCGTCAAGCCCCCGTGCGCAAGATTGTCGTTCACCTCAATTCATCTATTCAACAAGAGCTGGCGAAGGTCATCCAAGAGCTGACCTTTATGCCTGTCACCGTCATGGCGCTGCCTTTAGCATCGCCCCAGCCAGAGAAAATGGTCAGTTTAGCGAGCTTAGGTGCTGCGTTGTCAGATGTAAAATTGAATACTGAGGCCGCACAATGAAGTCTCGTATTAATCTCTACTTACCCGAATTACACCCTAAACTAGAAGTGTTGACGCTGTCGTTTGTACTGACTGTGTGGGCAATTTTATTCACGATTGTTGGGCTGGTTTACTATCATGACTATAGTCACGGACAAAGTGTAAAAGCGGACTTAATAGCCATTGAAGTGCAAAAGCAGCAGGCAGAGGACCGACTTGCTGAGCTAAACGAAACGTTAGCGAATCGCACGAAAGATCCCAAATTGCTTGCGGCAATTGAGAGTAAGCAGTTAGAAGTGAGTTTAAAACAGCGTGTCATTGATGAGTTATCTGGCCAAGAGCAGTTTAAATCGAACGGTTTTGCAGGTTTGATGTTGGGGCTGGCAGAGCACCATTTGGACGGGCTATGGTTAACTGGAATTCGATTAGATGAGCATCACGTGATGTTGGAAGGAGCGGCAACCGATTCATCGCTTATCCCGCAATGGATGACGCAATTGAGCTTGACAGAGCGCTTAAAAGGTCAAGAGTTCTCTACCACTAAGCTGTATCGCGATCCAAATCAACAGTTGATGTTTACCCTTGGCACTAAAACGACAAGTGACGCACAAGCGGGGGAGCAGCCATGAGCCAAACACTAAAAGAAAGGTATAACACGCTTTTTGCTCAGTTTCTCGCCATTACACAACGCGAACAAATACTGATTCTACTTAGTGGCGTGGTTGTCATTGGTATGGTTGGTTACCTGTTATTTATCGAGCCCGTGAATGAAACAGTTACTCGGGATGAGCAGAATATCGCTTCTATGCGTAATCAAGTGCGCAGCGTTGAAGCACAAATCGAGGTCAGTGAACATGCATTTAGTAATGACCCCAATGAGCAATTGGTGGCCTCGCTAAATAAACTTAAGCAAAGAAGTCTTGATTTAGACACAGACTTGCAACAAGAAACGGTCAATTTGGTGCCGCCTAAACAAATGCCGTTACTACTGGAAAAAGTGTTGGCCGAAAGTCAGGGCGTTACGTTAATCAGCATGCAGTCAATCCCTCCAACGCCCGTGCTTAATATGGGGGAAAAAGGCGGTGATACTGAAAGCGTTGCCAACGAATTAGCAGATATTAATTTGTACCGCCACGGTGTGCTTTTGTCATTAAAGGGCAGTTACTTTGATATTCAACGTTATTTAACGGGCATTGAAAATCTCAGGTGGCAATTTTATTGGAAGCGTTTTAATTACGTGGTCACTGATTATCCGGACGCTTCGGTTGAAGTTGAGCTGTATACCTTAAGTACCAGCAAAGCGTTTATAGGAGTCTGATGTGCATAGAAACCTCAATTTTATGCTAGGTATTTTCGTCGTGACATTGGTTTTTACGAGTGCCGCGTTCGCTCAGGTTTTAGTCGACCCAACTCGCCCATTCGACGCCACTCCCAGCACTTCAGCAAGAGGCGAAATAGCCGATACATTGATACTCAGTGCCATATTTATTAATGGTGATCACAAGCACGCCATTATTAATGGTATGAATGTTAAAGAAGGGCAGGACGTGGCAGGGAAAACACTCATTTCGATCAGCAAAGGTCGCGTTATATTGCGCGGCGCTAAAGGTTCGCAAGAACTTTATGTCAATCACTCTCAATTTATAAAAGATGCAAATGATGGATTTTAAGCTCATTACGCTAAGCGGGTTTCTGCTGGTTTTAGTCGCCTGTCAGGCAAAGCATGATACTCAGCATTATGAAAAATCGCTGGACGCTGCAATTGCCGACACTGAAAAGACAGTTAGCCCTAAAAAGCAAGGTGTACCTGATTTACCTGATGCCGTTCATCAAACATTAATGCCAAGGTCAGAGCAAGCTGATGACGCGCTTTTTGGCGAACCTAAATTTGATATTAATGCTCAGCAAATCGATGCAGTGAGCTTTTTCGCTGGAATCGTAGAAGATACGCCTTTCAGCGTGGCTATTCATCCATCTGTGTCGGGTTTGATTACCTTGAATTTGAAACAGGTCACCTTAGAGCAGATTTTCGATATCGTCACTGAGATATACGGTTACGATGTGCAACGCAGGCAAAATATTTATCGTATTTATCCCTCGGGCATGCGTACAGAAACATTCGCCGTGAATTATTTATTAATGAAACGCGACGGGGCGACGCAAACCAGTATTACCTCTGGCGGCGTCTCACAAGCACAAAACAGCAGCAGTAGTAGCTCAGGCAGTTCGCTGAACAGCTTTAGCGGCAATTCTTCTTCCGGTAGTTCAAATAACTTGAATTCAGGAAGTAATGGTAACGGCACCAGTATTTCTACCAGTACTGAAACCGATTTTTGGACAGATTTGCTAGCATCATTGCAAGTCATGATTGGCGCAGAAGAGGGGCGTAGTGTGATGGTGATGCCCCAAGCCGGGTTGGTCACCGTGCGTGCTATGCCTAGTGAAATACGCTCGGTTAAAGAGTTTTTGGCGATATCAGAAGAACATGTACAGCGCCAAGTTATTTTAGAGGCGCGTATTCTTGAGGTGTCACTGAGCGATGGTTATCAGCAAGGTATCAACTGGACAGAAGTATTAGCTAATAGTGGCAGTACTGACTTTCAATTTTCCACCACTGCAGGCAGCTTAGGGGATGCTATTTCTGCGTCACTGGGGGGCATTACAAGTTTGTCGTTCGTTAATAAAGACTTCAGCGGCGTGCTGAACTTATTACAAACCCAAGGCAATGTGCAGGTTTTGTCTAGCCCTAGGGTCACGGCGATAAACAATCAAAAAGCCGTGATTAAAGTGGGTGATGACGAGTACTTTGTGACTGACGTATCCAGTCAAAGTACCGTAACTGCGGCGACTAGCTCCACCACACCGAATATTGAACTGACACCGTTTTTTTCCGGTATCGCGTTAGACGTAACCCCGCAAATTGATGCACAAGGTGGGGTGCTATTACATGTGCACCCATCTGTGATTGAAACCGAAGAACAAGAGAAGGTTGTGACCTTAAATGAAGAGCAGTTCGTGCTGCCTCTTGCCGCAAGTAACATACGCGAATCAGACACAATTATTCATGCTCGCTCAGGTGAGATAGTCGTTATCGGCGGGTTAATGCAATCAATTATTTCTGAAACAGAGTCAAAGACACCTTTACTAGGTGATATTCCGCTACTGGGTAATTTATTTAAAAACCGCCAAGAAACAGAAACCAAAAAAGAACTGGTTATCTTGCTTCGTCCCACAGTGGTAGGCGCAGACACGTGGCGCCAGCAGTTGATCCGCAGCCGTAATCAAATGGCTGACTGGCTACACGTGGACTAATCGTATGTATTTATACCACTACGGTATAAAGGAATTGCCTTTTACCTTAACCCCTAATACCAGCTATTTCTTTGGCTTGCCTAGCCATAAAGAAGCGATTGAGGTGCTTCTCACTGCCATTAAAACGGGAGAGGGATTTATTAAAGTGACCGGCGAAGTGGGTACGGGCAAAACGTTGATCTGTCGCAAGTTACTTAACGAACTTCCAGAGCACTTCGTCGCGGCATATATTCCGAACCCTTATTTAACGCCAAGTGAATTGCGCCGCTCTGTTGCCGCTGAACTTAATGTGACATTAAGCGAAAACGCAGATCAACAAGAGTTTACTCAGCGTATCCAGCGCCGTTTGATTGAAATTAACCAACAGAATCGCGGAGTCGTTCTTATTATTGATGAGGCTCAGGCATTGCCGGTAGAGAGTATCGAAGCATTGCGTTTAATCACTAATTTAGAAACTGAGTCGCGAAAATTATTGCAGGTAGTGCTGTTTGGTCAACCAGAGCTAGACGACAAACTTGCCCTACCTGAATTGCGCCAGTTAAAACAGCGGGTCACTTTTTCCTATGCGCTTAAGCTTATGAATGCTGACCAGTTGTTCCAGTATGTGCGTCATCGCATGTCTGTTGCCGGATATCGAGGGGGAGATATTTTCTCTAACCGAGCGTGCAAACTATTGTTTAAAGCCAGTAAAGGTACTCCGCGGATCGTGAATGTGTTATGCCACAAAGCGTTGATGTTGGCGTATGGTGAAGGCAAACAACAGGTGGAAATTAAGCACGTGAAATTAGCCATAGCAGACACGGAAGCAGCTTATAAAATGGGCTTCGGTATGGGGAAATTCGTTGTCGTTACCTTACTTGCTATCTGCATCGCACTGGGTGGGTATATGGCGTATCAGAGGTTTACCTTATGAGTGTGGTAAACAAAATGCTGCAAGATCTTGAGGCTAGGCAAACTGGCTCTGACGCGGTCAGCGCGGACTATCAGCCACCGCAGCGCAATACAACAAGATTGGCATGGTTGATTTTATTGATGGTGATTGCGTTGCTCTTCGCCGCTGTGACATTTATGTGGCCGACAGTGACAGATGACGTATCTAGTCAGGACACGTCAAGTAACATGATCAATCCTGCATTAAGGGATATAGCTGTAGTTGAGCCTACTGAGCCTGACACGCCGGCAAAAGGCGGCATGACTTGGCTTGAACCGGCTGATAAGGCAAACATAGATTTATCTGCAGGTCATCAAAAGCAGCTTGAAACAAACTCACAAATGCAAGCGATGCCTAAAATTGACAAGAAGCCAGAGTCGCAAGTTGCTCAGCTGCAAAGTGATGAATCAGCTCAGTCTAGTCCAGTCGCTATCGATCCTAAAAGTGCCATGAGTCCTCCCTACGCTGCTGCAGAAAAAGTGATACCGCCTAAAGCGACATTTAGTAAGAAAGCCAATCGTGCTCAAAATGCGCAGGCCGGATTAAAACAATCTATTAATCAAGCCTTGCGAGATGGCAAAACATTGATCGCCATCGAAGGATTGCAACAGTTGCTAAGCCAAGAGCCTGATAATCTGCGCATTCGCAAGAAGTTAGCGTCCCTGTTGTTTGCTGAAAATCGCATGTTAGAAGCACAAGCCTTGCTCAGCGAAGGGCTAGCAGACGCCCCCGAGCTTCACGATTTACGCTTAATGCTCGCCAGATTATTTGCTCAACAAAACCAACAAGCGAAAGCGTTAACCCTATTGTTGGAAGTCTCGCCCTCTTTAGTACTGCACAGTGATTACTATGCTTACAGGGGAGCGTTAGCACAACAGACTCAAAACTATGCTCAAGCACAACAAGATTATCAAAGACTCGTCAATGCTGAGCCACGCAAGGCTAAATGGTGGTTAGGATTAGGCATCGCCCAGGACAGCGCAGGTGAAAATAAACAAGCGTTAATGAGTTATCAAAAAGCAGATGACGAGCAACAGTTGTCACCGCAAGTGATTACGTTTGTACGTCAACGATTGAAAGAATTGGTTGGAATAGAATGAAGCCTAAAGCCAAAATTCGCTTAGGCGATCTTCTTGTACAAGAAGGGATTATTAGCGAAGAACAATTGATGCAGACTCTTTCTGCACAAAAGCAAAGTGGCCGTAAATTAGGTTACATGCTTATTGAACTTGGCTTTATGACCGAGAATCAGTTGCTTACCTTTTTATCTCAGCATTTGGGTGTGCCATTAATTGATGTAACCCAATATCGGGTGTCGGTAGAAGCGGTATTGCTACTGCCAGAGGTTCAGGCTCGACGTTACAGAGCGTTAGTGCTTGACGATAAAGGGGATCATTTACTGGTCGGTATGAGTGACCCCGCTGATTTGGCCGCTCTTGATATTTTATCTGGTGTGTTACCCAAACCTGTTAAAGTCGCTGTTGTTAGTGACGCGCAATTGTTCCAAGCGTACGATCGTTTCTACCGTCGTACGGAAGATATCGCTTCTTTCGCCCAAGAGTTAGCGGAAGAATACCAAGATGATGAAGAGTTTGATTTCGATACAGGCGTCGACAATGAGCAAGACACTGCCGTAGCCCGTTTACTGCAATCGATTTTTGAAGATGCACTACAAACCAAAGCCTCAGATATCCATATCGAACCGGACAGCGAGATGTTACGTATTCGCTTAAGGGTGGATGGCGTACTGCAAGAAAACATCATCAAGGAAAAGAACATAGCCTCAGCCTTAGTATTAAGGTTGAAGCTAATGTCTGGGCTCGATATTTCAGAGAAACGCCTTCCACAGGATGGGCGGACGAATATGCGTATCAAAGGCCACTCCATCGATGTACGGGTCTCTACTATGCCAGTACAGAATGGTGAATCAGTGGTGATGCGATTGCTTGATCAGTCAGCCGGTGTGCTTTCTCTCGAGCAAACCGGTATGCCAGCCGCCTTACTAAAACGCTTTCGAGTGTTATTGAGACGCCCCCACGGTATGATTTTGGTTACGGGACCCACAGGCTCTGGTAAAACAACCACGCTTTACGGTGCGTTAAGTGAGTTAAATCAGCCTTCTGCTAAAATTATCACAGTAGAAGACCCCGTCGAGTACCGCTTACCACGCATCAATCAAGTGCAGACCAATAGTAAGATTGGCTTGAATTTCTCCAATGTTTTACGCACAACACTAAGGCAAGATCCTGACATCATCATGGTCGGGGAAATGCGAGACCAAGAAACGGCGGAAATTGGTCTTCGAGGCGCTTTGACGGGTCACTTAGTGTTATCAACCTTGCATACCAATGATGCTATCAGCAGTGCGGTACGTCTACTTGATATGGGAGCCCCAGGGTATTTAGTGGCGAGTTCTTTGCGCGCTGTTATCGCCCAGCGCTTGGTGCGTAAAGTGTGTGAAAGCTGCAGTGAGGCATACCAACCCACACGCGAAGAATCCTTGTGGCTGAAAAGTATCGACTCTCAAGTGGTTAATGTGACGTTTCGCCGCGGCCGTGGCTGTCAAACCTGCAACAATACAGGCTATCGCGGCCGAGTAGGTGTGTTTGAGTTATTAGAAATGACAGAGAGCATGATGAATGCATTGAAAACCAATGACTCTGTTCAGTTTGGCCAAGCTGCACTTCACAGCCCTGGCTTCGTGCCTTTGGCAAAAGTTGCATTAACGTATGCCAAAATGGGGATAACCACCGTCGATGAAGTATTGAAACTGATTGAAATGGTGGCTGATGAACAAGCACGAGAGCCAGGGCTAGAAGAAAACGCTGAACTTGTTGAAATGACAGAGACTCAATCCAGCCAAGCTGCCTCGCATGAGGGGAATGCAGAGTCTGGCGCATCGCCCACTTCAGCGGCTCGCTCTGAGAATAATAAACCGACTCCATCAAGTGGTGAGTTCTCTTTCGAGCTAGAGCCTCGCGACGATGGCCCAGGCGGTAACAATGGCTAATTTCACCTACAAAGCGCGTAACGCGAGTGGTGAACTGGCCTCAGGTAGCCTAGAAGCGAGTGATGCTTCTAGTGTGGCGCAAATTTTACTTGGCCGAAAATTCACTCCAATTGAAATAAAAGAAGTGAGTGATTCTGCTAACGTGACTCTGAATTTATCCATATTCGCCCCGAACATAAAGCTCGAAGATTTGGTTATTTTCTCGCGTCAAATGTATTCGCTGACCAAATCTGGCATTCCGATAATTCGTTCAGTTAAGGGCTTGGCAGAGACCTCGAACAGCGAACGCATGACAAAAATTTTGAATGATGTGTGTGATCAATTAGAGCGAGGGCGCACGCTATCTTCGGCCCTGCATCGGCATAATAAAGTTTTCGGTCAGTTATTTGTTAGCATTGTGCACGTTGGGGAAAATACCGGTAGGCTGGATGAAGCCTTTCTTCAATTGTCAGACTATATGGAGCGCGAACAGGAAACTAGAAAACAAATCAAAGCGGCTACACGTTACCCAACATTTGTGATTTTGGCTGTCGTCGCTGCTTTAATCATTATGAATATATTTGTGATACCGGTCTTCGCCAATATGTTCTCTAGCTTTGGCGCTGAACTGCCGTTAATGACTCGCGTTTTATTAGCTACATCAGATTTTTTTATTACAAAGTGGCTGCATATGCTCATCTGCATTGGCCTAGCGATCTTTTTAGTCTTTAAATATATCAACACCCCAAAAGGCCGCTTTAATTGGGATCGCGCCAAGTTACGTTTACCCATTGTTGGGGGCATATTTGAGCGCACTTTACTCAGTCGTTTTGCCCGTAGTTTTTCTATGATGTTGCGCTCCGGGGTTCCATTAACCACTGCCCTAAATTTGGTTGCAGATGCCGTCAGCAATGCCTTCATGGCTGATAGGATCGTGAAAATGCGCAAAAACATCGAAAAAGGTGAAAGCCTTTCACGGGTAGCAAGCTCAAGTAAGATGTTTACGCCTTTGGTGCTACAGATGATCAATGTAGGTGAAGAAACAGGCCGAGTAGATGAACTGCTAGGCGAAGCGGCCGAGTTTTACGAACGCGAAGTGGATTACGATTTGAAGAGCCTGACCTCTAAAATCGAGCCTATTCTTATTATGGTCGTTGCCGCTATGGTGCTGGTACTGGCCTTGGGCATCTTTACACCAATGTGGAACATGATGGGAGCGATCCAAGGTTAAGCTATGCGTAGAAATGAAGCCTCTGATGAACGAGAACGTAGCCTCTTTAGCAATTTGATTGTAGTGGTCGTGTTCACCTCACTTATTCTGGGGTTTATCGTTTATTTTAATGACAGCAGTCCAAGTATTCGTAAGGTAGCGCTGCAGAACTTAGTCGAGCAGTTCACTAAGAGTACCTTGAACGCGCATTGGCAGTGGCAAAATGAGGGCAGACCCAGCAGTATTTTGTTGATTGAATACGATACTCAGGGCAATGAAACAGGCAGACACCCACTGTCGATGAGCCACCTAGGTTGGCCAAAGCTAGAACCAACCAGTGAGGGATGTGCTGCTTTATGGCGAGACGTACTGGATACAGAATTAGAAGTTGAAGGGTTCAAAATGTACGCTGAATTTTATGATGGTGTGCAAATTAACAATAATGCTCTGTCTTCAATCTGTCGATATAGATTATCAACAGGGCCTTATTTTGAGTACAAAGTGTATACGGGACAGGTTTCCAAAATTATAAGTTAACCTAATGGATAAAAAATATGACGAAATTAGCTAGATCACAATACCAAACCTTTGCTAAAGGCGGCGTTCAGCGTCAGCGAGGGTTTACTTTAATTGAATTGGTCATAGTCGTAGTTATTTTAGGTTTGTTAGCTGCTACCGCTTTGCCGCGCTTACTTGATGTGACGGAAGAGGCTGAAGATGCCACGGTCGAGGGGGTAGCGGGTGGCTATGCAACGGGTGTTGGCTTAGTGCGAGCTCAGTGGGAAATTGAAGGGCGGCCGAAGGAAAACTTTGCCACTAATCTAAGTTTTGTGACCATCGACGATATTCGTATTGGCGTTGATCAGGATACTGGATATCCGACAGGACAACTTGATACTGACAGCAGTACTGAAGATACACAGATAAGCTTGTTAGATTGTGAGAGTATTTTTAACTTAATCATGCAAAGCGCGCCAACAATTTCATCTGATTGGAATGAACGTCCGTTTGATGATCACCGTTATTTTACTCGCCAAAGCGAAGGAAATGGCTCTGGGGGAAATGATCTTTGTTATTATTATTTAACCCAAACGATAAAAAACGATACCAATGAGCCTGTTGACAATACTGCTGGCAATGGTTTTATATACGATCCCCGTATCGGGCAAGTGATTGTTTTTAGTAACAATTAGTCAATTATTTGACACGCTACCATTTGCTAATGGCCTGTGCCTGCTCGAGTGGTTAAAATAAAAAAAGTTTAGAATTTCAAATTCAGCAAGTGGGAGAAACATTATGCAAAGCAGCAAACAACAGGGTGGTTTTACTCTAATAGAATTAATTATTGTTATCGTTATTTTAGGTATTTTGGCGGTAACCGCTGCACCTAAATTTCTCGATATTCAAGGTGACGCTCGCGCTTCAGTTGTGAGCGGAATGGAAGGTGCAATGAAATCAGCAAGCGACATTATTCACGCTAAGTCGTTGCTAAATGGGACTAATTCATCCGCCGCGGCGACAATTACACTTGCGAATACTCAAACAATTCAGACTGACTACGGTTATGCACGGCATGACTGGGAAGATGCGTGGGATGAAATGTTGGATGCCACCGTTACTGTTCGCACGAGTGGCTCATGCGTGACCGAGTTTTGCGTTGATGAGTCACAGGATATAGGCACTGATCTTACTGCCGATGGTTTCGCTACGCTACCGAATCAAAGTACTGTCGCTTTGATTGTTTATCCCAATGGAACAACTAACGCGGGTGCCTGTTATGCTTATTATATTCATGATGAAGCAGCAACAGCCGAGGGGGCTGAGCCTGTTATCGGAAGCATTACCACCGGTTGTTAAGCATAACGAGTCGAAGCTGCTGGGTAGGTATTCCTTAGCTCAGTATTTGGTCTCCGGCGTTACCGTTTATGGAGTGAAATGAATGAGAAACGTGCGTAGCAAAAACACATTACCTGTTATTGCTGCGCATCGTGGTTTTACACTGGTTGAACTTGTCGTCGTGATCCTGATTATTGGTGTACTTGCAGTATCTGCTGCAAGTCGGTTTGATAGCACCGGATACGCCGAATACAGTTACCAGTCTCGTTTACTATCCGCGCTGCGAGCCATGCAGCAACGCGCCATGCAAGATACCCGTGCAGATTATTGCTTCCAAATAAACTTCAATATTTCCAATCCTGGCTTTGGCCCGCCTACGCTTAGTTATCGTAACAACACCCCTGCTGAGCATACCGCGACTTGCGCTACTGCGATTAATTACACCACACCTGAATTCTTACGCACCAGTAATGGTGAAATCGCTGCTGACGGTATTGGCCTGAGCACGTTAGACACAGGAAATGGTGCATTTAATTGGATACGATTTGATAGCCTAGGTCGCCCATTGACAAGTGCTGGCAGTTGCCAAGCCACTTGCCGCATAACCTTTCAGGGAACGCAATCCCCGGCCATTTGCGTAGAAAGCGAAGGATATATTCGTGAGTGTTAACCGAGGTGCTATCCGGTTCGGGCTGAATCTAGGCTTTACGCTAATAGAATTAGTCATAGGTATGTTGGTCTTCGCTATCGCGATGACGTTCTTCATTGGTCTTATCGTTCCGCAAACTACCCGCAGTATTGACCCTATATTTCAAGTCAGGGCGACGGAACTTGCCCAGTCACTGCTTAACGAAATTAGCAGCAAGTCGTTCGATGAGCATTCTAGTCGCAACGCCAGTGAACGTTGTGGAGATGGTAGCGCTCCAACTTGCACGCTGCCGAATGCTTTAGGACCAGACAGTGAAAACCGAAGTGCGTATAACGATGTGGATGACTTTAACGGTTTAGATGAAAGGGACGGCACTATTCTTAGTGCGACAGGCGGCACAATAGGCATCAATGGGCGTAACTTATATCAGGGATTTCGGGCCAACGTTTCGGTCTTTTACGATGCTGATTTAAACGGCACAAACGATGGTGCAGTGGGTGCTGCGAAACTGATCACCGTAAGAATAACAACCCCTAGTAGTGAGGAAATTGTTTTTTCGACCTACAGGTACAACTACTGATGACTTCACGACATGCATTAGGCCGACACAAGGGCTTTACTTTGGTTGAGCTGGTCACAGTGATTATTGTGCTGGGTATTGTGTCTATTGGTGTCACCAGCTTTATTCGCTCTGGTGTGCAGATTTTTAATGATGTGAGCGAGCGAGATGAACTCTTAAGTCAAAGTCGTTTTGTGATTGAGCGCTTAAATCGAGAGTTGCGCAGTTCAGTACCTAATAGCGCCCGCGTCAAACTAGAAAATAGCGCCCAGTGTTTAGAGTTTGTGCCTACAATATGGGCCACTTATTACACGCGTTTACCATTAGAACCCTCTACAGAGCGAACAGTAAATACTGTTGAATTGGGTGATGCTAATGATCAGTTTTCAATCACAAGTGGTGATATGGCTGTGGTTTATCCTACCGATAGTCAAGATGTGTATGACGTTAATGAGGAAAAGCGACGGACCGTTTTATCTTGCACTGACAGCGGTGATGGTGATTGCACGACAAATGATAGCGCTGAGCATTTAGCGACATTAACCGTCGATGGTGCATTTGCCGATGTGTCTCCTGCCTCACGATTATACATAGTGCGAAATGCAGTAAGTTACTGCATACGCGGAGGGAGCATGTTTAGACATCAAGCCTCGATAGGACAGGATCAAACAGCGTTTACCTTGGGGGGCACCTTAATGGCTGAAAATATCGTCAATGATCTTGCCAATCCAGCAGAGCTGCCATTCACCATACAAAATGCTACCTTGAATCGAAATAGCTTAATACAAATCTTGCTCGCGTTTGAGCTAAATGATGAAACAATTAACCTCAGTAGTGATATTCATGTGCCCAATGTCCCATAAACGCCTTTGCGCTGAGCAACCTCGCGGCCTGAGAAAGCAACGCGGCAGCATGTTGGTTATCGCACTGTTTATTATCATCGTTTTGGCGATTTTAGGTTTAGCTATGCTTAGAATGCTGGCAGCCTCTGCCGATAGTGTTGTCAGTGAAGTGTATGGGCAAAGAGCATTGAACGCTGCAAGAGCAGGCGTAGAGCGTTCCATTGCAGCAGCGTTTCCCGTCGTTGGGGTAAGTAATTGCATGGCCTCTGATAATTTTACCTTCACCAGTACCCCAGGACTTGCGAACTGCGGGTATCAAAGCAGTTGTGCCGTGGTCTCGGTTGTAGACGATGGTGACAGCTACCAATATTTTAGATTTACTGCTCAAGGGCAATGCATTGCGGGTGACACAGTCGTCAGTCGCAACGTATCGGTTGATGGGATCCAGTAATGAAAGGGATAAGAGCAATACACAAACGTATCGGCCGTTTTAATTCACTTATTTTGCTCTTGATGTTGAATATGCTCAGTTGTTCGCAGGTACTCGCCGACACGCTATGTTCAGACACAGAAACATCACGTGCTCGCGGGGCGTTATTTGATTCCGGCGGGGCAAGTGGTAATTATGCCAATAATGAGGACTGTGAGTTTACTATTCGTGCTCCTCAGGGAGGGGCTATTACGCTCAGCTTTTCTGACTTTGATTACGAAGAAAACTACGACTTTTTTTCTGTATATGATGGTGAAAATGTCAGTGCGCCACTTTTAGGGACTTTCAGTGGCTCAAATCTTCCGTCTGTATTGGTGGCTACCTCAGGCACCATGTTTATCGAGCATAGCACAGATGGTTCAGCTGTAAGGCAAGGCTTAGCGGCCACTTGGTCCATCAGTAGTAATAGTTGTAGTACCGAGACCTTCAATATGGCTGATCATTTTCCATCTGCCAGCTACAGTGCTTCTTCGGGCTCTGCGCCTTGGAGCTCCGATTGGCTAGAGGCAGGAGAGTCTGATGGCCCGGCACGCGGGTATTTGCGGGTTAATAATTCACTTTGTTCATCCGGTAACTGTTTGCGCTTAGGGGTTGTCGCATCTGAAAACCCACGTTCTTATAGCGCGCGATTCGTGTACCGAAGGTTGAACTTATCCGATGCCGTTACTGCTCAACTTAATTTTAATTACCGAGTCGGTCACAATGCAGGTGAATCTTTAATAAGGCTTGGCATCTCCACCAACGGTGGCAGTACTTGGACGAATTTGAAAGATTACACGATCACCGCCAGCAACTTTTCTAGTACAGCGCAAAGTTTCGATATCAGTGCTTTTATCGGCAGTAATGTTGCTATTGGCTTTCAGGTCAGTGGTACAAATTCTGAATCGGGCTTCTATGTGGATGATATCAACGTCAGTGCGGCAAAGGCGGAAGTCTGTGACGGCCCGGCGATAGCTTTTTACCAGTTCGAACAAGAAGAGTGGGCGACAACGAACAGCGTTATTGATTCTTCAGCGTCAGGATATGATGCATCACCCTTGGGGGATGCATTTCCAACATTTCCTAGTATTCAAACGTCTTGCCAAGTGATGAGTGTTCCGAAAAATTCTGATGCAAATATTAGCGCGGGCATAGACACTGAGCTTAGAGTAGACACCGATATCGGCGACAAGGGCACAATATCGTTTTGGTATCGCAGTGCATTGGCGTGGAGCAATGGGAGGGGAAGGCAGCTTTTTGATGCTTCGACTTGGATAGGCAATGCAAACTCTAAATATTTTAATCTTAGCCTACGCAATGGGACTTTACGTTTTGGCCTAGAGGACACTACCGATAATGATGCTGCTGCCAGTGTGAGTGGGTTAACCTTTGCCCCTTATGAGTGGGTGCATATTGCAGTGACTTATGATTACAGCAAAGATAGCGCTGTAATTTTTATCAACGGCCGTCAAGCCAGTCAAACATCAGACCTGGGACTGAATGGTGACATGCCAGTCTTGGACACGTTATACATAGGAGATAACCGCAGTCTATACAATTTTGCCGATTCGCCGGCTAACTCTGCAGACGGTGAATTCGATGACGTACGTATCTACGATTACGCGCAAAGTCAAAGTCAGGTCAATACAGACCTAGACAATGTCTCACCTTGTGCTGTGGCTCCTGTTGCGATTTACGAGTTTGAGCAGGTGGAATTTAATGGCAGTCAAAGCATATTAGATAGCACAAGTAACCAGCGCCATGCATCGCCTTTGGGTGAAGTGGTTTCTGTGTTATCAACGGCCCAGGTTTCCTGCCGATTTGCGGATGTGCCAATGAACACAGATGCAACGGTAATAGATACTATTGATAGCGGATTCTCACCGAATGATATTGGCCAAGCCGGGACCATATCCTTTTGGTATCGCAGTAACGAAGATTGGTCGAGTAACAATGCACGGCAGTTATTCGACGCCTCTACCGATGCTGGAAACTCTAATTCAACCGCTAAGTATTTTTATTTAAGCCTACGTGCATCCACCTTGTATTTTGGTTTAGAGGATATTGATGATAGGGACGCCGAAGCTATTGTTTCCGGGTTAAATTTTTCTGCAGGTGAGTGGGTACATGTAGCCGTGGGCTATGACTATGCGGCAAAAACAGCCGTTATTCATATTAATGGGGCTGAAGCGGGCAGATCGAATAGTTTAAATTTGAATAACAACATCGCCCAATTTAACACATTGTATTTTGGTGATAACCGCTCGGACTATATTGTAACGAACATGACAGCGAACTCCGCCAACGGCCAGTTTGATAATATTCGTGTGAATGCTTATGTGCAAAACAGCACAGAAATTACACAGGACATGAACGCAATCGCCACATGCCAATCTATCCATCACTATCAATTGGAGCATGATGGTCAAGGATTAACCTGTGAAACAGAAAACATCTCTATAAAAGCCTGTGCAGACGAGAATTGCACCCAATTGTATACCGAAACAAGCAGCGTAGAGTTAGCTCCAGATGGTTGGAGGGCTGGGAACCCATTGGTGTTTACTGGCGAAATTATCAATACACCTCTGGCAGTGTTAGAGCCTGAATTAGCAACATTAGACATAGTGCGTGCTAATCCCTCTGCGCCTTTACGCTGCCTAAATACTGGGTCAGGCATAGAAAGCTGCGACATCAATTTCGTCGATGCGGGATTTGAGTTTATCGGTGAACAAGTGACGGATAAGTTTTTGCCTGATCAGTTGTCACAAGCTAATTTTGTTGGGGCAAATTTGCGCGCAGTTCAAAACGATAACGGCGTGTGCAAAGCATTATTACAAGGGCAACAAGATGTCACTTTCGGGGTGAATTGTGTTTCGCCAAATCGTTGTTTAACTGATTTTAGCGGTATCGATGTGAGTGCTTCCCCAGATGGTGAATCCACGGGTATTGTCTCTCTTACTTTTGACGCTGACGGCGTGGCATCATTGGGAGCGTTTAATTACGCGGATGCCGGGCGAGTGGCATTGCGAGCCGCCGCTGAAATAAATGGGGTCTCTATTACCTCAGGTGATGCCAGTGTGGATATCGCCCCCACAAAATTAACCTTGGCGGTTGCGCCGCCAGCCCTTATTTATACCGACACTGATTTCAGTGTTTATCCGTCAAGTGCGGACACAGACGTTTACCCTGCAGGCGAAGAATTTACTTTTAATATTACCGCCTATGGGGTCTTAGGGGATATCGCGTTACCTAATTATCAGCCAAGCACATTACAAATAGCGGTTGAGCGTATACTGCCATTTGAATCAAGCGCAGCTGAGGGCACATTAGTCTTTGGTGACGGCGCTAGTGTGTTGGGTAATGTAAATAAGCAGTTCGCAGACACACCTGAGTTAACCTTCGTCGAGGGGCAATACAATTATCAGGCAACCTTCAGTGAAGTGGGGGTTATTCGCCTAGATATTCGGGATATCGACTACCTGAGTGATAACAACAATCCGACAAGTGTCATCAATAGCCAAGATCCTATTACTCTAGGGGAGTTCACCCCAGCATACTTTGACGTTCAGGTGTCAACCGCGCCGGAGTTAGTCAATCAATGTGGTAACTTCACTTATATGGGTCAACCGATTTCTTTTTCGCCGACCACTCAAGTTGAATTAATTGCGATGAATGCCTTGGGGGAAGCCACCAAAAATTTCATCAACGGCTATTGGCGTTATAACCCAGATACCGCAGCAGCTGTAGTGATAGACGATGCCTCGGTTCATGCTGGCGCGAGCCCAGCGGTGACGCGCATTACCGGTGCCGCTTCAGCCACGATCACCGCGCCCAGTGCGTTCACTGGCATCACCCTAATAGACGTGCCTGATGGCACATTTACCTATGAAAAAGTAGCTACGGACTTTGCCGCTTACCCTTTGATAGAGCCTTTCGTCGCCGCTGTGGACATGACGTTTTTAGCAACGTTTTTAAGCGGGGATAATAATGTGTGTTATCAAAGCGATTACCCGGTTTCAGGATGTGAAGGATTTCGCATTAGTGATGCAACAGGCAGTAATATTACGGGAGTAGACGTCAATGTTCGCCATGGGCGTCTGGCGCTTGGGCCTAACTTTGGCCCTGAACCGGATTTTTTAGTTACCCCTGTAAGCGCAGAGCATTATCTAAATGGCCGTTGGCAGCTTAATCAAGAAGACAATTGTACAAACATCGATTTAACCGAAAGTTCAGGGCAGATCGTACTAAGTGCCCAAGGTAGCAACGATATCACCGGGCAGATTGATTCTGTGACGAGTGCTGGAACGCTAATCGGTGGTGAACTCTTAGGTAACAGCAACTTTGCCTTAACGGGCAGTGGTGCAGGCAATGGTCCGGGGGTGGCTGGTGTGGTTGAAGTGTCTTTAGATCCCAGCGTGGGTAATCCATCTTGGGCGCAATACATGAACTTTGATTGGAGCGGTGACGGTTTTATCTGCCCAGACTTAGCATTGTGCTCAGGCGCGACCGCTGTCGATGGGCCCGCTTCCATAATAACTTTTGGTCTTTACCGCGGAAATGACCGGATCATTCATTGGCGGGAAGTGTTCCATTAACGGCTAGAAATGATTCAACAATAAATGTAAATCGGCTTGGCACTTTCTATTTATTGCGTGGTCTCATCTAGATCTATTTTTAGTAGCGAAACGTCCATATTCGTTCTTTTTTGGCGACTTGATAAAAATTTGTTAGCTAAACCTCAATTAAACTAAGGTTTCTTCACTTTTTATTGCGTCAAATGAGGTGTTTACTTGCCCAAGACGGGGGGCATTGGTAAAGTTAGCGGATTATCTCTCATATCAAACAGGTTGCGGTTTTTCAATGTTCAAAAAGCTTCGAGGAATGTTTTCCAACGACTTATCTATTGACCTCGGTACAGCAAATACGCTTATCTATATAAAGGATCAGGGAATTGTACTAAATGAGCCTTCCGTTGTTGCTATTCGGCAAGAGCGTGCAGGTGGTCCTAAAAGTGTAGCGGCTGTCGGTGGTGAAGCAAAACGGATGTTGGGACGTACTCCTGGCAACATAAAAGCCATCAGACCCATGAAAGACGGTGTTATTGCTGACTTTTATGTGACTGAGAAAATGCTACAGCATTTTATCAAGCAAGTGCACGACAACAACTTTTTGCGCCCTAGCCCTCGCGTACTCGTATGTGTACCTTGTGGTTCTACACAGGTAGAACGTCGTGCGATCCGTGAGTCGGCATTAGGTGCTGGCGCGCGTGAGGTTTATCTTATTGATGAGCCTATGGCAGCAGCGATTGGCGCGGGTTTACCCGTATCAGAAGCGACCGGCTCTATGGTAGTCGATATTGGTGGTGGTACTACTGAGGTAGCGATCATCTCATTGAACGGTATTGTTTACTCGTCATCGGTTCGTATCGGTGGTGATAAATTCGATGAAGCCATTATCAGCTATATTCGCCGTAACTTTGGTTCACTTATTGGTGAGGCCACAGCCGAGCGTATTAAGCACGAGATTGGTGCTGCTTATCCTGGTGAAGAAGTGAAAGAAATTGAAGTACGTGGCCGTAACTTAGCCGAAGGCGTACCTCGAGGTTTCACGCTTAACAGCAATGAAATTCTAGAAGCGTTGCAAGAACCATTAAGTGGAATTGTTTCTGCCGTTATGGTGGCGCTTGAGCAATCTCCTCCTGAACTTGCGTCTGATATTTCAGAACGGGGTATGGTATTAACAGGTGGTGGAGCTTTACTCAAAGATTTAGATCGCTTGTTAATGGAAGAAACTGGCATACCAGTAGTGATTGCTGATGATCCTTTGACGTGCGTGGCACGAGGTGGTGGTAAAGCATTCGAGATGATCGATTTGCACGGTGGCGATTTATTTAGCTACGAGTAACCCCAAGTAAAGGATACTAAAAAGCGGCATTAGCCGCTTTTACATTTCATATGAACTCGATTTTTCTGCGTGGTCCATCGTTACACATTAAACTGGTTTTTGCCCTTGCGCTATCAGCCGGATTAATCGTGTTTGATCATGTCTTTGATGGCTTCGCCACAACCCGTGTTTACCTCAACTCTGTGGTCAGCCCCATTCAATATCTAGCTAACTTACCTAGCGAAATGCTCAACGCCAGTGCTAGTCGTTTGGTGTCGCATCAGCAATTACTTGAAGAAAATGCTGAGCTACAACACGATGCCGTTGTGCTTAATGGCAAGTTGCAGCGTTTTGTTTTGCTGCAAGAAGAAAACGACCGCTTACGCCGTCTTCTGAACACCCCAGTGCGCGGCGATATTCGTAAAGAAGTGGCAGAATTAATGGCGGTAGATAACAACCCTTATAGTCACCAAATCGTTATTGACCGCGGTGCCATTCAAGGGGTGTATGAAGGCCAACCCGTTATTGATGATAAAGGGATCGTAGGACAAATTATGCAGGTCGGTTCGACCAACAGCCGCGTATTGCTGATTTCGGACGTGACTCATGCCATTCCTGTGCGTGTTGCCAGAAACAACATACGCATGATTGCTTCGGGCTCAGGGAGCTTAAACGAGTTAATCATTCAGCATGTTCCCCACAGCGCTGATATTGAAGAAGGCGATTTGCTGCTTTCATCTGGTTTGGGCAATGTATTTCCTGAAGGCTATCCGGTGGCAAGAATTACCTCGATTGTCCGCGATGAAGGACGCCCTTTTGCTCAGGTCAATGCTGAGCCAGTGGCGCTGCTGGATCGTCTGAAATACTTACTCTTGTTGTGGCCAAATAATCTTGTAGGGCCAGAGCAGTCTGTTCCGGATGCAGAACAATGAAACTAAGAAACAATACCATCGGTCTGAGTATTATAGTGGCTTTGGTGCTGCAAATTATGCCGATGCCGGCCATAGTTGAACAGTATCGTCCCGACTGGGTGTTTTTGGTCCTAGGGTATTGGGCGCTTGCCCTGCCTGAACGCGTCAATGTAGGCGTTGCTTTTATCGTTGGTTTAGTACTCGATATATTGTTAGGCACCAGTATTGGCGTACACAGCTTTGCCATGAGCTTGAGTGTGTTCGTACTTGCAGCCAATTATCAGCGTTTGCGAAATTATTCGGTTTGGCAGCAAGCGGTTGTGATCGGTATTTTATGTGCGCTTTATAATTTAGTGGTATTTTGGTTAATGCATTTATTAACCGACATCTATTTCATGCTTACTTACATGTGGCCTGTGATTACCTCTATGGTAATTTGGCCATGGATATTTTGGTTACTACGTCGGGTTCGCCGTCAGTTTCGTTTGAGCTGAGCCCCACCAGACATCAGTTATGCTTATTTTAGCTTCTCAGTCACCCCGCCGCGCTGAGTTACTTAGTCAAATCGGTGTGCCTTTTACCACCTTAAGCGCGGATATTGACGAAACAATACTCCCTGGTGAAACGCCAGAAATCTATGTGCAACGCTTAGCAAAACAAAAAGCGCAAGCGGGTTGGCAAGCAAGTGTAGATATAGCAGAAAATCGACTTGCACTAGGCGCCGACACAGTTGTGGTCATTCATGAACAAGTGTTGGGTAAACCGGAAAATTTCGATGATGCTAGGCGTATGCTTCAGCGACTTTCAGGTCAAAAACACCAAGTGTTTACCGCAGTAACCATCACTTCTGGCGATCAATGTGAGAGTATATTGGTGAAAACAGATGTGACTTTTTGTGATTTAACCACGTCTCAGATAGAAGAATATTGGCAAACAGGTGAGCCACGCGATAAAGCGGGTAGCTACGCTATTCAAGGCATAGGCGGAAAATTTGTTACCCATATAAAGGGTAGTTATAGCGCTGTTGTCGGATTACCTTTGTACGAAACGAATCAACTACTTTCTCGGATGAGCCTAGCCCATGAGTGCTGAACTATTAATTAATGTTACCCCTTCTGAGTCTCGCGTGGCCCTTATCGAAAATGGTATTTTGCAAGAGGTTCACATTGAACGTCATACCAAGCGTGGCTTGGTAGGCAATATATATCGCGGTAAAGTCAGTAGAGTCTTGCCGGGTATGCAAGCCGCTTTTGTAGATATCGGCTTAGACAAAGCTGCCTTTTTACACGCTTCGGATATTGCCATTCATAGCGAAGTAGAAGATGAAGTGTCATCGAGCCACCTAGAAAAACGTGACATACGTGAGCTTGTGCGTGATGGTCAGAATATTGTGGTGCAGGTCGTCAAAGATCAAATAGGCACGAAGGGCGCACGTTTAACCACAGATATCACTATTCCATCAAGGTATTTGGTGTTCATGCCTAGCGTTGAGCATGTGGGTGTCTCCCAGCGTATTGAAGATGAAGCCGAGCGAGAGCGTTTAAAGAGCTTGGTACAAGAATATTGTAGTGAAAATGGCGGCTTTATTTTACGTACTGCTGCCGAAGGCGTGAAAGCCCAAGAGCTGCGCCAAGACGCTGATTTTTTGCGTCGTCTATGGGAAAAGATCCGTTCACGGATGAAAAAGAAAACCCATATATTATATGAAGATTTGCCCCTAGCACGACGCGTGTTACGTGATTTTGTCGGGACTGAGCTTGACCGAATTCGTATTGATTCTAAATTGTCTTTTCATGAGTTACAGCAGTTTACCCGTGAGTATGTGCCCGAGCTACACCGCTTATTAGAGTACTACCCAGGGGATCGACCTATTTTCGATTTATACGACGTTGAGAACGAATCGCAGCGCTCTTTAGAGCGACGGGTCGATTTGAAATCGGGTGGTTATATTATCATCGATCAGACCGAAGCCATGACCACCATCGATATCAACACTGGAGCATTTGTTGGGCACCGTAATTTAGAAGAAACCATATTTAACACTAATATTGAGGCCACCTCTGCGATTGCGCGTCAGCTTCGTTTGCGCAACCTTGGCGGGATGATCTTAATCGACTTTATTGATATGGCTGATGCTGATCATAAGAGGCGCGTTATTCACAGCCTCGAAAGTGCAACCAGTAAAGACCGAGCTAAAATTAATATTCACGGCTTTACCGCACTGGGTTTAATCGAAATGACTCGAAAAAGAACACGGGAAAGTTTGGAACATATTCTGTGTGGTGAATGTCCAGTATGTAAGGGACGCGGTTCGGTAAAAACAGTAGAAACCGTGTGTTTTGAAATCATGCGTGAAATTGTTCGAGTGAATCGTGCCTATGATGCAGACAAATTTGTCGTTTATGCGGCACCGTCTGTGGTCGAAGCCTTGTTAGGCGAAGAATCACACATGCTCGCTGAGCTTGAAGTCTTTGTTTCTAAACAAATAAAGGTGCATACAGAGTTGCTATACAACCAAGATAAATACGATGTGGTAATGATGTGAGGTCAGGCTCTTTTTATGCCGCTTATATTATTAAAAAACTATGGACTTGCGCTGCTATTTTGTTGGTGCTGGTGGCCGTGGCCATCAGTGTTGTGCGTTACACGTTGCCCTACATGGACGGGCAAAAACATCGTTTAGAGCAATGGGTCGAGGGTCGATATGGGGTCGAAATTAACATCGGCACTATCACGGCGCAGTGGAAAGGTGCAGGCCCAGCGATTGTGCTTGAAGACCTGCAGCTGGTACAAAATGCTCAATCTCCCCTTAGTTTAGATATTAAAAAAACCATCATCGAACTGGATTTTTGGGGCTCAATATTGGGGCGTCAGATCCGCTCTCAGCGCTTTGACTTAAACGGCCTGAACGTTAAGGTTGATGTCACTTTGATGAACAAAGAAGGTAGTGACTTTCCTGTTGTATCGGCCTTGAAGCAGTTGTTTCTAGAGCAACTTCAATCGTTTTCTGTAAGTGATAGTCAGTTTGAAATCAGCACCGCGCACGACCAGCAAGTCGTGTTGGTTAATCAGTTGCTATGGAGTAACAGCGGGCTTCATCATCAAGGCGTCGGTGAATTGCAGGTCGAAGAGCTAGCAAGTAACTCCGCGTCATTTACCTTAGACCTACGCGGTGACAAAGACTCCCTTAACGGTACTTTTTATGCCAGAGCGCACGAAGTAGATTTATCCCCTTGGATAAATCAATGGCTGGCGACCCGTTACGACTTGGTTGAAAGTCGGGGCAACTTTGTTGTGTGGGCGAGTATCCAAGACGGCGACATCAAAAATGCTCAGCTTGATTTGGCCGATAGCCGTTTTGTATGGCAAAACGAAGATGCCGAAATCACAGCAGCGATATTGGGGGGGCAACTCAATGCTGAGCCCAGTAACGACGGTTGGGTTTTCAATTTATACGACCTTGCCTTACAAGCTAATGAGCGCACGCAAACATCCAATTGGTATGGCGAAATTAACCACCAAGGGCAAGTACATATACAAAATGCAGACCGAGTAGACTTATCCGCTATTACCCCCTTGCTACCACTTGTTTTGAACCCGGTCGATTTCAACCTTCTAAAGGACCTTTCGCCTAATGCCACTTTGAACAAATTCAATGTGAAATTTGATAAATCGGATACCTATGCCCAAGTGAATCTAAGCCAAATTGGCTGGCAGCAAAGCGGCAATGTGCCTGGGGTAGATAATCTTGAGTTAAACGTAAACTGGCACAACGACATGGGCCGAGTGCAAATTCGTGGGCGCAATTCCCAGTGGAAAATGGACAACATAGTCGACCGAAATATTGAATTTCAGCGGGTTGACCTTGATATGTATATTCAGTCTCTTGACCAAGGTATCGAACTATATGCGCCGAAACTGAAGTTAGGCAATGATTGGCTAAACATAGATCAACACCTGCGGTATGAAAGTAACACCGGTTATCTTGCGCTCAGCGGCACGATTAGTGGATTAGATGTAGCACAAGTGAATCAACTTTTACCTGGTGTCGTGATGGGTAAAGATACCAAAGCGTATTTGCAAAGAGCCCTTAAGGCTGGGTACGTTAACGGCGCAAAAATTCTTTGGAATGGAGAATTAAGCCAGTTCCCTTACGCTAATAATCAAGGTGTATTTCAAATTACTGTTGGGGTGGAAGACGCGAGTTTCGAGTTCGCTGAAGATTGGCCGCAACTAAATGACTTGAACATTGACCTGTTGTTCGAAAACAAAGGTTTATTTATGCAAGCGAATGCAGGCAAGTTACTAGATGTAAACTTGTCTGGGTTATCAGCAGATATACCAGATCTGGATGTGGGAGCCGTGCTAACCATTGATGCGCAAGGCTCAGCTCTTGGCACTCAGGTTAACGAGTTAATGAAACGCAGTAGTCTTGCCAGCAGTTTGGGCAAGGTCCTTGATGAAGTGCAAGTCAGTGATGCGCTTAATGTAGACCTGAATTTGGTTATTCCTCTATCAGGCAAGGATGTTGTGGCAAGCGGCGTGGTGCACTTAGCTGACAACCGTGTTTATGTACCTCGGGTTGACATGAATTTAACCCACGCTAAAGGGCAGGTGTCTTTTAAAAATGAAGTGGTTGATATGAGCGGCTTGCAAGCGCAACTATTTGACCAGCCAGTTGAGGTCGATTTTAGTGGTCGCCAGGGCAAAGAGGGCTACTTAGCGAGTATCGATCTACTAGGCGATTGGAAGGTTAAACCCTTGGTTAAACGGTTCGTGCCTAGTTTGGCCAGTTATTTAGATGGTAAGTCGCCGTGGCAAGCGAATGTCAGGCTGACCTTGCCCGAAGATGGCTTTCGTTATCAGGCCAGCGTGTATTCTGGATTACAGGGCATTGGCTCGCAGCTGCCTGAACCGCTTAACAAAACGGTGAATCAAAACAAGCCGCTTACCTTGGATATTTCCGGCGATGAGACTGCATCAACGGTCAATTTGAAAATGGGTTCACAAGTCAACTTTGATGGGGTATTGCCTTATGAAACGATGCAATTTTCCCGGGCCCATTTAGCCATAGGTGAATCATTGGATATGCCCATGGGGTTAGGTTTCAGTGTTGCTATGAACTTACCCTACGTGAACATTGATAATTGGTATTATGCTATTTCTTCTTTACTGCATGATTTAACAGGCGATGAATCAGGTATCGCTTCAGACCCCAACAAAAAGCCCTTTATTGGCGAGCCACAGCGTATTTTTCTAAATGCTGATAGTGCCACTGTGGCTTCTCAGCAATTAACAGACTTAGAAGCTGTCACCAAAAACACTAATGACAGTTGGCAAATAAACGTCAACGCCAAGCAAGTCAGGGCCAATGTATCACTCTATAAAGACTGGTTAGCCAGAGGCATTACTATTTCAGCTGATTACCTAGATTTGGCCGGTTGGGAGAAAAGCGAAGGCAAGGCTGTGGAGTTTGAACCTAAGCTCGAAACCTTACCGCCAGTCGAGTTTTTATGTGAACGCTGTCGTTTTGAAGACAAAGACTTGGGTAGAGTCGACTTCAAATTATCACGCGCCGCCAACGGTATGCACATTGATTCATTGCGTTTAAATAACGACCACGGATTGTTTTACGCAAGTGGTGATTGGTTGTTTACCCCACGCGGCAACCAAACCAAGATCGAAGGTGAATTTAGCAGTTCAGACTTTGGTTTATTTCTAAAAGGTTTCGAGTTTGACTCAGGTATTAAAGACTCAAAAGCCTCAGCTAAATTCAATTTAGATTGGCAGCGCGCCCCGTTTGAGTTTGATTTTGCTACCTTAAATGGCGATATTGATTGGCGTTTGAGCGATGGTTATCTCACTGAGGTAACAGACAAAGGCTCACGGATATTTAGCTTGTTGAGCTTGGAGTCGCTGGTGCGAAAGCTGCGCCTAGACTTTCGTGATGTATTTGCCCAAGGCTTCTTTTACGACAAAATGAAAGGCAGTTTTCAGGTGGCCCAAGGCACAGTCGATACCCGCGATACCGTGGTAGATGGCGGCGCGGGTGAAATCACTATGCAAGGGTACACCAACTTGAACACCCGAGAGGTAAACTACAACATTGCGTTTGCCCCTAAAGTGACATCCAGTTTGCCGCTTATCGTCGCTTATATGGTTAATCCAGCAACCGCATTGGCCGCTTTAGCACTGGATCAGGTACTGACGTCAGCCAAGGTCATATCCAATATTAAATTCTCTTTAACGGGCACGTTAGACGACCCTAAATTAGAAGAGTTGGAGCGTGACAGTAAAGAAATTCGCTTGCCGGCACAAACTGCCCCAGCGCCGGTTGATACGCCAAATGTTGGCCTTGCAATAGACCCTAATGGCCACAATACAGATATAAGCTTCCCACAAGAGATAGATCAAGAGCGCGTAGCGCTGGAGGTATCCGATGGCTAATCTTATCGCCCTGCAAATGACATCCACACCTGATGTCACAGAAAACCTGCATTTTGTTGAACAACAATTGGCTCAATTAACGGTAAACGAGCCTACCTTGGTGGTATTGCCTGAATGTTTCGCCTGTTTTGGCGGCGGCGATAAGGCCTTATTGAGTATTGCTGAGTCATTGGGTGACGGCCCAATACAGGCGCGCCTAATGGGTATGGCCAAGCAATATGGTGTGTGGCTAGTGGCTGGCAGTATGCCGTTAAAAAGTGAAAACCCAGATAAATTTACCGCATCTTGCTTGTTAATCAATGATGCTGGCGAACGGGTGACTGAATATCAAAAAATTCACTTGTTCGACGTGCAGGTCGCAGACAACACTAAGACCTATTGTGAGTCTAAGTACACGCAAGCGGGCAGCACACTTGTGAGTGTGCCAGACACGCCATTTGGACATTTAGGCTTAGCAATATGTTACGACGTGCGTTTTCCAGGGTTATTTCAAGCCATGGCTGAACACAAAGCGTTAGACGTGATAGCACTGCCCGCGGCATTCACTCAAAAAACGGGTGAAGCACATTGGCAGGCTTTGTTAAGCGCTCGCGCAATCGAAAATCAATGCTATTTGGTAGCAGCTGGGCAAACTGGTGTGCACGCCAATCAGAGACAAACCCATGGTCATTCCTGTATTATTTCACCTTGGGGTGAAACTTTAGCTGAATTACCGCAGTCCGTCGGTGTGATCAACGCTCAGCTAGAACCTGCCATACTTAATAGAATTCGCCGGGATATGCCGGTCTATGCCCATAATAAATTCAGGAGTTACCTTGTCTAATCTGGTTGAACAAAACCTGCTTACTGCCGCTAACCTCGACAGAGACCATCTTGCAAACGCGTTAGATGCCATTTATCAACATGATAATGATTTTGCTGATCTGTATTTTCAGGCCAGCCAGCACGAAACGTGGGTGCTCGAAGACGGCATCATTAAAGATGGCAGCTATAACGTCGAGCGCGGTGTAGGTGTGCGTGCTGTTAGTGGCGAAAAAACCGGGTTTGCTTATTCTGATGACATCAACCCAGAAGCGTTGATGCAAGCGGCAAAAGCCTCGCGCAACATTGCAAGTGCGGGGGGCAAGCACAAAGTGACAGGCCTTAAAAACAGCAAGGTTGACCCTAAGTACCATGCTGACAATCCTATTTTAGGTATGCAAGACGAAGAAAAAATAGCCCTTTTACGTGCGGTTGATAACTACATTCGCCAGCAAGAAAGCGCACTAAGCCAAGTGGTTGTGAGCATCAGTGGTGTTTACGAAGAAGTGTTAATTGCTGCTACCGACGGTACGTTTTGCACTGATATTCGCCCATTAGTACGTTTGAACTGTTCCGTGTTAATGGAAAAAGACGCTCGTCGCGAGCGTGGTAGCTCAGGCGCGGGTGGCCGTTATGCCTATGAATATTTCCTAAGCCAAGCTGATGGGCGCCCACTTTACGAACAAATTGCTGACGAAGCCATTCATATGGCGCGGGTAAACATGCGCGCAGTGGCCGCACCTGCAGGTCAAATGCCGGTGGTGTTAGGCAGTGGCTGGCCAGGAGTATTATTACATGAAGCAGTAGGGCATGGGCTTGAAGGAGATTTTAACCGCAAAGGCGCATCGACATTTAGCGGGCGCATGGGGGAGCAAGTTGCTTCAGCAGGTTGCACCATAGTGGACGATGGCACATTGGCTAATCGCCGTGGTTCGTTGTCGGTCGATGATGAAGGCACCCCAAGCCAGTACAATGTATTGATCAAAGACGGCATTCTGACTGGCTATATGCAAGATAAACTCAATGCGCGTTTGATGGGTGTTAAGCCTACTGGTAACGGTCGCCGTGAGTCATATGCACATTTGCCTATGCCGCGCATGACCAACACCTATATGTTGGGTGGGCAACATGAGCCAGAAGCAATTATTGCCAGCATCAAGAATGGAATTTATGCACCCAACTTTGGTGGTGGTCAAGTAGACATTACTTCAGGAAAGTTTGTGTTCTCTACCTCAGAAGCGTATCTCATTGAGAATGGTAAGGTCACTAAGCCGATTAAGGGCGCTACACTGATCGGCAACGGCCCAGAAGCCATGCAAAAGGTTTCTATGGTGGGTAACGATTTAGCGCTAGATAAAGGCGTTGGCGTGTGTGGAAAAGATGGCCAGAGCGTGCCAGTGGGGGTTGGCCAGCCTACACTTAAAGTGGATGAACTAACCGTAGGCGGTACAGCCTAGCTAATTACCGAGTTGTTATTTTTTTAAACAACGACTTTCCAAGCAATAAAAAATGGCGCGCATATCGCGCCATTTTTGTATCTGTAGACTGTTACAAGATTAATTCAACGTCACTATCGTGTTGGTCGTAGATTCAAGGCCGCTAGGGGAGGTGATCGTTACGCTCAATGTAGCTTGTGTTGCTTCAGATACATCATTCTCTAGGGTGAAGATCGCTTGCGATGCCGCATTAACCGAGGTGCTGGGCATGGTTAAATTTGTTTGACCATTGAGTTGCCCCGCACTTGAATTGACAACAACCGTGGAGCCGCTCGCTATAGGCTGGCGCGCGGTATCTGCAAAAACAACCGTAAAGGTTTGGCTGGTGTCGCGCGGTATAGCCGTTGCCGCTGTTGATGTTTGATAGTTGCTGGCAATGACGGCGGCGCTGTTATCAATAATATCGATTTGCGCTGCGGAGCTTGATGTGACCAACACTAAGGCGCGGCGCACATGCATGGTATTCGCATCACCCGTGCCGCAACTGCTGCCTGAACATTGAGGGCCGTTAAAGAGGTTGTCGGCTGAATCAAAGCTACCGTTGGCGTTGTAATCAAGAAATATCTCACCCGCATCGCGGATGCCATTTTCGTTGTCATCGCGCCAGGCTTCACTGATGTCCACAAAGCCGGTTTGCCCATACAGACTGGTCGACAAGCCATTGTCCGTGTTGTCATTAAAACCTGCACCATCGTCATCATCGTAGAAATTATTACCGTTGCTATCAAATAAGGTTTCATGGCCTATAGCGGTCGCTAAAATAGTGATACGGTGGTCAGGCACCTTAGGATTCGCGCTCAACCAGGTTACAGCGCATGCGCCGGACACTGTAGTGCAACTGCCGTCGATAGAGCCACCCTCAGTGGTAAAGCTGACTGCGGTACCATCAGGCACCGGATTGTTGAAAGTATCTGCCAAACGTACCACTAGATTCACTTCTTGCTCGTTTATATCAAACGCTTCTGGGTTGAGGTTATCAGCGGAAATGGTCATGCTGTTTTGGTCAGGTAAGCCCGTGTTAACCGACAATAGGTCAGACTGGGTGATGATAGTCTCGCCTGATTCAGTTTCTACTTCGGCGGTTACTCGCACCGATGTTGGTACGTCGCCCGCAGTTACGCGCGTGCTCACTTGACCCTGCGAGTTGGTGAGGCCAGTAGCCGAAGAGAGTGTTAAACCGCCAGTTTGCGTGTTTAAGCTAAACGACACTGCTTGTTGCGCTAGTGGATTACCCAGCGCACCATTTACTTGAAATACCAAAGTTGAAACCGTAGAGCTGTTTTGACCTCCCGTGCCGCGAAGCACTAATGAGCTGGGTTCAGCCGATACAAAAGCCAATGAGCCAATGGACTCTGCTTGTATTGAAATCGCCTGAGAAACACTAAGGGTTGCGTTATTCACTACCACAGATGCAACAATAGAATCGGTGTTACCGTCTCCACCTGCGCAGCTTTGGTCTTCAAACGTGGCGTTAGCCACGCCGTTTATCGTGTTAACTAGCGTGTCGATTGTGGCGAAACCGTCAGTGACACAGTTCGAGCTAAAGGTAACAGGGGTTTGGGTTAAAATACGTTGGTCATTTTCATCGACCAGCGCGATAGAAACACCCAAAGTACCACCGGCACTTATTTCCACGTCACCGGCATTATTACGTGTGCTGACTCCTAGTTGACCTTCAATAAATACGCCGTTGTCATCAAAGTAACCTAAACGGATAATCTGTTCTGAGATGGCGCCTGCAGCTTGTATTTCGTAATTAAACGACGACGCTAAATCGACATCGTTAACCACAGCGGTGGCTGTTGCTACACCTGCACCAATGTCGCTATCTTCAGCCGAAAGGGTGACTTGCGCTACGCCGTTGTTATCGGTCAGCGCTGAATCGGTGTTTAATGTGCCGCGCTGTGCACTAAAGGTAACGATAACACTTGGGATTGGCACATCGTTTTCATCGAGAATTTGTGATTGCAGCTGAATGTCAGTACCTGCCTGAAAACGATTGACTACCTGACCACTGTTAAGCAACGCTAAGTTAACCACGGCAGATTGGCCGGTTAAGGTATCAGCACTTAAATATTCGTAATTTTCGCTGCTCGTGCTGTCATCAAAGGTAGCGGTTAACACAGCTGCGCCTACTTCACTGTTCTCACTGGAAATCGCTATTTGTGCGACACCTTGGCTATCAGTCAGTTTCGTCGTACTGGAAAATGTACCAAGCGTGCCAGAAAAGGTAATAATTTCACCTTCAACAGGGTTACCGTTTTGCATCAAAGTGGCTTGTACGCAGGCTACTTGGCCTGAGGTAAAGCTTTGAGTGGATGTGGAGCATTGTTCATCATAGGTTGATACCGCCAAGGTAAAACTAGATGTGTCGCCGCCTGAATTGCCTCCAGAGCCAAATGGGTCGTCGCCGTTTTCCCCAGAGACTCCGCCACCACAACTGGTTAGCGTAAAAATCGCTAACCACACTACGTACATCGGTAACCGTTTGCTCATATTTATTATCCGTCTATTGAAGATTGTAAATACTTAAATAACTCGCGAGCCGCCTTGGGCGGTTTATTATCCGCTTGCTGTTTTGCCGCTTGGCGAACCAATTGGCGTAACTTTTGACGTTCTAAAATAGGATGTTCTTCAAGTACTTCTTCGATTGCACTATCACCTTGGGCTATTAGGTTATCGCGCAACATCTCCAATTTATGAAATTTTTGATTGGTTTTTTGATGTGAAGCCTGAATTTGCAGTAATGCTTGCTCGATAGGGGCGACATCTCGGTGGCGCATAAGCTTGCCAATCAACTGAAGTTGACGACGATAACCTTCTTTCTTACGTAAAATACGCCTCGCCAGCATTACAGCGTCGAGTAACTCCTGATCCATAGGAATTTTGGCCAGCGCAGTGGGGCTGAGATCCACTAAGGATACGCCTAGCTTTTGCAAATCATTCATTTGATTTTTAATCTGAGTCTTGCTCAGTTGTGTGTCTTCTTGTTCTACTTCGAATTCGTTTTTATCTGGAGATACGGCCATAACAATGTCTTTAATGGTACACTAGGAAAATATTGTAACCTTGTATTGGCGATTAATATAGTTAGTCGTTAGTCGCTCGGGGTAATCTGGTTTGATAATGAAGGGTGTATGCAGCAGCAATTAACTGATATCCAACAAATAGTCGAAGACGTACTTAAACTGGCCAAGGAAAAAGGCGCCACGCAAGCCGAAGCCAGCATGTCAAAGGTGCGCGGTATCGCGGTTTCCTCTCGTTTAAAAGAAGTAGAAACAGTCGAGTTTACCAACGATGGTGGTTTAGGGATCACGGTATACAAGGGGCAACGCAAAGGCAGCGCCTCAACCGCAGATTTGAGCCCGCAAGCGTTGCGCTTAACGGTGGAAAAAGCCATCGAAATCGCTAAATACACAGGGGAAGACGCCTGCTCTGGCTTGGCTGACAAAGAATTGATGGCATTTGAGCCGCAAGACCTTGACCTGTTTCATCCTATCGAGCTAGATACTGACTTTGCCATAGAGCAAGTCATTAAAGCGGAAACCGCTGCATTAGCATTCGACCCGCGCATTACCAACTCTGATGGCGCGTCTTACAATGCGAATCTGGGCACCAAGGTATACGGTAACAGCCACGGTTTAAATGTGGGTTACAACAGCAGTCGCTACAGCATGAGCTGTGTGGTCATTGGTGAACAAGATGGCGATATGCAGCGTGATTACAGCTATACCGTTGAGCGCCAAGCAAACCTTATGGCAAGCCCTGAGCAAATAGGCAAAGAGTCGGCTGAGTTTACCTTAGGCCGCTTAGGCGCTCGTCAAATCAAAACAGCCAAAGTTCCCGTGTTGTTTGACAAAGAAATTGCCTCTGGTTTGATTGGGCATTTCATCAGTGCAATCAGCGGTGGCAATTTATACCGTAAATCGTCATTTTTAGTGGATAAACTCGGTGAGCAAGTGCTGCCTAGCTGGTTTAGCATCAGCGAACGCCCTTTTATCATGCGTGGTTTAGCCAGTTCAGCGTTTGATCATGAAGGTGTGCGTACTAAAGACAGTGAGATCGTCACTGACGGTATCCTTAATCAATACCTGTTAACCAGTTACTCTGCCCGTAAGATGAAAATGCAAACCACTGGCCATGCTGGCGGTATTCACAACTGGCTCATTAAGCCTACGGGGCAAAGCGATAAGCAAATGTTAGCTGAGCTTGGTACGGGGTTGTTAGTCACTGAATTGATGGGCCAAGGAGTGAACGTGGTCACGGGCGATTATAGCCGCGGTGCGGCGGGATTCTGGGTCGAGAATGGTGTGATTCAATATCCAGTGCACGAAATCACCATCGCGGGGAATCTGGCCGATATGTTGAAAAATATCGTTGCTGTGGGTTCAGAAATAGAACGCCGCGGCAGCATTCAAACTGGCTCTATCTTAATTGATAACATGCAGGTCGCTGGCGATTAGTATCAACGCCATTTGGTATGAATAGCGGATATTAAAAATAAAGGGCAATCACAGCAATGTGGTTGCCCTTTGTTTTAATCAATTAAGTGAACTTGTAAAAAGTCGGCAAGTTGCTGATAAAAAGTAACTTGATTGACTACTTTGGATATTCCATGCCCTTCATCTGGAAAGCGCAGATAGGTAACGGGCAACCCCTTTTCTCTCAACGTTTTTACCATAATGTCTGATTCCGCAACAGGATCTCTTGGGTCATTAACACCATGCTCGTAAAACATCGGTGCGTTGATTTTATGCACCGTATTAATGGGTGAGTTTTCTGCATAAAACTTCTGCCAACGTGTCTCGTTTATATCACCATATTCAATCCTGTCTGAGGCTTTCAACGCAGGTGATGCAGTTTTCAATGCGGTGACCCAATCAGCGACACCAACGATGGATATACCCGCAGAGAAGGCATCAGGATACGCCCCCATTACGGCATTAACCATGTAACCACCGTACGAGCGACCCATAACCGCGGAGCGATCTACGTTGACTGTTCCTTCTTTTTTAAACCAAGCCAAGGCATCCACTAAATCACGTACGCTATCTAAGCGCTTTTCTTGGTTATCCAATTGAGCATAAGTTTTTCCAAATCCAGTCGAGCCTCGCACGTTTATATCGAGTACTGCTACGCCTTTGCCGAGTAAGTACTGGATAGCTGGTTTCCAACTGGCGCGAGATTGTGAAGCTGGCCCGCCATGCACGTTGAAGATTATGGGAGGCGAGGTGTCTTGTTTGCTTATTGGTAAGTATAATAATCCGAAAATGGTTACGCCGTCCCGTGCTGGCATACTGACTGCAATGGGAGATAACATCTCTGCATTATCGACACCCGCCATGTTAGGTGCGAGTAACAGTTCAGTTTGCTGATTGGTTAAATCTACCAAATACAGACTCCCCGGCGTAGCGGGGCCGGTTATACGGACTAATAAATCTTTACCTTGTTCAGCGCAAGAAAGGGAGTATACCCCTTGGGGTAAGGGTATTTGTTGTTGGTTATCACGTTGTAAATGGTAAATATGCAGCTTGTCAAAGCCATTCTCATTCGTTGTCCACACCAAATACGTGCCTTGCTTACAAACCTGTACATTTTCAATATCGTAATCACCACTAAATAAAGTGCGCTCAGTAGCAGAGCTCAAGTCGTACTGGCGTAACGCATTCATCTCTTGTCCTTCATTTGACGTAAAATAAAATGATTCACCTGAGGCTGACCAAACAAAATTGCCATAACTTGAAGGTATCTGAGGTTTGAATACGGAGGACATTTTGCCATTACTGTTGTTAAGCAAATATACATTCGCCCCGTCTTCACCTACGGCTTCTGTGACAATAAGATGTTCGCCGTTCGGCTGCCATTGATGAGGTCTAAAGAAATACTCCGCTTGATACATGAGACGGGGTGTTAGCTTATTGCTCTGGGCATTAAAATCGACAACATAAATATCAAAGTCTCGGCCGTTGCGCTCAGTTGATGAATACGCAAAGTGACGCCCGCTGGTATCAAACCACCCAGGAACTCGGTAGGCGTCAGTAAAGGGAAGCACAATTTTTTCATGCAGGCCGTCAATAGATATCAAATTGAAAGCTTCTCGCTCATCACCGTTGTTGTCTGCACCATAAATGAGCTCTTTGCCATTGGGGTGCCATAGATAATGTGTAATGCCATTACCGAAGGTTAATTGAGTCACTTTTTTATCTTTTATGTGGATTAACCAAAGTTGCGGAGCACCACTAACATCACTCATATATGCGGCAATCGTACCTTGGGGATTAAGAGAGGCGTTATATGGCCCTCGCGCCAGGATTAAGCGTGAAATATCGTACGGTCTATCGCTGGCTGTACCTATGTTGATAGGTTTAGTTTGGGGGGTATCTTGGGGGTATGGCCACTCTTTGCTTAGTAATGATTGAGCAAACAACAAAGTGATGAAAAAAAGCATTTTCATGTTCATCATCCTTAATGAGTTTATCTAAAATTGATGTACACAAATATTGAAGGGACGGTTCCCCTCAATATTGAATCACGCGGTTCCTAGGCGATTAAGTCGTGAATTTTATTCAGCGACGGCAAAGGTTGCGTGTCTTGATAGAATAGACGATTCAAGCGCCCTAGCAAATTTACGCTACGACTTGGATCGTGCGCTTTTTTACGATGTTCGCTGCTGGTTTCTAAAAATTCCCACGGTTTTAAATTCCATGCGGCAATTTGCTTAGGTGTTGAGCCAACCGCTGCAACAGTACTTAAAATACGCTCGGTTTTACTCTCATTAGTGGCGATTAAATCGTTTTGATAGGTGTTTTCTAAAGGCGTTGCAATCGCAGCAATGGTGCTATCGATGGCATGCCAAATTTGGTCGTGTTCGAAGGCTTGGCCAATAGGGGCGTAATAACCCATTACTTCCCATTCTAATTCAGCATTACCCTTGGCAATTGAACTGCCTATTTCCGCCGAATAAGCTAAATCAGGGCGCGCGCCGATATTGTAAGCATCAACGGATAAGCCCACGCACACAGCGATATCGCCAAAGCGGCTGGGAACATAGTAAATGGCTTCAAACGCCGCGCGCTTTACGCCCATCCAACCATGCACAACAGGCTCTTCTAACGCGAACTGGCGTACTTCATCAGGCAAGTCCTCACCGTATTTATCGATAAATAAATGGGACGGGTCTTGGGCGAGATGCGCGTCTTGTACCCACACTTCATATTCTTGACGATTGTCCGCTTTACCGCGGCTTTTAATACCGTATGACAAGTTAATAGGGCGGCAAATGTCGCGATTTTCACCGTCTTTATGAAAAAATTCAGAGCGAAAGCGTTTGATAAAAGGCGCATCGCTGCCAGCAATTGCGGCGGTCGGGTAACGAAAACCAATTTCACTTTTGGGGATAATATGAAAGCCCGCAATGCTTTTTTCAAGCTGGCTTTTAACGCCTCTCAGCACGTCTACATTCGGCACGACTATGCTGCGCTCTGGTTCAATGGTTAAGCGGCGCCCATCAGGGGTAATGAACTTAGGGGTTTTGTGAAACTCATGATGGTTCAAACCTAATTGCGTGACATATTCACTGCGCAACAGAGCTAATTCAGAGAACAAGGCATCGTGATTTCTAATGTGTTTAAACAAAGGGCGTTGATCAGCCATAGGTGCATTCTTCTCTATTGTGGGTTACTTTCGCATTTCGCTTGTGGTCATAAGTTTAATATTCTTGTTTGTTTATATGGATTTATGCAAAGAATTACAAGCGTTAAAGGTGAGTATAAAGCCAGTTTTATCAGCCCCAATTTTTGATTAAGTGTAAGGTAATTAAAGATGAAAATTTATGCGGATGCACAATCTGGCAATTGCTACAAAGTGAAATTGATGTGCGCGTTATTGAATATTGAGCACGAGTGGATCCATGTTGATATATTGGCCGGCGACACCAATGCCCACGCTTTTTTAGCCAAGAACCCCAATGGAAAAATCCCCTTGCTTGCTTTGGATGATGGTCGTCATTTATGGGAATCAAACGCCATTATTAATTATTTGGCCAATGGCAGTGACTTACTCCCAAGCGACGTCTTTGCTTTAGCCAAAGTGCAGCAATGGCAGTTTTTCGAACAATACAGCCATGAACCTTATATTGCTGTAGCGCGCTTTATTGCTAAATATCTAGGCTTGCCCGAGAGTAAAAAAGCCGAGTATGAAGCTAAGCAAGCGGGTGGGCACAAGGCGCTAGCTGTCATGGAGTCACAGTTAACCCATACACCATTTTTAACGGGTCAGAGTGTCACGGCGGCTGATGTTAGCTTGTATGGCTATACACATGTCGCGCATGAAGGAGGATTTGATTTGTCGCGGTACCCTAATGTGCAGGCGTGGTTATCTCGTATCGAGGCTTTGCCCAATTACATCGCGATGGATGCAAGCAAGGGCAAAGCATAAGCGGTAAAGCCTTGCACTGAATGCCGAGCGCCTAGGCGCAGGGGGCAATAGTAAATTGCCCTACATCCACAGCAATGACCTCAACTTTGGTGCCGCTGGTGATGGGGTGCTCGCTGACTAAGCGCCAATCTATCCCCGAAAAGTGGTAAATCGCCGGTTGTTCAGCGCTGGTGTCTGTGGCAAGTATAAAGCTGTGGCCAATCAGGTCATTACTGGCTTTTTTGGGATCCACGTCTTTTTGCATATTTTTAAGGGGTTTCCATAAAAATACCGCGAGCACTGCTGTAATCAACGACACAAACAAGGTCGCGTTGAGGGCGGTATCCGCCACAATACCAAATTGAATTAAAATGCCCGTTATAACGGCAGCACAGCCCACAAAAAACAGCACAAAAGTGGAAAACCCCAGCACCAGAATTTCAATTGCTAACAGCAAAAGGCCAAGGCTGATTAAGCCTATGCCTAAATTATCGCTTAGCCACATCATGTTTTGCTCGATTTAGTGAGTTAATAATGGTGGTGGCTTGTGCCACAACGCCTGCGATATCAGTGCCGCTATCTGGCAGTAACACCACGGATGATTCTTTGGCAATTGCCTCTTTGGCCTCAATGGCTTTCGTGGCTAAGTCCAGCTGAATGGCTTTTTGGCCTTCTTCCGTTGCAGCGGCCTCACCGACTTGGCGTAGCGCCTCAGCCTGCGCTGCAGCAACCGCAACAATCGCTTTTGCTTCACCTTCAGCGCGCAATACGGCTTCTGATTTATCCGCTTCGGCGGCGAGTACTACTGAGGCCTTTTCACCTTCAGCGCGATTGATGGCAGCTTGCCTGTCACCTTCTGATTCGAGTATCTGGGCGCGTTTTACTCGCTCCGCTTTCATCTGGGCTTCCATGGCTTCCATAACGGATAGCGGCGGCACAATATCTTTAATTTCATAGCGCAGCACTTGAATGCCCCAAGGGCCTGATGCTTCATTGATAGACGCAACAATATTGGTGTTTAGGATGTCGCGCTCTTCAAAGGTTTTATCTAGCTCCATTTTACCCAGCTCAGAACGCATGGTGGTTTGCGCCAATTGCGTTACCGCAAACACATAGTCATCAATACCGTACGTGGCTTTATACGGGTCAAGCACTCGAAAATACAATACGCCGTCTACCGACAGGGAAATATTATCTTTAGTGATCGCGCTTTGCTCGGGTACATCTACGGCTTTTTCTTTGAGTGAACGATCTGCAGCCACTTGGTCGATGAAGGGCACAATAAAATTTAGGCCTGCTTCCTTGGTAGATTGATATTTACCAAAACGTTCGATCACGTAAGCGCGGTTTTGCGGTACAAATTTGATAGAAGACTTGAGCAGCACGATCACAAACACTAAAAGCAATGTTTGCACTGAGAGTAAATAACTGAGTAGAACGTCCATATATCTCTTCCTATTTAAATGCCCTGTGGGCGCTAGCGTTGATGTTACTTATGTTAGTTTTTTTATTTTTGAATTCTGTTTTTATGTCAAGTTAACGCAAGGGGCAAGTCGCTACACAAGCTCCAGTCGCGAGCCTAGTTTAAGCCTAAGTCTCGGGTCATATTTTCGTTTTTATCACGATGCACAATAATATTGTCTTCAATGCGAATACCGCCGAAAGGCCTAAACGTATCAACAACATCCCAGTTAATGAATTTAGATTTCTCTGTGCTTTTTAAATCCGCTAGTAAGCTATCAATAAAGTACAAACCAGGCTCTATGGTAAACACTTGGCGCGCTTCAATCATACGGGTCGTGCGCAAAAATGGGTGCTCAGCGGGCGGCGGATTAGGCGTGCCGCGATCATCCGCTACATGGCCAGCCACATCGTGAACCTGTAAACCCAAGAAATGTCCTATTCCATGGGGGAAAAAGGTACTGACTATTTGCTCGGCCAAAATATCGTCGGGAGACAGATTAACAATGTCAAACTGATGCAGCAATTGGGCAACTTGCGCGTGTGCGGCAATGTGTATGTCGCTGTATGGCACACCTGGCTTCAATGAATCCGCTAAGCTTAATGTGACCTGATGCATGCCGTTAATTAATTCAGCAAAGTGACTGCTATTGGGGATACTCCCGTTGCAATAGGTGCGGGTGATATCTGCCGCATAACCATGAAAACTAGCACCAGCATCAATCAAAAACGAGCGTGACTCACTTGGGGCAACAACGTCTTGCTCCATGTAATGCAATATCGCGCTGTTCTCATTTAATGCCACAATATTGTTATACGGCACCTGGTTATCGCTTTGACGCACAGCAGCTAAATAGGCTTGATTGATATCGAACTCACTTTTACCGGCCTTGAAAGCCGCGGCTGCCGCGTTGTGCCCGGCCACCGCCAATGCGTTGGCTTGACGCATACACACTAATTCATAGTCTGTTTTATAAGCGCGCTGGTAATGCAGATAGTTTAATACCCTATCAGGGTTCACTAAATCAAAGCCCAATGCTTTAGCCACTTCAATATATTCACCGATGTAAGCGAAACGGCTTCTGTCATAAGGTAAGTGTTTCTCAACGGCATCAGCCTGAGTGAGCAGCACGACATCGAACTGTTCAACCCAAAAATCGTTAGGCTCGGGGGGGACTTTATGCCAGAAGTCTTTAGGGCGATAAAAAATCAGTTTGGGCTTGTCACTGCCGTTTACGATCAGCCAACAATTAGGATTATCGATGACCGGTAACCATGCTTTAAATTGCGGGTTACATTTAAAGGGATAATTGTTGTCATCCAAGAACATGCGTTTGGCTTGGCCAGAATGAATAATTAAGCCATCAATACCCTCGCGCGATAACGCTTCTTTGGTGCGGGACTGTAATTCTGATATGTGTTGCGGATAAAGTTCGGCTAGCTGCTGCATTTTTTGTTGTCCATTGCCCTTGGGTGTTTCATCCTTTTACGTTACCACAACCCAGGATCACCGCGCTAGCTAGGGTTACTTGAGGTAACTAAAAGTTATTGCTGTATAGGGGCTATCTGCATGTCCACCAACTCTTTAAACACCTGACTGGGTTGGCCTAAGCGCTGGGCGTATATTTGTTTATAAGCCATTACGGCTTTAACATAGTTACGGGTTTCTTTGTAAGGAATCGTTTCCACCCAGATATCCATGGGTACGGCATCGCGCTCGGGTAACCAATCCAATACTTTGCGCCATCCGGCATTATAAGAGGCCGTAGCGAGTACCGGATTATTGTCCATTTTATCCATTAGGTAGCGCATGTATTGGGTGCCAAAAGCCACGTTCTGCTCAGGGTCAAATAGGCTGCTGCCGCCCACTTTCTTTTTGGCTAAGTAGTTAGCCGTGCCTGGCATAAGTTGCATCAGCCCCCGGGCGCCCGCGTGTGAATTAGCATCAGGCATAAACGAGCTTTCGCGGCGCACAATAGCAAAGGCCCATGCGGGGTCGACTTGGTTTTTGTTGGCGCTGTTGATTAAGCTTTTATCAAAGGCGATTGGAAAGCGTCGCTCCAAATCGTCTAAATAGCCTACTCGGGCAAAAGTGAATATCGCTTGGTCATGCCACTTCCAGCTGTCTGCCAGTACGGCCGCCATCAAACTTTGTTGTTCGTTTAACCCTTGTTGTAAGTCGTACCATTCGCGCCTTGCACTCAAGCTTCGGTCAAGTTGCAAAAACTCATAGGCGCGTTTGGCTTGAGGCATATTGGCAACCTCCAATAATTGCTCAGGGCTAAAATTTAAGGTTTTGTCATGCAAGCTAGGCTGCTTAGCCAGTTTACCGCTGGCCATAAAGCCGTAGTAGTGACGTTGATCCGCTAATTTATTAAAGGTCTGTTGTGCTAAATCACCGGCCTCTAACTGCTCGTAAGTGCGGCCAAGCCAATATTGAAAGGCTAAATCTTGGGTGATGCCAGACGGGGCTGATTCAATTAATTCGAGCGCATGTTGCCAGTTGCCAAGGCGTAATACGTGGGCCAAATGCCAGCGAAATAATTCGATGTCGGTGGAATCTGCACTGGCTTTATCAAGCCACAAATCAGCTTGCGGGTGATCAGCAACCGCCAAAGCAATAGCGAAGCGCTCGGTCATCGCCTTGCGCTGGGGAGCGCTAAAAGCAAACCGTTTCTCTAGCGCGTACCAGCTTTTTAAGGCTAAATCAGGCTGACTAAACGCTAGGCGCTTTAAACCGTAAATCAGTATTTGGGTTTCTTTGCTGACTAACTTGTGAGGAAATTTCGAGCTACGGCTCACGTAGCTAGCGTCGCGGCGCACTGCTAGCCACAAGTCAGCTAGATAGCGTTCGTTTTCTGGTAGCAATTTTTGTAAATAAGGCACCAGCGTGTGTTTGCCGCTAGTGGCAGCAAGTACTAAGCGCTGCCAAACCATGTCTTTGGTGAGTAAACCTTCTTTTTTCCATTCACGAAATACATAGTCACATTCCTTGGGTTGTGACTGACCCACAATCCATAATCTGGGTACTTCGGTTAACGCGACTTTGCGCTCAGCAGGGTCTGACAAGCGATATTCAATGTTTTTACACGCTAGTTGGGCGTTGCCGATATTAGTATACGCGGCCAAAAATTCCGTTTTGCGTTGCGACTTGGCCAAATATTGCAGCCATTTTTTGCGTAATGAGCGGTCCAGCGGGGTATTTTCATATTTCCCTAAGAAGGCTTCTATTTCTGGACCATTTTTTCTATTGATGTTGTTCATCAATGCTTTCAACTGGACATACGGTAGCAAAGGATAGTCTACTAATTGCGCAACCAGCCTTTGGTAATCAGCGCTTTGTGGGTTGTTAGCCAATGATTCTGCTTCGACGAAGATTTCACGCTGATGTTGTAGTTTTTGCTCTGCTGAAGAAAGAGTTGTCGTTGCTTGAGACGAAAAGCATACCAGCAGTAGCAACAGAATATGGAGAATACGCAGAATAACCCTGCCTCATTCGTTGGTTAAATAACTTCCATAAGATATCTGCAATCAGGGCTAAGGGACAACCTAAGTTTCAACATATTTAACTGGCATGACCAGTTGAATTATGGCAACGTACCCCAATTTGATAATTGTTATAAATTAGTTGTTGTTTTGATATTAAGATATTAACCAAATCGTTGCTTCACGATTGCACTGACAGCAGCGGAAAGTCGGTGATCGAAATCTAAACAGTCATACAGTTTAATACCCTCAATCCTGGCCAAAGCCAAAGGAGAAAATAATGATATATGAAGGCAAAAGCCTCAACGTAACGCTGTTGCCAAACGGCATTGCAGAGCTTGTATTCGATGCTCAAGGTTCGGTGAATAAATTCGATCGCCAAACGGTTAGCGAGCTTGACGAAGCGACTCAAGCCCTTAAAAGTCAGTCAGATGTAAAAGGGGTCTTGGTGCGCTCGAATAAGTCGACCTTTATCGTGGGTGCTGACATTACTGAATTTACTGGCTTATTCGATATGCCTGCTGAAGAAGTATTAACTTGGGTAGCGAAAACGTCTCAGGTGTTCGATAGATTCGAAGACTTACCTTTCCCGACGATTTCGGCTATTAATGGCTTTGCGCTAGGTGGGGGTTGTGAAATGACGTTAGCCTGTGACCTGCGTGTTGCAGACACCACAGCAGCCATTGGCTTGCCTGAAGTGAAATTGGGCCTTATGCCTGGTTTTGGTGGCACAGTACGTTTACCTCGCTTAATCGGCGCTGATAATGCGCTAGAGTGGATGACCACAGGCCGTGACCGCAAAGCGGCCAAAGCGCTAGCTGAAGGCGCAGTTGATGCCGTAGTTGCGCCTGAAAAATTGCGTGACGCTGCCCTTAGCATGTTGCAAGACGCTATCGACGGGAAATTCGGTTGGGAAGCACGTCGCGCCCAAAAGAAAGCGCCTCTTAAACTGAACAAAAATGAATCCATGATGAGCTTCTCAACAGCCAAAGCCATGGTATTCGCCCAAGCGGGTAAGCATTACCCAGCACCTCATGCCATGGTTGATACCGTTGCTAACGCAGCCCGTTTAGACCGCGCTGGTGCATTAGAGCTGGAAAACCAAGGATTCACCAAACTAGCGAAAAGCGATGCAGCGAAGGCCCAAGTGGGTATCTTCCTTGCGGATCAGTTAGTGAAAAGCAAAGGTAAAAAACAAGCCAAAGCCTCAACCAAAGACGTTAAGCAAACGGCCGTATTAGGTGCAGGTATCATGGGCGGCGGTATTGCATACCAGTCAGCTGTGAAAGGCACGCCGGTTATCATGAAAGACATTAACCAGGACGCATTGGATCTTGGTTTGAATGAAGCGGCGAAAATTTTAGGTAAAGGTATGCAGCGCGGTAAAGTGACCCCTGCTGTTATGTCCAACACTTTGAATAACATCGTACCGACCCTTGAATACTCAGCGATAAAAGACGTTGATTTGGTTATTGAAGCGGTTGTTGAGAACCCGAAAGTCAAAGGTATAGTGCTTAAAGAGACAGAGCAAAATGTGTCTGATGACACAGTGATTTGTTCTAACACTTCAACGATTTCAATTAACCAATTAGCAGAGAGCCTAGAAAAGCCTGAGCGCTTCTGCGGCATGCACTTCTTTAACCCAGTGCACAAAATGCCATTAGTTGAGATCATTCGCGGTGAAAAAACCACTGATGCGACCATTGCCACTGTGGTTGCAGCCACCCTGAAAATGGGTAAAACCCCGATTGTGGTTAACGATTGCCCTGGTTTCTTGGTAAACCGAGTGTTGTTCCCTTACTTCGCGGGCTTTAGCAAATTGGTTATGGACGGCGCTGACTTTGTAGCAGTAGACAAAGTCATGGAGAAAATCTTCGGTTGGCCTATGGGCCCAGCTTATTTACTTGACGTAGTAGGCATGGACACCGCCGATCACGCATCAAGCGTCATGGCCGATGGCATTCCAGAGCGTATGCAGAAAATTGACAACGATCCGGTTACCTTGTTGTACAAATCTGAGCGTTTAGGGCAGAAAAACGGCAAAGGTTTCTACAACTTCAGCCTAGACAAGCGCGGTCGCCCAGCGAAGAAAGCCGCTGATGAAGCGTACGAATTGTTTGCACCACATTGCGCCGACAAGCGTGACTTCGACGCGGATGAAATCATTGCACGAGTCATGATCCCAATGGCAAACGAAGCGATTCGTTGTTTAGAGGAAGGCATAGTAGGCAGTGCAGCAGAAGCTGACATGGCCTTGTTGTACGGCTTGGGCTTCCCTCCCTTTAGAGGCGGGGTGTTCCGTTACATCGAAACCATGGGCTTGGCTAACTTTGTAGCTCTAGCCGACAAATACGCGGATTTAGGTCCGATTTATCAGATTTCTGACGGCGTGCGCGAAATGGCCGCTTCAGGTAAATCTTATTTTTCTCAATCAGCCTAAATTGCACCAGAGGACAAGAACATGAAAGAAGTCGTAGTAGTCGATTGTATTCGTACCCCAATGGGGCGCTCGAAAGGCGGTATTTTCCGCAATGTACGTGCTGAAACGTTATCAGCGCACTTAATGAGTAAGCTGATAGAACGTAACCCTAATCTTGATCCAAACGAGATTGAAGACATCATTTGGGGTTGTGTACAACAAACCAAAGAGCAGGGGTTCAACATCGCTCGTAATGCGCAGTTATTAACTGACATTCCACGCAGTGTGGCTGCCGTAACGGTTAACCGTTTATGTGGCTCATCTATGCAAGCTTTGCATGATGCAACAAGCGGCATCATGAGTGGCCGCGGTGATGTGTACATGATTGGTGGTGTAGAGCACATGGGCCACGTACCCATGGACTTCAACATCGACTTTCACCCAGGCATTGCTAAAACCGCAGCTCGAGCCTCAGGCAGCATGGGCATGACCGCTGAATTGCTGGGACGTCAAAACGGTATCTCCCGTGAAATGCAAGATGCATTCGGCGCACGTTCGCACCAAAAAGCTCATGCGGCAGCTGTTGAAGGTCGCTGGAATGAAATCGTCGCCACTGAAGGCCATGACGCTGACGGTATACTAAAACTGATTGATGCAGATGAAACTATTCGTCCTGACTCAACCACTGAAAGTATGTCTGGCTTGCGCCCAGTATTCGACCCAGTCAACGGCACTGTAACGGCCGGTACATCTTCAGCGTTATCAGATGGCGCATCAGCCATGTTGATTATGTCTGCTGATAAAGCCAAAGCACTCGGTTTAACCCCACGTGCAAAAATTCGTGCTATGGCGGTTGCCGGTTGTGATGCCGCTATCATGGGCTTTGGCCCAGTTCCTGCGACGCAAAAAGCCCTTAAACGTGCCGGCATGACAATGGCTGACATCGAATTAGCTGAGTTTAACGAAGCATTCGCAGCACAAGCCTTGTCATGTATTAAGCAGCTGGGTTGGTTGGATACTTACGAAGACAAAGTAAACCTCAATGGTGGCGCGATTGCGCTAGGGCATCCGCTAGGCTGCTCTGGTTCACGTATCTCTACGACCTTGATCAACCTAATGGAAGCGAACGATAAATCCATCGGCTTAGCGACCATGTGTATTGGTTTAGGCCAGGGTATTGCCACTGTGTTCGAGCGCGTATAACGCGTGTTTTGATTCAGTATTGAGAAGGGCGCCAGATAGGCGCCTTTTTTTATGGCTTCGGCCCAAAAGCATACGCTTTGCTTATTTATGGTCTGCGGCCACAATGTTCGCGAAGCGAATAGAAATGCGTCAACGAGATCAGAAGGGGGGAAACAGCATTAACATACTGACAAGTTAATGCTGTTTCAAAAATAACTAGCTACCGAACTTCACTCTAACGCCGGCATTAGCAATAAAGCCGTCGTTTCTTGACCAGATGTCTGTGGTCCATTGGCCGCTTGCTGCTCTGGATGGAAGTAACAGCGGGTGCTCGTCGGTTTGTTTTACATCTAACAGGTTTTCTAAATTAATAAACCAGCTGGCTCTGCCTACCGTGATTTCCCCCATGAGGCCTAAGTGCCAATAGGGATTCGATTCGTCTATGTACGGGTTGTCGTTCAGCCTTTGCGGGCCGGTGTAGTAGGCTTCAAAGCCGACCCTGAAGTTTCCGTGTTGCTCCCACATGGCAACAAAACCTGCGGAATGCCTTGGAGTGAGCGCAATCTCTCTTCTACCGCTGTTGTCCGGTGAAACTTCCGTTGCATCTAGGTATAGGTAGCTTGCGGTCAGTTTTACGTCGCGCCAGTAATATCTTATTAATACTTCTGAGCCGCGGATCTGAGTTTCGCCTTCGGCGTTTATGAGTCTTACTCTGTCGAGTTCATTTGTGTTGTTCGATGAAAAGGCTTGTAACTCAGTCACGTTTTCAACATTAGAGCCAAATGCTGTCACACTCGCTTCGATGCTCTCGAATCGATAGGTTACATCCAGTGATGCGGTTTCGGCCTGCTCTTCTTCCAAGTTTTGTAAGGGCTCGAGGCGTGATAAGCCAGCGGCTTCAATCTCTTCAACAAAAGGTGTCGGGGCAAAATAACCCTGACCATATGAACCCCTTATGGTTAAATCACCAGGGCGATATAACATCGATATTCTAGGGCTGAATTGCGTGCCGTATTCACTGTGCTCATCTAAACGGGCGCTTACTGAAGTAGTCAGTTGCTCATTCCATTCATAATCTAACTGAGTAAATATGCCGGGTACTTCGTAGGTATAATCGAATTCGTTATAGGTCTCAGAGGTGAACTGTTCTGTTTGGTAAGCTAAGCCCACTAGCCAGTCAGCAGCACCGCTATAACCGGCAATACTGCTTTCTAATAAGTAGCTTTCATGTTTGTCGTCTTCTGCCAGAACACCATAAGTATGGTCGTGATCTTGCACCATAGCAGAGGCTCTGGCATTGAGGGTCAGCGTATCGAGCATCGGCATATTGAACACCAAGCCGCCATCAATACGCTGGGAGTCTTGGGTTTGTTCATAGGGGTTGCCGTCAGCAACGACTGCCCCAGGCATGGTGCCGCCTTCGCGCTGCTCGGTCATAAAACCTGCCGTCGCGTAAAGTGATTCACCGTTTTCACCTTCCCAAAACAATCGAGGGCGGGCAGTGTAGCGCTCGTAACTGGGCAGATCTATCCAACCATCATCGTCTATGTCTTCCTTGTTTTGATGATGAGCGCCTACTGTAAGAGAGCCTTTCACATCGTCACTTAGGGGGCTTTCCACATACGAGGTTAGGTCTTGCCCATTGCGCGTGGTTACATTGAGTAAGGCTTCGCCGTTGAGCGAATCTCCCGGCGTTCGAGATACGAGGTTAATTACCCCACCTAATGCTGAGCCACCATATAAGGAAGATGCGGAGCCCTTGATAATTTCAACCCGGCCAAGATCAGTCGGAGGAATTTGTAGTAAGCCAATGGATGATGCTTGGTTACCGTACAGGGGTAAACCGTCTGCCAGCAACTGAGTATAACGACCGTACAGACCTTGCAGCCGAATGTTTGCACTGCCAAGGGCAGGGGACGTGGTTTGGACTCGAACGCCACCTGTTTCTGCGACCAGCATTGAGATATTACCCGGGCGCATGGCTGCTTTTTCTTCTATTTCTTCTCTGTCGATAAGTTCCACACGTATAGGCTGGTCATCGGCGATGCGCCCTGAGCGTGTGGCTTGAACAACAATTTTTTCAACCTGTTCGGTATGCTCATGTTCGTCTGAGTGAGCCTCAATATTAAGATCGTTATTATGGGTGTCTTTCTTTTTTTCTGTGGTTTTCATTTCCTGAGCGTATTGCTCTGGTGTTTGGTTGGGATGGGCTAGTGGTGCGTTAGTCGTATAAACGATTGGTTTCAACTCTTGGGCTTGAGTGAGTGGAGCAACGATAACGGACAAAACAAATGTACTAAAAATGGCGCGGGAGGGCATATAAACTTCTTGAATCAGCTAATAAAGATTTGGGCAATTCTAAAGGTTCTTGCCACTGGAAGGTCAAGCTAAAATGGGTGCGCACTTATTATTTAAATTCGAGATAAATTAAAATGCTATCAACTTTTATGGGCACTAGAGGCAAGTTTGCTCCTCAATGTTGATAAAGCCTAGCCAATCAATCAATTCATTCTGGACTTCATATGCCGAAACCACCACTATGTGGATCTTCAATATTTCAACGCTCTCAACTTTGCTTTAGCTTGTTTGAGCCCGTGTTTGTACCTGTCACTGTCGGTGGCTTAAGCTAAATTTTCGAATTGGATCGCGCTATGCCGACCTTGCTACAGTCTATGTTTTCCTTGTTGTTTTCAGCCGCTATTTTGCTCGTTGGCCATGGCCTGCAACTTACAATCGTGCCTCTTTATGCAATAAGTTTAGGGTGGGAGCCGGATTTAATTGGTTATATTGGCTCAAGCTACTTTCTTGGTTTTGTGCTGGGTTGTTTAACGGTTCCCCGTCTAGTAGCCCGGGTCGGACATATACGGGTGTTTACCGTACTAATTGCACTTTTTACGGCTTCACTGCTGTTTATTGGTTTAGTTGATCATTTTGCACTTTGGCTCATTGCCCGCTGTCTTATTGGCTGGGGCATTGCGGGCATTTATATGGTCATTGAAAGCTGGCTTAATGATAAGACGAGTATCGAGCACCGAGGTAGCGTACTTTCTGTGTATACCGTGATCTCGCTTTCAGCTATCTGCGTGGGGCAGTTATTGGTGGGCTTTGAGCTTGGTTATGCTGGCTTATTTATGTTGGCGGCTGCATTACTGGTATTGGGTATTGTACCCGTGGGGCTAACTAGGCGGGCTGCTCCGCAGCCTATTCCGGCTGTCAGCTTCAGCTTTAGGCGCTTATTTGCTGTATCGCAAGTGGCCATGGTGGGAGCGTTTTTTGGTGGGCTAGTGACCGGTGGTTTTTGGGCGTTAGGGCCAGTGATAGCGGATGCTAATCAGTTGAGTGCAGGGCAAGTGGGTGTGTTTATGGCGGTGACGATATTAGGCGGCACAGCATTGCAATTGCCCGTCGGTCGCTTATCTGACCGGATAGACAGGCGCTATGTGATAACCGGTTTGGCCGTTGTTGCGGTATTAACCAGTATTGCAGCTATTATGCTTGATAGCCGCACGCCTGAAGTGATTTATGTGACCATGTTTTTGTTAGGCGGTTTGAGCTTTCCGCTTTATTCCCTGTGCTTAGCTCATGCCAATGACAATACAGACCTATCCATTATGGAAGTGGGCAGTGGGGTGCTGATGATGAATAGCGTCGGCAGTATTCTTGGGCCCCTTACTGTTTCTTTTTTGTTGGGGTATACCCATATGGCACTGTTTGTAGTGTCGGGTGTGGCGCTGTCAATTTTGGCTTGCTGGACCTTATATCGTATTCGCTTCCACGATGTCGCGCGAGAGCATTATGAGCCGTTTGTAAATATGCGAAACACCACTCAAGAAGTGGTCGAAATGGGCTTAGAAAGTGAAGAGCCTGAAGAGCCATTGAATACGAAAGTCGAGACGATAGAGACAGACGAGTCGCTCAGCAAGACATGATGGTGGAGTTCACTTTCACGTTTCGATAAAGTTTGACGGGTGCTTTTTGTGCACTAATGATTAGGGATGAAGATATGAGATTATGGACAGCATTGTTAATACTATTGTTGGCGGGTTGCAGCAGTACTTCTCAAAATAGCGGTAATTCACTGCGACAACCTGCGCAATTTGGCGGCGAGAGCGCAACCACAGATACCATGGCGTATCGCAACTTGGCCGCTGTTATTTACCCAAAATCTTTTGAGACAGGGGGTGTTTTCAAAGTGAAAGCAACAGGTCGTCTTGAGGGGCGGGTGTTTTTAAATACCGAGTACGATTACCGCGACCCAAGAAATATCACAATTGTGCTCTCACCTGAAATCGCTACCGAGTTTGAAAAAAAGCATGAAATGTCGCCTGAAGCTTACTTCTTGAAAAAGCGCGTTCTGGTAAAAGGGCAACTCGTTCAAGTGAAGATTTGGTTTAGTTCAAACGGTAAGCGCAGTAACAAGTACTACTACCAAACCCACATGCGCGTCGCTTCAATGGACGACATAAACCTAGTGAGTACCACGGCAGCGAATGTTGGTTAGTACTTTCCTAGCCCTTGGTGCTTCTGTACTTTGTGATTTCATTGTCTAAATACCGTGGATTACACCGTTAACTAGCCTAGTGTTGAGGCAGTTCAGCGCAGAGCTTTTCCACTATGATAGTGGACACCTGTTCGCAAAAATCGAAGCCTGAATAGTCTGGATTAAAACCACTGATAAATGGCACCGCCATCAAAAAATAGCGCTCGCTTGGTTTGCCAGTGGCTAAAATGGGCTGGTAAGCATCGTTTATTGCAAAGCCTTTTAGTGTCAAGTAGTACTCACCGTCTGCACCTATGCTGACATTGTCTCGATCAACACGCTGCTGTTTTTGCCCTTGCGCTTTCTCTTTGAAGCGTACGCAAGCGGGCAGTACTGGTTCGGCATCAAACATTGAGGTAAAGGGGAAGTCAGCCATGGGTAAATGCTTCTGCCCGGTGCAATCAACAAAAATCTGATATGGCTCTGTGACTGATTGCTTCGCACTATTTTCATAGTGATACGTAAAACAATGATCGCCTTCTATTTGCACGTTGCTGTTCGTATCAACAGAGATAACCTCAAGCGCTTTGCTTTCGTATAACGCTAAGAGTTGTACCGCCGAGGCTTGGGGAATATTGGCTATCATTAAGCCTATCAAGGGCAGTAATTTTTGCTGTAAGCGAAGTGTATCTTCGCCAGAGAGGTATTTGGCCGGGTGGTTTATGGTGAAACTGAGCAAGGCAAGAACTTCCTTCCATTGCAGGGTTTGCTCATGTTTGATGGATTGCTCAGCCTGAATACATTCAATTTTAAACAGGGTAAACGGGTCGAAAGCCTTTCTCGATTCAAGCATCCAGTCGGTGAATTGCTCTAAGTTCTTATTAGCTATTTTCTGGTAGAAAGTGTTGTCACGCTTTGCAAGCACCTTCTTGAAATTATGCTCGAAGGTGAAATCTAGGCTCAAAAAACCGTCGTTTTCAGCCCTATGCTCAGCGATTTGTTGCTCGGTGAGCATGCCTTCTTCAGACACTAATGGATCGTCTAAATGAAAGCGTATGTTAGGTAATAAACCATCCAGTGAGTGCATCACTATTTTAAAATCAGGCACGTCCTGTGCTCGTTTGAATTTTAGCTTCTCTTGGTCGTGATAAAAGTGCCCATTGGCTTTACTTAGAGTACGAATTGCATCAATCGCCGTCAGCGAACTGCCTTTTAACGCCACAGCGTGATTGTATTTATGTTGCAATTTAATGGGCGGGTAAGGCGAGTCAAAATAGCCAGCGACATTTCCTTCGTTCCTGCGCGGCCATGCATGACCAGTACAGATAATGACTTTATGGAATCCTTTTATCCACCCAGACACGGTATGTACATCGCTGGTTTGACTGTTTGTGCTGGGCTTGATATCTAAAACTTCACTGTTTACATGCAGATTAATATTTAGGCCATTGCTCGCACCCTTGCGTATAAGCGCGTCAAACTGAGCGTTTAGATAGTCGCCAAAGAGAAGCCTCGGGATAACATGTTTGACATGTAAATTGGCTTTATCGATGTCGTGGCGTGCGAGGTAAGCGTGACTTTGCTTACCTAACCACTGGGCTAATGTCTCATCAAATGGGGCTAATTCGTCTGAAGATATATTAGTAATGTGCTCAGTCGATGCGCCTTCTTCGCTGTATGGCATTCCTTTGCCTAAGGAAGAATTACGCTCAAAAATATCAATACTAAATCGGCTTGCCCCTTGGCTTTGTTCTTGACCTAGTTCGTTGGAAAGTAATTTTTTAATAATAGTCAGAGCACTAGGGCCTCCGCCTATCAACGCAATTCGAATTTTACTCATGTGCACACCTTTGCAATTAACAACTAAACGCGCTTCGTTTCATCGCTAAAGCATGGGCTGTGCCTAATCGTATTTCTCAACCGGTGAAAATAACGCCCAATAAAAACAAGGTGTTATAACTCGATTTTGTAAGGTGTGTCAGTAATATTGGAAATTAACCTGTTGAAAATTCTCTCGTTTGTTCTTGATGGCAAGTAAAAATTACATTACAAAACTGGATCACTAACGAGCGAGAAACACAGCGCACTCCATGGTGCACCGTCTTGTCACATAACGCAGAACTTATCGGCTAAGTAAGATGTGTCTTAAAGAAATCTACCGTGCGAGACCAAGCAAGCTCTGCTGCTTCAGGGCTATAGCGGCTGGTGGAGTCATTGTGAAAACCATGTTGGGTGTTTGGATAAATATGGGCGTTATAGGTGACATTATTGGCTTTAAGTACAGCTTCATAATCAGGCCAACTCGCGTTGACGCGACTATCGTTTTCTGCAAAGTTGAGTAGAAGCGGGCCTTTGACTTGGCTGACTAAGTTGTCAGCGGCCGGGGTCCCATAAAACGGAACCGCAGCGCTAATAACGTCAGGTATTTTAGCTGCTAAAAAGTTACTGATGTAACCGCCAAAACAAAAACCTACTACGCCTATTTTATCCGTCGTTTTTTCGTGTTGCTTAATAAATTTGGCCGCTGCAATAAAGTCATTTTCAATTTTTTCACGCTCCATACTGCGCTGCATTTTTTTGCCCTCATCGTCATTTCCAGGGTAACCGCCCAGAGGGAATAATGCATCTGGGGCAAACGCAATAAACCCTTCTTTCGCTAATCTGCGTGCAACGTCTTTTATATAAGGGTTCAAGCCGCGGTTTTCATGCACCACTAACACCGCTGGTGCGGGCTTGAGCATATCACTTGGCACCACTAAATAACCTTGGCCTATGCCGTGTCCTTCGGGCGAATCAAATTTTTGGTAGCTGGCAGTAATCGCTTCATCGTTGAATGACACTTGCTCGGCTAAGGCGTAATTGGGGGTCAATGCACCGCTTAGCGTGCCTATGCTCAATCCCGCGACTGACAATGAGGCCAAACGCGACATAAATGTTCGTCTGTCCATGTCGCCATGGGCGTATTCGTCATACCAATCAAAGGCTTGTTGTGGGATGTGTTTAGGGTCGATATGTGACATGGATCTTCTCCGGTAGATGAGCAATGTAAGCCTGTGCCAGCCGTTATTTTGAAGCTTAACTATCTGCCCATAAGAACTACAATTCAAGCTGCATTAGAGGCAATGCTTGGGATAACTGTGTTGAAATGTAACGCCAGAGTAAGATCTATTAAAAATGAAGGAAGGGTAGCTTTCTCCCTTCTGATCGGCTGTTGGTTAGTGACCAGCCTAATCCCTCTTAAGCGGGTCGTTAAGATACGAGCCCGATGCCGCGTAGACTATGTTCGATTACGTCTTCTAACTCACTTAATGTAACGCCAGCTCTTGCCATTGAGGCCGTGCCTCTAAGTGTCGTAATGATACATAAAGCGATACTGGCTGCGCGAGTGTCTAAGCCAAGGGCGATTGCTTCTGGGTCCGTGGTGAAAATATTGATTAATTCTTCTTGAATTTTATTGCCCGCCTCAATCAACAAATTACTGGGAAGCTCAGGGATATCGCCACCGGCAATTTCAGATTGGCACAAGAATATGTAACACCCTTTTGGATCGCTCGGGGTGCATTGCTCGCTGACCACAGACACCATATAGTTTTTTATGCGCTTATCTAACGACACGCCGGCCTGATGCAGATAAACAAAGTGCGGCATGGCATTTTGTTCGATGTATCTTTGCGTCGCTTTTAAGAACAAGGCTTCTTTGTTACCGAATGTGCGATACATGCTGGGCTTATTGATCCCCATACTTTGGGTAAGTTCAGCCAAAGACGCACCAGCGTAGCCTTTCTTCCAAAAGACGCCCATAGCTGACTCAAGTGCCTTTTCATCGTCAAAAGTACGTTTACCACTCATCGCTATGAACCTCGCAAAAATGAATCTAGGGATCTATTTGACGTATGTTACCGATCGGTATAACATTAATCAACGTTACCGATCGGTACAACTTTAAATATTTTTTTAAATACTTTTTAAAGTACTTAGTACATCAACAGGAGCAAACAATGACTGATTCAATTCAAGGTAAAGTAGCACTCGTCACAGGCGCAAATCGCGGAATTGGTAAAGCAATCGTCGATTCACTTATCGAAAATGGGGCAACTAAGGTTTATTTAGCGGTACGCAACCCAGAATCAACCAAAGACATCGAAGCGCAATACGCTGATAAAGTTGTCACATTGACTGCCGATGTAGCCGATACCGCATCAATTCAGCGTTTGGCTACTCAAGCCAGCGACGTTGAAATTTTGGTTAATAACGCCGGTATTATGCACGTGACTTCACCTCTGGCTGAAAATGCAGAAGAGTCATTGATGGAGCAAATTAACGTGAACGTGTTTGGTTTGATGCGCGTTGCCAATGCATTCGCTGAAACACTAGAGCGCAATAAAGGCGTATTGGTTCAGTTGAATTCTATCGCATCAATCAAAACCTTTGGAGACATTGCCACTTATTGTGCATCTAAAGCAGCTGCGTATTCGATCACCCAAGGCTTAAAAGACAAGTGGGCTGATAAAGGTATTCGTGTATTAAGCGTACACCCAGGGCCAATTGGTACAGAAATGGGGGATTCAGCAGGCTTCGAAGGTGCGCCTGATGCAACTGTAGTAGCACAAGCCATTGTTGCTGCACTTGAAAGCGGTGACTTCCACTCGTTCCCTGACCCAGTGGCGAAGCAGCTTGAAGCAGCCTACCAAAGTTATTCCGATGCGATTATCACCAGTGACTTATCTTTATAAGTGCTTAACTTAGGGCGGATATTACCCGCCTTATGCTCTTGAGCTGGGTGCAACACCCAGCTTTTTGGTTCTCTGTGAAATATTCCGTGGTAATTTTTCTCAAACTTTAATCGCGTGCTTCGCTTTCACCCTCTTCTTTAAGCCTTTCTCTCATTTCTTCTTAACGTCATCGTTAGCGTCCTTTTGGAATAGGCTAGTGAGCTTATTTTCTTTGGTCTATCTAATTGACACGGCTCTTTATAGGGCACAAGGTAAGGACGATATTAATACCAACTCCTTTAAATTCTCGCTGAGTGGCTAATTATTCGATGGCGTTGGTATAAGGTAATTCGATGCTGATAGATGCTGATAAATAAGGGAAAAAATGAAAGTTAACCCAAGAGATTTTAAAGCACCCCAGGGGGAGTTATGTGATTTGAGCCAGCGACCCACCGCTGTTGCCCCTTTGTATACGTCCAAAGTGCATTATAAACAGAAGCTCAAAAAGCAAATCGGTAAAATGAGTGATTTGCAGCGCATGTTATACGCTGCTAATGAGCATTCGGTGTTGATCATTTTTCAGGCCATGGACGCAGCGGGTAAAGACAGCTCAATTCGTCATGTCATGTCGGGTATTAACCCTCAAGGTTGCCAAGTACATAGCTTCAAACACCCTAGTCAGAATGAGCTAGAGCACGATTTTTTGTGGCGTTCGAACCTAGCGTTACCGGAGCGAGGACGTATCGGGATTTTCAATCGCTCATACTATGAAGAAGTGCTAATTGCCCGTGTGCATCCTGAAATTTTGCACAGCCAACACATCCCTGATGAAGCAATGCACAAAGAGCATATATGGCGCGAACGTTTCCGCTCGATCAATGATTTAGAGCAGCACTTGACGCGAAATGGTACGCGCATCATTAAGTTCTTTTTGCATTTGTCTAAAGAAGAGCAGCGCAAGCGCTTTCTAGCCCGTATTGATAACCCAGATAAAAACTGGAAATTCAGCGATGCCGATATTCAAGAGCGGGAGTTTTGGCCGCAGTATATGCACGCCTACGAAGATTGTATTGGCTCCACTAGCAGCAAAGAGGCCCCTTGGTATGTGATCCCAGCGGATGACAAGCGTAACGCACGCCTGATCATCGCCAAAACCATAGTCGAAACCTTCGAATCATTGGATATGCATTACCCAGAAGTGGATGAGCAGCGCAAACAAGAATTGCAACGTATGCGCGGGTTGTTAGTGGCGCAAGCCAAATAATCCTCACCCTGGTTTGTATTGAATGGGCTGCCCCGTATTTGCATCAATCCTGTCGAGGGAGGGCCCGTCATAACTATTGTTAAGCAGCTCGACCACGGCTTCACCATACTGGCTATACCAAAAATCCCCCATGCCTTTTAAGCGCTTAATATTGGTTTGGCTAATGTCATCCATGGCATCATCGGGGGCTTTGGCTAAACCGGGTTGAGTGCGCATTTCAGCGTTAACGCGGATATAACTTCCAGGTGGAGTGATAGTTATTGCCTGATAGGCGACGACTTTTTCATCTGATAACACATCAATAATGCAGCCTTTTAGCATCCATTGTAGTGCTCCCCAATTACGCGAATCAGGTCCATTAATTTTGCGTGTTTGGGTACCGGTACCTATCGACAGCACGCGTCTATTGGCATCTGGCCATAACCGGCATGCTTCGGCAATAGCACACATGGTTGGGTTGTTTGCTACTACGCCGCCATCAATTAACCATGTTTGTTCGTTATCCGGGGGGAGGTTCATGACTTGGGTGGGAAAATAGGTTGGCCCTGCGCTTGAAGCATCAGCCACTTGATACGAAAGTAAGTTTTGAAATTCGCTACGGGTTGATTTAATCACGTGCGGGCGATGTTTCTCGACACCATAGGTTATAGCAAGTATATGCTTCCCCTCGGGCACATCTTTTATTTTTGCCTGACCGAGGGACTTTTTAAGAATGTCAGTTTTACCCTTGGCTTCATATTTAGGCGCGTTGATGCCGTCTAATTCAAATGCACCGCGGTTTTCGACAAAGATTTTTTTCGCATTCGTGTAGCTATACAGCTTATTAATATCTTGTATGTCCATGTCGGTGGTGGCGAGTGCTAAAGCAATAAGGCTTCCCGTACTGGTACCCGCATAAAAATCCACGCAATCTCGTAGGGATTTTTGATGTTTTTCTTGAAGGGCTTTTTCGACATGGGTTAAAAATTGCGTTGTGGCTGCGCCGCGAATACCGCCGCCATCCAGTGAAAGTATCAGCTTAGACATACTGTTCTCCTTTATTTTCGCCTAATAGCATTGTTAATGAGTCCGTTTTAACACAAGGGAGGCACAGCAAAATGACAGTCAAAATTAACACTCCCTTTGTCTATTTAAGCATAGATGAATTTACATCAGTTGAGAGCCGCAGAGGGAGGCTTTTAAGAGGAGGTGCAAAGCAACAGCGCATCGCTTTGCACCTACCCGTTAGAGGGTGTTGTTAACGGGTCATATCGTTAACGCGTCATTTTTCTAACGCATATTGTCTAGAGTGCTTTCGAGTGCGGCCATACCGGTAGGCAAATCTAATTTGTGACCTAAATCGATAAAGGCAGAGCCTAGTGCATGAATGGTGCGGAACAAGTTATGAGTACGGCACTGTTCACCCATTTGCCCTATGCGCACTATATTCGGTCCAAACGAGCCGGATATCTCAACTCGATAGCGGTTTGACATCGTACTTAGTACATCTTTGCCGACGATGTTTTGCGGTAAACTGATCCCCACCACTGATGCAAGACGCGCATGTGGCTCCACGTATAATTCTAACCCCATGCCTTCGACTGCTGCTTGCAGCGCTTTTGAACAACGTTCATGGCGGGCAAATCGCACCGGTAAGGTTTCTGTGCACACCAAACGTAGCGCTTCATGAATAGCTAAAATACCAGATACGGGCGCGGTGTAGTGATAAGACTTTTTGTACCAGAATTGGTGGCCTAGCTTGGCGTCAAGGCACCAGTGTCGCAGTTGGTCGGTGCGTGATTCAATAAAGGCCCACGCTTTCTCTGAAAAACCCACTAAGGATATGCCAGGAATACACGACAAGCCTTTTTGGCCGCCAGTGATCACAGCATCGATACCCCAATCGTCCATGTCTAATGCCATTGTGCTCAGTGTGCAAACTGCATCGACAATGACCATACAGTTATGCTTTTTGGCTACGCGGCAAATCTGCTCTATCTCGGCATTATGCACGGTATTTGAGGTTTCGCCCTGCACTATGGTCAATACGTTGGGTTGGGTACGAATGATATGCTGTTCGATGGCTTCGGCACTCGCCGCCTGACGCTCGTCGATCAGGATCTTGATCACATCAGCTTGTAAACGCCCAGCCATTTCAGCTAAGCGGCTACTAAAAAAACCGTTACAGATGCTAAGCACTTTATCGCTAGGGCGAACTAAATTCGCTACTGCCATTTCCATAGCAGCTGAACCCGGGCCTGCGACGCCTAAAATCAAGCCGTTTTCAGTTTGAAAAACATAGCGCGACATGACTTTAACTTGTTCGATAATTTGCGCCATGGTGTCGCCGAGATGGTTGATCACTATGCCATTCGCCGCCGCTACTTTGGCCGGAATAGGTACCGGACCTGCCCCCATCATCAGTAAGGGTTCATCGGGTAAAATGTTATCTAGCGAAATAATTCCTTGTGGCACACAAATCGACACTGGGTCTCCTGAGTCATTAGACTGCTTAAAAAAGTGGATCCCTAGCATATCGCCAAGCAGCAGGTACGCATAGTGCAAAATTGAAACAAATATATTTAATCAATCGTTGGTTTTGCGCTTATAAACGCCCCAGATCATTTACTCACAAATATGTGGCTAAACCTTCTGAATATTAATACCTTTTTACAAGTAATATCAATAATTTACATCACATTAACCTGAGGGGCGATAAGGCTTGTGAGGGAGTATTTTTACTGTACAATGCCGCCCCTCGAAAGCATGGACTTGCTCAAAATATATCCAGTAACGAGTTTGAAACACGTTTAGACACTGGAAGAATCCAGGAGAAATTCAAGTATGCATTCCTCAACACATCGATTTTACGAAGATGTACTGGCCATCTTAAGCGGTACGGTCTTCGTTAGCTTAGGTTTAGCCATCTTTAAAGCGTTAGGTTTATTGATTGGTGGTACGGCAGGTATTGCGCTACTGCTGAGCCAATTTGTGCCGGTTAATTTTGGTTTACTGTTTTTTCTTGTGAACTTGCCGTTTTATTACATTGCGCTGAAACAGTTAGGCTGGCGCTTTACCTTGAATACCTTTGTGACCATTTCACTGGTGTCTTTGCTGGTGGAAAACATGCACTTGTTTATATCCTTGAGTGACATTCAGCCGGTTTTTGGTGCCGTTGTGGGGGGAATGCTAATTGGTATGGGCATGCTGATTTTATTCCGGCACAAATCCAGTTTAGGCGGCTTGGGTATCTTAGCGTTTTATTTACAAGGCAGTAGAGGCATTCGCGCTGGCACGTTTCAACTGGTGGTAGATAGCCTGATTGTGGTCGGGGCGTTATTCATTATGAACCCGATTTTATTGGCCATTTCATTGGCAGGTATGGTGACGACCAACGTAATACTTGCGGTGAATCATAAACCCGGGCGTTATCACAGTAACTATGCAGAGACCATGGCCGAGTTAACCTCAGAACCGGCTCAGGAAGCTAAAACTATCCAACAAATCAACACTGCTAAGGTTTCTGATCAACCGGCGAACAGCTGAGCAATATCGTTAAATGCTTTAAATTCCAGAGCATTGCCACATGGGTCGAGTAGAAAAAGTGTGGCCTGCTCACCAGGTTGCCCTTTAAAACGCACATAGGGTTCAATCACAAAACTCACCTCAGCGGCTTGCAGACGATGAGCTAAGTTTTGCCAATCTTTCATCTTAAGCACAACCCCGAAATGCGGCACAGGTACGGCCTTGTTATCTACCTTATTGGGTGCGGGATGGCTCGGCATTGCGGCAACCAAATGTGTGACTAATTGATGGCCAAAGAAATTCCAATCTATCCATTGCTCTGAAGAGCGACCTTGCTCGCAACCTAATAACTCACCGTAAAAGGCTTTACTTGCCACCAAGCTGGTAACGGGTATGGCTAAATGAAAAGGCATAACTGACATGGTGTTTCCTTTTGGCTGTAAGTGAGCAATGTACTAACGAAAACGCGCTGGTGAAGCTATGGCAACCGCCCAGGCATAAAAAAAGCCGCTTAAAAGCGGCTTTCAGAATATAACAATTGGCTATTACACCTCAAATGGGTGACGCAGAACGATGGTTTCGTTGCGGTCAGGGCCCGTTGAGATAATATCAATGGGTACGCCCGTTAACTCTTCTAGGCGTTTGATATAGTTTTTAGCCGCTTGTGGCAAATTATCATACTCGGTCACACCGAAAGAGTTTTCACTCCAGCCCGGCATTTCTTCATACACAGGGGTGATGAGTTCATAATCATCAGCAGCCATAGGCGGTACATCTTTTACTGTGCCATCTGCATGCTTGTAACCAGTACATATGCTTAAGGTTTCTAAGCCATCCAGTACATCTAGTTTGGTTAAGCAAAAGCCAGTAATAGAGTTAATTTGCACTGCGCGTTTCATGGCAACAGCATCGAACCAACCCGTGCGACGTTTACGCCCAGTGGTTGCGCCGAATTCATGACCTTTAATGCCCAAATGCTGGCCTACATCACAACCTAATTCCGTTGGGAACGGGCCAGAACCTACACGCGTCGTGTAAGCTTTAACAATACCTAGCACATAGTCTAAATGTAGCGGGCCAAAGCCTGCCCCTGTTGCAACGCCACCCACAGTAGTATTGCTTGAGGTGACATAAGGGTAAGTACCGTGATCAATATCAAGCAAGGTGCCTTGAGCGCCTTCGAACATGATTTCGTCACCTCGTTTACGGGCGCGATCCAATACGTCAGTTACATCAACCACCATGGCTTTTAATATGTCAGCCACGGCCAATGCATCAGCCAGTGTTTTCTCATAGCTTACTGGCTCAACTTTATAATAGTTGGTCAGCATAAAGTTATGATACTCAAGCACTTCTTTTAGCTTTACAGCGAAATCGGTAGGATTAAACAAGTCACCCACTCGCAAGCCACGACGAGAGACTTTGTCTTCGTATGCCGGCCCAATACCGCGACCAGTGGTGCCGATTGGCTTGTCGCCACGGGCTTTTTCACGGGCTAAATCAAGCTCGACGTGAAAGGGGAGAATAAGTGGGCAAGCCTCACTGATACGCAAGCGCTCCTTTACCGGTACGCCGCGCTCTTCAAGCATCGCGCTTTCTTTCAGCAATGCTTCAGGGCTAAGGACAACACCGTTGCCGATAACACAGGTTACGTTTTCACGTAAAATACCAGAAGGAATGAGGTGCAAAACGGTTTTTTCGCCGTCAATGACCAGTGTATGTCCTGCGTTGTGTCCACCTTGATAACGAACAACATAGGTTGCTTTATCAGTTAAAAGATCTACAACCTTACCTTTACCCTCATCACCCCATTGGGTTCCGAGTACCACTACATTTTTAGCCATGGATTAGAGAAGTGTCAGAAAATTAGGCGGGGATCCTATCAAATTTCAAGCGGCATCTGAATACAAAAATGCGCTTAATTTTTATATCAGGAAAAACAGGCTGACGGCACCTATAGTCACAAGCACGCCACCGACGCTACGTAATTGATTTACAGGCTGTTCTAACATTTGTTGCAGGTAATTCCGCCATTTATTTGGAAACAACATAGGGCCGATGCCTTCGAGGATCAGGACTAATGCGAAGGCAATAAGGAGTGTATGCAACATAAAAACGCTCTAAAACGAAACAAGCGGCATATGATATAGCAAATTGATCCCTCACCCTAATGGGCTAATGCATGGCTGTTTACCAGCGTTAACTCAAAGCTAAAGCAGGTGCCTTTGCCCAGTTTGCTTTCAACCGTTAAGTCTGAATTGAGCAGCGCCATTAGTTTTTGACAAATGGCTAAGCCTAAACCAGCGTGGCTGCAGGTGTCTTTTTCGGTGTTACTTGCTTGGTATCGCGCATCAAAAATAAAAGCGATTTCTTTGTCACTGATACCAACGCCAGTATCGCGAATATCCACCCTGAGTTTGTCGTTGTGTATCGCAACAGCTAAATCTATTTTGCCTTGTTCAGGGGTATGGCGAATGGCGTTTGCGATTAGGTTGGTCAGCACCCTTTCCAATTTACCTATGTCTGCAAACACGTGATACTCGAAATGATTAGGGATGACGCGGATCTTTATGTTTTTGCTTTGCGCTTCTAAGGCGAACTTGGCCGCCACATCATGAAGTAGCTCCCCAAGAGGGAATGGCTCTTGATGCAAGGTGACTTGCCCGCCTTCTAAATAAGCGAGCTCGAATATTTGGTCAATAAGGTGTTTAAGGTTTTTAGCATTTTTAAGGGACACATCAACGAAATGCTCTCGGTCTTGTTTGGATAAGCTCTCACCATTTAACGCTAGGGTTTCAATATAACCCTGCAAACTGGCCAGCGGTGTGCGCAAATCATGGGATAAATCGGCTAAAAGTACACGACGCTGGGTGTCTATTTTACTTAGCTGTTCGAACTGGTGATCGATATGCGTCAGCATATCGGTGAATGCACAGCCGAGTCGGTCAACTTCGTTGTGGCTGTTTTTATTCCACACGGCTAAATCCCGGGGTACCTGTTCACGATGAAAATCAGCTTCACGCACCTTTTCCATGTCGTCACTTAGGCGCCTCAATGGCGTGGTAAAATACTTGAACATGACCAGCAATGCGATTAGCAACAGCATTAAACCGACCACCAAGAATATAGCAATTTCACGCATGCTTTGGCTGTTCTTTAAACTCGCCAGAATGGAGTCATAACGCTCGCCGCCAATGATGACATACAAATAACCTTGTAGTTTGTCATCGTTATAGACAGGTGCAGCGGAGAAAATTTTATGACGCCCAAGTTGCCTAGGATCATCTCCTTCAACAGGAAAGCTCCGATTGTCGCCAATCAAATGCTTAATCGGGGCAATATCCACTGATGTGGCTTTTACTTTGCCAGGTTTCGCCGAATAGGTGAGTATTTTCCCTTGCGGGTCCAGGTAGTAAAACTCAAAGTTTGGCCCCAGTATCATCAGAGAATGGAAGAGGTTTCCTAACGCGTCATAGTCATATACGCCTTCTTTTAACAGTGGGTTGTCGCGCACTAGGTGCTCGGCCAAGCCTATGTGTAGTTTTTGTTCTGCTTCTTGTTGGGTTAGTTTTTGCAATTCATTAGTGGAGTAAAAGCAGGCAATCATGACCAGCATAAATACCGCCACCAGTGAAATTGCTAAACGTTGATAGAAGCAGATTTTCATTAGCCTGATACCCCTTGAGGATTAAATTTGTAGCCCACGCCCCAGACGGTTTGCACAATTTTAGGAGAGGTGGCATCGTTTTCCAGCTTGGCCCGCAGTCGATTGATATGAGAGTTGACGGTATGCTCATAGCCGCTGTGGTGATAACCCCATACCGATTCTAATAATTGGCTTCGGCTGAACACTTGGCCAGGGTGGCTGGCGAGATGATGCAGTAGTTCAAACTCGGTGGCGGTTAGTACCAGTTCTTGCTCTGCTAAAAACACCTGATGGGTTTTTTGGTCTATTCGTAAATCACCTGTATTTAACGCTTCATCAGGTTGCTGTGACGGTACGTGAGACTGGCGCAAAGCGTGCACTTTGCGTAACTGTGAACGCACCCTGGCTTGTAGCTCACGCACGCTGAACGGCTTTGTCATGTAATCATCTGCGCCTAACTCTAATCCCAATACCCTATCGGTTTCAGAGTTTTTTGAGGTCAGCATGATGATGATTTGCATCGGGCGTTCATCACGAATTTTACGACAAATATCTAAGCCGCTCATGTTGGGTAGCATGACGTCTAGTAAAATAACGTCATACTCGTTACTTAGTGCTTGGTGTAGCGCAGTTTCGCCGTCGACTTGATGATCTATTTCAACACCAAGTTCGAGTAAATTAACCCGCATTAGGTTGGCTATATCAAGGTCGTCTTCAACAATGAGGATGCTATCTGTCATAGGGAGTACCACTATTTAAAAACATATAGAGCGATAAAAAAGCGCTTATCTTTCATTCGATCAGCGCTTTTTATTTTAAACACCTATCTCCTCACGTTATTTTTGTTATTCCGTTCGCGTAATGCGCACTCGAATGACAGGGTTGTCGAACTTGTGTTCAACCGTTAAAGCTGAGGTACTTAAGCCATCGTCAACACTAACCACACCTGGATGCATGGAGATAAAGCCAGTGTCATCACGGGTAGGGTTAAAGCCTTCACCGCTTGCAGCTGGGCCTGGCACAGTTGCTGCACTTTCGGTGTTTTTCTCAGTGCCTGCATCATATGCAGGGCGGTTGCTTGTCCAGCTGTCACCTACCTCCAATTGAGACAAATCCCATGCATTTAAGCCGGTAAATGCATCATTGGTATTGCCTAGCATTGCCGCGATAGTCAACTTAGCATCAGTGATGTCTTGGATGGTGACACTGATAGTTTGCTGGTCGCCAGGCATAATTGGGCCTTCGCCACCGGCACTTGTCATCCCTAGGGTGAGGAATGACTCAGAGTCGCCGACTTCTGCGATTCGCTCTAACTCAACAGAAGGTACCTGACCTACTGCCCATAAATTGCCATCGGCGTGAAGAACAATCGCGGGAGGTGATACAGGTTGTCCGTTGGTTAGGTTGATAACCGTTACATCGTAGCTCACGTCAACGGGCGTAGGCACCGGTGCGGGGACTTCAACTTCAACAATCACTTCTTTGGTGTCGTCGCCACAGGCGCTCAATGCTAAGGGCAGCGCCAGTAGAAGTGCTTTCTTATAATGTTTGATTAAATTTGGCATAACAGTCTCCTTATCTGACGGTTACTGTTACTTTTGCGACCGGGTTCAACCAACGGTGCACGCTATTGTTTACATCGCTGGTGCCATCGGTCATTGAATCGTCACCAATGTTACCGCGGTGAATATGCACAGTAGCATTGGTATCGGCACCAGCTACTCCGCTACCGCCCGTGCCAAGTAACGGGTCTAACGGTGGTGGAACAGGCATGCCTGGCATACCTGGTGCGCCGCTGCCGCGTAGTTCGTCATTGGCTTCTGTACCCGCATCATATGCATTTAGAAATACAGTATAAGTGCCTGCTTCGGTTGGGATTTCCCAATTATCGAGCCCCACGAAGCCATCGTTAGAAGGTAAAACCATGGCCACCACAGACAACATGACGTTACCGTCTGTGGTCATAACATCCCCAGAGGCACTCATTGTTGGGGCAAGTAATCCGCCTGCAGGGTTGGCAATCATGTCAGCACTAGCAGCGGTAGCGACTGTGGTGATTCCGTCGATGCTGCCGCCCTCAGCCATCATCTGTAATTCTGTACTGGCGGCTTCGCCTACTTCAAACAAGCTGACATCTGGGGTATGAACAACTGCCGCTATGGGAGTGAAATATAAACCGTGGGTTAAATTTTGTACTTCGACACTGATGTCGGCGGCCAAGCTTTGTTGGCTTGATAACGCTAGCATTGCTGCCGCAGATAGAATAGTTGTGCGCTTCATGATCGTTCCTCAATAGTGAATTTGTGTTAATGCACAATCAATATTGCGAGGTAAATATCCCGAAAGTATCACGGAAAAAACACGATTTTGTTCTACTGGTCAAACAATGGATATTTCTTAAAAAAGGCAAATTGAGGTGGGTTAGAAGGGCAAAAGATGCCCCTACATGTGACTGAATAACGGTTTACGATTGACGGGGAATTGCCGGTTCAGGCTCTGTTGTTGGGGTTAATTTAGCAGGCGCTCCCTCAGGAGACTGCGCTGGTGACGACGGAGGAACCGCGGGGGTGTCCAGTTTAGGCGTTGGCACTACAGGCTTAAGTTTGGGTTTAACTTTGATTGACTTCTTCATTTGTTTTCTAACGGGAATTTTCTTCGCTTTGTCCAATTGGATACTGTAACCATTACCACCAATGCCATTAAAGACCTCGTCAGTGAAAATAATGGTATTGTTGTCAGCAGCAAATGTCACGGCTTCCTTTTGCGTGACTATGCCTAAATCAATTTGATAAGCGTCGCCAGAAAAGAAGTCATCGCCTTTCCAATTTTCGAACAACCACAAACGCTCTGAATCGAGCAATACCAGTTTGGTGCGGTCTGGGCTAAGCGCAGCTGACGTCACCCAGCACAGTTCTTTTATGATGGTACAGGTCGAAAATTCATTAATGTATTCTGCGTCAAAATTCGCTGCGTGATCCCCAATTTTGTAAATGCGTGTTTTCCCGTCAAAAGGGCTCGTACGATTTTTGGTGAACAGATACAAATTGCGCTTAAAATAGATAAAGGCTTCAACATCGTAATGTACATTTTTACGCGGTTTTTCACCTTTTATGGCCTTGAATTTGGGGTAGGTAAACTTAATGATTTCGGCAGTGGTGGTATCTCCTTTTATGTCGATAGGATTTTCAATTTTGTAGATGGTTAACCATTCGCGATCATTGTGGTTGTTGCCAAAATCACCAATAAAAAAGTGGCCAAAATAGTCCTGGGTCATGTCTTCCCAGTCAGAATTTTTGGCATTAGTGATTTTGATGCTACGGACGATGTCACCTGTATCGCCAAGTTGATACAAGCGCGGCTCATCTCCGCCATCATTGATTGCCCACAAACGCTGCCTTTTATCGAACTCAATACCGGAAATTTCTTTTAAGCGGCTATCAAAACTGATGAATTTAACACTATTGAGCAACCACACGCGGTAACCTTGCACTGCAATGAATATGGCTGTGGTCGCCAATACGAGATAAGTAATGGATTTTTTGGTCAGCATGAAAAATAGTAGAGTTTGAGTGTTGGGCTAAGTATACCGCTATAGGCCCAAAAAAGGTGCCTATATTGCTTAGCAAAGTGCAAAAAAGTGTTACTTGCTAGTGACACCTTTTGAAAGCCGTGATTAAGTGGCTAATATGTCGTTAAACTGCGACAGAATCTGACTATATTAGGCGGTGTTAAAGTAAATCTAAGTTATTGAAAATTATGATTTTAAAAGTCACTATTTGAGCTTTTAATTATTTTCAATATCAAGGTTAAATTTTCTTGACGAGATTTGAAATTGGGCGTAAAAATCCGCCGATTGCAGACAAAAATTGCTGCAAGAAATAAGCGTTTCTATCGCCGTAAGGCATCCTTATTTTGGTGAGGAATTTATGAAATTTTTACTAGGATTGATGTTATCACTGACATTGTTCGGTGCGGTTGCTGATGAAGGCGACGTTGCCGATGCAGCATTGATTGCAGAGTTAAAACAGTATTGTAATGACATTGCTGAAGAAGACGGTACAGGCGGACAAAACCTAAATACGTTTTTGCTTGAATGTGTAAACAACGAGCTGACAAATGAAGGTTATCAAAAAGTAGAAAAAATCTAAGCCAATCCTTGGCAAATAACATATTAGCCACGTCATAAGACGTGGCTATCTAGTTGCTGCGTTATCTCATGATTCTTGTCGCTGTTTATTCTTTCGCCAGTACCGCTAGCATACGCAAAAAGCCTGCAACAGAAGACAATGGCGCGGACTCCTGCATGGTGTGGTAGCCCGAAGATGGAATTTGTAAGGTTGTGCCGTCTACCAGGCCATTAGAAGCAGAGATTATTCGGCCTAACTCCGTGGCACCGAGGGAATAAGGAGCGTCGCCATTGGCGATGAGCTTAGCATTTTGCGCTTCTACGTAGGTGTCTTTAAATTGATAACTCAGGCCCAAATTTTGACATTCAGCCATCAAACGTTCGGTTAAACGCGGGTTAAACACAGCATTGGCGTCTTTGTGGCGCAATATAAGGTTCTGCTGTGCTGCACTAGGTAAATCCGGGTAGGGGCTGGTATCAACGACAATTAACTGATTAGTCGAGCCGCCGAAACGTCTGAACCATTCCAATAAATAACGCCAACTTTTTCCGGCTTCTTCTTGAGCTGTAAAAAAAGCGGTTCCTTGGAATCCACCTTCGAATAAATGCACAAGAGCAGCTGTGGTCAATATATTATCGAGTTGGCCTACTAGCGCTTGATCTGTAATGCTGAGTTTGTCAGTAAACGCCACAGGTGTGCCCGCGACAACGTGTTCTAAGCCATCGACTTCAAAAATTAGGTTATTGCGATTCTCACAGATATAGGCTCCTTTGATGGTGCCGCGCCCACGATATGCACCGGACCAAGGCTCGTAAGCATAAACCGATTCATCATCGAAACGGTCGACTATTTTACGCATCAAGCTCTCGCTGACAGAGTTGCCCAGCAAGTCAGAGCGAGCACCCGCCACAAAAGCAGCGTACTGGAATTCATTTGGGCCAGTGCAGACTAAACCATGGCGGTCAATATGCGCCGAAAACATTATGCTATCCGGGGCGTTGCCCTGAGCCACAAGCAAGCCTTCATACCAAGTCACTTTTGCACCTCGTTCTTCTAATTCGCGTTGCAACACGCGAAAAAATGAATGCTCTGCGCCGACCACACTGGGGCTGCGCATTAGGCTGCTGAGCAATTCAATAAAACTGGCTGGCAAATCGACTTGGGCAAAAGGGTGGGGCATAACGTACGACCTGATTTTGGTTTGCCTGTAGGGCAACTAAATGAATAAGGTTGCGTTATACCATGTTAATTGCTCAATGGATTATTTATCTGAGACCCAGTCCATTTGAAAACCCGCTCGGCGTTTTTTGTCGAGGATCTCTTCTAATAAAGGCGTGAGGATGAGCTCCATGGCCAAGCCCATTTTACCACCTGGCACCACTAAGGTGTTGATACGAGACATAAAAGCACCGTCGATCATCTGCAGTAAGTAGGGGTAATTAACGGTTTTCATTTCTCGGCGAAAACGCACAACAACAAAGCTCTCGTCTTGGCTGGGAATTTCCCGGGCGCTAAAGGGGTTTGAAGTATCAACTGTTGGTACACGTTGAAAATTTACATGGGTACGAGAAAACTGCGGTGTAATATATTGAAAGTAATCGTCTAGGCTGCGCACTATGCTGCTCATGACGGCTTCTCGTGAATGCCCACGCTCTGCAGTATCGCGCACTATTTTCTGGATCCATTCTAAATTTACGATGGGCACCATGCCGACCAATAAGTCTACGTGGGTTGCAACGTCGGCCTCTTCCGTGACTACGCCACCATGTAAGCCTTCATAAAATAACACGTCGGTATTGGTTGGCAGTTCTTGCCACGGCGTAAAGGTACCGGGCATTTGATTAAACGGAACCGCTTCGTCAAACGAATGCAAATAGTGGCGGTGTTTGCCTTTACCCGTTTCAGCATATTCACTGAACAATTGTTCGAGCATCACGAAATCATTGGCTTTGGGGCCAAAATAGCTAATGTGTCGCCCTTGTTCTTGGGCTTTACGAATTTCGACTTCCATCTCTGGGCGTGTAAAACGGTGAAAGCTATCGCCAGCCACAACAGCAGCATTCACCGACAAATTACGAAAGATATGGCGGATCGCATTGGTGGTTGAAGTGGTGCCAGCCCCAGAAGAACCAGTGATTGCAATAATTGGGTGTTTTACAGACATGTAGGTTTCTTGATGGAAAAAATGAGTACCATTTAAATGCAAGCGGCTAGTTAGGGTCAAGCGCTATTCTTATTTAGTTATAAATACTGGCGTTGCATAAGACAGGGTTTGCCTTGTGCGAAAGCGAGCTAGGCGTGTGTCAACGCGAGTTAGTACGTGGTGTTTTTTTCACATAGATTGTTTTGCTAGGTTGAGCAGTTCAAATAAACTAACGGATTGCGTCACGACTAAAAATGTAACACTACATCGCTACATCGCTACATCGCTACATGGCTGATGTGACGTGCGTCACGGGACAAACTTTGTAACAAACCAAAATGCTGCAAATCCAGAGGATGCTTTGGAATTTCAGCGCTTTACCTTATAGTGGCTGTACTGTGATAAAGGGATCCGATAATGGGACAAGAAACCACAAAAATTTTAGTAGTAGACGATGATATGCGTTTACGCAGCTTGCTTGAACGCTATTTGGTTGAGCAGGGTTATCAGGTGCGAGCGGCTGCCAATGCAGAACAAATGGATCGCATGCTAGAACGTGAGAATTTCCATTTGATGGTACTTGATTTGATGTTGCCTGGGGAAGATGGCTTGTCTATTTGCCGCCGCTTACGTCAAAAAGAAAATGAAATTCCTATTGTGATGCTAACGGCCAAAGGCGATGAAGTTGATCGTATTATCGGTCTTGAAATGGGCGCAGATGATTATTTACCCAAGCCCTTCAACCCTCGTGAGTTATTGGCTCGGGTGAAAGCGGTGTTACGCCGAAAAGTCGTTGAAGCACCTGGTGCGCCGTCTCACGCTGAGCAAATTGTTGAGTTTGGCAAGTTCAAATTGAATTTGGGCACGCGTGAAATGTCGAGTGAAGGTACGCCAATGACATTGACCAGTGGCGAGTTCGCTGTGCTTAAATCTTTGGTCACTCATCCTCGCGAGCCGTTATCGCGGGATAAATTAATGAACTTAGCGCGTGGCCGTGATTACAGTGCACTCGAGCGTAGCATCGACGTGCAAGTATCTCGTTTACGCCGCATGCTTGAAGAAGACCCTGCAAACCCGCGTTATATTCAGACCGTATGGGGCCTAGGTTACGTTTTTGTACCAGACGGTGGTGGAGCCTAGCCGTCGCTAGCGTAGTTAATAGAACGTGAGATTCCTTCCTAAAAGTGCTTTCGGGCAAACGGTACTGCTGATTGGTATGTTGTTGCTGATCAATCAAGTGGTATCGTATCTGTCTGTGACCTACTACTTCATCCGCCCCAGTTACCAGCAAATCAATAACTTGTTGGCCACCCAGATCAACCTCGTCTTTATCGAAGAAATCGACCATAAAGATCCCGAGCTGCATAAACGCTTTTTTGCCGCGACTGGTATGCGCTTATTGAGTAATGAAAAAGCGCAAGAGGAAGGGGTAGAGCAGGCGATTTATTATCCTTATTTGTCGCGCCAAATGAGTTTGAAACTCGGCGGCGAAGCGGAAGTACGTATTACTCAGGGGAATCCGTATTTGGTCTGGGTTAAACCGCCACAAGATCCTAGCGTCTGGGTCACTATTCCCATGCTAAGCCACGGTGAGTCGGACATTTCGCCATTGACCATTTACTTGCTGGTGATCGGTATTTTGAGTGTCGCCGGCGGTTGGATATTCGTGCGCAGGCTGAATAAACCATTGCAAGCCTTGCAACATGCGGCTATTGAAGTAGGGCGAGGAAATATACCGCCGCCGCTCGAAGCGCAAGGCTCAACTGAATTGATGGCTGTTACTCAGGCATTTAATCAAATGGCAAAGGGAATAAAGCAACTTGAAGATGACAGGGCGCTGTTAACGGCCGGTATCTCTCATGATTTACGCACACCCTTGACCCGCATTCGTTTAGCCACCGAAATGCTCCCTGAAGCCCAAGATTGGCTAAAAGAGGGCATAGTGAACGACATTGAAGACATGAACGAAATTATTGATCAGTTCATTAATTATGTGCGTCAAGATCAACAAGAAAGCATGGTTGGCGTGGACGTCAACGATCTTATCCGTGATGCAGTTCAAGTACGTAACATTGAAGAGCACCACAATATCCACTTACACCTAAAACCTATCCCTACCGCTTGTATGCGCAGGGTCGCGCTTAAGCGGGTGTTAGATAATCTGATTGAAAATGCTTTTCGCTATGGTAGCGAAGACATTGAAATTCGCTCTGGTTACGATAAGGCGCGTAATTTGCTGTTTTTCTCGATCCGAGATTTCGGCCCAGGTATTCCTGATACGCAAATCGAAGGTTTGTTCAAACCTTTCACTCAAGGCGATAAGGCCAGAGGCAGTTTGGGCTCAGGGTTAGGGCTTGCCATTATCAAGCGAATTGTCGATATGCACAGCGGCGAAGTGACATTAAAAAACCACCCTGAAGGTGGTTTGATCGCCAGTATTTTTATTCCTCACACTTGCCCTTAACGAACAAGGGCAAGTAGGGTTTACGCATGTAAGCCTGATTGCTTGGGCTTGCAATTATTGGTCGTTTTGAGTGTCCATCGCAAACGTGCCCGCGTGAATTGCGTGTACGTCAATTTCATCAAAGCGATACTCACGATGACAATATTGGCAGTTCATTTTGATAGCGCCTTCAGTGGCAACAATATCCAATAATTCCGCTTTTTCCACTGCAGCTAATGCATTCGCGCTACGTTCTCGGCTGCAACTGCATTTAAAAATAATGTCAGCTGGCGGGTAAACTTCAATCTCTTCCTGATGGTAAAGGCGATAAAGAATATCTTCAGCGGGTAAGCTAAACAGTTCTTCATTTTTAATGGTTTCAGTCAGCTTCGCTAAATGCTCGAATCCGGTGTCGGTGGTTGCTGTCGCCTGACTGCTGGTGGGCAAAATTTGCAAGAACATGCCACAGGCCTTTGCGCCGCTATCCGTCTGTTGGGTGCGCAAAATGACTTTGGTCGCAAGTTGCTCTGATTGTTGAAAATAGCTCTCAATGCATTCTGCTAAGGTCGGTTTATCTAACGCCACCATTCCTTGATAACGCTCACCGTCTTCAGGGGTGATAGTGATCACTAAAATACCTTTTGTAAACAGCTGACTAAAGTCAGTAGGTAATTCAGCCAACGACTCATCCCATCGCGCTACGCCACGTAACTGCTGATCATGAGTACCGTTGATAACGGCGTAGTTTACCGGGCCATCGCTTTGTAATTGCAGGGCAATATCCCCTTCAAATTTCAATGTGGCAGTCAGTAGTGATGTGGCTGCCATTAATTCACCAAGTAGTTTCTGGATGACGGGTGGGTAAGCGTAAGAATCCAAAATAGATTGGTAGCTGTTTTCTAATCTAACGAGCTCACCACGCACATGAGCTTGATTGAAAAGGTAACGATGCAATTGGTCAAAAGACATAATAATTTCTCTATGTAGCAGCTTTTCGCTGATTACTGGTGTTTAAGTTGGATAATTTGTCGGCGTTGTTTCTTGTCAGGGCGCTGATCAGGCTTGGGGCTATGAAAAGCACTTAACTTTCGCATCTCAGCATTTTTTTCACGTTGTGCGAGGCTTTCCGGGGTTTCCTCGAACATCCGCTGGGCTAACGGAGCAGAACGACGATGTTCGGCTAATTCTACCACGATGATCTCTTTTACATCGTATCCTTGGGGAACTTTTATTGTAACTTTGAGCTCTACCGCCTTGCTAGGTTTACACCGTTGGCCATTGTAACTGACCTTGCCTGACATCACCGCTTCTCTGGCGAGAGCACGTGTTTTAAAAAAGCGCGCAGCCCAAAGCCATTTATCTAAGCGAACACTTTGTTCTGTAAAAGAATTTTTGCTGTTTTGCATGTTGTTTGGCATAAAGAGTGGCCGATATGTAATATTTTCGTAACGAATGCTTAATAGAGTTGTGACCCCGATGGCGACTCGTTATCATTGGTGGAAAGAAATTTAAAAATAATAATAAAATATAAGTGGTTTATGTTACGCCCACAGCCCCTAAAAGGAAAATTTAACCGATGAAAACTGTGCTTGTCACAGGCGCTAACCGTGGTTTGGGTTTAGGGCTATGCCAGCAATATTTTTCACAAGGGGATGTGGTTATCGGCGTCTGCCGTGCAAGTGCTGATCAAACAGACTTACTCGCGTTAAAAGCGCAAAATGAAGATAGGATGCACATCATGCACGCTGATCTTCATTCACAGGCGTCAATCGAGCAGTTGGCAGAGCGTGTGCAAGGTCAGTTCAAAATTGATGTGCTGATTAATAATGCCGGTGTGAGCGCCAACGAACCCCTAGGTGAATGGACGCAGACAGCCTTTATGAATAATTTTCTGGTTAACAGCGTGGCGCCCAGCTTAATGTGCCAAGCATTGCACGATACGTTAACCTCACAAGCGCGCGTTATTCAGTTATCCTCAGGGGTTGCCTCTATCGCCCAAAGTGACAAGTTTGCTCAAGCACCGTTAGACGCTTACGCCATGAGTAAGGCGGCGTTGAATATGTTTACGCGTCGTTTTGCAATCCAGCATCAGGCCAGCCAGCAAGTTATTTGCGCGCTAAGCCCAGGTTGGGTTCAAACTGATATGGGTGGACAAGATGCAACAAGTACAGTACAAAATGCGTCGCGAAAAATAGTTACCTTAATTGAGCGGTTAACCATAGCGGATACTGGTCATTTTTTTGATGAAAATGGGGTGCAGCTCCCTTGGTGAAGCATTTAGTTTATGCTCGTCTGAGTATTGCTCAGACGATGATTTATAAGATTCAACAACGAGAAAAGAACTATCACTAACTATAATTTCAATCACTTGTGGCTAAGCTTAATTAAGTACCAGCAGCTGATAAATCGCGTTGTTGTGGCGGTATTAGTGATTTTCTTATTAGCCTATTTAGCCGAGTTGACCTGGCGCTTATGGCCCAAAAGCGAATTGGCACATAATGATGCGCCATTAACGCGTCTTGCCCCGATAGCCTCAGGCAATAATTCCACTCTCAATTTAAACGCCGTAAAACGACTTAATTTATTTGGCGATTTTCAAGCCTCTCCTGTGGCTGAGCAAACCGTTACTGATGCACCTGAAACAAAATTAAACCTGACACTGACTGGTGTAGTCACCAGCTCAGTGCAAGAGCAAGGTGCCGCTATTATTGAAAACCGAGGTAGTCAAGACACCTACGGCCTAGGCGAAAAGATCATTGGCACCAATGCTACGTTACGTGAAGTGTTTCGTGACCGAGTCATTATCCGTAATGGTGTGGTAAATGAGACCCTTATGTTAGATGGTGTTGATTTTGATGAAGCCAATAAAAAACGCACGATTACCCCTCGTCGTCCTGCACCTGCAATTTCTCCCTCGCCGATACAAGATAACGTGATTACTTTATCTGATGACGTGATAGATGCCACGCGTATGCTTCAGCAGCAACCTGCTAATTTTACTGAGTTTATCTCGGTCGCTCCCCATAGCGCCGATGGTGAGTTACAAGGCTATCGCGTCAGTCCAGGTAAAAAGCCTGCACTGTTTAAAGCGGCAGGTTTGCAAAATGGTGATGTCATTACTGATATCAATGGTTTGAATTTAACCGATCCTCAGCAAGCTGTTGAGGCCATGGGCGAATTGCGCGGTGCGCAATCCTTACAAATTACCGTCAGCCGAGACAACGATTTGCTGACCTTGTTTTTAGAATTACCCGATGCGGAACAGGAATAACTAGAATGAATTTTATCCAGCGAACAAGCCGTAATATTTTACCCAGCTTGTGCCTTATTATTGGGGCCGCATTTTTCTCTGCGTCAACTTTTGTAGCAGCCAACGAATACTCACCTAACTTTAAAAATACTGATATCGGTGAATTCATTAATATTGTGGGTAAAAACCTCAAAAAGACCATCATTGTTGACCCCAATGTGCGCGGCAAGATATCTGTTCGCAGTTACGATCTGTTAAACGAGGAACAGTATTACCAATTCTTTTTAAACGTATTGCAAGTGTATGGCTATGCCGTGGTTGAAATGCCGACGGGTATAGTCAAAGTGGTACGTTCAAAAGACGCAAAAACATCAAACTTGCCCGTTGTTGAGGGCACACCGTTTGACGGGGATGAAATGATTACCCGGGTAATGCCAGTGTATAACGTACCGGTACGTGAACTTGCTCCTATTTTGCGTCAACTAAATGACCAAGCAGGCGGCGGCAATGTCGTTAGCCATGATGCATCAAACGTAATGATGCTAACGGGGCGAGCTGCAGTGGTAAATAGGTTGGTGGAAATCATTGAGCGGGTAGATAAAGCCGGCGATGAAGAAGTGGAAATCGTGAAGCTAAAATTCGCCTCGGCCACAGAGTTAGTACGCATCATCGAGAGCATTAATAAAACCACGGGTAAAGCCAGCGCAAGTGGCAAAGATGCTCCTCGCGTAGTGGCTGATGACAGAACAAACAGTATTATGGTCAGTGGTGATATCAAAGCGCGCCAGCGTATCGTGAATCTGATTGAACGCATGGACCAGGAATTAGAAACCAGCGGTAACACGCGAGTTATCTTCCTTAAATATTCCAAAGCAGAAGAACTAGTCAAAGTATTGCAAGGGGTTAGTGCCAGCATTCAAGCCGAAGAGCAAGGTGCTGCGAAATCAACCAGTAAAGCGGCGCGTGATATCAGTATTGAAGCCCACGAAGATTCCAATGCCCTCGTTATCACCGCCCAGCCAGATATGATGCGTTCATTAGAAGACGTTATCCGCCAACTAGATATCCGCCGCGCACAAGTACAAGTGGAAGCGATAATCGTGGAAGTGTTTGAAGGCGACGGCACCACGGTTGGTGTGCAATGGGCAAGTGAAAAATACGGTGCGCAGCAGTTTAGCAATGGTAACGTGGTAGGTATTGGCTCATTAGCCGTTGCCGCAGAACAAGCAGAAGATACAACGACAACCACAGTTGGTTTTGATGATGATGGCGACCCGTACTCATTTGATGAAACAACAGAAGGAGACTACACCGCCCTTGCTTCACTGCTTGGTGGCGTAAATGGTTTCTTGGTGGGGGCAGTAAAAGATGGTTGGGGCGCAGTGCTGCAAGCGGTGAGCACAGATACTAACTCGAACGTACTGTCTACCCCGCATTTAACGACCCTTGATAATGAAGAGGCCTTTTTTATTGTGGGTCAAGAAGTACCGATTATCACAGGCTCCACAACCGGTTCGAATAACACCAACCCATTTCAGTCTGTAGAGCGTCAAGAAATAGGTATTAAGCTTAAAGTTACCCCACAAATCAACGAAGGTAACGCAGTACAACTGCTTATAGAGCAAGAGGTATCAAGTATTAGCGGCGCAACCTCAGTGGATATTCTGATCAACAAACGTGAGATCAAAACCACCGTTATAGTGGACGATGGAGGCACGATTGTACTGGGTGGATTAATTGATGATGATGTGCAAGAGAGCGTGTCTAAGGTGCCTATTTTGGGTGATATCCCTTATCTTGGAAACTTGTTTAAGTCGACTACTACCAGTAAATCTAAACGTAATTTGATGGTGTTTATTCGTCCTACGATTATTCGCGATGGGGTAACAGCCAGCGATATTAGTCGTAAAAAGTACAATTACATTCGCGCTGAACAGCTTAAGCGCCAGTCAGAGGGCATCCCGTTAATGCCATTTTCTGAAAACCCAGCGTTACCAGAATGGGACGATGGCTTAGCTTTGCCGCCTTCCTATGGCGAGTATATGGAAAAAAGAGCGCAATCTGAAAAAGCCGCGCAGCAAAAGGATGATGAGTAGCCATGAGCTCTGATTCAACGATCACAGAATCAATAAGTACTGTGGAAGCCGAAGAGCAGGCCCTCGTTGCTGCGGGCACAGATGTAGATGCCCCCATAGAAGATGCTGAACACAAGCAGCTTGCGTTCAGTTTCGCTAAGCGCCATAAAGTGCTGCTAGAAACCGCGGAAACGCCTGCACTGCTTTATCATACCAATGAGACAGACTTTGCTATTTTTGCTGAAGTCAGGCGCTTTTTGGGGCAGCCTTTTCAATTGCGAGAAATTGAAAGCGGCCAGTTTGAAACGTTACTGACCAGCGCATTTCAGCGCGACTCGTCAGCGGCTAAACAGCTAATGGAAGATATTGGCAATGAAAGTGATTTATTTGCGCTTGCCGAAGAGTTACCTGACACAGAAGACTTGTTAGAAAGTGAAGATGATGCACCGATCATCAAATTGATTAACGCCATGTTGGGCGAAGCCATCAAAGAAGGCGCATCTGATATTCATATTGAAACCTTTGAAACCCAGTTGTTGGTGCGCTTTAGGGTTGACGGTGTATTACGAGAAATTTTAAAACCGAATCGTAAGATGGCTTCAATGTTGGTGTCTCGTATTAAGGTTATGTCGAAAATGGACATTGCCGAGAAGCGTGTTCCCCAAGATGGACGCATTACCTTACGCATTGCCGGTCGAGCGGTTGATGTGCGGGTATCGACCATGCCATCAAGCCACGGTGAGCGCGTGGTGCTGCGTTTGCTTGATAAGAATAATGTACGCTTAAATCTTGAAGATCTAGGGATGACCAAAGTTAACCGCGGGCATTTCTCCGGTCTTATTCGTAAGCCCCATGGCATTATTTTGGTGACTGGCCCTACAGGTTCTGGTAAATCCACAACCTTGTATGCGGGATTAAGCGAAATCAACTCAAAAGATCGTAATATTCTTACCGTTGAAGACCCAATAGAATTTGATTTACAAGGCATAGGGCAAACCCAAGTCAATGCTAAAGTCGACATGACATTCGCACGAGGCTTGAGGGCGATTTTACGTCAGGATCCTGATGTGGTTATGGTTGGGGAAATCCGAGACTTAGAAACCGCGCAAATTGGTGTGCAAGCCAGTTTAACAGGCCATTTGGTGATGTCGACACTGCATACCAATACCGCTGCAGGGGCGATTACGCGCTTGGAAGATATGGGCATAGAGCCATTCTTGTTGTCGTCTAGTTTATTGGCTGTTTTATCACAGCGCTTAGTAAGAACCTTGTGCCCACAATGTAAAACCACCCACGAACCTAGCGCCCAAGAGTGCAGTATTTTAGGTGTGGCTATTGGCAGCGAAGCCAGTCATCAGGTGTGTCGACCTAAAGGTTGCGCGGCGTGCAACCATACTGGTTATCGCGGGCGTACCGGTATTCACGAATTATTGATTGTCGATGAAGGCATACGCGAGCTGATCCATAACGGTCACGGCGAGCAAGCTATTGAAAAATACATACGTCAAAATACGCCTAGCATTCGTGATGATGGTTGTCGAAAAGTCTTGAGCGGAGAAACTTCACTAGAAGAAGTCCTGCGTGTAACGCGAGAAGACTAGAATGGCAGCGTTTGCATATAAAGCGATTGATAAAAGCGGTAAAAATAAAAGTGGCGTACTAGAAGGTGACAATGCTCGCCAAATACGTCAGCAACTGCGTGAAAAGCAACTTATTCCGCTAGAAGTCGAACAAGTCGCGGAAAAGGAGCGCCAGTCCGCCAAACAGTTTTCATTGTTCAAACCGAAAATTTCTGCCTCTGATTTAGCCTTGTTAACGCGTCAGTTAGCGACTTTGGTAGAGTCCTCTTTGCCCATTGAAGAAGCGTTAATGGCTGTGGCGCAGCAATCTGAAAAACCTCGCCAGAAAAACATGATGATGGCGGTACGCAGTAAAGTGGTAGAGGGATACAACTTAGCGGATGCCATGGCGGAATTCCCTCACGTATTTGATGAGCTGTTCAGAGCTATGGTCGCAGCGGGTGAAAAGTCTGGCCACTTAGATACGGTGCTTAATCGCTTAGCGGATTACACTGAGAAGCGTCAACAAACCCGCAGCCAAATAACCCAAGCCATGGTTTACCCTACGCTTATGATGTTTTTTGCCATGGGAATAGTGATCTTATTACTCACCGTGGTGGTGCCGAAAATTGTCGGCCAATTTGATCACATGGGGCAAGATTTGCCCACCATTACTAAGGTGCTGATCAGCGTCAGTGAATGGATGCAAAACTACGGTTTACTATTGATTGTGATTTTTGCATTGGCGGCTGTTGTTCTAAGTCGCGTGCTGCAACAACCTGCGATGAAAAAACGCTACCATCATTTTATTCTAGGTTTACCCTTATTGGGAAAGGTCTCTAAAGGGTTAAATACTGCACGCTTTGCTCGAACATTAAGTATTCTGACCTCTAGCTCGGTGCCTTTACTTGAGAGCATGAAAATTTCCAGTGATGTGTTGGCGAACTTGTACATTCGAGACGAGGTCAAAGGTGCATCAGTCAATGTAAAAGAAGGTTCAAGCCTGCGTGCGGCTCTAGAGCGTACCAAAATGTTTCCACCCATGATGATGCATATGATTGCATCGGGGGAGCGTAGTGGTGAGCTGACGCAAATGTTAGGGCGCGCAGCGGACAACCAAGACAGAGAGTTTGAATCCTTGGTTGGGGTATCTTTGAAAGTGTTCGAGCCTCTTTTAATTGTCTCTATGGCGGGTATTGTGCTGTTTATCGTAATGGCCATCCTGCAACCTATTTTAGCTTTAAACAACATGGTGAATCTTTAATGAAAACGTTACAACGTACACAGCGCGGCTTTAGCTTGATTGAAGTCATGGTCGTTCTACTAATTATCGGCATTATGGCATCGATGATCGCCCCGTCTATTTTAGGTAATCAAGAACAAGCGCAACTGAAAAAAGCGGCAGTGGATATTCAGCAGCTTGAAAGCGCACTAGAAATGTACAAGCTGCGTAATAACGTGTTTCCTACCAGTGAACAAGGCCTTGATGCCCTAGTTACCATTCCTACCATCGATCCCATTCCTCGTAATTATCAAGACGGTGGATTCATCAAGCGTTTACCTGAGGACCCTTGGGGCAATCCCTATCAGCTAATTAGCCCAGGGGAAGTCGGGGTGATTGATATTTTCTCAAATGGACCTGATGGCGAAGCCGGCACTGATGATGATATTGGTAACTGGAACCTTAATGACTATTTAGGCTAGCTTGCAGGTGCCCAGACAGCTTCATACAAAACGAACAGCATTATGACTCGCATACAACGTGGTTTCACCTTATTAGAGGTGATGTTGGTGTTAGTTATCATGGGGCTTTTGGCGGGCACTGTGGTGTTCAATATCAGTGGTCAAAGTGGGCAAGACAGGCTTAAACAGCAAGTACAACGCTTTCAAGTCGTGTTTAGTATGGCCTCAGATTACGCAGTGCTGAACCAACAACAGCTTGGTTTGTATGTAGATGAAGACAAAAGCCAATACAGCTTTGTGATGTTGGATGAGGAGCAAAACTGGCAGCTTATATCTGGTGATAAAACCTTTGAAGCGCATACCTTGCCTGATGAGTTCACCTTTGAATTAGCGTTAAACGATCTGCCTTGGGATACTGACGACAGCTTGTTTAATGAGTCATCTATCGATGCTGAATTGTCTTTCAGTGATGATGAAATAAGTATCGGTGATGAAGAAGAGAAAAAATTGCCGCCTCCTCAAGTGTTTTTATTGTCCAGCGGTGATATCACCCCGTTTTCACTGGCATTTTCCTTTGAGCCTGATTTTTCGTCTGAAGCTGCCAGTTATTTTCGAGTAAATGTACAAGATTCTCTGCCGGTTGCGGTAGAAGGGCCGTTGGAAAATTTATGAGGTCACTTGCCGGAGGCTGCCATCAAAAGGGTATGACACTGCTAGAGGTGATGGTTGCCTTAGTGATCTTTGCCATGACAGCCACCGCGATAATGAAGGCCGCGAGTGATCACCTGGGCAGTATTGGCCAAATTGAAGAAATTACCTTTGCTACTTGGGTGGCGAATAATCGCCTGACACAACTACAGTTATCGAGCCAGTGGCCCCCAAAAGATAATGCCAAAGGGGAGCAAACCATGGCAGACCGCACATGGTATTGGCAGCAAAAAGTCATCAAAACGAATGATAGCGAGCTTATGTCGGTGGAGGTGAGCGTTGCCCTTGACGCGAAGTTATCTGCGCCAATCACATCTGTGGTGACCTTTGTAGCTAAGCGAGATGATGATGTGTAAGCCAGCTCTCGCCCCTACTTACCAACTTGTTTCACCTGCAGGATGTTTAAACGCTTCAGTAAAGCGTAGGGCAGAGCACGGCTTCACCTTGTTAGAGATTCTTATTGCCATGGCGATTTTTACCTTAATTGGTATCGCCAGCACAGGTGTACTGACAAGCGTAATCGATAGCGATGAGCTCTCCACGGAACGTTTTGAGAAACTACAAACATTGCAGCGAGCAATGCTGACACTTGAGCGTGATATATTACAGGCTGTTGCGCGTCCCGTTAGAGTGGAGGGCGAAGCGAATGGGCGCGTCATGCTAGGTGGTGACGGGGTGTTAGACAGCTATCATGACGGGTTAGTTTTTGTGCATGGCGGCTGGCATAATCCGCAGCTACGCTTGCCTCGTAGCACATTACAAGGTGTGGGTTTTCGGGTGCAGGAGCGCCAATTACAGCGTTTGTACGGCAACTATGTGGATAATGTTATTGGCTACGAGCCCAAAGTGAAAGTGCTACTCGAGAACATTGATGATTTTAAAGTGTATTTTATACCGGTTGATGAGGATGAGGAGGGCGACTCTGCGTGGCAAGATGATTACAGCGATGAGGTTTTGCCTAAGGCTGTCGCCATAGAAATTACCAGTCAAGACTTTGGGCTAATTCGCCGTGAGTTTTTGTTATCAGGCGCGAGTTCATGAGGTTGAGCGTTGCAACTGTAAAGCACCAAAAAGGCGTCGCGCTGATTATTGTATTGCTGATTGTTGCCCTAGTAAGTGTATTAGCAACGCAAATGGGCTCAAGGTTACAGCTACAAGTAAAACGCGCATCGAATATCAAGGACAATAACCAAGCTTACTGGTATGCCATGGGGGCTGAACAATACGCGCAAAAGTCGATAAAGTTCCTACTTGAGAATAGCGACGGAGTGATTCATCTAGACCAGCAGTGGTCAGAGCCTTTCGTTTACCCACTTGAAGGTGGGGGAATACAAGCTCAGCTATTTGATATGCAGAGCTGTTTTAATATTAATAGCCTACAAGCAAGTGCGCAAAACAGTACAGGCTCTGATTCAAATTCAGGTGTCAGCGAGCGTCAGCTGGCCTTTAAGCGTTTAATGACCAACATTAATGCCGATATCAGTACCTATGACATTGATACCTTTAGTGATTCGCTCGTCGACTGGCTCGATGCGGACAGCCAGATGAGTCAACAGGGCGCAGAAGATAGCGAGTATGAATCTCGTCAGTTTCCCTATCTTGCGGCAAACAGTTTAATGGCGCATAAATCAGAATTACGGTTAGTGAATGGCGTCAGTAACGCATGGTTAGACGATATTTTAGAGCAGGTTTGTGTGATACCAGGTGATGATCAATTAAAAATCAATGTGAACACGGTAAATGAAGACAGCGTGGTGGTATTAGCTGCTTTAACGGGGTTAGATGAGTCAGGTGCACAAGATGTCATCTCCAATCGCCCAAATGATGGTTATAAAACCAAAGATGACTTTTTGGCCGTGAATACGGTGTCAGCTTTAAACATGCCTACCGAGAGAGAAGATTGGTTTGATGTCACCACGCAGCACTTCTTATTGAAGGTGAAGACTACGTATAATAACGCCACATTTTCCATGGTCACCGTATTCACCGTAGATGACAGCCAGAACGTGAGCATACTGCGAAGAGAGTTTGGCATACAATGATAAACGCTAAAAATGAAAATCCACCGGCAGTGAACAGTGGGGACAACGAAATGTGTATTGACCAAAGCAGGCTAGCATAATGGAACAGTTAATAGTTAGATTGGGTTCGAATGATGACGATGTTATCCATTGGATTGTCTGCTCTTCCAATGAGGATGACGTCATAGCCAGCGGTGAACTTCCCGGTGTAGCGCATTTATCGTCTTTAAAAGACCGAGCGGGGCAACGTCCCATCACAGCACTGGTACCGACTAGCGATGTATTACTCAAATGGGTCACGCTTCCTAGTAAAGCCGGGCGCAAAGCACTATCGGCTATCCCGTTTATGCTTGAGGATGAAATCAGCGGCGATATTGACAGCCAGTTTTTCGCGCTCGGTGGGCGTAAAGATAACCAACAAGCAGTTGCTGTGGTGAGTAAAATACGACTGCAAGCGTGGCGAACTCAATTGGCTGATGCAGGTTTGCATTGTGAGCGAATTGTGCCAGACATTTTGGCCGTGCCTGAACCTACATCTGGCTGGGCAGTGCTCGAATTGGGTGAGCAGTTACTTATCCGACAAGACCAGTGGGCGGGTATTCAAGGTGAGAAAAACTGGTTGGTTCAGGCCATTAACCATCACGCAAAGCAGCAACCAATTCCCTTGTCGCTGGACAACTTCAGTCGTTTGTCTTCGCAAGAATTAAATAACGTGCTGCTGCAAGAGCAGCACGTTGATATGCCGATGAAAATACTGGCAAGTGGTTCACAAACAACGCAGTTCAACTTGCTGCAAGGTGAATTTAAATCGCGCAAAAAGCAAGGCGGGGAGTTCAAGAAATGGCGTTTAGCCGCGGTATTGGCCATTGTCGCGCTGTGCACAACGTTGATTGACAAGGTTGCTTTACAGCAGCAATTAAGTAGCGAAAGAGCGCTGGTTTCCAGTCAGATAAAGGCGGAATTTACGCGAGCCTTCCCAAACGCAGGGGCTTATCGTGATGTTCGTGCAACTATGCGCGCCAAGTTAGCCGCGCTTGAGCAAGGCACAGGTGGCTCATCTATGCTGGTGATGATGGACCAGCTTGCAAATGCCTTTGCTAAAAGCCAAGTAAAGCCCTCTAGCGTAAAGTTCGATGCATCAAGAAGAGAACTACGTATGCAAGCGATGGCAGCTAACTTCGAGTCTTTAGAGCTGTTCAAGCGTTTAGCCGAAGCGCAAGGTTTTGAAGTAGAGCAGGGCGCCATCAATAACCGCAACGATCTGGTTTACGGCTCATTGTTGGTAAGGAGTTAAGATGAATACCCTTAAGCAAAAATTCAGTCAATTGACCGAACGAGAACAGCGCTTGGTGCTTATTTCAGCCGTGGTGGTGGTCGTTGGAATGTTTTATTGGTTGGTGTGGTCTCCGTTGAACCAAGCGATCGAACGAGATCAAAAGGCGCTTGATTCGCAAAAATCATTATTAAGCTGGGTTCAGAAAAGTGCCAATCGTGCAATACAGTTACGCGCGGCTAAAGGAGTAAGCGCAGGATTTAACGGTTCACTCGCCCAAGCGGCAAATCAGACTGCTGCGAACGCTAATATTCCTATTGCGCGCATGCAGCCGCAAGGTGATGAGCTGCAAGTGTGGGTTGATCAGGCACCGTTTAACGGAGTGCTAGATTGGCTTAAGTCGCTTGAGGAGATGGGAGTCAGCATTTTGGATTTAGATATTGCTGAAGCCGATGCTCCAGGACAAGTCAAAATTCGTCGTTTGAAATTAGGTAAATCATGAAGTTAGTTGTGAAATGGGTAATAGCTTGCCTGATTATTTATGTTGTTTTTTTGATTGCTAAACTCCCCGCAGTACACGTGATTGCAAAGGTGCAGTTACCACCTGATATTACCGTCAGCGGAGTCTCAGGCACCATTTGGAATGGACAAGCAGATACCGTCACGTTACAGGGTTTACCCATACGAGATGTTAAATGGCAATTGGCATTTTGGCCGTTACTCACTGGCACGGCCGCCATCGATGTCGATGCAGGTAATATTCGCGAAGTGGACGATATCTCTGTTAAAGGTCATGTGGCGATATCTAACGGACATGTGCAAGGTGAAGATGTTCAAGTTTTCTTACCTACTCGTTTAGTGATTACTAGTTTGCCTTTGCCTATTCCAGTGAATGCCAGTGGGCGTTTCAAAATATCCCTGCAGGAGTTGGATTATACCGAGCAATGCCAAGTACTAACTGGCCAAGGTTTATGGCTTAAAGCGAAAGTACAGGGCACTCAGCAAGATATAGAGTTGGGTAATTTTGAAGCCAACCTAAAGTGTGAAAACAAAGAAGTGGTGATGACGATTAATGAGCCGAATAGCTTTGGGTTAAGTGCCGTTGCGCATATTCCTAGTGACTTGGCATTTCGCATCAATGGCCGCTTTAAACCAGATGAAAATCTACCGGAAGAAGTGCATCAAGCGGCGCAATTTTTTGGTAAGAAAGATGCGCAAGGCTATTATCCTGTCAAATTCTAGTGTTGTCGCGAGGATACGTAACAAATATAAAAAAGGCGCTTAAAAGCGCCTTTTTTATATATACCAACTATTGCAAGTCAGTTTGAGCGAGGCTTAAGCCTTGTAATAGCTCAAACAGGTCTCTACTTCTTCCTTAGAGCCTAAAATGACAGGTACTCGTTGGTGAATCTCAGTGGGCATGACTTCTAGTATTCGCCCTTGTCCTGTAGAGGCTAAGCCGCCGGCCTGCTCCATCAAAAAAGCCATTGGGTTTGCTTCGTATAGCAAACGTAATTTCCCTGGCATTTCAGGGTTACGTCTATCAAATGGGTACATGAAAATGCCGCCTCGGCTAAGTACCCGGTGAATATCGCCTACCATGGCGGCTACCCAGCGCATGTTAAAATCTTTTTCTCTAGGACCGTCTTCACCGGCAATTAGATCGCCAATGTAATTTTGTACCGGGTCTTCCCAGTGGCGCTGATTAGACGCATTGATAGCAAACTCAGAGGTTTGTGCAGGCACTTGAATATTTTTTTGAGTTAACAAAAAACCACCGTGGGTTTTATCAAGCGTGTATAAATGCGTACCACGACCTGTGCTAAGTGCGAGCATAGCGCTTGGGCCGTATAGCACATAGCCAGCAGCGACGATCTGCGTACCTGGCTGTAGAAATGCTGATGGATCATCGGCATCCATCCACTGCGGAGCGTGGGTAATGGAAAATATCGTACCGATCAAGCTGTTGATATCCGTGTTTGATGAGCCATCAAGGGGATCGAAACTGACTAAATAGTTCCCGTTGGGATTACAAGCCACTACGTCGTCTTCTTCTTCAGATGATATGGCTTTTACATAGCCAGATTCACTGAGTATGTCTTTTAAAATTTGATTGGAGATAACATCCAGTTTCTTCTGTGTTTCGCCTTGTACGTTTTCACTTAGTGTTGAGCCTAACACTCCAGCTAACGCCCCTTGGCTGACCCTAAATGATATCTCTTTGCACCCTGCTAAAAGTGTTCTCAGTAGCAGGATGAGCTCCATCGGAGCGCCGTCTTCTTGCAGTTGCGAGTTGAGTCTTTTCATGTGTTATTTTGACCTTTTATCATGATTGTAGGGACAGAAATACCGGCGAATATTGTTGTTTTTATGCTCGCTAAGTACGTAAAGACCAGTGTAACTGGATTTTTCGCAAAACTCAGCACCGAATAATCCTGTTTGTAGACTTGTTGATGAATTTGTCATCTTGTCAGTGCGAACCGGCATAGGAATCTGGTAATCTACCTCCCTATTTATCCCAGAAAAGATTATATGCATCTACATATTTTAGGTATTTGCGGGACGTTTATGGGCGGCATTGCGGCAATAGCTAAAGCGATGGGTCATAAGGTTACCGGTTCTGATAATAATGTTTACCCGCCAATGAGTACGCAGCTCGAGGCACTAGGCATTGAGCTAACCCAAGGTTTCGGTGAAGACCAGTTTGATCCACAGCCTGACATGGTGGTGATCGGCAACGCGCTTTCTAGGGGCAATCTTGCAGTTGAATACGTACTCAACAGAGGAATTCCCTATACTAGTGGCCCGCAATGGTTATTGGAAAATGTTCTTAAAGACCGCTGGGTATTAGCGGTCTCAGGTACCCATGGCAAAACCAGCACATCAAGTATGTTGGCGTGGATATTAGAATCTGCGGGAATGTCACCTGGTTTTTTGATTGGTGGTATTCCACAGAATTTTGATATTTCTGCTCGTTTGGGTGAAACGCCGTTTTTTGTTATCGAAGCAGATGAATACGACAGTGCCTTTTTCGATAAACGTTCGAAGTTTGTTCACTATCGTCCTCGTACGCTAGTGATTAACAATATCGAGTTCGACCACGCTGATATATTTGATAGCATCGCAGATATTCAAAAGCAGTTTCATCATCTTATCCGAATGATACCCGGAAACGGATTGGTGATTGCGCCAAAGACAGATAACCAGATTACACAAGTGCTAGATAAAGGTTGTTGGTCGCCAGTGCAATTTGTGGGTAGCGATTGGAAAGCAGAAAACGGCTCTGCAGATGGCGGTGAGTTTGATGTGATCTATAAGGGTAAGTCCTTTGGTAGGGTGAAATGGTCGCTGTTAGGCCTGCACAATGTACAAAATGCCATGATGGCCATTATTGCTGCTCGTCACGCAGGTGTGTTACCTGAAGTGGCTATTGAGGCGTTAGGCAGTTTTGTGAATGCCAAACGACGTATGGAGATATTAGGCACTGTCAATGGCATCACGGTGTACGATGATTTCGCACATCATCCCACCGCTATTGCTACAACCCTGGAAGGACTGCGAGCAAAAGTAGGCGATGCCCGTATTTTAGCGGTGCTTGAGCCTCGCTCAAACACAATGAAGATGGGTGTACATAAGCAAACACTCGCGAAGTCTTGGTCTGCGGCGGACCAAGTTTTCATTTATGAGCCAAGTAACCTTAGTTGGTCAATGGATGCGCTATTGGCGCAAAGTGAGGTAACGGCATCACTGCACAATGACTTGAACATATTAGAAAAGTCTATTTTGTCTTACGTTCAGCCTGGCGATCACGTGTTGATTATGAGTAATGGTGGATTTGGTGGTATACACCAGCGGCTATTACAAAAACTGTCACAGTAGAAGTACACAATTATTAATACTCTGTCTTCGTATAAGTAAAATTTTAGGACTTTTCATTCATGTATAAATTTATAGTTGGCCTTCTTATGGCTTCGTTCAGCGTCAATGTGTTGGCTTGGGGGCAAATAGGACATCGAGTAACAGGTGCAATTGCGCAGCAACATCTCACGCCACAGGCTCAAGCGGCTATCAGTGCTTTGCTACCAACTGAAGACTTGGCCGAAGCCTCGACTTACCCCGATGAAATGCGCTCAAGCCCAGATGATTTTTGGCAGAAAAAAGCAGGTCCGTTTCACTATGTGACTATTCCTAAAGGTCAGACTTATGCAGATGTCGGTGCACCTGAGCAGGGGGATGGCGTATCGGCTTTAAAAATGTTTACGGCAAATTTAACCAGCAGCCAGACCAGCAAAGCAGAAAAGCAACTCGCACTACGCTTTATCGTGCATATAATCGGAGATTTGCATCAGCCTTTGCATGCTGGAAATGGCACTGACCGTGGCGGTAATGATTTTAAAGTGAACTTTTTTTGGCAGGATTCTAACTTGCACAGAGTGTGGGATAGTGAGCTTCTTGATCAGCGTCAGCTTTCTTATACCGAGTGGACAGCAATATTGAATCGCAAAATTAGCGCGCAGGATATAAATGACTGGAACACAACTGATCCTAAAGTTTGGATAGCAGAAAGTGTGAAAATTCGCGACGAGATTTACCCTTCGCAAGAAACGATATCTTGGGATTACTTATACCATCATTTACCGCAAGCGAAGCAGCGCCTAAAAATGGCAGGTATTCGAATTGCTGCTTATTTGAATGAGATTTATAAATAAATATTGGCCAATAGCAGATAGCAAAAAGGCAGCGAATTCGCTGCCTTTTTATTAGATGTACTGGTAACTAATGTTTAGCCTTTGTGATACTGAGCACTGTATTTATGCACTGCGTCGACAAATACTTTAGCGTTTTCGGGGGGAACATCTAAATGAATGCCGTGCCCTAAATTAAACACGTGCCCTGGGCCTTCACCGAATCCTGCTAGTATTTTCTGTACTTCTTGCTCTATCCGCTCTGGTGCGGCATAAAGCATGGATGGGTCCATATTACCTTGTAAAGCAACCTTATCACCCACGCGGGCTTTAGCGTTGTCGATATCGATAGTCCAATCTAAGCCTACTCCATCACAACCCGTCGCGGCTATGGACTCTAACCACATACCAGCGTTTTTGGTGAATAAGGTGACAGGTACTTTACGCCCATCATTTTCACGGGTTAACCCATCAACAATTTTATGCATATATTGCAGTGAAAAGTCTTGATAGTCGCGAGGCGATAATACACCGCCCCAAGTATCAAACACCATGACGGATTGAGCGCCAGCATCGATTTGAGCATTAAGATATAAAATGACAGAGTCAGCGAGTTTATCGAGTAATAAATGCAGCGCTTGAGGATCGCTAAACGCCATCTTTTTAATCTTAGTAAACGCCTTGCTGGAACCGCCCTCAATCATGTAAGTGGCTAGCGTCCAGGGGCTGCCAGAGAAACCAATAAGTGGTACTTCACCTTGCAAGTTTTTACGAATGGTACGCACTGCATTCATCACATATTGCAGTTCTTGCTCAGGATCCGGTGCGGGTAGATTTTGGATGTCCGCCATAGATGTAATTGGTTTAGAGAATTTCGGGCCTTCCCCTTGCTCGAAATACAATCCTAAGCCCATTGCATCTGGGATAGTGAGTATGTCAGAAAACAGTATAGCGGCGTCTAAATCAAAGCGACGAAGAGGTTGTAGCGTCACCTCGCATGCCAACTCTGCATTTTTACACAATGACATGAAATCACCGGCTTGCGCGCGCGTTGCTTTATACTCAGGCAAATAACGGCCTGCTTGGCGCATCATCCACACAGGGGTGACATCGACTGGTTGGCGAAGTAAAGCGCGTAGATAACGATCGTTTTTTAACGAATTCATGAATTTCCTCTATACATCTGTGAAAGTAGTGCGCCAGTCCTAGGCCAAAAAAGCCGACATTGTACCCTGTTAATCTTAAGGTAGAAGCGAAATCAACCTAAATTTTGTAAAAACTTGCAACATAACCAGAAACTCTGTTATAACAATGTTGCGAAAGCAAACTAACAATAAGAAGCTCGAAAAAACGAGACTTAGACGCTAAAATATTCGAACCCCACTCAAAGTGGGGTTTTTTATGCTTGGTGTTTTTTTCAGTTTTGGCAAATTTCTTCAATCGTGCGTTCGATTAATTGCCCGGCAATAGAAAACTTCGGTGGTATATTTGGCAACTCGTCAAACTTAAACCAGTGGGCTTCGATGATCTCGTGCCCATCCACATTGATATCGCCGCTATCAAAGTCTGCTAAGAAGCCGACCATCAATGAATGTGGAAAAGGCCAAGGTTGGCTAGACATGTATCTGATATTTTTGATCGCGACACCCACTTCTTCAAATACTTCCCTGTGAACAGCGTCCTCTAAGGTTTCTCCGCTTTCAACAAAACCAGCCAATGTTGAAAACATATTGCGCTCTTTCTGGGGTTTGCCTTGTGCTAGTAGAATTTTGTCTTCATGGCGAATAGCAACAATAATGCAGGGCGATATTCTTGGATAACATCTGTGATGACAGCGATGACAGTGCATGGCCATTTCCCAATCTATTTTCTGCATGGTAGAGCCACATTGGCCGCAAAACCTATGAGTACGCAAAAATAGAGCAACTTGCCAAGCTCTGGCTGCCACAGAAAATATATCCATTTCATCATGAAGCAATAACGATCTGAGGTGACTTAGTTGTAATCCCGCTTGTTCGATGAGTTCATTGCCCATATCGACGAGATAGCAAACTTGTCCATTATGCTCCCCTACCTGCACAACTTGCTCTTCATATGCGTGAGCAAATTCTAGCTTTTTCCATGTTTCGATAATTGGACCAGGCTGCTTTGTAGGCACTAACAGTTTTTCGGCGCTGAAAATAAACCAGATGCTTGGGGTATCAACATTAATGTTTACATTTTGTTTGATCATAGATTTTTACCACTTATTCATCGGCACTAAAATGATACTGCTACCTACACGATGAACGTTTTTGTAGGAGAGAATGCAAGAATGACATCTTAGCGATTTATCATTTTGCGCCTAAAACGGATTGGTTCAGCTTTCGTTAAGAAATGCTTGTCCACAATGATACTCATTATGCGTACTAATTCCTCAACTTTATGAAGTAAATCAAGCTACTATTCATACAAACCCTATTAGATGAGTGATATACTTCGCTAAAATAATCAGATAACTCTGATTGAGCGCTATTCTTTTACGTTTAAAGGACAGCTTGATTAACTGGAAGGCCTGCAGCATAAAGATGAGTATTGGATCGCAAGTAGAAAAAGCACGTCAATATTGTGAGCAAAAAGGTGCACGTTTTACCCATTTAAGAGAAACAGTGTACGCCCTGTTGTTAGAAAAAGAAGGGGCTGTTGGCGCCTATGACTTGCTTGATACATTGAAAGAAACGGAAACGAATGCCAAGCCTGCGACTGTTTACCGTACTTTAGATTTTTTGCTTGAGTTCGGTCTGATCCACCGATTGGAGTCGACCAACGCATTTGTTGCTTGCCATCATTTTGGTTGTAGCCATCCAGTGCAGTTTTTAATCTGTGACAATTGTGGTTTGGTTAAAGAAATTCAGTCTGAAGGGTTGCAAGATACCTTAGTCAAGCATGCTGAGTCCCATGGGTTTAAGGTTTCAAAACAAACTATTGAGGCGCATGGTTTGTGTACAGCATGCCAATAATGTTCAAGGCAGTGCAGATACTTAGTAATCAACAGGAAGTATGGCAAAAATGAATGCAGAGTTTATAAATCCGTTCATTGCCGCTTTACGCAACGTTCTCAGTACCATGGCGCAATTAGAGTTGGTGCCAGGCAAGCCACAGAAGAAAACGGATTCTGCGGCGAAAGGTGATGTGTCAGGTTTAATTGGTATGGTTGGTGACGATGTAAAAGGGTCACTGTCAATTACTTTTGAAACCAGCATTGCGCTTAAAGTTATGCATAATATGCTCGGAGAGCAACTAGAATCGGTCAATGAAGACGTGGCCGATATGGTTGGTGAAATCACCAATATGATTTGTGGTGGTGCAAAAAACGAATTAGCTAAACTTGGTTACAATTTTGGTATGGCAACACCGGTTGTAGTTTTCGGTAAAAATCATACACTAAGTCACACGGCATCTGGTCGTAAATTGATCATGCCATTCGCTAATGAACACGGCAAAGTGTATTTAGAGATGTGTTTTGACAAATAGTTTACCGATTTGGCAACAATTTCAGTTAAGCCTTCGTGCTAAACCTAGAGGATTTCATCTCATCACAGATGAAATAGGGAAGCAGTTAGAAGTTTTAACGACGGTAAATATTGGCATTCTGCATCTGTTTATTCAGCATACAAGTGCCAGTTTGACGATTAATGAAAATGCAGACCCAACAGTCAGGTCAGACCTAGAGAGTCACATTAATCAAGCTATTCCAGAGAATGCGGCATATTACCTGCATAACTATGAAGGTTCGGATGATATGCCAGCACATATTAAAGCCAGTGTATTTGGTAGCAACATTACCATTCCTATACAAAACGGAAGGTTAGCACTGGGTACATGGCAAGGAATATATTTGGGAGAGCATAGAAATCATGGTGGTGAGCGTAGCGTGATTGCAACAATTACCGGCCAATAAATATTTTACACACTGAATCAGAATATATATCGACGTTAAGTCGGTCGTTATATCGAATGATTAACACATTACATTAAGGACGTTTATTATGAAAAAAACCATGACAGCCATGGGTATCTTACTTGCTTTTACCAGTGGCGCTTTCGCACAATCTGCGCCGGTAGGCGACAAATGGGTAGGTGGTTTCGGTGAATATTATAAAACTGATGGTGAGCTAGATGGCGCGCCTACATTTTATGATGACGGTGTTGGCTTTGGTGCCGAGCTAGGCTTTCGCTTCAAGCCTCAGTGGGCTGCAAGATTAGAATGGTCACACTTAAACATTGACCAAACTAATGGCCTAGGCGACGAGTCTGGTAACCGCTTTGGTGTCGACGCCATGTACTTTTTACCTGACGACTTAATGTATGTGTTCGCAGGTGTCAAACACCTTGATTTAGCTGATAGTTCTCGCTTAGCTAATGTTGGTATTGGTAAGCACTGGGCTATCAATGACAAATGGCGTGTTATTACCGAAATCGCTGCGTATCACGATTTCGGTGAAGCATACAATGACGTAAGCGCAAAAATTGGTTTGGCATATAGCTTCGGTACAACATCTACTCCAGTGACTCGCGATTCTGATAACGACGGCGTAAACAACAGCATGGACAAATGTCCTGGTACTGCACCTGGCGTTAAAGTTGACGCTATGGGCTGTGCACTTGCTGCTGCAATGACTGAATCTGATTCAGACAACGATGGCGTTGTAGATAGCAAAGATAAGTGTGCAAACACGCCTTCAACAGACCAAGTAGATGCAACGGGGTGTAGCATTTTTACTGAAGTTGAAGTTGAAGAAACCTTACGCATTTTGTTCGCTAACAACAGTGCAGAAATTGCAAACCGTGCGAACAGCGACATCCGTGACTTCGCAGCATTCATGAAGCGCTTCCCTTCAACTGATACTGTAATCGAAGGTTACGCGTCAGCTCCTGGTGAAAGCGACTACAACCAGTGGTTGTCTGAAGAGCGTGCGAAAGCGGTACGTATGGTATTGATTGAAGATTACGACATCAAACCTGCTCGCATCACAGCGGTTGGTTTCGGTGAAAGCAAATTGCTTGACGCACCTACAGCTAAAGAAGCTAACAAAATTAACCGTCGCATCGTAGCGCGCGTTAGTGCTTCTAAGCGCGAGAAACTAACTAAGTAATTAGTTCGTTCTATAAGCGTTTCGAGCACAAAAAAAGGAGGTGATATTCACCTCCTTTTTTATGTCTGCGATTCAGTCGCATAGCTATATTGGATGCAGCAGATTAATACTCGTCGTCCCTGGGCGGCCCAGCATAATTGTCAAATCGAGAAAACTGACCTTGGAAGGTAAGTCTTGATGTACCGATAGGGCCGTTACGCTGTTTACCAATAATGATCTCAGCCACGCCTTTGTCCTCACTGCCTTCGTTATACACTTCGTCTCGATAAATAAACATGATCAAATCGGCATCTTGCTCAATAGACCCTGATTCCCTCAAATCCGAGTTAATGGGGCGTTTATCTGAACGCTGCTCTAGTCCACGGTTTAGCTGCGAAAGTGCAACGACCGGCACTTCGAGCTCTTTTGCTAGAGACTTTAACGAGCGAGAAATTTCGGCGATTTCTAAAGTACGGTTATCACTCAAGCCCGGCACCTGCATCAATTGCAGGTAATCGATCATAATCAGGCTAATACCACCGCGATCGCGCGCCAATTTACGCGCACGCGTACGCACTTCCATTGGTGTCAGACCGGATGAGTCATCGACGTATAAGTTATCTTTGTCTTTGAGCATGGCCATAGTGTTAGACATGCGGGCCCAATCTTCATCATCTAATTGAGCGGTACGAATTTTGGTTTGATCTACGCGGCTCAGTGAGGCAAGCATACGCATCATGATCTGTTCGGCGGGCATCTCTAAGCTGAATACCAAAACTGGCTTTTCTTCCAATAACATAGCGTTTTCACACAAGTTCATAGCGAACGTGGTTTTACCCATGGAAGGACGCGCGGCAACTATTATCAAATCTGAAGGTTGTAACCCACTGGTTTTCTTATCTAAATCAGTGTATCCGGTAGAGACACCAGTCACTTCTTTATTGTTTTTAACTAACTCTTCAAGGCGGTCAATGGTTTTTGTTAGTACGGACTCAATGCCTCGTGGACCTTCGTTTTTTGCGGTTCGCTTTTCCGCAATTTCAAAAACTCGACTTTCCGCCATATCGAGTAATTCGCCGCTATTTCGGCCTTCGGGATTATAACCAACATCGGCGATATCGTGAGCCACACCAATTAGCTCTCTAACGACGGCGCGCTCTTTTATAATATTGGCATAGGCCGTGACGTTAGCAGCACTTGGCGTATTTTTCGCTAACTCGCCTAAATAAGCGAAACCGCCTGCTTCTTCAAGCTCGTCTAGATTCTCTAAATCTTCTGAAACAGTGATTAAATCGATTGGATGGTTGTTTTTCAATAAGCGCAGAATCGCGCCATAAATGACCTGATGGGAGCGGTTGTAAAAGTCTTCCTCGGTGACAAGTTCAGCGACTTTATCCCAGGAGTCAGGTGCGATCAACATACTGCCCAGCACAGATTGCTCTGCTTCAATGGAATGCGGAGGAACTTTAAGTTTTTCGACTTTTTGATCTTTATTTTTTGCTGAAACGGCTTTCACAGAAGGTACATTTATCCTCAAGAACAGGTGGCTAGTATGCGCCAAATTACCCCTGTTAGTAAAGGTAAGATAACGCGGTAAGGTATGTGGTTAACGATGAAAGTACGGTTATAAAAAAGTATTTTTGTTCGCCAAAGTATCGACTATTTTAGCACTACAAATCTTGCGAATAAGCAGATATTGCAGCTAGAAACTCGCTGCCATAACGGTCTAGCTTGGTTTGACCAACCCCATTGACCTCTAAAAAGTCGGTTTTGGACTGGGGCAGCTTATCGGCCATGTCTGCCAGAGTTGCGTCGCTGAAAACGACGAATGGCGGCACATCTTCCCTTTGCGCAATGGACTTTCGTAAATGCTTTAACTTGGCAAACAATTTACGATCGTAGTTCATCTCTTTGAGCTTTGATTTTTTACCTGAATCAATTGTCAGACGCGGCACCGCTAACGCCAGTTCTAATTTACCTGCGAGGACACCCCTGGCTTCCTCAGTTAGTTTAAGCACGGCGCTTTGTGTAATGTCGATGCGCAGAAAACCTTTATGGATCAGCTGATTAATTATATTGTGCCAGTGCGCATCAGACTTATCTTTACCAATAGCAAACGTACTGAGGCTATCATGACCTTGCTCAACAATGCGTTTGAGCTTTTTGCCACGTAATACATCAATGACATATTGGCTGGCGACATTCTGTCCCAAACGATAAATACACGACAGCACCATCTGCGCCGGCACAGTCCCATCGAATCGCTTCGGCGGATCGAGGCAAATATCACAGTTACCGCAGTCATGGGCAGAGTACTCGGAAAAGTAATTGAGTAAGACTTGTCGCCTACAGGTCTGAGCCTCTGCGAACGCCTCCATAGCGGCAAATTTTTGCAATTCGATATCTAGACGTTCGGGGTTATCACCCATACCAATCCATTGGCGTATCCGTGCAGCATCTTTTTCATCAAACAAAAGTAATGCTTCTGCCGGCATACCGTCTCGCCCGGCGCGCCCTGTTTCTTGGTAATAGGCTTCCACGCTACGTGGCAAATCGAAATGAACTACAAAGCGCACATTGGATTTATTGATCCCCATACCAAATGCGACAGTGGCCACAATGATGTCGATGTTATCTTGAATAAAGTCCCGTTGGATTTTGTCTCGTATCGGGCCTTCAAGGCCGGCATGGTAACCGGCACAGTTGATACCTTGTCTGGCAAGAGCAATACTCAAATCATCAACTTTCTTGCGGCTGTTACAGTATATGATGCCGCTACCTTCTTGTTGTTTTACGTACTGAATCACCTGATCAGTCGCTTTGTATTTGAACAATTGGTTGTAACGGATATTAGGCCTGTCAAAGCTGCCCTTAAAAATGAACGGATCCTGTAGGGCGAGTTGCTGCAAGATATCACTGCGCGTTGTGATATCTGCCGTAGCGGTCAGCCCCACCACTGGAACAGTAGGAAACTGTTGTTTTAATTGACCTAGCCGACGGTACTCTTTACGAAAGTCGTGACCCCAGTGTGAAACGCAGTGGGCTTCATCAACGGCAAAAAGGGCGAGTTCTAGACTATGTAAGCGCTGAATAAAATCAAATTGCATCAAGCGCTCAGGGGCGACATAAATGAGTTTGTAATGACCATCTTGCATGCCGCGATAAACATTGTGTATTTCTTCGCTGCTGAGGTTTGAATTAATATAAGCCGCACTGACCCCTGATGCGACAAGAGCGTCTACTTGGTCTTTCATAAGAGCGATAAGAGGTGAGACAACAATGGTTAACCCCTCAAGCACCAAAGCTGGTATTTGGTAACAAAGTGATTTCCCTCCTCCCGTAGGCATAAGGACTAAGACATCGTGACCTTGTAATATCTTTTCGATAACGTCGCGCTGACCGTCACGAAATTCATCATAACCGAAAACCGTTTTCAAAACGGATTGGGCGCTGTTGATAGCGCTTGTAGCGGGGGGCATTTTGGACAAAAATCAGGCTCTAAAACAAAAATTCTGCGCGCATTTTACGTGTTTTTACACCATACATCACTTGCCAATAACTAAAAACTTCGTCACATTGGGATCTTCGCCGCAATAAGGAAGATTATATGAGCGATAACAAAAGCTTAACGCCAGAGCAGCTGGCTGAATTCGTCATCGAGTTTTTTCAATCCAGTATGCCCTTTAACCAAGCGCTGGGATTTCAAATTGAAACCTTAGCTGATCATGAAGTGCAAATACGTATGCCTTGGAGCAACATGCTTATGGGTAACCCGGTACATAAAATTTTGCACGGGGGCGCAACCGCTGCCATTCTCGATACAGTAGGCAGTGTGGTTGCTCTTATGTATGGAATAAAGCAGCTTAAGCCTGAAGAGGTGGAAGAGTTCAAAAATACTTTGGCCAACAACGGTACCATTGATATGCGAGTAGATTACTTGCGCCCAGGTAAGGGGGAAGAATTCATAGCAACTGCTAGCGTTATTCGCAGGGGAAGAAGGGTAGCTGTATGTAGAATGGAGTTACATAATGAAAAAGGTCAACATATTGCCTCCGGCACGGGGACCTATTTAGTCGGGTAATTCAGTAAGGGTTCTAGCTAGGTATGTTTGCGCCCCTTTGCCTTTGACCGTTACGTCTGCGTTTTCAAAACTTTGCTATAAAAATGTATACAGTTAGTACTCAGGGTTACAAGTAAATCATCTCTTTGCGAGTCTTAGCCAGTATTGCCAAAACCTTGTTCTGTATAGGGTGAGGTATTTGTGCCTTGTTCATTGCGTTTATAAACAAATCGACCCCTCGATTAAAATCGGTTTCAGTGATGTTCATGCCTGCATGAACACGGGCCATAGTGTCGCCCGTGTATTCACAATGCCCTCCGGTAAGGTGGCATACATGTTCAACCAGCTTTTCTCTGAAGCGGTCAACATCTGTATCCGTAAAATATTCGAAAATAACCGGATCGAATTCGATTTCTGTAATGAAATTGTCTACTACTTCTTCTACCTTTGGCTGGCCGCCCATCTGAGCATATACTGATGGTTGCGCATTTGATGCGCAGGCACTTATCCCGAAAGCAAGCGATATTAGGAATAATACAAATAATGGTTTGATAGCATTCATTAAAGTTGTCCATTAAGAGAAAGGTAGACGCCGTCTTGACCGTGTGCGCCGGCTATTGAGCCTAAGTCAGCCCACGCCAAGGTCACACTGAAATGCTTGCTAGGAATGTAGGTAATAAAAATGTCTTTCCAATCATCTTCACCTAAGCCTAAATTGTCTGGTTTTTGTCGATATTCAATACCTACCGCAAGGTTGCGAGAAAACAAGATACCCACAGACGCTTCTAACATCACTTCATAGTCATCGTTGTTGGCGCCGCCGAAACCTAATAATCCCATTTCGTTAGCTTTGGTAGCTCTAGCGGTAAGATTCCACACCGTGTTGTAACCCGCAAGTGCGCCTAAATGAACTTTAGTCGCTGCAATGTAAAAATCCGTACCCTCGTTGGTTTTATTGGCACCAACGGCATTAGCAATGCCTTCGTCCTCAAGCACTTTATGTTGAATTCCCACGCTTATTTGTGGCAAGCGAGAATATACGACGTCTCCATAAGCGCGATACTTAACGCCGTATATATTTTGCTTAATATCGACCCCCGCCTCTTTTAGATCGAATCGGTGTTGAGCGACACTGACTTCAACACGGTCGTAAAAAGACGCGCTTAACCCCAGTACATTTAAGCGATAATCATCCATATTTACTTGCGTCATAAGCGCACTAAAAGATACTTCATCTCGACTATCGTACCCAGATAGCGTTGCCCATGGAACAATACCACCGCCACCGCTGCCTTCTAATTGCACTAAACCTGCGGTTCCTATGAGTTTGCCTTCTTGGGAATAAGTGACGTTGCTGAGAAGGTAAAGTAGGAATGCGCTAGCATATCTGAACCCTATTTTATGTAGCATCTTTTTCAAACCAGTTAGTTAATTGGTGGGTGTTATGCCAAGTGATTAAGTCGTCGAATGGGATGGGTTTACACATGTAATACCCTTGAGCAAACTCGCAACCCCATTTCTTCAACAAAAGGAGTGTCGCTTGACTTTCTATGCCTTCGGCCACCACATTCAAACCGAAGCTGTGGGCTAAATCGATAACGGTTTGCACGATTTTTTGGTCACCTTGCTGAGAATCAAGAGATAGGACAAAGCTTTTGTCCACTTTTAAAGTAGTGACAGGCAAATATTGTAAATACGCCATGGATGAGTAACCGGTGCCGAAATCATCAATCGCTATCTCAAAGCCTTTATCTCTAAACGCTTGCAACTGTTGAATTGCTTTTGCAGGCTCTTGCACCAAATCACTCTCTGTCATCTCAAAACTCAAAGCTTTACTGCTTAATTGGCTTGCCTCCATGAGCGAGGATATATGAGGCAATAAGGCCTGATCCATCACGTCTTTCGCTGATAGATTGATGGCGATACTCATCTCAATACCAGCATTTCTGAGGGCAACCGCGTCTTTTATGGCTTGATTGATAACCCAGTCAGTAATTTTTCCTATAAACCCAGCTTGCTCGGCAACGCTGATAAAATCTTCAGGGGAAACAAAGCCCAGTATGGCATTGTTCCAACGAATCAAGGCTTCTACCTTAGTGACTTTACCTGTGTCTAAATCTAACTTAGGTTGATAAAAAAGGCTCAACTCATCTTGCTGCTCTTGCAAAGCAGTTTTAAGCTCGGCAATAATTGATAGGCGGCGAAGATAACGATGTTCAAACTCCGGTTGGTAGGCAAGTATTGGCTGATCTGACAGTTTCGTTTCATCGAGTGCGATATTGATACGCCTGAAAAGCTCTTCGGCATTGGTCGCGTCATTTGGGCAATTCAGCATGCCTATGGATAACTTGGCCATAATGGATGAATCACCCGTATCAATGGGTTGCTCTAAGCTATTTATAAATTGTACGACCTGTTTTTGTGAGAGGTGCTCATCAGGCACCCAAAGTAGCTCCCCACCTGCTAATCTAGCACCTATCCCACCATGTTCGAGTAGTCGATTGGCAAGTATTTGCAGGCAAATATCGCCATTGTGATAACCAAAGACGTCGTTAATACTTCGAAAACCAAACACGTTAATGCCTAACACCTGAAAGGGTTTGTTTTCTTTGAATTTAGCGCAAAGTAGCGCTTCCATATTGTAGCGATTATTCAAACCAGTCAGTATATCGTGCTGTGCTTGATAGCTTATTTTTTCTTCACGATGGCGAATGTTAGATTGCATTGATTCCAATGCCTGGGCTAAGTTTGTTACTTCGGTCGAGTTAGAGTGAGCAACGATTGTCTTATTGTAGTCACCGGTAGAAATGCGCTGGGCTGTATCCGCAAGCGCAACCAATGGTTTAGCGACTTTACGGGAAAATAACGCTGCAAAACATAACGCCAAAATAATTGCTAGTAACGCTATGAACAAGATATTCAGCTGCAAAGCGTTAAAATCGGCAAATAGACGATGAAGATCATTCGACAGCGTAATCATTACTTTAAAATCGCCTTCTTCCTCCAACAAAAACTGCCGAGATACAAAAGGTGCATCGTTAAACAACGTCAGTGAAAGCCAAGACAAAGTCTGTCCCTGCTCTGCTAAAGCTACCTCTAACATTTCACTGTGCAAGGTACTGATGGTGAGGTTATTTTCTCCATCCGCTTGCACTTGTATGGTGGTATCCAACTGAGTGACATCTTTGAGCTGTTGCGCCCATCCATGGTCTATCTCAAATCCAATGACGGCGACGGCAATCGGGGTCGGCGCATCGATAGTCAGCATCATTACTTGGTACAACTTGTTATCGATAAGTAGCAGCGCCGCAGCACCACCGTTTAGTAAGGCATTTTGTATTATTTTTGAATAAGGAAAGGGAGTTTCTGTCGGCAGAATATTCGGAACGCTGGTGATGTTGTTGCCGCCGAGAGAAACTAGCGCCATCAAATCGGCGGTGATCCGCCCGCCATGGTTATACAATGCGCTGTTGATCGTAGGAATATCGCCTGAAGCAACGGCTTGTTTGAAGCCGAAATCAGCAGTCAATACACTTGCTGAGTTGTAAAGCACATCCTCCCGACTCTCTAATACTTGCTCAAAAACGTTTTGGGCGACTTCAAGGTCACTGTTTAATTGGCTTTGTGCGTGCTTGCTCGTTGAGGTCCATACATTGATGAGTATCATGGTGGCGGTGAGTACAACCAAACCTACAACAAGGCGGAATATGCTTTGGTTTAGCTTTCTAGTGGCCAATTACTGCTCCCTAGAGGAAAATTTGCGCGAAAACTTGCGGCGTTTCACTTCTGTTTTTTTGTTCTCTAAAAGAGTCAAGGTCACTGTTTTCATTTCACTTACTCTATTGCTTGTACGATTAGTGCTTTCATTATTCTGGGCATTTTCTCGGGCGAATGACTTCTTCACACGCTCTGAATTACTGGCAGACAAGTTAGCATGCCAAAAAGTAAACTCAGTTGCTTGTGTGCGCAGCCTTGCAATGCCATCTTGGTCTGTGATGGCGGTAACTTCATTTTCAGCTACATAGATGTAGCCAAGCATCTGGTCGTGAATATTGCAGCCCAGTACCACGACGCCAGACTTATCAAATGTAATAGGCGTTGAATGTTCGCCCTTATAAAGTCGTATCTCAAAAGGCTTAGGCTCAGAAAAGCTGTAAATATGGTGACGAATGTCATCACTGTTCGGAAAGCGCACCGCCTGATTTTTTTGAATAACCAGAACATGAGGAGAAAACTGCGAATTGATTTGATCCATCACAGCAATGTTAGCGATATCATCAGTGGGTTCTCCGTTCGCACTCACAACGGCATTAGCAATAGGGTTGCCCATTTGATCAACGACCTTAAACTGTATTTCTTGTGTGGCGCTGGCGATATCAATAACTAATGAAAACATGAGCAGGAAGAAACCAGTTATCCAGCGTGTTTGCTTGGTGTCAATCGTACGTCCCTTGTTCATGAGAACTTGATTCCTATTATTTAGCGTCTTTTTTTGCACAATTTAATATTACACATGCACCTTTAAAAAGCACTTGGGATCGCAAAATTGCGTTAAATTCGCCAACTTAGTAGGTTATTTTATAACTCAAAAGTGCTAACCGTAACGATGAGACAGGCTAAATCAATATCAACTGCTGCTTTGGATATTCTTTTTATCGACTAACATAGGCATTTACATTAAATTGCCAGTCAACTATTGAGCTGTTAGGCGTGTTGTAAATTCTTCAGCGCCATATCATTGGAATCGTTTTAGATGTTAAAGACACAGTGGGCTGATAAAATTTTAGATTGGGCCCAGCTCTATATGGGGAGCCTTATTTGGACTCTGGTAATGCTATTTGTGTATGTTTTAGTCACTAAATGGACATTGCCCAGGATAGAAAAGAAAATAGATGAAAGTAATTTAAAGTCACCTGAGGTACTGCGGGCCTATCACATCATTCGACTGGTAGTCGGCATTCTCACTTTCGCGATAATACTCATCGCTTGGGGCATAGATTTTAGTGGCTTACTGGTGATTTCTACGTCTCTCATTACATTGACCGGTGTGGCATTCTTCGCGAGTTGGTCTTTGCTGAGTAACATAACAGCTTACTTTCTGCTGTTATTTCAAACGTCATTCCGCCGAGGTAATTTTATTCGCGTATTGGATGCTGATAACTATGTGGAGGGCTTTATCACTGAGATCAACTTATTCAATACTAAGCTCATCACCGAAGACCGAGAAATTATCGTTTATCCAAACAATCTCATTCTAACTCGCCCTAGTATCATCAACCCCAGAGCGAAGTGGAAAACAGTGGGTAAGTTTACCGATAGACCAGAAAAGAAAATGCCGCAAATACGTAAAAAATAATCTTACTTCTGACTCATTCGCCACTGTTAAGCATGCTAAAATAGGACTTATATCAACACTTAGCTTGGCATGCCTGTTTTAAACAATGACATCTTAGCTTGAGTTGATACTCGATTCAGCCCATTCGAATAGCCAACAAGTATGAAGCCGTAAATGAGTATAGATTTTCCACCTGTTTTAGAGCACCTCTCGCTTTTCCTCAACGCCCTGTTTAGCAACAAGGTCGTGTTAACTATCCTGCTCGCATTCTTCATTTTAGGCGTGAAATACGCTTTGGTGAAAACTGTGCGCAATCGCGCTATCAGCAAAGGTAAAGACAAGCGAGATTTGGTCAACAATATCAAGAATTTTATCAATTTTGTGATGTTGTTTTTACTTCTCAGTTTGTGGGCAGGAGAGTTACAAAACTTCGCACTTTCTATTGCGGCATTTGCGGTGGCTATTGTTCTTGCTACTCGCGAGTTTATTCAATGTGTGATTGGTTTTTTCTATTTGGCCTCTACCCGTCCTTTTCGCATCGGGGATTGGGTGCAAGTAGGGGAAATCGTTGGTGAGGTATCTGAAACTGACTGGATGAAAAGTACGCTATTAGAAGTAGACATTCATAAGTACGAATACACAGGTAAAACATTGTTTATTCCTAACAATGCGATGATCACGAACACGATAAAAAACCTAAATTTTTTAAAGCGTTACGCGACGCACCATTTTAATATCACACGGGACCAGAGCGTTAATCCCTATTTGTTTATTGATCAGCTACAGGCAAAAGCAGAGTTATATTGTGCGGATTTTAAAGATGTTGCCTATCGGTACAGTCAAACGATTGAACGGCGCCTGGATGTAAAAATTGCTGGCCCAGATCCTCATATTAACGTTTCCACTTCGGATGTAGGCGATTCAGTTGTGACAGTCGCGATTTTTTGTCCAACGGAACGTGCCATAGAAATAGAACAAAAACTGATTAAAGATTTTATGACAATGTGGTTTGCCGCTAGGCGCAGCGGTAACGTTTTATCAATTCAGAATGAACTTGATGAGAAAAATAATATCGATGATAGTGCCCCCTAATAAAGAGATGATGTCTCGTGCTTACTATTGTCATAAAACTTGCTTAGTTATCGATTGTTTTCATATCCGATAGGTAAAGTGGGGTTACAGCGCTCTTCTCGCTATCTAATCAAAGAGGTCACAGTGTTCACTTTACGGACGGTTCAATTATCTTTTTCTTGGTTGATCGCACTTCTCGTGCTTGTTGCCCCTCACGTTTTGGCGATGTCGGTTGATATTGAAGGAGCAGATGACAGTCGTTTAGAAGAGAATATTGAGACACATATTGGCATCATTGGTGCCCCAGTGGGGTGTGAGCTTACGCCAAACTATCGCCAAACTGTTAAAGAAGCGGTAATTAAAGCGGCTCAAGCAATTGGCTATTATCAGCTTGAAACCTTAAGTATACGTTTATCAAAAGACCAAGAGTGCAGCGAGTTATACCTCTCAGTACGAGCTGGCACGCGTGTAAAAATTAGTCAGCGTCAAATAGAGCTAGTTGGATCTGAAAAGCCAGACACGGTATTGCAAGGCGTTATTGATAAAGCCCAGCTTAAAGAAGGTACGTTCTTAGAGCAAAGTCAGTATGAAAGCCTAAAAAGCAAGCTGTTGTCTATGGCACAAGTGCGCGGCTATTTTGATGCGAAATTTACCACCCAAGAAATTCGTATCGACTTCGATGCTTACTCGGCAAGTATTCACTTAGTCTTTGCTGCAGGTAAGCGGTATGCCTTCGGTAAGCTGCTCATTCCAGAAGACGACAAAGCGCAAGTCCTTATCCAAGAAGTATCGACCTTTAAAGAAGGTGAGCCTTACCACGCAGATAAACTAGCGGAATTTAACCAAAATTTAAAACTCACAGGCTATTTTCAACAAGTTGTGGCGCGTCCGCTCGTCAGTAAAGCACAAGGCGGTGAAGTACCCATTGAATTGATTGCCAGCGCCAAGCCCAGAGACACATTTAACATAGGCGGAGGTATTTCTACGGATACTGGCCCCAGCCTTCGATTTAAATGGCAGCGCCCTTGGGTTAACAGCAAGGGGCATAGTTTGTCAGCTGACGCATTTATCTCAAGCCCAGAGCAAAACATCAGTGTGAAGTACAAAGTGCCGCTTGAGGACCCACTGAATAATTATTTGAGTTATCAAGCGGGTCTTAAAGCCGAAAATGACAATGATACGCAAAGTGAAGTGATTACTCTGGCCATTCAGCGCCATTGGGGCGAGCCTGATAACGATTGGAAACGTATTGGATTCTTACGTTTAGAACAAGAAAAATTCACTCAGGGAACTGAAGATGAACAAACCACCACGTTATTGTTGCCCGGTGTCACTGTGAGCCGGCGAAGAACGCGCGGTGGGTTAGACCTCAATTGGGGGGATAAACAGCAATACACCCTAGAGGGCGCCACCCAAGAGGTGGTTTCTGATATCGATTTGGTGCGTATCAGTTTGCAATCTAAATGGTTGCGTTCCTATGGAAAACATCGCTTATTCGCTCGGGCAGAATTGGGGGCTATTGCGACCAATGACTTCTCTCAAGTGCCATCGAGTTTGCGCTATTTCGCAGGGGGAGATCAAAGCGTACGAGGATTTGCCCTAAATACATTGTCGCCAGAAGAAGACGATGAATTAACCGGCGGGCAATATTTGAGTGTGGCGAGTATCGAGTATTCCTACCCAGTGGCAACCGATTGGCGCTTAGCTGTTTTTACGGATGTGGGTAATGCAAGTGATAAACCATTTAAAGATCTCGCCACCGGTGTTGGCTTAGGCGCTAGCTGGGTTTCACCTGTTGGACCAATACGTTTTTATTTTGCGCGAGGTAACAGTGTGGAAGAAACCACATGGCGCTTTCATTTTTCCATGGGGCCTGCATTATGAGGCTATTGAAATATTTAGGCATATTCCTTTGCGTTTTGGTTTTGTTAATCGCTGTAATTGCATCGCCTTGGGGTACAAGAGGCGTGCTGTCCATCGCTGATAGCAGTGTAGACGGGTTGGACATCGATTACGATTCAGGCAGTTTGCTTTCTGAGCTGTCGCTCAAAAGGTTAGTATTCTCGACGCCAGATTTAAGCTTGCAGATCAAAAAACTAGCCGTCGATGTTAATTGGTCTTGCGTGGCTACGATGCAAGCATGCCTATCTGAGCTTAGGGCGCAAAGTATTGGCGTTAACGTCACCCCTAGCGAATCGTCTGAGCCCGAAAGTACTGAACCGTTAGGGCGTATCACGCTGCCATTGCCGGTATCCGTGGATCATTTAGACGTGCGTAACATTCGAATCGACGTGGTCAATACAGTAGGTGTAACAATACGGTCTGTATCCAGTGAGCTCAGCATGTTCCGTACTTTGCACATCGACCACTTGGCAGTTAATGGTATTCGCGTTGAGTTACCTGAGGCCAGCCCTGAAGCGAAGTCCACTGATAATCAACTGTTAGACTTGCAAACAATCGCCAATTGGCAATACACGCCGATAACGCTGCCGGCTATTGTGTTTCCAATTGTTATGCGCGGAAATAATTTGGCGCTGGATGACCTAGTGGTTTCTCAAGGCAAAGCGTCGCTTATTGATATCACGAAGCTGCGAGCAACCATCAATATTACCCCTAAATTACTCACGGTGAAAAAGTTGCAGCTAAGCTCTAGCTTAGGGGAGGCAGACTTAACCGCTACCCTGGGTAAGCAATGGCAGCACCAAGCAACGTTGTTGTTCAATACTACTACCAATAGCCCATATCCTATGAACGCTAAGCTGAATCTCAAGGGGAATTTGCAGCACAGCGAACTTAAGCTCAATACCACCGGCTTAGTTGACTTAACGGCCAGTGCTAGCGCTGATTTGCAGTCAAAGCAATTACCTCTTGCTCTTGAGGTCAATTGGCAGCCAGTCGAGTGGCCGATAAAGCAACCACAATTACTGATTGAAGAAGGCCAGCTGACGCTGTCTGGAGATATTAACCAGTATAAATTGGCCTTAGATACCGCCCTCAAAGGCGCTTCAGTCCCCCAATCGACATTGACCGTGCGCGCTGCGGGCAACAATCGCCAAGTGCAGCTTACTCGATTGGCCATCGATACCCTTGGGGGGCAAATACAGGCGTCAGGAAATGCCACCCTAGATACCTTAGCAAAATGGCAAAGTCAGCTTCAGTTTACTGATATTCAACCCCAACGCTTTTGGCCCAAACTGGACGCTAATATACAAGGCGAGCTTAGCCTTGACGGGCAATATGATGGCCAAAACATACTGGCCCAGATGCGTGATCTTGTTGCATCTGGCAAATGGTTAGATTATCAGTTAAGTGCTTCTGGCGAAGCGAACTTTGACTCACAAGAAGGGCTTGAAATCCCCGAATTGTTGGTTAAAACAGGTGACAATCAAATCACCCTTGTCGGTTCATTAGAGGCCTTTGAAGACGTACAGGCGCAATTGACTGTCGACGCGCAAGACTTATCTCAGTTGTATCCCTCATTTGCTGGCAGGGCAAAGTTTGAAGCGCAAATAGATGGCACAATCTCTGCCCCTGAGGCCAACTTTAGTGGCTCTGCTGATAACATCGATATACCCGATATGCGTATCGCACAACTCGCGACCAAAGGGCAGGTTATTTGGGATGCTCAGAAACAAGCCAACATCGAATTGCAACTTAGCAATAGCGTTATTAGCCAGCAAAGAATAGCGAATTTAAATGTGGCTTTGAACGGTGATGCACAGGATCACCAACTGAGTTTATCGCTTAATAGCAACATGGCTGACGTCGTGACTAAATTGCACGGAAGTCTGTTGGATAGCCATTGGGATGGCGCGCTAGATGTACTTACCTTTGCCTCAGATGCAGGCCAATTTGGTTTAGAGGATGAGGGGCCTAGCATATCCGCTAATTGGGCGACTGATGAATATCGTGTCGCGCCACTCTGTTTATCTGATAACGATGCTCGCGTGTGCATTCGCCTTGCTGAGTATGCAGCCACTGGTGCCCAGTTTGATCTGGCGATTGACGACTTACCCTTAGCTCCATTGCTAAGCGCTAACTTAGCGCAACTGCAAAAGATAGATACCGATGCCAAAGTAAACTTAGTGGCTAAAGGCGATTGGGACACAAAAAAACTGCCTATTATTGAAGCTAATATCAGTTTAACGCCCTCAACCTGGACGGTAGAGGGGGCGAGTACACCCCTTGAGTTAGATGTGCTTGACATGCGTGTTAACACCATAGTCGATAAAGTGGACGCTAAAACCGCAGGTAAAAATGACCCACCTCAGCATGTAGTTACGCAGTTGACACTGCAAAGTAAGCAATTAGGCGAGGTGCACTCAAATGTTGACTTGCAATTAAATGACCAAGACAAGCCGCTTTCTGGTCAGCTAACGTTAAGCAATATTACCCTAGGTGCTGCAGCCCAATTTGTACCGCAATTGACTGAACTCGCTGGGCGTATCGATGGCCAAATAGAGCTCGGCGGAAACTTAACCGCGCCATTAATCAAAGGAGAGGTAACGTTAGTTGAAGGTGCCCTCGCGGGCTCAATGCTGCCATCGCGTATTCATCAGGTTGAGCAAGTTATTACGTTTACTGGGCAGGCGGCGACGCTGAGCGGGCCATTCCAACTGGGCAACGGAGAGGGCCAAATAGACGGTGAGTTCAGTTGGCAAGATACCCCTAGCGCGACAGTGAACGTTAAGGGAGATGAAATGGAAATCGACTATCAGAATATCGTCAGGGCTAAGTTATCGCCTGACATCAATGTGCAATTTGGGGAAGCAGGATTATCGGTTAAAGGAGAAGTCACTTTACCCTACGCCCGTATTAAGGTGAGGGAGTTGCCACCCAGTGCTTTATCACCTTCTAGTGATGTGGTGTTGGTGAATCATGAGCAAGTCGCTAAAGAAAACAGTTTACCGCTGGATTTATCTCTACAAATTAACATTGACCCAGACAAAAATAATGACGTCAAAGTGGATGCATTCGGTTTGACCTCAGACTTAGAAGGCGCATTGTTATTAACGCAAGCTGGCGAAGTCCTTAATGCTAACGGTGAGCTGAATTTGGTCAATGGTCGCTACCAAGCTTATGGCCAAGATTTGGTGATACGAGAAGGAGAAATTCAATTTAGCGGCCCGATAGATAGCCCATATCTTGCGGTGGAGGCAATTCGAGATCCTAACAAAACCGCGGATGATGTGATTGCAGGCTTGCGAATTCAAGGCAGCGCGTCAGAGCCTCAAGTCAGCGTATTTTCAGATCCAAGTATGGAGCAGCCAGAGGCGCTTTCGTATCTGTTGCGCGGCACTGCAATCAATAGTACTGATGAATCCTCAAGCGACGGGGCACTGGCCAGCGCGTTAATCGGGTTTGGTTTAGGTAAAAGTGAAAACAAAGTGACTAATATCGGGCGCAAACTGGGCGTAGAAGATCTCGCTTTAAATACCAGTGGTACGGGAGACGAAACCAAGCTTTCGGTTTCTGGTTATATCGCGCCTGGTGTGCAAATTCGCTACGGTGTAGGGGTGTTTGACTCTGTTTCAGAAGTTGCTCTGCGTTACCAGCTATTGCCAAAACTGTATCTGGAAGCGGTGAGCAGTTTAAACAGCGAGCTGAACTTATATTATCAATTTACTCTTGATGACAAAGAAGAGTCAAAGCCCGAGTAACTTACAGAAAAACTAATTATGTTTCGAACGGGCTAGCATTTTTACCTCAGTAACTGTACTGGATTGGCGCGTAATTTATTCAATAACCTACCGATAACGGTCATTATGAGTCGTTCAAATCATCTGGGGCAGTCTCATGTCATAAAAATTGTGACTTTTTTCGATAGTGTTACGTCTACTGATGATAAGTGTGTCGTTATCTATTGTTTTTCATATTTTGTATTTTCATATCATCATTATCTAGCGCATTTTGGATAGGAATCACCATGGCTGAATTATTACCCGAGTTGATTGAAGAAGTTGTATCGGCTCCAGAGCGCGGTGAACAAGATAATGTAGTGGCGCTTGTAGCGGCCCAAGACACCGATGATGTGGCATTACTGTTAGAGTCTTTACCCCTAGAACAGCGCCTAAAAGTGTGGGAAGGAATACCCAAACGACGTCGACTCGATGTGCTGGTTGCCATGCGCGGGGATCCTCGCGAGACGTTAATTGCCGCCACTGATGTAAGTGAGTGGGAAGCCATTTTCTTTGAGGTGGACGCTGAGCAATTACTCGAATTGTCAGATTCATTGCCCAATGCGTTGGTTGATAAAGCGCTGGATGCCATGGATAAGCAACAGCGCCAGTATTTCACTGACGCGAGCCAATTTAGTGACGATGAAATTGGCCACTGGCTTAGCCAAGACCCACTCGTGCTGCCTTTAAACGCCAAAGTACGCGATGCACTGCGTTTGATTCGCCGAGATGTACCAACCCATGCTGACACCATCTTCTTGGTTAACCGTGCAGGTCAATTTTCAGAAGCCGTAAAGTTAACCAACGTCATGGGGCTACCCGAGCATGTGCCCTTGGTGGATTTATCAGAAGAGGTATTCGATACCATCAACGCGAGTGACGAGCTAACCACGGCATCCTTGATGGTTCAACGTTCCGGCTTTGCTTCATTGCCGGTTGTGGATGAACAAAACAAAGTGCTGGGTCGTTTAGACATTTCCACCGCGAGTGAGCTACTGAATGAATTTTATGAGCGCCAAATTATGGCGACGGCAGGTATGGATGAAGACGAAGATTTGTTCTCGTCGGTACCTAAGAGCGCAAAGAACCGAGCGGTTTGGTTAGGTATCAACCTACTGACGGCATTTTTAGCCTCAGGTTTTATCGGGATGTTCGAGGCAACATTGCAACAGGTGGTGGCGCTAGCGGTTCTCATGCCCATTGTGGCGAGTATGGGGGGCATAGCAGGCAGCCAAACCCTGACTTTAATGATACGCGGCCTTGCCTTAGGGCAAGTCACTGGCTCTAACGTGAAAGCCTTACTTAAGAAAGAGTTGAGTGTCGGGGGCTTAAACGGTGTGGTGTGGGCATTGGTGATTGGCTGTATCGCGTATTTTTGGTTTTCAGACGCAATGCTCGGATTGGTGATTTGCTTAGCGATTTTATTAAATATCATTGCCGCCGCAGCGGCTGGAGTCGTGGTGCCTATGGTGTTAAACAAGTTCAACATCGACCCAGCGTTATCGGGATCAGTGATTCTAACGACGGTCACAGATATTGTAGGGTTTGTGGCATTTCTTGGTTTGGGGACGTTGTTCCTACTGTGATTCAAGTGAAAGCACAGCCTAGGACGGAGCAATTATACAATGTGTAATTTTTTCGTAGCCCACTGCAAAACCTACAAGGATAAGGGGAACGAAGAATAGTTGAGCACCACAGGGCAGGGCTTATGGACAAGTTCAGATGTTGGCACGTATGTCGCTTACTACACCCAGCCGAAGGAGCATTAACTCCTTCGTTTATCCGTTTTAAAGGAAGTGTGTATGTTGACTTGGGCCCTAACATTTTTTGTGCTTGGCGTAATAGCGGCCGTTTTTGGTTTTGGTGGAGTGATTGGCGTCGCAGCCAGTATTGCAAAAGTGATTTTTTTATTGTGCGTCGCGTTTGTCGTGCTCTTCAGTGTGTTGGCATTTAAACAACATAAGCGGCATAAGTAGTCATTAACATGAGCGCCATTTTGGACTCTAATATTCGGCCTGTTTTGGCTTGCCAAGAGGAGCTGCTAGCGGCGCTAATGCTTGAAAATGCCTGTTTTTAATAAACAAATCAGAGTTTTACTCTTGGCATCATTATCGCATTAGCTATGTTTTGAAGGTCTAATGCAAATGTGTGAGGCAGCGATGAAAAAGATATTACAAAGCATAACCCTGATTGCCATCTTCAGTACCGCCAGTGTTGGCGCCTCAGCCGGTAACTACTGGAAAGCCAGTGCGCTTGATGGTTGGATTGATGGTTACGTAGAAGCCACCTTGTTGCTAAATGGCAACTTGGATGCAACTGGCATTGATACGGACGTTGACAATGGCTCGGTGACCCTACGAGGTAAGGTGGAAACAGACTTAGATAAAGCCTTGGCGCAAGAATTAGTCATTGGCGTTGAGGGTGTGACTGGGGTAGAAAACATGCTTACGGTGTTCTCACCGGGAAAGAATGAAGACAGCGAAGTGCAGGCTAAGCTAACCGATAACAAAGTCGCTACTGTAGTCAAAACCCGTCTACTGGCGGCACCGGATATCAGCAGCACCGAAATTGACGTAAATAGCACCAAAGGTGTGGTCGTGTTGCAAGGGCAGGTGAAAAATGACGCTGAAAAGCAACGAGCGGTTGATATCGCTCAAGAGGCCATCGATGTAGAAAAAGTGGTGAGCAAGTTAAAAGTTAGCGAATAAATCATTGCACGCGCTGTAGCATCTGACGTGACAATGCTCAAAAATTATAAATGTAGTAAGAGGTATTATGATGGATAAGCACAATAAGAATGCATACTTTAACTGGTTCGAAAAAGTAGACAAGCCTGAGTCCAATGAATCGGAGCTTGTTGAGCGTTTAGTTGAGGAAAATACTCTGCTAAAAAAAATACTCATGCAAAAACAGCAGGAGGGTATTGAAACTGCTGTTTGATTATTGAACAATGAAGCGTCTTTCATGTCGATTAGGTGCTGTGGCAATTTGCGAGTTAAGCACCTAGCTGACCAAAACCCAGAGCCGCAATGCAAAATCCAGAGAGTGCAAATGTTCTAAAACAAACGTTGCTGGTGGTAGATAACCCCGGCGAAATGTTAAAAGCACTCACCCGCCAATTTTCAACATCATTCCATTTGCTCGTGTGTAATGACAATGAAGAGGTACTCAAGTTAGCGCTAAATGCACCTATCGACTTAGTATTGATCAGAGTATCTCCCCGTGACAGCGACTGGCTTCTCATTTGTACTCGTTTGAAACAGCACCCCCTAACCATAGATATTCCGCTTATCTTGTATGGTAAAGATACGCCCAAATCCTTGATTTTATCTGGACTAGAAGCGGGTGCATTAGACTTCGTTGAGCTGCCAACCGATATTGCCATGCTCAACATCAAGATCCGAAATCATATGCAGGTATCGGCTAAGCTTCGTACGCTGGCGCTTATCTCCTGTACCGACGGGCTGACTGGCGTACCTAACCGCATGCAGCTCGACACCACCTACAACCGGTTTTGGTACGCAGCTATTCGAGGGCAACATGAGCTGTCAGTGCTAATGATTGATATTGATTTTTTCAAGGGATTTAATGATACCTATGGTCATGTAGCGGGTGACGAATGTTTAAAGAAGGTTGCCACTACCATTGAAGCGAGTTTGCAGCGTGAGAGTGATGCTATGGGGCGCTATGGCGGCGAAGAGTTCCTAGTACTGTTACCTTTCACCGATAAAGTAGGCGCGCAAAAAATAGCTGAAATGATATTACGCAATATTGAAGCGCTAGATATAAAAAACAAGGCGTCTACTGTTAATGGTAAGGTCACTGTGAGTGTCGGTGCGGCAACACTGAAGCTCCATGACATTAACGACCACACCTTTAATCACCCTGAATTTCTGGTGGAGCAAGCCGACCGGTGTCTTTATCAAGCTAAGAAACAGGGCCGCAACCGGCTTGTGAGTTAGTCATACCCCTTCCAATAAATACGTGCCCTGTGAGAATTCCCCCAGCGGATTTTGAAAATGGCGTTGGTATAATAAGGCTCATTTAAAGTACATAAAAAAAGCGCCATGTTGGCGCTTTCTAGTGTCGCTTTCAGATTTTAAACCCTAATCTTTATTGCTCACGAGCAATGGCGCGATAAGCAATGTCGTCACGATAGAACATGCCATTCCAGCTGATGCTCTTGGCCAGTTCATAAGCACGTTGTTGTGCCTCAGTGACGCTTTCACCTAAGGCTGTTGCGCACAATACGCGCCCACCGTTTGTCGTTACATTACCGTTGACATCTTTCGTACCAGCGTGAAAAACCTTAGCTACGTCGCTTTCATTTTGGTTTAAACCAGAAATCACGTCGCCTTTTTTATAAGCTTGCGGATAACCACCTGCGGCGAGTACCACGCCTACAGCAGCTCTAGGGTCAAACTTGGCAGTGGCTTGGTCTAACTTACCGTCAACGGCAAGCTGCACTAACTCAACGAGGTCAGACTGCAAGCGCATCATGATGGGCTGTGTTTCAGGATCCCCAAAGCGGCAGTTATATTCAATCACCTTAGGTGTGCCATCGGCCATGATCATCAAGCCCGCATATAAGAAGCCGTGGTAATCGTTACCTTCGCTTGCCATACCTTGTACCGTAGGGTAGATCACTTCATCCATCACGCGTCGGTGAATTTCATCGGTCACCACCGGGGCTGGTGAATACGCGCCCATACCACCTGTGTTTGGCCCTGTGTCGCCATTGCCCACACGTTTGTGATCTTGGCTGGTGGCAAAAGGTAATACATTTTTGCCGTCAACCATGACAATAAAGCTCGCTTCTTCACCGTCCAAGAACTCTTCAATGACAACACGACTGCCTGCTTCGCCAAAGGCATTTCCCGCCAGCATATCGCGCACCGCATCTTCGGCTTCATCTAAGGTCATCGCGACAATCACACCCTTGCCAGCGGCTAGGCCATCAGCTTTTATCACGATAGGAGCGCCTGTTTGTTGCAAATAGGCTAAGGCGGGCTCAATCTCAGTGAAATTTTGATATTCAGCTGTAGGGATCTTATGACGCGCTAAAAAATCTTTAGTGAATGCCTTTGAACCTTCAAGCTGCGCAGCGGCTTTACTTGGGCCGAAAATCGCTAAACCTTCGGCTTGAAATGCATCTACCACGCCCAACACAAGTGGTACTTCTGGGCCCACTATGGTTAAAGCAATCGCATTTTGTTTGGCAAAAGTGACCAGCGCGCTGATATCTTCAACGTCGATGGCAACATTCTCGAGTTTTGGCTCAAGGGCCGTTCCTGCATTACCTGGGGCAACATAAACTTGGCTTACACCGTTTGATTGTGCTGCTTTATAAGCTAGAGCATGCTCGCGGCCACCGCCGCCAATTATCAATACTTTCATGAGATCCGCTTTAGAAAATGGGTTAACAAATAGGGCTATTTATCAAAACGCCGCTCAATAAGGCGGCGTTTTGAATGGCTAATCGCTAGCCTAATACAGGTTTATTTTACGAACTTTAAGGTCATACGATTGCTCTCGCCAATCTTCAGGTACTTACCTTCGTCCTTCTCGCCTAAACGTAAGCTCGGGGGTAAGGTCCACACGCCTTTTTCGTGTTCGCCGCTATCTAATTTATTGGCGTTGATTTCACTTTTACCTGCTAGGGTAAATCCAGCTTTTTCAGCAAGAGCGATAACATATGACTGCTTCATGTAGCCGGAGCTTTGTTGCAACGCGCTGCTTTGTGATTCGCGTAAGCTATGCTCAACCACACCAAGCACACCGCCGACCTTTAAAGCTTTGTAAAAAGCTTTAAAGGCGTTTTCTACGCCTTCATCACCGTCTTGCATGTACCAGTTATGAATATTGCGAAAGGTGAGCACGCGGTCAAGGGATTCAGCTGGCGCAAAATCAGTGGCTTTCATTGGATGAAAGGTGGTGACCTTAACGTTTTGATAGCTTTTTAATGCAGTTATTTTCTGCTCAAATTGTTCACGAGATTTTTTATAAAACTCGTTGGTGTTCTCATCCACATAAAAGTGTGCAGCGTAAAACTGGCCCTTTTCCTTTAATAGCGGAGCAAGAATATTACTGTACCAACCACCACCAGGTGAAATCTCGGCTACAGCCATGTCTTCCTGAACTTCAAAGAAGCGAAGAGTTTGCTGCGGATGACGGTATTCGTCACGTAAACGTTGTTCGGTAGGGCGTCCTTCATCGGCTAGAGCATCGATAAGGGCATCAGCTTGAGCAAAAGAAGAAGCTAAGAACGTAATAGAACAAACTAACTGCGTAGCGCGCTTAAACATGAGCAAATCCTGTAATGAGTCTTTAAACGGACCTAGTGTAGCGTTTTTTTACGCAACACTAAATATCAAGTAGCTTAAACCTAAGCCGTAAATCTGCTCAAATCAGCGAAGAGCGATGGAGTAAACACCGCGCTTCGCTTGCGATTAATGCAGACAATTAATGGCGGAAGTGACGCATACCAGTGAATACCATAGCGATACCATGTTCATCCGCTGCGGCGATAACTTCATTATCACGCATAGAACCTCCGGGCTGAATGACAGCGCTGATCCCAGCTGCTGCGGCGGCATCAATACCGTCACGGAACGGGAAGAACGCGTCAGAAGCCATTACCGAACCTTCTACTTGCAAACCTTCATCAGCCGCTTTAATACCCGCGATTTTGGCTGAGTAAACTCGGCTCATTTGGCCTGCGCCTACACCGATCGTCATGCTGTTTTTGCAATATACAATCGCGTTAGATTTAACGTATTTAGCGACTTTCCAGGTAAACATTAAGTCTTTTAACTGCTGCTCGGTCGGTTGCACTTTGGTGACAACCGTTAAGTCTTCCATGTCAACCATGCCAAAATCACGCTCTTGCACTAACAAACCGCCGTTGACACGTTTGAAGTCGTAACCGTCAGTTAACTGGCCTTGCCAATCACCGCAGGCTAAAAGGCGAACATTCTTTTTAGCCGCAACGATGGCAACGGCTTCATCGTTAACGCTAGGAGCAATGATCACTTCTACGAACTGGCGGTCGACAATAGCTTGCGCCGTTGGGCCATCTAATTCACGGTTAAACGCAATGATGCCGCCGAATGCAGAGGTAGGGTCTGTTTGGTAAGCGCGGTTGTAGGCTTCAAGTATGTTCTCGCCCAGGGCTACTCCGCAGGGGTTAGCATGCTTAACGATAACGCACGCAGGCTCTGCGAATTCCTTCACGCACTCTAATGCAGAGTCGGTGTCAGCGATGTTATTGAACGACAGCTCTTTGCCTTGTAACTGAGTAGCGGTCGAAACAGACGCTTCTTGAACGTTGTTTTCTACGTAGAATGCAGCGTCTTGATGGCTGTTTTCGCCGTAGCGTAAATCTTGCTTTTTACTCATTTGTACATTGAATGTACGGGGGAATGCACTGTGTACATGGCCGCAATCATCAGCACAGGCGTCTGAACACTCATCAGTGCAGCTATCAGATTCGATCATGGTGCCGAAGTAGTTGGCGATCATGCCGTCATATTCGGCGGTGTGTTCAAATGCGGCGATAGCTAAATCGAAACGCGTATTGGCCGTTACTGAGCCATTATTGGCTAGCATCTGCTCGGAAACACGGGCGTAGTCTTTGGCGTTGACGACTATCGTTACGTCATTATGGTTTTTGGCTGCTGCGCGCACCATAGTTGGGCCGCCGATATCGATGTTTTCAATCGCATCTTCAAGGCTGCAGTCGTCATTGGCAACGGTGGCAGCAAAAGGATAAAGATTCACCACAACTAAATCGATAGGTTGAATGTTGTTTTCAGCCATCACTGCTTCATCTTGGCCGCGACGCGCAAGAATGCCGCCGTGAATTTTGGGATGCAGGGTTTTTACACGGCCGTCCATGATTTCAGGATGACCAGTATAAGCAGATGCTTCGATAACGGTTAGCCCGTGGTCTGCTAATAATTTGGCTGTACCACCGGTCGATAAAAGCTCAACGCCTTGCTCGGCTAAGAAAGTGGCAAATTCTACAATGCCAGTTTTGTCAGAAACGCTTAATAAAGCGCGGCGAATAGGTTTTTGAGTCGTCATAGTGTGTTTATCTTCTAAAAAGGATTAACAATGATGCTAGGGGCGCGAAGTATAGCGCATACAAAAAGAGCACCCTAGGGTGCTCTTTCATTTTTTTACTTAGTTCATGCCGTACTGTTTAAGCTTCTTGCGTAGCGTGCCACGGTTGATGCCTAACATGATTGACGCGCGAGTTTGGTTTCCGCGGGTGAAAGTCATGATTTCTTCTAACATTGGCGCTTCAACTTCGGCCATTACTAGTTCGTACAAATTTTCGATATCTGTGTTGTCTAGTTGCTTAAGGTACTTATTCACTGCTTGTTTTACAGAGTCACGTAAAGGCTTCTGCGCCTGTGTTTGTGAAGGAGTCGTTACCGTAGTGGTAAAAGGAGAAGTTACATTTTGCTCGAACATATACAATCTTGCTCTTTAGTTAGTCATCGTTAGGCAGCAGGTGATACGAGATGAGTCGTAGGTTCGCCTGCCAAGTGGTCAAAATAATGTGCCAATGAATCAAGTTGCTCTGCAGCATCATCAATCGCATTGAACCTGGCTCGGAATTGCCGCTCACGGTCATGTTCCGCTAAATACCAACCCACATGTTTGCGAGCTATCCGCGCTCCCTTAAATTCACCGTAAAATTGGTGAACATTGGCTACGTGCGCTAATAATACGTCGCGCACTTCACCTAATGGGGGCGAAGGCAGTATTTCGCCAGTTTGCAGAAAATGTTGAATTTGGCGAAATATCCAAGGGTTACCTTGGGCACCTCGGCCTATCATCAACGCATCTGCATTGGTGTATTCCAACACGTGTTTTGCACTGTGCACGCAGGTAATATCACCATTGGCAACGACGGGTATCGACACAGCCTGTTTAATGGCTTTAATGGTGTCGTACTCAGCGTTACCTTTGTACATACAGGCCCGGGTGCGACCATGAACTGCTAAAGACTGAATGCCGTTTTGTTCGGCGATCTTTGCAATTTGCACCCCGTTGCGATTGTCCGTATTCCAACCTGTGCGTATTTTTAACGTTACCGGAACCTGCACCGCTTCGACCACAGATTGAACTATTCGCTCAACCAATTGTGGATCTTGCAATAACGCAGAGCCCGCCAACTTCTTATTTACCTTCTTAGCCGGACACCCCATGTTAATATCAACAATTTGGGCACCGTTATCCACGTTAAACTGTGCCGCTTGAGCCATTAATAATGGATCAGCGCCAGCAATCTGAACCGCGCGGATCCCTTTTTCGCCTACATGATCCATACGTTGCTTGGATTTACTTGACCGCCATACATCAGGATTAGACGACAGCATTTCAGATACCACCAAACCTGCACCCATGCGTTTGCATAATTGCCGGAAAGGCCTATCTGTCACACCTGCCATAGGCGCCAGAATCAAATTGTTTTCAAGCTTGTAAGGACCAATCTGCATAATTCAAAACGCGAAATCGCGCAAAAACTGTCCGGTTTGCAAAAAAGGGCGGCAAGTTTACGGTTTTTTTACAGACTTGAAAAGGCTATATTTTGAACAAATTGTCAGTTTTTTTGACGTTTTGGGCTTGACACTTATAGAACATAGCAAATTTCACATGTCCTCACTTTATGCTGGGTGATATCTGAGCAGCTGTGTAAATTAAATGTAGCCGAACTGGCAGGGATGTTACACAGAAACCCTACCATTACTGGGGTTAAGAGGGGGTGTTAACAGAAGCAAGATAAGACTGAGAGAGGATCGAAAACAAACTAGAACTTAATTTTTCCCGTGAGCATGTCTTTAAACATCACCCAGTCTCCTAGGAAGCTATAAAAAGGGTAGGTAAAGGTGGCTGGTCTATTGTGTTCGTAAAAGAAGTGCCCGACCCAAGCGAAACCATAGCCTAATACAGGGATAAGCCACAGCAGGGCAAATTGAGCATTTAGCACTGCGTATATAATGGTAAATATAATCAAGCTTGAACCTACAAAGTGTAAGCGACGGCAAACCGTGTCTTGATGTTCACTCAGGTAATAAGGATAAAAATCAGCAAAGCTTTGGTATTTCTTGGACATGGGGTTTCCCCTTCACTATGTGTTCTAATAAACTAGACGTTAGCACGGACAATAATGGGGAGATTGTCTAATAGGCGACAGTCTTGCTTTTTTCAAAGGCAGAAAACGGCTTGAGTTTGGCGTAAACGACCCCACCATTTGTTCATCATCAGCATAAGAGATTTAACATGCAAAATAGCGTAGATATTACCATTGAGAATTTTCAGCAAGTCATCTTACAAGAATCCGCCACCAAATTGGTTATGGTTGAGTTTTGGGCCCAAGGTTATGAGCCTAGTGAGCAACTAGCGCCAGTATTGCAAGCGATTGCGAGCAAACAAGGTGAAAATCTATTGCATGCTCGAGTGGATTGTCAGGCACAGCCAGATATTACGGCGCAATTTGGCGTGCAAAACTTGCCTACGGTTATGTTGATTAAAGATGGCCAACCTGTTGACGGCTTCGCCGGTGTTGAAAGTGAAGCGAATATTCAAGCCATGTTAGATAAACACTTGCCTAAGCCTCAAGACGAATTATTTGCCCAAGCCACAGCCATGGCAGAGCAAGCTAATTACCAAGAAGCGTTTACCCTTGTAAAGCAGGCGTTCGATTTGGACCCTAACCGCGCTGATATTAAGTTGCTATTGGCGGATTGCCAAGTAGAAGTAGGCCAGGTGAATCAAGCCAAGGAATTATTAGCGACCATTGGCTTGGTGGATCAAGACGGATATTACCGTGCTATTTTAGGTAAAATTGAATTGGCCGAGCAAGCCGCTGAGTCCCCCGAAATTATTGCTTTGCAGCAAGCACTGGAAAGCGACCCAGACAACTTAGATTTAAAAGTAAAATTAGCAGTACAATTGCGTCAAGCCAATCAGATCGAAGAAGCATTGGGTTTAATGCACTCTGTATTGTTAAAAGACCTGAACTTTCAAGATGCTAAAAAATTAATGCTAGATATGATCAACGCGCTGCCAGATGGTGAGCCTCTTAAATCTCAATATCGCCGTAAGGTGTATAGTCTGCTTTATTAACGATAAATGACTTCAAGGGCGCATCTCAATGTGCGCGTTTAAAAGCAGGGAAATTCAATAATACCAAGGCCATTCCTTGGTATTTTTTTATTTGTTTTTCACCGTACTACAGGTATTTCAGGACATATTGCGGGCCTAGCATTGGCTAAAAGCCTGTTTTACAAATTCGAAGAAGGCTTCGGCTTTACGGGTCGCTAAACTATTTTGCGGGCGTAAAAACCAGACTGGAGCCTCTGGCGAAGCAAGTACGTTGGGCAATACTTCTACTAATTTCCCCTCTTGGATGCAGCGCTTAATCGCAATTTCTGATTTTATGCCAATGCCGTGACCCGCACGCAGCGCTTGGGTCATATTGTCAGAATTAGAAATCGTAAACCGAGTTTTAGTATTCAAGGCAAATACGCTGCCATCATTATGTAAAAGTTTAAGCTGCTTTTGCCATGGCAGGGCGACAAAACGGTGCTCGGTGAGCGCTTGTACGTCAGAAATAGGTGGGTGTTGTGCTAGGTAATGGGGCGAAGCACATAAGATCCGCTTGTTGTTAACTATTTTACGCGCCAGTAATCCTGAGTTTGCTAAGGTGCCCACCCGAATCGCAACGTCTTGGGCATCGTCCACTACATTGACGAACTGATCGGTCACCAGAAAATCTAAAATAACGTCAGGGTATTGCTGCTCAAACTTGACGAGGTTAGGCAGGATATAAATCGAAAATATCCAAGGTGGCAGTGTCACCCGCAATCGTCCACTGATCGCACTGTCTCTGGCGCCAATGGCAAACTCGGCATCATACAGGGCAGCTAAAATATCTCCCACACGTTGATAAAACTCTTCCCCTTCGGCGGAAGGGCGCACATTACGACTATCTCTAAATATTAAAACCGTGCCCAGAATGCGTTCAAGTTTAGACAGCCTGTGGCTGACTGTGGCAGGGGATATGTTTAAAGCGCTGGCCGCAGAAACCACTCCTTTGTTTTCTACTATGGCAATAAAGGTTTCTAATTCGTTGATTGTGTACATAAAGTGGGGCCGACGTTTACTGATTCGAAAATATTAAACCATGCTTTCGGTTTTACCTGCTAGGTTTTAATTTGTCTAACCCCATATCTTACCCATACATAGTTAACGCCGTATTTTAAGCAGGAGATAATCATGTCGCTACAGGCGCAAATAGCCGAATACGAAAAACAGAAAAATGCCACCGCGCCCAAGGACGTATTAAACGTTATGGCCCTAGCCACCAGTGATTTGATGGCAACGGATATTTCTTCTGATGCTTTACAAGTGGGGGATTACGCGCCTGATTTTAGTTTGCCAAATGTGCATGGTAAGCTCGTCACCTTAGCTGAAATGCTGGCCCACGGGCCCGTGGTGTTAAATTTCTATCGCGGTGGTTGGTGTCCTTATTGCAACTACGAGCTTCGAGCATTTGAAGAAGTGCTGGAACGCATCGAAGATTTAGGGGCGCAGTTGGTGGCAGTGTCCCCCGAAACGCCAGATAACTCACTCACCACCAAAGATAAAAACGAGTTGTCTTACGCTGTATTGTCAGATGTGGGCAACAATGTGACGAATGACTACGGTCTGGTATTTAGCCTAGACGAGCGCTTACGGCCAATTTATTCGCATTCAGGAGTAGATCTTCCCGCTTTTAATGGTGATGACACCTTCAATTTGCCCATGCCTGCAACGTATGTCATCAATCAAAGCGGCCAAATTGTGTATGCGTTCGTATCTGAAGATTACACTAAGCGCTCAGAGCCATCTGAGGTCTTGAAAATTTTAACCACACTTGATAACTAAGCAGAGTACCCATTTATGCCCTTATTTATGCACTTATTTGTGCCTTTCGCAAAACGAACGCGGTTGATCACGCTAACCTTTCTTTTCTTTTCACTATTAGGAGCGAACTTTATGGCTCATGCGGCCCCAAAACCTAAAGTTATTATTTTCGATGTAAACGAAACCCTTCTCGATTTAGAAACCATGCGCACCTCAGTCGGTAAGGCCTTAGATGGTCAAGAAGAGCTAACAACTTTATGGTTTTCAACCATGTTGCATCATTCGCTAGTGACCACAGTAACCGGTGACTACCAAGACTTTGGTAAAATTGGCGTAGCGGCGTTAATGATGGTGGCGCAAAACAACAATATCGACATTACCGAAGAGCAAGCCGTAACCGCGATTAAAACGCCCTTACTATCTCTGCCCGCTCACCCTGATGTTAAAGCGGGGTTGACTGCCCTTAAAGCGCAAGGATTCAAAATTGTCAGTTTGACCAACTCGTCTAACAAAGGTGTTGAGACCCAGTTCAAAAATGCGGGTTTAACGGATTATTTCGATAAGCGCATGAGCATTGAAGACATTAAAGTTTACAAACCTGATCTGCGTTCATATGCATGGGCACTTGAACAACTGAATATTAAACCTGAAGAGGCGCTAATGGTTGCTGCCCACGGTTGGGATGTCGCTGGTGCTAAAGCGGCAGGGTTACAAACCGCTTTTGTTGCGCGCCCAGGCAAAGCGCTTTATCCGTTGGCACAAGAGCCAGACTATATCGTAAAAGATTTAAGCGAATTGGTTGAAATACTAAAGTAAGCTGATGTCATGACGTCAGGTGTTTGTTTGTGAACACCTGTGGACAAAAAATGCTTTTCAAGCCCTCGAATGCCTCGCCGTATTCGAGGGCTTTTTGTCTGTATTATTCGGTTTTGAGTTTTCATCATAAAAATTGTCTTTATACTCGATGTAGGTCAAAACAAAGAATAATAATAACATGCGCAAAATATTTGTGATGCTACTGGTAGTGGTTGTTGGGCTATTGCTCTGGCTTGGGGTGTGTTTATTACAAGACAGTCGAAGCACAGGCTTAGCTATTTTCAATAACACACTCAAGCTGATTGACCCCATCACAGTCAATCATGATATTGCCTTTGGCGATGAGCCATGGCAAACATTAGATGTGTACCCCAGTGACAATTCGCACCCTGTGGCACCGGTTATCGTATTTATTCACGGTGGAGGTTGGAATTGGGGAAACAAGTCTATGTATTATTTCGTCGCTCATGCCTTTGTTGCACGCGGCTACACAGTCGTTATTCCTGACTATATTAAATATCCTGAAGGGCACTTCCCCCAGTTCATTGAAGATGGCGCAAAAACACTTGCTTGGGTAAAAGAGAATATTTCCCGCTATAACGGTAACCCGCAACAAATTTATCTTGCAGGGCATTCAGCTGGGGCACACACCGGCGCGCTATTGATGACGGACAAACACTATTTGACTGACGTTGGCATAACTGTGGGGGATATCAGCGGCTTTGCAGGCATAGCTGGGCCTTATGCATTTACCCCAGATTCACCAGAATACATTGCCACCTTCGGTGAAGAGAATTTTCACACAATGAAAGCCACTAGCCATGTTGATGGCGACGAGCCACCCATGTTGCTATTACATGCAATGGGTGACAACGCAGTGGGTGAATTCAATCAACAACAGCTAGCACAAGCCTTGCGTGATGCAAATCGGCCAGTGCAGACACGGCTTTACGGTGAAGAGATTAATCACATCAACATATTATTAAAACTGCATCCTTGGTTTGCAGGTAGCGTCGATACTGGGCATGACTTAGACGAGTTTTTTCAATTGCTTAGTGCACAGCAATTTAACGAGCTACGGCCTACCCACCAAGGGGCCAATTAACAGAAGTATTTAACCGAAATAGGTAACGTATTGGGCATTGAATATTACGATGACGAGATTGGTCATCAACACCCTTTAGCCAGTGAAGCTTGCTGGGAGAGCATAAGGTTCGAACAGTGCAGGTTCGAAAAGCTTGATTTGAGGGAAGGGCAATGGCGCTTTTGTGTATTTGATGAATGTGAATTTGTCGATTGTGATTTGTCGCTGCTGGCATTGAACAATAGCCAGTTTCACAGTGCCATTTTTATTCGCTGTAAATTATTGGCAGTTGACTGGACGCAAGCAGATTGGACTAGTCATTTGGGAAACCCGCCAAAATTTAAAGACTGCATACTCAACTCCGGCTCTTTTTTTGGCTTGGCTCTGGGGGCTATACAGCTTATTGATTGCAAAGTGCATGATGTCGACTTTACCCAAGCCAGTTTGCGTAAAGCGCGTTTTGTAGGCAGTGAGCTAGATCAAAGCCGCTTTCATAATACGACTTTGACTTCAGCTGATTTCACCCAAGCCCAGGGTTATCAAATAGATTTAAGGCAAAATCGTGTAGATAAGGCACGCTTTTCTCGCGTTGAGGCGTTGGGGTTGTTAGCAGCATTAGGGATTGAGTTAGTAGACTAAAGTTTGCATTTTGTGAGTTGAGCTAACAGTATCCGTGCCATCTGCCATCTGCCATCTGCCATCTGCCATCTGCCATCTGCCATCTGCCATCTGCCATCTCATTCATGAAACGAGCCCTATGCAAGTTCAAGCAACTCACGCTTCTTCAATGGCAAAGCGATATTAGACTAATGGACAGGGCCTTCTATTTACATTCAAAGACTGGTGCAAACCATTTAGGGAAAGCCTGATTTAAACAAGCCGGCTCAACAAACGTCTCATCCAATGTAGTTAAATCCATCAGACTGCTGATCCGTTGTGGGCATCTACGTGTTATGGCATGGCTCGGCGAAATCGGCATTGATAGCACCGAGATTGATACGTTGCTGCGTAGTCAGGGAAGCGCGTTAACCGTTCTACGACAGTGTCCCCAAAACACACCACGCATATCTCAATATACTGGAGTCGGTAACAGCGACCTTCTTAGGCTTCTACATACATTGTCTAATCGTTAACCATTTTAGGTTGTGTTACTTTCTGCGCCTTAGAGATGGGAGCTTATTTTATGTAGCAACAAGGCATAGAAAACAATTCATTACACCGTCAGTAGTTTTTATCTGACGTGTGTAAAAAACTCTCAATTTTTCAGGAAGATACAGGCCTATTGATGATTAATAATAGGTAAGATAAGCAGTGAGGCAGTCGTTTATTTTTCTTTATCTTTATGATTCAAAACAGATTTTTAATTGGTGAACTCCTTATATAGCTTTTTGGCTTTAAAGGGTATCGATATTGCAAATACTGTTTTAGCACAAGACCTAAGGTCTTGTTTAACTATTAATTTTAAAGAGAGAAACCATGAAAACCTTATTGTCATTGACCACAGTAATCACTTTAGCCGCTGGTGGCTTTTTATTGAATGCGCAGGCTGATGAGAGTGTTTCCACCCAAAATTCCGCAGCAATGTCGGTGATGCCTGTTGAGCTACAGCAGTTAGAGGCAAAATTGACCGGCATGCAATATGACCTGTCAGACCGTAATACCAAATTGCGTGTTCAACGCGCCGCTTATTATTTTGGAATAGCGCGTAAACATGCCGACTCAGGTTGGAGTAAAATGGCTGTTGAACAAGCAACGCGGGGCCTGTCATTGCTTGAGTTAAGTAATATGCAGTACTTGCAAAGCGTTAACGTGCAAATGTAGTTTTCGCTAGCTTTCTGGCTGCGAGCATCAAGCGCAGCCTCGCCGTGTTATCTTTTTAGTTAGCATGCGCTTCGCTCAATCATTTGCCTGCAGCTACCACTAGGTTTACAACGAGCGCATCAAACATGCTCCGCTCAGTAATATTCTCGCTATCCGCGATCTTCAACTCTGGTCTTCTGGAAGCTAGGTCTTTCATATACAATTCAATGGCATGTGATGTGTAAACCCAATCTCTTGATCTTCATGACCTAACTGGAAAAACGATGCATCTACGATCCCGCTATTTAATGATTATTATGTGCTTTATCACCACCCTAGCAAATGCTGCTCGCTCGCCCTTCGAATTAGCAGGCAACAGCATTCCTGCAGGTGAGCAGCGTTCATTTTTTGCCAACGTTACGGATACTGATATGCAGGTCCCGATCACCGTTTTCCATGGGGTTGACTCAGGCCCGGTCTTGACCTTTTCTGCCGGAACCCATGGCGACGAATTCCCAGCAATCACAGCCCTACAACGCTTGCGCTCAGAGGTTGACCCAGCTGTACTCAAAGGAACGCTTATTCTTGTGCATGCGGCAAATTTGCCTGCGCTTCACCAATACGGCCTAAGCGCTCTGCATCCAAATGACAAAAAGAATCTAAATCGGGAGTTTCCTGGCAACGCCAAAGGTTCTGATACAGAGCGTCTTGCGCATTTTTTAACAGAAGAGATCATCGGCAGTAGTGACTATCTTGCTGACTTGCATTCAGGGAGCGCATATCAGCAACTATGGCCGCATATATACGCGCCCTTCGTGGGTGATAATGCACTAGATGCTCGCACTCTGGCCTGGGCCAAAGCCTCCGGCATGCGTCATATCATTTTATACGGTGACCGCCCAAGAGATCCCGCCAATTCAATTAGTTACCCGAATACAGCAATGACACGTGGCAAGCCCGGCCTGACGCTAGAGATAGGTGATCGTGGCCATAACGAAGAAGTAGACGTGCTGGCATATCTTGATGCACTGCGCCGTCTAATTGCGGGTATCGACATGCTTCCTAGCACCTTACCTGCTTCAGAAGGTCAAACTATTTACGAACAACTTGTCGAAGTAGAAACCCCAGTAAAAGGCTTTTTTGAGTCTAAGTGTGAAATTGGCGAATTTGTACAGCAAGGGGCGCTACTAGGGATAGTGCGCGATTACTTTGGTGAACCTATCGCTGAGCTTCGGGCGCCAAACCGCGGTGTGGTGTTGATGCTTCAAAACGCGCCGCCAGCGAACAAAGGGGCAGCGTTGATAACCATTGGTGTCCAGTAATTCACTGGGAAGTGCAAATGGTCTTTGCACTTCTGACTTTACTAATCTCAATATGAATTCCATGTTTCATGTTATCTTTGCTGGCATACAATGCGCTGCGAAGAGCTCTTCGTCGCTTGATGATGTTTAAAAGGGTTGCGTGATGATTAATACCAAAATATATAAAGCGGTTTATGGCCTATCTGAAAAGTTGATGACGGCTGCTAACAAGAACGACCAGAAGGCGTTTGATCGTCTTTACGATGAGTTGAAAGCACTTTGCCTTGAGCATCAAAATACCAATAAAGATCACCCTGAGCAGTGGGAAACACTGGCCGATTTCACCGAAGATCTAAGCGATGCAGTGCTTATTTACCAAAAAGCGTTAGACAAGGCTACGGCGATAAACTCGAAAGACCATATGTCATCTATCGCCTATTCGATGGCGAAACTGCAAATAGAGTTGAATCGCACAGGTGAGGCAATTAAGAACTTACAGGCTGCGAAAATCAGTGCCAATAAAATCGAAGATAAAGAGCTCAAAGCAGAGATTGATGAGTTATTAACGTCGTCGCTCATTGCCTAATTACATGCTTAGTTAAAGGCCGTGTATGCATCAAATTAACCCTAAAAAGTTACTCAACAGCAAATGGACGGCGGTAAGGCCCCAGAACAAAGAAAAGCACTTCATTGTCTCTGAAGTAGAGTTTGATGAAGAAGGTGCAGTGCTAATCTGCTGCATTGAAGCTGTGATGACAAAACGCGCTACCTCTATAGATTGGCAGGAATTAAAAAACAGCGGCCAATGGCAACAAGGTTGGAAATAGTACAGCTTACGATCCAGCTTTGCTTTTTTAGCGACTCAAATGTATCAGCAGCAATGACAGTAACAGCGGCGTATGCAGTATTCATCATCCGCGCAAATTAGCGCTCAGTGCCCACGATAGAATTTGTATATCTATAAATGAGCCAAATTACTGTTTTTCACGTAAAAGCGCGTTAAATATCAATCAGTTTTATATGCTCAGCAGCGATAATCGATTTTAATTTTGCGAATAAATCAGTAAGCTATCCAGCGTGAATTGGGTACAAGTTACCTTTCACTGTAGAGTTTTCCTGTGGTAGCTCAGTTTTTATAAAGTTAACAACATTGAAATTGACCGTGTATTGACGCCATAAAAGACGAGCCAAAAATGTCCTCCAAAAATATTGACCTAGTTAACTTGCGCCAAACCTTGTTTGCGCTGTTAAAACCAGAACGTTCTTTTTTCGCTGTCGTCATCGCTTATAGCGTAGTGATTGGCCTATTGACATTAGCTGTGCCAATCGCCGTACAAACCTTGATCAACACCATAGCCAATATCGCTTCAACGCGCGCGGTCATTACCCTTGCCATCGTGTTGTTTAGTACTTTGCTGCTGTCGGGGTGTTTCGCAGCGCTACGCATGCGGGTGATGGAGTATTATGAACGGCGCATCTATGCACGCTTAGTCGCTGATCTAAGCTTGCGCACTATCTTGGCTCCCCATAGCTACTTTGAGGGCAGCCAAAACACATCAATCACCCATCGTTATTTCGACATCATGACATTGCAAAAGAACGTCCCTAGTTTGATGGTTGATGGTATCGCATTGATCTTGCAGATGATTGTCGGTTTTACTCTGGTTTCTTTTTATCACCCATTTCTGCTGGCATTCAACTTGTGCGTCATTTTAATTATGTATGCAATCTGGCGACTCTGGTCAACTCAAGCAAAGGTTACAGCGGTGCGCCTATCTGAGTCTAAGTACACGACTGCGAAATGGTTGAGTAACTTAGCATCAGCAAACGACTTTTTAAAATCGTCTTCGCAATTTGATTATGCAGGCAAAAAAACCGAGCGCTACGTTTCAGAGTATGTGGATAATCACTCTCGCCACTTCTCATTCACCTTTAAACAAGTCGTTATGTTTCTGGTGCTTTACGCACTGGCAAGCTCGGCTTTGCTTGGTTTAGGTGGTTGGTTGGTCATTATTGGTCAGTTGTCCATCGGGCAATTGGTTGCCGCAGAGTTGATTATGGCCGCAGTATTCTTAGGGCTGTCTAACTTCAGTCATTATTTAAAGTTGTATTACGAGCTATATGGCACCGCAGACAAAATTGGCGGCGCTATCAACATACCTCAAGAGGCGTTAGAACAAACATCCAAACCTGCGCCAGCTGGCGGCGCACTTGATTTCAATAAGGTGATTATTAAGCGTAAAAGCGAATCATGCCTTATCGACAAACAAATCGCACAAGGGGATAAATACTTTGTCTCTACTCAGACCAATTGGACCCAGCGCAGCATAGTTAACTTACTCAAACGCTATGAGGTTCCCTCTTCTGGGTGGATAAATCTTGATAATAGCGACTTGTCTGATTACGACACCTACGATTTACGCCAAGCCGTATTTGTATTAGACCGCTCATTAATTATCGAATGTACTATCGAAGAATACATACACATGTGTGTTCCCGATGTAACCACCAGTGAGATAAACGCCACCATAGAAAGAGTCGGCTTAGCGGATGTGATCAGTTCGTTGCCGCTAAAGCTCAAAACGCCAATTTCGTCGGTAGGCACACCTTTGCAGCCACTTGAATTTATCTTACTAAAGTTAGTCGTGGTGATGCTTTCTAAGCCAAAAGTGCTGGTCATCAACCAGCATTTCGATGCGATCCCGACCATCAGACGAGAGCGTATTTTAGGCGTGATAGAAAGAACAGATCTAACCGTATTGTATTTTTCGAATGCACCAACGCCGGCATTTTTTAATGGCATTATTGAGTTAGAAAGCAAAAAAGAGCCCCAGCCCAATGTAAATACAAGTCAGGAGGCAGAACATGAGTAACGCCCATACTGATTTCATGGGGGCCATGAAAACGCTGAAAAGCTTGAAAGTCCCTAAAACCCATACAACCATTATCTGGCTGGTCGTAACCTTAGTCATCGCAGCAGTATTATTGCTTACCTTTACCCCTTGGGTGCAAACCGCCTACGGTACGGGCTCAGTAAATTCCCCCGATCCTTTGTACCGTATCCAGCCCATATCAGCTCTGCTCAATGGCCAAATTGAAACCTGGCACGTTAGAGAAGGCGACAACGTTAAAAAAGGCGAACCTATCGTCACTTTGGTCGATGTAGATTCAGACCGTTTAGAAAAGCTGCGTTCGCAACAAGTAGCCGCAAATCAGCGCTACGTTTCAAACAAATTATCTGTGCAAAATGCTCTTAGTAACTTATCAAGACAAAAGAAGTTACTCAAAGAAGGGCTAGTCTCGCAAAAAGAAGTTGAAGCCGTCGAAATTGCGCTTGAAAAGCTAAAGGCCGAAGCATCAAAAACAGAAGAAGATCTTGATACCCTTAAGATGACATTGGCCCGTCAAGAGACGCGTACTAAGTATGCACCAATGGACGGCACAGTCGTTAGGCTCCAATCTGGCGGCAGTGCGACTTATGTGACGGCTGGTAGTATTTTAGGCTGGTTTGTTCCGGCGAATATTGAACGCCAAATTAGTATTAAAATTAATGGTCTCGACGCAGCATTAGCCACCAAAGGCAAAAAAGTACGTATCCAGTTCGAAGGTTGGCCAACATTCCAATTTAGTGGCTGGCCCGGCATGTCAGTCGGCACCTTTGAGGGTGTGGTGTCGTTCGTTGAACCGGTCGCTGACCAGTTCGGTATGTTCACTGTGTGGATTGCCCCTGTGAATACAACAGTGGCTTGGCCAGAACACGAAAGCGCACGTTTGGGGAGCCGTGTCAGGGCGTGGATCCTCTTAGAGGAAGTCAGGTTAGGGTACGAGTTATGGCGACAATTAAACAACTTCCCTCCCGTGCGTTCGCGAGAAACCAGTGAGAGCTCAACCTGATGTATGGGGTTCTGATAAGTGCTTTAGTTTTACTCGGCTTTTCTGCGTCATCAGCGGCATTTACCTTGCAACAATACTTGTCGTCTGTGGCCAATAACCATCCAGAAATTCTCGCAATTGATGCCACCACAGGGCAGTACGGTGCTGACATTCAATACGCGGATGGTGCTTATGACGCAAAACTTGAACACAACAGCTTTTCGCGCGTCGCCGGTTATTATGATGGTTTGCAGGCAAGTCAAAAGTTCTCTAAGCCTCTTGAAGCATACAACGCGGAAATCTTTTCTGAATACCGTATTTCTGACGGCGATTTCCCTGTGTACGAACAAGAGTACGCGACCCTATCCGGCGGTGAAGCCTCATTGGGCGTGAAGCTGTCATTGCTACAAGGCCGCGACACCGACAAGAAACGCACCGCCATGGCCAGCGCTCGCCTCAAGTATAAAATGTGGAGCGAAGAAGCCAAACTTGCCCAAAGTGAGTTTTACTACTCGGCCATATTGGCCTACTTGGATTGGGTAGAAGCCGTTAGTTACTTCAACAAAATCGAGCAGTTAGTCGCGGTCAGCGTTAATCGCCAAGAGGGCATAAAAACCCGCGTCGCAGAAGGCGATGTGGCTGAATTTGAGTTGTTAGAGTTTGAAACCCGATTACTAGAGCGTCAATCGTCCTTGCTTGCCGCTGAGCGCAAAGTACGCGCTAATATGCAGAAATTGCGTTATTACATGCACAGTGGCGAAGCATTCGATGAGCAGAGCCAAGCGCCTAAAAGTGCAGCGAAAATCACCTGGCCTGCGTCATTTAATTTGGCGGTAAAAAGCAGTGATGTAGATAACCACCCGGCTCTGGCGGCGAAAGCCCTAGAGATGCAAGCTCTCAAGCAAAAAATGCGTTTGGCACAGGTGGCACTTTTGCCTAAGCTCGATATCGAAGCCAAAGTGGCGCGAGACATAGGCTCAGGCCCTACGTCTTTGCAAGACACTGAGGCCAAGATAGGCTTGTATTTTTCAGTCCCTTTTGACCGCACGCAAGCCAAAGCCAAAAAGAGTAGAACTCAGTATGAAATCTACGCTCTGGAATCAAAAACAAACGCATTACGTCAATCAATTGATGCAAAACGACAAGAACGTCTGGTGAATCTGTCCTATGCCAAGCGCTTGCATGATATGCAAACCAAGCAGGTCGTCTTATCACGCAAGCTCTTTGAACAAGAACAGCGGCAGTTTGAATTTGGCTCCAGCGATTTTTTTATGCTCAACAATCGAGAAGCCGATGCATTTCAAGCGGAATTAAAAGCCCTTACCACACGTATTAATGTGTTTCGTGAAGAGCTCGCGCTCCTTAAAATAAACGCCGTCTTAGACCATCCATTTATTCAGAAAACACTTAGAGCGCATACATTATCTATCAGGTAATCGCTGTTTGGTCACAGTCAGAGCAGGTCGCAGCATCTTTAGCTGGCTAAAAATGCTTCCATCTTAGGCTTTATTAACAAGGTCATAATGGGGGAAAGGACCAAGGCAACAGGCAGCACCATCAAGTAACTAGCGAGAAAGGCTTGGCTAAATTGTTGCCAGTCGCCCAAGCCGATATTGCGATACGTTGTACTCAGCGCCATGACGGCCTCCATGCTAAGCGCCATACCAAAACCAAAAATCAGATTTTTATGTAAGCTCGATAACCGCCCGAAAAAAGCCTCAACGACCTTGTGCATTGTCCACATGATAAGCACTCCCATAGGGAAAATCACGCACACCGCCTGCATAAACGAGAATGTCCACTGGCGTGAAAAATCGTCACTAAAGCCAATGTTTGAATACGTCATAATGCCAGTAAACGTGCCGCCGACGAGTGTGACCATTGCGGCCACAAGCAAAATTTTCTTCAAGGTTTTATGCATGATGTCTACCCACAGTCCGTTAGATCCATAATTGAAATTCGAAACGTGGATGATAAACATGTGGTTGATAAAGTCAACTATTTTGAGGTTTCTTTTAAATCACCCCTTGCTCAATCATCGCATCAGCCACGCGACGAAACCCGGCAATATTAGCGCCTAATACTAGGTTTCCATCTTCACCAAATTCTTTGGCCGTTTCACTCGCCGCGATAAATATATTTTTCATGATCTGTTTGAGTCTTTGATCCACCTGCTCAAAACGCCAAGTTTGCATACTGGCGTTTTGCGCCATTTCTAACTGACTGGTAGCGACACCTCCAGCATTCGCGGCCTTACTTGGACCATAGGCAATGCCTGCATTTAAAAATATATCAACTGCATCGTTGGTCGAGGGCATGTTCGCCCCTTCGCTGACCAACTGGCAGCCGTTTTCTATTAACGCTTGAGCATCTTGGAGCGTCAGTTCATTTTGGGTAGCACAAGGAAAAGCTGCATCAGCTTGATAGCGCCACACTGCGTGACCGTCAAGAGGATAATCAGTAACAGCTGTATGCTGGGCCTCAGGATAGGTTTTAAGGTACTCTAGCAAATCGCAGCGACGGCCTTCTTTCAGTCGTTTGATTAATTTTAGATCTATTCCGCTGTCATGAAAAAGCGTGCCAGAAGAGTCACTACAACTTATCGGTGTAGCGCCTAGTTGATACAGTTTTTCCATAGCATAAATAGCGACGTTGCCCGCCCCTGAAACTAAACAACGCTTGCCTTGCAAATTATCGCCGCGCTCTTCAAGCATATAATCCGCAAAATATACGGCGCCAAAGCCAGTCGCCTCTTTTCGCACTAATGAGCCGCCCCACAGCAGACTTTTACCGGTCATTACGCCCTCGTATCGACCTGTTAAGCGTTTGTATTGGCCAAACAGATAGCCAATTTCCCTCGCACCCACTCCTATATCCCCGGCAGGAACATCACAAGTGGGCCCTATGTGGCGATAAAGCTCACTCATAAAAGACTGGCAAAAGCGCATGATCTCGGCGTCAGACCGACCCTTGGGATCAAAATTAGACCCACCTTTAGCGCCACCGATAGGCAACCCTGTTAATGCATTTTTGAATATTTGCTCGAAGCCGAGAAATTTTATAATGCCTGCGTTTACAGTCGGGTGAAAACGTAACCCCCCCTTATAAGGGCCTAACGCAGAATTAAATTCAACCCGATAGCCTTTATTGACTTGAATATCGCCATTGTCATCCACCCAAGGAACACGGAACATAATTTGGCGCTCGGGCTCCACTATGCGCTGGATAATGGCTTGCTGTTGATAGTATTGGTTCTTTTCTAGCAGTGGTTCCAGCGAATGCAACACCTCTTCAACTGCCTGATAAAACTCAGACTGCGCCGGAGTACTGAGCTTCAAATCCGTTATTGTTTGTTGAATATATGTCATTCATTACCCTCTTTATTTTGCTTTGCTTATGTCGGTTGAGCTCTCTAGCGCTTTCTACTTTCTACCTTGATAATTTCCACAGACTGCTGTCCGCGCTGGGTTTGCCATTTAATGCATTGGCCTGTGCTAAGACCAATCAACGCCGAGCCTATCGGCGCGAAGACTGAAATGCTGTCTTCAAACTTTACGCTGTCATGGGGTAAGCATAAGGCTTTGGTAAATACTTTTTGACTATCTAAAATCTTAAACGTGACCTGGCTACCAATGGCGACCACATTTTCTGGTAGGTCTTTACACGCCACTATGGTTGCTCGGTCTAACTCGTTTTCGATCGCCCGGATAGCATCATCGGGCAATTTAGAGCGCTCAAGTTGGTATTCAAGTTCTGCCAAATCGGCAGTAGAAATAATAATGTCTGGTTGTTTTTCCATAATCTCTTTTCTTCGTGTTAACTAAAAAAACTCGATTAAGCCCCTTACGTTGTCTGGCTACTTTTGTTTTTCTTTGCGCCTTTGCCGTCACAAAACGCTAAGCGATTTAACAGCGAAGATAGCGCCATAGGATTTAATAAAATCCGTGAGTCTGCGTCTTGCAGCATAAAGTCAGGTGGACAAAGTAAGGTTTTAAACGATTTTAAAATACGCATAAGCACGGCAAATTATCCAACCGAACTGATGACTAAAAACAAACAAAAAGGGACAGCTGCCGAGCGTAAGGACTACGCTCGGCTTAATTTGGTAAGGTGAGTAGGTTACTCTTTATGAAGTTGATGTTGCTATTCTTAAACATGATTTCCTCGACGTATGTACTCGATGATAGCTCGCTTAAAAATAAATACAACAGTCAAAATAGGGTGTATTTTTAACACCGTTCTTTGCATTATCAGTTCAGTGCTAACCCCCTGGTTTACTTGGCGACTAGATTTTTAACGGCTTCATCAAGATCTGCGTAATGGGTCGATTCAACAAACCCAATTGAAAAGCGTTGTGGGGTATTAAGGAACTTGTCTTTATTGCTGCGGCCAAAACCCAGCACCGTCATATAAGGGCGACTCACGTAATCATCAGAGTGGCTATCTTCTAGCGGCTTATCCTTTAACTGCATCTTATCTGCTTGCTTATGACCAGGCTGAACTTCATCTTCGTGGTGTAACAAATACAACATGCGCGGTGATTTTTCATCACCAAAGGCAAACCATTCTGGGGTGGGTAAATCGCCCTTGAATGATTCGTTGATCGGGTGTGGCTGGTCATCTGCTGAGTTATACCAAAAATCGCTTTCATTCATGAGTCCGCCGGGGACGCCTTCGTACTGCACCCAATAGTGATAACCTTCGCTCACTTTTGTCATGGTAAAATCGCATCTGTCTGGGTAAAAGTCCCACTGGCCTTGCCATTTTGCATTGCTTGAAGTGAAAACAATTTGAACGTGCTCAGCGGTTTCAATGGTTACTTTTGAGGTAGAGGGGTCTGTCCCTGCATTCATGGCGTGAAAATAACTACCATCTTGTTTATGTACGGCGTTTGGAAAACCCCGATACTCACCCTTCCAACCAGTGCCTTCAATGTTATTAAAGCCAATCCAATCGACACCATCAGCGTCAAGCAGGCTCGACAGCCCGCCACCTTGCTTTTCAAGATAGAAAGTCGCGTTGGCTATTTTCACAATATACGCTGGAAGCTCGCCCGCTGACTCATCAACCCCATGAGTAAGGGTAACTAATGTTGGGCTGGTCTCCATTGCTTTTTGAGCAGTGTGTACATTGCTATCACCGCGCGTGTTGCAGCCTACGCTTGTTGCAACACTTGCTATGACCAGCATGGATGCAAGATGTTTTGTTGTTAAGCTGAACATTGATTACCCCTTTTCTGCCTGAAGCGAATCACGCTTTGGCTTAGCGCTATTTCTTAACAAATAACCCATTACTAAAATGGTTATCGCACACAAGCCGAATACCATGCGACCCCACATCGGGTTGGGTATCAACATCATTACGACCATACCGCCTCCCATAAACATCACCATGGAGCCCAATTTGTGGCGTTGTTGTTTGTCGTATTCGTCTTGTTCGAAGTCGGCAATGACAGGCGTCTCTAGATCGGTAAAGAAGCGATCTGTTCCTTCTTTATGCTCGTCTCGTTCCTCTTGGTAGAAAAACGAAGTTGAACAAAAGAACCCTGCGGTGATCACTAAGTGCGCGGCGATGGTAATCATCAAATTAACGTCGATTGATTCCCGGCGCGTAAAGGCTTGCTCTAAGCCTATCCAATTGGCAAATACTTGTGGGGTGAATACGTTGGCCGTTAAATACGATACCAGCATACCGATTATCACCGTTACCCAAGGTGCCCAGTTCGGCGTTTTCCTTACGAACAAGCCGAAGATTAATGGTACGAGTAACGGCACTTGGACCATTACCGATACACTCATCATCAGCTCAAACAGGCTTAGTTCTTTCAATGACTTAAAGAACAGTGCCACCACAATGACCAGAATGCCGCTGATGAAGCTCACCCAACGACTGACCGTTAGCAGTTGTTTGTCACCTACGTTCTTTTTCTTTTTAAGCAAAAAGGGTTGGTAAATACTGCGCACAAAAATACCGGCGTTTTTATTCAATGCCGAGTCCATCGACGACATTGTTGCAGCAAATAACCCTGCGAGTAACAAACCAACAGTACCCATCGGCATAGCGTTTCGGGTAAACACCAAATACACCGCATCGGCCGCTTTGTTGCCTAATTCAGGGTATGACGCCGCCGCATCAGGGTATAAAATCGCTGACGCCCAAGGCGGTATGAACCACACTATGCTGCCAATTCCCATCAATACCATGGCCAGCAGTGCGGCTTTGCGGGCATTGTCTGAGTCCTTTGCGTTTAAAAATCGAAAGGCGTCATGCATGTTCATGATGGTGATCATTTGCTTGGCCAAAAAGAAGATAAAGGTACCGACTAAAATTACCCCGTAGTTCATATCAGGGCCCATCACAAAATCGGTTGGAAAGTTTTCTACCAGTTCGACTGGGCCGCCCACCATCACGAGGGCAACGATGGCACACGCCACCGAGATAACCGCTACGATAAGGGTTTGCACAAAGTCAGATGCCACAACGCCCCAAGCACCAGACAGCACCGATACGAACACCACGGTTAACCCGGTCACGATTATGGTTAAGGTAATGTCCGCTTCAAACACGGCGCTGGCGAATACGCCTAATGCGTTTAGCCACACACCTGCGTTGATAAAACTAAAAACGATTAACGCCCAAGAAAAGAATTGCTCGTTTTGGCTACCGAAACGCCGTTTAATACCTTCTGTTGGGGTATCAACCCGCATCTGGCGAAAGCGTGCCGAGAAATACGCCCAGCCACAAAAATAAGCAATGGTATTGGCGAAAAATACCAAGCTAATTGCAAAGCCGTCGGTAAAAGCCTTGCCCGCAGCCCCTGTGAATGTCCATGCGGAAAATTGCGCCATAAACGCCGTCGAGCCAACCATCCACCACAACATGCGACCACCACCACGAAAGTAATCACTGGTGGAGTTTTTCGCCATATTCTTAAAGGCAAAACCAATGCCCAGGATCAATAAAAAGTAGCCAGCGATAACCAAGTATTCATAAAACATGAAAAGGCCTTTTATTGAAGATGACTAACGTCAACCCAATTATCATTTTTACGAATAATATCAATTAGTTGTTGATATTGAGCACCTTCTTTAAACGTTTGATAGGGAAGTACCTTTTCCCCTCGAATATCTTTAACTAACTCGCGAATAAGGTAGCGCCAATTACGCTCTGTATCGCCTTCGCCCTGTGGGGTGTTTTCGACGATATCATCCGGTAACGGCAACCGCGTCCAATGGTTATTACAGTCGTAAAAATACAAAGGGCCGCTGCCATAATGACCTTTGATGTAAATAGCGCCCTTGCTGCCATAAATAACAATATGATCTTCATTGAAACGCGGATGCAAACCGCCATGCTTGAACAACACAGATACCGGCTTTTCGGCCAATGCGCTTTCGAGTTTCGCTAGCACCGTATATGACCATTCCACATTTGATTCTCCCCATTTTAAAGCGGGGTCATTGAGATCGTCAGGAATATAATCACGGCGCTTTTTGAAGTTGTGCACACCTTCCACTATTGGTGCTCGCCCTAAGTCATCACGCACCTCGCCCATTACCGACAGTATTTTTTCACCGATGATTGAAGTGACAATCGAAAGCTTATGGGTAAAGTTATTATTCAAACGCCCGCCGCCGTCTTCCTTACGATGCGACCATCCAAAGGGAATATCTCGCTCTAAATTGAAGTGCGAAATACACTCCACTTCTAGTGGCTCGCCTATGGCTCCCGCCGCCACAATTCGCTTAGCGTATATGACATCAGGCATGTACCTAAAACTGGCCGCGAAAGCTGTTTTTACGTTCTTCTCAAGCGCTAATTCATGTAGCTTTTTAGCGGACTCGCCAGTCGCGGTCAAAGGCTTATCGCTAAACACGTGGCATCCAAACTCAATGGCTTGGGTAATCGCTTCCTCATGAGCCCCACCTGGCGTGGCAATAGACACCACATCAGGCTTACATTCAGCCAGTGCCTCCTGCCAATTTGTGCCAGCAAAAGGAATATCCATGTCTTTAGCGACTTGTTCGACAACGCTTTGCGTTCTGCCGACAATACCCACCACCTCAGCGCCGACCGACCTAAACGCATCTGCGTGGCCTTGCCCAGCGAAACCTGTACCTTGTATTAATACTTTTATGCTTTTACTCATGCTATTTATCTCTACTTATCAAAGACTAAATTCATAATTAAACATGCTGAATTACCAATTCCATACAGTGCCATCTTCCAACCTGCTGACCGGCAAATACGAGCGTTTATAGGGATATTCTTTCGCGGCTTGTTCGTCAAAATCTATTCCAAGGCCTGGGGCCTCGCTGACGTTTGCCAAACCGTCTTTCACTTCTACTGTGTGTTTAAAAATCCGCCTGGAGTGCGCATTGCCAAAACCAACAAATTCTTGAATACCAAAATTGGGTGCCCACAAATTTAAATGCATGTGGGCAGCAAAACACACAGGAGAGAGGTCTGGTGCGCCGTGAGGGGCGGTTTTTACGTTATAAATACTGGCGAAGTCGGCAATGCGGCGAAGGGGAGTAATACCACCAGCGTGGGTCGCTGCTACACGAATGTAATCAATCAGCTGATTTTGAATCAGGTCTTTGCAGTCCCAAATGGTGTTATAGGTTTCACCAATCGCCAGTGGAGTGGTGGTGTGTTGGCGTATGATTTTGTAGCTGTCTTGGTTTTCAGCGATCGACGCATCTTCCAAAAATAGCAAATTGTACGGCTCAAGTAATTTGCCTAAACGCGCAGATTCAATAGGCGTCAAGCGGCTGTGCACATCATGTAATAAATGCACGTCGTTACCAAAGCGCTCTCTAGCTTGTTTAAACAAATCCACTACCATGTTGAAGTATTTTTGCGTCGACCAATCTTCTTCTGGGGGTAACGGCCTGCTGCCTTGCAACTCAAAGTAATCGGCCTTATCGCCAAGTACGCCATACGTCACATTCAACCCTGGCACTGCGCATTGTAGGCGCACAGCCTTGAAGCCTTGGGCAATATGCTCTGCGGTTTTGTCTAGGGTATCGTCAATCGTTTCACCACTGGCATGGGCATATAAGGTTACGCCTCGGCGGCTTCTACCACCAAGTAATTGATAAACTGGCATATTTGCGGCTTTGCCTTTGATATCCCACAGGGCCATATCAATCGCAGCAATAGCTGCCATGTTCACAGCGCCTTTGCGCCAGTAAACACCTCTGTATAAATACTGCCAGATGTCTTCAATATCGTGGGCATTTCGACCAACTAAACAAGGCGCAACATGCTCTTCAAGATACGCAACGACCGCCATTTCACGGCCGTTAAGCGTTGCATCGCCTAAGCCGAATATCCCCTCGTCGGTGATCACTTTAACGGTAACGAAGTTTCGGCCTGGGCTGCAAACAAACACCTTCACTTGGGTAATTTTCAACTGACATCCTCTTATCATCATCTTCGCATGAGCTGCTAACGATTTGCCCCACATAGCAATGCTGACACGCTCTGTGTGTGGCAAAAATGCTCCGAAATGTTTAGCAAAACACCTACTAAACCGGTTTAGTTGAACAAATTAGCATAATCCCGCAGTATGTCAACACACCAAGCTACCTCATGTGCTGAAAAATCAAACAATGGCAAAAGTAAAACTTATCGACGTTGCTCAGCTTGCTTCCGTCTCAAAAAGTACCGTATCTCAATACCTTAATGGCCGATTTGACTATATGTCGAAGGAGACCCAAATACGCATTCGCGCCGCAATCAAAGAATTGGACTATGTACCGAATCCGATCGCGAGAAACTTAAAAGCTGATAAGACCAAGACTATTGGGGTGATCGTGCGTGATATTACCGGCTTTGATACCAGCAGAACGATCCGAGGAGTAGATGACTTTTGCAAAGGGTGTGATTACAACGCGTTAATTTACAACACAGATTTTGACCCTGAAACCGAAGCAAAATCGCTTGAAGCGTTATACCAGATGCGCGTCGATGGGATCATTATTGCCTCGTCGGGACAGAATAATACGTTAATATCTGAGTATATAGACAAGGGCATGCCCATAGTGCATTTTCAATTGGAGCATGATGGCAGTGAGAAAAATTTGATCCTGTCTGATTATCGACAAGCCGCTTTTGATGCCACCGAATACTTAATCAAACTGGGTCATAAGCGCATTTGCTTTATGACTCAAGATTTTAAGAATGTGAAATCCAGAAACGAGCGCTACTCAGGCTATGTCGCAGCCCTTAAAAAATACGACATTGTTCAAGATCCTGCGTTAATCCAGTACTGGCAACGAGAAACAGGCTTTGATCACTCACCAAAGAGTGTGCTTGAGTCAGCCGCCGCGCCCACTGCTTTTTTTACCCAACACTTGGCCATTACCACCGAACTATTAACGCACTTAAATCAAGAAAACATCACTATACCCGATGACGTATCCCTAATTGGGTTCGACGATATCCCCATGGCAGAGTTTTTCAAAGTCCCTGTGACCGTTATCAAACAGGAGCCCTACATCATAGGCAAAGAAGCCGCCAAGCTATTACTAGAGAAGGTAAATGACAAAAACAGGCATTCACAGAAAATCATGATCTCTTGCTCTATCACCGAAAGGCAATCCTGCACTGCGCCAAAGGCAAAAAAATACAGCTAATTTCATGACTCGACTAAAACGGTTTAGACTCATTTCAGAAAATAGTTAGCCACTGAGTATTTATTTGTTGGAGTTGAATTTAATGAATTTGGTGGAGGTATAAAAAAACCGACTAAGAAGTCGGTTTTTTGCAATCTGACAATGCTGTTTTTGCGCCCTAAAGGCTTAAATGAGCCCTTGGGCCTATACGGCCTATCCCGCTAAATGCAAAAAGTGCAGATGGCGATGATACTGGTCGATAATATCGTTGATAACCGCGACTTTAGACCAGCCCATGATGTCGTAGTTTTGCCCACCTTCACTTAAATGTACGTCGGCCCGATAATAAGTATTCTCGTCAGCTGAGTCCTCTGCTTGCGAATCACTTGATTGGCTATACTCAGGCATGTGGTGAATAGTTGGGTATACCGCATAAATAAACTCGGCGTCTTCGCCATGTTTAACGGTTAGTGTCACGGATTCTGTTGATTGGCTGATCTCTGCTTCGATATGTTTAAGGGTTAACTCTTGGGCCACCGAATCAAATGCCTGTTTAACCGTTTGCTCAACAAAACGCTCTACAGTTGTTTTATTTGGGAAGTCGACGATGGTTTGCAAACGCTCTTTCCAGCTGTCGTTGCCCGCATTAATTTGTCCAGAAGGGGCATGCAAGGTCATACTTGCGCGCTTAAACTCCTCTACCCGCAAGGCTTTGATTAAGCCATACATAGCAATGATTAATATCACCGCAAACGGCAAAGCGCTAGCAATGGTCATGGTTTGCAAGGCACTCAAGCCGCCAGCCATTGACAAAATAGCCGCCACTAAACCAACGCCTCCCGCCCAGTAAATACGTTGCCACACTGGGGTGTCATTTTGGCCGTTCGAGCACAACATATCCACCACCATTGCGCCTGAATCGCAAGAGGTCACGAAGAACACCACAATCATCAGCACTGCTACACCGGATATCACGTTAGACCAAGGAAAGTGCTCAAGGAATAAGAACAGCGCCACCGGCGTGTTATCTGTGGCTAATTTGACCAGCTCTGTGCTGCCCTGATTCAGTACTAACTCAATCGCGCTGTTACCGAAAATGGTCATCCAAGCGAGCGTAAACATTGAGGGGATCAACAGCACGCCAATCAGGAATTCGCGGATAGTACGGCCCTTGGAAATTCGCGCGATAAACACCCCTACAAACGGTGCCCATGCTAACCACCAACCCCAGTAAAATATGGTCCAACCGCCTAACCAATCTTTCTTATCATAAGCAAATAAGTTAAAGGTATTACGCACTAAATCAGACAGGTATGCGCCAGTATTTTGCAGCATCGCTTGTAGCAAAAACACCGTCGGGCCGACCAATAAAATAAACAACAATAAGCCCACAGCCAGAAGCATATTGAGTTCAGATAACATACGTATTCCCTTATCTAAACCACTGACAACAGACACAATCGCCAAACCCGTAATGGCAGAAATTAATAGTAGTTGATAGCCTTCTGACACCGGAAAGCCAAACAAGTAATTAAGACCTGAGCTAATTTGCGTGACCCCTAAGCCCAAAGACGTGGCGACACCAAAAATAGTACTGATGACGGCAAAAATATCGACTACATTCCCCCGCCAGCCATAAATTTTCTCACCAATAATAGGGTACAGGGCTGAACGTAAGGTCAGAGGTAAATCGTGGCGGTAACTGAAATAGGCTAGAATGAGCGCGACTACAGCGTATATGGCCCAAGCATGCAGTCCCCAATGGAAGAACGTCATTTTCATCGCTTCACGCGCAGCCTCAATGGTGCTGGGGGGTGCCGTGGGTGGGGCTAAAAAGTGCATCAATGGCTCAGCCACGCCGAAAAACATCAACCCTATGCCCATACCCGCAGCAAACAACATGGAAAGCCAAGAAATAAAGGAATAGTCAGGCTCTGAATGGTCTGGCCCAAGTTTGACCTGGCTATGGCGTGATACCGCCAAGTACAACACAAACATCAAAATGCTCGCCACGGTCAATACATAAAACCAACTGCCGTTATCAACGATAGTAGATTGCACCTGTGAAAAGGTTTGGTCTGCAAATTCAGGGGAGATCAACGCAAAAAGGAGTAAAGCGACAATCACGCTTGATGCCCCAAGAAAAACAATTTTATTCAGATGTTTAGAAGAAGCGATAGGATTCAATCTGTTTACCTTTTTCTGTCGCTGCTTTAAATACGCTGAGGCGCAACAGCTTGTTCCAACTTGTGTTTTTATAGTACCACATGCACAAGTGAGATCTTAAAAGTCAAAAATATGAAAAAAAATCACTGAAAATCGTCAGTTTGGTTCAATCGTAAAATAAAAAAGATAACTGCGAGTGACCGCTCAAGTGCTAAGCGATTGATTTGCATATTGCGTATTGCATATTGCGTATAGCGCACAAGCTAGCAGCGCCATGGGGCATAGACAGCAGATGTAAGGTTCTAGGTTCAAAATGAATGACGTTGCGTGCAAGCATCAAAGAAGTGCCTTGCAATGTACACCAGTAGCGCAGCTAACGTTTAGCTGCGCTGTGATTTTCCTCGTTACTTATTAATCGTGGTCATGCTCATCGTGGTCGGCCTCTGCTATTCCTAACCAAGTGATGCTGTCAGGGGCAAAATCGAGTTCGATGTCACTTGTGATGGTTAACGTTTCAAGGTCAATTTGTAGGATATGCTGTGCAATAGGATCTGCGATATACACGTAATGACCATTTTGCGCTACTGTCATGCTAAACGACATGCCTTCTGGCATGGTGGATACATCCTCTTCAGTGATATCTAAACGCGCGTGTAGTTCCCAGTGCTGCCCCCCGTCTTCTTCATGGGCTTCTAGCACATTCAAATAGCCTTCGCTGTCGAGGACTAAAAAGGCATCGCCTTCATGAGAGAATGCATAGGATACAGGATCCGCTGGGCTTTCAGGCTGCCACTCGAGCTCTTCCATGGTGCCTTGTGATGGGTTTACAGCGATTAGCGTAGCTTCACCGCCGCCGTGACCAGATGCGACACCAATCAGTGATTCGCTTTCTTCATGGCCGTATAACGTACCAATGCGTAGGCCATCTAGTATATCGATATTGGCGATTTTTTCTGCTTCGTATTCGCCGTCATGCTCATGGGCCACAAGTACTCCATCAGTACAACCAAATGCAACGTAATCTTCGTTTTGTGCAGCCCCGTGTAAGTCAGGGCACAATACGTCAAGTACCTGTTCTTGCTCATACTCGTCGTCATGCAAGTGATAGACGCCTACTTGGTCCGGTAGAATTTTCGCAGCAGAGGTGCTTTCAGCGTCATCACGGCGAATGGTAGCGAGCAGATATTCCCCTCGAGCTTCGGCTACGCCATGCATATTCACGGTGTAATCTAGCGTTGGCAGTGGATCTGTTTCACTGCTTATTTGCGTATCTGTGGCAACTTTCACTGATGCTGGTGTTCCTGCATCCGCGTCACCGTCAAAAAACACCGCCAATTGACCATCATGACTTAAAATATGCGTAGGACGGCTTCCGGCGACCTCAAAGTCGCTCATGGCAGGGCTTTGCTCATAATCGTGCAAATGCGCGGTGTGATCTTCTTGCCACATACCACCGTCGATAAAGCCAACATAGTCTTCGCTTCGGCTAGCGATAACAGCGAAACGATAGTCTGCAGATGAAGTTAGGGTGTTTGAGGTGTGAATTAGGCTGAAGGTGTCTAATAGTTCACTGTCGTCTAAATCAAAAATACTGGCTACGTTACTTTCGCCAGAAAGCACCGCAATACGCCCCATTGAATCAATTAGAAACTCATCATTGTCGTCGTGGTCATGATCATCGTCATGGTCATCATTAGGTACTTCTATTGGATCCTTTTCGATGAGGGTGGTTTCTGCGTCACCACAACCTGTGAGAAGTATTGCGCCAATCGCCACGGCGAGAAGATTAAATTTATGTGTGATAGTCATTGTATATTCCTTTTTATGTAATTGAGTTTTGAGCTAGAAGTTGCCTCTGATGCCAACAGAAATGCTGCGTCCCGGACGTGGTGCAATGTCTTTTAAGAATGAGGTGTGAACTCTGGCCTCAGTGTCAGTCAGGTTATTGCCTTTAAGAAAAACGGCAATATCGTGACTAAAAACAGGTAGGTAATAAGACACACTCGCATCGATCAAGGTGTAGCCACTGGTGCTGGTTTCGTCAGATGAAACACGATCTTGTTCTTGGTAGCGGGTGATATCTAAATGCGCACTCAAATGTGCAGTTTGATAACTAAATTGTGTACCAAAGCGCAGTGGTGGCGTACGGGGTAAGTCTCCACCGTCTTTTAAACGTGCGCGCACGTAATCTGAGAACAAGGTTGCTTTGAATTCATCGGTTGCTTGCCAGGCTATTTGTGCCTCAAACCCATGTAAAATGACGTCATCAGTTTGAAAAATATAAACCGGTAATTCGTCTGCATGCTCGTCTTCTTCGACACCGCTTTCTTCATGCTCGTGTTCATGATCGTGGCCGCTTTCGGCAAACAAACCCGTGGCTGTTTGGTAGTAATAATTGTCCACTTGGTTGTAGAACGCGTTGAATACGAACCCAATGTCTCCTTGGGTTTTACGTAATGTGAGATCGATATTGTTGGCGGTTTCAAGATCGATATCTTTTGAGGTGAGGCCGATACTTGAACCTTCGTCATTTAAGGCGAAAAGTGCGCCCACTTCATAGGTACCCGTACCAATATGCGCGCCGAAGGACAACAGTTCAGCTGCAGAAGGGGCACGTTCAGAGCGTGAAATTGACAATCCTAGGTTGTAACCCGGTGTAAAGTCCCACACTAAGCCCGCGGATAAGCTCACTGGAGTAAATTCGTGATCTAGCTCGAAAACGCGTGTGACAGAGGCTTCTTCTTCATGCTCGTGGTCATGATCGTGCTCATCTTCTTCAGCTTCGTCGTCGTGGGCGTGCGCTTCAAGCGTTGGCAACAACACGTTATTTGCATCAATAGTGACACGCTCAATGCGGGCACCAAATTGCAATAACACGTCACCAAAGTGTTTTTCTTCCATGATGGCTAAAGCAATGGTTTGCGCTTCTGAGGGCGGCGTAAATGCTTCTTCGCCTTGAGCAGCAACATCACTGTTTTTGTAATGAATACTGAGCCCACCGTTCCAATCAGCAAATGGGGTATGAATAAAGTCGAGCTTTAGCTCATGTGTTTCGTTTTCGAATAAAGTGCCAACAGCGCCTTCTTCTATTTCCGCGTGTTCATAGTCGGTAAAACCGCCGCGTAAGTTAATCTTGCTGAGCCATTCGTTATCAAGGTTTAACTCACCTAAAAGCTGTACGCGGGTTTGTTCTAAATCAGCGTAAACGCTTTCGTCTTCGCCTCCGTGCGAATGCCCGGGTATGCCATACTCGCGGTTAAATTGCTCAACGGCCACACCTATGTATCCTTGGTCCATTAGGTAGCTAGCACCTAAGGTGATGCCATCAGATTTTTCTGAACTGTTCTTAACCACGTGCTCTTGGGGCTCGTTTGAGTCAGCATCTGGTGCCACCGGAACGTCATAATCATTTGATTCTCGCCAATAGCCATCGGCGTAAAACCCAAATGACTCATAGCCAGTGGTCACGTTAAATGAGCCAAGCTTTTTATCATCAACCGAGCTGGTTTCGAGTAACCATTCGCCGCGAGTGGTGTTGTCACTAGGTACTCGACCGTCGACTACGTTAACTACGCCACCAACAGCACCACTACCGTAAAATAATGTGGCAGGACCGCGCAGCACTTCAATTTGTTGAGATGTCGACGCTTCACTTGCTACCGAGTGGTCCGGCCCAACTCTTGATACATCACTGACGTCTAAACCGTTCTGTGAGATCAGCACCCGGGGGCCGCTTAGACCACGGATGATAGGGGTACTTGCGACACCTCCATGAAAGTTTGATTGCACCCCAGGAAGCTTTTCTAAACTGTCACCCAATGTCGAGGCTTGTTGACGGCGCAAGGTTTCGCCTGATAACACACTCACAGGAGACGCTGATTCCATCACCGACATATGAATGGGTGTGGCGTATACGTCAATTACTTCGATAGGCGAGCGCTGCAGAATAAATTCTATTTGCCTCGTGCCTTGTTCTGGCACCGAAATATCTTGATGTAGATGGGCAAAGCCCGGTGAAGAAATATGTAGCTCGTTCTTACCTTGCGTTAACTCTGTGAACGTAAAACGGCCTTCTTGGTCGGTGATAGTTTCAATGCCGACACCTTCTACTTCTACCGTTGCTCCAGCAACCGCTCGGCCATCATTATTAACTACTGTGCCTTCAATGGTTTGCGCTAAAACACTGGCTGGCAATAGCACGCTTATTAGGGCTGCTAGAGGAGATATCCTATTCATTTTATGTTCCCGTGTGATGTTATATTGTATCATTTATCAAATGTTATGTTATATTGTAACCAATTGAAAGGGCGCAAAACCAAATAATAAGTGAATTCATCGAATGCCTTTAGGGCAAGCCAGCGCCGAATTAATCTTTAAATTAAGTCGATAGACGCGTCATTAAGTAGAGCCAGCAGTAAAGGGTTTTGCATTTATAAGGAAGGAGATACAAGCCATGATCAAACGCATAACAATGCTCACAGCCCTAATGAACTGTTGTTTTTCAACGACAGCCCAAGTGCATCAGCATGGTCAGGGACAGTTGTTTGTTTCACAAGAAAACAGCGACTGGCACGTGCAATTTATTTTGCCTGCTGCCGATGTACTTGGCTTCGAACATGCTCCTGAGAATGCACAGCAAGAAAAGATCTTACATTCACTCATTCAACGGCTAGATAAAAATGACGCTGTAGTCGATTTAGGTGAACACTGCACATTAAGTGAGGTAACGCACTCTTTGAGCGAGCATTCTTTATCCGACGATCACGAAAGTGGTGGCAACAAAGATTTGCATGAAGATAAGCGTTATAACGATCACCATGCCCACGAGGAACATAGCTCCAGTGAAAACCACCATGCTGACAATCACGATGAAGACCTTTTAGCGGATGAAGAGCTTTCAGCGGGTAAAGGGCCTTCAGCGGGTAAAAAGCCCTCAGATCGGCTGAAACACGCAGAGCACCAAGATGTAGAGGTTGAATACCACTTTGCTTGCGACACAAGTCATAAAAAATTATCCGTACCCCTGTTTCAGTGGTTGCCGTCCCTAGGTCGTATTCAAGCCCAGTGGATAACCGACGCTGGGCAGGGAACTGCCGTCTTAAACCCAGAAAACCCTAATTTGGAGTGGTGAGTATGGGTGCTGTAGCGACAGAAGATTATTTCAAAATTGCTAAAGGGGTATGTGAGAAAGCGGGCAGTCGTTTGACTGACACCCGCCAACACATGCTTGAAGTGCTAATTGAGGTTAATAAGCCATTGTCGGCCTATGAAATAACTGAGCAATACAACCAAATCATTAAGCCTAAAATTATGACGATGTCTGTTTATCGCATATTGGACTTTTTAGAGTCGGTACACTTAGTGCACCGACTGCAATCTATCAACAAGTACGTTGTTTGCAATCATTCATTGGGAGCCTGTCATCATCATCCACCTCTCTACATGATTTGCAAATCATGCCAGCACATCGAAGAAGTCGAGCTACCAGATGAGGTGATAAGTACCCTTACACAGCAGGCAAAAAGTGTTGGTTTTTCATCCGTCGGATCACAAGTGGAACTTTATAGCGTGTGTGCAAAATGCAAATCGACGAGCAATCAAAACCTATCGTGAGACCTTTATGACTAAGTTACAACACGTGAGCGATAAAGCGGCAGTGGGGCTGTCGCTACTGTGTATGGTTCACTGCCTTTTCTTACCCTTTGTTTTAATACTACTGCCACCGCTCTCTGGTGTGCTGGCTTTTAATGACGAGTTATTTCATCGCTGGATGATGTACGCGGTTGTACCCATCAGCTCGGTGGCGCTTTTTATTGGCTATTTTCATCACCGAAGCAACAAAGTGTTAGCGATTTGCTTAACAGGGTTGGCGCTTTTAATCGCTGCGACTTTATTGGGGCACGCCACCCTGGGCAGGTACGGCGAAGTGATTTTAACCGTGATTGGTACCAGCATAATCGCTTATGGGCACTTGCTTAATTATCACTTACGTCGCCAATGCAACCAAGTAGACATTCTTAAACAGGACTAAATCAATGCAAGATTCAATGCAAGAGCCAGTGCAAAACAGCTCAGGAAACGCTCATCGAAAACTGCCGGTTACAGTACTTTCAGGCTTTTTAGGGGCAGGTAAAACCACGGTGCTCAGCCATGTACTGAATAATCGACAAGGCAAAAAAGTGGCGGTTATTGTCAACGATATGAGTGAAATTAATATTGATGGCTCATTGTTAAAAAATGAGATCACACTTAATCGAAACGATGAAAAACTGGTAGAAATGAGCAACGGCTGTATTTGTTGCACCCTCAGAGAAGACTTGCTGATTGAGGTGGGCAAACTTGCCAACTCAGGGAAATTTGATTATCTAGTGATTGAATCCACCGGTATTTCAGAGCCACTACCGGTAGCCGAAACTTTTACCTTTGCCGATGAAGATGGTGTATCGCTGTCAGATGTTGCCACGCTGGACACCATGGTAACCGTGGTCGATGGCGTTAATTTTCTCAAAGATTATGACGAGGCAGAGTATTTATCACAAACCGACGAAAGCTTAGGGGAAGAGGACGAACGCAGTGTCGCCGACCTACTCATTGAGCAAGTGGAGTTTGCTGATGTGTTACTGGTGTCAAAAACTGACTTAATTGATAGCACAGAAGTTGAGCGCCTAAACGCCATCTTGAAAAACCTAAATACCCGAGCGCGAATCATCCCCATTGCAAACGGCCAGGTGAACATCGCCGATATCATCGGAACTGAACTATTCGATTTTGAGCAGGCGCAACAAGCACCAGGTTGGTTACAAGAAATGCGCGGTGAGCATAACCCAGAAACAGAAGAGTATGGTATCCAAAGCTTCAGTTACACGGCTAGGCGGCCATTTTATCCCCAGAAGTTCTATGACTTTTTGCATAACACCAAAGGTTACGGCAAGTTGTTGCGCTCTAAAGGCTATTTTTGGTTAGCCTCCCGCCCTGAATTTGCAGGACAATGGAATCAAGCTGGTGGCATTGCCCGCTATGGTTTTGGAGGCTTATTTTGGAAAGCCGTACCTAAGGCGCAATGGCCCACCGACGAGGAATACCTTGAGTCGATCGACGCGTTATGGGAAGAGCCCTTTGGTGACATGCGTCAAGAGCTCGTGTTCATTGGTCAGAACCTGGACGAAGCGGCGATCACTAACGCGTTAGACGAATGCTTGTTAACAGATGACGCCCTGCTGCAAGGAAAGGCGCATTGGAAAACGCTGGCTGATCCTTTTCCAGCGTGGGAGAACGAAGCATGAGCATCGCTACTCCACTGCACGACCAAGAACACGTCACTGCTGGGCAACGCACTAACGCCTTAATGTCTGAAATGACTCACTCGCACAGTGACGAGTTCACTGTTCTGACCGATATTTACCAAGACACGCACAATTTGGTTGTGTGGCAGCGTTCACTTAGCGAAGAATTGCTCGCTCATGTAGCACATTGCATAGAGGAAAATCCGCGCCTGAATCTCGAGAAGAGCATTCGTGCTAACGCTATTATCGAAGATATCAACGAGTTATTAACTCCACGTGGCTTCAACGATGAGTTTACTGACAACATCGCGTCATTGGTGGATATGTTCTGCTGTTTGTTTGACTTAAAGCGGGTTGGATTGCGTCTAAAAGTGTTGGAACAAGCCATGTGTCCTCGCTTCCATGTGGATTGGGTGCCGTGTCGGTTAGTCACCACCTTTAGTGGCACAGGTACCCAGTGGCTCCCCCACGATAAGGTTGATCGCACTAAATTAGGCACGGGTAATAACGGCATGCCAGATGATCAATCAGGTTTGTATGCTGAGCCAAACGCGATTCAAGCGCTGGCAGTAGGCGACGTGGCACTGCTTAAGGGGGAAGGCTGGGAAGGAAATGAAGGCGCAGGCCTAGTGCATCGCTCACCACCTAATGAAGCGAATGAGAAGCGCCTATTATTGACCTTGGACTTTATTTCATAAGCCTAAGGCGCTTTCTCAATGCGGGTTTTATTGCATTATCGCCAGTAGAAGGTCAATTGTTCGAACGATAACAGGCAACCATTTATCGTTCATTTTTTCATTCATTTTTAATCGGGCTAGTCAATGTACTAGTCAACGAGTAAGGGAACTGCGCAGTATATGGGTATGACATTACCGGATATTACATCCAGCGAAAACGTGGCATCAGCCGCACCGCTTAAATGGGTTGGCATGGAAGGCATAACCGTGCCTATTCAAGTACCAATGTCAGGTGAGGTGCCAGCATATGTGAACGCGAAAACCGATGTGTATGTCAGTTTGGATAAAAGCGACGCGAAAGGCATTCATATGTCGCGTTTATTCTTAAAATTGAATGACATTTTGGGTACAGAGTTACTAAGCAGCACTAGCCTTACAGCCTTGTTGAATGAGCTAATTTTATCGCAACAGGGGCTCAGCCAAGGGGCTAAGGTAAACTTAGACTTTGCGCTAACGCTTCGTAAAAAGGCGTTGCTAAGCAATGAGTTTGGTTATCAGAGTTATCCTATTGGCATATCGACTCAGTTGGTTAAAGGGGTAGCGCGTACGGTTTTATCGTTAACCATTGCTTATTCAAGTACGTGCCCGTGCTCATCTGCCTTGGCTCAACAAGCGCTAAGTGATGCTATCTCCCAGCGATTTGACGATGAGATGATATCTAAAAGCGAGCTAACCCAGTGGATAACGTCTAAAACAGGCGCCGTTGCTACTCCACACAGTCAACGTTCTTATGCCTACATCAAACTCACGCTAGATGGGGATGCGCTGCCTAACTTGCCTGAACTCATCACATTGCTTGAAACAACAATTGGCACGCCAGTGCAAACCGCGGTAAAACGCCAAGACGAGCAAGCATTTGCCAAATTAAATGCTGAGAATTTGATGTTTTGCGAAGACGCTGCAAGACGATTGAAACGCGCCCTTGAGCGCAAGGAAAATGTACTCGATTATTGGTTCAAAGTGGAGCACCAAGAAAGCTTACACGCACACAATGCAGTGGCCATCGATTTCAAGGACAACGCCGATGAAGACACTATGTAAAGCAGTTTGTTTGGGCACTTTGGTTGCGATGAGCAGTGGCTGTGTCATGCAAAGCCAGATTGTTTCCCCCCGTCTCGCTAAACAGCCACCTATAGCGCCGGCAAGCCCACGCGTTGTAGCTCAAGATGTCGACATTGGGGCAGCGCAAGGCAGTGAAAACACCTCTGGTATGGATGGTTTCAAGGTGGTCACGTGGAATACAGAGCATTTTGCATATCCCAGCAACGCAGGGTGTAAACCAAGAACAAGCGAAGATATCGCGGCAATAAAAGCGTATATCGCTGGGTTAGGTGCCAGTGTAATCGCCTTACAAGAAGTGGCATCAAGGGAGGCGCTGCGTTTAGTTTTTCCCGAAAGTGATTGGACGTTGGTGCTTTCGGCCAGAGCTGACAGCCCTGCTTACGAGTGCAGAGAAAGCGGGTTTACCTCCACTCAGCAAAAAGTAGCGTTTGCGATTAAAAAAGGCATTTCAATTCTTCAAGTACAGCAAAATGCCCAGCTAGGATTGCAAAAAATAGGGTTACGCTTTGGCTTAGCCGTGACGGTAGACACACCGTTAGGCCCGACCGATATATTAAATGTACACTTAAAAAGCGGCTGTTTTGTAGATGATTACGCAACGAGCGATAAAGCTGCATGTCAGACGCTCGCTCAGCAAGTTCCCGTGTTAGAAGAATGGCTTGCAGCTCACCAAACGTTGGGGGTGCCTTACATGGTGCTCGGTGACTTCAATCATAGATTGGCAAGTGAAAACAACTACTTAGCTAGCAGACTAACCAGTGATGAATACGGTATTGATATCGCCACACAAGCATTACGTGGTTGTCATCCTCGTTACCCTGAGCCGATTGATCATATTTTGCTAGGAGGCATGCAAAGCACATTAATAGCGGCATCCGCCCATGTGCACAGGTATAAAAACATGGATGAAGAGGCCATGTTGAGCGACCACTGTGCGGTGTCACTTTTTCTAAAGTAGTCAATAGAAGTGCATCTAGTGCGTGCGATATTCGTCGGGTTGCTCGTTAAACTTTTCAATTTGTGACACGTTTAGAATGTATGCCGATGTGCCTTGATGATCTTCAAACAAGCCTTTTTCTAATACGCCGGTGAGGGTAAAGGCTTGGCTCATCATGATCTTTGAAAAGCCGTCGATCAAATCCACATAAATCATCTGATTCGGCGGGGGTGGCGGGTAGTGAATGCATGCGCCGTAGTAAGGCACCAAAAAAAAGCGTTTAACGCTTCTGTCTTCGTTCAAGTCGATAGGTACCATATAACCTGAAATACTGACCGCTTTACCTATGGCGTCTTCGACCACGTTAGTGGAGTATAAGGCTGATTGGTAGCGCTGGTTGGTGGTAGCTTGCAAAGAAAGGGTTACTTGTTCGCTCAGCGACTTGTCGCTACTTGATTGATATTTTGCCAGCACTTCTTTGTCTGACTTGGGTAACAGTTCTCCCCAGCCTAAAGGGGTTATTTCATCGTTAGCTAAGCGTTCGCGCAATTCAGTATCAGGGCTAACGTACAGCACAGAGCTGGAAAACAGTTTACTTAATTGCATCGACCAATTGCGTTCCGGCAGTTTGGTTAGCAAGATACCCGCTCCAAAAAAGAGCAGCAAAATAGCAGTCACTTTAATTTTACTGCTCATTGAGGGGGAACTCCTCGAAATCCTAGGGCTCCTTTGGCGTAGCACATATGTTTTCTTACTTTACTTCTTTCATCAGACCTTATTTTTATATCGCGCTTACTTGGATGTTTTGCTGAAAACTAATCGGCTCGTCTTTTTCTAACGCATTAATATGTAGCGATATCTTGTGGTTACCCGGCTTGCTGACTTGATATTTTAATGGATAACTGCCTGAGACCCCGCGGACTGGCATTTGCACCCCTTCTAAAAAACGAACGTTCTCGCTACCTGAAAAGGTAATCACCACATTTTGATAACCATCAGGAATGTCGTATTGAATATTGAGCGTTGCATCTGTGTTAGCAGGTGTATCGATTGATCTAGGGTGGCTAACAGAAATAGGTAGGCTGACTTTTTCCTGCGAAAGCATGTCTTGCAGCGGGTGAAACGAAGGGAAAATTCCAAAGTTACGGCCACCGTGAAACTGACAAGCGTTTGCTTGAATCGATACGCTGCTCAACACCAATAAGCTAATAACTGACCGTTTTCTTAGCAAAGGATATGCTCTTGGCGCTGTTAGCATGCTATCTGTTACAGACCCGATAAAGGCCATAAATGAAGTGGTTAAAGAATGTTGAGTTTGCATTTATTCCTCCTCGAAAGGATAGGCTTTATTCAGTTTAAGGCGATAAGCTGAAGTGCCTAGTTCATTTTCTGTGGTATCAATGACGAGCGTGCCTTCAAACCAAAACGGGTCGTACAGGCTGCCTAGTTTTATACCTTGCTCAGCTTTACTATGAATAATTTGGTTAGGCGGTGGTGGCGGCATATGTAAGCAAGCGCCAAAATAAGGCACAATGAAAAACTCAGTGATGTTTTGGGATTCATCAGACGCTAAAGGCACGATAAACCCAGGGATACGAATCGGTTTATTTTCGTAGGTGTTAATAACGCGGGTAGAACTCAAGGCTTTTTGGAAGCGCTTAGTATTTTTGTCAACACCTTCTTGTTGCCCAAGCGCCTCTACCGAGTCTTGCTCGGAGCCATCTTCGATACCCGACAGGTATTCAGGCGGGTTCATCAATGCTTCAAGATCGTCTTTAGGCATCAAGGCTATCCATTCAATTTCTTGATAGCTTCCAGTGGATTGTGCGGCGTTTGCTGTACTAAGCAAAACAAAGTTAAAGATTAATAACGTGACCCATGAACTTAAAATTTGTATCTTCATTTCTTACATCTTTGCTTGCAAAATTGCATCGTCTTGATTTGATGTAAATGTTATAACATATCAATAGTTAAGTTTATAGTTTAAGAGAGCGCCAAAGACGGACTTATGAAAGCAGTGAATACAGATGATAGTGCCCACAGCACAGGAAGCGCCCACAGCACAGGAAGCGGCCACAGCGTAGAAAGCAGAGAGACCGCAGAAAGCGCCCGCAGCTCAGTAAGCGACGAAAGTGCAGCAAAAGGCAAAAGCGCCGACAATATTAAAAACAAAGCCCCTCTGGCGATTAATCTTAAAGGCGTTCGGCATAGCTACGGCAAATCGAGCAATGAAACGGTATTGAGTATTCCTCATTGGCAGCTCGCTCAAGGGGAGCGCGTATTCCTGCACGGTGATTCCGGCTCGGGTAAAACGACCTTATTGAATTTGCTATCTGGGGTACTTACCCCAACAGAAGGTAGCATCGAACTATTAGGTCAGCCTTTCTCTAGTTTATCGGCAAGGCGCAGAGACGCTTTTCGGGCACGCCATATCGGCGTGGTGTTTCAGCAGTTCAATTTGGTGCCTTACTTAAGCGTGCTAAAGAACATTCAGCTAGCCAATTACTTTGCTGCCAAGCGTGATAAACACATAGAAGAGTCGGTTAGCGGCTTGTTGGCAAAGTTAAATTTGCCTGCAGATGTGATGCATAAACCTGCCAATACCCTGAGCGTGGGTCAACAGCAGCGGGTGGCCATTGCCAGAGCGTTGATAAATCAGCCTGAGTTGTTACTGGTAGACGAGCCCACCTCGGCGCTAGATGCCTCAGCACGAGATGCGTTTATGGATATTCTACTGAATATGTGTGAAACCGCGGGCGCGAGCTTGGTCTTCGTTAGTCATGATATGTCATTAAAGCGTTTTTTTAGCACCAGTGTTGATATGCCCAGTTTGTGTCAGGGCAAGGGGAATGCTGCATGTTGATTTCTCTCGCTTGGAGCAGCTTATGTAGCCGCAAAAAATCAGTCATTCTGACCTTTCTATCTTTGTTGATTAGTATCAGCGTGCTGTTAAGCGTTGAGCATATTCGCCAGCAAGCTAAAACCAGTTTTAATCGCACCATTTCCGGGGCTGATCTTATCGTTGGCGCACCAAGCGGCCAACTCAACCTACTTCTATATTCTGTATTTCGTATGGGTGATCCCACCAGCAACATAGACTACCAAAGTTACGAAATGCTCAAAAACGATCAGCAGGTAGCGTGGGCCATTCCCATTTCTTTAGGAGATTCTCACCGCGGTTTTAGGGTGCTGGGCACCAATGGTGACTATTTCACGCATTATCAGTTTGGTGATAAAAAATCGCTTGGGTTCACAGCAGGTAAGCCATTTGCTGGTATGTTCGACACCGTGATTGGCGCGGATGTCGCCAAAACGCTAGGTTACCAAGTGGGAGATAAAATCATTGTTGCCCATGGGATCGGCCATACCAGTTTTAGTCACCATGATCATAGCCCGTTTGTGATCAGTGGCATTTTAAAACCTACCGGCACGCCAGTTGATAAAACCGTGCACGTAACTTTGCCCGCCATAGAAGCCATACATTTACCCCCGTCTCAGTTAGCGAAAATTCTCGATGGCGAAGAAGCACAAAAGATACAGCCTGATAGCGTCACTGCGGTGATATTGGGCTTAAAAACCAAGTTTGGCACCTTTAACTTACAGCGAGATTTAAACAATTACCAAGATGACCGCTTGATGGCGGTTTTACCTGGAGTGGCACTCGCAGAGTTGTGGCAAATGATGGGAACCGTTGAGAACGTACTTAGGGTCATTAGCGTGCTGGTGCTGCTGTCATCTTTGTTTGGTTTGTCGACCATGTTGCTGGCATCCATGAATGAGCGCAAAGGGGAAATAGCCGTGCTACGCACATTAGGCGCAGGCCCGAGCGTTATTTTTGGCTTGGTGTTATTAGAAGCACTGATGCTGGTGGTCATCGCCATTGCCAGTGCGGTATCGCTCGTCAGCGGATCTATCGCGCTGTTTAGCGATAAACTGGCCGCCCATTATGGCTTATTCTTAAGTGCTAACTTGCTATCGTGGGAAACCCTGCAAATCGCCATGATTATTACGCTAGCATCCATTGTCACCTCAGCCATTCCCGCATTTGAAGCCTATAAAAAAGCGCTGCAATCGAGTCTATCTGGTTAACATTCAAAGAATATGTGACATTGCTCAACACGACTGTGTCACTCATATCATCACTGAATGCGCCTAAGGCGCATTTCTTTGTGCAGGTGTGGTGTTAAATGTCTTAAGCATTTCATGTGGGTTGACTGTTTCACCGTGTGTTTTAGTCGCCTGTGCCCACCAAGCTAATTGCGTAAATGTACGGCTAAAATAATCAAACCATGACCTTTGATCTTCACCTGTCTGTGGTGCGCCATCTTCAGTGAACACCTCTTGGGCTTTAGGAACGTGGATCATCGCTGAAACGGGCAGGCAGCCTAGCTCGGATAAAAACGTACGCATGCCCACGGCTGCGCGCATGCCGCCCCATTGCCCAGCAGAGTAGGTGACGATGGCGCTAGGCTTATAAGAAAACAACGAACTGCCAAAGTGATTAAGCAAGTTGGCCAAAGCTGGACTCATGGAATGGTTGTACTCAGGGCCTATACCAATTCCACTAAATAATTACCCCCTCAGAATTCATCCAGCCGGTTTTGAACAAGGCGTCGGTGTACAGTAATGGTTGTTCCCTTTCAAATACCGAGAACGCAGTACAAAACCCGCTGGGGAATTCCCTTTGGGCGAATTTTAAAGGGACTTACTCTGCGTTGCTCGAACTCGAAAGAGAACCACTATTACTTCATTCAAGCGCCTTAATTAAGTCCCTTTAAATTTTCGCTGAGTGGCTAATTATTTAATGGAGTTGGTATTACATAATAAAGCCATCTGCGGCGGCTATCTTTTCTGCTAGCGTATTCAGCTCTGGGGGCGCTTTGTTTTTAGCGTAAGCAAAATGGGGTTTGAAGACCGGCTCAAGTGGGTAATCCAGCGCATCAATCAATTCAAACTTATGCTCATGAAAACGCGCATCTAAACACGCCATGCAGGCTTTAGCGACACGAAGACCCAAGCGGGCAGGGCGCGGAGGCGTGCTATCGCGAACAGTGCCCAAAAAAACTAAAAACTTCATTACGAGATCTCCGTTGCTAATCCAATTGCGATGAATGCTACAGCGGGTTCGCCTGTAATGCTTGCAAAAATAAATGCTTATAAAGATAAGTGTTTGCATGGTTAAGCGAGCGAAGCGCTGGCTTATTTTAACAATTAATCGCCAGTGTGCTATTCAAGGCTTTAATAGTTATTGATTCATCGTTGTGCGTGGTGATCTAGATCAAAGTTGATTGTAATAGGGTGATATAAATTGTGGAGTACGCCCAATGACTATCGACTTTATTGATGTGCAACCACCAGAACCAGGTGAGTGGCAGCAGGTATCACCGGGTATTTTGTGGTTGCGCATGCCGTTGCCCTTTGAGCTGGATCATATCAACTTATACTTGATAGAAGACCATGATCCGGTCACGGGGGATAAAGGCTACGCGCTCATCGATACTGGCTTTGGGGTTAGCAAAACACAAGAGCTATGGGATAGCTTACTGAGTAAATTGGATGTGCCTTTGACCAAGGTCATTGTGACCCACATGCACCCAGATCACATCGGCATGGCGGGTTATTTGGTTGATAAATATCGCGCGCCATTGTATATGAGCCACTCAGAATATTTTGTTGGCCGAGCTATGAGTGCCGGCAGTCGAGGAGCATCAGACTGGCAAGACGATGAGTACTTAGTACGCTGTGGTATGTCGCCTGAATACGTAGCAACCGCCAGTGAAAACCGTAAAACGAACAAAGGAGTCGGGCAGGTTATTCGCCCCATTCCGTTACATCATGAGCGTCTACAAGAGGGCGACGAGCTGACCATTGGCCAGCATCAATGGCAAGTATTGATTGGCCGCGGACATTCGCCAGAGCATGTGTGTTTGTTTAACCCCACAACGAATGTGTTGATATCAGGGGATCACGTACTACCTATCATCACCCCAAATATTGGGGTGTACAGCACTGAGCCAAACGCTAATGCTTTAAAGATGTACTTAGACACGCTACCGCAGTTTAAAACGTTACCCACTGATGCGCTCGTGCTGCCATCACATAAACAACCTTTCGTTGGATTGCATAAGCGGGTTGATGAGCTGGCTGAGCATCACCATGAGCATCTCGCCAACTTAAAAGCGTTTTGCGCACAAGGTAAAACCATCAAAGAATGCTTACCTGTGTTGTTTAAGCGGGAATTGAATGAACACAATATGTTCTTTGCTATTGCCGAAGCGCTGGCGCACCTCAACTATTTGTATTTCGAGGGTGAAGTCACCCGAGATATCAACGAACACGGCCACTATGTTTTTGCACTGGTTGGTGATTAGCTAAGGACGTTAAAACCAAAAAGGGCAAATATAATTTGCCCTTTTTCTTGCTCACTTTTTGTTTATCGCTGCGCTATCAATAACGCAGCTTCTCACCCTGGACAGGGTGGGAAGCAGTGGGATTAGAAGCTGTAGGTCACGCTGACTGTGCCGTTAATAGGCGCGGCATAGAAAAACGAGCTGTGCAGGCTGCTAAGGTATTTTTCGTCAGTGATATTATTCAAATTCGCTCTAACGCTGAGGTCATTGGTAATGTCGTAACTGGCATAGGCGTTTAGCAAAAAGTAGCTGTCTTGGGTGACGTTGTAATCAGTGTTTTTGGTTTCTGATTGCCAGCGACCACTGACACCGACTGTTAGGCTTGGCACTACGGGCACTGTGTAATTCAATGAGAAATTAACGTAGTCACGAGGTGCCCAAGTATTGGCATCAGCACCTTGGTCGTCTTCAATTTCAATGGCGGTATAGCCCAAAATCACACTGAGATCGTCTGTGAGCTGACCTGTCATTTCAATCTCAAAGCCTTTTGAGTCAACATCAATGCCGTTGTAGTAATATTGCCCGTTATCAGGATTGATACCTGCATATGAGGCTAGGTTTTCTTGCTCCGCGGTAAAATAAGCAAACGTAGTTAGTAGGCTCTCATCTAGCCACTGAACTTTAATACCAGCTTCGGTATTCTTGCCCTTAGTTGGGTCAAGGTATTGCCCCGATAAATCATACTGTTCTTGGGGCTGGTAGATATCTGAGTAACTAGCGTAGGCATTGATGTCTTCTGTTATGGCATAGGTAAAGCCGACATATGGACTTAGCTCACTTTCGCTATTATCGATAGTGGTACCACTGTTATCGCCACTTCGCTCAAAATCAATGGCATTTACACCGGCAATCATAAACAGGCTATCACTTAATGTAATTTTGGTTGAGCCGAATACGCGGGTTAGGTTTTGCTTAATTTCTGAATACAGTGTGCGCTCTTGCCAATCAGGCTCGGCGATAGCGTCAAGGGCATAAGGAAATGCTGGTAATGCACCCCATGCGGCTTCGGTAAAATCGGCTGCGTAGTTAAACATAGTGTCCGTACTTTGGGCATAGCTAACACCAAATGTCGCTTCATGTTCAAAGCCAAATGCACTAAAAAAACCTGATGTTTTTACTTCAAGTAAATCGGAATCGATATCTGAGTCATAACGACCGGGATAACCTAAAAGTCCTAAGTTCGTCTCTTTGTCGATGGTGCCATAGGCATAAAACAGCTTATCTTGTTCTTCGAAATAGCGTTTGTGATAGTTCACATCAAGACGCCAATTGTCACTGAGTTGACTGGTGAACTCTACAAAGGCGTTAGTATTTTGGGTGTCCCACATGGTCCAGTCTTGTGTGGTGGAATCGCTGTCGTCCCACTCAGCTTGGGTACCGTCTGTATAATTGAATACCAAGCCGCCCCACAAATTGCCATCAGTATTGGCGTCTTGATGAGATATCCCGACAGTAAGAGTAGAGTGATCCGTTAGCTGACCATCAACCACGCCGTAGAAATAACCTAAGTTATCTGATAATCCATCTAAATGGGAGTTGGTGTCCTCGCCAGCCACCACAAACCGGGCAGCCCAGCGTCCATCTTCTGTGAGCAGGGTGTTGTAGTCGGCTTGAATACGTTTGAAATCATAGGAGCCAGCGATAACACTGACTTCGCCGCCTGTTTCATTCGTGGGGCGTTTGCGTACATAGTTGATTGTGCCCGATGCGTTACCTACACCCGTCAGCAAACCATTGGCACCACGAATAACTTCAATACTTTCGTAACCGTAGGCGTCAATGGCCCCTGTCACTATGCCCCAGTCATTCGGTAAACCCACACCGTCAATTTGGGTGTTTTTGATTTCAAAGCCACGAGAGGAGTAATTAGTACGGTTGGTTTCCCAGGCTTCTACTGTCACGCCTGTGGCTAACCGTAGAGCATCGTTAATGTTAAAGGCGGCGAAATTGTCCATCAAGTCTGACGTGATAACGCTAATCGATTGAGGCGTTTCGCTTATATTCATTGTTAGACCGGTCGCACCCCCGCTGATCCTATCTTGACGTACACCGGAAATAAGTAAGTGTTCAACCTCTGCATCTGCTTGCTTGACTTCAGTGGCATCTGTCGCTTCTTGCGCCTGAGCTTGCATGGCGAGGGTGAATAAAGACAAGCTAAATAGGTTGTACAGCTTCATTAGTTTTCCTTGTTTATATGTATGTTTTAACGGTGAGTGGATGAAGAACGCGGGGATCATACACAAATTCTATTCTATATGATAACTATTTGCATTCGCATGTTTAGTCTGCTGTTTTTATTATTGCGTGTGAAATCGTGAAGCATGCTTTTAATAACGCAGAGATATTTGGTAGTAGAGGTGCTTGCAAGTAAATAAAAAATCAGTGAAAAGATATCGGTAAAGCACTGAGACAAAGAAGAACGCGGTTGTCCACTCAGCGAAGGAAGCCTGGCTGATAACCAAGTTCCCAAGTTTGTGATTGAGGGCAAGTCTATTAAGTACTTATTGAGAGTGGCTGCTAATAGGCCGTCACATTTTGCCACGCGTTGTGGGTGTGCGTGATAACGAAAGAGCACCAGTAAGAGCTAAATTAATGTCACGTCGAATTCGCTTTACAGCATTAATGGTAATCATTATCATTATCTTTTTATTGGGTATTTGCAAAGCACCTTGCTACCCGCGCTTAAAAAGCCTTTCAAAGGAAAAAGTGCGGTAATGAGTGTGCCTGCATCAGTTTCATTAGTGATTTAGCCTTCTTTACGTAAGCTGTAGCGCACTTGTGCATTACGAGGCGACGTTAAAGAGGCAATCTATCGCTCACAATTTACACATAATAAAAACCACGGGAATACCAATGATACTGTTACTCGCCATAGCGCTGGGCTTATTAGGCTGCTATGTACTTTATATGAGCTGGAAGCAACACTCTACTCGCTACGCACTAGCTGGATGGGGTTGCTTATTAGCCACTTTGCCATTATTGATCGTGGCGCTAGGCACAGAATACGGCGTCGTGTTTGCACTCGGGTTACCCGCGCTTTACGTGTGGCTAGGCATACTACGTGAGCAAAAAACACAAATGCCTAGCAAGCACATTGTAAAAGCTGACAAATCGATACAATTCAATGCAAATAAGCTCGCGAAAAATAGCGGATATATTCTCTATCATCTTGTTTTACTGATGGTGGTTAGCAGCCTGTTAGTGATTGCCTCACTAGATATACTGCCTTTAGAGCGGCCAACTCAGCTCGTAACAGGGGTTATCATTTTGCCATTGGTTTGGTCGGGCTTGTCATTCTGGCATTTGTCCTGCGAGAACAAACGCAACCCTCTGATATTTAGTATATTTGTATCGCTTGCCTCCAGCCTTTATTTATTTGTTTAAGCCATGAAAAATTCAAAAGTAGATCCTCAAAAAAAACTAGTAAACACCCCGTCTCTCAGTAAACGGTCGCTCTCTGCCCATGCTTGGTTGGGGCTATTTGTTAGCGCGTTTATGTACATAATTTGTTTATCCGGTACTTTAGCAGTGTTCCATCAAGAGCTTGAGCGCTGGGAGCAACCGCAAATCCCTGAAACAGGCAAGGTTGATATTGCCGTCATCGAAAAAGCGTATGACAATTTTGTTGAAACCTACCCCGAAGAAACTGAGCACATGTATGTGGTCTTTCCAGGTTCGGGTATCCCAAGGGTGGTGGTCGAGAACGACCATATCGCGCATTTCGTTAATCCTGATGGCTCATTAGGTGAAGTAGAGCAGTCTCACTGGACTAAAATGCTGGTAGATTTGCACTTGTATCTGCATCTACCCAAAAGCTTCGGCATGATCCTCGTTAGTGCGTTTGGTGCACTGTTGTGTGCGCTAATTTTGTCTGGCTTTCTTGCCCATCCTCGTATCATTAAAGACGCCTTTCGCTTTCGCCGCGGCGGCACTGGGCTGCAAGAAAACATTGATTTGCATAATCGCTTCAGTGTGTGGGCAGCGCCTTTTCACATAATGATTGGCGTAACAGGTGCCTATTTCGGCTTGGCCACTGTGTTGATTGGGCTGGTGTCGCAAGCATTTTATGCAGGGGATAATCAGGCGGTTTTGGATGAGTTGTTCACCCCTGAGCCAGCTTTAGAGCAACCCTTACAAAGACCACAGATAGGCCGCGCCATGGAGTATATTGAGCAGCATAATCCTGAAGGTACGCCGTTATTTCTTACCATTCACGAGCCAAATACGCCGGGACAATTTATCGAAGCGTACGTGAAACAACCTGGTCGGTTGATTTACTCTGAGAATTATCGTTTTGATATTCAGGGTAATTTCTTAGAAACCGCCGGATACCGTGATGGTGGTCTTGCCAAACAAATTATCTTTTCAATGTATCGCCTGCATTTTGGTGAATTTGCTGGCATCGCAAGCAAGTTATTGTATTTTGTACTCGGTATGATGTTAACCGTGGTATCGGCCACGGGTATCAATATTTGGCTGAGAAAACGCAAAACTACCGATGTGATTAACCTGTGGTGGCCAACACTGGTGTGGGGCACACCGCTGATACTTAGCGTGAGCGCGCTGCTCAATTTGTTTGTGCACGTGCGAATCGACCTCTTCATTTGGCTCGGCTTGGTCGCTGCCCTCGTAGTAGCGACGCGCCAGCAAAACGTGCAGCTATGGGTCGCTAGGCTCAAACATGCACTGGCGTTCTCACTGCTCATATTCATCGCAGCTTACACAGCCAAGGCTGGCGCTGCAGCCTTTACCATTGCAGCCTTGCAAATCAATATTCCGCTTGCCCTGTACGCTGCGTATTTGTTGGCGAGAGGGCACCGGCAGATAACTCTGGCAGGAAATGAAGACCGTCAGGTGAGTCAGCCTGAATCGACGTAGGCTTGTGCTAGAGCGAAGCGGCAATCAAGTTCGCCTGACAGCAGCGATGGTATAAAAAAGCTCAATAAGAGCGGTATTGTTGACGCCAGGCGGAAGCATTCTTACGATATTTTCGTTTAAACAAGCGGTTGAAGTGTCCTGCATCTTGATAGCCGACGGCCCATGAAATCTCTTCGATGCTTTTATCGCTATGTTTAAGGTGCTCTTTGCCTTGCTCAATGCGCAATTGCTGAATATAACCCAGCGGCGTTTCACCTGTGGCTTCTTTGAACCGCCGTTTAAACGTTCTGGGGCTCATATTCACTTTACTTGCTAATTGCTCAATCAAAATTGAGCTCATGAAGTGCATTTCTAGCCATTGCTGAATCGACAGTATTTCATCGTCTTGATGATAAGTTTGATGGCTGATTGAGGTGAATTCGCCAGCATAACCGGTTCGAAAGTCTACAAGAAATGCGTGCTCTACTGCCTCACCCACCAACGACGATGAGAGTTTAGAAATCAAGTAAACCAGTATTTCAAGTCCTGCATTCATGCCTGCTGAACAGTAGAGCTCTCCCGTGGCTGTGATGAAGCGTTCGGCTCTGACATCAACTTTGGGATATCGCTTAGCGAAGTCTGCTTGCTTATGCCAGTGGGTGGTACTTATTCGATCGTTCAATAACCCTGCTTCTGCTAAAAAGTAAGCGCCGGTGGCTGCCGCCATTATAGGTTTGCCTTGCTCGTGCCAAGTGCGAAGCCTAGGGTAAAGCGCTGCTTGTTTACTCAGTAGCGTGTCGACCTCTCCCCATATACTGTGCAGAATAATCAAATCTGTGTCTTGAACTTCATCCAATGCGCAGTCAGGTGTAATGGCCAATCCACTGAATGTAGACGTGGGCTTGCCATCTACGGTTACCAAAGATATCTCAATCGCCTGACCGAGTAAGCGCTGCTGCAAGGTAGATGCAAACGCTAACACATCATGAGTCAGGCCTAAGCTGAGTCCCATTGCATTTTCGCTGGCAAACAATGTCACGTGCTTGAGCATGTTTTCTCCTGTTTATTTGGCATTATTTACAAAATTGGCCCGAATGACCAGTTAAATGACCTGAGTCACGCTGTTAACAGAATTTTTACATCTTTAAGATAGGGACAATGATGTTGAATCTGGAGAGAACAATGCAGCTTAGCGAAGAGCACGATGCCCTTAGAAAAACAGTCAAAAACTTTGTCGACAATGAAATGGATCCCTTCATTGAAGAATGGGAAAGCGCCGGTATCGCACCTTTGCACACCCTGTTTAAGAAGATGGGAGACTTAGGGCTACTGGGCATTCATAAACCCGAGGCGTACGGTGGCTCTGGGCTAGATTACAGCTATAACTTAGTGTTTGCTGAAGAATTAGGTCGCGCCTATGGTGGCTCGCTTCCCATGGCTATTGGTGTGCAAACCGATATGGCCACTCCAGCTTTAGCGCGTTTTGGTAGCGACGAACTCAAGCGTGAATTTTTAGCCCCTGCTGTTGCCGGTGACATGGTGGCGTGTATTGGGGTCAGTGAGCCTGGTGCAGGCTCTGATGTGGCAGGTTTGAAAACCACAGCAAAAAGTGACGGCGATGATTACGTCATTAACGGCAGCAAAATGTGGATAACCAATGCCACACAAGCTGATTGGATTTGCCTGTTGGCCAATACCAGTGACGGTAATGTGCATGCCAATAAATCCCTTATTGTTGTGCCGCTGAATACGCCCGGCATTGAAATCTCTAAGCCCTTAAATAAGTTAGGCATGCGTGCCAGCGACACGGGGCAAATATTTTTCAACAATGTAAGGGTGCCCAAACGTAATCGTATCGGTGAAGAAAACAAGGGCTTCACCATGCAAATGATGCAATTCCAAGAAGAGCGAATGTACGCCGCCGCAAGCGCGCACAAAGGAATGGAGCGCATGATCCAAGACACCATTGGGTGGTGCAAAGAGCGCCACACTTTCGGCCAGCCCGTACTGAACAACCAAGTCGTGCATTTTAAGTTAGCTGAATTGCAAACCGAAGTTGAAGCCCTTCGCGCATTAACATGGCGTGCCTGCCAGCAGCATATCGATGGTGAAGATGCCACCTACCTTGCATCGATGGCCAAACTCAAAAGCGGCCGTTTATGGCGTGAAGTTACCGACTCCTGCCTGCAGTACTGGGGCGGTATGGGTTTTATGTGGGACAACCCTGTTGCCAGAGCCTATCGCGACACGCGCATTTTATCTATCGCCGGGGGCAGTGACGAAATGATGCTGGGCATTATCGCCAAGCACATGGACATATTCCCTAAGCGCCGATAATCGCCCTATGACAAGTGTTGGCATGCGCTAGCGGCTCTGATGATGAGCTAGCGCGCCCGCGCTATCGTCCCTCGATGCATACAGGATTAACAAAGGATAAGTAACATGGCGATACCCGCCTTATTTAACAATAAACTGAGCTTACCCGTGATTTGCGCGCCGATGTTCTTGGTGTCTAGCCCGAAGCTCGTTATCAGTGCCTGCAAAAATGGCATAGTGGGGTCGTTCCCCACCTTTAATACACGAACCCAAGATTTGCTTGATACATGGCTCACGCAGATCAGCAGTGAACTTGCCGAATATGCCGCGGCAAACCCCCAAAAGCCTGTTGCACCTTTTGCGGTTAATTTAGTCGTGCACCCCTCAAATACGCGGTTAGAAAGTGATCGCGCGGTGGTTAAGAAGCACCAAGTGCCTTTTGTGATCACCAGTCAAGGTAACCCCGCAGACGTCGTTGCAGAGGTTCACCAATGGGGCGGCTTGGTTTTCCATGATGTTATTCGCGCTGACCATGCCAAAAAAGCCATTCAGGCCGGTGTTGACGGCATCATCATAGTCACCGCTGGCGCGGGTGGCCATGCCGGAGAAATAAACCCATTTGCCTTGGTGCGAGAGATCCGTGAATTTTGGAATGGGCCACTAGCGCTTGCCGGGGCAATCAATGACGGCATGGGAGTGCGCGCTGCCGAAATTCTCGGGGCTGATTTTAGCTATATGGGCACCCGCTTTATCGCCACAGAAGAGGCAGAAGTAGACCCAGATTATAAGTCCATGCTGGTGGACTCACAGATAAGCGATCTTATCTACACCGATACCTTCACCGGGGTTAAGTGTAACTTTTTAAAACCCTCTATCGCTCGCGCAGGGGTCGATTTAGCCAACTTTACCGCCAAAACTCATGTGGACTTAGATCTAGGCGAAAGCAACGCGTGGAAAGATTTTTGGAGCGCAGGGCACGGTATAGCAGGTATCAAGCACGTGTTGCCTATGGCTGAGTTAGTTGAGCAGCTCAAAGAAGAGTATCGCGGCGCAGTAGCGCACCCAGCGTTCTTAAATAATCAAGTCTAAATAGGCGTCTCGCAATGCCCACCACGTCACGTTCTCACTTATTAAATAAGGATTGGTCACATGGCCCTATTTCACACCCAGCTTGATGAGCACGGTGAGTCTTTTAAGCAAAACACCCTCGTCATGCACGAAGCGGTCTTAGAGATCAGAGCGATTGAAAAGCGTGTTATTCAGTTGGCCGACGAAAAAGCCCCTCGCTACATTAAGCGCGGGCTTATCCCCCCCAGAGAGCGGTTATCAAGACTACTTGACCCCGGCGCGCCCTTTTTAGAATTATCGAGCTTATGTGGTTACATGCAAGAAGGGGATACCGACGGTTCTGCTGCTGGTGGCGGCGTCATCGCTGGCATTGGCTATGTTTCTGGCGCGCGCTGTATCGTCATGATTGATGATTACTTAACCAAAGGTGGCAGCATTACTCAACTTGGCAGCCACAAGCGCCTGCGCATGTACCAAATGGCGTTGCAAAACAAATTGCCCGTGATTGCCTTAGCCCAAAGTGGTGGTGGCGACTTAACCTCATTGGGAGATTGGTTTGGGTTCTCAGGCGCGGCTTTTGCCATGCAGGCTAAGCTGTCAGCGGCGGGTATCCCGCAAATTACTTTGGTGCACGGTAGCGCAACAGCTGGCGGCGCCTACCAACCAGGGCTGTCGGATTATGTGGTGATGATCAAAGGCCAGTCCACTGTGTACTTGGCGGGTCCGCCATTGCTAAAAGCGGCGACGGGTGAAATTGCCACGGACGAAGAAATTGGCGGCTCACAAATGCACAGCGAAATTTCCGGTGTTGCCGACTATCAAGCTAAAAATGACGCAGATGGTATTCGCATTGTGCGTGAGATCACCGCCAGTTTGAACTGGAATGACAGTGCCCACCCTCAGGCAGTAAATCAGTACCAAGAGCCTTTGCACGACAAGGAGCAGCTGTTGGGCATTGTCCCAAAAGAAGCAAAGACGCCTTACGACGTGCGAGAAGTGATTGCACGCATTGCCGATGGCTCAGACTTTCTCGATTTTAAAGCCGAGTACGACATGGGAACCGTGTGTGGGCATATGAGATTGCACGGCATGGTATGCGGCGTGATTGGTAATAATGCGCCTATCACTGCTCACGGCGCAGCCAAAGCAGCGCAATTTATACAATTATGTGAACAGTCGGGCTCGCCGATTGTTTTTTTGCATAACACCACGGGGTTTTTGGTGGGAACTGAATCTGAGCGTGCTGGGATCATTAAGCATGGCGCCAAGCTTATTCAAGCGGTCACTAATAGCAGTGTGCCTAAAATCAGCCTTGTGCTGGGCGGCTCATACGGCGCCGGCAATTACGCTATGGCAGGCCGTGGTATCGAGCCTCACTTTATGTTTGCCTGGCCCCGCTCGGTGGTGGCCGTTATGGGGCCAGCCCAAGCAGGTAGTGTTCTTAGAACGGTAGCCAGCGCCAAAATGGCTCGCGCTAATGCTATCGACACAGACAAACTGGACGCGCTTGAAAAGCGCACGGTAGAAGTGATGCAAGCCAAATCCGGCGCATTGGCTAATTCAGCTCGCTTGTGGGATGACGGCATTATCGACCCAAGAGACACCCGAGAAATATTGGCTTTCGTGCTGGATATTTGCCGTGAAGGCCAAGCGCGAAAGGTTAATACCAGCCAGTTTGGTGTGCCTCGTTTCTAGCGACAAAAATACCTGATGGGGCACCGCCTTAATCTGAGCTAGTCACGAATAACGCAATAGAGATAACCCAATAGAGATAAAGAAATGTCGAATGTAAGCCAAAAGCAGTACCGAGAAATTTTAGTCAGCCTTGCTCAAGGGGTGTTAACCATTACCTTTAATCGGCCACACAAGAAAAACGCGATGAATTTGGCCTTAGTCAATGACGTTATGGCGGTATTTAGCGATATAGCCGAAGACAGCTCGGTGCGTGCAGTGGTTATTCGCGGTAGCGAAGGCAATTTCTGTGCGGGCGGTGATATTTCAGATATGCACAGCGACGCGGCCAGTGAACAAGATAAGCAACAGGCTATTTGGCATTTCAACCGCAGCTTCGGGCGCATGGTCGCCCAAGTAAATCAGGCGCCCCAAGTGGTTGTTACCCAGCTTGAAGGCGCTGTGTTAGGCGGCGGATTTGGCTTGGCGTGCGTGTCTGATATTGCTATCGCCCATCAAAGTGCTTTTTTTGCCATGCCTGAAACTGGGCTGGGTGTTGTACCCGCACAAATCGCTCCTTTTGTCGTCACGCGTATCGGCCTAACCCAAGCACGGCGTCTGGCGTTATTGGGCGAGCGAGTAGGGGCAGACCAGAGCCAAGCCTTGGGTATTGTGCATTTTGTTTGTGAGACACAAGAGGCGCTGCAAGCCCAGCTCAATGAGGTGCTCAAACACGTCCGGCGCGGCGCGCCAAAGGCGAATGCCAATACCAAAGCCCTCATGCTGAAGGTGGGAACGATCGCACTAGACACCCTATTGGATGAAGCCGCGGATGTATTTACCCAAGCCTTAGCGTCTGATGAAGGTAAAGAGGGCACTCAAGCCTTTATGCAAAAACGCAAACCAAGCTGGTGTGAGTAGGCCTGCTGTAAATAAAGCAGGTGTGAATAGAGGCAGGCATACATGAGTACTGAGCAAATGATAAACATTCAAAATAGCGATACACAAGCTGGTGCAACCCAATCCCATGGGCTTAAAAAGCAAAATCAGTTTCACAAAATACTGATCGCCAATCGCGGCGAAATTGCCTTGAGGGTTATTCGCACGGCTCGCCAAATGGGGTATCGCACCGTGGCTGTGTATAGCGAGGCAGACAAAGACGCTGCTCATGTACTCGCCGCCGATCAAGCGGTGTGTGTTGGCCCTGCCAGTGTGTCCGAGTCGTATCTGATGATCGACAACATTATTGCGGCAGCGCACAAAACCCAAGCCGATGCTATTCACCCTGGTTATGGTTTTTTATCTGAAAACCCAGCGTTTGCACGGGCCTGTGATGCCGCGGGGATTCAGTTTATCGGCCCTGATGCCTCGGCCATTGAATTGATGGGCAGCAAGCGGCTATCAAAGGTAGCCATGTTAGACGCCGGCGTGCCGTGTATTCCTGGCTATCAAGGTGCAGAACAAAGCGACCAAGTGCTGGTTAAAAAGGCAGCAGATGTGGGCTTTCCTATCATGGTTAAAGCCTCTGCTGGTGGTGGCGGGCGCGGTATGCGTTTGGTCACTGAGCAAGGTGAGTTAGCGGCGCAGATAAAAACCGCACGCTCTGAAGCACTTAGCGCGTTCGGTAGCGGTGAATTAATTCTTGAACGCGCGGTTTTGGCCCCTCGGCATATCGAAATTCAAATATTTGCTGATAGTCACGGCAATACCGTTTATTTAGGTGAACGTGACTGTTCGATACAGCGTCGTCATCAAAAAGTGGTTGAAGAAGCGCCATCGCCCTTTGTTGATGAAGAATTACGGGAACGCATGGGGCAAGCGGCTGTGAGTGCAGCCAAAGCGTGCGGCTATCAAGGCGCAGGCACGGTAGAGTTCTTGGTTGATAGTGACAAAAACTTCTACTTTTTAGAAATGAATACTCGCTTACAAGTGGAGCATCCGGTGACTGAACTTATCACAGGACTGGACTTAGTGGAGTGGCAACTGCGGGTAGCTGCGGGTGAAGCGCTGCCGCTAACGCAACAAGAGGTTAACTTCAACGGACACGCCATAGAAGTGCGGTTATACGCGGAAGACCCTCGGCAACGCTTTATGCCCCAAACGGGCAATATTCTTGTATGGCAATACCCTGAACGCGAAGGCATTCGTGTCGATCACGGCATCAATACCGGTGATACCGTCAGTGCTCATTACGATCCCATGTTGGCGAAAGTCATCGCCTATGGGCCAGACCGGGCAACCGCCGCACGGCGACTCGCCAGTGGCATTGAAGACATTCAGCTAGTGGGCGTGAACACCAACAAAGCTTTCTTGCTTAATGTACTGCGCCACCCCGCATTTATAAACGCCGAGACGACAACAGCCTTTATTGAGCAACATTTTACCGAGCATGCCAGTACCCAAAATACGGCTCCCGCGATAGGCACGCTAGCCAGAGCCGCCATGATTTACTTTCAGCACCCTTTATTTGGTCAGCACGCTTCATTTGACCAGCCTACTTGGAGCAGTGCAGCACCTCAGGTGTATCACTTCACCCTGAAAATCAATGAGCACATCTATGCAGTGCAAATACACAAACAGGCGGACCGATACTTAGTTAAAAGTGAGACCCAAGAGACCGAACTTACCTTAGTAAGTCATGGGGCGAATCAAGCGGTGGTGATTGAAGAGGACATTCGCCAAGGTTTTAGCTATGCGCAGCAAGACACAACACTCTTTTTAGATGATGGCAGCGGCCATTACCGAATCGACGATATCACCCAGCAGCCAGCAAATGTGAGTGAGCAAAACGCAAGTGGCGAAATCAACGCTGTCATGGACGGAGTGATAATCGACGTATTAGTAAAAGAGGGAGATGCCGTTGAAACCGGGCAACTTATGGTCGTCATGGAAGCCATGAAAATGGAGCATCAGTTAAAGGCGCTGAGCACGGGGCGCGTCACTGAGGTGCGCGCAACAACGGGCCAGCAGGTGAAATCTAAACAGCTATTGGTCAGTATCAGTAGCAACGACGATACGCACAGCGATGCGTAATCAAGGACGTTTATGAGCAACAAAACAGTAAGAATTGGCGGTGCATCGGCCTTTTATGGCGACAGTCAACTATCGGCTCGCCAGCTGGTGGACGATGGCAATATTGACTACTTGGTATTTGATTATTTAGCCGAAGTCACTATGGCTATTTTGTCTCAAGCCAAAGCCAAAAACAGCGATTACGGCTACGCCGTGGATTTCGTCACCGTGGCGATGAAAGACGTGCTGGCCGATTGCGCCCTAAAGGGCATAAAAGTGATCGCCAATGCCGGTGGTATGAATGTACCGAGCTGCATAAGGGCACTTGAGCAGTTATGCAGCGAGCTTGATATCAGCTTGAATATTGCAGGGGTATACGGTGATGACCTATCCGCCAATCGCCCCAATCTGAATAGCGACGACCTTGCAGAAATGCAAACTGGGCAGCCTCTACCCGAGCGCTTAGCCAGCATGAACGCCTATTTAGGTGCGCGCCCCATCGCTGACGCCTTAGCGGCTGGTGCAGATGTGGTGGTAACCGGGCGCGTAGTCGACAGTGCCTTAGTGATAGGGCCGCTTATGCACGAGTTTAATTGGCAAGAAAACGATTACGACAAACTGGCCCAAGGCGCATTGGCGGGGCATATTTTAGAGTGCGGCGCCCAATGCACCGGCGGTAACTTCACTGACTGGCATTTGGTGCCTGACTTTTCCAGCATGAGCTACCCTATTGCCCAAGTGAGCGCCAACGGGGCGTTCGAGGTAGGCATAGTGCCAAACACTGGTGGCATGGTGACTGAGGCCACGATTGGCGAGCAGGTTTTGTATGAAATAGGCGACCCAGCGAACTATTTATTGCCAGATGTCGCCTGTGACTTTAGCAATATCACCCTGACCCAAACAGGCAAAGATAGGGTCAGCGTTTCAGGAGCAAAGGGGCGAGCGCCGGGTAATCAGTATAAGGTGTGCGCTACCTACGTTGATGGCTACAAGTTGATAAGCTCTTTCTTTATGGGGGGCGAGCGAGCAGCAGACAAAGCCAGAGTCAATATAAATGCCCTTGTGAAGCGCACCGAGCGAGCCTTTGCTGCAAAAGGGTTAAGCGGTTATCGGCGCACCAGTATCGAAATTATGGGTGCAGAAGATACCTACGGCCCCCACGCAAAAGCCCAAAATACTCGGGAGGTCATTGCCAAGTTTGGTTTGCATCACGATAACAAGGTGGCATTGCACTTTGCCGCCAGTGAAATTGCCTATTTAGCCACCTCAGCAGCGCCGGGCATGAGTGGTTTTGGGGCTGGGCGGCCCAAACCGCAACCATTGATTCGCGTACATTCAACGCTGATTGATAAGTCAGACGTACCGGTTACGGTGCAATTAAACAAAACCGTGCTTTTCACCCAATGCTACCTGACTCCTGAGTCATCTGCCTCTATCGAGGCTGCGCAATTTTCGCCAGATGCTATTAAAGCTGACGTTACAAGCTCTGATGCTGCAAGCAGTGAGTCGCTAACTAGCGTGCCGCTGGTTAAATTGGCTTATGCCCGTAGCGGCGATAAAGGCGATAACGTCAATATTGGGCTTATGGCGCGAGAGGCGAAATTCTTACCTGTGCTCTACCAACAAGTGACTGAGCAGGCTGTCGCGATCTACTTTGCCCATCAAATTGAAGGGCACGTCTTGCGCTATAACGTGCCAGGCATAAACGGGTTTAACTTCTTTATGACCCAAGCGCTGGGCGGTGGCGGCACCGCGTCACTCAGAACCGATACCCAAGGCAAGGCAGCCGCGCAAATGTTGTTGTCGATGCCGGTTAGGGTGCCAAAAAGCTGGGAAGACATGTGATGAGTTCGCGTGCTAAGAAGATAGCGAAATTGACGCGCTTGACTATGAACAGCTGCGAATTGAGGGGAAAGCCATGGGCTATCAATCTTGCTTAAGGGCAAACAGCTTTGCTGGGCAAACATACGTCGTCACGGGCGGCGGCAGTGGAATTGGTCGCTGCACCGCCCATGAATTGGCAAGTTTAGGGGCGAGCGTAGTTCTGCTTGGGCGCAATCTAGAAAAATTGCAGCGCACCAGTAATGAGATCATCGATGATGGCGGAAGTGCAGACTATTTCGCTCTGGATATCCGCGATGAAGAGCAGGTCATCACCACTGTAAGCGCCATTTTAAAAGCCCATGAGCATGTGCATGGCTTGTTGAATATTGCTGGAGGGCAATTTCGCGCGCCACTAGAGGCCATCAGCAAAAAAGGCTTTGAAAGTGTGGTGCAAACCAACCTTGTGGGCGGCTTTTTGATGGCCAGAGAGCTGTTCAAACAGCACTTCAAAGCCCATGGCGGCAGCATAGTCAATATCACCGCGGATAACAAAAACGGCATGCCGGGTATGGGGCACTCTGGTGCTGCCCGCGCAGGTGTCGAAAACCTCACTAAAACGGCCGCGTGGGAATGGGGCCGATATGGCGTGCGAGTGAATACGGTGGCACCGGGTTGGGTGGCCTCTTCTGGCCTTGATACCTACCCCCAAGAGATGCAGGCCGCGATAAACAATCTAAAATATGCAGTCCCCCTAGGGCGTATTGCTAGCGAAGCAGAAATCTCTGCGCTGATTTGTTTTTTAATGAGCCCTGGAGCCAACTTTATCAGTGGCCAATCTATGTGGGTGGACGGCGCAGCCAGTATGGGCTCAGCCCCTGCACTTGCACCACTTGGCCAAACCGCACCTGTTAACAGCACAACGTGGGACGGCTTTCATCGCTCAGCGCCGCCCAAGGTTTTGCGCTAACGCGCAGCACAATATCAACGAAGGATGTGAAGATGAATAACCACGCATTGAATAGAAACCTGATAGAGCGCGTTGCCTTAGGTGACCTGCTTCGTAAGCGCAGCAGAGACAGTGGCGAGCAGCACGCTATTGTGGATTTTCCGGAAGGAATGCGCCGAGCAACCAGTTATAACGAGCTAAACAAACGGGTGAATCAGTTGGCCCACGGCTTGATCGAAAAGGGCGTTAAACAAGGGGATAAATTAGCGTTATTCTCCACTAATCAGCGCGACATGCTCACCGTGTACTTTGCCTGCTACAAACTTGGTGTCATTGCTGTACCCATTAACTTTATGCAAGGCGTGGACGATGTGCGCTACAACCTTGAACACAGCGAAACCTCAGCGGTTATTTACGAAGCGATGTTTACCGAGCTAGTGCACGCCAGCACCCAAGGTAATCCACACATCAAGCTGACCGTGCAAATGGGCAATACCAAGGGCAAATCTGATTACAGCTTAGAAGCGCTGCTTGATAATCAAAGTGAGCAAGAGATTAATGATCGTATTATTGAGGACAGAGATACGGCCCACATGATCTACACCTCGGGCACCACATCACGGCCTAAAGCGGTTGAGTCATCCCATCTGGCCCTGACCATAGCGGCGTTAACCGGTGTCATTGAGCTTGAGCTAAATCGCTATAACCGGATGTTGTTGGTGCTGCCGTTGTTTCATTGTGCGGCCTTGGCTGTGCTACACCCAGTCATGATGCGCGGGGGCTGTACTGTGCTGCACGCTGCATTTGACCCTAACGTTATTGTGGGCAGCCTTGAGCAGGAAAAAATCGAAACCGCCGTGTTTATGCCCATGATGTGGCATGCACTGCTCGCCACGCCGAATGTTGAACAGCGCGACTTTCAACATTTCAAATTAGGGGTGTATTCCATGGCTGCTATGAATAGTAAAAGCCTAGAAAAAGTGCGCAAAGTCTTTGGTTGCCAGATGCATTTGGGCAGCGGGCAAACCGAGTTCGCCCCTGTTGCCTGTATGTATCGAGATAAAACTCCAACCGAATTTAGCGAAGGTAATTATTGGGGCGTGCCGGTGTGCACTGGTGAGCAAGCGATTATTGATAAGCAAGGCAACGAGCTGCCAAACGGCGAAGCAGGGGAGATCGTATGGCGCGGGCCACAAGTTATGCGTGGCTATTATAAGAACGAGCAAGCCACGGCAGAGGCGGGCAAATTCGGCTGGCATCACACGGGGGATATCGGCTTAATCGATAACCAAGGCCAACTGCTGTTTATTGATCGCATCAAAGACACAATAAAATCCGGTGGCGAAAATGTCTCATCACAAAAGGTAGAGCAAGCCTTGGAATTACTAGAGGGTATCGAGCGCGCAGCCGCTTTCGGCGTGAGCCACCCCCATTGGGGCGAAGCCGTGTGTGCCTGCATTATCAGCACAACCTTCAGTGAAGCTGACCTTGCTCTTATCGAAGCGCACTGCAAAGCCCAGCTAGGGCAATTCGAAGTCCCCAAAGCCATTTTTATCTGCGAAACCCTACCGGTTACAGGCACAGGGAAAGTCAGAAAGGTGGAGTTGCGAGAGCAGTATAAGGATGTGTTTGGTGATGTAAGTGACTAGGTGAGGGTTTGGCGGCTCCTTCAAAGTGCTACATTGAGAAAAGCACTTATAAGTGCTATTTCTAGCGGGATTGCTTCCACCATCCATGGCGGTCGTCGCTTCGCGACCATGCTACGCATGTCCTAAAACGTTCCCGACGTCTCAGTTGAACGTAACACAGGTTTTTACCTATCGGGTGCTAAGTCGTTTATTCGGGCAAGTTGGGGTACTAAATATGGGGCTCTGGTAGAGGTATTTGATTTGATAGGTCGTCATTAACGTCGTCAGGCTGTTTAACTCACCTGTGCTAACGGCCGCTTTCGCCTTACTCACCCAGTAAAAAGTGTCTACAGAGTTAGGGGAAGATCAGACATTTCCAATTGCACAAATCCAAGAGGGTTCAAACACTTAGTTGAGCCGTGTTAAAACTAACCCCAAAGCGTATAAGAAAGATTTGCGCAATAAACTGTACTTTGCAACAACAGCCCTACCTACAGGCATTTTGAAATAGGGTTTCTCAATCTGTTTCTTCTTAAAAGTGTAAGTACTGTTAAAAAAAGAGTCGAGAGTAATGTAAAGGACATCGCTCCACCGACTCGTTCTTCTGATTGTTCGAGCGTAATTTGGACTTCTTGATAAGCAAGGTTTTCAAAATAAGACACGTCTGGAGATTCGTAAAAGCCGGAAATGTAATAATCAAGATCTCCGTCATTGTCCCAATCAGCAAATCGCCCATTACCTTCTTCAAGGCCAAGTAATGTTAAGTTAGATTCTGCTAATACCACTTCACCAGCATCATTGACGGAGCTTTCATAAATGATGCTTTTTCCATCCACTTTCCCTACAAAGACGTCGAGGTCTCCGTCTAAGTCTGCATCGACAAAACTAGGAATGACCGATTCTAACAAATTGATTTCGATAAACGGGTTATATTGCGCTTCAAATATAGGGGTGTTTTTATCCCCGACATTGACGTAAAATTCGTACAACCATCCAGGGTCATCATTGCTGCCACAAGCAATATCGATATCTCCGTCATTATCTAGATCAACAAATTCGATAATAGAAAAATCCGTAAACGTATCACACATCGCTCCTAATTCGCTTAACGGTTTAGCATTGTCAAAATCATAAACCGGCTCATTAACTGTTCCCTCATTTTTGACGTACATATGGCAACTACTGTACTCATAATCCTCATTGCCTTCGCAAAAACTATTGTCTTGATAGGCTAAAACCATGTCTAGATCACGATCTCCGTCCAAATCTGCCATAGTCATTGGCTGTAAAATAGCTGTCACAATACTTGGAACGAGATCGAATGTAGTATCCTCCGCCTTTAATTTCAGTGCCGATTCAGAGTCAAGTACGAACCACTCAATCCCATTATCAAAGTAGGTATCAGCTACCAAAAAGTCATTTTTTAGGTCATTGTCTAAATCTGTAACTAGAACTGGAGTAGTAATTGGTACGCCAAGGGTCTCTTCCAAATTACTTAGAGAAGCGGAAACGGCCTCATTTTTAGAATAATCAAATTCACTAATTGTAGGGTAGATTTTTCGCTTGTTTTCACTAACAAAGTAGTAGTTAAATTGGTAACTAGTCTGTTCTTCATCCGTGCTAACACCTATGGCCTGAATCAGACTATTGACTATATTGAGATCCGAGTTTTCATAAAATTGGATAATAAAGTGCTGATCCACTGAGGTTATAACCTCAGCAACAGACTTTCCTTGATAGTGCACCTCTTCTAAATTTGTCGATATGTCATCGCTCTCAATAATTGTAAGTGAAACAGAATCACTAAAGCTGACCACATGAAATCTAGCTCCCGTATAACTGGGCTCATCCGATTCAAGCTGGACACTCGAAAATAGTATGGCCCCACGGCTTCCAGACTCTAAGGTTATAGAATCTGACAATTGTCCATCGAGTACGGTCTTAGGAAAGCAACTGGAAGAAAAAAGCAGAGCAATTGGCAATACTACTGACAATATTTTCATGAATACATCCTTATATTTAGGAAGTCCCCAAATTGGTTTTATGTTTTCTTACATACAATAAAAGTGCCAAGAAGGCGTTTTTTTTAATTACATTTAAAAATTTAGCTCATCCTGCTTCAGCGTGTAATGCATCTGCTAAAGCTTGTTCTGCCTCGTCAGCATTTACTGTTACTTCAACCTCCTCTTCAATATCACGTCTAGCATGACGTTCTTGGTGAGAAGAGAAACCAGTGCTAGCTGGAGTTAGTCGACAAACGATTACGTTTTCTTTCAGGCCAAGTAAATCATCACGCTTACCAGAAACTGCCGCTTCCCTAGGACACGATTTGTTTCTTGGAACGATGGCATTGAAATAAATGTTCCCGACGTTTTAGCCGAACGCAAGCGATATAATGACACCCATGATAAAAATGGTCAATTTTCAGGGCTTAACTAGACTTGATTGGTGTTTCATTTAGTCAGGTAGATGGATTATGCCTCAACCTCGAAAAAGCCAAATCAGTTTAATCGATACGCCCTATTTTATTCACAACATCCATGTCGTTCACTTCTTCGAAGCCAGCTAAAGCTGTTCAAATTTTATTCCCGATAAATTTGTCATTGTGTTTCCCGCCGTGTGCGGCAGTCTTTTTTGTGCGGAGTCGATGCGCATTCTGGCCAGAGTTACGAGCATCGCCGTGGTTGGGTGGAAGAACGTTTGTCATTTTTATCTATGGTATTTGCCATCGATAGCGCGGCTACCGTATTTGTGCTTATGGGGTCATGAATAATCAGTGAAAATGTCGGGAACATTTTACAACAGCTTTAGCTGGCCCGAAGGGCGTAAGGCAGGATGCCTGAAGCAGACTCACGTGGTGCTTTGTGTCGATAAAGCCTTGGCCATTGGCTTCGGTACCGATGAAGTGTTGAGGCGTTATCACAAACTACATAGAGGCACTTTGCTGACTCAGAAGTTTATGAACGGCGATACGCTGAGCCAAGGAGAGCTAATCACCTTTGATGAGACCGTTGAAACCTATCGGCAACGTTTGTACGACATAAGCTGGTTTATGCGTGATTTGAATGAGTATATTGCTCGTGAAGCTAACAAAGAGGATGGCTGCACCGGGCGTTTTTATTCGCCGCCATCCTTGGCGCTCTCCCTTCGGGCCAGCTAAAGCTGTTCTAATTTACTCCTGATAAATTAGTGGGAGGGGCGATTTAAATCTCAGGCCTTATTAGATGAAAGTGCCGTACTGGCGTGCATGGCCTATGTAGATTTAAACCCCATTCGTGCAAAAATGGCAAAAACACCCGAAACGTCAAAGCACACCAGTATCGAAAAACGTGCGCAGGCGATTAAAAATAAACGAGAGCAACCGAGTGCTTTAATGCCCTTTGTAGGAAATCATCGTGAAAATATGCCTCGAGGTATCGCTTACTCACTCAAAGACTATTGTGAATTGGTAGACACGACAGGCCGATGCATTCGTGATGATAAGGCCGGTCATATCGATAATATCCACAGTCCTATTCTTCAACGATTGGGATTAGACTCTGCTCAATGGTTAACCTTAACCACGGAGTTCGAAAAACACTTCTGCTACGCTGCTGGCGCTGAGCAAATGATGAATGTATTTAAACGCCACACTCATCATCAACGGCTGCGGGGAATGACCAAAGCGAGAGAGTTATTAAGGCGCGCATAAATCAATTTCGAACATTACATATCATGCATATCTTGTAGCCTAATCCCTTGCCTGAAAATTGACCTTGCGCTGGATTTTCTCCTTCCACGCTTAATATACCAGTAGAAATCCCTAATCGTTCAAATGAAAAGTACTTTAATGCTTGTTGAGGGGTCTTCCCCCCTTCTGAGCAGAAGAGTTTTTTATACGAATCTAAAGATGGGTGTCTATGTAATTAATTACTGAACCGCGTGTTTGTCTAGAGAGAAAGGGAATTGACGCTATACACATGCCAAGTTATACGCGATTTATTTTTGCCAGCAATCATGATCAAGTTTTAAAAGCGGGGGGAAGGGAGCGACGCTTCCTTGTCCTTGAACCATCTGCTAAATATGCACAGCACAAAGAGTATTTTGATAATTTGTGGAAGTGGATTAATGAAGGAGGGGCTAATTGTCTGCTTCATTATTTGTCGCAATACGATTTAAACGGCTTTGACTCTAGAAGAGCTCCGGTTACACAAGCACTACTAGACGAAAAACTTCAAAACCTTTCACCTTACCAACAATTCTTTCGCGCTGAGTTAAGCAATGACCGTCCATTTGGCGGCGCTGTTAGGCTAAGCACAAAAGATTTAGTAAATAATTGTCGTATATGGCTAGAAGATAATGGTTATCCGGTTGTAATACCCAAAGTGCGCAGTTCTATCGGTAAGCTGGTTCAGCGGATGGGAATCGATAGGCATGGTAAACATGGACGTGATGCTATGTATGAGTTTCCATCACGTTCTGAAATGCAGACCAGTTTTGCAAGGCTATTGGGTCATGAAAAAGATGAAATTTTCAATTCCGATTAGACCTATCACACCTGTACCACCTATATCAAAATTGGGACAGGTGGTATAGGTGGGTTAGGTGTATATGTATTTTTGGTTCTGTTTGGATTACTTTAAATAACTGTACTAAGGACAAGAACAAATATATTTATGCATACCTGACTTTAACAAGTACCAAGCTAGATAAGTTAGCGTTGCAATAGGAAAAGAAGTAAAGATTGCGGTAAGTAAATCAAATAACATGGAAAAAAGCTCTAATCTATCCTTTTCTAGGGCTGCTAGTCGTTTGCAAAAGTCTAGCTCAATGCAAATTTTTTGTTTGAAACTCACATTCAAATCATCAATTAAAGAGCGGATATAACGTTTTAATTTAATTGATATTTCTTTTCTTTGCTCGAATGAAAAAAGGCCTTCAACGTCCCGACCATTCAATGGAGATTCAATAATAGTTCTGTCGTTATTAATTAAAATTTCTGCTCTTGCTTTAAAGGGGATTTGGTCAAGCAGTTCAATTTCCAAATCATTTAAGCTAAGATTTTCGATATTTTCAAAATTGGTCATACTTATGAAATTCCTATATTTTGGGGAATTGGGGGCCAACTGGATAGTGGTATCGGCCTCTATACGTTGCGGTACCCTCGGTGCGCATAAAAATAATTTGCCCAATTAATTGACCCGGAGATACAACAACTGGAATTTCACCTTGATTGACTATCTCTAAAGTAATGCAGCCCTTAAAACCAGGCGATACGGCCGTTGCTGTAGCAATAATTAATCCTAGACGGCCTAAAGTTGATTTTCCCTCAACGCTGGCAAAAATATTATTGGGTAAAGACAGGTATTCAAGTGTTGAAGCTAGAATTAACTCTCCCGGATGCAGAGTAAAAGGTGAATTAATACTAAGTCTAATTCTTTCCTGAAATTCGTGTATGAGCTTGTTATTCAACTTACTATCCACTAGGGTTAAATCAATACATTGCTTCCTTGATTTCTTAAAGATAATAAATTCTTTACCTAGCCGCACATCTAGAGACGCTGGTTGAAATTGTTCTTCACTAAGTAACGGTGTTATCCAAAAGTCGTTATCAGCTTTAAGGTCTCTTTTGATTATTTCTTTAGTCAGTACCATTGACTGGCCACTCCTTTATAACTTCAGCATCATCCCATGATTTAAAAAGAATATTGCAATCAGTTAGAAATACATTTAGATCCTCTTCTTTATCAGGTAAAAAATCTCTTCCCAAGTTATTGATCCAAGCAGCTAAACCCAATGCTCCATTTGAAGACGGACTCATAGAAAAGTCTGAAGCGTTTTTTTTGAATCCTGATGGTGAAAACTTAGAAAAATTGTAAATATGGTCGGAAATTTCAGTTTGCTTTCCAATCCATGATTCTTCAGTATGATCAATTACTCCAGTCACAAAGTCGCAAGCTTTATCTATAAATTTATCTACTTCACTTTTTGAAATATGTAATATGTAATAATATAATGACTGCGTAGAATCAACTTTGCGTTCAGTTTTAATTTCTTTTATACCAGAATTTAATTTGTCAAAAAATCTTAAACCTATTTGACTTATGCGCGCATCATCATTAATTTTCTCTTTAAGTTCGTTTAAACTTGCAGAAAACAATGGATGTGATTCCATCAGATGAATTAATATTCGCATCCTTTGTTCGAATGGAGGATGATAGTTGTCAGAATTTATATTTATACTTCGATCTGTATTGAGTTCATTCAATTGGTGTAAAGCAAGAAATGCTGAAGGACCAAAAATAGCAAAACAACCAATATCACATAATATCTCTTTTAATGTTGAATTAAATATTTCAACAGTTTTATTAACAATACGTTCTTTATCATCTTCTTTCTTTTTACTCTTTTGCTCTGAGGTGTGATTAAACAATAGCGTGTTATCTAGTTCGACCTCGCTGTCACTTTTTACCGATATGTTAGAGTGCTTTTTTTGTTGTATCAGTTCATCCCAACATTCTCTTATTGAGTTTAAGGCTTGCTCCCTTATTGAAGCTAAAAAATCATCAGCTCTAAGATGAAACAGTTCATGAGCAACTAAAATATGCAAAAATGCATTTCGTCTGTAAAGATATGGTATTTCTAGTATCGAGATAGTATCTGATTTTTGTGCGCCATCTGATTTAATTGGTTTCCATATTCTATAGGTTGATAGGGTAGAAGACGTTACAACTAATTCTTCAGCAGGAGCAATAATATTTTTTAAGGAGTGAATCATACCAATAGCACTCCAAGGTATTAGTTCAAATCGAGAACTCCTAACTATATTTGTTCTATTACTAATTAAGGCGACCTGTTTTTGTAAAGAACAAATTTGAGGATATACATCATTAATTGGATATAAATCGGGGCAATCTGAAATCATTACCCCTATATCTTCAAGATCTAAATAACACTCTTCTAAATCTTCCCTAAGTTTATCTATAAATATTTTTTGTGTTAAATAATATGTTGCGGCTTCACATTGGGTCAATAAGCTATTTACCTCCTGTAACTGCAATTTTATGTTTCGAATCGCATTACTAAAAACTTCCATATTTTATCTCTTAAATTGCTAGATTGTATTCCGTTCGCCTGTCTGTATTTGTGTCGAAAAGTTTTTCGTCGGCTTTTGAACTCTGTATATCTGCTAAAGCTTTTAAAAATTTAGAAGCCAACTCAGCTTTATCTTGACCAATCTCAGAGTGATTATGTTTTTCTTTTAAAACGTCATAAGAAAGATTCAATAATTCAAGAATAAAGTCTTTATTGTTCTTGTTGCCAGAAGCACTTTTTATGAAACTCTCGAGATCAGAAACACTATTTAAATCTCTGGCGGGTTGCAGGCTAGCTAAATGTGAATAGTCTACTTTCTCTTTGCTAAAGTATTTTTTTCCTTCAATAGCTTCTTTTAAATAATTTTCAGTAAATCGAAAAACATTTTCTTCGTCTCTGAACGGATACTTATTATTTTTCACAAGTAAAGCGGCACGAGACAAGTATTTACTTGCATAAACTGAGTTCCGAATTTCAGAAAGTGTATCTATGCTCATTTAAATTCCCTCAAATATTAATTAGTGACTATTCGAATATGCGGACGATGAACCTTAAAGTTATACTATAACTACTAACATAAAAGCATGCAATTGTACATTATTCACATTGAATCTACGTGGTATCTAAATATTCAATTAGCTACATATTTGCTACATGGAATGGTTTTTTGAGATTTTGCTTTTTTGGATTAGGCCTGCAGCCCTTTAAAAATGGTGCACCCGACAGGAGTCGAACCTGTGACCTTTGCCTCCGGAGGGCAACGCTCTATCCAGCTGAGCTACGGGTGCATATTTTGCTGATTGATACATGTTGTATCGGTACTGCTATTCTCAATATAAAGCTTGGGGTGACTCTTTTTACTATGGCGTAAACACGTCCATGATGATATTCCCCCAGCGCGTACATCCTGTACTTCCGTTCGCTCCTCTCGACGTGATGTTAAATCACTTCTCATCGGCTGCGCCGACTGGCGCTTACCCAGCTGAGCTACGGGTGCTTCATTTTGTGAGCGCTGATTCTAATGAAATACAGCGTATTTTCCACTGTTATTTGGTTTTATTGTTGGGGATGTTTGCTCACAGCCAATTTTTGTCTTTTATCGTGCCTTGGTAATAAAACCACGTTGTCATATTGCTGTGGTATTTGCCTTTTATAATCACGCTTTAACAGCATTAACGAACAATTCAAATAATATTATGTGATAACATAACATTTTGTGTTTGATTTCATTTCAACGGTTTAGGCAAGATTATGGTAACAAGAAGACAGTTTACTTTGGGTGCAAGTGCATTGGCGTTTGGTGGTTTAACGGCAAGTTATTTTGGAAAAGTGAACGCGGCTTCTGCATTAGCCAGTACGCATGGGTTTGGCCCGTTATTGGCTGATCCCAAACAGGTTTTGGATTTGCCAGCTGGCTTTAATTATCAGGTTATTTCTCAGTTAGGTGAAAAAATGTCTGATGGTTTCACCGTGCCGGATAGAGCCGACGGCATGGGCTGTTTCCCATTGGACGAAGAGCGCGTGGCGCTTATTCGTAACCATGAGTTGCATCCACGCGACTTAATCAAAGCTGAGCAGAGCATTCAGCAGCATAAGAGCACCATGGCTTATGATCAGACCGATAATGGCGTGGCGCTACCTGGGGGTACCAGTAAATTGGTGTACAACCTGAAAACCCAAACCCTTGAAGAGCAGTTTTTAACCTTGGTTGGCACGGTGCGTAATTGCGCAGGTGGTGCGACCCCTTGGAATACGTGGTTAACCTGTGAAGAGTCAGTGCTTAAAGCAGGTGTAGGTGTCGCCAAGTCCCATGGTTATATTTTTGAAGTGCCAGCCACGGCAAACGGCTTAATTGAGCCAAAGCCGTTAACCGCCATGGGGCGCTTTAACCATGAAGCCGCTGCGGTAGACCCACGCACGGGGATTGTGTATTTGACAGAGGATCGCGGCGACAGTTTGTTCTATCGATTTATCCCTCATCAGCGCGGGCAGCTCGACCAAGGCGGCCAACTGCAAGCTCTAGTGCTCAACGGTACTAACGGCGTTAAAGGCAGCCAAGGTTACGATACGCGCAATTGGGAAGCTCAGCAGATGCCGCTACAAGAATGGGTAGATGCCCATTGGGTAAACTTAGATAACCCCGAAAGCCCTGAAGACGACTTGCGTGCTCGAGGTTATAAAGACGGGGCCGCTTTGTTTGCTCGTGGTGAGGGGATCCACTGGGGAGACAACGAATTGTATTTTTGCTGCACCAATGGCGGTAGCAAGCAGTTGGGGCAGATTATGCGCTATCAGCCATCGGCTTTCGAGGGCCAGCCACAAGAGGCTGATGCGCCGGGCAGGTTGCAGTTGTTCTTACAAAGCGAGGATGAATCGTTGTACAACTTCGGCGATAACCTGACCGTTACGCCTTACGGCCATCTTTTGGTGTGCGAAGACCAATATACTGACGTGGTAGAAAACCACTTACGCGGTGTTACCCCGAAAGGTGAAGCATACGATTTTGCGCGTTTACATATGCAAACCGAATTGGCTGGAGCGTGTTTCTCGCCTGATGGTTCAGTCTTGTTTGTTAATTTGTATTCACCTACCAGAACCCTAGCCATCAGAGGGCCTTGGGATAAGTTCGCTGGTTAATACCAATGTTATGTGCAGGCGAGTCATTGCACTGACAAGCAAACAATAAAAAGCCCGCATGAAACCAAGGGGGACACAGTGTTTCATGCAGGCTAGTACTACCTGTTACCTTTTTGCCGGGCTGGCATTGCTTATTGTGTTTACAAGCGTTGCGACAGCTAAGCGTGGTGTTATTTACGCCATTGGGTGGCGGCGCACTAGTTCGAGTACGTCGTAGCAAGCACCCATGGTGTGGTAGTCGGTTTTACCGATTGGGCTTTTCAGCTGATCAATTTTTTGGTTGTCGTGGGTCAGTATCCTGAACCAAGCGCCGTATTGGTGATCAACCATATGCTGCCACGAGTATTGCCAAATTTTGTTGTACCAATCCGCGTAGGTAGCGTCACCAGTATGGTGGTACAAATATGCGGCGCAGCACATAGATTCAGCCTGAACCCAAAAGTATTTTTCGTTATCACAAATACTCATATCTGGGGCGAACCCATAGAATATCCCGCCGTGCTCTTTGTCCCATGCGACAGCAAGTGATTCATCGAACAAGGCTTTAGCGCGCTCGACTAACCAAGGCTGCGGGTCGTGCCTAGCGATAAACAACAATAGCTTTGACCATTCTGTTTGGTGGCCCGGTTGAAAACCCCAAGGACGAAACAGGTTTTTCGGATCGTCTTTGTTGTATTCAAGGTCCACTTGCCAGTTGAGGTTGTAATGTTCCCAAATCAAACCACCCATAAGGGCAGCTTGTTGGTTGGTCATTTTATCTGCTAGGGCGATGGCGCGATCAAGAAAGTGGCGCTCACCGCTGGCTTCATACGCTGCTATCAACGCTTCACAGGTGTGCATGTTGGCATTTTGCCCGCGGTAGCTATCGCACACGCTAAAATCGGCGTTGCATTGGTCTTTGTATAAACCGGCTTGTGCATCCCAGAAGTGTTGCTCCATGGTATTCCATGTTTCGTTCAGGTACTCGCGAGCTTCTATAACACCCACCCGCAGCGCCCAGCTGTAGGCCAGGATCACAAACGCGAAACCATAGCAGTGATTGGTTTGGTCTTGCACCGTCACGTCACCGCTTTGCACAGTTAATAACCAATTATAGCCACCCGTTTCAGGTACATAATGGGCATTACGAATGAATTCGATACCTGACTTGACCCGCTCAAGGTATTTCGGAGTGCGAAATTCTTGGTACGCACGGGCGTAATTAAACACAAAACGGGTTGAGCTGACTAAGTGACGAGTGCCTTTGTCGAACACCTCGCCATTGTCTAAAAAGTTTTGGTAAAAACCGCCATGGGGGTCGTCTACGTTAGTTTCATAAAATTTAAGCGTGTCATTAATATGCTCAACCAAAAACGCTGGAGCATGAAACGATGGGGCGTTATTCGTGATATTCATCTGCTTGCTACCTTACAGTAACCAATGCAAGGCGATGGCGGCTGTCCATGAAAAGTCTTTACCGCCACAACCTTCGCCTGTTTCAGGGTTGAAGTATTCGTAATAGCCTGACAAGTCAACGAGGGCACGGCAGTCATTGCGTAATTTATCTGCGGTTTGTTGGTAACCTTCAGCTTCAAAGCCCAGAGCGATCATCCAGTTAATGTGTAACCAGATAGGCCCGCGCCAGTAACGCTGAGGTTCGTAGCGGCTTTCTTCGGGGTGAGTTGACGCCATACAATACTGGCTGGTTTCGTTCCATTGTTTGGCTTTGCTGTTCAAAATGTCTTTTTGCTTGGCATCAGCCAAACCTGCAAACACGGTTAACATCCCGGCAGAGGTACGCACTTTACATAGGGTGTCAGTGAGTACGTTTCGGCAATAGAAGTATTCTGCTTCAGGACACCACAGGGTATTAATGGCACTTTCAGTGAGGGCAATACGTTGAGCGATAACGTCTAAGCGCTCGTCTTTAATACCTAAGGTTTCACCCAAAGCGAGTATATCTTTACTGCCTCTGTGCAATATCGAAATGATACCGATGTCGTTCACTTTATAGGGGCACTCATTGAAGATCACTTTGCTGTCGAATTTGTGCTTTTTAAAGAAGTCGACCAAGAACAAGAAGCGGTCATATTCGCTTTTATGGGGGCGCTGGGCTGAGTTGACATGACCTAAGTCGCGGCGCTCGTAGGCCCAATCTACGCAAGGTACATCGTGCAAGGCTTCATCCCATGCTGGGCTGTTGTCCATGCCTGATTCCCACGGGTGGTAGCTTACCACTAAGCCAGTATTTAGCGGGTCACGCTCGTTATACCACCATAAGTGATAGTCCACTAAGCTCGAAAACAGTGACTCAACTTTACTCAAAGCAAAGGCTTTATCGTCCGCCGTATCTAACATGTCTTTCATGACAGTGGCCACCACCGGCGGCTGGGAAATAGAAGTACTTTTCACGCGTTTGTCAGAGCCCCAAATGTCTGGACCAGGAAAGTACGTGGTGGAGTCTTGATGAAATAGTATGTGCGGCACCATGCCGTTATCCCACTGGCCGTCGAACAAAACTTCGATTTCTTGCCAAGCACGTGGTTCGTCGAAATGCTTCCAACCTAATGCAGTAATAGCGGAGTCCCAGTTCCATTGAAAAGGGTATAGACCGTGTGTTGGTACGGTGTAGCCACCTAAGTCATTGGCAACTAGCGTCTCTTGGGCTTTCTTAATTAATGCTGCAGTCTCTAAAGAATGTACTTTATTAACGTTGGTAGTCATAACGGGTGCTCTTTTTGGGTTATCAGACGATAATTGAATCTTAAAGCACTCATTATGGGTTGTAAATGTTTTTTTCGTGTGTTTTAATCCGTTTTGAAGTAACAAATTAATAACATTAAATGAACGTTCGCCACATTAATAACGAATAAGTGACGAATACACACCATTGACATTGACCATCTTAAAAAGAGTTGGAGAACACCATGAAAATGACACCTATTGCCTGTGCAGTTTCGATACTTTTTGCCACCCCATTAATGGCCCAAGAAGCAAATACGGAAACCCCTGACAATGATGAGTATGAAAATATTATTGTTACCGGTTCTAGTGTTGCACGTACTGAAGCAGACACCCCAGCCAAAACGACCTTGATTGGTAAAGACCAAATCGCCAACACAGGGTTTTCGAGTCAAGCTGACATACTCATGAGTGTTCCCGGTATTAAAGTAGAGGGGGGCGGGGGTGAAGTCGCAACCAACGCATTCGTTCGTGGTTTACCTTCTGGTGGTCAATTTCAGTTTACTCCCCTTAATTACGACGGCATGCCGGCATTCCAATCTGGCATGACATCGTCAGCACAAGATGTTTACTACCGTCCTGACATCGGCATAGAAAGAGTCGAGTACGTGGGTGGTGGTGTGTCTAACTTGTTTGGCCCAGGTTCAGTGGCCGGCATTATCAACTATATTTCGCGTACGGGCAGTGACGATCCAGAAACCACAGTGCAGGTCGAAATCGCCGAAGAAGGCCGAGTTAGAACAGACTTCTATAATAGCGGCGCGTTATCCAGTGATGAAAACTTGTATTACGCGATCTCTGGTTTCTATCGTTACGATGAAGGCCCGTTAGAAACAGGCTTAGAAACCAAGGGTTACCAGCTTAGAGGTAACATTCGTAAAGAATTCGACGATGGCCATATTACCTTCCACGGTCAAATGATTGATGACCAAGTGCAGTTTTTCCTTCCTTTACCCCTTGAAGGTGACAGCCGCGAGCGTTTAACCGGTAATGATGGCGAAACCGTCTATGTGGCACAAACCGTTGCCGCAGCCGATTTACGTTACGACACAGCCGATGGCACCTATGAATCACCTATTCGAAATGGTGTGCTCACAGAGGGTGGTTCATTCGGTGTTGATTTTGAGAAAGAGTTAACTGACAACTGGCGCTTAGCGGGTAAGGCAAAAGTCGCCAGCTATGACCACCAGTTCAACCTATTCTTGGATGGCGACGGCATTGCCAACACGCCAGAGACGCAAGAAGGTTACGCGAATAACCTAGGTCGCACCGCAAACGGTGACGTTTTAAGCTCACTAGGCAGCGCTAACTATACATGGTCTGAAACCGGCAATGCGTTACCAGAAGATTACTTGTTATTCGGTAACCGCTTATTAGATCGCCAGCGCGACGGTGATTTCTTCAGTACTGAATTCAACTTAACAGGTGACATAGAGGCAGGCGGATTCGACCATACCGTGAATATCGGTACCTTCTTCATCAACTCATCGCAGATGGATTACAACATTATCTCCAGCTATTTAGCCGATTTTAGCAATGGCGACAGCGCGCGCTTGGTTGACTTGTCTTTCACCAATGAAGCGGGTGATACAGTGCAATATTCGAAAAACGGTATTGTCGGGCCAGGCACAAGTTACACCAATAAAGATTTAACCAGTAAGCGTATGGCGTTTTACGTAACGGACCAGATGGAAAATGACCAATGGGCACTCGACGTCGGTATGCGTGTTGAACGTGCTGAAGGGACAACTAAATCTGAAGGCAGTGAAGTGGTTGTGGTAAATGACGACCCATCATTAGCACCGAACTTACAAGTTAACACCACAGGTAACGGGCGTTTTACTTACGGTGAAGTGGCTACAACCGAAGCGGCATTCTCGGCGGCTGTGTTGTACAAAATGGATGATCAAGACCTGAACCTATACGCGAATGCGTCAACCGGTTATTTCTTCCCGCAAATCAGAAGTATCACGTTTAACGAAAACGGTGAGCCACAAAGCTACGAGGGCGAAGATATTACCCTGGGCGCGATTGGTTTTAAGTATTTCCCAGAAGATTTATACATAGATGCGTCATTGTTCATAGCGAACTTGGATAATCGCCGTTCAGTGGACTTCGAAAATGATGGCTCAGGCGGATTACTAGAAGTGGTGAAGCAGCAATCAACGGAAACCACAGGCGCTGAAGTGATTACTCGCTGGAATATGACAGACGAAGTGATCCTTGAAGGTAACGTGACCTATCAAGACGCTGAATTTAGCGAAGGCGGTAACGTAGGTAAGCAACCAAGAAGACAGCCTGAGTTCTCGGGTAATCTTGCGGTTTCTTATAACAATGGCTTTGTTGATGCGCGCTTAGGTTTGAGTTACTTCGGTGATGCTTACGCGAACGACGATAACTCAGTCGAACTGGATAGCCACACTATTGCGACCTTAAGTGCCGGTTATTCTTGGGAGCTAAATAACGATCAGCAAATTCGTGTCGGCGTCAGTGTGTGGAACTTGTTCGACACTGACGGCATTACCGAAGGCTCACCTCGTCAAGGTAACAGCCAAGTGTCGGGTGGCGAGTTCTTCGTGGGCCGCCCAGTGCTACCACGCAGAGTGAGCTTAACAGCACGATATGATTTCTAAAGTAAGTTTGTGTGTACTGGCGCTTCCTTGCGCCATTTAGGTTGAATAGCTTGCTCACTGAAAGGTATCTCAGTGAGCAACTATTCACCGTTCTTTCAATTTAGTAGCACCAGCGGTATGGTTTACGTTCGTGCAGATATGTGAATAAAATTATGAATACTCTAGATTTTTTGGTTGTTGCATTGTATTTGGTGGCTTTGTTAGTCATGGGATTTATGTTGCGAGAACAGACAAATAAAAGTGACTATTTTCTGGGTGGGAAAAGTCTAGGTTGGAAACCCTTGGCGTTGTCGGTCATGGCCACTCAGTTATCAGCAATTAGTTTTATCTCTGCTCCCGCCTTTGTGGGATTACGTGAAGGTGGCGGCATGCAGTGGCTGTCGTACGAATTAGGTGTGCCTTTGGCCATGATCCTTATTCTGGCGACTATTCTGCCCAAGCTTTACCGCGCTGGCATTGTCAGTATTTACGATTATTTAGAAATGCGCTTTGGTCGCTCCACTCGTGTGTTGATCAGTATCGTGTTTCAGTTTAGCCGGGCCTTTGCGACCGGTATTATGATTTACGCCGTATCGCTTATTCTGCAAGGCACCATGGGTATCGAAGCATGGCAAGCCATTCTATTAACCGGTGTCATTACCGTGCTTTATTCGCTGCAAGGCGGTATGAAAGCGGTGGTCTACGGCGATGCCATTCAAATGGTTATCATCATCTTAGGCACTGTGGCCTGTATCGGGTACGGCTTGTATTACCTAGGTGGCGTGGATTCATTTGTTGCCAATGTTGATGCAGATCGCCTGCAAGCGGTTAAGTTTGATTCGTTCGGCTTTAGCGGCGACGGTTTTGGCTTCTGGCCAATGATATTCGGTGGTGTGGTACTTTACGCGTCATATTATGGCTGTGACCAAACCCAAGCCCAGCGTGCGTTGTCAGCAAAAGATCCTGACAACCTGCGCTATATGATTTTAGCCAATGGCGTTATTCGTTTTCCTATCACAATTTTGTATTGTTTCTCGGGTTTGATTGTGGGCACTTTAGCCATGACTGAGCCTAGCTTTATGGCTAAGATCCCGACGGATAATCCGGATTGGATGATGCCGATGTTCATTTTAAATTACTTACCTCATGGACTTATCGGCTTATTGGTTGTCGCAATATTGGCTGCCGCTATGTCATCGCTCAGCTCCGCAATTAACTCGCTGTCTGCGGTCACCATAGAAGATTACTGCCGTATAACCAATAAAGAATTGAGCCAAGGCGGCTACTTGAAATTGGCTAAATACATGGGCTTAGTGTGGGGCGCGATTACTTTGGTGCTATCTCTTTATGCTGGCAACATCGCGCCAACGATTATTGAGGCGATTAACAAGGTCGGCTCTTTGTTCTACGGGCCAATTCTTGCCGTGTTCTTGTTAGCAGTGTTAACCAAAAGCACGTCAGGTTTACACGTTAACATTGGGCTTATTAGCGGGGTGCTATTTAACTTGCTTATCTCGATGATAGCGCCTGAAATCTTCTGGTTCTGGTGGAACTTTATCGGCTTCGTCGTCACGATTGTGATGGCAATGATGATGAGCAAAGTCAAACCTTTTACTTACCAGCCAAGCGAAGAAGAAGCCGCAGCTGCGCCCGTGTCTCTGTCAATTTTGACCACCAAAGACATCGTCCTGTTACTGGGTATGTTCGCTGCTATGATCGCCTTTTGTTTATATATCCCCACCGCGTTTGTTTAAGGTTAAAGAATGAAATATCACGCTTTTCTACTCGAGTTATTCAACACCGCTGTTGCGGCCTGTAAGCCCAGTGCTTGCATGGCCGAGCAGTTAAGCAAGCTTGATACAAGCAATGGCATTTGTGTTGTGGGGGCGGGTAAAGCTGCAGCTGAAATGGCCGCCGAAACCTATCGAGTGTTAGGTGACAAGTGCTACGGCGCGGTTGTGACCCGCTACGGATATGAAAGTGCAGGTGACACGGGAAAAATTGAAGTGCTCACGGCAAATCATCCCACACCAGATAATAACAGCTTGGTGGCAGGTAAAGCGTTACTCGATTTAGTGCGCGAGACACCCGCGACAACCCCGATTTTGTTTCTGATTTCTGGTGGCGGCTCGTCATTGATGTGTTTACCTGTGGATGACGTACCGTTCGCGGATAAGCAGCAACTAAATCAGTTTTTACTGCGCAGCGGTGCCAGCATTGATGAAATAAACACAGTGCGTAAACAGCTGTCTTTGGTTAAAGGTGGCAGGCTCGCCCAAGCGGCGAAATCAAAACACGTAACCTTGATGATCTCGGACGTGGTGGGTGACAACGCGGCGGATATCGCTTCTGGCCCAACCATTTCAGACCCTTCAACCAAGGCACAAGCGGCCGCTATCTTGCAAAAATACCATTGGACACCGGTAGGCAGTATTGCCAACTACTTGGCTAAACCTGAAGTGGCGCCAAAACATAGCGCGCCGAGTGAGTATCATATTGTGGCCAACGCTCAGCATGCAATTGATGCCGCCATTGCGGTAGCACAGCAACAAGGTTGGCAAACCAAAGTGCTCGGGTACGAAATTCAAGGGGAAGCTCGTGACGTGGCTAAAGCTCATGCTCAGCAAGCATTAGCATGCAGAGCGAATGGCGAGCGAGTGATGTTATTTTCAGGCGGTGAGCTAACGGTTACCGTTGGCAAAGAGTATGGCGACGGTGGGCCTAATCAAGAGTATTTGATGGCATTAGCACTAGAGCTTGACGGCATTGAGGGGATATCTGCTATGGCCTGCGACACTGACGGTGTGGATGGCAGTAAGGATGTTGCAGGTGCGTACATTGATAGCTCTACCTTAAATCGTGCAGCTGCTGCGGGCGTCAGTGCTGCTGAGTTATTAGCCTCGCATAACAGCCATAAATTTTTCGGGGCCATCGACGATTTGGTTATTACCGGTCCAACGAACACCAACGTTAATGACTTTAGAGCGATTATTATCGAATAGCCTGAGTGTAAATTAGTTAGATGCTGACACTAAGCGCCCTAACTAGGGGGCTTTACTTATCTTAGGCATTGAAATATAACGCTTTAAAAATAACACTGCTTGTTCTTATTTGAGCTTTCAAATAGGCTATAGCAATTTTAAGGTAGATGTATTACTTATGTTCTCAATCGACAACAGTCAATATTTGCGTTCTGGTTTTAAACTCGGAAAAGGCAGTAAGCTTTTCCAAGATATTGAGCGCGATATTATCAAAATTGTCTTTTGGGAACAGCGTGTCACCCAGAGCCAATTGGTGTCTGCCACCAAAATTCCTCAGCAAACCGTATCCCGCTTATTAAAAGGCCTGACCCAATCAAAGGTGCTGCGTCAAACCGAAGAGATGATCCCTAATCCTAAAGGTAAACCGGGTTTTGGCATTGAGCTAAACCCTGACTATGCCTGCACCTTTGGCGTATCGATATTATTAGATGCTGTTGGTGTGGCGGTGATGGACTTTGCCGGCAATGTCATGGCCACAGAGTTCCGCGAAATGGACGACATGAGCATTGCACATGTGCTTGAGGCGACGGAACAACTTATCGCTGAACTAAGTGCGCGCTGTAAACTCGATGAGTCGCGCGTACTAGGAATTGGGGTTGGAATTTCAGGTTTCTTTAGCTCCATGGATGGCAAAATGAACACCCACCATATGCTTGAAGAATGGTCACAAGTGGATATTGTGCAGATTATCTCAAGTCACTTTACATTGCCTACTTGGGTGGTGAATGACGGCACAGGCGCGGCCGCAGGTGAGGGTGTAGCGGGCGTGGGTCGCCAATATAAGAACTTTGTTTACTTATTTGTTTCATCAGCTTTTGGTGGCGGCGTTGTGACCAACACGGAGGTGCTGCGAGGCACCTATGGTAATGCCGGTGAGTTGGGCGATATGTTGCCATCAAAAATTTACGCTCATCCCAATTTAGAATTACTGAAGCGGATCTTGAAGAAAAATGGTGTGAAATTCAGCTCCATTTATAACTTGCATGAAGAGTTTGATCCGAACTGGCCAGGTGTAGAAGAATGGATTTTCAAGGTGCAAGATTCGTTTGATTTAGTCGCCACCTGTTGCTCTGCTTTATTGGATGCAGAAGCGATTATCATCGGCGGGCATATCCCTAAAGAGTTGGCTGAAATGGTCATTCCGCGTATCGACGTGTATGCACAATTTCGCCGAGGTGCGAAGCGCCCGATGCCTAAAATTGTGGTATCGGGCATAGAGAAGCACCCTGTTTCAATTGGTGCAGCAACCATTCCCTTGCGCGAGCTCTGCTTGTAGCCTGAGGTCATATACGAATATCAAAAAAGCGTATTGAATTGTATTCAATACGCTTTTTTGTGGGGCCATCATCACTTACTCATTTAGGCTAAAACTGCAGCTTCTGACCTTGCTGTGGAATAATGATGTTAAGGCCTAAGTTGTTTGCTTCATCCAGTTGTTGTTTGATGTTAGCCCTAGGGTCGACGTTTTTTGCCAAAGTATATTTGATATGGCTGATCACCACATTCAGACCCTTAAGGGGTTTTTCACCACCTATTTTAGCGGCGAAGCTCTCGAGCTCATTCATCAGCAACTCGGGCGTTAAATGGCCAAACAATAAGTTATGGGGGCGGTCATTTTCAAACGAGGTTTCGATAATCATGCCTCGCAGCTTTTTGTGCTTTATCTGTTTAGCGAGATATGTCCAGATGGCGTCTAACTTACCTTGTTTTTCCACTATGTCTGGGCCGGTGTCACCGAAGTAAACGAATATATCGTCCCCGTGCTCAATCACAAACGCGCTGGACTCTACTGGGTGGCTCAAGCTAAAAGCAGTGACATTTAGCGCAGTGTCGGCGATTGCTGCTTTTTTGCCTGGTAGCAAGTCCACTACTTGGTATTTGCTTAGCATAGGAGGAATACCTCGGTCGCTAAAATTAGCCCAAGCTTTGCCGTTAAAGTAGGTTTCACCGATCATGGTGTTCACTGAGGGAATCGCGTAAATGCTTTTTTTGCTGTCCTCTGGAGATGCCACTAGCATGCCATTGATGTGATCGAGATGAGCATGGCTTATTAAGTAACCTTTAACATGATGACGCAAAATGCTACCCGCTTTACCCCACTTATCATCATCCACTATGGCCAATTCGTCGAACGCGCCATGCTCAACGCTTTGATTTATCCCATTGACCAAGGTGCCTGCATCTAATGCCACATAGTTAGGCTCGGTGACAGAGCGCAGCAAAAAGGCGCTCAAGTTTCCGTCTTGTATGCCGCCACTGTCGCCTAGCACGATAAGTTCAAACGCTGGAGAGGTGCGATCTGTTTCGGCTTGCAGGCCTGTACTGATTACAAAAAAAAGCGAAATGGTCAGTAGCCATTTCGCTTTTGTAATAATATGTCGCATCTTATTCCGCTTTAGTCAGTTCATTGGGTTGGGCCAAGCTTTGTTTGTAAAGAGCCAAGGCTTGCTGATTGTCTTGTTGCGATTCTTTTATCTTTGCTAACAGCAATATGTCTTGCTGACGATTACCCAGCTTAATGGCTTTGCTTAAGGCTTTTTCGGCCAAACTAAAATCCTTGGCGTTATAGGCAACTGCACCTAAGGTCGAGAGTAGCTCGACATTCATGTCGTCTGCTTTTAACCATTGTTCTAGCTGTTTCAGCGACGTGGTTGGCTGAGACAGTTTTAACTCTTTATAAAGAGGTAACAACATAGGATGGGGTTTGTTTTTATGATACTCGCCCAGTGCTGCTTCGGCATCGATATGCATACCTTGGTCAATGAGCTGCTTAACGTACGCTGCTTGTAAAGCAGGGTCGCGTCTTGTCGACTTAGGCAGTGAATGCCAATTTTCTTTCAGCTGGTTTGCCCCCTCTTTACTGGCGATTTCGGCAAAGTTACCTTTTGATGCTAACTGCATATAGTGTTCGTAATGTTCGCCTAGGGCTTTTTTCCAAGAGGGTAAGCGGTCTTTTAATTCTTGCCATTTACCCGCTTGAACCAATGCTTGTGCTCGCAGAGTCAGGACTGAACGTTGGCGTTTTTGTTTGTCGTCGAGCTCATCCAAAATGTCGAGGGCTTTGACTGGGTGCTGATTTTGCAAGTGATCGCGTACCAGACATAACCGGGCAGCAAAGGCTGACTTAGGGTAAGACGTGGCTAAGCGCCAGTATTCTTGCGCACCTGCTGGGTTTTGCAGTTGTAGCTCTGCTTCGGCGGCAGCAAGCAAGTTTAAGCCATCGAAATCTTCTTGCTCGATACTGGCAAGTTGCTTGCGAGCTTCAAGGAAGTTTTGCTCGGCCAATGCGATAAGTCCATTGGTGAATGCGCGTTTCTTTTTACGTGAACCCCAGTTGCCTAGCCAGTTTTTTGAGCCTGAGATGATCATGATTAACTTTTTGATTAACCATGAAAAAAGTAGCAAACCTACGATAACCAGGATCGTCATTATCGCCATGGAAAACACGTTCATTTCAACAACGTAGCCAGCGAAATCAATAAATACATAGCCCTTGTCGTCGAATATTAAAGAGCCAACCAACACGGCAATAAGCAAGGCCACGAAGACCATTAAAATTCTTATCATGGTTGGCTAGCTCCGTTAACGAAGACATTGTCGATACGTTGCTGAATGATGTCTTGCAGCGCCGGGGCTGCATTAAACTGACTTGGATAGACGCGCTCAATATCGGTTTCAGCCAATTCTTCAATACGTTGGTCAAATTGCACTACTGCGCTCTCGTCAACAGCGAAGCTTTCGTCTAGCACCCGTTGCGCGTTTTGCAATGACTGTTGATAAAGCTCAACACTCTCTTTCAACACGGCGCTTTGGGCTTGTAGCAAAGAAAGCTTTAGTTGCTCAGTCGCCAGCCATTGTTGCTGTGCTGACATGTAAGGCTGAACTTCGATTTCCTTCTTTTTATAGCTAAAGAAGTCTTTGGTGAATGCTGCCCATGCGCGAGATAAGTTGGCTTTCCAATCATCGACAGAATCGGACACGTCCTCACCGCCTTGGGGCGCGATATCAGGGCGTTCGAAGGTATTAAGTGGTAACTGGTCAACTTGGGACAGCAGCGCACTGATTTGCAATGCGATAGACGATAACGACACAGGATTGACTTGAGCCAAAGTTTGAATGTCATTCGCTAAGCGTTCTCGTACGGGCAATAAGCTTGGGTCGTCTAAGTCTTGTAGGCGACTATCAGCTGACTGCAGCATGGCTATCGCGGTCTTTAGGTCATGCTCTAACCACAACTTACGACCCGCCATGCGGACTAAAAAGTCTGCTTCAGCAAGTAACCAATCAGCAGGGCGACGACCGGCGATACTGCTTAGCATCTGCTTATTGGCCTGAGATTGATTGTTCGCAGCCTCCGCCTCTTCAAGAGCGCTTTGTAGCTCTTTGTTGACACTACGTAGCTGTGATTCAAGACGACTATTTTGCTCTTTCACTTCATCAGTAATAGACAGATTTTGCTGCGCTTGGCGCGTTAGAATGTCTTGTTGCTCACTTTGGGTCGACTGTTGAGTCTGCTTTTGCTGCTCCCACTGTGTCCAGCCCCAATAAGCACCGGCCACAATCAATAATAAAATCAGCAGATTGACGATAGTAACAAACCACAAAACACCGGTTTTGGCCGGCTTCTGATTTTTTTGATTTTTGGTGGGGGAAGTGGCACTAGGTGTACCCGAACTATCGCTTGCACTGGTCGTTTTTTTCACGTTGTTGTCGCTTTTCAAAGGAGCTGTAGGATTCTTTTTCGTGCCATGATCAGCCGACTCCGCTTTTGGCGCAGCAGGTGTTATTACCGCTGTGGACGCTGTGCTCGTTGCTGGACTCGAGGGCGCATTTGAAGGTGCGCTACTGGACTTATCTTTCGGTTGTTCTGGCTTATTTTGAGGCGTGTCGCTCTTTGGCTTGCCGCCTGATGAATTATTTGTATCTGATTGGTTTGCCATTTAATGCTCCAAAAATTCCTTGGCACGGCGAATAAGTGCCTGGTCGCTAGCGTCATCGCTGACAAATATTGTCTTTATACCTTGTTTTACGGCAATTTGTTCAGTTCGTGGGCTTACCACAATCCAAGGTAAAGATTGTAGCCACTTAGCATCGAAATGCTCAAACGCCGTATCTATTATTTCACCACTGGTAGCAATGATGCATCTAATCTGCTCTGCTTGCCACTCTTGTGTGGCTTTAGGCGTGGCAATTTTTATCCTTTGATAAATATCTGCTAGCAAAACAGTAGCGCCGCGCTGGGTAAGTTGTTGGGCTAAATCTTCACGGCCGCCTTGGCCTTTTAAAATCACGACTGTATGCCCAGCGATTTCTTTTAGGGGGGAGAGCGCTAACAAGCCTTCGGTGGTAGGCACGAGAGGCACAGTCACGTCGTAACCTTGTGCCCGTAGACCTTGGGCAGTACTGCTACCAACGGCAAAAATTGTCGCTGAATTTGGTAGTTCAATGCGCTGCTGCGCCAATAGTTGACTGACTACCGTACTGGTTACAATAATACCGTCACCAGAGGATAGAGAGCCAAGTGCGCTCGGCAATGAGCTCAGAGCTTCTTGACTGGCTTGTGTACTAATCAGGCCGACGCCAACCGCAGGTAAACCCGCAGTAATAAAGCGCGCTGCGCTTGGGGCGCATTTTTGCTCTGGGCGGAATATCAGCACAGTCATGGTTTAATCTTTATATAGTGCCTGAAGAATGTCACCCGCGCCTTTTTCAAGCAATTGCTCAGCCACATCAACGCCGATGCTAAGCGCATCATTCACATTGCCACGTTTCTCAGCCTGCAAAAGTACGCTGCCATCGGGTGAGCCGACTAATCCACGTAGATACAGTTCGTCACCGTTTAAGACGGCATAACTGCCGATAGGCACTTGGCACCCGCCATTTAATTTGGCGTTCATGGCGCGTTCGGCTTTAACGCGTGATTCGGTGTCGCTGTGATTTAGCGGCTTGAGTAATTCGATTAGCTCAGCGTCATCGTTACGACATTCAATGCCTACAGCACCTTGGCCAACAGCGGGCAGGGACACAGTAGGTTCGATATAGGTTTTGATGCGATCTTGCATTTCAAGGCGGATCAAGCCAGCAGCGGCCAGAATAATGGCATCGTATTGGCCGTCATCTAATTTGGCTAAACGCGTGTTAACGTTACCGCGCAGGTCACGAATGGTTAAATCTGGGCGGGCGCTGCGAATCTGGCACTGACGGCGCAAACTTGAAGTACCGACTATTGCGCCTTGCGGCAATTCTTCGATGCTGGCATAGGTGTTTGATACAAATGCGTCATAGGGGTTTTCCCGTTCGCATATGCAATGCAAGCCAAAGCCTGCTGGGAAATCAACGGGTACGTCCTTCATTGAATGCACCGCTATATCTGCGCGGCCTTCGCTCATGGCGACTTCGAGCTCTTTAATAAACAGGCCTTTGCCGCCAATTTTGGCTAATGGCGTATCCAAAATCCGGTCGCCCTGTGTCGACATAGGCACCAATTCCACCTTAAGTTGGGGATGAGCTTCAAGTAATTTGGCTTGAACATATTCTGCTTGCCACATGGCTAAAGCACTTTTGCGCGTAGCAATTCGAATAACGCGATCTGACATGAAAAATTCACTGTTAACGGACGAGTTTATACCGCGATATTATCAGAATTTACGCTCACTTTGAGTAGGCAAAGCCCTAGTTTTGCTGAAAAAAGCGCAATACCGCACGCCAAACTACACATAACACATAAAAATAGATGTTGAATGCCATGAAGTACTCACAGATCAAATCAGCCTAAGAGCTCGTTACAACTGTATCTGGTAAACCGGTAGCTCACGGCCTGCGATACTACCTGAAGGCTGCGTGCCTACTCGTCTAGCGCCATTTTTTGCATAGAAGGCGGCGGCATTTGGGTCGCTGTAGATCACGAGCGAAGTGAAATGCTGTGATTTTGCCGCACTTATTGCATGTTGCAGTAACGCTTGCCCTAAACCGCAACCAATTTGAGTTGGGCAAACAAACAACGCCAATAATTCTGCTTCTTCACGGGAAATACGCTGAAGTGCATAGAAGCCTAAGGGTGATGAGTTTTGATTGATAAAAGAGGAAAACGCCCCAACAAAGTGAAAATCGTTGTGGGCGATTTGTTGTGCAGAATAAGTCAGTTCGTGCGCGCACTGCTGCATAAATGCCGGCGAATATCCCCAATAAGCCTTTGACCTCATGGCCAGCGCAGAAATATCTACGCTGTGTTCTTCGCCCAAAGGGATCAGGTTAATTTGCATCACGAACGTATCTTTTCGCTATCAAGATTACTTGCTTGCGGGGTATTGCATAAGGTACTGGGCATCGGCTTGCTCAATATATTGGGCTTTATTCGCCAGCCATTTTTGTTGCACGCTGGCACTGTAGTTTAAGTAAAGCTTACCATTATCAATAACGAAAGCGTCTTCATCTATCCCAACAAAATCACCCGTGGCCATCGCATAGGCGCAGTAACCACCGTATTGCGGGGCGTATTTTTCAGGTTCATTTTTAAATAAATCTAAATGTGCTTGCGAGCTAAAAAACCAGTCGGCTCCGCGCCACTGTGTGGTAAATGCACCGTCGCCTTTTACTGCTTTATTCGAAGTGAAGTAAGCGACCGTATCGTAACCGTAAATTGCTTTATTATTAAAAAAGCCTGTTTCGATGGGGTCTTGTGCAAAGGCAAAATGACTAACACTAAGCATGATGAAGAGGACGGTAATCTTCGCTGTGCGGTGGGCAATGACAAAGGGATTGATGGTCATGATAATTCCTGTGGTAGCTGATGCTACATATTAGATAAAGGGCTTATCTAATAAAACCGAGGGCACAGGAATTTTATTTCATCACATTTCTATCCCAAAGCAGTTCTGCTTTGGGATAGCGCAATAAGAGCGAAATAAGAGCGCAACAAGAACGCAATAAGGAACCAATTGAACTAGCTAAAACGTGCTTGTAACCAAGCAGAGATATGATTAATTTCTTCCAAACACACGCTGTGTTGCATAGGGTAATCTTGCCAAGTGACAGGATAACCGTTTTCTTCTAACACTTTGTACGCAGCGTTACCCATAAACACAGGCACCACATTATCTTGCTGACCATGAGCCATTAAAATAGGCGTGCTTTTATTGGCATCGCTCGCTTCACTGGCAAGGGTTTCGGGTTCACACATGTAGGTTGATAACGCCATGATGCCAGCGAGCTTCTTATTGATGCGCGTGCCCAAGTGCAGCGCAATCACGCCGCCTTGTGAAAAGCCTGCCAATACAATGCGCTCAGCTGGTGTGCCATTGGCAATTTCAGCATCGATTAGTGCTTCCACTTGCTTAGCGGACTCTTCAACACCTACGCGATCTGCTCTGTGGTTAAAATCTAAGCTAGCGATGTCGTACCAAGCACGCATTTCCATGTTGTTGTTTACCGTAATAGGACGCACAGGAGCATGAGGGAATACAAAGCGAATAGGCAAGGCGTCGGGTATTTTTAGTTCGGGCACGATTGGCGCGAAGCCATTACCAGAATCCCCTAGGCCGTGTAACCAAATCACCACGGCACTGTGGGGTTGGCTTGGGTTCACTTCTACATACTCTAAATTGTTATCACTCATAGGGTTACCACTCTTTGGTTCGTTCTAATACGTTTTTAATTAATGCTTATTCGGTCGGTCGCGGAAAAGACACTGGCACTTCGGCTTGCTTGCTAGCTGCATCATTCATGAATTGCCAAAACTCAACGCCGGTGCGCTCGTCAATCCACAAACCATCTTGGTAGTTAAAATGATGGCCGTTAAATTTGGTGGCTACCCACAGCTGGTGCAACGGTGGCTGTTTGTTGATGATGATCTTACTGCCATTAACAAAAATCAGGGTAAGGATACTGCTAGCGGATTCGTAATCGATATCGGCTTCTACATCATCGAGCATCTCTTCTAAGTTAATTAGTAGGTCGTCGATGAGTTGGTGATATTGGCTGTCGTTCATTATTGCGTCACCTTTTGTGAACAGTTTTGATGCATTAGCACCATTACAAAGGGAATATGCTAACATTGCATAGAAATCTCAACACTCACTTTATCTACTTACTTGACTGAAAATCTTCTATGCCACAATCACTCGGAAATTTATTTATACTTGCCGCGCCTTCAGGGGCAGGTAAATCTAGCTTAATCAAAGCGTTACTGCAAAACCATGATGCGACAGAAATTCATAACAATGAAATGCAGGTCTCGGTTTCACACACCACGCGAGCACCGCGCCCGGGTGAAATAGACGGTGTACATTATCATTTTGTCAGCCGAAAGGTATTTCAAGAGCTGATCACTCAAGATGAATTCTTCGAATGGGCAGAAGTATTTGGCAATTATTATGGCACCTCTAAAGTGGTCATTGAGCAAACCTTGCGCAAGGGGATAGATGTGTTTTTGGATATTGATTGGCAAGGCGCGCGCCAAGTCAAAGCACAAATCCCTGACACCGCGACGATTTTCGTTGCTCCGCCTTCACGAGAGGAATTAATGCGCCGTTTGACCGAAAGAGGCCAAGACACCCCTGAGGTGATTCAAGATCGTATGAACAAAGCGGTCTCAGAGATATCGCACTACCATGAGTTTGATTATATTGTGGTCAACGACGACTTTACTGCTGCATTAGCAGAGCTGGACGCGATTGTCTCGAGTCGCCGTTTACGCAAAGAAAAGCAGGTTATGCGTCACCAAAGTTTGTTTGAAAATTTACTGGCAAGCGACTAGCACAAAAATTCAACGCTTAGATCGTGAAAGATCTTTGCTAATGACAGGTTTGCAAGTACACTATGCGACCTTTTTTAAAACATAGCTACACGACGGAGATCAAAATGGCTCGCGTAACAGTTGAAGATGCCGTAGATAAAATTGGCAATCGGTTTGATTTGGTTTTAGTCGCAGCACGCCGCGCAAGACAACTTGCGATTGAAGGTAAAGTTGCACATGTATCAGTAGGTACTGATAAGCCTACAGTTGTAGCATTACGTGAAATCGAAGAAGGTCACGTAACCGCATCTACTCTAGATGCAGAAAACTTGCGTGACCAACATGCACAAGACCAAGCTCAGTTTGAGTCTGTAGCAAATATCCTTCAAGAACAGTAGTCCTAGGGCATAAGTCCGCGGACACTCACCGAAGAAAAGCCTGATCCTAGCGGCAGAACATCAAATTGATGTTTTAGCCGTTGGCTTAGCGCCCATTTCACCGTATCCTTAAACTTTTCACCGTTTGAGACTAACAGCACTTGTATCTTTTTGAGGGTTTAAAACAAAAGCTTGAGGCCTACCTCCCACCGGACAAGGTAGCGGAAACTCAACGTGCGTTTGTGGTAGCCCAAGAAGCCCATGATGGGCAGATGCGTTCCAGTGGCGACCCATACATTACTCACCCCGTAGCCGTGGCTGGCATTTTGGCGGACATGCGTCTTGACCATGAAACGCTAATGGCTGCATTGCTGCACGATGTCATCGAAGACACCCATCACAACAAAGAATCCCTGAGCGAACAGTTTGGTGAGACGGTTGGTGAGTTAGTCGAGGGCGTTAGTAAGCTCGAAAAGATTCATTTTAGTAGTAAGCAAGAAGCACAAATCGAGAACTTTCGTAAGATGCTCATGGCTATGGTGCAAGATATTCGCGTTATCTTGATCAAGCTAGCAGACCGCACACACAACATGCGCACCCTCGGTTCATTACGTCCTGACAAACGTCGTCGTATTGCCCGTGAAACACTCGAAATTTACTCGCCTATTGCCCACCGTTTGGGTATCCACGATATCAAAAATGAGCTTGAAGATTTAGGGTTTCAGGCTATGTATCCCATGCGCCACCGCGCATTGAAAGCAGCGGTTAAACAGGCGAGGGGTAATCGTAAAGAAATTATCGAAAATATTCATAAAGAAGTGGAAACCCGCTTAGCGGCATTCGGCATGAACGCGTTGACCATTGGCCGTGAAAAACACCTGTACTCAATTTATCGCAAGATGAAAAACAAAGAGTTGATGTTCAACGAAGTCATGGATATCTATGCATTTCGCGTAGTGGTTGACAGTGCTGATAATTGCTATCGAGCGCTGGGCGCTATGCATGGCTTGTATAAACCCATTGAAGGGCGCTTTAAAGATTACGTGGCTATACCGCGTACCAATGGTTATCAGTCATTGCATACGTCTTTGATTGGCCCTCACGGTATTCCAGTAGAAATTCAGATTCGCACCGCCGAAATGGACAAAATGGCCGATATCGGAGTGGCTGCGCATTGGATGTACAAAGACGATTCGGAGTCCAGCGATACCACAGCACAAGTGCGCGCCCGTAAATGGATGCAGTCACTTATTGAGTTACAACAAAGTGCTAGCTCTTCGTTTGAATTTATCGAAAACGTAAAAACTGATTTATTCCCAGATGAGATTTACGTGTTTACCCCAGATGGGCGCATCATTGAACTTCCGCTCGGCGCAACCGCGGTTGACTTTGCTTATGCAGTGCACACCGGTGTAGGCAATACCTGCGTTGGGGTGAAAGTCGAAAGACGTACATACTCGTTAAGTAAACCACTTGAAAACGGCCAGACCGTCGAAATCATTACCTCACCAAGAGCGAAGCCCAACGCAAGTTGGCTGAACTTTGTGGTCAGTGCTAGAGCGCGCTCGCATATTCGCCATTACCTAAAACATCAGCGCTCCGAAGAAGCATTCAGCATGGGAAATCGTTTATTACGCCATGCGCTGGGTAAAACCAAATTAGATGAAATTCCGCAAGCGGACATCGACCGAGTGGTAGAGGAAACAAAACACGCTGATTTTAACGCTTTGGTGGCGGATATCGGCCTAGGCAATGAACTCAGCGCCATCGTCGCTAGGCGTTTACTCGGTGAAGCGGCAGAAATTCCAGACAGTGGTCGCAACGTTGCTATTCGAGGCACTGAAGGGCTATTGGTATCTTATTCACGCTGTTGTCACCCCATCCCAGGGGATGAAATTGTGGCTGTGCTTAGCCCAGGTCGCGGCATGATGATTCACCAAGCGGGTTGCAGTAACATTCGTAAACTGAGTAAAGAAGAGCCCCAGCGGGTGCTTGTTATGAAGTGGGATGATGAACCTCAAGGTGAATTTAAAGCTGCGCTACGAATCGAATTAATAAATCATCAAGGGACGCTCGCCAATTTAACCAATAATGTGGCTTCGTGTGGCTCTAATATCGTCGGTTTACAAACCGAAGAAAAAGAAAGCGGTATCTATTACATTGATATAGAACTGACCATCACAGATCGTATTCAGCTCGCTGATGTCATGCGAAAAATTCGCATCATGCCCGAAGTTCAAAGGGTTTCAAGGCACAGCCAATCTAAGCAGAATAAATCACCTAACGTATAAACTTTAAAAGGTAAGCATATTATGTCTAAGTCTGTTATTCATACTGACAAGGCTCCACAAGCTATTGGTACTTACAGCCAAGCGATTAAATCTGGCACTACTGTGTATTTGTCTGGGCAAATCCCTCTTGTGGCGGAAACCATGGAAATGATCTCTGACGATTTCGCCGAGCAAGCTGAACAAGTATTTAAAAATGTTCAAGCCGTTTGCCAAGCAGCAGGTGGTAGCACCAACGATTTGGCTAAAGTGAATATCTTCTTAACGGATTTATCTAACTTCGCTACTGTGAACGAAATCATGAGCAAGCATTTCAAGCAACCTTACCCTGCGCGCGCTGCTATCGGCGTGAAAGAATTGCCTAAAGGTGCTCAAATTGAAATCGATGGTGTGATGGAATTACCTGAGTAATATCAGGTATTACCTACAGCAACATTCACCCTAAAATACAGTTGGCGTTGTAGCGCCGCATTGCGCACGGGGAGTCCAAATGGCCGTGCGCTGATCAAAAGATGCTAGCCTACTCGGCACGCTTCGTCGCGGGCAACAGGGCTATATAACATCAATAAGAAAAAGAATATAAACCATGACTGCTATAGCCCCCATGTCAGTAGAGCGTTATCAGCGCATTCGTAAGTTATTAAGTACCCGCCAGCCATCCTTAACGGTTTGTTTAGAACAAGTTCATAAACCACACAATGTATCTGCTGTTTTGCGCAGCTGTGACGCAGTGGGGATCAACCGTATTCATGGCGTATGGGATCAAAAAACCAAGATACGCAAAGGCACCGCTATGGGGTCAGAGCATTGGGTTAAAACCGAGATGCACACCAGTATTGGCGATGCTGTCAGCGTGTTAAAACAACAAAACATGCAAGTGTTGGTCACTCATTTATCTGATGATTCAGTGGATTTCAGGGACATAGACTACACCCAGCCCACGGCCATTATTCTTGGCCAAGAGAAGCACGGTGCTACCGAAGAAGCGATTGCCGTAGCTGACAAAAACATCGTCATTCCCATGGTCGGTATGGTGCAGTCATTGAACGTTTCGGTGGCTGCTGCTGTGGTGTTATACGAAGCTCAGCGTCAGCGAGAAGTGGCTGGTATGTACAACAGCCTTCAACTGAGCGAAGAAGAGTGTCAGCGTGTTCTATTTGAAGGCGGATTTCCTGTATTATCAAACGTGTGTCGAAACAAAGGCCTCGATTACCCACATATTGATGAAGGCGGTAACATAGTGGCTGATGCAAGCTGGTGGCAGAAAATGCAAACCACCGCAAAAGCGATGCGCCAACTAGAACAAGAAGCCATTAGCGAGATAGAATACGAGAAAAGCCATAGAGGTAATCGTTAAGTACACGCGATTGTTACCCCGACAAAGGATTTCAAAATGATGACTAACGTAAAAGCGACAATCGGTTGTTTACTTCTTTTACTCGCTGTTCTTTCCTCGACTGTGTTAGCGTTTGAGCGCACTACCATTGCTGAAGATGCCCAAGATGTCACCCCATTGCTAGTCGGCCATTTTGCCCCGAACACCAAATTGCAAACCGCTGATGGCGCGCCAGTCAGCTTGAAAGCCATCACTATGCAAAAGCCCACTGTGTTAATTTTTTATCGTGGTGGCTGGTGTCCTTACTGTAATCGTCAGTTGGCTGGACTGAAAGACATTGAAAAATCTCTGGATGATTTGGGTTATCAAATATTAGCGATATCCCCTGAAACGCCAGCGCAACTGCAAGCTCAAAAACTGCAAAGCAAATTTACCGTACAGTTACTTTCTGATAGCAAGCTAGAGACCATACGCGGTTTTGGTATTGGTTATTATGTGCCTGAAGACAAAACCGCTCAGTACAAAGAAAAGAAAGGCATAGAGTTAAATGCATCAGCTGAAGCAGGGCGGGGTGTATTACCAGCACCAGCTGTGTTTATTCTAGATGAACAGGGGGTGATCAAATTCAGTTACGTGAACCCTGACTACAAACAACGATTATCGCCTGAATTCCTTTATCAAGCGGCTAAGTATTCGCTTTAACACTCGATGCGCGAAATGCGGAGTAAAGATAGGCACAAATGGTGTTAAGTTCTTGCCCCGATTGAGTAAATCGTGAAGTATAATAAACAACTCAGTGATATTTTGTATCTGATTTACTTGAAGGGCAGGCGGCTATTTCTTTGTTATCTATTGTGCTTTTAATCACTTTCCCTAATCGGCTCGCGCAAGGTTCGGACTCTCGATGTTAGGGCTAGCCCAGACGCCAGTCACCCAGCTAAAAGGGGTTGGCAGCAAAGTCGCTGAAAAGTTGGTTAAGCTTGGCCTGCAATCAGTGCAGGACTTGTTATTTCACTTGCCCCATCGTTATGAAGATCGGACCCGCATTTATCCCATCGCTGAGCTAATGCCGCATTTGCATACCAGTGTCGAAGGCGAAGTCATGTCTAGCGATGTGCAGTTTGGCCGTAAACGCATGCTAATAGTGCGGATCAGCGACGGCACAGGCACCATCACATTACGCTTTTTTCATTTTTCAGCGGCGCAAAAAAACAGCTTAGAAAACGGTACACGCATTCGTTGTTTCGGTGAGGTACGTGCGGGCAAATATGGCCTAGAGATCATGCACCCAGAATATAAAACCATTAGTGCAGATTCCAACGCCCAGTTGGCTGAATCTTTAACGCCAGTTTATCCCTCTACTGAGGGCGTCAAACAAATTACCTTGCGTAATTTGACCGAGCAAGCCCTCACATTGCTTGATAAAGGCGGTTTAGCTGAATTGCTACCTGAGGATGTTTATCAGCAGCAAGTCGGTTTAATTGAAGCTTTACATTTAGTACACAGGCCTCCTCCTGATGTGACGCTGGCTTTACTTGAGGAAGGTAAGCACCCCGCTCAGCAGCGCTTAGCGCTAGAAGAGCTATTGGCCCATCACTTAAGTGTGCTTAAAGTACGCCAGCAAAGTCAGTTGCAAAAAGGCTTTGCTATCACCCCAAGTGAGCCCCTGCTGAAACAGCTACTCGATAGCTTGCCATTTGATTTAACGGGTGCCCAGCAACGTGTTATCAACGACATTCAACACGATATGCAGCGCCCAACCCCCATGATGCGTTTAGTGCAAGGGGACGTAGGGTCAGGTAAAACACTGGTCGCTGCCATGGCTGCGCTATCAGCGATCAGTGCAGGCTACCAAGTGGTTATGATGGCGCCTACTGAGCTGCTGGCAGAACAACATATGAACAATTTTCAAGGTTGGTTTGCTCCCCTAGGTATCGAGGTCGGCTGGCTGGCCGGTAAGTTAAAAGGTAAAGCTCGTAACGAAACCCTAGAAAATTTAGCCAGCGGCAAGCTGCAGTTACTGGTAGGCACTCACGCTGTGTTTCAAGAGACCGTACAATACCAATCCTTGGCACTGGTCATTGTGGACGAGCAACACAGATTCGGGGTGCATCAGCGCTTGGCATTGCGTGAAAAAGGCGTGCAGCAGGGGGCGTTTCCTCATCAGTTGATCATGACTGCAACGCCCATTCCACGCACACTAGCGATGACAGCCTATGCAGATCTAGACACTTCGGTAATCGACGAGCTACCGCCCGGACGCAGGCCTATTACCACTGTGGTATTGCCCGAAACGAGACGCATAGAAGTGGTTGAACGGGTGCGCTTGGCGACTGTAGAGCAAGGCAGGCAAACCTATTGGGTATGCACCCTGATTGAAGAATCAGAAGTGTTGCAGTCTCAAGCGGCAGAAGAAACCGCTATTGCCTTAGCAACAGCCTTGCCTGAACTAAAGGTTGGTTTAGTGCACGGGCGCCTTAAAGCCGATGAAAAGCAGCGTTTAATGCAGCAATTTAAAGACGGCGAGATGGACTTATTGGTGGCTACCACCGTAATCGAGGTCGGGGTCGATGTGCCCAACGCCAGTTTGATGATCATCGAAAACCCAGAACGTTTAGGTTTAGCGCAATTACATCAACTTCGCGGGCGAGTTGGGCGAGGCTCAGTAGAAAGCCACTGCGTGTTGATGTATCAAAGCCCTTTGTCAAAGACGGCAGCAAAGCGATTAGCTGTGCTGCGTGAATCCCATGATGGTTTTTATATTGCCCAACAAGATTTAGAGATACGTGGCCCAGGTGAACTGTTGGGTACCAAGCAAACCGGCTTGGCTGACTTGCGTATCGCCGATTTGGTGCGTGACGCCGAGCTTATTCCTCAGGTACAAACCTTGTCTGTAAAATTATGGGAACAACATCCTGCAAATGCACAAGCCATTATTAATCGCTGGTTAGGTCACAAAGAGCATTTTGGTCATGCCTGATAATTCTTACATCAACGCGGTGACACATACCGTTGCAAAATCGCCAGCCACAGCACCTGTAAAGATGGCTCCTGTAGTCACTGTGCCAGAAAACGCCAGCCCCGAACTTGTTGAAAAAGCTAAAAACTTAGCATCTGTGTGGCAATTGAACTTCGATGGTAATGTCAGACATGGCTTAGTGTTGATGCAAAGCGAAGCGCATTTAGCGTTAAAGCAATTAGATGAGCCAAAAGTAGGCGAGGTACTAGTGGACTTTGCCTCTGACGCCCTGACGTTTAGGCGACTGCACGGTGGTGGTAAAAAAGAAGCCGTCGCCAAAGCGGTTGGTTTAAAAGGGCAGAGCGAATGGAGAGTTTTAGATGCCACAGCAGGCCTTGGGCGAGATGCGTTCGTGCTCGCAAGCCTAGGCTGCAGGGTTGATATGATTGAGCGCTCCCCAGTGGTAGCCGCCTTGTTAGCAGATGGACTTGAGCGAGCACACCACAGTGCAGAGCTAAGTGCTTGGCTGCCCCAACGAATGCGCTTACATCATGGCATCGCCGTTGATTTAATGGCGAACTGGTGTAACGAACCAGCAAATCTTGCTCCCGATGTGGTGTACCTTGACCCTATGTTCCCGCATCGTAAAAAAAGTGCTGCAGTGAAAAAAGAAATGCGCCTTTTTCAGCAATTGCTTGGTCCTGACGAAGACGCCGATGGGCTGCTCGCCCCCGCACTCGCGTTAGCCAAAAAGCGCGTGGTGGTAAAACGCCCAGCCGGTGCCCCTTTTTTAGCACAGCAAAAGCCCCATATCGAAATGCAAGGCAAGGCGAATCGCTTTGATGTATATCTGATTAATTAGCGCCGAAACCGCTGTTCCTCATTTATTGGGTTTTACTTAAAAGGAATAACATGCAACAAAGCGTATGTAACGTAAGTGTATTGGTCGACGATTACGATAAAGGCATTGAGTTTTACACCCAGTCATTGGGTTTCACTTTGCTTGAGGATATTAAAAACGGCCCAGATTCTCGCTGGGTGCGGATTGCTCCAAACAATGATGCTGGCCAAATAGGTGCCGCTTTAGTGCTGATGAAAGCGGCTGTTAACCAGCAGCAATGGGTGGGCAATCAAACAGGTGGTAGTGTGTCGTTTTTCCTGCAAACGGATGACTTTCACCGTGATTATCAAAACATGCTGCAACGCGAAGTGGTCTTTTTAGAAGAGCCAAGAGATGAGCCCTACGCCACAGTGGCAATATTCCAAGACTGTTTTGGCAACAAGTGGGATTTGCTGCAACCTAAGTAATGTCATGTCTATTACTCATTTAACCAAGGAAATATTATGATCAACGTTGGCGATACCTTACCCGAAGTGACTTTTAGCTTGCGCGAAAATGGCGAAGCTAGTAACCCCACAACCGTTGACTTATTTGCGGATAAGAAAGTGGTGTTGTTTGCTGTTCCTGGCGCATTTACACCAACTTGTTCGAATACCCATTTGCCAGGCTATATTGCTTTGGCTGACAAACTAGCGGCAAAAGGCGTTGATAGCATTATCTGTTTATCGGTGAACGATGCATTTGTGATGGAAGCCTGGGGCAAGTCACAAAACGCAGAGAACGTGACTATGCTCGCTGATGGCGGTGCTGCGTTTAGCCAAGCCATTGGCCTTGCTAAAGACACAGGCACCTTCGGTGGCTTACGCTCTGGCCGTTATTCTATGCTAGTGGAAAACGGTGTCGTTAAGGCACTAAACATCGAAGCCCCTGGCAAGTTTGAAGTCAGTGACGCGCAGACTATGTTGGCGGCATTAAACGGCTAAATTCAGCTAGGTAATTGGCGCGGTGCAATAGAATTTAATCTAATTAGCACCGCTTCTTACCTCTTCAACCACTGCTTTTTTGCTTTTTCCATACAAGAAGTTGCATCGCATGGTAAAAGGATTGGCATGATATCCAATGAGCAGGATAAATAGGGTTAAATTAGCCATCCATGTCGTGCTAAAGCCTTGACTGCTGGCTGTCACACCAATCAGATCACTATAAGGGGCGTGGTTGACCACACTGGTTATCCAGCAGAACAAAAAAATCAATTGAAACATCTTTTGCGAATGTAAAATCATGCTGCTCGTGACTGATCCCAATGGGAGTAGTAAGCAGTATCCCAGAAGATGAAGTACCGCAATAAAATCCCCTTCTATTGCAAACCTGATTAACGCACCCAAGCAACATAGGCCTGTAAATATGCTTGCCCCAAGCACTCGTGTCAGCTTTAAGGTGAGTTGATTTCGGTAGGCTGATAAAAGCCCCACGGTGTCAGAGCGCTCATCGCATATACTTAATTGGCAAACTGTGACCACAGGAAGGAGCCAGATAATAGCTAATATGACTGCGCGTAGAGTATCGAGTGAAACCAATAAAGAAACTGAAAATAAGCACGTAGCAATCACCCAAAAGCGGCGGTTTAAAAGAGTGCTCAGCATCCCTAATTCCGCGCTTAACAGTGGGTAACGTGTATTTAGAGTAAAGAGATAATTAGTGAGCGCGAAGGAACTTGATGACGTTTTTTTCGAAGTAGAACCTGTGGTGGAACGAGTTGATTTACTCTGATATAGCAGGTGACACGAACCATTTGCTAGCTTCAACGTGATTGCGAAAACTACTAAGCCTGATAATAGCTGTAAAATAACGGGTATGAAAACAAAGGTGTCATAATTGACCCCTTGCCAATCAAATGTTTCTTGAATGCGATTCAGCTTCGATATTCCTATCGATATATGTTGGGCTTGCCCTGCGGTTAGTGAGGGGGCGGCTTGCTCCATTTGCCGGGTAAATTCGCTGTGAGCGGATAATCCAAAAATATTTAAAGTACTGAGTGACGCCCAAACGAAAAAGTAGATTAGGTTGCTATATTTACGTATTTTTTCAGGGAGAATATCAAATAATAATGCAAAGCAACTTGCCAAAATAGTGACTGGGAGTATGAGCACTAGGTAGGGCAAGAGGTACGCAGTAACATATATGGTAGTTTGCTCTTGAGCGATTAACTGTTGCAACATGGCAGCTGCTATCATCAAAGTGCCAATGATATTTAGCAGTAAAACATTGACTACAAACTTAGTGCTTAAGTACTGATTGATGGTGAAGGAAGAAGAGAGTAGTAAGCTTTGCATTTGAGATGTTTTTTCTTGGGCAACAATACCTGATAGTAAGTAATACCCAAACAGCAGCAGGAACGAAGAACTGACTAATGCTACCGACTCCCCCATCCACGCCGAATTGTATATTCCCCGATAGCCATTAATATCTAAGACGGCGTATCCAGCGCTCGCATCAGGAAAAAGAAACAATGTCGTTGCTATCATGCAAAGACAAGCTAACCACCAGTTAGTTTTGTGGATCCTGTTGTATAAGTCTAATCGAACAATTCGCCAGAAATACCAGTTCATTTTAGTGCTCCTGCAAAGGGCAAGGGGCTGTAAAAAATAGATACGCGTCTTCTAAATTGGGGGCGATAGAACTGGCACATTCATTAGGGGGAGTGTCGTGAATAACCCTTAATCGCGTTTTCTCGTCAAAAGATTGTGTATCACAAACTTTAAACAGGGTCTCAATTTGCCTCACTTCTGAGTTTTCCACCATGATGTCCCACACCTTTCCCTTCATATGCTGAAGTAAATTTTCAGGTGTGTTGAAGGCACAAACCTCTCCCCTAGCGAGTACTAAGATATTATCTGATATCGAGGCGAGGTCAGAAATGATATGGCTAGATAAAATAATAATTTTGTCTTTGGCTAATTTCTTTAGCAGGCTGCGAAAGGCAACTCGTTCATGGGGGTCTAACCCAACGGTAGGCTCATCAAAAATCAGTATGTCGGGTGCTCCAAGCAGCGCTTGTGCGATACCGATTCGTTGACGCATGCCACCTGAAAACGTTGAAATTTTTTGGTTTTCAAATTCATGTAAGTTGAGCGCATGTAACAATTCAGAGATATCTTGCTCTACATGCGTTCTGGCCACCTGTTTAACCGCGGCTAAATACTGCAAAAATTGTTTTGCCGTTAAATTTTCATAGACAGCAAAGTGTTGCGGGAGCAGGCCTAATCGTTGCCTGATTAAGTGCGGGCAATCTGCCACATCTTGGCCATTTAATTGGATGCTGCCAGAGCTGGGACGCTCCAACTGCGCAATTAACTTAAGCAGAGTCGATTTGCCGGCACCGTTTGATCCGACTAATCCAATTATGCCAGGAGTTAACGTTAAGCTTATGTTATTGAGCGCTGTTTGATTTTCGTCGTACGACTTGCTTAATTTTTGTATTTCCAGCTGAACTTGTTTTTTTGGAAACCTTGCGTTTAACATATTGCGTGACCTCTGTAGGTTACAGAACCCCTATTGTAGGAGCTTATGTGCTACTTCCTACTTGTTACTTTTGACAGGTTTGCAGATTAATAGTGTGATCTTTTGGTAGTTTTACTTACCATTTTTTGCTAGCTTGGTTATTAAATGAACGAGTGCTACATGCTTAATGACGCAAATGCACTCTTCGTGACTAAAATCTAAAAACATTTCCAGCAAGGAAGGGATGATGCAAGTCGAAGAATTCTACGAATTACTAGAAAGTGTAGACGAAAGTAGCTCAATTGATGCTCTAAAGGAAACTTGCGAAAGGTTCTGTCAGCTAATTGATATCCCGTTTTATTTATTGGGCGTCATCGGGCAAACATCCTCATACTCACCGACGATTAGAGTTATTTCGAATTATCCAGAGAAATGGCTCGAGTTTTACTTTAAGGAAAGTGAACAACAAAACGACCCTGTTGTTAAATACATCTTTGAAAAGCAATCTCCTATCCGCTGGGACAAACTCGTTGAGTACCAAGACTTTTCTTCTACTAAAGGTTTGCTCGTTTTCGAAAAAGCAGCGGCATATGGCTTGTACAATGGGCTAAGCATCCCTATTCGATCTACTTCTGAGAATATCGCCGTATTCAGTGTAGCGATAGATGAACGTTCCGATGCGAATAGAGTATTAGATAACGCTCAGATGTTTTGCCACACATTTGCAACGCACTTATTCGAGCGATACGTTCTGCTTGAGATAAGTGCAAGCGACGAAACAGATAGACGGGAGCTAACGAAAAGAGAACTTGAATGCCTGTTTTGGGCTTGTGAAGGTAAAACTGCCTGGGAAATTTCGCAGATAATAAATGTTTCTGAGCGAACAGTTTTATTTCACTTAGGTAACTCAAACACCAAGCTAGGCGCTATTAATCGACAGCATGCTGTCGCGCTAGCGATTAAGAAGGGCATTATTAAACCAAATATCTAATTTAGGTATAAACGATGCTCACTGTTAAATTGTTGTTTAGTCATATCAGATTCAGGACGAGCGTTAAACCTTATCCCCTTACTGAAGTGATAGCTGCTGGATATTTTCCAATCGTTATTCAGTAAGTTTATCGGTTGAGTATTTTCGAGTTCGGTCTGGTGTAAGCATAGATAATAAATCATTTCGTCGACGAGGCCACTCACGATCATTTCTTTAGCTAAATCAGTGTGAACAATGATCAGTCCACAGGTCATCTTATGTTCGCACGCGTGTGCTAAAAGTTTCTTCACGTCCAGTAAACTATTGACAGTGTGATGTTGAACAGCTTGGTTAGCATTATTTTTTGTGTTGCTGACATTGAATGGCAAACAACCGGGCTCTTCAGCTACAAACTCCATATTGCCAACCAACCTTTTTATATAGTTGATCGCTTCTATATCCCCATCAAACGTAGAGAAATCCGCTTTTCTGCCCGACAGATCAGCACACGTGATACAACTTATCCAAGGCCTTTTCTTTTGTTCGTTGGTCTGCATGGTTATAACCGTCCCGAGATCCATCAAGGCATTGTTGATAGCAATAACGTTGATATTATTAGAAAGAAAATTGGTTTTATGATTGTCACTAAACCTAAAATGAGCAGGTATACGCGGATACAGAATGTTGACGATACCTGCGTCGGTGGCACTTTTAACCAGTGCGTTACTATCCTTAATCAAAGCATTTGGAGGCAAGGACAAGTAAAGGTCTGCCCCGGCACCACTTGCCTTTATCTGACTCAGTAGCAGAGCTTCAGATTCCAGCTGAGTGCTTCCTTGAAGCTTTAGTATCTTGCCCTTAAGACAAAATAACCAAGCTGCGCCACAATAATGTGAAATAGACGCTGCTTTATCTATTACTAACGACAAACAGCGAGAACGTAAGGCAAAAATATTGTTGTTCATTGCGGTATCCACTTAACTCCATTTCGATATTTTAGCTGCTTTAAATTTTTATATATCCTGTTAGATCTGACGGTGTTTTATAAAAATACTGTCAGATACTACAGGAGAAAATTATTGGAATTAGGCTAGGGACAATGATTAAAACCCTACTGTAAAATGTGATAGCTGAATTTATTGAATTTCGTTGAATATGCTTAGTTGCAAGTTAACTAAACTAGGTTCAACGCAATGAGACAAATAAAAGTAATAGATAAAAACAATAATGAATTTGGACGTAATCCAGAGTTAATTAATGATATGTTCAAATTAAGATCTGAAGTCTTTAAAGGGCGATTAGGTTGGGATGTCGAATCTGATAAAGGCTTGGAAAAAGACTTTTTTGATAACCAGCAGCCAAGTTATATTGCTATGTTGAATGAGAGCGATGATATTGTTGGTGGATGGCGTGCAATACCAACAACAAAAAGTTATATGCTAAAAGATATATTCCCAGAGTTATTGAGAGGGGAGTTAGCACCTGAGGAAAAAAATATTTGGGAAATAAGTCGCTTTGCTATTAGTAAAAATAGAACAGGGAAATCTGCTCGAGTCGCAAGCGAAGATACAGCTGCTTTAGTAAGTTCATTTTATTCATTTGCGATTAAAAATGGCATTACAGATTATGTACTGGTAACCACCACGGCCTGTGAGCGAATTCTTCGGTATTTGGGCGTAAATATGCGCAGAATGGGAGATGGTCAGGCGATGCAAATTGGGGTAGAGAAATCTGTCGCCCTATGGGTTAAAGTGGACAACAATTTAAATATTAATCCTATTCATTAACAATATATTCCTATACTATTGGGCGCTCGTTTTTTGTACGTCGCCCGAACATTCATCTTTTTTACTTCCCAACTGTTTTCTCATTTTCCCCGAAATAGATATCAAATATCTTAATAAATATAATCTATTGAAATGGTGTTTTAGATCATTTCTCAAACGCTCTTATGCCTTATAAAAAGGGATAGGTGAACAGTGTTGTCTGTATCCTGTTAAGCGCTTGTATTGTCATTTTAAACAGGTTAATGCAGTTCCCTAGGCTATTTTAACTAATCTACAGCTGCGCAAGCGAAGCTCGACTTCATGAACATAAGCTACTGCATACAAAAAGGTGACTGAGTTAGGTACGCCTATATCATTGAAGTAACTGTGGTTTTTTTAGTAAGTGAGCGTTTACTTTTTCAGCCTTCAGCCTTCAGCCTTCAGCCTTTAGCGAATGATGATAAGTCAGGGTGCTGATATGTGTTTCAAAATTGAGGTGGCACGAAATATTAAAAATTATCGTTTGCTGATATACATTCGGTGGGGAAAATAAGCGTGATGATGAGTGAAAGACTGCGCCAGGATTCAAATTACCACTGGCGCCGTATATGCTAAGCCAAAGTACTTGAACTAATCAAATCAGAAGCTTGTGTAGCAGCATCCATAATTTGCGGATCGATTTTGTCATAGAGTTGATTTAACAAATCGGAGTTTGCAATCGCTGTTATATTTTCTACTTCATCTGTTTTTACAATGAAGTAATAGTTTGTCATTGAATAAAAGTGTACACCGTTTACTGAAAATGCCGAGCCTTTCATAAAGAATCCTTTTTAAATTAAGGGCGGCTTGCACCGCCAGGTCACTTATTAGCTAACAGAAACTTTGCTAGCGATGTCGTTAATGCTATTGGCTGCATGTGTCGCTGCATCAAGTAATGCAGGGTCCACTTTGTCAGCGAGTACGTTCATAAGGTCGGTGTTTACTGCAGCAGTTAAGTCACCTAGTTCTTTTGCGTCATATACCAGCGCATAGTCAGTAAATGCGATGAAATTTACGCCTTGGGTTGCGAAGTTAAGTTGCATGGTGTTTCTCCTTTTTTAGTGTGTGATTAGCTAACAGATACGTTGCTAGCGATGTCGTTAATGCTATTGGCTACTTGTGTCGCTGCATCAAGTAATGCAGGGTCCACTTTGTCAGCGAGTACGTTCATAAGGTCGGTGTTTACTGCAGCAGTTAAGTCACCTAGTTCTTGCGCGTCATATACCAGCGCATAGTCAGTGAATGCGATGAAATTTACGCCTTGGGTTGCGAAGTTAAGTTGCATGGTGTTTCTCCTTTTTTAGTGTGTTATTAGCTAACAGATACGTTGCTAGCGAGGTCGTTAATGCTATTGGCTGCATGTGTCGCTGCATCAAGTAATGCAGGGTCCACTTTGTCAGCGAGTACATTCATAAGATCGGTGTTTACTGCGGCAGTTAAGTCACCTAGTTCTTGCGCGTCATATACCAGTGCATAGCCAGTGAATGCGATGAAATTTACGCCTTGGGTTGCGAAGTTAAGTTGCATGGTGTTTCTCCTTTTTTAGTGTGTGATTAGCTAACAGATACGTTGCTAGCGAGGTCGTTAATGCTATTGGCTGCTTGTGTCGCTGCATCAAGTAATGCAGGGTCCACTTTGTCAGCGAGTACATTCATAAGATCGGTGTTTACTGCGGCAGTTAAGTCACCTAGTTCTTGTGCGTCATATACCAGTGCATAGCCAGTGAATGCGATGAAATTTACGCCTTGCGTTGCGAAGTTAAGTTGCATGGTGTTTCTCCTTTTTTAGTGTGTGATTAGCTAACTGATACGTTGCTAGCGATGTCGTTAATGCTATTGGCTGCATGTGTCGCTGCATCAAGTAATGCAGGGTCCACTTTGTCAGCGAGTACGTTCATAAGATCGGTGTTTACTGCGGCAGTTAAGTCACCTAGTTCTTGCGCGTCATATACCAGTGCATAGCCAGTGAATGCGATGAAATTTACGCCTTGGGTTGCGAAGTTAAGTTGCATGGTGTTTCTCCTTTCGTTTTATATACGTTATCGAACGAACTAATTTTTGTTGCGATAACAAGTTATGAATGACTAACGCAAATAAGTGCGTTAGCTATCCAATTTTTTAAGCAATTGCTAGTTTCTTCCAGTCGATACAGTCATCAATCTTTTTAATCGTGTTGTGGACTGAAGTTTCGAAGCAGTTACTTTTATTCTTCATTTTTTCGTCATGAAAATAGCCAATAGAGCCGCGCTCATTCCGTTGTGAATTAACAAATTGAATTGTGTTATCAATGACATGGCCCAAACCGACTGTCTCAATTGCTTCACGATCAGTTTCAAGTGATTTGAGAACGGTCAGTAGAAGGGGAAGGTTGTACTCGTCGGCTAATCTTAGGGAGTGACCCAGGGAATATATGAGCTTTAAATCGACAGGATCCGCGTCAACAAAAATGTCGTCTAATTGATCATAAATAATTCGCAAGCACATCGCTGCGACCAGCATGGTGTGATAATTTTTAGCCCACGTTTGGAACTTTTCTCCGTGGCGCTGCTTAACATCATCACCCATTCGCCCTACCGGACCTGGAATGATTGTGTCGTTTTGTATCACCTTGGCGATTTCACAAAAAACCAAGTCCAAATGCCATTCTTTGCAATGCCCAGTTAAGGCGAGGGACGCAAGTAACTCTAGCGATACGTCGAGATCTTGCTTTGCAATATATTTTATTAGCAGGGCCTCTAGAGAGCCGGCAATCCCATGGTCGAAACGCAGCCCAACATCTAAAAAGTCATGGCATTTGCGCATGCCGGTCAGATAAAACACGTTATGCGTTAAAGCGTATGCCTGGGACTCATCAGTGTGAATAGGGTCGGGTAAACGGGTGAAGTTTGACATGGCATATAGACTTTTTACTGGGAATATATGTGCTAAGTCGCCGTGGATCTGCGTAGCAAAAATATAATCCATCATACGAAAGGGCACTAACTCCAACGAACGTGCATGTTGTGAATAAAGCTCGTCCGTAAAATAGTTTTCGTGTTCTGTGTTGTTAACCCCAAGGTGCTTCGCGACTGCAATGGGTAATCCAAAGGCGAGGAAAAGTTCGCGATTTGCTTTAGCTAATTGAAGAAATTTTTCATCTTTCAGTTGATCAAAGAATTGTTTTTCAACGATTTTGCTTTTTGATTTAATTGTATGGTTATTACACACTAGTAAATACAGAGAATATTCGCAAAATGACTTTCTATGTAAAAATGTAGTTTCACTATCTGAAATTCTATATAAATCAAAATATTCTTTATTTTCATCTATCCAAATGTCTATGTTTTTAATTTTGTTTTCTATGTCTTTCCTAAATGATTCACTTTTCAATTTATTCATTTTGTTTCCCCTGAAATTGATGGGGTAATAATTGTTTGTTTTTTTGATTTGGGAAACTGTAAAAAGTATCAGGTTATTATTTTTAGTGTTTAATTGAGGTTAACTGATAGATCTTACAGTTCGCTTAATGTTGTCTTTGATTACTATTAACGAACTTAAATAAGGAATGACTATCATGAATAATCAAAATTTTGCAGAAAGTAGTACGACGTTAAAATACTTAGAAAAAAGAATTAATAAAATTGATAACTGGGTAGATAGAAACTTGTCATGCTTCCAACCGCTAGTCGCTGACTGCCCCAAAGGGACTGATTATCGCCGTAAAGCGTTCGGCGAAGCTGGCTTGTACATATATGTAGCCGCACAATATGAAGCATTTGGATCACCAACAGCATTAGTTGAGAGCTATTGGGAAACCATCTCTTGCAACGACTACCTGGATTTAGCTAGGCGGAATCTCTCCACATATGGTCTTTATGCATTCCCTGTCGCTGTGGCAAACAGCTTGGGCAAAAGTACTGAAAAACTAGATGCTTATTTCGAAGATACTTACCTATCTACTCATTTACGATCTATAGAACTCCCCCCTTTTCGACTGATGGATAACCTGTTTTTCGCAAAAATGTATGGGTTATCTGAAATGCCGTATTCAGTTGAAGAGGTGAATAGGTTGACCAACATGAATCGTCTGCCAGATCCGATTCAATGTGATGAAGCGCAAGCTTATGCTTTAACGCATAATATTTTTTACTTGACTGGTATGAAGGTCAATCATGACTTTCTTGGGCTTGAGCCTACGTACGGACACCTTCAGTTACAAGCTCTAGAAGCTCTTTTCGTGCGCTATATGGCAAATAATAATTTAGATTTGGCGTTAGAGTTATTGATGTGTTTGATTTTGACAGGACTTTGCAAGCGTTGGCATTTACAGTATGCATTAGACTTGGTAGACAAGAATTTAATAGATCACACTATAGTACCGGGCCCAGGTGAGCCAGAAGGTTTCGAAAAGCTAAGTGAAACCAGTGATGAATTTCAAACGTGGGTCAAGCATTACCACACAATGCTTGTGGCGGGCATGACATTTAGACTCGCCGCGACCCATATAGATAGCATATGGGCAAGAGGCCCCTCATTATCTTACTTCGCAGCATATGCTTCAGGACAGTTGGTTAGACTGCTTAATGATTACAACTTGCCATTAGCACTGACGGTGCTCAAGACTTTAGAAGAGCAAATACCAGATATTCGGCGTTTAGATATAGAGTATATCCTCACCTTTTCTCTGCGTTTTATCGAGCAACAATGCCAAGCAGACGGCAAAGTTGGCTTTTACTATGATCAATACCACGCGTTAACGACAACGGGGAAAACTTGGGAAGAAGCCGTTGATACGATTCAAGTGCCTTTATTGAATATTCACCGCCAAATCAATTGGCAACAATTCGATGCTTTAGCAAGCTAAGGAGGCGTACATGCAACTCACCATAAAAAAGTTTAACTTTCTTATTGCCGTTATTTTTTTCACCAGTATCTCAGTGCAATGTTTATTTGCCTATATCGACATTATTAGCTTTGGGGGAGTGCTAATAGTGAGCTTAATGTGGATCCCCTTATTGGCGTGTTTATTAAGTGGAAAAAAATGCATTCACTTGATGCTAAACAGTGTGAAACGTATCGATATTAAATGGATGGGGATAGGTATTTTTACTGGCTTCGTATTATTGTTCGCAGAGCAAGGCTCTTTGTATTTTGGGCGACTGGGACATCTAAACGATCAAGTGTATTTTTTAGATACAGTACGCCAACAAATCCACATAACTAATGTCGCGTTGTTGTTAGGTAACGAGCCTCAATCCTACGCTTTCTTTGCCTTTAACTTGTGTCTTACGATCACTGTTGTTGGGGTGCTAATGGCTATTTTAGTTGTGTTTCCCTTCGAGGCTTGCTGGAGAGGAGTTATCTTTCAAGAGCTATCCAATTTGGTCGGGATCCATAAGGCTCCAATCTTTGTAGGTCTGTTGATTGGACTGTGTGCCATGCCTTTAAGCCTTTTTGGTTACATTAACCCGAACTCTCCCTTACTAAGTGCTTTTATTTACATGCCGCTGTTATCCGTAGGCCTGAGTTACGTGTTAGCGGGATTAGCAATAAATACAGTCAGTGCTTGGCCTACCGCCATTGCGTTAGGTATTTATTTCATTGGTAGTCGTAACTTGTTCTTGCTGCCCGATGATGCCGGCGCAAGTATGGCGGCTAAAGGGGTTGTTCTAGCTATAGCAACACTTTGGATCAGAAGTGCATTGATCAGCCGATTTGAACAAGCGGAGCAACAAAAAGAAGATATAACCCACCAAGCGCAAGCTTGCTCCTAGCGCAAAATAAGTGGCGGGTGTGGGTATTTCAATCGGATATGTATTTTTTACGGCACAACTGTCACCTGCTACTGGTGACAGTTGTCTGTGTTGCCACGCTTTCTACTTATTCATAATCTGTCTACGGCGACAAACCGGCACTCTAGTTCACCTCCAATCAGCTTTTTTATCTGCCGCTGTATTCAGTATGATAATGCAAACTCAAAGGTTACAAATTGTGAGGTCTGGTTGATCCCGCCAAGGTTGAACTGTTAGGTTAGAGGTGAATTCTTGATGGAGGACACATGATGACATCTCATAAACAGGATCAAAATGAACATGGTATCGCGCACTTTGCCGCTTTAAAAACCGCGATTGCCAATGGCGAAGAGCAAACCGTGAAAGAGTTACTGCCCAATGGGCCGATGCAAAGTCTTGAGAAAGATTACTTGGTCGAACTGGCGGAATTAAATAATAACCGCACTATTATCAAGCTACTGCAGGATATGCCTGCAAAAGACTAACTCTGAGTACTGCACTCATGCATTTGGGTGCAGGTGTCCACTGCCTCTAATCACCAGATTAACAAAGTTGACCCACAGGCGTGAAATACTCATACTCGTTGACTTAAAGTCGCTTAGTAAAGGAGTTTCGTTTGACGCTAGTGCGCTTGTGTAGACTTGCCATAATACTTCTTGTGTTACCGCTTAACGCGAAGTTGGCGAAAGCTACCGAACTCTATGAACTTACCTTTGCGGTCAACACTCCCGGTTCTTTTCCCTATTTATATTACGACGACCCTTCACAAACGTATAAAGGGATCGTGCCGGACTTTTTTGCAAATTTAAAACGTCGAGAACGAGTAGACGTTACCTTCGTGGATTCAAACCAACAGCGAAGTGAAACATTTGTAAAAGAAGGTAAAGTCGATTTATATCTTGCGAATGTGGGCTGGGTATCTGAGCCTAACAAGGTCATTACCAGCATACCGATTATTCAGCATAAGACCTTTTTATATAGTCTCACGCCGTTTGATGACAATTTTGACTTCGCTGTCGTTGATAGTAAGCGTGTGTGTACCCAACAAGGGTATGTTTATACTGGTTTACAAGCCTCAATCGACGCTGGGAGATTGGTCCGTTTTGAATCCTCTAGTAAAGTTACGCTGGGTTCGATGTTGGCAAAGGGCCGTTGTGATTACGCGGTGCTCAACAATTACAGTGCTAAACTGGTTTTTTCTCGCCCCGAATTCTGTGGTGTAACAATTTATCAGTCCCCAAAAGCAACTAGCACGATCCCGTTGAATATTATTATGCGCCCTGCACTACACAAGGTGAAAGCTCTCATTGATGCTGAGCTCACAGGGTTTAAAGCAAGTGGTAAGGCGACTCAATCTTTAGCAGCACATTCTTCGATTCCTCGCTTTCCAATGCAGGGTCAATGTAGCTCTGTCTAACGAAGCCATATTTTTTAATAAATATTGAAACTGCGCACCTTTGCTATTGCGCTACGCAAGCATTGGCCACATATTAAGCATTCTAATTTGGAGTGTGAAATATGTTTCGAATACTAATGTTTTTAGCCACTAACATTGCCGTTATGGTATTGATTAGTTTGGTCTTTAGCCTGTTTGGTTTTCAAGGTTTGTTAGCACAAAACGGGGTTGATTTAGACTTGCAGGCTCTGCTTGTTTACTCGGCCGTTATTGGCTTTAGTGGCTCGATCATCTCCTTGTTAATCTCAAAGTTTATGGCCAAGCGCAGTATGAATGTGCATGTGCTTGAGCATCCTGAAAATGACACTGAACGTTGGTTACTACGCACGGTTGAGCGCCAAGCAGAACAAGCGAATATCGGCATGCCTGAGGTGGGTATATTCGTGCACGCAAGCCCCAATGCCTTTGCCACTGGGTGGAACAAAAACAATGCATTAGTGGCAGTCAGTACCGGCTTACTTGAAAACATGACCCAAAGCGAAGTTGAAGCTGTGCTAGCTCACGAAATTAGCCATGTTGCCAACGGCGATATGGTAACCATGACCCTAATCCAGGGCGTGCTGAATACCTTTGTGGTGTTTTTGTCGCGGGTTATCGGCCATGTGGTAGACCGAGTCGTGTTTAAAGTCGAACGGGGTCACGGGCCAGCGTTTTGGATAGTGTCGATTATCAGCCAAGTAATACTCGGCATCTTAGCATCGATGATCGTAATGTGGTTTTCACGTTACCGTGAATTTAGAGCCGATGCTGGCGGTGCAAGTATCGCGGGGCGCAACAATATGATTGCTGCACTTAAGCGTTTAAAGCAAAACCAAGATGCGCCGCCCATGCCAGAGGAAATGGCTGCGTTTGCCATTAGTGCAGGCAAGGTGCAAAAGTTGTTTTCCAGCCACCCTCCGCTGGACAAACGCATAGAGGCACTGCAGAAAGGTTAGTTATTACTCTTTTCAATTTGCACAAATGCCCTAACAGGAAAGGTGCCGACACCGGTTATTTTAGGCGGCACCGCATAAAAACGTGCACCCTGGGTGGGCACTTTATCCAAATTGGTAAGGTGCTCGCAAATCAGTACGTTATTCGCCAATAGCAAGCTGTGTACTGGGCGTTTTCGGCCGCGGGTATCATCAATATTGTGTGAATCAATGCCCACCAATTTGGCGCCGTTATCAAGTAGCCACTGCGCAGCTTCTTCAGTCAAATAAGCATGGTTTTCAAAGTATTGCTCGCTGTTCCAATGCTTGCTCCAATTGGTATTAATAAGCACGGCCTTATCTGCCACATCTGTCTCTTTGAAAAAGTGCAGGCCAATCTCGATGTTATCTTTTGCATCAATCACCACGGTGGGTAAATCAGCCAACAGCGCTAACGACACTTGTGCAAGGTCGTCACCATCAGCGGCAAAATGAAAAGGTGTGTCGATATAGGTGCCGGTATTACTAACCATTTCGATTTTGCCGATTTGCACTTGATAGTCATCACCGTAAACCTTTTTCGATTCTTCGCGGCTTAGGTAGTCGCACATAATGGGCGCAGGTAAACCTTTGTACGTGATTAAGCCGTCGTATATGCGATGGCTCAAATCGATAAAGGTACGTTTGTTAGATCGAGGGTCAGTCAATGAGACTCCTTAGGCGGGCTAAAACCGGAAATGACAAAGTGTTCAACTTAGCATTAATTTGGGTTTTTAAAGCAAAATTCTTTATACTCCGCGCGAAATACATCCCCTAAAATAACAGGCAGTAACGTGAAGAAAGTAGACGTAGTCGTCATAGGTGCAGGTGCCGCAGGTTTATTTTGCGCAGCGCAAGCGGGCAAACGTGGGCGTAGTGTGGCAGTACTCGACCATGCTAAGCGCATCGGTGGCAAAATTCTAATGTCTGGCGGTGGTCGCTGTAACTTCACCAATATGTATGCCTCCCATGAGAACTTTCTTTGTGATAACAAGCACTTCTGTAAATCAGCCTTGAGCCAATATACTCAATGGGATTTTATCAGTCTGGTGGCCGAATACGGCATTGCCTACCATGAAAAAACCTTGGGTCAGTTGTTTTGTGATGACAGCGCTAAAGACATTCTCAACATGCTATTGAGCGAGTGTGATAAAGCAGGCGCGACAGTCACCAATCAATGTGATGTGCTGCAAATCGATAAAACAGATGCTGGCTTTACCTTGCAAACCAGTAAAGGTGAATACCAATGTGAATCGCTGGTTATTGCCACCGGCGGACTTTCTATGCCGAAGCTGGGTGCCAGTCCTTTTGGATACAAAGTCGCTGAGCAATTTGGTTTAGCCGTTAAACCGACTCGCGCTGGCTTGGTGCCGTTCACGTTGCATGAACAAGATAAGAGTGTACTCGCCGAGCTAAGCGGTATTTCCCTTGATGCTAGCGCTAGTTGTAATGACTCTAGCTTTAATGAAAATATCTTATTTACCCACAGAGGCTTAAGTGGCCCAGCCGTGCTGCAAATATCCTCTTTTTGGGAGCCAGGCCAAGCCGTAGATTTCGACTTGTACCCCAACGGCGACCTGCATGAGGAGCTGCAAAAAGCTCAACAAAGTCAGCCGGATGTGCTGCTTAGTAATGCCCTAGCGGCGTTTTACCCCAAACGTTATGTACAAACTGTGCTGCCGTACTTAAGCATTGAGAATAAGCCCCTAAAACAGTACCAAGGTAAGAGCCTAAATGACGTTGCACAAGCCTTTCATCAATGGCAGTTAAAACCCAATGGCACTGAAGGCTATCGCACCGCAGAAGTTACGCTCGGCGGCGTAGACACCGATTCTCTATCATCAAAAACCATGGAAGCTAAAGATGTGAAAGGCCTGTACTTCATCGGCGAAGTCATGGACGTTACAGGCTGGTTAGGGGGCTATAACTTCCAATGGGCTTGGTCGTCAGGTTTTGTGGCAGGGCAGGTGGTTTGATGTTTTCAAGCGATGTTTAAAATTGGGTTAGCTGAGATGCCTTTGTTACTAACCCATTTTAGCCAACCATAATGACGCATCTTTTTTGTTGTTGAAGCGTCGTATAACAACATCGTTTTTTACCGTCTAAACTGATTTGTTGAGTAAGTACTCTTTAAGTACATTGGTACTGAGTGCTTCTGCAGCGGCGCATATCCCTTGGCTTACACACCAACCAATGACACGTTTTACTTTAGATTCAACCGATGGCATGCTGATCTCTCAATGTTCAAATCATAGTAGTTTGGCAAATTTATCACTCTCAATATTAGGAATGACTTTGTGTATCTCCCTTTCGAATTTTAGAGCTGTTTGTTCTGACCACTGACCTAGATTGTCTATTTTTACTACATTTCCATTTGTTCTTATCCAAAAATTTGCCGCCATAAATCCCAACGTCAATTAACTTCCTATCGGACTATAAGACAATATCCTTAATCACTCAGGTGCTTCAACAAACTCCTTCACACATAAAACTGTGCGGTTTCATTTTTCTTCACTAATAAACGTTTCACAGAAAAAATTAAACACTCGACTGTTTCACAATACGAAACGAGTGTATTGATTGGCGGTTGAAGCCAGCGTAATGTCCGTTTGTGAATTTTATGTAACTCAGCTGTAATTTTTTTGGTTGAGGAAAACGGTAGCGCCAAATTGGGTGAGTCACTTGGACGCTATTTTAAGAATGAATAAAAAATTGATCTTCAACTTAATAATAAAATCCAAGGAGAACACACGGTGAAAGCCCAATTTAAATTATTATTGTTAGCTACATCTATAGCCAGCGTTTTTAATCCTTTATCCCTTAATGCGCAAGAAAAAAGCACGGATACTAAACAAGAAATAACTGAAACAGAAGAGTCACAAGGCATTGAAGTGATAATGGTTTCTGCGACTAAGCGGTCTGAGAGCGTGCAAGATATTCCACTTTCAGTCACCGCTTTTTCGCAGCAACAACTTGATATCAAAGGTGCTTCATCGCTTACGGGCATTCAAGAGTCTACACCCAATCTAAATTTCTCGGTGCAATCAGCTGGGCAAAACGTGGCGCGCGTTACATTGCGTGGTGTCGGTACTGAAACCTTAGTCGGTGGCGGAGACCCCGGCGTTGCGCTGCACATTGACGGCATTTACGTTGGGCGAAATTCAGCGGCTGCCGCTGACGTATTTGATGTAGACAGACTAGAAGTGTTGCGCGGTCCGCAGGGCACTCTATATGGACGAAATGCCACGGGTGGCTCTGTCAATATCATTACTAAAAAGCCAACTGACGAGCTTGAAGGCTCAGCTGATTTAACCTACGGCAACTACAACGAAGCGCGCGTACGCGGCGTAATCAATGTGCCCTTGAGTGACAACCTGTATTCGCGCATAACTATGCTGTCAGAGAGTCACGATGGTTATATTAAAAATTTATATGAAGGCGGCCGAGATGTGGACGATAAAGACAGCCAGAGCGGTCGCGCACAGCTACTTTATTTAGCCGACTCTGGGGATGAATATTTACTTAGAGGCTACTACTCAAAAACTGGAGGCGCAGGCCCAGGTTCGCAATATTTAGGCACGGATATAAACACAGAAAACGGCTATCCCTCGGCGTATCTAATTGGGGTGTCTAGTGCAGGAGTCGGTGGTGCTGTATTAGCGGACGCATTTGGATTGGCGACCACGGCGACAGGAGACTCAGTTTTACCATTACCTACAGATCTTCACGAAGTCAGAAAAGATGCTCCTGAGTTTACTGATACCTTAATTCAGGGGATTGATTTTGATGCTAGCATCAATCTTTCCGACACCTTATTGCTTAAATCTATTACCTCTTATCAAACCAATGATAATCAGATATTAGTAGATGCGGACAGCTCAGAGTTACCCCTTGAAACTCGTAACCGTAACAACATGGCTAAACAATACAGCCAAGAATTCAATTTAATTTCTCAAACTCTTGGCCCTTTTCAATGGATATTAGGTGCCTACTATTACCATGAAGAATTAACCGAGCGCTTTGAAGTCATTACCCCTTCTGGGCTAGTGCCTATCGATACACAATTAGGCGAAGGGGCTGTCGCTGGAGGGGGCGGCATAACACAGTTACGTATTGCCAGCCATGAGGTTGATTCAACAGCGTTATTTGCTCAGCTTTCTTATGAGTTAAATGATGAGTGGTCGGTAACAGGCGGGCTACGCTACACCCGCGACGAAAAAACACAATCCAGGGAAATAGGCGGCCAGGTCGATATTACTAACAATGTTCAGTTTTTGAGCGGTGATATCGGGCCATTAGGGCCTGACAGCGGGACCACTTCTTTTACCGAACCGACGTATCGTATCAGTACTGATTATGAACTGAGCCCAGACAATTTGTTATTTGCTAGCTATGCCCATGGTTATAAATCGGGAGGTTATGATCTCAACGGTGGTGAGGTTACAGATGAAGGTGAGCAAGTGCCTTACGAGCCTGAGTTTGTTAACGCGATTGAAATAGGCTCGAAGAACAAGTTCTTCAATAACAAGATGATACTCAACTTAACGGCTTTTCGTTATGACTATGAAGACTTACAGGTGTTTCGACTGTTAGCAACCGGGCCGGTTACCGATAACGCAGCCCAGTCAACGATCCAAGGTGTTGAGCTGGAGCTCAAAATTGAGCCCACAGATAATGTTAAGTTTGATGGCTCAGTAGGCTATTTGGATGCCACATACGATGAGTATTCTATTGATATCCCGCCAACTGACTTTTCCGGTAATCGCTTGAACTACGCCCCTGAATGGACCGGCCACATGGGCGCAGAATATGTAAAAACCATAGGTGAGGGCGACCTAATTACTCGAGTTGATTGGTCATACCGTTCAGACACTTACTTCGACCGTGCAAACACGGACCTAGACATGCAAGAAGCTTATAGCTTGTTCAACGCGCGCGTACGTTATGACACCGAGAAATACTACATCGATCTGTGGGCTAAAAACCTAACCAACGAAGACTACGTGACGGGTCAGGTGATCAACCCGCCATTTACCTGTGGTTGTCGTACGGTGAACGTGGGGGCGCCTAGAACGTATGGGGTCACAGTCGGCGCGCGTTTCTAGCTCGGCATGAATTAGGTTTAGCGGGCGTTTCATTGCGCTAGCGGGTTACAGTCTATTTACCTTTAGGACTGTGCTCGCCTTAATAAATTGCCAAATCCGATGTTAAAAACACCTTTGAAAATAGGTATTCAAATGAACAGCAAACTTTTATCAAGGGCTGTAGGGCAGCTACCTGCAGTAAAACGCTCACCTATGAGTTTTTACTCATTGGTGGCGATTTACATCATATTAATTCTTGCCCCATGGGCATTGTCGTACATTGAGGGGCTGCAAATCCGTGGTTGGTATGAAGAGCTCGTTACCTTACTCAGCATCAGCGGTATGGCTATGATGTTGTGTCAATTTACCTTACTTAATGGCCGAGTAGATGCTATCAACAGCCGAATCGGTGTCGATAACTCCATGCGCGTGCACAATAAGGCAGGTGAATACCTCGCAATTTTGTTTTTCCTACATCCTTTTTTGATTGGATTACCGCGCTTTATTGTTGCGCCATCTTTTGCTTTGGACAATTTGTGGATCATGTTCACCAGCGCCGAGTCTGCTACGGGCGTATATGCTTGGTCATTGCTGATTGTGTTGGTGTTGATGGCGATTAAAAAGAACAAAGTTGGCTTGTCTTACGAGGCTTGGCGCTACACTCATAGTGTGGGGTTTGTAGCCGTTATTATTTTAGCTACCCATCATGCAGTCACGGTTGGGCGACATGGCAGATATAACTTATGGTTTGACGTGTTATGGATTGCCCTTTGCGCAGTCGCTGTTAGCGTGGTGGGTTATGTCTATTTCATTCGTCCTCGCTCTGTATCGAAAAGACCTTTCACTGTAGTCGACTGTCAAAAAGGCAGCGCCGATGACTGGTACTTGACCATTAAAAAAGATGCTGATTTTCAATTTGAGTTTGATGCAGGCCAGTTTGTATGGATCAACACTTCAGGGAGTGCGTTTAAGCGCAATGAACATCCGTTTTCAATTGCATCAAGCCCTCGCTCGCTACCGGAACTAAGCTTCGTTATTCGTAACCTAGGGGATTACACCAAGCAATTAGGAAAATTACAGTTTGGTCAGCGTGTATGGGTTGATGGACCTCACGGTGTATTTACCTTAAACGCTAGAAATGCCCAAGGCATAGTGTTGCTCGCTGGTGGCGCAGGCATCGGCCCTATCATTGGAATATTGCGTGGCCTTAATGATCGCGGCGATACCCGACCTATTCGGTTGATCTATGGTAACCGCAATATGGCGCAAATGATGTTTTTGGATGAGCTTATCGACATGACAAAAAACATGAACCTAGTAACGACCTTAGTACTTAATGACGCGCCAGATGACTTCCCCCCAACTGGTTTTCAAGGGCATAAAGGCTTTATTAACCAAAGTGTAATCGAAGCGACTGGGCAGGGCTACAACACCCAAAATTGGGACTATTACATTTGTGGCCCCCAGCCAATGGTTAAAGCCGTTGAGAGGACGTTGCAGCAGCTTGAGATACCGCAATCGCGAATTCTATATGAACAGTTGGGGTTCTGATAAGGGACTACAGATACCGAAAAACCTTAGTGTTTAATGCATAGCGAAAAGTAGAAGGTCTATCTTATGACTGATGAAAAAGATATCAAATACCAGAAAAGCAGCAGTAAAAGTGTCAATCAAAATGAAAGTGCATCAGAAAAAATTAAAGAAGGCGTCACCCGGCGTGATGTTTTAAGAGCAGGGGCATATACGGCAGCGGCCTTAGCTGCGCCTTTTATTGTCAACACCGGCGCGAGGGTGGAAGCCTCTACCACAGAGCCGGTACGCAAAGCCGACTTGATTGTGATAGGGAGCGGTTTTGCTGGCACCTTTGCCGCGCTAGAAGCTCGCAAACAAGGACTAAGTGTTGTGATGGTGGATAAAGGCGTGGTGGGCTGGTCAGGCATGTCACCATGGGCATCCGATAGCCGCCCCTTCGACCCAGACATTTATGACAGAGACGAATGGCAACAAAACATGGCCATGAACACCGAATATGTTAACGACCGAAAATGGTTAGACATCTTTATGGACGAGTCACTAGATATCTTTAATATCTTGCATGAAATGGGAGCCCACAATACGCGACCATTTGAGCGTGGCTCAGTGGTGTTTCGTAAAGAATTAGAAGACGCAGGAGTATCACTTGTCGAACGCACCATGATAACGAGTTTGCTGCAAGAAGATGGGGGCAAAGTGTGTGGTGCCGTGGGTTTCACTTACGACGATACTGCTGAGCCGTCAAAAGCGGTGGTGCTCAGAGCTGACGCAGTATTGCTTTGCACAGGTGCAGGTTCCTATAAAAGCCCAGGGTTTCCAATTTGGGGGCAAACCTTTGATGGCGATGCGCTCGCGTTTAATGCTGGGGCCAAAATTGTTGGTAAAGAATACAATGACACACACCCTACGTTCGCCTTTGCCCCTGCCGCTGCCTATGAGGGCTGGCGCTGGGCACAAAGTGTTAAAGGGGCGTACGTAATGGTAGGCCCGCCAGATAAGCTAGACGGGGGCTTAACCCTTGGCAGTGCGTTAGGTGTTTATCAAAATGGGGTAAACCGCCAATTAGGCGTGGGCCCTGGTGGGGAGCCACCCCCACCAAAAGACGGCCCAAGGCCTGAATCGCTCATAGTAAAAGACAACCGTAAATATTTAGGAAAGGGTTACTTAACACAGCCAGATTTAATATTGGACTTAGGTGGGCCGCCTGAAGGTGCGGGTGAAGACGCCGGCTTTGGCCACCGAGTGGGTGGGGCGACTGCAGGTATGGGCGTGCATAAAAGTGAAGGTGTTTTCTGTTCCGATTACAGCGGAGCAGCTGATAGTGTTGAAGGTTTGTATGCTGCTGGTGATGCATTGGGCTCGATGCTGTGTGGTTCACTATACCCAGGGCGAGGATTTTCCTCTTACGGTTCTGCTATTCAGGGGCGAATAGCCGCTCGAAATGCAGTGAAATACGTAAAATCTTTAGCGAGGCGTCCGAAAATCAGCCAACAACAAATTCAAGCCAAGTTAGCCGAAATGTGGGCTCCGCGTAATGTCGAACAAGGTTACAGCCCTGAATGGATAACCGCGACACTGCAAAACACCATGACCCCGATACATATTTTGTATATCAAAGAACCGCGCAGATTAGATGGCGCGCTGGCTTCAATCGAATTCTTACGTACCCAATGTATACCCAAGATGATTGCCAGAGATGGCCACGAGCTGCGTATGGCCCATGAGGTTAAAAGCATGTTGTTGAATGCGGAAATGAAATTGCGTACTGGCTTATATAGAGAGGAAAGCCGTGGCACGCATTTTCGAGAAGATTTTCCAGCTAGGAATGATAACGACTGGCATTGCTGGGTGACGGTACAAAAACAAAAAGACGGAATGTTGATGGGCAAGCACATGTTGCCTGAATCGTGGAAGCCGGACCAGAGCAAAAGTTACCGGGAAAACTATCCTCGGGAGTTCCCAGGAGAAATGGATTTCCTCGCTAATAATCCACAGTTTACCCGCCGATGAGTAGTGAACGATTAGTCAAATATGTTAACCATAAAAATAGAAGAGGTGTGAAGTTATGCCAATTGAAAAAATACATGGCTGTATAGGGTGTGAAAAGTGCGTTCAAGCGTGCCCAACTGACGTGATAAGAATGGATCCTGAATCGGGGCAGGCGTTTATTGCTTATCAACAAGATTGCCAAATTTGTCATTTGTGTCGCTTAAGTTGCCCAGTGGATGCCATTACTTTAACGCCAGATAAGGCGATGCTGCCCACCACGTCCTGGGGCTAACCAAAAGGAATTTTTTAATGCACATTTACCCAATTCGTAGGTACATTAGACAAGTGAACCGAGTGCTTGTAGCCACGGTAGTCCTGTTTGCTAATACGGCGTGTGATATTGTTCCCCAAGGGATTAAGTTTAGGCCGGCACAAGCGACACCCTCTCAAACCTGCGCAGGCAGCACATGTACAGAGTCGACAAGTGAAAAAGAGCATTAAGAAAGATAAATTAAATGCCATCGAGAAGTCATTAGAGATCCTCATAACCTTTACCAATACTAATCATGAGTTGAGTACTGGGGAGATCAGTAAGCTAACAGGGTTTCATAAAGCGACCACATCGCGGATTTTATCTACTTTAGTGGAATATGGTCTATTTGCTCATAATGACCAGAGCAGAAAGTACTCCCTAGGGCCATTGGCGTATCGGCTTGGCCTGTCGCGCGTGAGCCAGTCGATTCAGCATTTTGTCGAGGTTTCATCCCCCTATATTGATCGATTGCGAGACAGCACCAACGAGTCTATTTCCCTCGAAGTGTGGAGTGGGACGGGCACGATAGCCTGTTATTTTGCTGAAAGCAGAGATCCCTTACGGGTGTCTATGGCTCAAGCTGAAATACTACCCCTGCATGCTCCTGCAGGCGCTAAAGCTATCTTGTCATTTATGCATTGTGAGCAAGTCATCAAAATGCTCGATTATGAATTTGAGGTCCTGACAAAAAACACGTTGACCTCAAAGAGTGAATTGCTAAGGCGCTTGGAGACGTTTAATCGCCAAGGCTATGCTACTGATAACCAAGAATTACACCTCGGTATTTATGCTATTGGGGTGCCGGTTTTTGACCGGTTAAGCAAACCCGTTGCTGCCGTATGTATGGTGATGCCTGCGACGCGTATGACGCCAGAAAAAGAAGCCGAAGCGGTAAGGTGTTTAAAACGTACCGCAAATGCGATTTCAACGGAGTTAAAAAGTTTACCCAACGCGTCATTTCGGTTTGACCCGATGCAACGTTCTTGATTTGCTTTAAGTCATGAGAGCCTCGCATATTGTAGATGCAGCAGCCTTTTCATCAAGAGCGGCGATGACTGCGATGATATCTTGTCATGTTGCTGGCTTGTTCTTCCTGCCCATGATGCCCTTGGTGATGGGAGCGTTCGTGAGTGATTTTTCTGCGCAAACGTTGTCGCTTGGCAGTATCGCCTCAATCCAACTGACCACAACTGCCCTTGGGGCGTTTTCGTTTACCATTATAGGAGCGCGAACCAGCTGTCGGCGGATCGTACTGGCGGCGATAGCTAGCGAGTTGTTGCTTAATGCTGCTACCCTAGTGTCGTCCTCATTCTCAGAGCTTATCGTGCTGCGGGGGGCTTCAGGATTCGCTCAAGGCCATTTATTAGCGGCTGCTGGCGCATGTGCCGCTTTGAGCCGTAGAACAGAAAAAACCTTTGCATTTTATAATGCCACGCTTGCCATTTTCGCCGTGGTGTTTCTTTTTGTTGGGGCGCTGGTAGTTCCATTGTTTGGTCATGCAGGGGTGTTTGTTCTGTTTGTCGTGGTGGATACGTTGGCTTTAGCTTTCATTTACTTTGGCTTGCCCGATTTTACGCTGCAGGCTAGGCAGGCATCTTCTTCTGCGCGCGCCACGCCGCTCACGCGAGCGGGGACGTATGCATTCATCGCGCTTATACTTTTTGGTGTGGCATTGTCGGGTACGCAAACGTTCATTGAGCGTTTAGGATATTGGCACGGAGCGGCTTTAAATGTGATCGCAACATCGCTAGGATGGGGGTGGTGTATTGCCATTGTTGCGCCATTTTTGTTGATTTGGTTAATAGGCCGCTGTAAAGATAATTTGGTGCTATTGTTGCCTGCCTACACCCTGATAGTGGGGCTAACGATAATCCTTTCACTAATGCAAACTACCTTTATTTATCTTGTGGCTGTGGCGTTATTTACACCCCTTATTATGTTTATTGAGCCATTGCAATTCGGCGTGTTAGGCCAGCTTGATGATACTGGTAGGTTGGCAGCCTTGGGGCCTGGGGCTATTTCGATTGGCTCAGGTCTGGGACCGCTCATACTGAGCTCAGTGGTAAATGCTTTTGGCTTGATCAGTGTCGGGATCACAGCCGGCTGCTTGCTGATGATTTCATTTTTGTTTTTATACCCCGTCTGCATAAAAGCAAACAAGAACGTGTTTAAAAAACAATAAACTAAAATCTATTAGGCACCTTTCTCTTTGTTCATACTTTATTTAACTTGTCTGTTTTGTATAGCGAAACAGCTGTATTGTCAAAATTAGAAAACAGCGTACCGTTTACATTATTGCAACACTTTGGGCGGGGCTATCCTGCTATCTATCACGAGGTAATTATTTGTGAATAGCTCTATTTCAAACCGCTTTGCTGCCACAAAGCTGCTCAATACGGTTTTACTAGCAAGCGCAGTCTATTCAGTGTTTGGAATTTGTAATGAACAGCAAGCACAGCAACAAAATCAAAGAAGCGTAAACAGACCTAACATTCTATTGATTGTGGCAGACGATTTAGGGTACTCGGATCTCGGAAGTTTTGGAGGAGAAATCGCCACGCCTAATTTAGATAAGCTGGCGAAAGATGGTGGCAGCAAGTTGACTAATTTTCACGTTGCTCCCACCTGTTCACCAACGCGATCAATGCTGATGTCGGGCACTTATAATCATTTAGCTGGTCTCGGCGCTATGGCTGAGTGGGTCGCGGATAATCAGCGCGATAAACCCGGCTACGAAGGCTACTTAAATGATCGAGTCGCCCCATTACCTGCGCTACTTCAAGATGCAGGTTATCGCACATTCATGGCAGGTAAGTGGCACCTTGGGATGTTAGATGGTCAAGGACCAGACAGTCACGGCTTTGACAACTCTTTCGCCATGTTGCCTGGCGCTGGCGATCACTATTCTGATAGAGGCCTTTTCCCTTTTATGGCCAAAACCCCGTATCGGGAAAATGGTAAAGCAGTCACCTTACCTGACGATTTTTATTCAACCCGCTTTTACAGCGACAAAGCAATTCAATATATCGATTCAGCGGTAACAAACAAAGACCAACCCTTCTTTGGTTACCTCGCTTACACGGCACCCCACTGGCCTTTACAGGTAGATAAGAAATACAGTGATAAATACCAAGGTAAGTACTCCATTGGTTACGAGGAAATTAAAGACGCGAGACTAGCTAGGTTAGCGGATTTAGGCCTAATTGATGAGCACGCTACCCACAGTGAGGGCAATGCTTGCTACGCCAAGTGGCAGCAACTCTCAACTGAAGAGCAAGGAAAGCAAGCCCGTATGATGGAAATATACGCAGGCATGGTGGATGCCCTAGATGAAAACATTGGCCGAGTGATACAGCACTTAAAAGACATAGGCCAGTATGACAATACTTTAATAGTGTTTATCTCAGATAACGGCGCTGACGCTCGTCCCGAGCAGGGGCTAGCAGAGGAAGCGAAGTACGTGCAAGAAACGTTCGATAACAGTTTGCAGAATATGGGTGCAGCCGGCTCTTTCGTTTCTTACGGCGGTGCATGGGCTCAAGTGAGCAATACCCCCTTTAGTTTACATAAAGGCATGGTCACAGAGGGCGGCATTCGCGTACCTGCCATTATCCACCTGCCTAATAACCAAGGCCAAGCAGAGAACCGCAGTCAAACCGAAGCTCAGACTTTAACCGAGTTCGCATCAGTGATGGATTTACTCCCTACATTTTTGGACGTCGCGGGGGCTGAATTGCCAGGTTCAGAATACAAAGGCCAAAAGGTATTACCTATTGTTGGCAAATCGATTTTACCTTATTTATATGGCGAACAAGATTTTGTACACAAAGATGAAGTGTACGGATTCAGTGTGCATGGCAGGCAAGGGCTACAGTATAATCAGTGGAAATTAGTCAGGCTGCCAGCGCCCTATGAGCATGGAAAGTGGCAACTGTTTAACCTCGATGAAGACCTAGGTGAAACTCATGACTTGGCGGGAGATAACCCTAAAAAGTTGCAAGAAATGATCGCCCGCTGGGATACCTTTGCAGCAAACACCGGAGTGATCATTTCAGACAAAAATATGAAAACGCCGAAAGAATGCATAATCGAGAAAAAAGGTACCTTGGCAAATTAGGAACACAGGTAGGATTACTGCTTATTCAGGTATCACCATCGGGTATGTAATTCCTGTTAATAAAGCAGTACTGGCGCCCAACTGTTTACCTGCGTACCAGGCCGGGTGTCCAACTGACTAATCAGGGGTACCATCTTGAATAAAAAGAAAATACCTTGGACTAGCTGCGAGTTAGACATCACTCAAAAGGATGTATTACCCCTAAATATTTAGGTTTGATCTCAATGGTGTCGTACCGACCCTAATGCATGATGGAAGGATTATAAAATCTGACAATAAATCTCATACACGGTGATGTTTCTTCTTGTGTGATATACCTTTTTATCTTCTAAGCCTTACTTTCATCCATTGGTGGCTCTGTATCGGAATCTAAACCAATGTACTAAGTATCATTAGTACCGAATCCCACTAACTGGCATTGCCACTTTGAGGGTTAATCCATTATCACCAATAGATAATTACTCATAGTCATGAAGTTGATATTTCGATTAAAACGACTAAATTAAAAAGTAGTGTATTCTCAAGGTTTGTGGTTGTTATATGTACTATTTATTCTGCTTCTTAGGCTTTATTAGCCGCAAACGTACTGCGTAATCAGGGAATAAACACTACGATGTTTTTTACGATCCCCTTACTATCAATGGCTATATTTAATTACCTAGAAAGGCTTTGTTTGTTTTACACGCTGAATAAGAAATTGCTGTGTATGGCTGTGCAGTGTGTACTCTTATTATTTTTTGATGGTGATGCACTCGCCGAACCCGAAACAACCATTTTGTACCCTAAGCCACTGTCAGTAGATGATCATCGTCCTATTTACCCTGTGCGGTTATTAGAGCTAGCGATAAGCAAATTGGGCAAACCTTATAGATTGAAACCGAGCAAAGGGTTAATGAACCAAAGCAGAGCATTACGTATGGTCGGTTCTCAAAATGCGCCTGATATTGTGTGGACCATGACCAGCAAAGAGCGAGAAGAGGCTTTCGAGCCCGTTAGAATTCCTATTTATAAAGGCTTAATTGGTTGGCGTTTATTTTTGGTTCATGCCGGAAACGAGAGACGATTTGAGCAGATCAATAGTTTAGCTGGTTTACAAAAATTCACTGCAGGGCAAGTACACGATTGGCCAGACACCTATATTATGAACAGCAGCGGGATAGATGTGATGTCGTCTTCTATGTATGAGCGCCTGTTTGTGATGTTAGACGGTGAGCGATTCGATTTTTTCCCGCGTTCGCTTATCGAAATCTGGAGTGAATTAGATGCTAGACCTCAATACAACCTTGCAGTGGAGAAACGCTTATTGCTGCGTTATCCCGCTGCGCTTTATTATTTCGTTAATCCGAATAATAAGGAACTTGCTGCAGACATAGAGCGTGGTTTACAAATCGCCATTGAAGATGGCTCCTTTGACCTGATGTTTGAAAAGCACAATCAATGGTTAATTGATAAATCTAATTTGTCTGAGCGAATTGTGATTGATTTACCAAACCCTTTATTGCCTGCACGCACACCGTTGAAAAATGCCGCTCTTTGGTATCAAATTGAACCGTAATTTAATGCTACAATCTGACTAAAATCCCCATTAAATCTTGATACAGGCAGCGAAATGCAAGAAGAAGCGCAAGAAGAACAGGCTCTCGGTAAACTCACCACTCGAACTCTCGCTATGCCAGCTGATACGAATGCAGCTGGGGATATATTTGGTGGCTGGGTATTATCCCAAATGGATATTGCGGCAGGCATATGTGCTGGGCAACGAGCTCAAGGGCGCGTAGTCACAGTGTCAGTAGAGAGCATGAGTTTTATCCGCCCTGTGCACGTCGGGGATATTCTAGGTTTGTATACTCGGGTTGTTAAGTTAGGGCGCACATCTATGGTGATCAACGTTGAAGCATGGGTAAGACGCGATAGAATTGGTTTGCGAGAGAAGGTCACCCAAGGACAATTTAAATTTGTTGCGATTGATGATAAAGGTGTACCGATGCCATTGCCATCAGAAGACGAATTGCCAGATTACGTGTTAGAGAATTTCTAAGCCTCTGTATAGCCAGTTGTACTGATTTAAACAGCGACAGGATCCCTGTCGCTGTGACGTCAGAAAGAAAAAGTCCTCTAATTAGAATGAATAACGAGCAGAGACACCCATAATATCGTTGTCATCGGACGTACGATAAGACACGCTCACCGCTGCTTCGGGAGTGAAGTAGTAACTGGCGCCTAAATTAAGGTACGTATCATCATCGTCGTCTAAATCGATATAGGATACGCCGCCATCTAATTCGATATTTGGTGTTACACGTGAGCGAATGCCCGCTGTTAAGCCGTATCCATTTTCATCATAATCTTCTAGTTCAGCTTCTTCATAACTGACAACACCGTATACATCCGTATTACTTGATGCTGCCATACGATAACCAATACCTAAACTAAGCTGGTTAAAGTCAATATCACTGTTGTTGATTTCATCAGAGGTGTCTGTGTACGAGCCATTCACAAAAACATTTTTACCTACCAATGCAGAACCAGAAACTTTGAAGCCATCTGGCTCGTAGTCGCTGTTGTCTACATCAATCTTTGCATAACCGCCTTCAACATAGTTGAAGTCAGGAGAGGCTGCGTAAGCAGTAGGAACGGAAATAACGGTCGCTGCTAATAAAGCAATTTTTGAAGCTTTCATTGAAATTCCTTAATAAAAATTAACTGAGTGAGCAACAAAAGTAGTGGATTAGAGACATCTAATCAGACAATAAAAACTACTTCTGTCCTGCGCTTAATAGATGATGTTAAGCAGCTGATTTTCAATAGAAAACGTTGTAATTTTTTAGATGTTTTTTTAGTATCTAAACGTGAAGAATTGTTAAGGGATATGTAACGCTCGATTTTTCAATTAGTTGTGAACCTAAGCTGGCGTTAAACCCGAACGTACAGCGTTTTAATCATCGGGAATTTAAGGAAGAAAAAATGAAAAAATATATGTTGATACTGCCTTTAGTGTGCGGTCTTTCCGCTTGCGGTACACCGTCAGTAGAGGATTTAGTCGATGATCCTGAACTGTTAAGCGAAGTACTCGCAACGTGCACTGAGAAACTCATGAAAGGTGAAGAAGTGAAAACCGAAGAGTGCCAAAATGCCACTGAAGCACAGAAGCAAATTCTGAATAATGTGATGAAAGGTTTACTTGGTAACTAAACTGCTTCGAAATATTGTTAAGTTGTACAAACGCTCAGCGATGAAAACACATCGCTGAGCGTTTTTTTATCATCTTGCATTATCATGCGTCTGCAGATGAGAGGGCAAGAATTAAAGCTTGCTGTTTATAGCATCGATTAGCGAGTGAATACGCTCAGCATTTTTACCCAAATCGCTTTTACCTACACGGGATTTACTGCGTACATCAAGGAAGCTTTCTTCGCCTGTGGTACGAATACGTACAACAACGTCATCTTTAAAACCGAACCAGCCAGTGGTATCTGTTGCTTCAACAAGCCCTAGTGATTTGTCTGAGTTGACTAATTCCCAACCCAAATCATTGATCGCAGCTTGTGTTGCATCAAACAACTGTTCGGTGCTTTGGCTATATTTTTGCGTTGTCAGTTCTGGGTAAGCGTCACGCTGCTGTTTAGCAGTTTCTTCACCTGCATACTCGACCGGGTTAGGCGCGTCTGCACGCAAAGCAACAATTGCTACAAACTTAGGTGGGTTCACCAAATCTGTAGAAATATCATGAATTGGTGGGACTGATTTCGCTTTACTCATCATGCTCATAGGTAAACCTACAGCGATTAATGCCAACACCGCTGACACAGCAACACCTGCCCAGCTAATATTTTTACGCATAAAAATAATCTGGATTAGGATCAAAACTAATGCAGCGATACCGGCGTATACACCGAAGCGTAATGCAGCAAAAGCAGTGCCTAACTCGAGTATACCAAATTTGTAAAGGGGGCCAGGAAGGGCGACAAGCAAAATAGCCAGGAAGCTAACTAAGCTAACCAAGGTCTTCATAGGGTGTTCTCCGTTGTTATTATAGTACCGTAAATTTATGAACTCATGATATATGAACAACCTAATACTATCAGTAACAGTTTTTGGACTTAACTTTCTAATAAATATTAAAGTGGATAAGTATGCAAAATGAAGCCTGGTTGCGGATGGGCACCTTTATATTAGTGTTGGCCGTCATGATGATTTGGGAAGCACTATTGCCAAATCGGGTGTCACCTGTCGCGCGCTACAAACGCTGGTCGAGTAATTTTTTCTTGGTTCTTTGCGGCGCGCTAACCGGCAGGTTATTGGCACCAGCAGGCCTAGCTGTCGTGGCAATTTATGCCGATGAGCGGCAATTCGGCGTATTGAATATATTGCCTGTGCCTGAATGGGCGGCTGTTACCTTAGCGGTTATCGCCCTTGATTGCCTGATTTATTGGCAGCACCGCGTTTTTCATCGGGTGCCATTGTTGTGGCGTTTACATCGGGTACATCATGCTGACCCCCATCTCGATGCATCAACAGGCTTACGTTTTCACCCTATCGAAATAGCCTTGAGTTTATCGGTTAAGGGACTTGGTATCCTTTTATTAGGTGTGCCGGTCATAGCCATTTTAATTTTTGAGATTGTGCTTAATGCCAGTGCTATTTTTAATCACAGCAACATAAAGCTGCCCAACTGGTTGGAAACGCCGTTGCGAAAGGTGATTGTGACTCAAGCCATGCATCGGATTCATCATAGCCAGGTAGTAAAGGAAACCGATAGTAATTTTGGTTTTTGTTTGTCTATTTGGGATCGACTATTCCACAGCTACACACGCGAAGCTAAAGCCGGTGATGACGGCTTAACGATTGGCTTAAATGAGTACGACAAAGAAAGTAATAATACGGGCATCGGTACCGTACTCATGATGCCATTTAGACACACACCTGAAAAAGAGCGTTGCCAAAAAGAGCGTCGCCAAAAAGAGCGCCGCTAAAAAGAGCTAGCTGTCTTTAGTGGCCACTAAGGTGTGATAACCCACCCAAATTCGAATGATCGCGGTAAGCCAGCAGATTGCCGCAAATACCGATGCTATCAATACAAATTGACTCGGGAATAAGCAAAATAAGCACAGCACTAGAATGGTTTCAAAGCCTTCTGCTAAACCGCCCATGTAGTGCAAGCTTTTCTGTGGGTAGTTAGGGCTGTCGATGCCATGTTTGCTGGCCATAATGGCAAAGGCCAAAAAGCTGCCACCTGTGCCCATAAATGACAGCATCAAAAAGCTGCCAGCTATGGCGTTGTCCACCGGGTTGGCGCAGACAAAAGCGAACACAATGGCTGAGTAGAATATGAAATCTAAGGTGATATCCAAAAAGCCCCCTGCGTCTGAAGGGGATGTCTCTCTGGCGATTGCGCCGTCTAATCCGTCGCCAAGGCGATTTAGTAAGATCAAGCACAACGCCAATACATATTGACCATAAATAATGGCCGGCACCGCAAGTATGCCAATAACAAAGCCGGCTACTGTCACCGAATCGGCGGTTGCTCCGCGTTTGATTAATTGTTTGGCCGCACTGCACAGAGGCTTTTTCAACAGTTTATTTAAAATAGGGTCTAGCATGCTTTACCTTATGTTTATGGGCCGCTAGAGGGCAGACCCATAGAGCCGAGTATACGTTATTAGTCGCTTTTAGCGTGTGATGCGCTTTGAAAATAGGCCCCTAAATCTATATGTTGAGCATGAGCAGGAATATTGTCGATATCGTGACTCACCATGATGCTAGGCACTCCTTGCTGTTGCAATTGCTCAAATGCCCACTGACTTACCTTAGCATTCGTGTTTGGGTCAAGTGCAGCGAAGGGTTCATCCATCAATAAGGCTTGTGGTTGATTTGCCAGCGCACGCACCAAGCCAACGCGAGAGCGCTCGCCACCACTTAATTGATCGCTGAAATGTTCAGCCACATAACCCAGCTCAATCTTATCGAGCATATTTATTGCGGTTTTACGGCGCTGCTGTTTATTCTGTTTTTTACCTTGCTGATTTTGAACCGCTGTGGGCAGTGCAAAGCAGATATTGTCTACCACATTCAAATGGGGAAAAAGATGCACGTCTTGCATTAATAAACCGATGCCCCGCTGCTCAACGTTCAGGTCGTTAATCGCTTGTTCGTTCAGGATAATTTCACCACTGATGTTGGCATGCTGAATCTTATCACCTAACAACCAGTGCAAAAATGTCGACTTGCCCATACCGCTTGGGCCAGTAAGTACCAGTAACTCACCTTGCTCGAGTGTTATATCGGGCAAGGAAATCTGCCCACTAACAGTGTTTATTTGGCAATTATTGATGCGCAGCATCGAAACTTCCTCGAAGACGTTGAGCCAGCACACTGGCGATGAAAAAGGCTACAAACGGCAGTAAAGCTTGCACTAACAGGTAGACCGCCGTGATGCTCTGCTCGTTTCCTGAAGCAATTGCGACTGCCTCAGTGGTGATGGTGGATACTCGCCCGGCTCCCATCATTAGGGTGGGAATGTATTGCGCAACACTGACCGAAAACGCGATGGCTAATGCGCTTATCAGAGCAGGGCGAAGCAACATGAAACGTACTTGCCACCAACGTTGCCAATAGGAATAGCCGAAACTGGCAGCAACCAACTCATAATGCCGATCCAGACTTTGAAACGGCCCGCGAAGCACTAAGTAGCTGTAAGCAAAGGTGAAGGGTAAATGTGAGAGGACTATCCAAGCCGTATTGTAACTCGCGCTCATATCGGTGTGAGCAATTTGCCACCCGTACACCATGCTTAGCTGGGGCAATAGTATTGCCAGTAACCACACATAATCGGGTAAATAGCGTTTGCTTTGTCGCTGAAGCTCTAGGGCAATTAAGGTCATTGCGACACCCACAATACTGCTAAAAAAAGCAATGTTTAAGCTGTTCAGCAATGGCGCTTGCATGAAAAACCATTCATCTTGCCATAACGCGGTAGACCAACTCGTTGCGTTAAAGGGATTTTGCGTATTCCAGCCTAGGGACCAAAGTAAAAAGGTGAGTAATATCGCTAAGGTTAATAAACTAAAAAGCCCCAACCACGCAGTGAATACCCGAGCAAAGCGAGTGATTTTCAATGGGTTGGCCATAATGGCAAGCGTGCGAATTCGCTTTGTGGCGAACCATTCATGAATATAAATAGCCGCGACCAACACGCCAAGCATGACCAATAAAAGCAGATTGCCAAGAAAGGCCATTGCTTGCTCAGCTGCGGTGAAGCCAGTTTGCCAGTTATATAATACGACCGCGTAAAGTTCGGGAATATTGGGGCCAATCAGTAGGCTAATGTCCAGTACCGACAAGGTAAAAGCCATCGCTGCAAGCAAGGCCAACCGAGACTGCTTCAATACGGTAGGGAACACCAACAACCACCAACTGGCACTTTCACTGTAGCCAAGTGCTCGACCTTGCAGTAACCAATCTTTAATCGCCAACTGGCGACCCAGAGCGCTGAATATAAATAAAAAGAAGGGCACTTCTTTTATGCTGATAGCAATTAACATGGTCAACATACTTTTACGTCCAACGCCAAGCCACTCAGGTGGTGTGCTCCCAGCGAGCTCCCAAAGTGCACTCCACAACATTCCCCCTGAACTAAAGAGGTAGACTATGCCTAGAGCTACCGCTAAATGAGGGAGTGACAGCAAAGGGGCGAGGCGTTGCTCTAAGGCTTGCCAGCGGGGGTTAAAACGATACTGGCTGTATACGGTAAATGCCACATACAGCGCAATGATCGGCGCGAGCAATGAAAGCAGCAGAGAACTTAAAACTGATGACAGGAGGCCGTTGTAATCAAAAAATACGCTAACGTGCTCCCATGAAATTGGCGGCGAGAGCCATAAGCCCAGCACGATACCAAAAACGGGCAGCCCTGCGACTAATGCAACAAGCAGCCAGCCAACAACAAGGGTTAAGCGCCGTATCGTTGTTGCCATGTATCTTCAATGATTTGTTGCCAAGAACTGTGTAACTCTTGCTGAGAGGGTAATGTTGAGGCTTTATCCAGTAATGGCGTTATGACTGCAGGGTCCCCCCAGGTACCATTAAGCTTGCGCTCTTGGGCTAACTCGCTCAATAGAAAATGGATCACCACTTTCGCGCCTGCTGGACTTTGCGCCCCTTTGGGAATGGCAAGGTTATGGCTGTTAGTAATAGCGCCGCCCGCAAAGTACACGCGTTTTGCAGATTGAGGAATGCGCATTTCATCTTGCTCTTTGCTTATTTGATTGGGGTTAAAACTAACGGCGATTGTCTGTTGATCTTGTTGAAAAAGTGCCAGTTGCTCTGTGTTTGAGCTAGGGAATGCACTGCCTTTTTGCCATAATAGTGGGTGCAGTTTATCAAGGTAATCCCATAATGCAGGCAGCAACTGCTGCTGGGATTCAGGTGTAGCAAGCTCGAATAAACGTTTATCATTATGACTAAGCGCCACTAAAAGCTGTTTCAAAAAAGTAGTGCCATGAAATTCAGGCGGGCGCGGGTAACTCATGCGGCCGGGTTGTTGCTTCGCTGCGCTAAGAATATCAGCTGGGGTAATGCTTATCTGAGCAAAGGCGTTTTCATTGGCAATAATATTGAATTGCCCTACGCCCCAAGGTATTTCGAAGCCATCCATAGGGACACCAAAGTCGTTGCCCAACGACAGCTGCTCAGTAGCCAGCAGTGCACTATTGGGGACGGCGTTTGTCAGCCCCCCTAATAACAATTCTTGTTCTTTTAGGTAGCTAAAGTTTTCACCATTTATCCACAGCAAATCGATAGCACTTTTGCTGCCATCTTCTGCTTTTAACCTACTAACCGCTTCGCTGATATCGGCTACTTTAACGTGACGCAAACGTACCTGATAGCGACTGGCAATTTCCCGGGCTGCCCAGCGTAAATAGTTATTGACGGGTTTTGAGCCACCCCAAGCATAAAAGTACACTGTTTCGCCGCGGGCAGTGGCTAAGGTTTGCTGCCACTGCTTGCTGCTTTCGCGCGGGCTAGCTTGATTACCCTTAAGGTCGTTTAACGCGTCATTTCCTATCGCCACAGATGGCGCTGCCAAGGCTGCCAATAGCAGTACTATCTTGGCCCCAACAGGTACTTTAAGGTGGGTAAAAAAGCGCGTCAATTTAGAAGTTAGCCACATCATTTAAACGCCAGTCGTAATCCTTGAAAGTAATAGGGTAGTCAGCGCTCTTGATTAGATTGCGCTGCTCTTGTGGATTACTGTCACCCTCGACGAGTGCATCGCTGTAGTCATTGAGCAAATCGAATAATGAATTGAAACCCTGGTCGCCTTTTTCAAAGTCGCTGCGATACCATTTAAATATTGACGATAAAGACGCTTCACCCTTTTGGCCATGTACCTTTATCTCATTGCGGCTATTGTCTGCTAAAAACAGTTGCATTTGACTATCAAGCTGAGCTGTTAACTCGCTGGGCACAAAAGCCTCATTACGCAGTGGTGGGCATGAAACAGCCGCACAAACTAGGGCGGCATGAATACGTGGCTCTTTGAACCATTTACGCACCATTTCGTGTTCGATATCGTCTAAGTTGTGTTTTTCATTAAACAAAGTGAAGAACTTCTTTTCCCACGGAGTGGTGAATAAACTACCTAGGTCGCGAATTGAGTCAGCATCCCCTTGCTTAAACTCTTCCCAGTTATCGACAATCAGCTTCAGGGTAAAACCATTATATGCATTGATTAGAAAGCTCAGTTGTTGCTGCTTATCCCATCCGTCAAACTGGCTTTTACTGACAGCAGAAAATGCATTTAACGATATGTGCAAAGTATCTTTTTGTACTGATAATCGTTGATAGTCCACTCGGGTTTGCTTCTTATCGTCAGACGTTTGCACTACTTGGGTTAATAGTTGATCAAAATTAGCATAGCTGTGATCGAATTCTGCAGCGTGTAACACGAACGAAAATGAGGCAAGTAGCAAACTACCTGCCGTTAGGGTATATCGAATCAAACGTGTAACTTGGTTTGATGGAGTATGCATACACTTCCCCGTTAGATTTATTTAAATTACGGAGCGTACGCTAATAATTGCAGCACGCCCGTTATCTTATAAGTAACTTCTAAGCAATCGATGCCTTACTTGCGACGCCACGTGTGGAAGCGTTCAAGGAAGTCGAGTACTTTTTGCGGTGCGTGATCTTTCTTCCAGTTCCCTGCGACGTTTTTATTCGCTTCAGCCATAGTCGGGTAAATATGGATAGTCCCCAAAATCTTGTTTAAACCAAGGCCGTGTTTCATGGCTAAAACGAACTCTGCCAGTAATTCACCCGCATTGGCACCGACTATGGTGGCACCCAAAATCTTATCTTTACCAGGCTTAGTGAGCACTTTAACAAAACCCCGTGCATGATCGTCAGCTAATGCACGGTCAAGACCGCCAATATCGTAACGTGTGACCTCTACTTCGATGCCTTGTTGCTTAGCAGACATTTCATTTAACCCTACCGTGGCAATTTCTGGCTCCGCAAAGGTTGCCCAAGGAATAACACTGTAGTCCACCTTAAATATTTTAAAGGGTCTAAATAACGCGTTGACCGCTGCATACCAAGCTTGGTGACTGGCGGTGTGAGTAAACTGATAAGGCCCGGCGACATCGCCTGCCGCCAAAATATTTGGGTACTTGGTTTGTAAAAAGTCATTGGTGATAACAGTACGGTCAGTCTCGATACCAAGTTTTTCTAAACCGAAGCCCGTTAGGTTCGCTTGGCGACCCACAGCCACCAATATCTTATCGAACGGGATACGCTCTTCTTTACCTTCAAACTCAACCACCAACACATTGCCTTCGCTGGTGGTTTCAACTGCCATGGCGCTGGTGTTCAGGCGCAAGTCGATGCCGTCTTTTTCGAGTTGAATTTGTAAGTGCTTCGCTGCATCTGGGTCTTCTTTGCTCAATACTTGGTCGCCGCGTTCGATTTGCGTGACATGGGTGCCTAAACGACCAAATGCTTGAGACAGTTCGCAACCAATTGGGCCGCCGCCTAGTACTATCATACGTTTAGGCTGCTCGGTGATTTCCCAAAGGTTATCAGCGGTTAAATAGTCGATGTCTTTCAAACCTGGAATATCTGGTACAAATGCACGGGCGCCTGTGGCAATAACAATGTTGCGCGTGGTTAATGATTCAACACCGTTCTCGGTTTGAATATCCACCTGCCAAGGCGACACGATGGTAGCATTACCTATGGCGACATTCACTCCCAGCGATTCATAACGCTCAACAGAATCGTGCGGCTCAATGGATTTAATCACGCTGTGAACCTTGTTCATGACCGCTTTAAAATCAATTTTTGGGGCATCATAGGTGACACCCGCATTTTGCGAAGTGTGATGAATATGCGCTAGCTTACTGGCGTGCAATATACTTTTAGAAGGCACGCAACCCGTATTCAAACAGTCGCCGCCCATTTTATGACGCTCAACCAAGGTCACTTTAGATTTAATGGCCGCGGCAATATAAGCCGTTACCAAACCAGCCGAACCTGCACCGATAACCACTAGGTTACGATCGAATTTCTTGGGTTTTTTCCAGCCTTTGTAAACACGGCGTTGTTGCAGCGCACTTAAAATAAACTTAGCCAAAATCGGGAATATGCCTAACAGGACAAACGAAAGGATTAAATCCGTTGAGATAATGTCTGACAACTGGTTGATTTCGACTAATTGAGTACCTGCATTCACATAAACGGCAGTGCCAATCAACATGCCTAGTTGGCTAACCCAGTAATAAGTCCATGTTTTTATACCCGTCACACCCATCACTAGGTTGATGATAAAAAACGGGAAGATAGGCACTAAACGTAAGCTCAATAAGTAGAATGCACCGTCTTTTTCGATGCCTTTATCGATAGATTCTAGCTTTTTCGAGAAGGTACTTTTTACCCAATCCCGCAATAAGAAACGCGACGCTAAGAAGGCCAACGTTGCACCAATGCTTGAAGCGAATGAAGCTAATAATAAGCCCCAGCCGAAGCCGAATAAGGCACCTGCGCCTAATGTAAGAATAGCTGCCCCAGGTACACTCAAGGCGGTGGCTGCAGCATAAATGGCCAAGTAGCCAACAAATGCGACCAACCAGTTCGCTTCAATATATTGCGCAAGATCTTGCTGATTGTTTTTAAGGCTCTCAAGTGTGAGGTATTGATTCAGGTCAAAGACAAAAAAGCTGGCGATGAGCGCAGCAATGACGATGACTAATATTGCACGTTTACTATTCATTTTGAGGTGAATCCTTAGGAGCTAGGCCTTAAAGTTGTAGGTGTAAGTTAACTGAACATTGCGTGGTAGTTCAGGGAAAACCAAGGTTGAGCCAAAATAACCGCCCTCAAATACGGGGCGCCAGTTGTTTTCATCGGTCAGGTTGCGTATTTCAAGGCGCAAGCTTGACTGATCGGTTAGGGCAACATTGGTATTAATATTAATGGTAATTTGATCACGGATTAACACAGTGGCAAGGTAATCTAGAGGGTAACTTTTACTGTAAATGGCCGAGCCAGATACATCCCAGTTATCCCATATTTGATAGCCAGCACTGGCTGAAACCGTTTGTTGTGGTATACCTTGCACGCGCTCATTTGAGGGCGCAAAGCCAGCAAAATTAGGCGCACCGATACCTGTGCCTTGAATAATGTCGGGGCGCGAATTATCAAATGCGTCAGCCACTTGTTGTGAGTCTTGTGCGCTGGCTGAGTCGTCGTAACGGGCATCTAAGTAGCTGTAACCAAGATTGGCCCACAAACTACTGCCTTGATAAAAAACTTGCGCTTCAAAGCCTTTGGCGATAATGCCCGTGTTACTGCCATCGCGATTACGCAAGCTACGGGATTGCTCAAATACAGATGCATCGGCGTACCAAGGAGAGCCTACAGGTGAGAACTTCACACCCAATTCGTATAACTCGTTTTCAGTGGCAAAATTCAGAGGGTTTATTTTATTCTCAGCGCCTAATACTGTTCCGCCGCCCATGCTGTTAGAGGTCGCTTCACTGTAGCTATACGTAGCATAGGTCACGATATCGTTATTGATTTTAAAGCGGGCGCTGGCTGAGCCGGAGTATAACCATTTGCTGAAGCTGTCTTCTGCCGCCACCTGACCTTGTGGTGGTAACGCATCCCGTGCGGTCACGTCATAGTGGTCAGCACGTAAGCCAACAGTGGTGCTAAATCGGCTGGTCCAGTCACTGTCTTGTTCGGCAAATAAACCCGTTTGCCACGTGGTTGAATCTGTGGTGTCGGACAATGAAAAGTCGTTGTTACCATCGCCATCGATGTCGTAGTTAGCGCCCGGTGACACGAAAACCCCAGGGCGAAGTTCGACTAAGCGCGCCTGTTGGGCTTCAGTCAGAGGAATACGTCTTTGCTCTATGCTGCCAAGCAAATCGATAGGTAAGTCAGCTTCTGTCGTAAACTGACTATAGCCGAGTACGTCGTTGTACCTTAGGTCTATTCCCCAGGTGGTTTGCTGATCGCCAGACCAAGCTGAAGTCAGCTCAAGCCGATTTTGCGCGGTTTTCGCCCCATCGATGATTTCAACAAAGCTGTTTTGTGCGATTTCTTCACGATCTAAATATTGAAAGTAACTGCGGTTAGTCAGAGTATGCACAGCATTTAGCTGACGCTCGTAGGTACTATGAAATACGTAAGTCTGTGCATTATTTATGTTGTCTGGGTCGGTAAGCACTGTGCTGCGAGGAATACGCACTTCGCCGGTAGGGGACACCACGGCAAAAGCGCCCGGCACTTGTGAGCCATTTGGCTGCACGCCTTGACCAGTAATATATAAACTGTTGTCGATTAGATTCTGTGTAGGGCGGTTAATGCCAGCGTTATCTGTAAACTCCACATCGTAGTATTCAAAGCTAATATCCCAGCTAGATTTATCATCTGGCAGAATTTTATAGGCAATGAATAAATCCTCGCTTTGAAATTCGGTAAAGTCGTAGTAACTGTTGTTGTCAATGTATTCAGCACTGACCCTAATACCGCTTCTACCTTCTTCGATTGTGGTATTTACGTCAACTTGACCACGATAGTGCTCCCAACTACCTGCGCTAGCTTGCAGCTTTAAATCTGTTCCTGACAGGGTTGCGGTCTTGTTATTTAAATTAACAAAGCCCCCATTACGCTGGGTGGTGCCAAGTATGACCGAAGGCGCGCCTTTCACTACATCAATTTGCCCAACGCTGTTAAACGACAACGGGATCCCAAAACCATTGTTGCCTGCTTGACGACGCATACCCTGTTGAAATAATTCGCCTAATTGGCCGCGGATGGTTGGTAGACTAGGCGCACCAAAGCCACTGGCTGAATACGTGTTGGGCACTAAGGTGAGTACGTCTTGTAAGTCATCAATAGATAGCTGTTCTAACATGTCGCTGGAAATAGACGTTAAGGTGCGGGCTATTTCCGTTAAGTTTTTGTCTTTACCGAACGGGCCGTCGATCACTGCATTTTTAGGTGACATGATTAAAGTAGGTTGGGCAGAGCCAGTGACAGTGACGTGTTCAAGGTTATTATCTTGTTCATTACTGGTATTTGCCTCAGTACCAACTTGAGCAGGGCGACTCTGTTCTTGGGCGCTCACAGTGAATGCCATCGCTAAGCTCGCGCTAACAAACAAGCTGTGCGGTAAAATCGACATGGTTTTTCCTTTTAAAATGATTCTGTGCCAAGAGACCTATCGGCGACAGTTTTTATTACACGAATATTCCAATGAATGGTTTTGTATTGGATTCAAGATTCAAATTTTTACGCATTACAGCCTGAATAGTTTGTTTTCATTCTAATGTATTGCCGACAATGCCTATGTTAGCGTAAATTTTCTAATTAAAAATCATAATAAACAATATGTTATAAGCTAACTAGAATGTAGGTAGAATCTAATTTTAAAGCGTGAACATTTTATTGATTGCTTAATAACCGAACTTCGAGAAATATTTTATTGTCATCATTAAACCACAATAAGAGGATATAAAATGGCATGAGCTTAGTGGATAAAGACAGCCGCTACTATCTAGCGGGTTTTTTAAATGCCTGCATTATGGCGAGTCTGATGCCTGTTCTGTCTTTATATGCATATCGTTATTTAGATACTACTGCTACTCAACTAAGCACGCTACTGGGGGGGTATGCGTTGAGCAGCATTATGTACGCGTTTCTCATTGCGCGTATTGTGGAGCAAGTTGGTAAGCATAAACATTGGCTATTAGGGATTAGTTTTTTAGCTGCAGGTGCATTGGTTGTGCTGGCTAACACGCAAAATTATCTGGTTGTATGTGTGGTGATGCTTGGCGTATTTGCCCCTTTTCATGCATCAACAGCCTTGTTAATGGGCCTAGCATTTCGTTATTTTCGTAAAACACAGATTAAGCGGGTCAACGCGAGGGTAATGGCGACAGTCAGTGCCGCTTGGGTTGTTTGTCCGAGTATGGCGTTTTACACGGTCGAGGAATTTGGTTTCTCTGTGTTTTTATATGCTCTGGCCTTAGTCATGCCCTTGCTTACTTTGATGTTTTGTACTTTACCCGCCTCAAATGAAAAAACAATTCAATCAGACGCAGAAATACATCAGCCTAGGGGACAACTCGGTGTAATAAAAAACAAAGGCTTGTTAGCCCCAAAAACGAAAGTAAAAAATCGTTTAGGGCTGTACCTGCGCCTCTTACCTCCCGTACTGTTTTTCGCATTGCTCAGTTTTGCGATAAATTTATACCAACATATCTTGCCAGTTTATTTTGTGGAACAAGCACTGCCTGTCAGTTTGGTAGGTACGCTCTTTATGTGTGCCGCTATTGCTGAAATTGTGTTAATTGTTCGTTGTGTAAATCTATTGTCTCGCTTTACGTATTTTCAGTTATTCATCATTGCGAGCGTTAGCGGTATCGCGTTCTTTTTATTGCTTCCACTTAACCAAAGCATGACTTATTTATTCTTGATTCAGGTACTAAAGGCGCTGATGTACGGCTTAATGGCTGGATTAGGGGTTAATCTATTACAGCATTTGTTGCCCAACGAACCGACCTTCGGCGCCACTTTGTATCAAAACGCTTTTGCCGTGGGGATGCTATTCGCTGGGTTTGCCGCGGGTGGAACCATTGAGCTTATGCCGCCTAACTGGCTATTTAGCATCAGTGCGATGGTGACGTTGCTGTGCTTACTTATTCTTCTGGCCACCAAGCGTGCGTTTAGTATCACAAGACTACCTCATGTTGAGAATACTAAGGGCTAATGCTAATGCGATTACGTCCGTCAGATTTTGCTCGATACAATGCGGTATCCGAAGCGCAAATGAGAGCTTCGGATGTGCGAAATTGCCCTCCTAGCTCGGTGGCAATTCCTTGGCTCACACTGACTCTAAAGCTGGACGGTAGACCCAAATCGCTAAAATTTAGAGTGTTTATTTGCTGTTGAATGTCTTTTGCTACTATTTCAGCACTAACAGAGCGTAAGCGCGGCAAAATGACTGCAAACTCTTCACCACCATAGCGCGCCGCTAAACTGTCATTTGACGGTAGGCACTGCTCAATCGTTCTGGCTATCTTCTGCAGACACTTATCGCCATTGACGTGTCCAAATTGGTCGTTGAACAATTTGAAATAATCTACATCGATAAGAATAAGACTAATGGCTTGTTCGGTATTAACGCAATCTAGCCAACTCTTTTGTAATGTTTTTTCGAGATTGTGGCGGTTTGCGAGCCCAGTTAAGTGATCTGTCGAGGCAAGTCGTCTTAGCTCGCTGTATTCACTTTTATGTTTGGTCAGGTTATGCATAACACCGACGAACAAAGGAGTTGAAGCCGTTAAGGATGTTGGCAGGCATGACACTGATAAATCTGCCTCTAACCAAGTATTATCGTGTCGGTTGATCAGTACCTCTTTAGGACCATGATTTAACGGTAGGCCTGAGGTTTTATTCCAATTGATAAACAAATATTCATATTGCTCACGATAACGCTCATGTAAAAACTGAAACCACTTTTGCCCTATTAGTGCTTCTTGGGGGGCGCCGAAAAACTTGGCTGCTAAAGGGTTTATTACCTCGATTACGCCATCTCCATTAACGATAAATATCGCTTCAGCAATGACGTTAACCATTTTGCTAAAGGCATGCATTTTTTCATTGAGTAATGGTAAAGAGAGCGCTTCTAACAATGATGAGCTATTTACGTTTTTGTTTTTTGGTTGGTTTGCATCCGGCATTGAGTGTCCTTTCAACTGTTCTCGTTGATTTATAGTGGGGACACTGTATTAAACTAAAGTCTCTAATACCTTCTGCTAACCTTCTGTTTGTAAGTATCTGTTTTTTAATGGTTAAATTATTTTGCGACACGGGGGGACAAAACAATTAATGACGATTCACGATGAGATTTTTTGCATGTTAAATACCCGTCATACAAAAACGCGCTATAAATAGCGCGCTTAATCAATTGACTCGAAAGTTTAGCCAGAGAGCATTCCCTCGCTTACCCTGAATAAAGACAGGGTCACAAAAATAGGTTTTTAATCAGTGAGATGAAAAGCAAAATAAGAACGTAAGGTGAAGCCCCAATTGTTTATTGCAACTTGTGATTACGTTGGCGTATTGCGGTAAAACTAAAGTAGCACTTCAGTGCATAGGCACTCACGATCGGTATGCATATTACGCTAGCAACCGTAAACAAAATGTCACCCAGTGTTCCAAAAAATATACTTTGACTGACGTAACCCAATGCGCAAAGTAAAGCGATATGTAAAAGTAAGAAAGTTTTCATGTGAGCTCCTTTTGTATCTTAGTAAGCGCGGCGGCTGCTACTTACTAAAACTCAATGTGTAAATGCTGCGTTAATCGACGTTAATACTCTATACCCAGCACTTATCTATAACCTTCCGCTACTCTTCTGATTGTAACGTTATGATTTTTAGCAAGTATTTCTGATGAAGTTGTTGCGATTCACATATCATCGGAATAGCTAAATGGGATAACTAAATATAGTGCTAAGTTATTCGCTCTAACCTATGACGGCGAATAGCAGGCAAGTTAGAGCGAGTGACAAGTGCAAGAGCGCTAATGTAGAAGCGGGAATATGTATGGTCTTTTGTGGGATATCGGATGCTCATTGATACCGTCAGTGCGTATGCGAATTCGCGGCCACACCGGGCCGGCGCAGTCGTGTTAGTGATTTGTGGTGATTACTAATCTTTAATCTTCAATCAAGATTGTTACTGGTGGATCTTTCACAGCTATATAGATAAAAGAGCTTAAGTTGCTATTTTAGTTCCTAAAATAGCGATAGATAACAGATATAGAACGATATCTATGACTGTCGCGACGTTTGTGTTTACCAAACAAAATGTTTGTTAAGTAATGTTTGCTAAGTAAAGCAGCGTACTAAAAAGCATAATCTACAGCTGACAGATCTTATTCGATCGGCTTTTGATAATTTCAAATCAATTGATCCGGTGTAAAAAGCACCAGATAGACCTTATTCTAAACATATTGGTTGATTAATCAGCAGTTGAACATTTTTTTGAAATAAACACTTGCGATCAAAAAAGGGATCTCTATAATGCGCCTCTCGCTTCGGGACAGCCGCTAAAACAGCTGCCCGACACTGGTTTTCACCAGGTGATTTAAGCCTTTTATGAAGACTTTAATCAGCGTGATGTAAGGCGGTTTAGTTTGGTTTTTCAGTTTGTGATCCACGTCAAAAATTGATTTAAAATTAAATAAAAATAACGCCTTGACATCGAAACTTGAGAGCGTATTATACGCCTCCCGCTTAAAAGGGTCCACGGACAGAATCTTAAGCCGCTTCCAAGGAAGCACGCTACTTCGGTAGCACTGTTCTTTAACAATTAATAACAAGACAATCTGTGTGGGCACTCACTTGATGAGTGTCTACCAAAAAAAATTCATGTTCGATAAATATTTAATTGAAGAGTTTGATCATGGCTCAGATTGAACGCTGGCGGCAGGCCTAACACATGCAAGTCGAACGGTAACATTTCTAGCTTGCTAGAAGATGACGAGTGGCGGACGGGTGAGTAATACTTAGGAATATGCCTTTGTGTGGGGGATAACTATTGGAAACGATAGCTAATACCGCATAACGTCTTCGGACCAAAGGGGGCTTCGGCTCCCGCGCAAAGAGTAGCCTAAGCGAGATTAGCTTGTTGGTGAGGTAAAGGCTCACCAAGGCGACGATCTCTAGCTGTTCTGAGAGGAAGATCAGCCACACTGGAACTGAGACACGGTCCAGACTCCTACGGGAGGCAGCAGTGGGGAATATTGCACAATGGGGGAAACCCTGATGCAGCCATGCCGCGTGTGTGAAGAAGGCCTTCGGGTTGTAAAGCACTTTCAGTTGTGAGGAAAGGTTAACGGTTAATACCCGTTAGCTGTGACGTTAGCAACAGAAGAAGGACCGGCTAACTCCGTGCCAGCAGCCGCGGTAATACGGAGGGTCCGAGCGTTAATCGGAATTACTGGGCGTAAAGCGCACGCAGGCGGTTTGTTAAGCTAGATGTGAAAGCCCTGGGCTCAACCTGGGAATTGCATTTAGAACTGGCAGGCTAGAGTTTTGGAGAGGGGAGTGGAATTCCAGGTGTAGCGGTGAAATGCGTAGATATCTGGAGGAACATCAGTGGCGAAGGCGACTCCCTGGTCAGTAACTGACGCTCATGTGCGAAAGTGTGGGTAGCGAACAGGATTAGATACCCTGGTAGTCCACACCGTAAACGCTGTCTACTAGCTGTTTGTGGATTTAATCCGTGAGTAGCGAAGCTAACGCGATAAGTAGACCGCCTGGGGAGTACGGCCGCAAGGTTAAAACTCAAATGAATTGACGGGGGCCCGCACAAGCGGTGGAGCATGTGGTTTAATTCGATGCAACGCGAAGAACCTTACCTACTCTTGACATACTAGAAACTTTTCAGAGATGAATTGGTGCCTTCGGGAATCTAGATACAGGTGCTGCATGGCTGTCGTCAGCTCGTGTCGTGAGATGTTGGGTTAAGTCCCGCAACGAGCGCAACCCCTGTCCTTAGTTGCCAGCCTTAAGTTGGGCACTCTAAGGAGACTGCCGGTGACAAACCGGAGGAAGGTGGGGACGACGTCAAGTCATCATGGCCCTTACGAGTAGGGCTACACACGTGCTACAATGGCGAGTACAGAGGGAAGCAAACTTGCGAGAGTAAGCGGATCCCTTAAAGCTCGTCGTAGTCCGGATTGGAGTCTGCAACTCGACTCCATGAAGTCGGAATCGCTAGTAATCGCAAATCAGAATGTTGCGGTGAATACGTTCCCGGGCCTTGTACACACCGCCCGTCACACCATGGGAGTGGGTTGCAAAAGAAGTAGCTAGTTTAACCTTCGGGAGGACGGTTACCACTTTGTGATTCATGACTGGGGTGAAGTCGTAACAAGGTAACCCTAGGGGAACCTGGGGTTGGATCACCTCCTTACTATTAGGTTAGGCCTCATCAGGCTGAGTGTTCACACAGATTGTTTTGTTGTTAGTAAAGAAGAACCGAGAGACTCTTTAAAAAGACTGATGTCGATTTAAGAGGGGCTATAGCTCAGCTGGGAGAGCGCCTGCCTTGCACGCAGGAGGTCAGCAGTTCGATCCTGCTTAGCTCCACCAAATTGCTTGCGCAATAATAGGCTTGTAGCTCAGCTGGTTAGAGCGCACCCCTGATAAGGGTGAGGTCGGCAGTTCAAGTCTGCCCAAGCCTACCAAATCTTTCCTACTCTGCGTTATGTAATTCGTCGTTTAGCAGGCTAAACGTCCTCACTACATGCCTTGATTAGAAAAGATTGCAGCGGCATAGGAGACTCGGTTTTAGTAGAAAAGATTAGCCTTAATCAATGTGTACTGATTCAGTATTTATTGATTAGGGTTTTTTAAACCCTACGTGAATGCGTGCAAACGCAAACACATGTTCTTTAACAATATGGAAAGCTGATAAAAGTAATCAAAACTAAGAGAACTCTTTAAGAGGTTACTCTATCTGATTTGAAAATGAATACTTGTCACGCATGCAGAGTAGATATACTGATAACTTCGGTTATGAGTAACGTCTATACGTCAAATATTAAAGGTTATTTGGGGTTGTATGGTTAAGTGACTAAGCGTATACGGTGGATGCCTAGGCAGTTAGAGGCGATGAAGGACGTGTAAGTCTGCGAAAAGTTGTGGGGAGCCGACAAAATGCTTTGATCCACAAATGTCCGAATGGGGAAACCCACCGCTTCGGCGGTATCATACAGTGAATACATAGCTGTATGAGGCAAACGAGGGGAACTGAAACATCTAAGTACCCTTAGGAAAAGAAATCAACCGAGATTCCCCTAGTAGCGGCGAGCGAACGGGGATTAGCCCTTAAGCTAATGATAAGCGAGTGGAAGGTGTTGGAAAGCACAGCGATACAAGGTGATAGCCCTGTACACGAACGCGAATTTTAAGTGAAATCGAGTAGGTCGGGACACGTGTTATCTTGACTGAACATGGGGGGACCATCCTCCAAGGCTAAATACTCCTAACTGACCGATAGTGAACTAGTACCGTGAGGGAAAGGCGAAAAGAACCCCTGTGAGGGGAGTGAAATAGAACCTGAAACCGTATACGTACAAGCAGTGGGAGCAGACTTGTTCTGTGACTGCGTACCTTTTGTATAATGGGTCAGCGACTTATATTTTGTAGCAAGGTTAACCGAATAGGGGAGCCGTAGCGAAAGCGAGTGTTAACTGCGCGTTTTAGTTGCAAGGTATAGACCCGAAACCCGGTGATCTAGCCATGGGCAGGTTGAAGGTTGAGTAACATCAACTGGAGGACCGAACCGACTAACGTTGAAAAGTTAGCGGATGACTTGTGGCTGGGGGTGAAAGGCCAATCAAACCGGGAGATAGCTGGTTCTCCCCGAAAGCTATTTAGGTAGCGCCTCGGACGAATACCACTGGGGGTAGAGCACTGTTAAGGCTAGGGGGTCATCCCGACTTACCAACCCTTTGCAAACTCCGAATACCAGTGAGTACTATCCGGGAGACACACGGCGGGTGCTAACGTCCGTCGTGAAGAGGGAAACAACCCAGACCGCCAGCTAAGGTCCCAAAATTATTGCTAAGTGGGAAACGATGTGGGAAGGCTAAGACAGCTAGGAGGTTGGCTTAGAAGCAGCCACCCTTTAAAGAAAGCGTAATAGCTCACTAGTCGAGTCGGCCTGCGCGGAAGATGTAACGGGGCTAAGCAATATACCGAAGCTGCGGACGCAAAGTTTACTTTGCGTGGTAGGGGAGCGTTGTGTAAGTGGCTGAAGGTGAACTGAGAGGTTTGCTGGACATATCACAAGTGCGAATGCTGACATGAGTAACGATAATGCGGGTGAAAAACCCGCACGCCGGAAGACCAAGGTTTCCTGTCCCATGCTAATCAGGGCAGGGTAAGTCGGCCCCTAAGGCGAGGCAGAAATGCGTAGTCGATGGGAAACGGATTAATATTTCCGTACTTGGTATATCAGTGATGGGGGGACGGAGAAGGTTATGCAAGCATAGCGTTGGTTGTCTATGTGAAAGTGTGTAGGGTTGAATCTTAGGTAAATCCGGGATTCTACATGCCTGAGACACGAGACGAGATTCTACGGAATTGAAGTTGCAAATACCCTGCTTCCAGGAAAAGCCTCTAAACTTATGATATATCGAACCGTACCCCAAACCGACACAGGTGGTCAGGTAGAGAATACTAAGGCGCTTGAGAGAACTCGGGTGAAGGAACTCGGCAAAATCGTACCGTAACTTCGGGAGAAGGTACGCCCCTGTTTGTGATGAGACTTGCTCTTTGAGCGAATGGGGGCCGCAGTGAAAAGGTGGCTGGGACTGTTTATTAAAAACACAGCACTGTGCTAAATCGAAAGATGACGTATACGGTGTGACACCTGCCCGGTGCCGGAAGGTTAATTGATGGGGTTAGCGCAAGCGAAGCTCTTGATCGAAGCCCCGGTAAACGGCGGCCGTAACTATAACGGTCCTAAGGTAGCGAAATTCCTTGTCGGGTAAGTTCCGACCTGCACGAATGGTGTAACCATGGCCACGCTGTCTCCACCCGAGACTCAGTGAAATTGAAATCGCAGTGAAGATGCTGTGTACCCGCACCTAGACGGAAAGACCCCGTGAACCTTTACTATAGCTTGGCACTGAACATTGACCCTACATGTGTAGGATAGGTGGGAGACTTTGAAGCGTGAACGCCAGTTTGCGTGGAGTCAACCTTGAAATACCACCCTTGTACGTTTGATGTTCTAACGTTGTTCCCTTATCGGGAATGCGGACAGTGCCTGGTGGGTAGTTTGACTGGGGCGGTCTCCTCCCAAAGAGTAACGGAGGAGCACGAAGGTTGGCTAATCCTGGTCGGACATCAGGAGGTTAGTGCAATGGCATAAGCCAGCTTAACTGCGAGACAGACACGTCGAGCAGGTACGAAAGTAGGTCATAGTGATCCGGTGGTTCTGTATGGAAGGGCCATCGCTCAACGGATAAAAGGTACTCCGGGGATAACAGGCTGATACCGCCCAAGAGTTCATATCGACGGCGGTGTTTGGCACCTCGATGTCGGCTCATCACATCCTGGGGCTGAAGTCGGTCCCAAGGGTATGGCTGTTCGCCATTTAAAGTGGTACGCGAGCTGGGTTTAGAACGTCGTGAGACAGTTCGGTCCCTATCTGGTGTGGGCGTTGGATGATTGAGGGGAGCTGCTCCTAGTACGAGAGGACCGGAGTGGACGAACCGCTGGTGTTCGGGTTGTTTTGCCAAAAGCATTGCCCGGTAGCTACGTTCGGAATCGATAACCGCTGAAAGCATCTAAGCGGGAAGCGAGCCCCAAGATGAGTCATCCCTGGCAGTTTAACTGTCCTAAAGGGTTGTTGAAGACTACGACGTTGATAGGCAGGATGTGGAAGCGTTGCAAGGCGTTAAGCTAACCTGTACTAATTGCCCGTGAGGCTTAACCATACAACGCCCAAATGACTTTTTATATCGTTCTAGCGAACGAGTCGTGCTAAATGGCTTAAACGGAAGGAAACCTTCCTGACCATTTACCTACTCGCTAAAGTTAGAGCTAAATAAAATGTTTGAGTATTGCATGTATGACAAGTATTTAATCAAGAGTAAGACTAAAGAGATTTAGCGATGATTACAGCCAGACCTTAATAGGCGCGGCATCAGCTTTTACATATTGATTTATTAAGCTGCGGCTTGATAGATAACAGTTTATGTCTGGCGGCCATAGCGATGCGGCCCCACCTGATCCCATCTCGAACTCAGAAGTGAAACGCATTAGCGGCGATGGTAGTATGGGGTTTCCCCATGCGAGAGTAGCACACTGCCAGACTCCCATTTAGAATGAAGCCACCTATATCGGGTGGCTTTTTTCGTTTCTGCGCTGTAGAAAAATCAACTGTAGTCGAAATCGCATTTTAAAGCTTGTTAACGAACTAGACGCCTAGGTGTCATACTTCCCTGTAGCTCAGCCCAGCCCGACATCCATGTCGGTCGTTCAAACGGCTGGAGCGGTGCTCCAGAGAGCCCCGTTTTCACCCATCAAGGGCATTCGACTCTAGTGCTTTGCATGAAAGCTGATGAACAACCCATCCCTGGTGTTGCGCACCAGCCACGCCATCCATGGCGTGTCGTTCAGTCGGGCAAAGCTGCGCTTCGCAAAAGCCTCCGCCTTCACCCCCATGCGAGAGTAGCACACGGCCAGACTCCCATTTAGAATGAAGCCACCTTAATCGGGTGGCTTTTTTCGTTTCTGCGACACATAAAATACCAAAGGCAACCGAGACTACACCTCTAAGGTGGCTTCATCCTAAGCGCTGTCGCGCAAAGCTACCCACACATGGATAAACTAAATCCCTCGAATGTCATGCGGGGCATCCCATGCAATAGCTGAGAAAATATTAAGCTACTCGTTGCCACCCATCCATGGGGCTACCTCCAGTGCAGCATCCATGCTGCCCGTTCAAGCGGCAGGAACTACGCTCCTAAAAGCCCCGCTTTTACCCCCATGCGCGGCATCCGATGCGACAACCGCGCTGCTCGGCATCTGTTACGACAACCGCGTTGCGAGGTTAGCACAGGGTGCCCCGCACAATGATACTGGTGAAGCCTTAATCAAAAACCGCTGAAAGCATTCTGAGCTGTATTTGCGCTGACTTATTTACAATGAACGATATTACTTGAGATCGCTACCTGAGGTTTCAACCTTTCAGGGTATCTTAAGTGCATACCTATATATAAATTTTCATAACTTTCATCCTAACCGTCTAGGTTAGTCATGGCGGGGACTGTCGTTCAAAACTCAGTTAAGCGCTTGTTTACATAGAGTAACCAGCATTAAAAGGCTTGCAATTCGTATCAAATCCATCTACTACATGGTAACAAATATAAAAGACGATATTAGATGCGTAGAGCAAGCGCTGTCTTGTTGATACAGGAAATACATTATGACCACAAAAACACAAATGGATTTACCGGCAGTTGATGAAACAACCGAGCAGGTTATCGAAAAAAAGTCTGATGCTAAAAAAATAACAAGTGAGTCTGCACCAAGCCCTCCCTCAACGAGTGACACGCTAGTAACTGACCCGTACATGTACTTTACCGAACGGGATCTGGATAAAATTCTGGCGAATATCGATGCCTTGCGTAATAGCGTATTTCCTGTCATTAACCCAGACGCTGATATTGAGTCCCGCAGTCCACAAAACTTCCCCTCTGTGTGTCTTATTGGTTTAGGACGCTGTGGCTCAAATATCGCTCTGGACGTGGCTTCATTGGTGTATAACGCGCGTAATTTCTATTTAAATGAATTTGAAAACGAAGAGCGTGAAACACGTGAGCAAGAATACCGTCCCATGCGCTGGATTAAACGAGGCTTACATTTGTCGAGTGCTCAAGACGTGAAGCCTGTCTTCTTAATCGAGCCATTGGTCATGCTCGGGGATTTAGACAAAGACATTGAAGGTCGGGTACGCTTCTCTAATAAGGGCGAAAAAGCCAGTTTCCTACAAGAATATACCAAGATGAAAATCATGGACTTGTCTGAGGTACACGCTGGCGGGGCGGGTAACGCTCCCATACTTGGTCAGTATTTGGCCAAGATTATTCTTAATAAAGATACTCAACGGTTTGCTAATAAAGATTGGAAATATATCCATTCATACCTGATTGATTCATGTGGTATTAAAGCGAATCAGTCTCGCTTGTATTTTTACATATTTAGCGCCGGTGGCGGCACCGGCTCTGGGATGGCGTCTGAGTTTGGCTTAGCACAGCAATATGCCTACATGAGTAAAACATTTGAGACCAGAGCGGTAAATGAAAGTGAGGATAACCGCGGGCATTCGTTTGTGTTTGAGCCAATCTTTACCAGCGGTATTTGTATCTTACCCAATATCTCTGATCATGGTGTCGAGATGTCTGAGGCGCTGCATATCAATGCTGGTCGCTTACTGTGTAAATATATGGCAGAGGAATGGGACTTCTCGTATAACTTCGACAAAGAAGACAGCAGCGACGCTAGTGCTATGCATCGTATTCGCCCTTGGAATGCCATGATGCTCATTTCAAACGACATCATGCGTTATGCTGAGGAAACAGATGATAGCGGCATTCAATACATAGATGTGAACGCTATGGAAAAGCATGCGAACCAATATATTTCTCAGCAAATATTCAATATTTTAACCGCTCAAGCGGTGACAACAGATTACGACGAAAATTACTTTCGCCGGGCAGGTATCGATATAGGCGAAACCATCCGTTTAGACGCCAATGATCTGTTTATGAGCTTGGCGGGGCCTGTTGCGCTAGCTTACGCTGAATCTGTGGTTCCTGTGGAAAACGTTTCTGCAGTGGATAAAATCAAAATTCTTGATAGAGGCGCGAATGATCTCGACATCGACGATCTGTTCTTTCGCTCTATAGACTTACCGCACTTCAATAAGGTGACCCAAGCGATTGAAGGGATAAGCTTACTGCCTATCGAATCTACGCGCTACCGTGAGCGCTTAAGTGAATATGTTAAAAGCGGCTATGACGCGACGCACCTCAAAGATTTACACTTTTTCAAAAACTGTTCATCAGTGGTTTCGATTATATCTTTGCCTAAAGACTACAAGCTGTCGTATATGGACTTAAACCGTTTGAAGTCCCACCTGAACGCACTGTTTCCTAATACCACATTAAAGCGCTATGCATTGGTTATCGGCGCATCGGCGAATATTTCGCTGACCACGCTGGTAGTAAAAAGCCCGTGCTTGAGTGATGATTTTTTGACCCTTATTGTGGCGTACATTAAGCGCTGTTTTGCCAAAGACAACTATCGTTTCGATGAGCAACTCGATCAGGCCATGCTTGATTTTATCCGTGGCGAAACATTCGATGAAGACGCCTTAGATGCCATGCTTGAAGAGCACGAAAACCCAGCGAAAATTCTTGATACTAACTGGTACGCTATTAAGCCCATGTACGAGAAAAAGTATCGTGAGTTGATCCGCGAAAAAGATAAATTTGTGTCAATAAACGATATTCGCTTAAGCCGTGATAGTGTGAAAAAAGCGATCAAGTATTTACGCGAGATTTATCGTCATAAAATCAGCAAAACCAAAGTGATATCGTTAAACGACGACAGCAGCGGAATGTAGATAACCCCAACAATTTACAGTCTATTGCTATGAATAAAAATGGTCCCAATCTCACCTTGATGCGGGCCATTTTTATTGGGCTGCTATTTCCCACCTAGATAGGTTATGGGTGCCTGCGCTGACACTTGATCATGATGTCTCTTCGCGGGTAACAGTGCGCTGGCTCAAGGGAATAACGAATTACCGATTTTTTATAAAACTACATCTCACCAGTCAGCATAAAGTTTTCCAGTTGTTGGGTATAAGGAGTTAAATCTAATTGCTGCTGCGCTACCCAGTCATCATCGTAATAGCTATTTAGATAGCGTTCGCCAGCGTCACAGATCATGCTCACTACACTACCTTGCTGCTTATTCTCTATCATCTGGGCAATAAGCTTAAGAGCTCCATATACGTTAGTCCCCGTTGAGCCGCCACATTTTCGACCCAGTATGCCTTCAAGCCAGCGAATAGTGGCAATGGATGCGGCATCGGGGACCTGGATCATGTGATCTACCACGTCGGGCAAAAAGGAAGGCTCAACCCTGGGCCTGCCAATGCCCTCAATGCGAGAGCCCTTATTATTGCTGATAGCACTATCACGGTCTCGGTAGTAGTCGTAAAAGACTGAATTATCAGGGTCGACAACCGCTAACTGGGTCTTAAGGTGCAATGCAGGGTTATAGCGTAAATAGCGGCCAATAGTGGCTGAGGTACCACCCGTGCCCGCACTCACTACAATCCAACTGGGGATTTGATGTGTTTCCATGGCCATCTGAGCAAAAATACTTTCGGCAATATTACTGTTGCCTCGCCAATCCGTGGCTCGTTCTGCATAAGTAAATTGGTCCATGTAGTGACCATTTAATTCGTCCGCAAGTTGTTGTGCTTTGGCGTAAAGGTCGCTGGGCTCAACTTTAAAGCACTCGCCGCCGTAAAATTCAATTTGTTTTATCTTCTCACTCGCCGTGCTTTTGGGCACCACGGCAATAAAGCGTAAGCCAAGTAAACGCGCAAAATACGCTTCAGAGATGGCAGTACTGCCAGATGAAGACTCAACAATGGTGGTATTTTGATGGATTAGCCCGTTGCACAAGCCATATAAAAATAGCGAACGCGCCAAGCGATGTTTAAGGCTTCCTGTAGGGTGGGTGGATTCATCCTTGAGGTACAGAGACACGTCAACAAAACAGGGCAAGTCAACTTTGATTAGATGAGTGTCGGATGAGCGATTAAAATCAGCATTAATAATGGTTAATGCCGCGGCTAACCACTTTTTCTTTTCAGTTGGAAGGGTCATGACTGTTTTCTGGCTGTTTCTTTTGCACTACGATATCCCAAAGCCGCTGTGGAGTGAATGCTCGGGCAGAGATAATGTCATGGGTGTGCCCAGATGTTTGGGGAGGACTGACTGAGAGGCAAAGAGTCAAGAACCAAGTGTCAAGATCACAAATACCGTGCTGCTTTTGCCTCAGTTAAGGCAAAAGCGCCGGGTGCTCTTTATGGATTCACTTTATAGAGTCACTTAACGGCTGTTTTTTTGCAGACGTTTTTGTAGACGAACTATGCACATATTTCAAGCACATGGCTCATGCAGTTCATTCGTACAGATCACCCATAAAGCGCCCAGCGTTTTATCCATCAGTAGCCAGTTAACATCGCTAGGCCACTTTGTACTAAGTTTGGATACATTGACGCCCTAAGTAGGGCGGTTTTTGAATTTTGGGTCGGCGCTGATAATAGCGTTGGCAAACTCATCGTCGCCGCGCTGAATTAAGGTCAATCTAACGGAAATATCTTGGGCGCTTTGGCAATCATTATTAAAGCAAATAATGTTACCGGCACCATTTATCATAAAATCCCAGTTAGTATCTGGGTTACAGCCGTCTTCGGTTTTTTGCAGAGCCCCAAAAAAGATATAAGGGTCTGCGCTGTCATCAGTGTCTAGAGTGAAAATCGCCATGCCAGAGCGGTTAAAGTCGAGCACAATTTCTTCATCCCAGCTTTTTTGCTCGCTGTCGTAAAACTGCACTACGGGCTCGCCTTCTTGGCTGGTGAATACTCTCGATTTAATTTTTTTTATTTGTGGGAACATTTTTCTTCCTTTTTGGTTGAACGTTATGGTGAGCTAAAAACGATAATTTTTTATTTGCATCAGTGCTAATTTATCAGCGAACGGTTTAACTTTATCTCGCAGTTGTAAGCAATCGTGAGCTTGCACAAAAGGCAGTAGTACCTCGTAGCCGCTGTTATCAGTTACAATGGGGCGCAACAAGTTGGCTGCCTGCTGACAGGCTTGGCGTTTGTCGGAATGGGTATTGCTAGTGGCATTGGTGATAGATGCAGCACCTACCTGGTTCTGTGCGTGCTCATCTTGTTTTGCTGCTAACAAATAAACATTGCTTAAGGCGGTCAACAGCAACTGGTTTGCAGGCTGTTCTCTTGATAACTGTTTAAATTTTGATGTTGCCAACCTAATTGCTCGCTCGGCTAAATCCCAATTACCGTTAAGTTGATAGCCTTCGATGATGATAGGAATTGACGAGTAGAGTCTTTCCGCTCTCGTTAATATTCTTTTGAAATCGCTCAATGCAATGCTTTGGTTTGACGGCGCACTGCTAGTCAGGGACGATAAATATAGATTTAACGCATGGGCACCCAGCAAGTCAAGTTGCCATATTTCATTCGACGGGTCTTGCAGTAACAGTGTATCTAAGTTGATTTTTGCTGATAAAACCGCCTGTTTTGCTGCTTTATATAGGCCTAGATAATACAATACATTGGCATTATTTAGGTAAGAGTACGCAATACTCTCAAGTAAGTTCGCATTACCGACGTGGGTTGCCAATATGTCGGTGATAATATTCTGTACTCTCTCACGTGTGCGAACCGCTTGTTCTAGGCTGCCTAACTGCTCTTCTATTTCAGCTAGCCATTCTAAAGTATCTGCAATATCGACTTGAGACATATCAGTTTTGGCTAAATCTTCAGTGAGTTCGTACTGAATCGCTAACGCCTTTTCAAACGCCATTTTAGCGACACCTAGCTCTTGTAGCTTACTATTAACACCACCCATCGCAAGATATGCATATGAAAGCTCAAGTTTAGCGTCATCACTGTTAGGCTCTAGCTGATTCATCAATTTACTGTAAGACAGATATTCCTCGAAATGCGGCTTTGCTAAGGTGAATTCTGCCTTGTCCGAGGCCAGTTGCCCCAACCAAAATGCGTTCGCGCCTAGAGCCTTTAACAGTTCGCTGTTCTCGGGTTGTATTTTGTATAGTTTGTCTAGAATCGTTTTGGCTGAGCTAAAGGCTTGTTTGGCTTCATCATTTTTATTGCGCGAATAAGCCACTTCACCCATTGCAGCTAGGGTTTGAGCATGTTGAAAGCGGGTTTTAAAATTTTGCGCTGTGTCGGTTAAAGACGGGAAAAAAGACACCTCGACTTCTTCATCTTGTTGGCTAAAATACTCCAAGGCTTTATTGCTGATCCCATCAAGTAAATCCATGCGCTTTACACTGCGCAGTTTGTCGGCGAATTCGCCTACCATAAAGCCTAATAGACTCTCGGCTTCCAAGCGTTTTTGCTGGGCTAAATTTTCTGCCTGTTGGCTTTTTACGCTCATAAACAGGGCGGTAAAGGTGAGCACACAAAGTAAGGTCACAGTGGTGCGTTTTAACCAGCGTTTTACGTTACCACTTTTTTGCGATGCTTTGATGAGGGCGCATTCTTCTTCATCAAGCTTAAAAACGGCACTTTTTTGTAAGTTAACCGCTTCTAATAAGGGCTTTCCTTCTGGGAGTAAATACGCTTTGTTTCTTTCCTCAAATTGCCAACGACCTGCTAATTGCTGTAATTGGCTTTTGATCCTTAGGGCGTCTCTGTGCTCGTTTATCCAGTTGCTGGCCCTTGGCCATTTTCGTAACAGGGCTTCATGGGCCAAGCTGAAACAGGGCTCACCGTGTTGCAGGTGTGATACCAGTAAGCGACTTTCCACCATGGCCTGTACGAGTTCATGTTGGCTCGAATGTTTAATCGGGTTGTCGTCTAATTGCGACCAGCGAGCAGCACGACTGGTGATATTTTCACCGTCTGGGCTCAGGGTGACCAAGAGTGACAGTATGTACTCCAATTGCGATTGCTGGTCTTTTGAAAGTTGAAGGTAGATCTGTTCTGCTTTTTTACCTATGGCCCCTTCAATCCCCCCCAAATGACGATACACCGAGTACTGCATTTCGTTGTTAGCGCTACGTTGCTCGTACAACTCTTGCAGGGTGTACTGCAACATAGGCAGGGCGTCAGGGTGATTAACCGCTTCATGACATAAGATTTCATCTAGCGGGTTAGTGCTGTTCGGTTCGTTTGTCCAGCTTAGGTTTGCAGCCTTAGCGGGCAAGCGGATCATTTGACTGAGCTCACTTGATGACGGCGGCAGTAAATCGAAATGGGCGCCTTGGTCTTTGCCCGCCATTAAACTGGGATGCGCCACGACGAGCGGGTAAAAGTCATTGCGACAGGCACTGAAGATTAAAATGCTTCCTGATGTTGCTAAGGTATCAAGGCATTTTAAAAAGCGTTTGCGTTCATCATCATTGAATACAGGGGATGAAAGTAAGACTTCTAGGCGGTCAATAAATAAAAATAGCTGGGGTTGTGCGTAACGACTAGCTGGCGTTTGCTGCTGGATAGAGGCTAGCGCCTTATTGCATAGTACGGCTACTTGCGGGCAGTCTTCTTGCAACATATCCGCTAGTGTTTCTGCGCTTAAGCCTTCAAACACAGGGATATCATTAATGTCCCAATCGAGCAGTGAGGACGCCAAATCAATGAAGAGTCGAGATTGGCTGACATCGGCAAGATCCACACTGGTATAACTGACGACACCAATGCCGTCATGGCCGTTTTGATGAGTCAGGCGGGGTAACACCCCTGCATTGATTAACGAAGACTTGCCGCTGCCACTTGGACCAAGTACTAAGCAAAAAGCGTGTTTCGCACTGACTAGCTTTGATACCCGAGTCAGTAAAGCGGTGATTTGTGCACTGCGACCAAAGAATACGTTACTTTCATCAGGCTCAAAGGCGCTAAGGCCCGGAAAAGGCGAGCCCCCTTGCCAGTCGTTCGTGCTTTCTTGGGGATCGTTGGTTAACGCTTCATCCGGGAAGTCGAGCTTGGCAACGATGCGATAGCCGCGCTTACGGATGGTTTCAATATATTTGGGGGTACTGGGTTTATCGTTAAAGGCTTTTCTAAGTTGGGTAATGGCTTTGTGTACTGGATTGTCGCCAATTTCACTGCCCCAGCATTGACTGGCTATGTCATCGGCACTGAGTGCGTGTTCGTGGCCATTGTCTCGGCGTTGTTGACACAGTAAAAGTAACACATCCATGGCTTTAGGTTCGAGCTGGGTAACGGCATCACCTGCACGCACGCTATTGGTCTGAGGCGTGACTTGCCAGTCGCCAATGTAGAATATATTGGATATTTTTTTCGCGTTCACGTTCTTGTTTTACCCATTCATTCAGCCAGTGCACTGAAATCAGCAATGGAGACCTCAAATTTATATATTGAAGTATGACGTTTTATTTTTATTTGTGGTTAAAGAATATACGTTATTTTAGCGTGTCTAGCATCTACTAAAGTCTAGTTGCTAAGGGTATCGGTCGCGTTGATGAAATATTAAGAGCAGAGACGAAAAAAGCGCCTTAAGGCGCCTTTTTCTTCTTACTATTAATGGGTTAGCTATTCTTTATTGCTTGATGCTTCTCGCGCTTGCGGCTAAACAAGCGACCAATCGCAGCAAAAATAGCTCTGAAAATATTCTTAATATCCTCGAGTATCAAATACAAGCAAGGCACGAGTATAAGTGTCACCATAGTCGCGTACATTACCGCAAATCCCAACGCGACCGCCATGGGAATAACGAACCGTGCCTGTAGGCTGGTTTCGAACATGATCGGCAATACACCGGCAAACGTGGTGATTGATGTTAAGGTGATTGCCCTGAAGCGAGCGCAACCAGCGTTAACCACTGAATCTTTAATGCGAACGCCCATAGCACGTTGTTGGTTAACAAAGTCTGTCATAACCAGGCTGTCATTTATTACCACCCCTGCGGCGGCGATAATGCCGAAGGTCGACATCATGCTTAGATCTATACCAAACAAGAAATGCCCCCAAATAGCACCCGTTAAGCTAAAGGGAATAACAGACATGATAATAAGCGGTTGGCCGTAACTTTTAAGCGGTGCTGCGAGCAGGATGTAGACCATGATTAACCCTGCCACCAAGAACATAAGCTGCTGGCTTTGCTGTGCTTGCTGCTCTTCAATGGTGCCACCTAGTTCGGTTTTTACCCCTGGGAACTTTTCTTTCATTAGAGGCAAGAGATCTTCTTCTACCGTCTGCACTACCTCATTTGGCTCTACTTCTTCTTCATCAATTGAGCCAAACACATACACGCTTCGGTATCCGCCTTCACGACGGATGTAGTTGATCCCCGGTTTTTCGGTCAGGCTCACTACATCCCCAAGCATGACCTCCCTGCCAGCAGGCGTGGTAATAACCGCGTATTTTAACTCGGCAAAACGTTCCCGGGTTAGCTTGGGGTAGCGCACCATTACGCGCACTTCGTCACCGCCGCGGATCACCCGCTGGGCTTCACCACCGTAAAAACTGGCGCCAACTTGGCGCGCAATGTCGGCTAGGTTTAAGCCTAAGTCGTAAGCCACAGGCAGCAATTGCATTTGTACTTCTTTGCTAGCAGGGTCGATTGACGAACTGATATCAAACAGTCCATTTGTTTGCTGCAACATTGAGATAAACTCACGCCCCGCAGCGTTTAGGGTATCTATGTCACTGCCAAATAGCATGTAACCAAATTCACCGTCGTCATTGCCGCCGCCATTAATATCATCGATGATAGTAATTGACTTCATACCTGGAATTTCAGGTAATTGTTCGCGCCAACGCCTAGCAAGCTCAAACGCGTCAAAATGACGGTCTTCTTCGTCAACCAAGGGAACTTGTACCCGACCTTCAGTGCGACCACGGTTGAATACCATAATGTCGCGCATCATCGAACTGCCGTATTCTTCGATGATTTGTTTATCTACGTTGATGACCATACTTTCTATGGTGATCAAAGCGTTGATTACCGCTTCATCTGGCACGTTTTCATTCATTTCAAACGAGATACCCGGAAAGTCATGAGGCACCTTGGGTGACGGGATCATGCGTACGTAGTTGGCAGACACCAACCCCCAACTGATAACCAGCACAGCAATAAAGATACAAAAAACGAACCAGCGCCATTCGGTGCATCTTTCTACAAAGCGTTTGTATTTTCCGTTTACGAAACCAAAGAAGCGTTGGTTAAAGCGGGCACGCCAACTCGTTTCTTTCACTGGGGTAAACTTCATGTGGGCTAAGTGAGCCGGCAGGATCAGTTTTGACTCTATGAGGCTAAAGACCAGACATAAAATGACCACACAGGCGATTACGTAGAAAAACTGACCTTCAGGGCCGGTGGAAAACAAGGCCGGTGCAAATACTGCAATGGTGGTCAGTACGCCGAAGGTGGCAGGCGTTGCCACCCGTTTCGCCCCGCGGATAACACTCTCAGCGCCGCCGCCTCTTTCTTCAATTTCACTGTATGCGCTTTCGCCTATGACAATGGCGTCGTCCACCACTATCCCTAGCACCATAATAAATGCGAAAAGTGACAGGATATTAATAGTGACTCCAAAAACCGGCATCATCATGATGGCGCCTAAAAAGCACACGGGTAGACCGAGCATAACCCAGAATGCGAGCCTGAATCGCAAGAAAATGGTGAGCATAATTGCCACCAAAATAGCACCCTGAAATAAATTGCTGAGCATCATGTCTAGACGAGCATTGAGGTAGTACGTCATATCCACCAGGACTTTGAGCTGCAAGCCTGCGGGTAAGGTCTTATTGCGCATCTCAATATATTCTTTTACGGTTTTTGATACCGGAATGGTGCTCTGATCTTTGGTGGCCTTTACCGACATATATATGGCGTTTACACCAGAATATTTATAGTAACGCTGGCCTTCTTCAAATCCATCCTCAATGGTGGCTACGTCGCCTAAATAGACTTTAGCACCCGTTTCACTGATTTTTATTGGGATCCTGCGAAACTCGTCGCCACTGTACATTTGGTTTTCAACACGAACGGCGACTATGCCTGAATCAGTACGAAGCTCGCCAGCGGATATGTTGGCTGAATAATTTTGTATTGCGAGCTGCACATCCCCTAAAGTGAGGTTGTATTTACGCAATACATCCGGCTGAATTTCAATCGCAATTTCATCTTCTGGTGCATCCACGCTCACCAGTGAAATATTACTGAGATGAAGGAGTTCATCTTCAATTTTTTTAGCGATAGGTTTTAGCTGCGTAATAGGTAGGTCACCCACTAGAGACATTTCAATCACATCTTGTTGGAACTCAATTTGTGAAATGTCCGGCGGCTCCATATCTGCAGGGAAAGTCGCAATACTATCAACCCGCGCTTTTACCTTATCAAGCACATCGGTGAGTTCTTTATTTTCCTGTATTTCTAAGGTTACTCGGCCACTACCACGGAATGCCCTTGAAGTCGCTTTCTTGATTTCGGTGATGTCCTTTAGTGACTCTTCAATTTTGATCAAAATACTTTCTTCGATCTCTTGAGGCGAGGCACCACGGTACACAGCACTGATATTAATGTAGTTAATTTCAATGTTCGGAAACATTTGGCGCTGGATCGTAAAGTAGCTAAACACCCCCATAATAATGATAAAAATCATCATCAAGTTGGCGGCTACTGAATTATTGGCAAAAAACGCGATTAAACCCGTTTGCTTAGGCTCGAAGGGGTTTGGTAGCTCAGGGTCTTCGTGAGGAACATCTGGGCGAGGAGCGGAATCTTCTGTAGACATACCTTCTCCTATTTCGCTTTCTGAGCGGTTAGCTCACTGGCTGATTTTCCACTACTGACTTTGACTTCCATGCCTGTTTGCGGGTATTCAGGCAGGGTCGTTACAATATTGTCGTTGTCAGAAATGCCTTTACTGATAAGCAAGTACTCGCCTTCCTCGCGAAGAATTTCGACTTTCTTAGGTTGTAGCTTGCTGTCTTTGTCCATTATCCACACCGTCTGGTTATTAACCAGCGCCTGAGGTAAGCGATAAATGTGCTCTAGGGTACGTCCAGGAAAACTAACCTGAACATAGTTACCAAATTTGAGGGCTGGCAAATTGCTTTTCAGGCTGTATGGATCGTTTACCCGAACCACTAATTGACTCATGCGGGTTGCTTGATCCACTACGCCTAAATCACGTGAAATTAATCCGGTACGCTCAATTGGACTGTAACCGTTGGTCACAACTTTGGCTTCTTTTTCTGCTAGGTCGTCGGGTAAAAATTCGCGGTCAAAACCAGCGATTGGGAAGATGACCTCAGCCGCTTCAACATTATATATTTCGCCTACAGAGGTACCTTGAGAGATAAATTGGCCAACACCGATATTACGGCTGATCACGAGTGCATCGTAGGGGGCAATAACTTCACAGTTATCTAAATCGCGTTGAGCAATTTTTAGGCTGGCTTGTGCTGATTTCAAATTTGCCTGAGCGCTGAGCAATTGAGGTTTACGTAAATACAAATCAGACACTTTACTGCTTGGAAGACTTCTGGCTTCTTGCTCGGCAACGTCAGCACGGGCTTTTTCTTCTATTAATTGGGATTGGGCCAAACTGACATTGGCCTGTGCTTGTAAAAGCGCTGCTTCGTAGGCATCTTTTTCGATGCTAAACAAAACACTGCCACGCAAAACTAACCCACCGGCGACAAAGCTGGGGTGCCAGCTAATCACTTCGCCTGACACTTGGGCAGAAATCATAGTACGCTCTAGAGGCTGCACTTCACCGTGGTTGGAAATGACAACTTGATAATCTTCTGCATGGGCAGTTTCTACTGTAATCGTAGGGCGTGTATCGACAAGCTCTTTCTTCTCGTCTTCGGAAGCGCTGACTTCTATCAACGTCATTCCACCAAAGCCGGCGATAAGTGCTAGAAAGGGGAGTAGAACCTTCATCCATCTATTGTTCATTGGGGGGAAAAACCTTATTTGTGTGTTTCGTTATTATTATAATGAGTCGTTGAACGTGAATAGTAGTTGTACTTTTCATTCAACGAGTACTTCTAATTGTAAACAAAAGTATATCGGTTAACATCTGTCATTCCTATTTACTTATTCTTTTTTTTACCCATAAATTAACGTTAATTTTATCGCTAATCTCAGTAAAATTAACATGTTAACTTCGCTTTATTGGTGAAGTGCATCTAACCGGATCTAACGTATGAATTGCTCAATGTTACACCATAAGTTTTACAAACTTGTTAAAGCCAGTGCTATGCTAGGCCTTGTTTTGGCGCCCTTTTCGCTAAGTGCTCAAGATAAAGAGCACGACGTTAATCTCATCAACGTGGCACACCATATCGAGACGCTAGCCTCTGATACCTTTCAAGGAAGAGGACCCCTAACGGAGGGGGAAACCTTAACGATTAACTATTTAGCCAAGCAGTATCAAGCGATGGGGTTGCAGGGCGGGAACCCACATGCACAGAAGTCGTCACCCGTAGCACAATTCCTACAACCTGTGCCCATGGCGCAGATTACGCCTGACCAAAACATGCGTTTACAAATAGGTGAGCTGTCTTTTCTCGCAGGAAGCGACTTCACCGCACGTACCGAACAGATGAACCCACAGATAACCCTTAACGATTCTGAATTAGTATTTGTCGGTTACGGGATCAACGCACCTGAGTATCAATGGAACGATTACGCCAATGTAGATGTGAGGGGCAAGACGGTTATCGTGTTAGTTAATGACCCAGGCTTTGCCACACAGAACCCAAGTGTGTTTACTGGCAATGCGATGACTTACTACGGTCGCTGGACATACAAGTACGAAGAAGCAACTCGTCAGGGAGCAAAAGCCGTGCTGATTGTACATGAAACTGCGCCAGCAGCTTACCCATGGAGTGTGGTAGAAAGCTCAAACACGGGTAGCAAGTATACATTGGTTGATAACGAGCAAAATAAATCCAAGTTACCGATTATGGGTTGGATACAGTTGGCCGCAACAGAGCAAGTGTTCGAACAGTCAGGCCTCAATTATCAACAACTTAAAGCACAAGCATTGCAGAGCAATTTTAGTCCAGTGACGTTGAAGCAAACTGCCAATTTGCGTCTTAAAAACACCATTAGCCAAGCGACGTCACACAATGTACTAGCAACAATTACCGGCAGTAAATACCCTGACGAATACGTATTGGTAGGCGCACACTGGGATCATTTTGGTACTAAACAAACCGCCGATGGCGATATTATTTATAATGGCGCCGTAGACAATGCTTCTGGTGTTGCTGGCACATTAGAAATGGCGCGTATGCTCAAGGCACAACATGATGTTAAACCATTCGAACGTTCCATTTTATTCATTAATTTCACCGCAGAAGAAACGGGGTTGATTGGCTCAGAGCAATTCTCAAAAGGGGATATCATCCCTACCAAGAAGATGGTTGCCTTGCTTAACATTGATGGTATGAACGTGTTGGATAAAGTGGATTATATTCTGCAGTACGGTGACGGTTTATCCGACATGGAAGATTACCTTGCAAACGCAGCCAATGCGCAAGGGCGGCGAGTAAAGCTTGATCCTCGCCCCCAGAACGGCTTGTTTTTCCGCTCTGATCATTTTTCAATGGCTAAACAAGGTGTTCCGAGCTTGTTGTTCATGAGCTTAGGGGACACAGACCCTGATTATATCGCCCATAAATATCATAAAGCAGCAGATGACTTTTCAGCTGATTGGTCACTGGGTGGCGTAGAGCAAGACATTAAATTGATGGTCAATATTACCGCGACGTTAGCAAACTCGAGAGACTGGCCAAAGTGGAAGATGGCCTCTGACTTTAAAGCGAGCCGTGAAGCTGACTTAGCCAAGTAATCTGTGTAACAATTACTAACTAGTGCGCATCAAAGCGAGCAAGCATATAACCGTGCGATAAATAGAGAGACATGATGGGTAAAGTAAGGTTTGTGGTCTTAGCCATAATAGGCAGTGTCACTTGGGGGAACGCATTTGCAGAAGGCTTTGCAGATGGCCCTGTTATTTTTGGTTACGGACAACACGCGCCAGTAAAACAGGACGTTACATTACCAAAAGACACGGTATTTAAACTGACTTTTGATATTGACCAAGCAGGCAAAGAGGGAGCACTCAATCGCGGTATTGATACGGTAGCGCGTTTCATCAATATGCATGTGGCGAACGGCGTGCCGCTGGAAAATCAACATCTCGCTATGGTGATCCATGGTAGTGCCAGCAACGAAATGCTTAATACGAAGGCGTATAAGCAAAAATATGGCAAACCCAATCCAAATGCTGAACTGCTCAGCACCTTGATAGCCAATGGTGTGCAAATCATGCTGTGCGGGCAATCGGCTTATTATCATCAGATTGCCAACGATGACTTAATCGATGGCGTTGATATGGTGCTATCCGCTATGACCGCCCATATGTTGTTGAATCAACAAGGGTATTACGTGAATCCTTTTTGAGGGGAGAGTGCTTACCACTATGTAGATAATTTGACGCATATCCATAATCAAATTTACTGCACGTGATAACTTAAAATCGATGAACGATTCAGCGATTCAAATCGGCTTACCTTGCGCCTATCCGTTGTTGTGTCAATGGATCGGGGTTGCTCTCATTTTGGCTTTTGTGTTGGGCTTAGTTGCAATTGTTTACTCTGTATTAAAAGATAAAAAACGCCAAAAAATGAAGCGTGAGCAAAGGCGCCAGCAACGCGCCCAGGAGAAGAAGCATTGAAGAGTAGCGCTGCTCAGGTGATTGATGGTGATTTGCACTTGCGTATTTATACACAACCCAAAGCGTCTCGTGACGAAGTGGTGGGCCTCCACGGTGATGAGCTTAAGGTTGCGATCACCGCACCGCCTGTTGACGGTAAAGCTAATACGCATTTGATTAAATATTTAGCCAAGCAGTGCGGCGTGGCTAAATCGAAAGTGGTGATTACCAAAGGCCAATTAAACCGGCACAAAACAGTGCTTATTTCAAAGCCGCTAATCATACCTAAGGCCATTCAACAACATGTCGCAGATCACAGTAGTTAACCTGAGTTAACGCTTACCTGTGTTAGCATCGAATGCATGAATGATGAAGTTTTTGTATTTAGATTATGAACAGTTTGAGGTTGTGAATAATTTGATGTTATGAAGAATGAGGTTCAAATACTATGAAACGTTGTGCTTTTTTATCTACCGATAATCTAGAAGGGTACTTTGTTTACGACGAACTATTATACGAACCGCTAAAGCAACAAGGCTGGCAGGTTGAGGCGGTGTCTTGGCACGATAACACAGTGGATTGGGATCGTTTTGATGTGGTAGTGGTGCGCAGCACGTGGGACTATCAACAGCATGCCAAAGCGTTTATGCGGTGCTTACAGCGAATTGAAGATTCTAGCGCTATATTGGCCAATAGCTTACGGTTATTAACGTGGAATATTAGTAAAGAGTATTTAAAAGATATAGCCAGTCAGGGGATCGCAATTGTGCCCACCCTATGGCTGGACACATTCGATTTAGCACAAGTCAGCGCAGGTTTTGAGCGTTTTAATTGTGATAGGTTGGTGATCAAACCGTGTGTTAGCGCTAATGCTGATCACACTTACATGCTCGACCGAGAGCAGTTACTTGCCCAATCAAAAACTCTTGCTGAGGTCTTTAACGGGCGGGCGTTTATGGTTCAACCCTTTGTTGAAGCCGTGGTAACCCAAGGGGAGTATTCGCTCTTTTACTTTAACGGTCACTTTAGCCACGCAATTTTAAAAACACCTGAGCCAGGTGATTTTAGAGTACAAGAAGAGCATGGTGGCAGTTTACAAGCTGTTGAGCCTGATGAAGAAATGCTTACTCAAGCTCGCCATACTATGGCGTCGCTGCCAGATGATGCCTTGTATGCACGCATCGATTTACTGCGTTATCAAGGTGAGTATGTGGTGATTGAAATTGAGCTGATTGAACCGAGTCTGTACTTCAATATGGATGCTAACGCTTCAGCTAATTTTGTTGAGGCTTTCATGGAATCATTTGGGAAAGGTTAGCGCTTTATCAGCCGGCGAGCAGGATTTTTATCTGTAGCTGAGCCAGCAATTATAAGCCAGCTATGGCAACATGTTTGAATATGGCCCATTATTTTTGACCATACGCGTGGAGATCGAAGTATTAAAGCGTTGTACGCCGGGTAGTCTGCTCAACTGTGCCCTTAACAGCTCGTCAAATGCCTCGATGTCAGTCGCAAGTATCTCCAGCACATAATCTGAATCTCCAGTGACAGCATGACAAGAGCGCACTGAAGCGTGTTCGATAATCGCCTTTTCAAACGCCTGATAATGTTCAAAATCGACCACCACATGTACCAATGCCCGAATGCTTAAGCCGAGCGCCTTGGTATTTAGTTGGGCGCTATATCCTTCAATAACCCCTGCCGATTGCAATTGCTGCACTTTATTCCAACAGGGTGTTTTACTGATACCTAGGGTATCACCTAGGTTTGCGAATGACATGCGACCATCTTTTTCCAAGGCATTGATGATTTTTATACTGCTTTTATCTAACACTTGTTTCTTCATATGTGAAATAACCAGAACGTTGTTCTTAAAAATCGCTTTCAATCAGTATAAATAGAACAATGTTCGAAGGCGAGTACTCTAGCATGATAGGCATTATTGACGTGTGACGTCACGCAGCCAAACTGAGCAAGGATAATGTCTATGAATAAGCCTGTAACGCCCGATACTATTTTTCGCCAAAAGTACCATGCCCTACTTGATAAACCAGAGATGCTTGATTACGGCACTTATTTACATTGTCAGCAGTTACTGAGTGCGCAAAAACCGTTAACCGAGCTGTGCAATGGCGACGAGTTACAGTTTCAAATAGTGCATCAAGTGGAAGAGTTGTGGATGAAACTCGCCATTTATACGCTGGTGGATGTATTGGAATTCATGCAGCAAGAAAACACCTTACGAGTGGTGACTTTGATGAAGCGAGTCAGTTTTATTCAGCGCATGATGAGTCAGCAATTGGATTTACTCGAAACCATGTCCCCAAAAGAGTATCAGCAAATTCGTTTGCAACTTGGCAATGGTAGCGGCCAAGAGTCACCTGGTTTTCGTACGTTATTGAAAATGCCAACCGACTTATGGAGCGTGTTCAACGAGCAATACTTAGTAGGGCGAAATAAAAACATCGAGCAAGTATACGATAGCCAATACAGTCACGACGAAAGTTACGTTGTGGCCGAGTGCTTAGCTGAATTTGACGAGCAATTACAAAAGTTTCGTAGCCTGCATATTTTTTTAATTCAACGTTCAATTGGCCTTGAGGCTAAGTCGTTGAAAGGGCGAGCCGTGACGCTATTGGAAAATGGCGCGAAACATCGATTTTTCCCTGAATTGTGGCGGGTGCGTAGCAGCATGACGGACAGCTGGGGCAGCGCTTATGGTGAAGTGCGAGAGTCAATCCATGAGGTTAATAACCAAGTCGGTGGAGGTTGCCCATTTCATCAAAATCCTAGTGAGGCCCTATAGTGCAATATGCCAATCAGCAGTTTTCTTTACCTAAGGGGATGTATCTACTCAGCCATTCGGTGGGTTGCATGCCTGTGCTGACACGCAGCTTAGTGGGACAAACTTATTTCGAACCTTGGCAGCAAAAGGGTGGGGATGCTTGGCCGCAGTGGCTAACGATTATCGAGCAATTTTGTGAGGAATTGGGCACCTTGTTTAATGCCAGCTCAGCGGATTTTTGTCCTCAACCCAGTGTTTCAAGTGGGTTGAATCAATACTTGCAGTCCCTTGGGAGCGTTCAGTTAAAAAACGCCGGTAAACCCGCAACCCACAAGCGCACAGTATTAATGCATGCGTCAGCATTTCCGTCTATGGGCTTCGTTGTTCAAGGGTTGTCAGCTTACGGTTTTGAGCTGACGTTAATAGACAAGGATATTGACCCGAATGACGTTGCAGCTTGGCAAGCTCACTTAACTGAAGATGTAGAGGTGGCATTGATCACCCATGTGCACTCAAACAGCGGTGTGTTATCAAACGTAGCTGATATAAGCGCCCTGTGCCGGGCAAAGAACATTCGAGTAGTTGTGGATGTGGCGCAATCGGTAGGGGTTGTGCCAATTGATTTACAAACGTGGAACGTTGATGTGATCTTAGGCTCATGCGTCAAATGGTTGTGTGGCGGACCCGGAGCTGGCTTTATGTGGATAAACCCAAAGCATATTAATGCACTTGAACCAAAACAATTGGGCTGGTTTTCTCATCAAAACCCGTTTGAGTTTGATATCGAACACTTTGCGTTTGCAGACGCAGCAAAGCGCTTTTGGGGGGGCACGCCGAGTATCTTACCCTATGCCACAGCGCTGGTAGGTGTGCAGCAAGTCAACCAAATCGGTTCACAAAGCTTATTCGAACACAGTAAAACGTTACAAAGAGTCGTGCTAGCCGATGCCGCCGAGCATGTGTTAACGCCGATTGATGTAGCGCAAACAGGCGGTACTTTGTGTATGCATTTATCAGAGCCTAAGCTCACCCAATTGGAAAGCGACTTGCACGCAGCCAATGCGTATTTCGATCGAAGGGGCGATTGTCTGCGCCTGTCGTGGCATATTTACAACACAGAGCAAGAGGCACAACGTGTTGCTCAAATGTTTAAGGACTTGTAGGCAAGCACGGTCGGCAAAGCTTCGGATTTGCCTTCATATTTCAAGGCTAATACTTGATGATGAAACGTCATCGTCGTACTTTGCTTGTTTTTAACGCCGCTAAAAATTCGCTGAAGTGATTAAAGACCCAATCGGCCTGGTCGGCATATTCTGGGAGTTCATCTGGGGCATATAAACAAGCAAGCATACCTGCGTTTTTCGCTGCTTGAATGTCATACAGATAATCCCCTACGTAGGCGAGTTGGTGAACGGGTAATTGCCACAATGTGGCGATGTGCAATAACGCTTGCGGATCAGGTTTAGGCGCAGCGTCTTCTCTGGTTACTATGGGATCAAACAGCGAAGCATGGTGTTTTAGCTTATGTTGAGTGGCGGGTTGGCTATTGCGCGTAACAATAGCGACAGGTTGCTGTGAGCTCGCCAGGCACTGAATCAATGGCAGGGCGCCGTCTATCCACAGGGCATTTTGCGCGTCTTGCAGTTCGTAATCTGCCACAATTCTATTCGCCACTATTTGCTGCGCTTCGTCTAATCCTTCGATAAAACGCAATATGTCTTGTTTCGGTGGGCAACCGACTTGTTCGCGCAGGTATATGAAATCTAGCTTTGAGGTCACCAATGTACCATCAAGATCAAAGATGAAACCTTTGATTTGATTGATAGGATGTGGGTTGGTTGGGCTTGTCCGGTTAATCACTTTTCTCCCTAGTCAGAGTGGTCAGTCTACGTGCTTGCTTCTGATATGCATCGTGTTTCGTGGTTAGCGCTATTTGGTTCAGTCTTATTCAACGTGGCCAACATGTCATTCGACGGGCTAAAAATGCCGTTCGTCGCGTCACAGTAAAAACAGTCATTTGCGGTGTAATATTTTTCGTTTTTCTCGGTCTGGTGCTGTATCTACTTTTGTTGTAGTTATCCTGCCAATCGCTGTTGTACAAGCAGGCGTGGCGCTTTTTTAAATTCACTAACGCCGACATAGCGACCAGCTTACTATTAATAAGCTGTAAATAGTGACAATCAAGGAATCAAAAATGAGTGAAGCGGTATCTAACGATGTAAGAACCCGTCTACAGTGGTCTTTATTGGCTCTACGCCTTGGGGTGTTTATTGTGATGTTTATTTGGACAATGGACAAATTCGTTAACCCAGGCCATAGCATCGCTATCTTCGATAAGTTTTATTCTATTCCTGGTTTAGGTGAGACGGTTGCCTACATTATGGGCGCTTTGCAGCTACTGCTGGTATTGGCGTTTGTGACGGGCATTAAAAAACGTTTCACTTATGGGCTCATTTTCTTAATGCACGGAGGCTCTACGCTTTCAGCTTTTGCTCAATACTTTGATGCGTTCAATAACCTATTGTTCTTTGCTGCATGGCCTATGTGGGCAGCATGTTTCGCGCTATACCTACTACGTGACGAAGACACTAAGTTTACATTAGGTAAATAGCCTGCTTTTTATCACTTCATACTTGCTTACTTGATATTTGAGCACTACATGTAGTGGCCACTGAGTCAGTAAAAAAAAGCCGATAGTGTCACTTCAAACTCATCGGCTTTTGCGTTTTTATAAGCTGTGCTTATTCACCATCATAAATATAAAATATTCAATGTTATTAAATAGTTGCCATGATCGGTTACGTCATCTATTTGTCATAAAATGGTCATGTAAGTTTCGCATTTACTGAGTACCTTTGCTGCGCTTATATCGCAGTCACTCTTAAATGGAACACACATGACAACAATAACATCCTCTATTTTTACCGTTAGTAAGCTAGCCCTTCTTGTTGCAGGGGTTATTGGAACGAATGCTTACGGGCAGACGTCACGTAATCAGCATCAAATCGAAGAAATTACCGTGACGGCGCAAAAACGCGATCAGTCAATTCAAGATGTGCCTGTCAGTATCAGTGCCTACGATGGTGCGTTGCTTGAGAGTTTAGGGGTTGCCGAGCTCGACACCTTATCCGAAATAACCCCTGGTTTGGTGATTCAAGAACAAAGCCCGAACAACCCGGGTTTCGTTATTCGGGGGATTACCTCAGACAGTGGTTCGTCACAGGCGGCGCCTCGTGTGTCGATTTACTATAACGGTGCTGACGTATCCCGCTCTCGGGGCTCGTATTTTGAATTGTTTGATATAGAGCGTATTGAAGTGGTTAAAGGCCCGCAAGCGACCCTGTTTGGCACGGCAGCATCAGTGGGGGCGTTAAGTGTTATCACCCGTAAACCCCAAGAAGAATTCGGTGCAGAAATAAAGGCCAGTGTGGGCAATTATTCAGCTGAAACCCTCAGTGGGTTCGTGACTGGCGGCAATAGCCAAGTGCAGGGGCGATTGGCCTTTAGCTATCGCCAGCGTGATGGTTTCATTCGTAATATTGCAGGGGAAGCGGGTTCGCAAAACCCTGACGGATTCGATCAGGAAGACATGCATGGTATTGAGCGCACAGCGTTTCGCCCGTCGCTACGTTTTACACCCAGTGATGAGCTGACCATAGACTTAGTTTATACCCACGAAAAAAATGACGACACGGGAACATCGTTTAAAAATGGCTTATTTGCACCCACTGGTGGCGATACCAGCGCATTTAGTTTTGTGGAAATGTCAGGTAGTCCATTATCCCAAGAGGTGTTTGGCCGCAAAGATTTGGGCGTAGAACGCACCGTTGACGATCTGAACCTAACGGTTAATTGGGACATTAACCAAGACTTAACGTTTACCTCAATTTCCGCTTCTCGTCGCTTTGATTCACTGGAAGTATTTGATGCCGATGGCACGCAAGCGTGGTTCTTAGAATTTGCTGAAGATGCCACTGGCGATCAATTCAGCCAAGAATTTCGCATGATTCATCAAGGTGACAAACTGACTACTATCGCCGGTGTGAGCTATTTCACCGAAGACGGTAGTCAAGCAGTGCCATTTAGCTCAGAGGAATCTGTCTTTTTGAACTGCCTAGGGGCCTTTGCTGCTCTTGCGCAGCCATGCGTAGCAAACGATGGCTCTGTTCCTGTGCTCACGCCCATTTTAACTGAAGGGGCTGCTCAGCTTTTGCCGTATCGTTTAGAGTTTGAAAACTACGGCGAGACCGATGCTTACTCGGCGTTCGCTGATGTGACTTATGCCGTGAATGAGGCGCTAGAGCTAACCGCCGGTTTACGCTATGTGCGTGAAGACAAAAAAAGTGGTTATCGCTCAGATGCGCCTGCAAGTGTATTAACTGGCAGTGAACTGTTTACCGTGGACACAGAAGGTCAGATTTTCCGTGCTGAAGAAGACTACGATGATTGGTTGCCACGCTTTAATATGTTGTACGTCTTAAATGAAGACATCAATATGTACGCGACCATTTCTAAAGGTCGCCGCTCTGATGTGTTGAATGTGACGTCAGTTCGCGGGGAAGATGGCTCGGGTGAGAAGTCTGTTACTGAAATCCCAGCTGAGATCATCTGGAACTACGAAGCGGGCATCAAAGGACAAGCGTTCGATAAATCTGTGAATTATAACGCCTCGGTGTTTTATCAAGACTATTCAAATTTCCAAGTTACTTTGTTAGATGACGAGGGCGTGGCATATGCCGCAGATGCTGGCTCGGCGACCAATGTTGGCGCTGAAGCAGAAGTGCGTGCCCTGTTAGGTGCTGATTTTGAGCTATTCGCTAATCTAGCTTATTTAGATGCAACCATAGACGACGACAGCACAAACGGTGACCTAGCGGGCAATCGCTTTCGCTTGCAGCCGGAATGGACAGCCAGTGTCGGCATGTTCTACGCGACTGCACTTTCGCAAGGTTATAACCTAACGAGTTCTTTAGTGTACAGCTACCGCTCAGACGTGTTCTTTGAACCGGCGAATGCACCAATATCAGGTTTAGACATCAGTGAAGATTCCGTCAGCTTAGTCAGTGCCCGCATCGGTATTGCAGGTGCGGATGAAGATTGGGCAGTAAACTTGTTTGCCAGTAACTTGCTTGATAAAGAATATCTAGTGGACGCAGGTAATACCGGTGGCGGCTTTGGCAACCCAACTTTTGTCGCGGGGGCCCCACGCTTTTACGGCATCGAGTTCAAAATGCGTTTTGGCGAGTAGATAAACGTATGACCCGCGCTCTGTGCAAGTATGCACAAGAGCGTCAGTAACAATTGAAAGCCTGTACCCCGTTTCAGCACGTCGCTAAAACGGGGTTTTTAGTAAAGGGAGACACCGTAAATTCAATATTGCGGAATATAAATTCCTCTGCATCAACAGAATTATCATGGTAGCGTTTCAACTCAGTCTATTTAGTGGGAGGTTTTATGGCACAGTGGTTAGACGCAAAGGTCACAAAGCGGATTGATTGGAACGACCATCTTTTTAGCTTACGTTTTCAGTGCGCTGATTTTCCTGAATATACTCCAGGCCAATTTACTAAAGTCGGCATCGCTCAAGATGACACCGTCATTTCTAGGCCTTATTCTTTAGTCAGCCACCCACGTAGCAGCGAATTGGAAATTATGGCTGTGCCGGTAGAGGAAGGCATTTTGTCACCTAAATTACATGAATTACGTGAAGGTGATGGGCTAAAGGTTATGGCACCAGCGACGGGCTTTTTGGTGTTAAATGAAGTACCAGACAGCGACAATATTTGGCTGATTGCCACAGGCACAGGAGTTGGGCCTTTTCTATCTATTCTTGCGGGCGAAGAGATTTGGCAGCGGTATAAAAAAGTCGTTTTAGTCTACGCGGCCCGGTATCAAAATGACTTGGCGTACGGCGAATTTATTCAACAGTGTAAAAGCCAACACTCAGTTCAATTTAGTTACCTACCTATTGTCAGTCGAGAAGAAGGTAAAGGTGCATTGCACGGGCGTATACCTGAATTATTGCAATCAGGAGCTATCATCAACACAGCCAATACGCCCTTAAGCGCCCAGCAAAGTCAGGTCATGTTGTGCGGCAATCCACAAATGATCGAAGAGGCTATGGCGACGCTAAAAAACATGGGGCTGAAGAAGCATCTACGTCGCTCACCAGGTCAGATTACGCAGGAGCGTTACTGGTAGTTTTCGCGCGAATGCCAGCTGAATGTTAAGAATAGGCGCGAAAATATGGTAGAGTGCGCGCCAATAAAAAGCGCATCATTTGCTTATAGCTGATTATCTTTTTTCACTATGCTTAATCTCTGAAGCCGCACTCACTGATATTTTACTCTATGAGTCATGACTCAATGATCCCACATTCTCATTACACACTAGGTATTCTATGACCCCTTGGACGCAAATCAACAGCGCGCAAATACCGAATAATGGCGGTGAACTGACGTTACATCAGCGCGGTAAAGAATTTTCAATTCGTATCGCTGGCAAGCGCGGTGAATTGATGAATAGCCGTGTTTTTAATTCCGAGAAAGTTCTGTCTCGAGTTGGCTGCGGTCATTTGAAAGATGTGGACAACGCCAATGTGCTGGTGGGCGGTTTAGGCATGGGGTATACATTAACTGCTGCCTTGAGTGTGCTGAATAAATCGGCGAGTGTCACGGTCGCCGAGCTTATTCCTGATGTTGTTACGTGGAACCAAGGGCCATTAGGGCAGTGTTCCGGCTACCCATTGAAAGACCCTAGAACCCAAGTAAAAGTAGGGGACGTAACCAAGCTGTTAACTCTACAGAGCGAAACGTATGACGCAATTTTGTTGGACGTAGACAACGGCCCAAGAGGGTTGACGCATGCTGATAACAACTGGATATATTCAGAAGTGGGGCTCAAGGCTATTTTGCAGATGCTACGGCCAAAAGGCGTACTGGCGATTTGGTCTGCGGGCCCAGATTATTTATTTGAAGTGCGCCTTAAAAATGTCGGCTACAAAGTCGATACGCGCATCGCATCAGCCAGAGCAGATAAAGGTATCAAGCACACCATCTTCTTAGCTAAAAAGCCTGAATAGCCGGGTGACATGATAAGAGCAGTGAACGGCGTTGACCTTAAGCGTCAGCGCCAAACCAGTTAAGTTTCTCTCGTAAGCTGACCACCGAACCAACAATGATAAGCGCCGGTGGTTTAATGCCGGCTTCTGCCACTTTTTGTTGAATATTTGCTAAGTTACCGGCCACGACTTTTTGCTCTGTGGTCGTTGCCGATTGCACCAGTGCAATTTCAGTGGTGTCCGGTAGGCCATGCTGAATGAGTTTCTCACAAATAACAGGCAAGCCTGTTAACCCCATATAGAATACAGTGGTTTGTTCAGGCTGGGCCAGCATGGGCCAGTTTAAGTTGATGCTGTTATCTCGTAAGTGACCAGTAGCAAATACCACCGACTTGGCGTGATCTCTGTGGGTCAGGGGAATGCCAGCGTAACTGGCAGCACCACTGGCGGCTGTAATGCCAGGCACCACTTGGAAGCTCACGCCTTTTTCCACTAGGGTCTCTATTTCTTCACCGCCGCGACCAAATATAAAAGGGTCGCCGCCTTTTAAACGCACGACTCGATTCCCCTTTAAGGCTAAATCGGCCAGTAGCGCGTTAATTTCATCTTGTGGCACGGTATGCAAGCTGCGGGCTTTTCCCACGTATATTTTCTCTGCATCCCGGCGCACCAGTTCTAATATTTCTTTGGATACCAAGCGGTCATACACGACGACGTCGGCCTTTTGCATTAGGCGTAGCGCGCGAAATGTTAGTAAGTCTGGATCGCCTGGACCAGCACCGACCAAGTACACCTCTCCTTTACCCGAGTCATGCTCGTCAAGGGCAAGTTTGTCTTGCATCATCTGTTCGGCTTTGCTGTTGTTGCCTTGTAGAACCTGTTCGGCGACATCGCCATCGAGGATATCTTCCCAAAAGTAACGGCGTTTTGTCACTGAGTTAAAGCGGGCTTTAACGGTTTCACGGAATTTTTCTGAAAACTGCCCCAGCAAACTGACCTTTTGCGGAATAACAGACTCGAGTTTCTGGCGTAAATAGCGCAGTAGAACAGGCGCAACACCGCCGCTGCTCATGGCGATAATAATCGGCGAGCGGTCAACAATTGAAGGGGTAATAAACTGACACAAAGGCGTATTATCAACCACATTCACCAGAATATTTTGTGCCTTAGCTTGGTGATGGATATCTATATTTAATTGGCTGTCGTCTGTGGCGACAAAGACTAATTGTTTGGCCGTGAGGTCACTCGATTCGTACCCACGAGTGTGCAGTGTGACTTGCCCTTCATCCGCTAAGCGTTGCACCGTATCACAGGCCCAAGGGGCAACCACTGTGATAGTGGCTGAGGTTTTTAACAGCAACTCCACTTTACGGGCAGCCACTTCCCCTGCACCGACAACGAGACAGTTCAGCTCTTTAGTATCAACAAAAATAGGGAAATATTGCATAGGGCTCGCTAACGCTTAAAACTCTTAATATAGATGCTATTCTGCGGGTTCTTCTTAGTTAAATAAAGCATTGTAATCAGAAAAGATATTCTTTTTAGTTATGATGGAAGTGGTTCTCATAGCCTTAAGCAAGACTTTTTAATAGGCATAAAAAAAGAGGCCACTGGCCTCTTCTTATATTGTTAGCAATTTCACTTTTATTCGCCAATTAGAGGCGCATAAAAGGGCTGCGTCAGGCTTAGCTTATTCAGGCTTACCACGACGACGTGGAGGCTGATCTGACCATTCACGCATGTTCAAACGCTGACCGGCAACACGGGTTTTTTGCAATGTATCTTGCGTTGCACGAGGCATATTTTTCGGCAAATCAACGGTACTGAAGTTATCGTAAATCTCGATAGCACCAATATTTTTACTGCTGATGTTTGCTTCATTAGCGATCGCGCCAACGATGTTGCCAGGCTTAGCGCCATGAGTATGACCTACTTCGATACGGTAGCGCTGCATGCCTTCTTCTGGCGTACTGCTTTTGCGAGCACGTTGTGGTCTGTCACCACCGCGGTCACCGCCACGCTCACGACCACGTCCACCGCGATCATCACGACCACCACGGTCATTTCTGTCACCACGAGGAGGGGCAGAGTTCAGGTCAGGACGGTCGCCTTCTTTCAGAATAAGCGGCTCGTCACCTTGAGCAATCTTAGCTAATGCAGCCATAATCACTTCTGGTGCGGCTTCGGTTTCTGCTTGAATTGACTCAACGATAGGGATCAATGTCTCAATGCTGCTGTCACCGATCGCTTCAATCACGCTGCTTTTGAAGCGGCTCAAACGCGTTTCATTTAGCTGAGAGATTGATGGGATTGGCATAGGATCAATCGATTGACGTGTAGCACGCTCGATTGAGAACAACATGCGCTTCTCACGATGTGAGATGAACAGTATTGCATCACCTTGACGACCAGCACGGCCAGTACGACCAATACGGTGAACGTAAGATTCTGTATCGTAAGGCACGTCGTAGTTGATAACGTGACTTACACGTTCAACGTCAAGGCCACGTGCAACAACGTCTGTTGCTACAAGAATATCAATTTTACCGCGCTTCAAACGTTCAACAGTACGTTCACGTGAGTTTTGCGGAATGTCACCGTTAAGAGGCTCAACAGCGTAGCCACGAGCAGACAATTTCTCAGAAAGCTCCATGGTTGCGGTTTTAGTACGTACGAAAATAATCACTGCATCAAACTCTTCCACTTCCATAATACGGGTAAGGGCTTCAAGTTTGTGATGGCCAGCCACCTGGCAGTAACGCTGTTTGATGGTGCTAGCGGTAGCAACTTTAGATTCGATTTTAACTTGTTTAGGATCGCTCAAGTAACGCTTAGTAATTTTGCGGATTGGATCAGGCATAGTCGCTGAGAACAACGCAGTTTGGCGCTCTGCTGGTGCGTGGCTCAAAATCCACTCAACGTCATCGATGAAACCCATGCGTAGCATTTCGTCGGCTTCGTCTAATACCAAGAACTTAAGGTTATCTAATTTCAACGTGCCTTTTTTGATGTGGTCGATTACACGACCAGGCGTGCCGACTACAACCTGTGCACCACGTCTTAGTTGGCGAATTTGGTTGTCGTAAGATGAGCCACCGTAAATAGGTAATACGTTAAGTTTACGAGAGAAACTAGCGTATACCTGAAAGGCTTCAGCTACCTGAATCGCTAATTCGCGAGTCGGTGCCAAAACTAATAATTGAGTGTTGCTGTTGTTAGCATCCACGTTTGCAAGCATTGGCAATGCGAATGCTGCTGTTTTACCCGTACCGGTTTGCGCAGTACCAAGAAGATCGTGACCTTCCATGATTAGCGGAATACATTGAGCTTGGATTGGGGTTGGTTTTTCGTAACCTACTTTTTCTAAAGCTTGAAGCAATTCGGCAGGTAGGTTGAGGTCTTTAAAAGTCAATTCGACAGTGTCAGTCATTAATTATCCCTAGTTAGAAACACGCAGGATTAACTTAGATTTCACAGTCAAATTCTAAAACAAACCAGCGTGGATACACAAAAGAAGTATTATATGAGAAATCGCGTCTATACACCACGTTAGGCCGCGTTTTATTTAAACTAATCTGTATTTATTGAATATCTCTGATGAACTTGTTATCAATGCGTTAACGCAATGAAAAATAACCATTAAAAAAGTGCAGAATTGTCACGAATTTAAAATAAAACTGACATGTTTAATGGTGTCGCTTACGGTAACAAATACTCAGTGAATAAAATTCCGGGTGAAAAATTACTCTTAGGTGATTCTGGCGGAGTTAAACCGTTAAGCAAAGTCGAGTATAACTGAAAATAATTGCGTTGAAATTGCAACGATTGGCCGTTTCACTACACCAAGTGTTCAAGTAAGATAATTTTGTCGCATTTGCACGCTCAAAGGTTTCAGGCATAACACACTACCCGTTGCGCATGGTGACAAGCTGCAATGTCGCGGTAAGTAAAAGAGTGAAGAACCAGGATATGGATGATGAATAAAATGAGAAAAACGATAATCGCACTATCACTAGGGATGTTGATCAGTTGTGGGCAGCAAACTAGTGAAGAACATATCCAAGCCGCGCAAGAATTTATCGCGCAAAATGACAGTGCTTCGGCGATTATCTCGTTGAAAACCGCCGTACAATTAGCCCCTAAATCGCCAGAAGCGCGCTTTGAATTGGGTAAAGTTTACCTTGACGAAAAGCAATTTGAGAGTGCTGAAAAAGAACTCAGTCGCGCATTAGAATATGGTTACGATGGGGCTAAGGTGCTGCCGTTGCTGACCCGCGCCTACCAACGAACCGGCGCCTATGCGGCTATCAGTGAAATGGAAGATAACAACGTCGACCTGAGTAATGAGGACAAAGCGGAAATTGGTTATTTCAAAATCGTATCTTTAGTGCGATTAAATAAGCCCGATGATGCGCGCGCGATCATCGCTGATCAGTCGCAGTTACAGACAGATTCCGTATTCAAGTCACTGAGCCAAGCTTATAAAGACATACTTGATAAAGATTATCCTCTGGCGCTGCAAAGCCTTAGCAATATCAAAGATAGCCACCCTGATCATCCTGAAGTCCTTAAACTTTTGGCGCAACTGCATTTAAGCTTGGGCGACCCGAAAGCGGCGGCTCAAGCGTTTGACCGATATGTGTCTTTGTATCCCGATGATTTACAGACCACCTTTGTGCTTGCCAAACTGTGGGTAGATTTAGGGGAAACGGCAAAAGCGGAACCCTACCTCGATCAGTTATTGGCCGTGAATGCTAAGAATGGTTTGCTCAATCAACTTAAAGCGGCTGCACGAATAGCGGATAAAGACTATGGAGAGGCCCAGAAATACGCTGAGCTAGGTATTCAAAATGGTATGAATGATCCTTCGCTACGTTTAATAGCAGGTTATGCCGCATACCAGCAAAAAGATTTTGAGGCCGCTCAGCAGCACCTTTCATTAGTGGCTAGCAGTTTGCCTAGCAACCATCCTGGTTTGCGTTTACTGGCTGCTAGCCAATTACAGCTGGGCTTGAATGCTGAGGCGGGGGATGTGCTGGAGCGCATGGAGCAAATCAACGAGCAAGATGCGCAACTGTTTTCAAAAGCCAGTTATGAATTATTGCGTCAGGGAAATGTAAAAGACGCCCAAGAGCTAGTAGAGAAATCTTCCAGTATCAGTACCACGGCAGAAGACCTCACACGTTTAGGTTTGCTTAAACTCTCGCTGAATAATCTTGATGGTATCGTTAATCTAGAAGAGGCACTGGAAAAGTCACCTGAACTTGAGAGTGCTAAAAAAACACTCGCTACTGCCTACATCACCACTAAGCAATATGACAAAGCCCTAGAATTGGCGCAGCAATGGAAAGCTGAAGATGCCAATGACATCAGCGCGTATTTGCTGGCTGGCGAAGTGTTCAGTAAACAGCAAGATCTAAGCAATGCGAAAGCCGAGTTTGAGCAGGTGATGCGCATTGACCCTGAACACAAAGGCGCAGCGCTGGGCTTGGTCAACATCGCTATTACCGAAAAAGATGTGGTTCGAGCGCAATCAGGCTTAACGGCTTTGCTTAATCGTTTTCCTGATTATACGCCAGCATTGGCGACGGCTTATCTGTTTAATAAACAGCAAGGTAAAACACAGCAAGGTATTGAGGTTATTGAGAGCGCGCTGAACAAGGCGCCTGACAATCAAGAGCTGAGTATGTTGTATGCCCGTGTATTGCTGCTTGAAAAGCAATATGACCAGGCACTGCAACAGTTCGTTAAATTTGATCAAAATGAATCTTTGCCACCTGCTTATTGGCAGGGGAAAGGCCAAGCGCTGATTCGTTCAGGTGATTTGCAGGGCGCACAGGATCATTATGACAAGTGGTTGAGCATTGCCCCGAACGACAAACAAGCCGTCGTGGGCAAGTTACTCCTGCTGGACAACACGGGCAAATTTGCCGAAGGCGTCAAGTTAAGCGAAGGTTTCTTAGCGGTGCGCAACGACACTCAAATGCAATTGCTTAACACGCATTTCTTATTGATGAATAAAGATATGGACGCAGGAAGGAAGGCCTACGAGGCAATACCGCAAGAGCTAAAAAGTATGCCCATTGTAAAGGGCTTTCGAGCACGTTTACTGATTGTTGATGGTGATTTTGAGCAAGCCGAGCCAAATGCTCATGCTGCCTATGAAGGTTTACCAAATGGCAGAAATCTAGTCTTGTGGGTGTTTACCCTTGAGCGATTAAATAAAAAAGAGCAAGCACTGAGTGCGATTAAAGCCCATTTAAACGTATCACCGAACGACGGTGCTGCTTTAATGATGTTGGCCGAAAGGCAAATTAATAGTGGTGATGACGAAGCTGTTGCTAGCTATCAAACCTTATTACAGAAAAACCCTAACAACTTTGTTGCACTGAATAATTTAGCCTATTTGTATCTACAGCAAAATCAGCTAGACAAAGCCCTGGAATACGCTGAAAGCGCGGTAAAACAGCGCCCTGATAATGCTGCCGCAGTAGATACCTATGCCCAAGTGTTGGTGGCTAAGGAAGAATACCGAAAAGCAGTGAAACAATACGATGCGGTTGTGAATGACAAAATGCGCAATGAAGAGATTTATCTCAATTACGTGGAAGCACTTTTCCTCGAGGGCAGCACGTTGCTAGGCAAACGCAAGCTGGAACAACGTGAAATGAAAACTGAGGAAAATATTGCTCGCCAAGCTCAATTGAAAGCCAAATACGCCGATTAATCAACAACCTATAATCCGCTTTTACTAAAAAAAAAAGCCCGTAACGGAAACACGTCACGGGCTTTTTTATAGCGCTAAATGGCCAATGGTAAGCTGGCTAACATTTTTGTACGGCTTGCACTATCCACTGCTTTAATTGCGCTTCACCTAAAGCCCCTGAAATACGATCGATTTCTTTGCCTTGATGAAACAAAATCAACGTCGGAATACTACGGATACCGGCTTCACTACTGATCTGCTGAGCTTGCTCGGTATTTAACTGGGCGAATAATACGCTATCCGTTTGGTTGGCTAATTTGGCAAATACAGGAGCAAAGCTTTTGCACGGACCGCACCAACTGGCCCAAAAGTCGACCAGAACCGGCAAGTGGTTTCGCTCAATGTAGCGATAAAATTGATGCTGGGTGAGCTGGCACGGTTGATGGGTATGCAGCTTCTGCTGGCACTTACCACAATTAGCCTGGGTATGATCCTTGCTCTCAGGGACGTTGTTAATGGCATAACAATGGGGACATACGATATGCATTTATTCTTTCTCCTGTTTCATAGTATGTGGAGACAACTGCTTAACCTGAAGCTGTAAATCTTTGATATGCACCAGCAAATCACTAAGCGTCGGCTCTTCTTCTAAATCGTGCTCAGCAGCATCTTCTTTGGCCTTTTGTTTGCGCGCCAATTCATTCTCCTGCTCCATTACACTGACGACTATGCCAATAACCATATTCAAAAAAGCAAAGGCGGTGAAGAAAATAAAGGTCAGATAGAACACCCAACTCAATGGGTAAACTTCCATTGTTTCATACATGACATCGGTCCAATCTTCGAACGTCATGACTCTAAACAAGGTCAATAATGAAATGGCGATATCCCCCCAAAGGTCTGGATTAATGCTCTCAAATAAGGTGCTACCTATCGCTGCATAGATATAAAAGATGATGAACATCAGTAGCATAACGTAACCAAGTTGAGGCAAGGCTTTTACCAAAGAGACTAAAAGTATGCGTAACTCAGGGATGATAGAAATCATCCGCAATACCCTAAATACTCTGACCAGACGAGCGATAACGGCCAAATCAGCGTCTTCAGCGGGGATAAGGCTGACAATAACGATCAAGGTATCGAATATATTCCAGAAGTTCTTAAAGAAATCCCGCTTTCGCTCTTCAGCTAAAAACCGAATGGTAATTTCAGTTAAGAAGAACGCGCTGATAAACCAATCTAAAAACTGTGTCACGTGGTACATGGTCACGGACATTTCATAGGTTTTCGCGCCCACTAACAGGGCGGAAAATATGATCACCGAAATCACAAAAATCTCGAACAGCTTGTTCGAACGAATACGAATAAATTTGGCTTGTAGGGATAAAGCGTTCATGGACTCACGAAGTTTATAAAAAATCGTCGATAGAATATTGGATTCTGCTCTGCTGTCAATTGAGGATTGGTATGTGAATGTGTATAAACCAGAGCGTAATGCATGAAGTGCAAACCAAACGTGATATTCTGATAAAAGCATCGAAAATAACTTTTTGTTAGATTAAATAACTAAAAATAATTCGAAATTCCAAATAAATGACAAGACATTATTCCGCGACGCGATAAATAAGCGAGGTCGCTGAACTCGTCTTGCACCTTGCAAATTTCTAGCGCAGAAGCTTTGTCACGAGGGAGGCTTTTCAGTCAGAAATGAAGCTCAATATAAATACAGGATTGTTGCGCGAAGCAAACAAGACACGAGTATCAGTAATATGATGAATACCCAAGCGGAAGCTATATCCATAGGTCATCTTCTTAAAACTAGCACCCAGGGCCTGCACAGAGAAGTGGAAGGCAGATTGTCAAAAATTTTATTTCACCGTGATTTGAGTGCGCAGGTATATTTGCAGGTATTGATGGCCATGCAAGCGGCTTATGTCTCAATGGAGCGAGCACTGCTTACTTTCCCTGAGTCTAAAGCAGCCTATAAAAACCGCAGTAAGCAAGCATTTATCAACAACGATATCGCTTATATGAAACAGACGCTGTTGGATCTTGAGCATGACATTCCAATGCGCGCCAGTAAGAAAGACGATTTAAGCCAAAATGTTAAACCGAACGTTGAATTGCACTCGACAGCTCAGGCGATGGGTATGATGTATGTTCTGGAAGGTGCAACCTTAGGCGGTGAACATATTCAGGCCCGATTAACTCGACACGATTGGTTAGATACTCATCACGGCGTAGCCTTTTTCAATAGCTATCAAGAGCAACGAATGGTGCGCTGGGGCGAATTTTTAACTGTATTGCAGCAATACTACCTGCGGAATCCTGATGTTTGTGATGAAATCATGCAAGGCGCAGAATTAGCATTCGAATATATTCATGATTGTTTGGAGGGAATAAGCCTGTGAATAAACCGTTTGATGTGACACTGGATAATTGTCATAAAGAGCCCATCCATATCCCAGGTTCGATTCAACCTCATGGCTATCTATTACTGTTTGAGCCAGAAACACTGATATTACAGTATTGCAGTGAAAACGTGGCGGACTTAATGCAATGCTCGCTAGACGCGTTACTTGGGCAGTCATTGGATTCAATATTTGACCGCGAATTCGCCACAAAGGTAAAGGCGCTCGATTTCGATAAAGGCTTTCACGAGGTTAACCCACAGCAAACGACACCGATTGCCGCGCTCGCTCAAGCGCTGAACTCTAATACCACGGGGCCGGTGACTGACGCGCAAGCCGAGAGTATCAAAACACAATCAACTTACAATGCCATACTGAGCTTACACGACGACCTATTGGCCATTGAATTAGAGCCCGCGTTATCTGCTAGTTCAAGTTCGTTTAATCCCGTTAAAAATTTAATTAATCTATCGCTTAATGACTTGGCCCAAAGCCAAGACTTAAATAACGTTTTTGCTTATTCAGTTAACGAAATTCGCAAAGTTACTGGGTTTGATCGCGTCATGTTGTATAAGTTTGATGCGGACTATAACGGTGAAGTTGTTGCTGAGGCTAAAAAGCCTGAGTTGAACTCCTTTTTAAAACAGCACTTTCCTGAGTCAGATATACCAAAGCAGGCGAGGGAGCTGTACGTTAAAAACCCCATTAGACTGCTTGCTGATGTTAACGCCAAGCAGTCTATGTTGTACCCAAATGATCGGCCTGTTGACTTGAGTAAGGTGACGCTGCGCAGTGTGTCACCTATTCATTGTCAGTATTTACGTAACATGGGGGTGAATGCCTCTATGTCGATCAGCATAGTGGTGTCGGGCAAGTTGTGGGGGCTAATTGCATGTCATCACTATCGCTCTCATGTAGTGCCGTTTGAAACGCGTGAAGTGGCTTTATACATGGGGTTGATGTTGTCTTATTTGATTTCATTAAAAGTACAAGCTGATGCTGAGCACCGTGATTCGGCGGTGTTATCGTTAAATGCGTCGATCACCGCAAAAATGGCTGAGCGTATTTTCTTTACAGATGGTTTGCGTGAAGAAACAGACAATCTGATGCGTATGATGAACGCATCAGGCGTGGCCTGGCGACTAGAAGAAGACATAGAATGCTTTGGCAAAACCCCCAGCCCTGATCGCATAGAAGCGCTTTTTAACTGGGCGACATCAACCAAGTTAGTCACAGATACGATTTACCATACAAAGACCTTAGGTAAAGATAACCCTGACTTTATGGATATCAGTGACGTTGCCAGTGGCGTATTCATCTTGTCTGTCTCCTCTGTTAGTAACTTATTCTTGATATGGTTTAGGCAAGAGGTTGAACAAACCAAAGATTGGGGAGGGAAACCTGAAAAAACGATCGAGTTTTTAGATGATGGCAGCCATAGGCTGATGCCGCGAAGTTCTTTTCGTTTATGGCGTGAAAATGTCAAAAACCAATCGTTAGCCTGGGAAGCGGTAGAGTTATCCAGCGCTTTGAAATTCCGAGACACGATAGTGAACTATGTGTTGTCAAAATCGGAGCGTCTTGAGTTACTAAACGAAGCGTTAGAGCACAAAGTAGCTGTGCGTACCGACGAACTAAAAAAAGAAATTGCTAATAAAGAAAAAATGCAAGATGAGTTAGTGGAAGCCTTAGCCGCCTCTGAAGAATCTAACCGTGAGCTAGAGCGTTTTGCATTTGTTGCCTCACACGACCTTCAAGAGCCGCTTCGTAAAATTCAGTCGTTTGGTGGGCGTATTCAGCAAACAGAGGCCACGTTAAGCGATAGAGGCCATGATTATCTAACCAAGATGATGAACTCAGCAGAAAGAATGCAGGCGCTGATTAAAGGCGTGCTGAGCTTTTCACGTATCCACAGATCTAATGACGAGTTTGTTCCTTTGAATTTTGATGACATTATTGAAGATGTGATCATGGATTTAGAAGTGTTGGTGACAGAGCAAAAGGCAGCTTTCTCAATCGATCATATTGGCACAGTGTACGGAGATAAAAACCAGCTTCGCCGTGTGGCGCAAAATATCATTCAGAACGCCCTAAAATTCACTAAAGAGGACGTCCCTCCGCACATTGTTATTGCCCTTAACGATAAAGACGAAGACTTTGTCACCATTGAATTTAAAGACAATGGCGTTGGATTTGCAAAAACGCATGAGCAAAAAATATTTGGTTTGTTTGAGCGTTTACACTCAAAAGCTGAGTATTCAGGGACTGGTCTAGGCTTAGCGATATGCAAAAAAATTATTAATCGACATCAGGGGAAAATTTGGGCTGAGTCTCAATTTGGTCAAGGCGCGTCATTTTTTATTACGTTGCCAATAAGATCAGAAGCAGTAGAATAATATTACGCTTTTAACTTATCTTAGACTAACCGGCTGTGATATTATTAGCCGTTAGTTTTTTTACGTGGTTTCAGGCATAGCAAGCGATTTATCATGCTTAAACTTGGGTCATAGGTACGATGCTTTTGCATTATAAATATTAGAATTACACGGACGGTCACTCAGGTTGAACCGTTACCATTCTAAAGTACAGAAGGTTGTGTTTAGTGTGAATAAAGATTCTGGTGTGATATCTAAAAAGCTCAGGGCAGTGAATTATATTCTGGTCGCGGATGACGACTTGGACGATCAAGAGTTGATTCAAGATGCATTAGCTGACAACGCAATAGGGACAGACAAACTGCGCTTCGTGAATGACGGAGAGGAGCTGACACGCTTTTTAGCCGATGCGAAAACGTTGCCTAGTATCATTCTATTAGATTTAAATATGCCGCGAAAATCGGGCCGGGAAGCATTAGACGATATTAAGCAAAATCCGTCTTTTAAGCATATCCCTGTGGTGATGTTTACCACCTCTGACTCTGACATCGATATTAAAGAATGTCATATGCTGGGGTGTAATGCATATTTAACGAAACCTAATAATTACTTAGATTTAGTGGGCTCGATGAAAGACTTAGTTAGCTTTTGGTTCTTTCAAGCGCAAATACTGCACGATTAAATCCATGTTACATATGCCTGGTGCACGCGCTCAGGCATATTCTATTGCTGTTCAACACGTTACTTTTCTTTGGTCTACTTCTTCCGTTCTTTTAATAGCCAACTTTTTATCTTAGCCCTGTAGTTAGTTACCGTGAGGCAACTGGCATCAGTTACTACGAACCATCCGTCACTAATCATCTTCACCGATAGCACGTCATCTTTAACTCGTTATCTATAACGAGTGCTGAGCTAAATGTATCACTACGATAAAGCATGAGGCTAAAACTTCTCTGCTAGCATCTTTATATTCAATTTCAGCCTTAAGGTTGGCAGTGATGCATACAAACAATGACTTTGAGTTCAAAACCGTAGGCGATATCCGTTTTGGGGTGAATGCGGCTTTGTCTTTACCTGCACTGTTGATATCCCGCTTTGATGCAAAATCGATTCTCGTCATTACTGATAAAGGTTTATTAAACGCAGGTGTGCTTGATCCTGTTTTCGCTGAACTGGATGTGGCTGGCATAACATTCTCAGTGTTTGATGGCGTGCAGGCTGACCCACCAGAAGCCATTATTTTGGCGGCAGCTGAACAAGCGAAAAAAGCCGAAGTGGTGATTGGTATTGGCGGCGGCAGCTCTATGGACAGCGCTAAACTCGCTGCTGTGTTGGCTATGGAGCAACAAAACCTTGCCGACATGTACGGAGTCGATTTAGTCACGTCTCAGCGTAAACCATTGGTATTGATACCTACTACCGCAGGAACAGGCTCAGAAGTTACCCCTATCTCAATTGTCACCACGGGTGAATCAACCAAGGCTGGTGTGGTATCACCGGTTTTATACCCCGATGTGGCGTTGCTTGACCCTTGTCTAACGGTGGGGTTACCAGCACATATCACGGCAGAAACGGGCGTCGACGCTATGGTGCACGCCATTGAAGCTTTCACCAGCAAACATAAGAAAAACCCGTTATCAGATAATCTCGCGATAAAAGCATTGCAATTGTTGTCGACCCATCTTCCTCGTTGCTATGTAAACGGTAAAGACTTAGATCACAGAGGCGCTACGCTATTGGGCGCCATGCTCGCAGGGCAGGCATTCGCTAACTCCCCAGTGGCGGCCGTGCACGCGTTGGCCTATCCATTAGGCGGTATTTATCATATGGCTCACGGTTTAACGAATGCACTTATGCTGCCTCACGTGATGCGTTTCAACTTGGCACACGCAGAGCAAGAATATGCCCAGTTAGGTGTAGTCGTTAACCCTCAATTAGCTGGGCTTAGCGTGAGGGAGCAAGCACTGGGTTTTATTGAATATATGCAGCAGTTTTGTCACGACCTTGGCATCACCAAGCGACTAAGAGATTACGGTATTGAGCAAGCTGCGCTAACGGATTTAGCCAACGCGGCCATGCTGCAAACGCGATTGTTAACCAATAATCCGCGAACGGTTACGTTTGATGATGCTCTCGCGTTATATCAAGAGGCGTGGTGAGAATAATTCAGAGTAAGCGATAGCCTATAATTTTGACGCTAGGTACTGCAGTAAATACGTCAATAAGTGGCTTAATAAGCACAGTGCAAATGGCCGTCGCGTTAAGTGGTATCAACAACAAAAAATGGAGTCATACTGATGACAACGTCGACGACAGATAAAAAATCCCCCCCTACGCGTAGCGACTTTCGATACTTCGACACAATTGACACTCGTTGGTCGGACAATGATGTGTACGGTCATGTGAATAATGTCGCTTATTACAGTTTCTTCGACACTGTGGTAAATCGCTTACTGATCGATAACGGATGGCTACATCTTGATGGCCAAGGTCCGATTGGTTTGGTCGTTGAAACCCGCTGCCAATATTATGCGTCGGTAAGCTACCCAGCTGTGCTAGATATCGGCTTAACGGTGTTGAAACTAGGTAACAGCTCGGTGGTGTATCAATTAGCGGTATTTTCAGAGGGCAGTGAGCAGGCGAGTGCCGTTGGGCAATTTGTGCATGTTTACGTGGACCGTCCGTCACATATGCCTACGCCTTTACCTACGGACTTGCGCGCTGGGCTAAGTCATTATTTAGTGGGTGGTGACGAGCCGGAATAAACGGCTTCGCTGGCGCTCGCCGGTCGGGGATTAGTAAAGAGCCATCAAAGCGCTATGTACGCGCTTTAAATGAACTTACTGTCTATACCCGCTAACTTAGCGATTACGCCCTAGGGCATCATGACTGGTCACCCAGTCGCCTGCTAACACGGCGGCACTTAATGACAGCTCTCCTGCAAGTACGGTAGCGCCGATAATCTCTGCAAGTTTGCGTGCTTTACCTTCACCGAAGCAATCCATCATTTCTAAGCATTCTTTTTGTGTGGCAAGGGCAGTACCGCCACCAAAGGTCGCAACAATCAAAGAGGGCAGGGTAATAGCGATATAAAAGTTACCTTGCTCATCTACGTCCACAAACGATAAAGCGGCGGATGATTCTGCCACATTGGCGGCATCTTGGCCGCAGGCGATAAACATGGCAGTAATTCCGTTAGCCGAATGGGAGCCATTATTTATAGAGCCGGCCATAAAACTGCCCATATTGGATATTTGACGCATTTTAAACAGCATTTGTGCTGATACACCCAGTTTTGACTCTAAAATCTCACTGCTGATGGTTGCCTCAGCAATCACCCGCTTGCCGCGACTGTGAAGGGTATTCAGCTGGGAGTGTTTTTTGTCGGTATCCATGGCACCAGACAAGTTATAGCGCTGCAAGCCGACCCCAGGGAAGTTTGCTTTCATCCATTCGCAAGCCGCAAACGTGGCTTTGCCCACCATATTTTGCCCAGCAGCATCACCGGTTGTGAAATTAAACCGTAAATATTGCATGCGCGCGGCAGCGTACTGTTCGATGTTACGTAGTTTTCCCACGCTGGTGGTGGTTTCGGCTTGTGCTTTTATGTCCTCGAAATTGTCGGTTACCCAATTGCCAAAAGTTTGCGCTTGACGGGCATCTTCAAAAATAAACACTGGGGCACGCTGCATGACATCATCGACAACTGTCACTTTTACGCCACCAGCGGCGCTGAGGACCCGCATGCCGCGGTTGTAACTAGCGACCAAGGTGCCCTCTGTGGTAGCAAGTGGCACGTAGAACTCACCCTTCGCATATTCGCCATTGACCTTAACTGGCCCTGCTAAGCCGATGGGCACTTGGGCAACACCGATGAAATTTTCAATATTGCCCGCGGTTTGCTCTGGGCTTAAGGAGTAATGCCCCACATGACTAAGCTCGCTTTGGGTGTGTTCTTTTACAAATGTTCGGCGCTGCTGTGCCATATTCTGGCTATGATCGTGCTCTTTATCACGAGGAATGGAAGGTGCTGCTTTATTATCTGACATGGGCGAAATCGACTTTGTAGATAGAAGGTGTATCTACAATTATCAACAAAGCTTGGGACAGTGAAATGATTATGCTTAATTAATGTGCAATAGTTTTAGTGATAACAGGTTCAAACAAAGTGTGAGTGAGAGACATCCTCTTGTGGTGTTGACTAATCAGGTTTCTAAATACTCAATTTTATTAGGCACGCCGTCCCATTCTTTTGCATCAGCAGGAGGCGGAATGACTTCGATAATATTCGGCCAAATTTTCGATAATTCCGCGTTGAGCTCGTTAAAGGCTTCTTGGCCGGGTGGCAACTTATCATCCTGAAATATGGCTTTGGCAGGGCATTCTGGCTCGCATAACGCGCAATCGATACATATGTCGGGGTCGATCACCAAAAAATTGGGCCCTTCGAAGAAAGCATCCACTGGGCATACGGCAACACAATCGGTGTATTTGCATTTTATACAGTTGTCGGTGACTACAAATGTCATGGGCACAGTCTTGGTTAATCGATAATGGCGCCGATCATACTTATCAGCCGTATAAATACAAGATGCCAAGGTAGATGAAGGCTGATGTGACGCCTAGAGGCTGTTCATGCACGGAATATATTATCTAATAAACCAGACAGGCGAGCGCGCATGGCTTAAAATACTCGGCTTATTGTTTTTATCTGGGCTGTGTCCCTGCGTTTACCTTTTGGATATCTCTATGCTGCGTTTAACTGATATAAAATTGCCCCTTGATCACCAAGATGCTGATCTCACCCAAGCGATACTTGATAAATTAGGATGCGGCGCAGAGCAGTTAACCCAAGTTTCTGTATTTAAACGTGGTTTTGATGCGCGGAATAAGTTTGATATCCAACTGATTTACACCTTAGACGTGGACGTTGCTGAGCAAGAGGCCCTACTCGCTAAGTTTGAGAACGATCCCCACGTCAGATTATCACCAGATACCCGTTATAAATTTGTGGGTCATGCACCTGAGGCACTAACTGAGCGTCCAGTCGTAATCGGTCTTGGACCTTGCGGCTTGTTTGCAGGCCTATTGTTAGCGCAAATGGGCTTTAAGCCCATTATTTTAGAGCGCGGTAAAGAAGTCCGTGAGCGAACTAAAGACACGTTCGGCTTTTGGCGTAAAAAGCCGCTTAATACTGAATCAAATGTACAGTTCGGCGAAGGCGGCGCAGGCACATTTTCAGACGGCAAATTGTACAGCCAAGTGAAAGATCGCAAGCATTACGGGCGCAAAGTGCTTACCGAGTTTGTTGATGCCGGCGCACCCGATGAAATTATGTATGTAAGTAAACCGCATATCGGTACGTTTAAGCTGGTGGCAATGGTTGAGCGCATGCGTGCACAAATTATTGAACTAGGCGGCGAGATTCGCTTTAGTACCCGAGTCGATGACGTGCATATTGAGCAAGGTCAGTTGACGGGCTTGAGCTTATCAACGGGGGAACATTTATCGTGTCGCCATGCTGTATTAGCTGTGGGGCATAGTGCTCGAGACACGTTTAAAATGCTGTATGAGCGTGACGTATATATAGAAGCCAAACCTTTTTCCGTCGGCTTTAGAATAGAGCACGAGCAATCCATGATCGATGAATGTCGCTTCGGCCCAAGTGCCGGTCACCCTATTCTGGGCGCGGCAGATTACAAACTGGTGCACCATTGTAAGAATGGCCGTGCGGTATACAGTTTTTGTATGTGCCCTGGCGGCACCGTTGTTGCAGCGGCCTCAGAAGAGGGCCGTGTGGTAACCAATGGCATGAGCCAATATTCTCGCCACGAGCGCAACGCAAATAGCGCCATAGTCGTAGGCATTGAGCCCAACAAAGATTTTCCTGGGCATCCTTTGGCGGGCATTGATTTGCAGCGCAAACTTGAAGAGCAAGCCTATGCTCTGGGCGGCAGCAATTACGATGCTCCAGCGCAGCTGATTGGCGATTTTTTGACAGGAAAAGCATCGGCAGAGCTAGGGGATGTGAAACCCTCTTATACGCCAGGGGTAAAACTTACGGACTTATCCAAGGTTTTACCGGACTATGCTATCAGCGCTATTCGTGAAGCTATTCCCGCGTTTGATAAGCAAATTAAAGGCTTTGCCAAAGCAGATGGTTTGTTAACTGGGGTCGAAACGCGTACCTCATCGCCTATTTCCATTAAGCGTGGCGCTGATTTCCAGAGTGTAAATGTTAATGGGCTCTATCCTGCAGGTGAAGGCGCTGGGTACGCCGGTGGGATTTTATCTGCCGGTATTGATGGCATTAAAGTGGCTGAAGCGGTGGCGCTGTCCATGTTAGCAAGCAGTCACGCGTAGCGTTAAACGAACACAAAAAAAGCAGCCTGAGCTGCTTTTTTATGCGAAGTGCAATGTAAACCAGTACGCGTTATTTAATTTGCGCAGATAAACCTTGGTTAATGTCTGTTACGTCTTCGATGGATAACGTACCAGCGGCTAATTTCAGGTTGAGCGTGCTAACAACATAACCGTATCGAGCACTTGATAGGTTACGACGGGCATCAAACAAGTTACGTGTGCTGTCCAGTACATCAACAATAGTACGGGTACCCACATCAAAGCCGGCTTCTGTGGCTTTTAATGCACTCTGGGCAGATACGACTGCCTGCTCAAACGCCTTAATACGTGAAATGGCGGCTTTTATGTCATTGTAGTTTGAGCGCACGTTGCGGATAACTGAGCGGTGAATACGTTCGCGGTCTTCGCTGGTGGCAACAAATCTGTGTTTTGCAGAGTCGACATTGGCAGATACTCGGCCACCAGTATACAAAGGCACGTCGACAGATAACGTCACACCATAGGTATTAAAACGGTCACTACCACCTGCACCAGGGTTAATAGCGAAACCATCGGTGTCATTACTATTGGCACTACCGCTTATGCCGACAGTTGGGTAGTGCCCAGCACGAGCACTCTTAATATCAAACTTAGCGATATCCACACTGGCATTGGATACCAGTAATTCCAAATTTCGCTGCTCAGCAGTTTTTAGCCAATCGTTGACGTTCGCTGGGGTTGGCAAGCTGGCAGAGAACTGCTCAGTATTGAGCACATTCAAGTCTGGATAATAGACGCCTGTAATTTCGCGTAAAGCTTCAAGATTGGTTTCAACTGCGTTTTCGGCACTGATTTCGGCTGCAACTGAAGTATCGTACTGTGCTTGTGCTTCGTGCACATCAGTAATGGCAGTCAAACCCACTTCAAAGCGTTGCTTAGTTTGTTCAAGTTGGCGAGCAATGGCGCGTTTTTCGGCGCGAGCAAACGCTAAATCATCTTGGGCTTGAAGAGTATCAAAATAAGCACTAACCGTGCGTAAAATAAGGTTTTGCATCGTTAGCGCAAGGCTAGCATCTGATTGACTCGCAACAAGCTCTGCGCGATCTAAACCAACCCAAAGCGAACGATCATAGATAGTTTGTGATAAATTCACTGTAACGTCATTAGTTGAACGGTCTAAATCGCCATAGGTTTCTGCTGCCTGCAAGCTCAATGATACTTGGGGTAACAAGCCTGCGCGGCTGATTTCGATATCAGAAAAAGCCGCTTCTCTGTTTGCTTTTGATTGCAAGGTGGCTGGATCGTTTTGTAATGCTTGCTGATATACGCTTAGTAAGTCGTCAGCAAATGCGTTATTCGATACGCCAAAGCCAATCAATAGCGAAAGAAGTGTTTTTTTCATGTGTGTTCCTTGATGAATTTTACTGGTGGCATCGAGACCATTATTTTTTAGATTTACTATATGTCGCATTCTAAGACGCTAAAGTTTAAATACATTCAGCGTGAACACGAAACATCCAGACGTAAAACTGACGGCTCAAGTGTAACAGAATATTATACTGGCCATGAACCGCTAAATATTGCTCCACTATATGGTACTAAAGACTAAATTTGAAAGGGGATGTATGTCTAAAATTCAGCAGTTTTCCAGCAAAGACGTGGAAGTTACCCGCAAAGAACCACTTTACGACGGTTTTTTTAAAATGGTGAAGTACCATTTCAAGCATAAATTGTACAAAGGCGGTTGGAGTGACTTGATACAGCGAGAAATATTTGAACGTGGGCATGCGGTTGCGGTTCTGCCATATGATCCCCATTTAAAAGAGTTCGTTATGATTGAACAAATTCGGATTGGCGCTATGGCCACATCGGATTCGCCGTGGTTGTTAGAGATTGTGGCTGGTATCATTGACCCGGGCGAAACACCTGAAGCGGTATGTTATCGCGAGGCGCATGAAGAGGCGGGGGTGACGATCACCCACCTTAAGAAGGCCATCAGTTATCTTGCTAGCCCAGGCGGCACAACTGAAAGGTTACATATATATGTGGCCCAAGTTGATGCGAGTCAAGCGAAAGGTGTGCATGGACTCGACCATGAGAGTGAAGATATTTTGGTGCACCGAGTGCCAGAAGAGCAAGCTCTGGAGTGGATTAATCAAGGAAAGATCGACAACGCAGCGACACTTATCGCGCTGCAATGGTTTGCTATGAATAAACAACGAGTACTTGATGACTGGAAAGAATGAACAAGATTTAAGACGTAAATACGTACCTCACCTGCCGAGTATTCAGCGGGTGTGTGCGATGAATTACGTGCGTCTGATTAAGCTTTTACCTGATTGTGATACTGAAGACTTGGAATATCAGTTCAAGGTGAATAAATCCTTGAATTACAGCATTAAAATTGTCGAGTGTAGCCGATATACCAGCACTGTCATCATGTCCCAAGAGTCAATTAATGGCCCCGATTTTATGCGGCCAGTGGTGCGTGCTCGTTTGTATCATGATGCGCAACTGGCCGAGGTGATTGAATCTCAACACATTGGTGCTCTGCAGCCTAGCTATGAGTATCCCAATATCAAAATGCATCAAAGAAATGAAAAAGAGATGGTGAACTTATTCTTGAGTGAGTGGTTACTGTTTTGCTCGAAACACAAAGATCAACTGCAAGCGGCGAGCGCGTAACGCGATGAGGTTGGCGTGAGTTTTAAAGTGGCGCAAATTTCAGATTGTCACTTGTTTGCTGATAAACGCCATGCGGGTTATCAAAACATAAATCCTTACACTACCTTGCAAGCCGTGTTAAAAAACGTGGGCCTTTGTCACCCAGATATGGTCATTGTGAGCGGTGATGTCAGTGCTGAAAACGATGCTGTTAAGGGTTTAGCCAGTTATCAGCTTTTTAGTCAACTGTGGCAACAAAGCAAGATTAGCGCGCCACTTTTAGTCATTCCAGGTAACCACGACCACCTTGAGGCATTAAATAATGAGCTGAATCACTTGGCAGGATGGCCTTTATCCACGAGCGCGGGGCCGTATTGGAAGGTTCATGGTCTCAATACCAAAACTGATGATTCCTCGGGTGAAATATCCATGCGTCAACTTCAGTACCTGAATGAGCAAGTTAACCTGCACCCACAGCAACACCATTTGCTGGTGGTGCACCATCATCCTTATGCGTGTGGTGGCTGGATGGACAACCATCCTTGGCGTAACCGCGATGAGTTTATTCAGAATGTTGAGCAGCAGCCGCAAATCAAAGCTGTGATTTATGGGCATATTCATCAAGCGAGCGAAACACGCAGCCAAGATTGCGTATTTATGTCTGCGCCGTCTACATGCTGGCAGTGGGCAAACAGCAAAGAATTCTCCGCCAGTGGTGAAGCGCCGGGATATCGCGTCATTGAACTGGCTGATAACGGGCAAGTCGACAGTCACATTATTAGAATTTAACGGAATATACATGACAGACAGTAAACCAGAACAGGTTGTAATTTATTTACACGGTTTTTTAAGCTCACCTCAATCTGTGAAGGCTCAGCAGACTAAAGCGTTTGTAGATGAGCATTACCCAGATATCGTGTTTTATATTCCCCAGTTGGACAATCACCCCAAACCGGCCGCCAAAATGTTAGATGAGCTGGTTGCTCGTCACCCGAATGCAGATTTTGGTTTTATTGGAAGCTCTATGGGCGGTTATTTCTCAAGTTACCTGCTTGAACGTTATGGCGGTAAAGCGGTACTGATTAACCCTGCTGTTCAGCCTTACAACCTATTAGCTGATTACTTGGGGGAACATATCAACCCTTATACTAAGAAAAGATTCAGCTTAGATGAATCCCATACCCAAGATTTAACCACCTTTGATACCAAAACATTGGCAAGCCCTCAAAACTACTGGGTGTTATTGCAAACTGCTGATGAAACCTTAGACTACCGTCAAGCAGAGCAGAAATACATGGGCGCAAAATTAACCATAGAAGAGGGCGGCGATCACAGTTTTCAGGGTTATGAGCGTTTCCTTGCTGATATTTTTCAGTTTCTGCTGCACGACTAATTGAAGATTGGTATAACATGAGCGTATTGGCTCTCACCTAACGCCTAGTCATTTTTATCAACGGCCACAACAAAAATAAGAACTATGTCTAATCAATATAACGCAGATGCAATTGAAGTTTTAAATGGCCTTGACCCGGTCAAACGTCGCCCTGGTATGTACACAGACACCACGCGTCCCAATCACCTTAGTCAAGAAGTCATCGATAACAGTGTGGATGAAGCCCTGGGAGGCTTTGCCAGTTCAATTAAAGTGGTACTGCACCCTGACCAATCATTAGAGGTGACCGATGATGGTCGTGGTATGCCCGTGGATATTCACGCAGAAGAGGGCATATCAGGCGTTGAATTAATTATGACCAAACTGCATGCCGGTGGTAAATTTTCGAATAAAAACTATCAGTTTTCTGGTGGTTTGCACGGCGTGGGTATTTCGGTCGTAAATGCCTTATCTAAACGGGTTGAGGTGAGTATTCGCCGCGATGGCAGTGTATACCAAATTGCGTTTGAGAATGGCGAGAAGGTTGAAGACTTAAAAGTGGTGGATACCTGCGGTAAACGTAATAGCGGTACGCGGGTTCATTTTTGGCCAGACGAGCAGTATTTTGATTCAGCTAAGTTTTCTGTGACTAAGCTGTTGCATGTGTTGCGAGCAAAAGCCGTTCTGTGTCCTGGTCTACGTATTCGCTTTGATGACAAAGTCAGCAAAGAAACCCACGAGTGGTACTTTGAAGACGGTTTAAAAGATTATTTATATCAATCGGTTGGCGACAGTATCAGCTTGCCAGCGGATGCCCCCTTTGTGGGAGCAGTAAGCGGTAACACTGAAGCCGTTGATTGGGCGGTTATTTGGTTGCCTGAGGGCGGTGAAATGATCACCGAAAGCTATGTTAACCTCATACCTACCGCACAGGGTGGTACGCATGTGAACGGATTACGCCAAGGTCTGCTTGAGTCCATGCGCGAATTCTGTGAATTCCGAAATTTATTGCCTCGTGGCATTAAGTTAACCCCAGAAGATATTTGGGATCGCTGTAGCTATGTGTTGTCCACCAAGATGCAAGACCCGCAATTCGCCGGGCAAATTAAAGAGCGCTTGTCATCACGCCAGGCCGCTGCGTTTGTGTCAGGCATAGTCAAAGATGCCTTTAGTTTATGGCTAAATCAACACACCGCGATTGCTGAGCAATTGGCTGAAATGTGTATCAGCAATGCACAAACGCGTTTACGCCAGAGTAAAAAGGTCGCTCGTAAAAAGGTGACTCAAGGCCCGGCATTACCTGGCAAATTAACCGATTGTTCGACCCAAGATACTGGCCGCTCAGAATTGTTCTTAGTGGAAGGTGATTCGGCTGGTGGCTCTGCTAAGCAAGCGAGAGATCGTGAGTTTCAAGCGATTATGCCCCTGCGTGGTAAGATTTTGAACAGCTGGGAAGTTGACTCTTCCCAGGTGCTCGCATCTCAAGAAATACACGATATTTCCGTTGCGCTGGGTATTGATCCTGACTCTGATGACTTAAGCGGCCTGCGTTACAACAAAGTCTGTATTCTTGCAGATGCTGACTCCGACGGACTGCACATCGCGACGTTGTTGTGCGCCTTGTTCGTTAAACACTTTAGAACGCTAGTGGAAAATGGCCATGCCTATGTTGCTATGCCGCCGTTGTTTAGAATCGATGTGGGAAAAGAAGTTTTTTACGCCCTGGACGAAGGTGAAAAACAAGGCATTTTGGATCGCATTGCCGCCGAGAAAAAACGCGGTAAGGTCAACGTGCAGCGCTTTAAAGGTCTGGGAGAAATGAACCCACTTCAATTGCGTGAAACGACCATGGATCCAAACACACGACGTTTGGTGCAACTGACCATAGAAGATCCTACCGAAATGTTAGAGACCATGGATATGTTACTGGCCAAAAAACGCGCTGGTGACAGAAAGTCGTGGTTAGAAAGCAAAGGCAATATGGCAGACGTGTAATTGTTAGCCTCGACCATCCGTTTTCAATCTTTTTAGTACGCAAGGACCTAATTTGCTGCGTTTTTTTAAATATTTACTGATTGTATTGGTACTGCTGATTGGCTTAGGCGTAGCGCTATTTATTGCCAGCGTTGAAGATGAGCCCCTTGTTGTAGCGACAAGCGCAACGCAAGTTGACGATGCTGACTCGGTAAAAGAATTGATTGAACAAATCAAACAGAGCGTGAGAGATCGCACGCTCGACCAGCAAATCCCTCTCACTGAGAATCAACTCAACAGCTTGGTGGGTTTTTTACAACGCGCGAAGGCGCAATTTCATGGTCAAGCTAACATTACCCCCCTTGCAAGTAGCTTGTCAGCGAGTTATCAATTACCGCCAAATCCAGTCGGTCGCTATGTTAATTTCAGTGCACTCATACTGCCCGGTCAAGGGCTGCAATTAGATGAAGTGCGCTTAGGCAGCATAGTACTGCCTGGTAAACAAACATTGGCAACTCTAGTTTGGTTGGCTGATTGGTGGACAAATAGCACGATAGCAAGTCAGTTCGTACAGCAAATTGATAGTATTCGTATGTTTCAAGGCAGTATGGTGATTGCTATGCGCCCGTTAGATGCCTTTCTACGAAACTTAAAAGATCTCAAGCGCGATATTGGTGAGGAAACGGATTTGAGCCTCGCCACTGCCCATTATTTACGTTTTCTCGCTGAACTAGATGTTGGACAGCGACCTACTGCACAATCATTGGCCCGGTTTATTCAACCACTGTTTGCTGAAGCATTGAGTCGGTCAAACCAAGCAACGGCGGCGGAAGAAAATGAAGCGGCGATAATGGCATTAGCCACGTTTGCTGGGCATCATCGATTTGCTAGTTTTATCGGCGATATACAGCCCAAACCTAAGCGAGTTGCAGTACCGCGCAACATGCCGACCCTTATGCACAGGACTGACTTGAGTCAGCATTTTATCTTCTCGGCCGCCATAAAAGTTTTATCTGAACAGGGTTTGACGGCAGCGATAGGTGAATTTAAGGAGTTGATGGATCGCGGCGCAGGTGGCAGTGGTTATAGCTTTGTCGATTTAGCAGCTGACCACGCAGGTGTGAAATTTGCGCTTGTGGCGACGGATGAAAAAACGGCATTTGCGTTGCAACGTTTGCTATCTGAAAATGCCAGTGAGAGCTCATTTTTCCCTGATACCAGTGGACTACCTGAAAACTTGAATAAATCTGAATTCACGAAGACGTTCAAACAAGTGGACAGCCCTGAATATAAACGTTTATTAGATGAGATTGACCAACGCATTTCGTTGCTGCCGGTGAGTCGATTACCACCGGCTAGGTGATGTGCAGTAGGTATTTGACTCGTTAATGGCCCGTTGTTTTTGAAAATACATTGATGATAACAACGCCGGAGAGTATTAAGCTCATGCCAGCGATGGCCGCTAAGTCGGGCAACTCTTTATAGAAAATCGCGCTGAAAAGGGCAATCAACACTATGCCCATGCCTGCCCAAATCGCATAAGCAATCCCTACAGGCACAGTTTTTAGCACTAAAGACAGAAAATAAAACGCTGTCGCGTAGCCGATAACACATACCGCACTAGAGATGGTGTTATTAAAACCCTCAGAAGCTTTAAGTGCCAAGGTACCGATGACCTCAGCCATAATGGCCGCCCCTAGGTACCAATATCCTGTCGTTATTCCCATGGTCGTGTATGCCTTAAATTAGTCTTTAATGCTGACTTGAAACTGGCTCAGTGTGGAATGTAACAACTCTATTTTTTTTACTACCTTTGGCAAAGCTTGCTTTTGTTCTTCTGTGTCGAGTTGGCTTAAGCTGGCGATATCCATGGCTAACTCTTCGACATAGGGCTTAAAAAACCGACCGCTGGCATTAAAGCCTGCATCTTCAGGGAAAATAGCCTGAAACTTACCTTTGCCAGCACTTTGTAACTTAGCAATGGTTGCGTCGGCATCAATGGACTTGCGATAAATGAGCTGGGCATTTTCAGTTAATTTTTCAATAATTGTTTGCATAGATTTGGCTTATTTGGTTGTTAGGTTAAAGTTTTAGGCAAACTTGCCGATAATGACGAAGAGCGGGCGATTCTGCCTGCTTTTCAACTTTGCTACAAGCAATAGGGGTTCTGGTATGGAAATTCAAGGAGGCGCAGCCTCTGGAGCATCCGGTGCGACGCTAGAAATCAAATCGTTACAGATGGCTAAATCCCAGCAGGAACGAGATGGTCAAGCGACGCTTCAGCTTCTGGAATCAGCAGCTGACGTACCATCATCTTCATCAAATCCAAATTTAGGCTCAGTGGTTAACACGTTTGCCTAATCAGGGATGAAGATTTAAATCAATTGGCGTTTTACCGGGTTGGCCGCCTATCTCGCGTACGAGTTTAGGCACCAGAAATCCCGGTAGGCGTTTTATCATTTTTGCCATAATGTCTTTCGCTATTTTGTCGTCTTGATCAAAATGTTGGGCGCCTTGCACTTTGTCCATTACGTGTAGGTAATAAGGCATCACACCGGCATCAAATAGTCTTTCACTTAACGCGACCTGCACATCCGCACTGTCATTAATGTCTTTTAGCAGTACGCCTTGATTGAGTAAGGTTACCCCCGCCTTTGTTAATTCTTGCAATACTTCTTGTAACGCGAAGTCGATTTCTTGCGGGTGGTTAATGTGCAGCACCATCACAGGTTTGAGCCGGGTTTTAGTAAACCACTCTATCAGCTGGGGCGTAATACGAGCAGGGATAACAACAGGCAATCGAGTGTGAATTCTGATGCGTTTGATATGCGTTATTTCAGCTATTTCATCGGTTAACCATGCTAAAAAGTCATCTTTGGCCATCAAAGGGTCGCCGCCAGAATAAATGACTTCGTTAATGTTTTTGTCTTGCTTTATATAGTCGAGTGTTTCTTGCCACTCATGTTTGTTTAAGTGGTTATCGGAATAGGGGAAGTGGCGACGAAAACAGTAGCGGCAATTGACGGCACAACCACCGCGGACTAGCAGGAGTACACGACTTTTATACTTGTGTAATACGCCAGGTTTTTCATTTTGCTGTTCTTGTAGCGGGTCCAGTACGTAATTAAGGTCTGTTAGAAATTCTTTTTCGCTTGGAAATACTTGCTTAAAAAGTGCGTCGTTCGGGTCACCTTTTTTTATTCTCGCTGCGAACGGGAGAGGCACGCGCATAGGAAATAAGCGACGTGCAGCGATATCGTCGATAAACTCAGTGGGATCTAAATCTAGGTATTTGAGCAAAGCGACAGGATCGGAAAATGCACTCGAGAGTTCTTTTTGCCAGTTATTCTCTACAGCAATGAGTTTTTTAGGTATTATTTGTGTCAACTAGATACTCTACACAGTTAATTGATTACGAGGAAGCATGGCTAATATCAGCACTAATGAGTTCAAAGGCGGCGTTAAAATTATGCTCGACGGCGAACCTTGCAACATTCTTGAGAACGAATACGTTAAACCAGGTAAGGGCCAAGCCTTTAACCGCGTTAAGCTAAAGAAGCTTATCTCAGGTAAAACGTTGGAAAAAACCTTTAAATCAGGTGAGTCATTCGAAGCTGCGGACGTCATGGATATGGAATTGTCATATTTGTATACCGACGGTGAATTCTGGCATTTTATGAATAATGAATCATTTGAGCAAATCGCAGCTGACGATAAAGCCGTTGGCGATTCAGTTAAATGGTTAGTCGAAAATGACAGCTGCACGATTACCTTGTGGAATGGTACACCGATTGTTGTGACTCCTCCTAACTTTGTTGAACTTGAAATCACCGAAACTGATCCAGGTCTTAAAGGCGATACGGCTGGCACCGGCGGCAAACCCGCTACATTAACCACTGGCGCAGTGGTACGTGTACCTTTATTCGTACAAACGGGTGAAGTGGTTAAAGTTGATACGCGCAGTGGCGAATACGCATCACGCGCACAGAAGTAATTAACTGATATCGATGAAAAGCTCACGTTCATGTGAGCTTTTTTTATGCCTGCTATTCAAGGAGTTTGTATGAAACCTGAGCCCAGCCCTTGTTGGCAACCCACTGCTGACGTGGCCACACTTAAGCAAAGAGCGGCTATCATCACTAATATTCGTCAGTTTTTTGCACAACGAGATGTGTGGGAAGTAGAAACGCCCAGCCTTAGTAATGCAACAGTCAGCGATGTTCATATGCGCGTGTTTGACACGCAATTTGTTGATCCTATGTCACCACAGCAGCGAACCTTGTATCTGCAAACCTCTCCAGAATATGCCATGAAGCGACTATTATGTGCCGGCAGTGGTGCGATCTTTCAAATTGCCAAAGCGTTTCGCAATGAGGAGGCAGGCAAACATCATAATCCCGAATTTACTATGCTGGAGTGGTATCGCCCTGGGTTTGACCATAATCAGTTAATGGATGAACTTGATGAGTTGATGCAATCTGTGGTGGGCTGCTTGCCTGCAAAGCGTATGAGTTATCAAGACGCTTTTATCCAATATTTGGCTATTGACCCTCTAAGCGCTCCATTGTCGGCATTACAAACGAAGGGATGTGAGTTGGGATACGAGCATATATGCCGAGACGAGCAAGACAAAGATACTATTTTGCAGCTGCTGTTTAGCCACGAAGTAGAGCCTCATATTGCTAACAAATCCCCATGCTTTATTTTCGATTTTCCTGCAAGTCAAGCCGCGTTAGCGCGGGTAAGTGTGCAAGATGAGCGCGTCGCTGAGCGTTTTGAGCTCTACTATAAAGGATTAGAGCTGGCGAATGGCTTTCATGAATTGGCCAATGCCCCAGAGCAGCGTCAACGATTTGAGCGAGACAACCAACAACGAAAATCAGCAGGCTTATCTACTGTACCTATCGATGAGCTCTTCTTAGATGCGCTTGATGCCGGCTTGCCAGACTGTTCAGGGGTGGCCGTTGGGGTGGATAGACTTGTCATGTTGGCATTAGAAAAGTCAGATATTCAGCATGTACTGGCGTTTAATTATCAGAATGCATAAATTTCTGCTTTCACCCACTCGAAAACCGTATATGTCGACTATAGTTATTTAAAGGAAGCCGTATAGACGTATAACAGAACTCATATGCAGATAGTACCCAAGCCCTCCGCGCATCTAGCTGTAGCCTACCAGCAAGCATCCATTAAAAGTAACTTAACCCTCGTTTGGTATTTTTCTATCGTCGCTTTAATCGGCTTTGGTGTGCATCTGTTGCATCATCTTCGTTTGGGGACTGGGGCGTATAGCCCTGACATGATGCCTTATTTAGCGGTTTATTTATGCAATGTATTGTACGCCCTAGTGAATTTACTTTTGCTTCCATCTGCACGAGCTAATAACAACATTTCTTGGCGGACCGGGCTGTTAGAGCTCATGTACCCTGCGTTTCTCGCTTTTGTCGCTACGGTGCTCTCGATATACACCAGCGTGCAAGGCCATGGACCTGTCCCCTTCATTATGGGAATGATGGTCATCGCGATGTTGGTTCAAGGGCATTTGATATTTCTTTATGCTTTGTTGTTTGCGTGTTGGCTTGTTGTTAGCGCAGGTATGCTAAAAATGCTACCTTTGGAGGAAGCTTCGTCACCGATTCTGACTTGCTTTACAACCATGTTGATTGCCTTTTTTATTGCGCGTCTGGCTGAGCGCACTCGCGTCGATCAATTTGAAATGCTGCAGGAATTGCATGAAAAAAACAGCTTATTGGGGGAGTTGGCAGTACAAGATCCCCTGACCAAGTTAAATAATAGGCGCTATTTTAGCAATAAATTGGAAGTGGAAACCGCGCGTAGTTTGCGTTATCAACATCCATTGAGCCTATTAGTTGTCGATGTGGATGATTTCAAAAAAATTAACGACAATGACGGGCATTTGGTTGGGGACGAAGTGTTAATCGAAATTTCGCAGCTTATTGCTCAGCAGTTACGGGCAGGGGATGTGGTGTGTCGTTACGGTGGTGACGAATTCGTTATCTTGTTAGTAGAAGCATGCGCGGAGCAGTCTCGGGAAATCGCAGATCGTATTTGCCAATCAGTTGATAGAACAAAATTTGGTCGCGCTAGCCACAAAGTCACCGTGAGCATTGGTTATGCGCAATATGTAGGGCAGCCTTTGGGGGATTTTATGCAACAAGCGGATAAGATGATGTACACCTCTAAGAAGCGAGGTAAAAATCAGGTGGCTTTTTTTGGGTTTGGTATAGGATCTGAATCCACGGAATAGCGCATAGCTTCTATCTAATACTAATTCCAATTAATTTTCGCTGAAGGGTTAATTGTTTACTGGAGTTGGTATAAGTAAGTCCATACCCTATAATTGCGTGCCCCCTCCTTAAGTTTAATGCTATGCAACCTACCCACAATGATATCCGAAATGCCTATCAGCAAGAGTGGATCACTCTGCAAAATCAATATGATAGCTATGAAAAAGTGGCTGTGGCTATTAAATTAGTCGGCACGGCCTTGGTGGTGGTGTTACTGTTAGCTGCTACTGAGATATTAGCTGTTGCCATTATTCTACTTTTTTGGGTGCAAGAAGCCATTTGGAAGACATTCCAAGGACGCATAGAAACACGCCTGTTAGAAACTGAATTAATGCTAGCTCAAGATGCAGAGCTAATGCTCCCTGATGCTGCGCCCATGCAGTTTAACCGCTATTGGTTATCTTCACGGCCTGGGGGAATGGGGCTGCTAGTTGAATACGTTAAATCTGCACTTCGTCCAACAGTCGCCATGCATTACGTGCTGATGTTACTTGTCACGCTAGTATTTTATTTCGCTGCTTTTAAGGGCTAACTAACCCATGCCAGTAAAGTGCCCACATCTGAGAACCGCTAGGCTAACCATGCGCCTGTTAACTGATGATGATGCGGAATTCATACTGGGGTTGGTAAATGAACCAAGCTGGATAAAGTACATAGGAGATAGAAACATTCACACTCTGGATGACGCCAAACATTATATTCAAACCGGACCATTAACCATGTATGAGCAGCATGGCTATTGTCTCAACCTAGTTGAACGTTCAGCGGATAACGTGCCTGTGGGAATGTGCGGTTTGTTGAAGAGGGAAACATTGGAATGGCCAGATATTGGCTTTGCATTTTGCGCTGAGTTTCATGGTCAAGGTTTCGGATATGAAGCTGCTAAAGCCACATTGAAGCATGCACAAGATGCACTGGGATTAACTCAAATCGCGGCGGTGACCGCACTGGATAACGACCCCTCTATAGCACTGCTAAATAAGCTTGGCTTCGCGCTTGTGAAGCAAATTGGGTTTGAACCACAAGGCGAAGCAAGTCACTTATTTTTAAAAGCGTTAGACGGGCGGTAACACACTTACGCGTTTAATCAGTACGGGCTCAACAGGTACGTCAGCCCAACCCCAAGTCGTGTCATAGTCTGTTTCGACCAGTGATATGGCATCGAGAATATCTGTGCCTTCTACTACATAGCCAAAAACGGTATAGCCCCAGTTACGACCTGGATCGAGACTGACGTTGTCATTCATATTAAAGAAAAACTGCCTATTCGAAGAGTGCGGGTCTTTCTGGCGTGCCATGGCAATGGTGTACATTTCATTTTTCAAACCATTGCCTGATTCATTGATTATATTTGGAAACGACGGCTTCTCGGCAAAATCTACATCGTACCCTCCGCCTTGAACTACAAAATTAGCCACTATTCGGTGAAAAATAGTGTCTTCGTAACTGCGTTTATCTACGTAACGTAAAAAGTTATTTACCGCGATAGGGGCTTTTGAGCGGTCGAGTTCAACTGTGATGTCACCCATGGAGGTCTCAATTTTTACCCTAGGATAAAAATTATCGGCTTGAATTTGGCTGCCATCGTCCTTTGGCTTAGCAACGGCAGATATACTGATAATAAAAATGCTGATACACAGGGCGCGCAACATAATGGCCTCCTAATTACTTTTTAATTGCTGACAAAATACTGAATTTTCGGTCACTTGCAAGTACCTTGTAGTGACCGAAAAGGCGCTTAATCGTTTGTGGATAATCTAAATGCCGATTGCCAACAACGCGCAACTCCCCAGCATGTTTAAGAATACGCTTACTGTCTTTGAACATTTGCAGGGCGATATGATCGGTAATGGTATTTTGTTGATGAAAAGGGGGGTTACATAGAACGATATCAACTGTCGCCTCATTTTCGCCTGATGATAGGCACTCGTCTAAACAGTTACTCACAATAAACTTACACTGATCGAGTTTGTCTGGCATGTTTTGCTCGATATTCATTTTTGCAGAAGCAATGGCCATAAAAGACTCGTCTACAAAAATGACGTGAGCGCCCGGTGATTTGTGCAATACATGTAGGCCTAACACCCCGTTACCGCAACCTAGATCGACAATGCACTTGTGATTAGCATCTGGCAGATGGGCAAGTAATACCCGCGCGCCTATATCTAACTGTTGACGGGAGAAAACGTTTGCAAGGTTGCTCATTATAAATTGTGTGTTGTCGGTTTTCCATTTTGTAGGATAGGGGCTAACACTTTGCTTAACGCCGTCGTATTGGCAAAATATCAAGCGTGACTTTTTCTTAGCTAAGGATGTGGTGGTTAGCCCAAGGTGCTTTTCAAACAATGCCAACGTTGATTTTTGAATGGCATTGGCTTTGCCTGCTGCGATGATGCGTGTTTCAGGGGTAACTGACGATTGTAAATCAATGAGTTGCTGTTCTAATAAAGCGAGGGTTTTAGGGACTTTAATTAACACCAGATCAGCCTTTTGATTGGCTTTATACAGACTGTTCTGGACGTTAACATTTTCGATCGGGAGATGGTTGCGTTCAAGATTTAAGGCCAGAGCCTTATGTGCGACAAAAGAGTCGCTTATCCACAGGGGGGCGTTATTTGTAGCAAACCAAACGCCTAGCGCACCGAAATCATCGTTGTATATATGGATATTGAGCCCATTAAGATCCGTGATATTCTGCGCCACGTATTCCATCAAGTATTCATCAGCTGAATCCCATGCTTGCCAGCTGACATGTTGATTTTCAGCAGGATATCTCAATAATTCGTAGCTATGGTCTAAAAGCGTAAGTTCTGTTTTCATTTAATTCTTATATATCGAGGTTGGTTTGCAACAATCTAGTTTATTCCCGTCAGGTTCTTCTGATGAGGCTGAAATACTGCCTTTGCCAGACGGAGACTTTCGCTATTTTCAACATTTTTTGTCCAGTCAAGAAGCGGATAATTATTACAAGCGGCTTCTTGAGTCATTAGCTTGGCGACAAGATGATATCAAAATGTACGGTAAACAGGTTAAAATCCCGCGCTTGCAAGCATGGTATGGTGATGAGGACGCGCTTTATCAGTATTCAGGCCTCAATTTGCCACCTATTCCTTGGACCGAAGAATTACATGCCCTGAAAGTACAGTGTGAAAAAGCCAGTGAAAGCGTTTTTAACTCTGTATTGGCTAATTGTTATCGTGACGGTCAGGACAGTATGGCTTGGCATAGTGATGACGAACCTGAGTTAGGTACTCGACCAGTTATTGCTTCGTTGAGTTTGGGGCAGGTGCGAAATTTTGATTTGAAGCATCGAACGAGTGGGCAAAGACACAGGCTGCCTTTGGAGCACGGCAGTTTGTTCATTATGGCTGGCAATTCCCAAACACATTGGTTGCACAGCTTAGCTAAAACGACAAAGTCGCTGGCACCACGTATTAATCTAACATTTCGTTTAGTCACACCAAATTTGCGTCGCTAACGAAATTCACTTACTCCTTCGGCAAGGCCGGACAAAGGGCAAAAAATGACAATACAACAATCAATCGAGCGTAAGTTGCAAGCCGGATTCACCCCAGTTCATTTAGAGGTCGTGAATGAAAGCTTTATGCACAATGTTCCAGAGGGCTCTGAAAGCCACTTCAAGGTCGTTATTGTTAGCGATGAATTTGGCGGCAAGCGCTTAATTGGTCGCCACCGTGCGGTAAATCAAGTTTTGGCCGATGAATTAGCTAATGATATTCATGCGTTAGCTATTCACACTTACACCCAAGAAGAGTGGAATACGCTACAGCAGCAATCGCCTGATTCACCAAATTGTCTTGGTGGCTCTAAATCATAAAGGCGTGAAATAATGGAAAATATGACGAATTTTTAATGATCATGTATGGTTATTACGCAATATCGCATTAAAACAATAAATTATAAGGTTCGTTATTATGCAAAAAGTCAATCCACTTAATTTGATCTTGGCTATTTTTATACCTCCTTTGGGGGCATTGCTCCAAGTAGGCTTGAGCGCACATTTTTTCTTGAATATTTTACTTACTCTTTTTGGTGTACTGCCTGGCGTGATCCACGCGGTATGGCTTGTTCTGAAAAATAAATAACCACCCTTAATGTATCGGTGTTCGATCTGCTCAGAGTTGTTTAATTACTCTGGGCATTTACAATGTACGCCGCTCTTTTTATAGGAAAAATGAATATGGTTATTAAGCCAAAGATCCGTGGCTTTATTTGTACAAATGCTCACCCTGAAGGTTGCGCAGCAAGTGTTGCTCAACAAATCGAATATGTCTCCTCTCAGGGTGACCTTGGAAGCGGACCTAAAAATGTATTAGTGATTGGTTCTTCAACCGGTTATGGGTTGGCCTCACGCATTGTGTCAGCTTTTGGTTATGGCGCGAACACTCTGGGAGTCTGTTTTGAAAAGGCGCCGAGTGAACGTAAAACGGCAACTGCAGGTTGGTATAATACTGCTGCTTTTCATAAAGAAGCGAAAGAGAAAGGGCTTTTTGCCCAAACCATAAACGGCGATGCGTTTTCTAAAGAGATAAAAGCGCAAGCAATTGAGACCATCAAACGTGAGATGGGTCAGGTTGATTTGGTGATATACAGTTTAGCGTCTCCACGTCGCACAGATCCCGAAACGGGAGAAGTATATAAGTCTACCTTGAAACCTGTGGGACAAGCTTATACCACTAAAACCTATGATACGGACAAAGACCGAATCCATGACATTTCTCTTGAACCTGCCAATGAAGATGAAATTGCACAAACGATCAAAGTCATGGGCGGTGAAGATTGGGAGTTATGGTTAGATGCCTTGGCAGAAGCAGATCTACTTGCCTATGGCTGTAAAACCACAGCATATACCTATATTGGCAAAGAGCTAACTTGGCCGATTTACGGGCAAGCAACTATTGGCAAAGCGAAAGAAGATTTAGATCGTGCAGCGGCAGCCATCGTTAGCAAGAACCAAGAAAAGCACATTGAAGCCTATGTATCTTCATTGAAAGCACTTGTTACCCAAGCCAGTTCAGCTATTCCTGTTATGCCTTTGTATATTTCTCTTATTTATAAGGTGATGAAGGAAGAGGGCACGCACGAAGGGTGTATCGAACAAATCAAAGGCTTGTTCACAGAACGTTTATTTGCACAATCTCCCGCGTTAGATGAGCAAGGCCGTTTGCGTATGGATGGCAAAGAAACAAATGAGGCTACGCAAGCTAAGATCAAAGCGTTGTGGGACCAAGTTACACAAGAAAACTTTCATGAGCTAAGTGATTACGCCGGTTATCATCATGAGTTCTTAAAGCTTTTCGGTTTTGATGTCGAAGGTGTCGATTACGAGAAAGAACAAAATACGTTAGCCGATTGGGATTAATCGTCTACTATATTGGTATAAAAAACCGCCTCAATAAGGCGGTTTTTTTATGTCTAGGAAATAGATGCAAATAAGAGTTATTCGCATGCTCCGCAATGATGAATGTAAACAACTTGTTGCAATGTGGCTCTGTGTGGATAAGAAGCGGATAATGACGATAAAATACACTAAAAAAATTGTGCTTAAGCACATTTGGCATGGCAGAACCGGTAGGGATAATGTTAAAATTCCGGAGTTAGATTAAGTGGGAAATTCATATCCACAGAATCTCTGCAAAAGAGTACGAGAAAACACAGCGGTTAATTAAACTAATAAACGTGACTTCGTCAGTTAGTTATTTAAGCGATTACATTTACAAAATAACATCAAAAATACTCATCACGAATAGGTTTTTTGTCAACAAGTTGCTTACTTGGGTGGCATGTAGCTGAAAGGCTAACCGTGATGTGTATTGACTTTAGAGTAGTGCTATTGCGTATGATTAAAATCAAGAAAGGGTTAGATCTTCCGATTACGGGAGCGCCAGAACAAAAGATTCATGACGGTCCAGCGATTACTAAGGTTGCTGTGCTAGGTGAAGAGTACATTGGAATGCGTCCAACCATGCATGTTCAGGTTGGCGATAAAGTGCAGAAAGGCCAGATGCTTTTCGAAGACAAAAAGAATCCAGGTGTGAAGTTCACAGCACCTGCTTCTGGTAGTGTCATCGAAGTTAACCGTGGCGCAAAACGTGTTTTGCAGTCAGTGGTTATTCAAGTTGAAGGTGATGACGCAGTAGAATTCGACAAATATGCCGAATCTGAACTGTCATCTATAGCGGCCGACAAAGTGCAACACAATCTAGTGGAATCTGGATTATGGACTGCACTGCGTACGCGTCCTTATAGCAAAACCCCTGCTCTTGACAGCAAACCTCACTCCATATTCGTTAGCGCGATGGATACTAATCCATTAGCTGGCGATCCTGCCGTTATTATTGCCCCGCGTAGTGCAGATTTTATCAATGGTTTACGTGTTATCTCGCGTTTAACTGAAGGTAAGGTATTTGTGAGTAAAGCGCCCGGTGCTGATATTCCAGTAGGGGACGTGAAAGCTGACGTGAACGAATTTGCCGGACCACATCCTGCAGGTTTAGTGGGCACGCATATTCATCACCTAGATACTGTTGGTGCGGCTAAGAAAGTTTGGCATATCAACTACCAAGATGTGATTGCGGTTGGTGCGTTATTTACAACAGGTAAGTTGAATAACGAGCGTGTTATTGCCCTAGGCGGCCCCGCTGCTAAGAACCCGCGTTTAATTAAAACCGTGTTAGGTGCAAGTGTCAGTGAGTTGACCTCGGGTGAAACTACTGAAGGCGAAGTTCGCACAATTTCAGGCTCGGTTTTACAAGGTAATAACGCCCATGGCGTTCATGGTTATGTGGGTCGCTACCACGTTCAGCTTTCACTTCTTAGTGAAGGCCGTGAAAAAGAATTCCTAGGTTGGATTAAGCCAGGTGCCAATCAGCACTCTGTGACCCGTGCATACCTTGCACATTTTAGCCCTAAGAAATTATTCAATATGACAACCACCACTAATGGTTCAGACCGTTCTATGGTGCCAATTGGTAACTATGAGCGCGTTATGCCGTTAGATATTTTACCAACATTATTGTTGCGTGATTTGATTTCTGGTGACACTGACAGTGCTCAAACATTAGGTTGTTTAGAGTTAGACGAAGAAGATTTAGCGCTTTGTACCTATGTTTGCCCTGGTAAATATAATTACGGGCCGATCTTGCGTGAAAGTCTAGACAAGATTGAGAAAGAGGGTTAACTCATGGGTTTAAAAGCATATTTAGAGAAAATTGAACCTAACTTTGAAGCAGGTGGTAAGTACGAAAAATGGTATGCGCTTTACGAAGCCGCAGCGACCATTTTTTACACCCCTGGTAAAGTTAACAAAGCTGGCACTCACGTGCGTGACAGCATCGACTTAAAACGTATTATGATCATGGTATGGGCTGCTACGTTCCCTGCAATGTTCTACGGTATGTACAACATAGGTCAGCAAGCTCATAACGTTATTCTAAACGGTGGCGCGTCATTGCCTGATATGTGGCAAGCGGCTTTATTTACTGCGCTTGGCGGTCAAATAGGCCTTGAGTCTACCGGTGGATTAGCCATGTTCCTTTACGGAGCGTGCTTCTTCCTACCTATCTACGCCGTAACCTTTATTGTGGGCGGCTTCTGGGAAGTACTGTTTGCTTCTGTGCGTAAGCATGAAGTTAACGAAGGCTTCTTTGTTACCTCAGTACTTTTCGCATTAACCTTGCCTGCAACTATCCCTTTATGGCAGGTGGCGCTGGGTATTACCTTTGGTGTGGTGATTGCGAAAGAAGTCTTTGGTGGCACAGGCCGTAATTTCCTAAACCCTGCGCTTTCTGGTCGTGCGTTCCTATATTTTGCTTATCCTGCACAAATTTCAGGCGATGCAATTTGGACGGCTGCCGACGGTTTCTCAGGGGCGACTTGGTTAAGCCAAGCGGCTGCTGGCAATGTTACCGATTGGTCTTTGAATGCTGATTGGTGGGATGCATTCTTCGGAAATATTCAAGGTTCTGTCGGTGAAGTATCGTCACTGGCTATCTTGCTGGGTGGCTTGTTCATTATTTATATGCGTATTGCTTCATGGCGTATCGTGTTAGGTGTGCTGCTAGGCGGGGCGGTATTCAGTACTTTGCTTAACGTTATTGGCAGTGACACAAATGCTATGTTTGCTATGCCTTGGTACTGGCACGTAGTGACCGGTGGATTCGCTTTTGGTATGTTCTTTATGGCGACCGATCCTGTTTCAGCATCATTCACAAATAGCGCTAAATGGGCTTACGGTTTCTTAATCGGTTTAATGTGTGTATTGATTCGTGTACTCAACCCTGCTTTCCCTGAAGGTATGATGTTGGCAATCTTGTTTGCCAATTTATGGGCTCCACTATTCGATTATTTCGTCGCTCAAAGCAATATTAAACGGAGGATGGCACGTGTCGGCTAAAAAAGAAACATTAGGCAAAACGGTCGGCGTTGTTATCGCCGTATGTTTAGTTTGTTCGGTTATTGTATCAACGGCGGCGGTTAGCCTACGTTCACAACAACAAGCAAATGCGAAGCTAGATAAGCAAACTAATATCTTAGAATCTGCCGGCTTACTTGAAGCCGGGCAGAGTAAAGAGCAAATCGCAGCGACCTATGCAGATCGCGTACAAGAAAAGTTTGTTGATTTAGCAACGGGCCAGTACGTTGAGAAGGAAGCTGGCTATGATATGTATAAAGCAGCGCGTGACCCTGAAGAAAGTATCAAGCCTGTGCCTGATACCGCTGGGATTTTACGTCGCCCTAACGTTGCTAGTGTGTATTTAATTTCTAATCCTGACGGCGAAGTAACACGTATCGTGTTGCCTATTAACGGCAGTGGCTTATGGAACTTAATGTATGCCATGTTAGCGGTTGACTCTGACGGTAATACCGTTCGTGAGCTAGTGTATTACGATCAGCAAGAAACGCCTGGTCTTGGCGGTGAAGTTCAGAACCCTGAATGGAAAGCGAAGTGGGACGGTAAGAAATTGTATAAAAATGGCGAAGTGGCTATTGATGTGACCAAGGGCGCAAAAGCGAATGACCCTTATGAAGTTGATGCTTTGTCAGGTGCGACGTTAACCAGTAATGGCGTACAAAATACACTTGATTATTGGCTGGGTGAGAATGGCTTCGGTCCTTACCTTAAAAACCAACCATGGAAATCGTGAGAGACTAGACAATGGCTGATACTAAAGAAATGAAAAAGGTATTGTTTGGGCCAATCCTAGACAATAACCCAATAGCACTGCAAATACTGGGCGTATGTTCAGCATTAGCGGTAACCACTAAGTTAGAAACGGCATTAGTAATGTCACTTGCTCTTACAGCAGTAACGGCATTCTCTAACTTGTTTATCTCTATGATCCGTTCACAGATACCTTCATCAGTACGTATTATCGTGCAGATGACGATTATTGCGTCATTGGTAATCGTAGTGGATCAAATCCTGAAAGCTTATTCGTACGAGATATCCAAACAGCTGTCGGTATTCGTTGGCTTGATTATCACCAACTGTATCGTAATGGGTCGAGCTGAAGCCTTTGCTATGAAAAGCCCGCCATTTATCAGTTTCCTTGACGGGATTGGTAACGGCTTAGGCTACTCGTTTGTATTGATTGTTATCGGTACTATTAAAGAGTTGTTCGGTTTCGGTACTATTCTCGGTTTCGAAATTTTACCACTCATTCAAAATGGCGGTTGGTATCAAGGTAATGGTTTATTGATTTTACCTTTCAGCTCGTTCTTCTTAATCGGTGGTTTAATTTGGTTCATCAGAACTATTAAGCCTGAACAAGTAGAGCCTAAGGAGTAATTTCGTGGAACAATATCTTAGTTTATTTATCCGTTCTATCTTCCTAGAAAACATGGCGTTGTTCTATTTCTTGGGTATGTGTACTTTCTTGGCCGTATCAAAGAAAGTAAAAACGGCGATGGGTCTGGGTGTTGCGGTTATCGTAGTATTGACGATTTCTGTACCTGTAAACCAACTTGTTTATGCCAACATTCTTGCGCCTGGCGCACTAGGTTGGGCTGGCTTTCCTGACACCGATTTGAGCTTCTTAAGCTTTTTGACTTTCATTGGTGTAATCGCTGCTTTGGTTCAAATTCTTGAAATGACGCTAGATAAGTTTTTCCCTGCGCTATACAACGCGTTAGGTATTTTCTTACCTTTGATCACTGTTAACTGTGCAATTTTTGGTGGCGTAGCATTCGCTGTTCAGCGTGATTACACCTTCACCGAAAGTATCTTCTACGGTGCGGGTAGTGGTGCAGGTTGGGCATTAGCGATCACATTACTTGCGGCAGTGCGTGAGAAACTTAAGTATGCAGATATGCCAGAAGGCGTGCGTGGTTTAGGTTCCGTATTTATGATTGCAGGATTAATGGCGTTGGGCTTCCAGTCATTTTCTGGCGTATCAATTTAATCGAAACCGAATAGGAGTATTTAGATGTTAGACATTTATCTTGGCGTAGGAATGTTTATTGCCATCGTTCTAGCTTTGGTTTTGATCATTATGTTTGCCAAATCCAAGTTAGTGCCAGAAGGCGAAGTGACCATTTCTATCAATGGTGATCCAGACAAAGCAATCACTGCTCAGCCTGGTGATAAGTTATTAGGTGCCTTAGCAAACTCAGGCATATTCGTATCGTCAGCTTGTGGTGGCGGTGGCTCTTGTGGTCAATGTCGGGTAGACATTAAAGCAGGCGGCGGTGAAATTTTACCGACTGAGCTTGACCACATAAGCAAGCGTGAAGCGAAAGAAGGTTGCCGTTTATCGTGTCAGGTTTCTATTAAGCAGGACATGGACATCGAGCTACCTGAAGAGATTTTTGGTATCAAGAAGTGGGATTGTGAAGTTATCTCTAACGATAACAAAGCGACCTTCATTAAAGAGCTTAAACTTAAAATTCCTAATGGTGAAAGTGTGCCTTTCCGTGCCGGTGGTTATATTCAAATTGAAGCTCCACCTCACCATGTTAAATATAAAGACTTCGATGTTCCTGAAGAATATCGTGGTGACTGGGAACGTTTTGGCTTCTTTGATATTGAATCAAAAGTGGATGACGAAACGATTCGTGCATATTCAATGGCTAACTACCCAGAAGAAGAAGGTATTATCATGTTGAACGTGCGTGTGGCTTCACCACCGCCAAACAACTTGTCTTTACCTGCAGGTAAAATGTCATCTTATATCTGGAGCTTGAAAGAAGGCGACAAAGCCACTATTTCTGGCCCATTTGGTGAGTTCTTCGCTAAGAAGACCGACGCTGAGATGGTATTTATCGGTGGTGGTGCTGGTATGGCGCCAATGCGTTCGCATATCTTCGATCAACTTCGTCGTCTTAAAACAGATCGTAAAATTTCGTTCTGGTATGGCGCGCGTTCATTACGCGAAATGTTCTACGTAGAAGATTTCGATATGTTGCAGAAGGAAAACGACAACTTTAAGTGGCATGTTGCTTTGTCTGATCCACAACCAGAAGATAACTGGGAAGGTATGACAGGCTTTATCCACCAAGTATTGTTGGAAAACTATCTTAAAGATCATCCAGCTCCAGAAGACTGTGAGTTCTATATGTGTGGTCCTCCTATGATGAACGCAGCTGTTATCAGTATGCTGAAAGACTTAGGTGTTGAAGATGAAAACATCATGCTTGATGACTTCGGTGGTTAATTAGCTATCACTCGATAGTGAACAAAACCGAGTTAACAACACATGTAAATAAGGGACTTCGGTCCCTTTTTTTATTTAGGTGAAAAAATGATAAAGGGTGACAGCGGGAAGGCTAAATTCCTCGGTTTAATCTTGTGGATATGGCTGCTATGCAGTTGCAGTCAAGCGCCAACAGAAACACATTTAGCGGGCCATACCATGGGCACGACTTACAATGTGAAGTTCGTTAATAGAAATAATGTAAATGAACAAAAATTACATGACGACATCGATGCTGCATTGGTGAAAGTAAATGAATTGATGTCGACTTACGACGCCAATTCAGAACTGTCACGATTCAACCAGTGGAAGAGTGAAGCACCCTTTGCGTTATCTTCAGAAACGTTGAAGGTGATGCAGGAAGCGAAGCGCTTGGGCGAGTTAAGTCATGGCGTACTTGATGTGACTGTAGGGCCATTGGTTAACCTTTGGGGCTTTGGTCCTGATGCGAAACCTGAGAAACGCCCCAGTAAACAAACTGTGGCAGAAGTCAAAGCTCGCATCGGATTAGATAAATTGACCTTACTTGATAACGGCGCGCAAAAGTCTGAAATTGATTTGTATGTTGACCTGTCTACTATTGCCAAGGGCTATGGTGTCGATGTCGTGGCCGAGTTATTGGATGAAAAGGGTCTGCATGATTACCTAGTAGAGGTTGGCGGCGAAATGCGTGTCTCAGGGCATAAAGCAACTGGCAGAGAATGGCGTATAGCTGTTGAAAAACCTGTCTCGGTTGAGCGTGCGGTGCAAGAAATTATTTCGATAGGAACAAACGCAATTGCAACCTCAGGAGATTATCGCAACTACTTTGAAGAAGATGGTGTGCGATATTCCCACTTAATAGACCCACGTACAGGCGCACCTATCACGCACAATCTAGTCGCGGTGACTGTGGTGCATTCGTCCTCAATGACGGCAGACGGGTTAGCGACAGCGCTGATCGTAATGGGTAAGGAAGAAGCCTTTAACGTGGCGTTACAGAATGATTTAGCGGTATTAATGATCACACGAGAAAACGGCGAGTTTAAAGAGTATACTACGCCAAAATTTGAACCCTTCATTAATCGCCAATAGTAATAATCGAAAATGACCAATTCGGAGTGATATTTTGAGTACTTTTATCTTAGCATTCGTATTTTTTCTAGTCGTAGCAGTCGCTATGTCTCTCGGCTATTTAGTACAGCGTAAAGCGATAGCAGGTAGTTGCGGTGGTTTAGGCGCCTTGGGTATCGATAAAGCCTGTGATTGCCCAGAGCCATGTGATCGCAAAAAAGCCCGCTTAGAGCGAGAAGAAGCGCGTCAAGCCAAGCTGAATGAGTGGAAGCAAAACCAAATTCTTTAAGCTGTGTCGTTAGAAAATTCCCGCCAGTGAGATTTACATTGACTCTGGCGGACAATCGCGCAAAATAACTGTTTTTAAATACAGTTGTTTGTCAGATGCGTAAGATCATACACATCGATATGGACTGCTACTATGCCGCAGTCGAAATGCGCGATAACCCTCAATATCGCGACATCCCCCTTGCGATTGGGGGGAGTGCTGACCGCCGTGGCGTTATTTCGACCTGTAACTATGTGGCACGCAAGTATGGCGTTCGATCCGCTATGGCTACGGCCTATGCGCGTAAGCTCTGTCCTGATCTGGTTCTCGTTCCTGGCCGCATGGCTCTTTATAGCGAGATATCTCAGCAAATCCGCAAGATTTTTTTACGCTACACGGATAAAATCGAACCACTATCCCTAGATGAAGCATATCTGGATGTAACCGACAGTGAGCTTTTTTCGGGCAGTGCCACTTTAATTGCACAGGATATTCGCCGAGCAATTTTCGAAGAAACACAACTGACCGCCTCTGCTGGTGTAGCACCCTGTAAGTTTGTGGCTAAAATTGCCAGTGACGAAAATAAGCCTAATGGGATCTGTGTGATCACACCAGATACTCAAGATGCGTTTGTGAAAACATTGGCACTGGGGAAAATCCCCGGTGTTGGCAAAGTCACGCTACAGAAACTCAATAATATGGGACTCTTTACCTGCCAAGACGTGCGAGATTATCCACTCGATGCATTCGTAAAAGCGTTTGGAAAATTTGGTCCTGTCATTTGGGATCGTAGTCACGGTATTGACGAGCGCGAGCTGTCTGTTAGTCGTAAGCGCAAGTCTGTTGGTGTAGAGCGCACTCTCGCCCAAGACATCACCACTGATGAAGAATGTTTGGCTATGCTGGAAAGCTTGTATCCTAAACTGCTGAGTCGTTTGGAGGCCGCAAGCCCTAAGCTCGCGATACAAAGTCAGGGCGTAAAACTAAAATTCAATGATTTTCAGCAGACCACAGTGGAGCATCGCCACCAAGTGCTCGATAAAACCTATTTCAAAACACTGCTAAGTGAAGCGTTAGAGCGGCGTGGCACCAGGGGAATTCGCTTAGTGGGGTTATCCGTTGGCTTACCCGAAACTGCTGACGTACAACAAATGGTGTTTAACTTTGAGCATGAGCAAAACCGCTAATACTTCTCCAGATTTCATTCTTCTGTTTTGCTAATTTTCGCTATCAATAGACTTTGTATCTTTTTACACCTTGCTACAGGCAACTGTATACTGAGTGAATAAAACATGTATTTAGAGAGTAGTATGAGCATTGCAGTAGGAAAATATCGTCACTACAAGGGTAACGATTATGAAGTTATTGGGGTCGCTACGCATTCGGAAGACGATTCAGAATTAGTGGTGTATCGGCCTATGTATGGTGACCGAGGCCTTTGGGTCCGCCCTTTGTCCATGTTTGAAGAAACGGTCGAAGTGAATGGTCAAACTATGCCACGTTTTAGATTTATAGAAAGTGAATAATGGTCCTTACCGATTAGGTGAACGTAAATTACCCTATCTTCGTTCATGTATGAACAACGAATAATAATGGGAAGTACGATGTTTAAATCAAAAGTGAATGCACTACGTTTTGCAATGGCAACACTAACGTTATTTGGTAGCACGACATTAAGCGCTGATGATGATAGGTTCGCCGATGTACACATTAGCACCCAAGCGGTGAGTGGCTCAACATACATGCTCACTGGTGCAGGAGGTAATATCGGTGTGTCGGCTGGGGATGACGGTATTTTGATTATTGACGATCAGTTCGCTCCCTTGGCTGACAAAATTGCGCTCGCGATTGGCGATATTGCCAAGCAGCCAATGAAATACGTAATCAATACCCATTATCATGGTGATCACACAGGTTCCAACGCCTATTTTAAAGAAGTACAGGGAAGCACTATTTTTGCTCATGATAATGTGCGTAAACGCTTAGCCGCCGAAGACGGTCATAAACACGCAGCCTTACCCGTTGTGACCTATGAGCAGGGGCTGACGTTTCACTTCAATGGCGATACCATCAAGGTGCTACATCTTCCTGCAGGCCACACCGATAGCGACAGTGTTGTTTGGTTTGAACAGGCGAATGTATTGCACGCGGGAGATTTATTCTTTCAGGGGCGTTTCCCTTACATCGACTTGGCCGGTGGCGGCACGGTTAAAGGATACATTAGTAACGTTTCCACCGTGATCGACATGATAAACAACGATACTAAGGTCATGCCTGGACATGGTGAGTTAGCCGATAAGAAAGCTTATCAAGCGTCACTTGAGATGATGCAGCAAACCGCTAACTATGTTTCGGATAGAAAATCTAAAGGCGCTAGCCTAGACTCGCTTATCGAAGAAGGTCTTGATGATAAATGGCAAGACTGGGCGTGGAACTTCATCACTGAAGAAAAGTGGATCACCACACTCTATAACGGCCAATAGTCGCTATGGATAGGCCTCTGGCGGTGCAAGCGTCGGAGGTATTGGCTTTTATGCTACAAGCAGTGCGAACCGCTGTGCTAAAAGCACGGCATCAGCTTAGTCATTCAGGGCGCTATCATAGCGTTTTACACCACCAACCCAGGTTTCAAGTACTTTGGTTTTCCATATATCCTGTGGGCTAATAGTGAATATATCCTGGTCGACTAAGATAAAATCAGCCCACTTACCAGATGACAAAGTACCTATGCTATTTTCTTGGTGAGCCGCATAGGCTCCGCTGTAAGTGAATCCTTTAAAAGCCTGCTCCACTGTTACTGCTTCTTCTTTAATCCAACCGGCCTCAGGCTGGTTGTTTCTATTCTGTCTTGTTACTGCAGCGTGTAAGCCGAAAAATGGGTTGGCCAATTCAACAGGAAAATCAGAGCCAAAAGGAACAATAGATCCCTGTTCTTCGAAAGTTTGCCAAGCATAGGCGCCTTTTAAACGCGCTTCACCAATTCGGTCTTGGGCCATGTTCATATCACTTGTGGCGTGTGTAGGCTGCATGGACGGAATTATTCCAAGGGTTTTGAATCTAGGTATGTCTGTCACATCGATAACTTGTGCATGCTCTACACGATTACGCAAATGCTGCCCTTTGATACGCGAAAAAGTCTCTTCAAATTGATCCAGCGCGAGTCTATTACCGCGGTCACCTATTTCATGAATATTAAGCTGAAAGCCATTGCCTATGATTAAATCAAATAATGGCTTGAGCTGCTTTATAGGGGTGAGTAATAGCCCAATGTTTTCATGGTCGTCTGAATATCCAGAGAGCATGGCTGCACCGCGGCTACCAAGCGCACCATCACCGTATACTTTGACGCTGCGGATTGACAAGTAATCGTATTGGTCGTGTATTGGACCTGCGTTGAGCATGTCTGCAAGCTTAGGATCTGTTGCTGCAAGCATGGCGTATATGCGCATGTTCAAATCGAGTTGCTGACTGCGCTTAATGTAATATTGGTAGGTAGCATAATTAATACCGGCATCGTGCGTGCTGGTGATCCCCAGTGAGAGCAAATGCGCTGCGGCAGCATCAAGTTTGCGCTGCAAATCTTGTTCGGTATCTTGAGGGATTTTTTCCACTAGCATGTTCATGGCGTTATCAATTAGTACACCAGTAGGCACACCGTTTTTATCCCTGACAATTTGGCCGCCTGGTGGGTCTAGTGAATCTTTGGTGACTCCCGCTATCTGCAATGCTTTGCTATTCGCCCAGCCAGCGTGTCCATCTATTCGGCTTATCCACACGGGACGGTCTTGAATATATTCGTCAAGCATCTCAGAGGTTGGAAATGCGTTATCGGCCCAAAGTACTTGGTTCCAGCCACCGCCCAATATCCATGTTAAATCAGGGTTTTGCTGAGCGTAATCTCGCACTTTTTGCGCGGAGGCTTTTGCACTAGGAATATCTCTGACATCTACTGCGAGTAGAGTTTCCCCTAAACCCAGTATGTGCCCATGGGCATCGATAAGGCCCGGCAGTAATACGCGCTTTTTTCCATCAATCATATCAGCATCAGGATAGGTATTTTTTAAGCTCGTGCCGCCAATAGCTAACACTCTGCCGCCATCGAAAACCATATCGGTAAACGTCACCATCTCCTCTGTATCGCTAAGGGTGTAACCATGCACATTAGTTAAGTGTGTTGGTGCGGCTAATGTGGCTGTACTTAACAAATAACCTAACAATATCAAGACTGAATGTTTCATTGTGATGACCTTCGCTTAAAGTTGATGCGTCTATAATCTAAGAACAAACGTTGGCCTAAAGTTAGCAACTATGCAAATTATTAGGAGGTCTATAAGAAAGCAATAAATGAGTGACATGTAGATACAAAAAAGCCCCGCTTGTTTTCACAAGCAGGGCCTTAAGCTTACCGGTAATTAATGATTACTTCTTAGCGTTACGCTCTTTAGTATCAGCAATTACTTTTTCAGCGACGTTGTTCGGACAAGGTGAGTAGTGCGAGAACTCCATAGAGAACTGACCACGACCTGACGTCATTGTACGCAATGAACCGATATAACCAAACATTTCTGAAAGAGGGATATCAGCCTTAACGCGAACACCAGTAACGCCTGCTTCTTGATCTTTGATCATACCGCGACGACGGTTCAAGTCACCGATAACATCACCAACATGGTCGTCTGGCGTGAACACGTCAACTTTCATGATAGGTTCAATCAACTGAGGACCCGCTTTAGGGATTGATTGACGGAATGCGCCTTTAGCAGCGATTTCAAATGCAACTGCTGATGAATCCACTGCGTGGAATCCACCGTCATAAAGCTCAACCTCAACATCTAACACAGGGAAGCCAGCAAGAACACCAGACTCCATCATGCTTGCAAAACCTTTTTCGATAGCAGGGAAGAATTCTTTTGGTACATTACCACCCACAACCACTGAGCTGAATGTGAAACCACTATTAGGCTCACCAGGCTTGATACGGTAATCGATTTTACCGAACTGACCAGAACCACCAGATTGTTTCTTATGAGTGTAAGAATCTTCAACTTCTTGAGTGATCGTTTCACGGTATGCAACTTGAGGCTCACCGACTTCTAATTCAACACCGTAAGTACGCTTAAGAATATCTACTTTGATGTCCAAGTGAAGCTCGCCCATACCAGATAGGATTGTTTCACCTGAATCTTGGTCAGTTTCAACACGGAATGTAGGATCTTCTGCAACCATTTTACCGATAGCTAGACCCATCTTCTCAGTTGAACCTTTATCTTTAGGTGTAACAGAGATAGAGATTACTGGTTCAGGGAATACCATCGCTTCTAGGATGATTGGATCTTTAGGATCACATAAAGTGTGACCTGTTTGAACGTTACTCTTCATACCAACGATTGCGATGATGTCACCAGCTTGAGCGCTAGTTAACTCATTACGGTCATCGGCTTGCATTTCACACATACGACCAATACGTTCAGTTTTACCTGTTGCAGCATTAAGTATGGTGTCGCCTTTCTTAAGCGTACCAGAATAGATACGTACGAAAGTAAGAGCACCAAAACGGTCATCTGTAATTTTGAACGCTAACGCTTTAAATGTTTCATCTGGTGAAACAATTGCGTACTTACCATTCGGCTCACCTTCTTCGTCTGTAAGAGGTTGAGGGTCAACTTCTGTAGGACTAGGTAGGTAATCAACAACAGCATCAAGAATGTTTTGAACACCTTTGTTTTTGAATGCAGAACCACAGTAAGTCGGGAAGAAGTCCATAGTACGCGTACCTTTACGGATACAACGTTTAATGTCTTCCATAGAAGGCTCTTCGCCGTCCATGTAAGCCATCATTAGGTCATCGTCTTGCTCAACAGCAGTTTCGATCAACATTTCACGGTATTCTTCTACTTTATCAACCATGTCCGCAGGAACATCTGTGATTTCGTAGTTTTCAGGAAGACCAGTGTCATCCCAAATGAATGCTTTGCGAGTAAGAAGGTCAACCACACCAACGAAGTCATCCTCGATACCGATAGGTAGAACCATAACGAGTGGATTAGCACCAAGTACTTTTTTGGTTTGGTCAACTACGCGGTAGAAGTCAGCACCCATACGGTCCAATTTGTTTACGAAGATAATACGTGCAACTTCTGAGTCATTCGCATAACGCCAGTTAGTTTCTGACTGAGGCTCAACACCACCAGAACCACAGAAAACACCGATGCCGCCATCAAGTACTTTAAGTGAGCGGTAAACTTCAACAGTGAAGTCAACGTGCCCAGGAGTATCGATAACGTTGAAACGGTGGTCTTTCCAAAAACAACTAACCGCAGCTGATTGGATAGTAATACCGCGCTCAGCTTCTTGTTCCATGAAGTCAGTGGTAGATTCACCATCATGTACTTCACCGGTTTTGTGTATTTGACCGGTAAGCTTCAAAATTCGTTCTGTTGTGGTAGTTTTACCCGCATCAACGTGGGCGAAAATACCGATGTTTCTGTAACGTGCTAAATCTTTCATTTCTTCAACTTCAGTCTGAGTAAAAATTGCGCGGGATTATACAAGATATTTCCGCAGGATGCCGATTTTCTTTTTAGAAAAATCTAAATATTCACTTTTTTACGGAATTTGGGCGGCCGTTTAAAAGAATGCGCGGATTTTACATGGTTTAAGACAGCGAATAAAGTGGTGTTTTGTTTATTTATTAGGCAGGTAAATTGGCTACGTTAGGTCATTTTAATATTCTCGTGAATATAAGGAATCAGCACAATTTCTGAATGGAGAAAACAACAATTAACCGTTAGACATGGGCATTACACGATTTCGACCTAAGTTCTTTGCTTCATATAGCTGTTTATCCGCAGCCTCAATAAGCGCCAAGGGATTCATCCCGGTTTTCATTTCGGCAATACCAAATGAAGCACTTATTCCTCCGAGTACTTGGGATGTACGTTTATCTCTAACCCCAATTTTTTCGATAGATCTGCGCATGGTTTCGGCTATTTGTCTGGCAACGCTGAGCTTACTATTGGGAACAATAATGGCGAACTCTTCACCACCAAAGCGAAATGCTTGCGCCCCTTCTCTGCATGCAGCTTGGAGTTTTTTAGCGCTGGCTTTTAAAACCAAATCCCCCATGACATGCCCATGGGTGTCATTGATCTTTTTAAAATGATCTAAGTCAGCCAATATTAGGCACATGTTTGGTCGCATAGCATGTGCTGCTAACTCTTCGTCAAAGTATCTACGATTACACAGGCCAGTCAAAACGTCATATAAGGCTGCTTGTTGGCTTTGTTCAAGTTGATTTCTTAATCGCGTAATTTCTCTTTCTGCATCATTAAGTGCGGTGCTAAAAGATAAAGTACTTCCACGAATTTGTTTGGTTTGACTGACCAAGGTCCGGACTAAGTCCATGACCTCTTCCATACTCAAGCCTTCTCGCTCTACTTTCGCTAAGTCGTCCATGCAGGTATCCATGGTACTTTTAAAGTTACGTGTTTCACTGCGGGTATCTTGCACAGATTGAGACAGTTCAATCACCATGCTTTCAAGAGAGTGACGAAGCTCCCACACATCTACATCTTGTTCATCCGCTACATGTTTGCGATATAAGTCTCGGGTCTTTGAATCTGATATGGGTAAATTGCGCTGCAAAGCATGATCAAGAGTTTCATTAAGGGATTCAGATTCATTACTTGCATAGGTGTACCACAGGGCATAGTTGAGCGGCACGGCAGGGATCTTATGCTTAAGCAATAAAGGGATGGTGTTTTTTAGATGTTTAAATGAATTCTCTAAATCGTGATTTTTCACACAGGTCGCTCGTAAACCGATTGTTTTTCAAGCTTACCAGACTGTCATATAACGTCCAGAAAATGTCATTGCGCTCTGAATTAATGAAAGAGTAAAAAAAGACAGTGATTTAGGAGATAAACCACCGTCTTATCCGTGCATAGGGTTTAGTGAACCCAGTGATGCTTCTCTGATTTTTGTTGAATACTCTGTTGTGTTGCCTCAGGCATAAAGAGTGTATTGTTATTTTCAAAGAAGAAAGCAGGGCGCTTGGTTTTGCTGCCCACTTCGTTCATGGTCGCTGCATCATATATACGGCCGTTGATTACGGTATAAGTTACATATTCGCTGCGGCGAATATCCGTTAATACGTCGCCGTCGATAATCATCATATCCGCTAACTTGCCTGCTTCAATACTTCCTAGTTGCTTGCCCATGCCTAGGTGCGTGGCGCCATCAATAGTGCCTCCTCGCAGTGCTTCCCATGGTGTGAAACCACCTTGCGTCATTAGCCAAAGCTCCCAGTGCGCAGCTAAGCCTTCACGTTGCCCGTGAGCGCCGATATGTACGCTTACGCCTTTATCACGTAATGTTTTAGCGTATTGTGCAACAAATACGTGGTTGTATTGATTATCTGGGGCGGTAGGGCGACGAATAGCGCGCCTATCTAACAGAAAGCTAGGTGTGTAGCGCAGAAGTCTTTCGTTTTTCCATACCTCTGTGCGGTCATACCAATACTCTTCACCCATTAGGCCGCCATAGGACACTACAAACGTTGGGGTGTAACCAAACTCAGTTTCCACCCACAATGCCGTCAAGTCTTGATAGCCTCTCGCTATTGGAAGAGAATGCTCGAGTCCTGTATGACCATCTACTAACATAGAGATATTTTGCTGATATTTACCGCCACCTTCTGGCACCACCATCAGGTTTAATTCACGGGCCGCGGCTAATATTTGCTGGCGTTGGTCGCGGCGAGGTTGGTTATAACTTTTAACTGAAATCGCTCCGGCATCCTTAAGGCGACGCAAGTGAGTCAGTGCATCCTCATAGCTATTAATAATCGCCTTATAGCCTAGGGCTTCCGCACCATAAATAATGGTACCGGTAGAGTAGGTGCGAGGGGCAACGCGTTTGCCAGCTTTTTGCAATTCGCTGGCAGCAAAAATTTCCGAGGTGTCATTTGATGGGTCATGGATAGTCGTCACACCAAAGGCGAGAGCTGAGTACATGTTCCAGTTTTGCTCTGGGATAATCTCGTTACTGCCTTGTGAGCCATGAGCGTGAGCATCAATCAAGCCTGGTAGAATTGTTTTGCCAGTGGTGTCAATTTTAAGAGCATTGTTGGGAATAGTAATGTCTGCACGTTTGCCCACTTCAACAATCTTATTGTCCTTGATAACAACCACAGCATCTTCAATGATTTCTTGTTGGTTATTGGCGTCACGCATAGTGACAACTGTACCGCCCACAAGTGCTTTATAACCTGAGGGCTTATCGGTTTTCTGCTCAAATGAGAGTGACATGCCCTCAGTAACAGGGTCAGGTAAATCTTCGGCTGCGCCGGGTACGAATGCAAATGCTTCTTTTAACTCGCGCTCATAGTAAGTCGCTGCGTGATACCAACTAATCGCTTGGCTGTCGCTGCGCCAAGTCAGATATTCTCCTGCGCGATCCGAGAGTTGCTTAATAGGAATGGTGGTACTTTTAGGGCCAATATCTTGTTTTTGGCCTATCTCGGTGAAAGGTGCAACGTACGCTTTATATTGATATACGAAGGCAATCCATTTTTTATCTGGGGATAAGCGATACTCAGCGATTTTGTCACCACCGTATAAATGTTCACGTTTATCTTCGCCATTGAGGTCAACACTGACTAACTGTTGTTCAGGGTAATCACTGCCAGATACAGACTCGGTAAAATACACCCGGCTGTTGTCACCAGCGAAATGTGGCGCGCTACCGTTTTTGGCGACACGCCTGTGTTTTTCACCCTTTACCGTAGCGGTATAGATACCAGGTTCCACAGAGTATTCTGGGGCCAATAAATAGCCGCCAGTTTTCTTATTGTAGGTAATCAGTTTGTCGTCCGTAGAGAAGCTTGGCTCGATAAAGTGCCCAGGCTCTTTGCTGATTACTTTTTCTGAACGACCGGAAGCGGATACAGTGCGCACGCTGCCTAAGTCTTTATCGTTCCATGTGGTGAAAACAATTTTTTTACCATCGTGAGAGTAGCGAGGATAGTACTCGTCATGATCGTTCTGCCGAGTAAGGCGTTTCACTTTACCGCTTTTGATCTCTTTAATATAAAGCTTACCAAGCGCCTGAAAAACGATGTTTTGCCCATTAGGGGATTTCTGCGCCCAGCGCGCCATTTTTACCGCAAATTTTTCGGGTGCCACATCAACGTCAAAACGCACTGCATCTGCGTATTTTACGGTTGCTTTTACTGATACAGGAATGTCTTTAACTGCTTGCGTTTTCACATCAATTGAGTGGAATTTACCACCGGTCCAAAACACGATACGTTTTGAATTGGGCATCCAATCAAAGTAAGGAAAATACCCTTCTGAGCCGAACCCTTCTTGCATGTCACGTTCAAGTTTTAAGTAGAGAAGGGATTCAACACCTGTGGCAATATCTTTAACAAACAGTCCGGTTTTCTCTTTAACTCTGCGTATGAAAGCAATCTGCTTACCGTCTGGAGAGGGGGTAGGAACAACAGCTCCCCCAGTGCCGCTGATGTACCGTTCTTCTTCGCCTGTGTTCATATCGTAACGAGTAATGGCGAAGATAGATTTTAGCGGGTCACGGTTATAATCAAAGGTGCTACCGGGTGATACATCTTGGGTGTAATACAGGTATTTCCCATCGGGGGAGAAAGCCGGGTCCGCTATGTTCTTTTGATCTGGGTTGCCATGCACACGTTTCTTAAGCACCATGCCATCACCGCCAGAGTGATGATATAGCCAGATTTCGCCTGCCGGAATACTGCGGCTAGACATTATCCCTTTATTCGCCACTATATATTGGCCGTCAGGGCTCCATTTAGGAGAATGAATTAAGTTATTCTTCTCCTTGGTTACTTGCACTAAATTGCTGCCGTCACTGTTCATCACCCAAACGTTCGACATGCCACCGCGATCGGATATAAACGCTATTTTTTTGCCATCAGGGCTGAACGTAGGTTGGATATTCCATGCGAAATCTTGCGTTAACGAGGTGGCCTCGCCGCCGCCGATAGAGCTGACATATAGATCGCCTAGCATATCAAAAACAAATTTCTCACCATTTGGCGAAACATCAAGACTAGACCAAGTCGTTTCATCAGTATTGATGGTGACTTCGTTTAAGTTAAAGGGGGGATTTAATACGTCCCATTCTGCTTCGCTGCTTTCTTCTGTGAGTGCATTTTGCTTAGCCTTTTGAAGCTCAACGCGACTGAATGCGTCAGCGCTTAAGCTTAGCATCGTGCTAAATAGCGCGACGTTGATAAGATTCTTATACATGTGTGATTCCCTGAGAGCTTAGTTATTATAAAAAGTCGACTATTAGAAAGCGAAAAATATACAAAACATCTGTACCGAAGACTATCTTCCTCAGTACTTTTAATTTGGCCAAAATAACTAAATTGTGAACTTAAGTTCACAGGTGATAAATTTTTTATACACTTGCTAGCATTTGAATTTGTGCAATATCAGTATCCCCTTTTAGCACTTTTAAAATGCCATCTTGAATCAAGGTGCGCATACCATCTTCCATGGCCTGCGCTTTAAGTTGGCTGACAGGTGCTTCCTTATATACCATTGAGCGCAGTGCGGGTGTCATGCTGAGTAATTCATGAACTCCGGTTCTACCTTTATAGCCTGTGTTACCACATCTATCGCAGCCTTTGGGTTTATGCAGCATCAAGGTCGGCTGGAGGCTAAGCTCGGATACGTAGTCCGCACCGTACTGGCGCGTGATAAACTCTACATCAGTGTCTGATGCTGGGGTCGCTTCTTTGCAGTTTTTGCACAAGGTACGCACTAAGCGCTGGGCCAAAATACCGATGCAGGCATCAGAAAAGTTAACGGGGTCGATGCCCAAATCTAACAGACGAGTAATGGTTTCAGGGGCGGAATTGGTGTGCAAAGTAGAGAACACTAAATGCCCTGTAAGCGACGCTTCGACGCCGGCATGGGCGGTCTCTTTGTCACGCATTTCACCAATTAATATGATGTCTGGGTCTGCCCGTAAAAAAGCGCGTAGGGCGCTGGCAAAGGTAAATCCGATGCGAGGACTTACTTGGACTTGCTGCAAGCCTGCTTGTGTGATTTCGACGGGGTCTTCAGCTGTCCATATTTTTTTATCAGGGGTATTAATGTGGCCTAGCACAGCGTGTAGAGTGGTGGTTTTACCTGAGCCTGTTGGGCCAACGACCAGCAAAATGCCATGGGGCTTTTCAATCATGCGTAATATGCTTTGGTTATTGGCTGGTGATAGATTCATTTTCTCCATAGGCAGTGCGCCGCCGGTAGCAAGAATACGCATAACAACACCTTCCCCGGCCACAGTGGGAATCGTCGCCACGCGTACTTCGATAATTTGCCCTGATAATTTAAAGGCGAGCTTGCCATCTTGAGGTAGGCGCTTCTCGGCGATGTTCAAATTAGACATGATTTTGATGCGGGCAATTACGGCATTGTGGTGCGAAGCAGGCACTTGGGTGATATCGCGGCACACTCCGTCAATGCGCATACGAACTCTTGTTGGCGCATTTTTCTCTGCATCTATATGAATATCAGATGCATCGAGTCGCTTGGCATCGTGCAAAATACGGCTGACCAGGCGCACTACAGCTGGTGCATCGTCAGACATATCATCAGCTTGCTCATCGGCTTCTTGACCACTGGTTTCTATTTCATCTAGGATCTCGTTCATGGCGCCAGGACCAGCGCCACCACCGCTTGCTTCACCTAAGTATTGTAAAACGGTGTTAGGCAGTGCGACCGAGATCCCATAGCTATCAATGCCTAATGCACTCTCAATTTCCATCAGTAAATTGGCATTACTGGGCTGCGCCATTAGCACAGTGGGTTTTTCAGTGGCATCGGTGATCACCGCAACAAAGTTACGTTTCAGATATGATAAATTTAATTTGCTGTCGCTTTGATATAGATGAAATCGGTCCGGTTTATAACCGATGTAAGGGACTTGGTAATGCACTGACAGCGCGATACCCATCTCGTCTTCTGGTATGCGCTTTTCCGTCATCAATCGTTGAACGAGTTGGGCGTGATCAGGATTAGTGTGCACATACTTCGCCAACGTGTCTTCATCTATTACGTTTCTATGGACTAGATAATCGAACGGCTGGCTAGTTCCACCAAGCTCATAGCGAAACTTATTGCCTAAAGCCTGTGCGACTTTATCGGCTAACGCTAAGTCGGCCGATTGAAAGACACCATCGTTTCTATTGATGATTTGCATAATACCCATCAACACACCTGCGTTTAAAATAGGTATGCAGATAAGGTTCTGTGTTTTGAAGGTAGAGCTTTTATCGAATTTATCAGCGAATTTTAGCCGTGGATGTATCGCAGATAGCTCTTCACTGCTATAGGGGTCATTAACAATCAGTGGCTTTTGACTTAATGCTACGTATCCCGCAATCGACTGCGGGCTAATGGGCACTTTAATTTCTTGTATTTCATTGCCTGTTTTAAAGCGGGCAACAAGATCTTGGTGCTGCATTCTGCGCTGAAAGATACTCATGCGTTGAACATTAAATAATGATAGCAACAATGGCTCTAATTTGTCGTAAGCACTGATTAAAGAAGGGGCATTAGCTAATAGTTGCTTAAGTTCTTGTAAAGCCGATTGATGTTCCATAGAAGCCTGCGTCAAATTTGTTTTTTTTATTTATACTTATCGTCACACTATAGCCGAGTGAATAATGGGATAACACTTGTTTTACATTCATGGGAAAAAGTTGAACGTGGTAGGTAATTAAAAGTAATGGGTAGGTAATCTCTATTATTTTACAATTGGTTGTTGCAAAAATAAGCGATACAGGTATACTTCGCGCCCACTTGTCCAGAAGGGCAATGGTTTTGACTTAGGCCTCGGCCGAACGTCATTAAATACAGGACCCTAATTTTGGGTTAGCAGTTTTTCATTCATCCCCCTACCTAAAGTAAAAAGGTAGTCGAGGATGGTTTTTTTTGTTCTTTCGATTGGAGCTTAATCGATGCCAAATCAAAGAATTCGTATTCGTTTGAAAGCGTTTGATCACAAGTTGATCGATCAGTCTACGGCTGAAATCGTTGAAACTGCGAAGCGTACCGGTGCTCAGGTTAGTGGACCTATTCCTCTACCTACCCGTAAAGAGCGTTATACAATACTTACTTCACCTCACGTAAACAAAGATGCGCGTGATCAGTATGAAATTCGTACACATAAGCGTTTGGTGGATATCATCGAGCCTACTGATAAAACAGTAGATGCCTTGATGAGATTGGACTTGGCTGCCGGTGTTGATGTTCAAATCAGCCTGGGCTAACAAGAGAGGGTTTTAACAATGGCGATTGGTCTTATCGGTCGTAAAGTTGGTATGACACGCATCTTCACTGAAGACGGCGTATCAATACCAGTGACTGTTATAGAAGCCACCCCGAACCGTGTTACTCAGTTACGTACTGACGAAACCGACGGGTATACAGCGCTTCAAGTAACCGCTGGCGACAAAAAAGCGAACCGCGTAAATAAAGCAGCAGCAGGTCATTTTGCTAAAGCTGGCGTGGAAGCTGGTCGTGGTTTATGGGAATTCCGTTTAGACGGCAACGAAGGCGAAGGCATAGAAGTTGGCAGTGAAATCACTGTTGAAATCTTTGCTGAAACCAAAATGGTTGACGTTGCAGGAACTTCTAAAGGTAAAGGTTTCCAAGGTGCTATTAAGCGCTGGAACTTTAGCCACCAACGTAATTCACATGGTAACTCATTGTCTCACCGTGCTCCTGGTTCAATTGGCCAAAACCAATCACCAGGTAAAGTCTTCAAAGGCAAAAAAATGGCCGGTCAGATGGGAAATAAACGTGTGACAGTTCAGTCTTTGGATGTAGTACGTGTTGACGCAGAGAACAACCTTCTTCTAGTAAGAGGCAATGTTCCTGGAGCGCCAGGTGGCGACGTCATCATCAAAGCTGCAGTTAAAGCGTAACGTCTGGGGAGTTAAGTGATGGAATTAGTATTGAAAGATGCGCAAAGCGCTCTTGAAGTATCCGAAGCAACCTTTGGACGTGAATTTAACGAAGCACTAGTACATCAAGTAGTAGTTGCATTCGGTGCAGGCGCCCGTCAGGGTTCTAAAGCACAAAAAACACGCTCTGAAGTTCGTGGTGGTGGTGCCAAACCTTGGCGTCAAAAAGGAACAGGTCGTGCCCGTGCTGGTACTATCCGTAGTCCTATCTGGCGTTCTGGTGGTGTAACATTCGCTGCTAAGCCACAGGATCACAGCCAAAAGGTTAACAAGAAGATGTACCGCGGTGCGATTCAAAGCATCCTGTCTGAATTGGTACGTCAAGAACGTTTAATCGTGGTTGAAAAGTTTTCAGTTGAAGCGCCTAAAACTAAGGAATTACTTTCTAAGTTAAATGGCCTTGAGCTAAGTGATGTACTAATCGTAACGTCTGAAGTTGATGAGAACTTGTTCTTAGCAGCTCGCAACTTATACAAAGTTGACGTACGTGATGTACAAGGCATTGACCCAGTCAGCCTGATCGCATTCGAAAAAGTGTTGATAACTGCTGATGCAGTGAAAGCATTAGAGGAGGCGTTAGCATGATTAACGAAGAACGTCTTTTAAAAGTGGTTTTAGCACCACATGTTTCTGAAAAAGCAACGCTTGCAGCTGAAGTTAACAACACTGTTGTTTTCAAAGTGCTTAAAGATGCGAACAAAGAAGAAATCAAAGCGGCAGTTGAAAAATTGTTCGAAGTTGAAGTTAATTCTGTTCGTACTGTTAACGTAAAGGGTAAAACCAAGCGTCACGGTGCATCTTTCGGCAAGCGTAAAGACTGGAAAAAAGCTTACGTTGTGCTTAAAGAAGGTCAAGACATCGACTTTGCTGGCAGCGAAGGCTAAGAAGGGGACTAGACATGCCATTATTGAAAGCTAAGCCGACTTCTGCTGGTCGTCGTCACGTAGTTCAGGTTGTTAACCCTGATCTACACAAAGGCGCTCCTTACGCTCCTTTGCTTGAAAAGAACAGCAAATCTGGTGGCCGTAATAATAACGGACGTATCACAGTACGTCACGTTGGTGGTGGCCACAAGCAACACTATCGTGTTATAGATTTCAAACGCAACAAAGACGGCATTCCAGCTAAAATTGAGCGTTTAGAATATGATCCTAACCGTTCTGCAAACATCTGTTTGGTGTTGTACGCAGACGGCGAACGTCGCTATATCTTGGCACCTAAGGGCGCTAAAGCAGGTGATCAGATTCAATCTGGTTCAGACGCTGCGATCAAAGCTGGTAACTCTTTACCAATGCGTAACATCCCAGTAGGTACTACGGTACACGCTATTGAGATGAAGCCTGGTAAAGGTGCACAAATTGCTCGTTCTGCTGGTCAGTACGCTCAAATCCTAGCGCGTGCCGAGGGTTATGTAACTCTTCGTTTACGTTCTGGTGAAGTTCGTCGAGTATTAGCAGACTGCCGTGCCACTATTGGCGAAATCGGTAATGCAGAACACATGCTACGTTCACTTGGTAAAGCCGGTGCGAACAGATGGCGCGGTATCCGCCCAACAGTTCGTGGTGTTGCCATGAACCCAGTAGATCACCCACACGGTGGTGGTGAAGGACGCACATCAGGCGGCCGTCACCCAGTATCACCTTGGGGTGTTCCAACTAAGGGTAAGAAAACCCGTAGTAACAAGCGTACCGATAAACTTATCGTACGTCGTCGTAATAAGTAACAGCGAGGATTCACCATGCCACGTTCTCTCAAGAAGGGTCCATTTATAGACCTACACTTGCTGAAGAAGGTTGAGGCTGCAGTGGAAAAGAACGACAAGAAACCAATCAAAACTTGGTCTCGTCGTTCTATGATCATCCCAGATATGATTGGGTTGACCATTGCGGTCCATAACGGTCGCCAGCACGTTCCAGTTTTCGTCAGTGACGAAATGGTCGGCCATAAGTTGGGCGAATTTGCACCAACGCGTACTTACCGCGGCCATGTCGCGGATAAGAAAGCTAAGAGATAGGGGATAAAATATGGAAGCATTAGCTACACATCGCCATGCCCGTACCTCGGCTCAAAAGGCACGCTTGGTTGCAGATCAAATTCGCGGTTTACATGTTGAAAAAGCACTTGAACTTTTGGCTTATAGCCCTAAGAAAAGTGCCGATCTAATCAAAAAAGTATTAGAGTCAGCAATTGCGAACGCTGAACATAACGAAGGCGCAGACATCGATGAATTGACTGTCTCAAAAGTTTTCGTTGATGAAGGCCCAACTATGAAGCGTATCAAGCCAAGAGCCAAAGGCCGTGCTGATCGTATATTTAAGCGTAGCAGTCACATCACTGTTGTTGTGGCTGATAACTAGGAGAAGATAATGGGACAGAAGGTACATCCTACAGGCATACGCCTGGGTATCAGCAAACCATGGACATCTACCTGGTACGCTAATACTGCAGATTATGCAGATAACTTGTTTAATGATCATCAGGTACGTCAGTATCTGACAAAGGCACTTAAGACTGCTTCTCTTTCTAAGATCGTTATTGAGCGTCCAGCGAAAAGCATCCGTGTGACTATTCACACTGCTCGTCCTGGCGTTGTAATCGGTAAGAAAGGTGAAGACGTTGAGAAGCTACGTAAGCATGTATCTAAGTTGGCCGGCGTGCCTGCTCAGATTAACATCGCTGAAGTACGCAAGCCTGAATTAGACGGTCAACTGGTTGCTGACAGCATTGCTAGTCAGTTAGAGCGTCGTGTAATGTTCCGTCGTGCTATGAAGCGCGCAGTACAGAACGCGATGAGAATTGGTGCCAAAGGTATTAAAGTTCAAGTAAGTGGCCGTTTAGGCGGTGCTGAGATTGCGCGTGCCGAGTGGTATCGTGAAGGTCGTGTTCCATTACACACTTTCCGTGCTGACATCGACTATGCAACATCAGAAGCTAACACGACTTACGGTATCATTGGCGTGAAGGTCTGGATCTTCAAAGGTGAAGTATTGGGCGGATTGCCTCTTACGCAAGAGCAACCAGCTCAGCCTAAGAAGAAAGGCCGTTCACCTAAGCGTGAGGGCTAATTATGTTACAACCTAAACGTATGAAGTTCCGTAAAATGCACAAAGGTCGTAACCGTGGCTATGCCGCTGGTGACAGTGTGAGTTTTGGAACGTTCGGACTAAAATCCGTTGGCCGTGGTCGTATGACTGCTCGCCAAATCGAAGCAGCTCGTCGTGCTATGACACGTGCCGTTAAGCGTCAAGGTAAAATTTGGATTCGAGTTTTCCCTGACAAGCCAATTACTGAGAAGCCTCTTGAAGTGCGTCAAGGTAAAGGTAAAGGTAACGTTGAATACTGGGTTTGCCAAATTCAACCAGGTCGTGTTCTATATGAAATGGAAGGTGTTCCAGAGTCAGTAGCTCGCGAAGCGTTTGAATTGGCCGCGTCAAAACTGCCGTTTAAAACCACCTTTGTAACTCGGACGGTGATGTAATGAAAGCCACAGAACTGAAAGATAAAAGCGTAGAAGAATTGAACACTGAGCTATTAAACTTGCTTCGTGAACAATTCAACCTACGTATGCAAGCGAGTACTGGCCAGCTTGAAAAAACTGACCAAATTCGTAAAGTACGTCGCAGTATTGCGCGTGTTAAAACCATTCTGACTCAAAAGGCTGCTGCATAATGACTGAACAATCAAGTCGTACAGTACAAGGTCGTGTGGTCAGCAACAAAATGGATAAAACCATTACTGTTGCAGTAGAGCGTAAAGTGAAATCCCCTATTTATGGTAAGTTCATTAAGCGTACTACTAAGCTACACGCTCATGACGAGACTAACCAATGCAACACAGGCGACGTAGTAACAGTACGTGAATGTCGTCCTATGTCTAAGTCCAAAAACTGGATGTTGGTAGATATCGTTACTAAAGCTTAATCAGTTTTAGATACAATTTAAAAGGCGCGCCTCGTAAGAGTCGCGCCTTTTTTGTTTCTGTGTTCTTATAATATTTTTGCAAGGATCCTATTCACGCAGGATTTACTTTTGTGGCTCACCAATAGGTTGGTTAAGGGCATTTTCAAGCATGATGGCATCGAGAATACTAACAGAGGTTTGAATGCTCGGACCTTGACTGACAGGAAATTGGGCTACGGCTATTTTCGCTTTAGCTTGTACTGGGCATTGGCCAGTTTGTAAGTGATTCACCGCTGCGCTGAGCATGCGTTCATCATTAGAGCCTAATGCGTGACTAAAGTCATCTTCCACTAGGCAGCCTTGCACATCAGCTTCAAATATGGGGTTAGGGGTAGGAATAAAGCCGTCTGAATATTCGCCAAAGCCTTTTTGATTACTGCCTTGAAACTGTATTGTGAAGTAGGTGGTGCCACAGTTATCTGTAGGATAAAAGCCGTAGGGTTTGCCGCATGTTGTATCGCCAATTATCACCACCTCAACATCGATGCCTCTTAAACCGTTTATAACCGCTTCGCTTGCTGAACAGGTTGCACCACTGGTCAGTATATATATCGTATTTAAGCCCAAGCTGGGTAGGGCATTTGACGTAAACTCATTCCGTTCATAATCTATTTCGCGGTTATAAAATGGGGTTGGTTGAAGTCGCCTGCCTGTGACTGGATCAAAAGTCGGATGCTTATCATTGAACTTAAGTTCATCAAAGATGAGGCCGTCTGTTTGCTGTTCTCCTGTGACCATAAATGCCAATTGTGAGGCCATAGACAGCAAGCCACCGCCGTTATAGCGCAAGTCTAGTATGAGGGCTTGCACATTGTTTTGGCTAAATAGATTGAAAGCGGATATTAAAGGACCCTGTGCGCTCTGAATATGGCTATCAAACTGAACGTAACCGACAGAACCTATCTCTGTTGATAATACCGTCGAGTTTCGTACGGGCGAAAGTTCAACATTACTGGGTGTTAATGAGTAGTCGCGCTGAACTCCACTTTTCTTTTGCAAGGTAAACTGAAACACTTGCCCTGCGCTTGAAGGAAAAAGCGCCTCGTTGATTGTATCAACGTCATCATTATTCTCAGTGTTAATAAAATCGATAGTGTCTATTGCAATCAACTCATCACCACGTTCAATCCCAGCGTTTTCTGCAGGAGAGCCAGGTTGTGTGTAGCGCACAATAATGCGTCTTGGCGCGCTCGCCTGAATAAACTCCCAACTGATACCGTAACCAAAGGACTGACCTCGTTGAGTGCGGGTTAAATACTCATCTGTGCTTTGAGAAAAGTGAAAGTTGTCTTTAAATGATCCCGCGTCGGACCGAAAATCTGTTTTCAGTTGCTCGAAGTATATTGAAGTTGAGAAATCAGCCGGATTATTGTCGTCGACTTCGTCATACCAAAGGTAAGTGTTATTGGTCCAAGAGCGCAGCCAAAGCTTTTCATCAAGAGCATCACCAGCAGCATCGGTAAAAGCTTCCCCCGTCACGCTGCTGACTCCGCTTCTAGGGATGGCGCAGCTATCTTTAAATAGAGACTCGTCTTAGTAGACCCCGGATACCCAGCGTGCTTCAGAGGAAGGCACAGTGGGGGTTGAAGAGCTCGAACTTGCACCTCCATTTCCCCCACCGCAAGACATTAAGAATACACTTACATTTATTAATGTAAGTTGGCACAGCAATTTTAAATTCACGAAAAACTCACTTTTTATAAATCTAACGTTATTACGCGACAAATTGTTTGTGGAGGCAAATTTATTCATCCATTTCGATTTTAGTGTGTTGATGCCGGCGCTAATTTAAAATCCAATTTCAAGTACCGAATTAAATCAAAATAGATTGTTTCAAGCGTTCTTGCACTTTTGTCGAATAACCTAAAGTCCAATGTTTAAAACGCTCTTTGCAGACTAAAATTTTGCCACTTAACACACTAAAACTATGACTTAACCTCTATCACCGCAGTAAATTCGACTGAGCGTTTCACTATGCCTTGGAGGCACAAAAGTATGACTACAAATCGCTCTTCACATTATCCACCGGGTTATCCACGAGGCGCCGCAATATCCAGTACGGTATACTTATTACTCGGTGTATTACTTGCTGTGTTTGTTTTTTTAACATTAGATAGAGTCATTCAAGCGCAAGCAAAGATCACCCACGAAGTCAATATCAGCGGGCAGCAACGCATGTTGCTTCAAAGAGCGAGTTTATTTGCTTCAGCTTACCTATACAGTGAAGATATTGCAGCCAAACAAACCAGTTTGCAGGCTTTAGGAGAAATGCAGGTCAACCATCAGCATTTAACAGAGCCTCATTTCAGCGCATTAGAAAAAGGCCAAGCGTCCCCTTTGTCTGCTGAGCTACAAGCGCTTTATTTCACTGCTGATAATAATGTTACCGAACAATTAACTATATTTGGTGATCAACTCTACTTCGCTTTGAATCTAGAGAAAATTCAGAATGGGGCGAAGTTAGATGCTAAGGCATTGATGGAGATGGCGTATACACCATTATTACAGAAACTTGAGGATGTCACGCGGCAATATGAGATCCAGGATAACAAGCGAATTGATGCCTTGAGATCCGTTCAACGAGTGGTGTTTTGGATGACGATAGCTATCTTACTTCTCGGTTTATGTCTGATGATGTTTAACTTTAACAAGCACGCTCACATCGAATTAGCCGCAAAATCCTTGGGGGGGGATTCTGGGCAAGAAACGCCTGTTTTTAATCTCAATGCGCTAGAGTTATCGGCACGCAAGCTTATCGCCACAGCACGACGCCACAACGAGTCTATGAGTGTTCTCGCGTTTGATATCGACCGCTTCCCACAAATACTCACCAATTACGGTCGGGACACCGCGGATGAAGTATTGAACCAAGTTGCAAAATCAATCTCAACTGTGTGTCGCGACTCTGACTACCTTGGTCAAATAGAAGATGAAAAATTTGTTCTTTTGTTGCCAAAAACGTCAGCCAAACAGGCCATGTGTTTAGCAAATAAAATTAGCTCGTACTTTGAGCAGCTAAAAAGCAATGCGCAGTTAAGGGAGGTTATTCCGTCGGTGAGCATTGGTATTAGTGAACTTGACGTTGACGATAGCGTCTTGCAGCCGATTATCACTCGGGCATTTCACGCATTAACTCTTCATTCTAGTCTAAAGCACGGGCGAGTTTGTGTGGGCTGATTGAGTACCATGATTAATCCCATCTAGTTTGTTCATGACACTTTCCTGTATGGCACTGCTACAATTCTTAATAACGATCTACTGAAACTATGTAAGCGTAGATTTGATAATTGAAGCAATGGAGAGAAGCGTATGTCAGATAAACCAAGATTAACCACCAGTGCTGGTGCACCAGTTCCCTCAAATAGCACTTCAAGGTCGGCAGGCGAACGCGGACCGCTGCTGCTCACTGATTATCAACTGATTGAAAAACTAGCTCATCAGAACCGTGAACGTATCCCTGAACGCGCTGTTCACGCCAAAGGCTGGGGCTTGAAAGGCAAATTTACTGTTACCCATGATATTAGCCAATATTCTTGTGCGAAATTATTCTCCAACGTAGGCAAGACCACTGAAGTGTTAAGCCGTTGGTCTACAGTGGCAGGAGAGTCCGGCGCGGCAGATACAGAACGTGATGTACGTGGCTTTAGTCTCAAGTTTTATACCGAAGAAGGTAATTGGGATATGGTGGGTAACAATACCCCAGTATTCTTTATAAGAGACGGTTTCAAGTTTCCTGACTTTATCCGCACCCAAAAGCGCCACCCCAAAGCAAATTTACGCTCTCCTGAAGCCATGTTCGACTTCTGGGCGGCCCAGCCAGAATGCGTGCATCAAGTGACTATTCTTATGTCAGATCGTGGGATCCCAGTTAATCCGATGTACATGAACGGTTATGGTAGCCACACTTTTAGCATGTGGAATAAAGATGCTGAGCGCCACTGGGTTAAATTTCACTTTAAAACACAGCAAGGCCATAAGCATTACACCAATGCTGAAGCAGAAGCGTTAACGGGCAAAACCCGAGAGGCTTATCAAGAAGACTTGTATAACGCGATAGAGGAAGGAAATTTCCCTAAATGGACCATGTACATTCAGGTTATGCCCGAGTTAGAAGCAGAGAATCAACCTTTCAACCCTTTTGACATCACAAAAATTTGGCCTCACGCTGACTTCCCACTTATTGAAGTGGGTGAGCTGGAAATGAATGAAAATCCTGAGAACTATTTTCAGATGGTTGAAAATGCAGCTTACAGTCCATCTAATGTAGTACCTGGAATTGGCTATAGCCCAGACAAGATGCTACAGGCGCGCGTTTTCTCATACGCAGATGCTCATCGGTACCGCTTAGGGACGCATTATGAAGCTTTACCGGCCAATGTGGCTAAGGCATCTAACATACAGCATTATCATAAAGACGGTTCAATGCGTTTTTTCACCAATGACTTTGGTAACCCAGACGCCTACTATGAGCCAAATCAACATAATGGGCCCGTCGCTGATGCTAGCGTTGAAGAACCGCCGTTGCGTATTGACGGAGATGCCGCTCGCTACGAACAACAAGAGAGTGATGCCGATTATGTGCAGCCTAGGGCTTTGTATGAAATGTTTGATGATGCGCAAAAGCAGCGCTTATACGACAATTACGCGGCAGCGATGGGGCCTTGTTCCTCCTCGGTGAAAGAGCGTTGGTATGCAGTGTTAGAAAAAGTGCATCCAGAATATGCAAGAGGTGTGCGTTTAGCGAATGACAATCTAGACAGTGACACAAATGCAGTACCGATTACCGATGACACACCTGTTAGATAGTGTAAGTCGTTAGCTTTTAATACCATTACGCCATCGCGACGCCTTAATCAAAACCGCTGGACGCATTCTGAGGCGGGCACTTATTAATGCGGATTGGTACAAAAGGTCGCATTAGCGGCCTTTTTAGTTTTTATACATCGATTTCGACGCGTTGCAGTGTATAGGGTGATGTGGCTATATGACTGGCCAGCAATGATATTAAGCAATAGCCGACAAAATAGAAAAAGCCGTCTCCCGCGGCTGATAGGGTTTGGGTGCTGATATCAATACCTATGGTGAAGCCAAATAAATTAAGAGTTTCTTGGGACAAGGTATCTGCATGATTGGTGGATAATATCGCTAAAAAGACCGCAACTACGAACACATCAGCCATTGACCACTTACCAATAGTTGCCACAAATTGCGTTACTTGGCGAGCCAAATTATGGTTACGAGTAAAATAGATGATGCTCATCAAAGTGGTCTTTAAAATTGGAATACACACTGAGAATAAAAAAATCAAGGCAGCAACTAAAAAACGTTCACTGTCCCAAAGTTCATGCACCATGCTCAAAATAGACAATTCTTTGTCGATAAGATTGGATGTCATGCCTGCAGTATTTAACAGTGCGGTCATTTCCATGCTTAATGCGAACATGGGCAGGGTAATGCCTGGAATAAAAAGTGCGATAGCCATGATGTTCAGGGCGAATGATAGGTGCTTTTTCAAAAAATCGTCTCGTATGTAGCGCTACTCTTCGAAACGATAAACGACTTTTAACGAATCATCCACCTCTGATTCTAGAACATACCCAATCGCTTTATCTGAGCGACGAAGCTCATCAAGCATTTCATCATTTGAAGGAAAATTACTCGGTGGACTTGCGCGGCCTGAGAACAGAAGGCGAGCCCAATAAGCATTAATCTTCTCTTCACTTTTATTGACTAATAATTGATAAAACTGCTGCTTTTCATTACTGCCAGTAGTGCGATCTAACGGTTTTGCTACTACACCATTTGGGAAGGTATTATATCGACCCATGTAGATATCAATGACCTGCGTTTTACTCAACGAATCAAGGGTATTACCTTTCCCGACTACAACCACCAAGGCGAGGCTTGAGTGAGAAACGACAATCAGTGCAACAATACTAAAAAAACGAGTGATGAGAGGACCCATGCTAAAATACCCAATTCAGGTTAAGGCTCGTCACTGTGACGCTCTCCCCCGAATCTGGTTGAACGTTAACTTTCCATATGCCGAACCCATCGTCAGCAATAACGCTGTAATCCATCTGAAATTTCGCAATTAAGGACGCTGATAGTTGCCATTTTGTACCTAAGCTAAACGTATGTTGTTTGGTTCTATTCTGATTAAATAAGTTCGTTATGCTAGGACCAAATGACTGGATGGTTGCCACGACTTCGGCAGGAGCAAATGGGGATATTTCACCTACACCGTCATCCACATTATCTTTTGTTGGCTCGATGGCGGACACGGTCACGAAATAAGTAATACCCTCAGGTTGATACCCTATACTGAGATAACCAGAGACAGAATCTCGCTCTAATTCCCAGTCAGATTTAATGAATCCTAATTCAGTTTGCACTAACCATAAGTCGTTATCATATTGATATCCAAGACCGAAAAATTGTTGATCTTTGCTTTCGAAACTTACTCTATCAAGTAATTCAGGGCCGCCTGGCCAAACGCTTGGTGGAAACAGCGCGATTGCGGCATCGAAAGCGCTCAAATCTGCGCTAAAGTTGTCTACTTCTGCACTTAGATATGAAGCTCTTAGCTGCCAATTATCTTGCTGATAAGAAACTGAAGTGGTTAACACATCAGTAAAATCGATATCATATGCTCGTCCCGTAGTAGCAATACGGGCATCAGACTCACCAAATCCAGCTTTTAGCTGTAAAAAGCCATTTCCTAGGGAGTGCTTATAGGCGATATCAGCCCCTTCAAACTGAGATACGGATGTGACCTTGCTATAGAACTCAGCAGGTGGGCGTGCCCAGAGGTAAGCATATCCCACTGATTTATATTCAGATAAAAAGTAAATGTCGGTGTTCATTCGACCTGCACGAAACTCCCAGCGACTGTCTAACTTGTATCGTAAGAAGGCCACATCAATATAATTGAGTACAGAAGAATCTTGTTTGTCTCTATAGACCGCTTGCACAATCGCATCCCATTGGGGGGTGAAGCTAATATTCGCTTGGGCACCTATTAGCGAATCTGGTGCGAACGAAAAACCGCTACGGGCTGGTGTTTTAAAATTGGTATGGAATCCCAAATCATCACTGTCATTATAAATAGCTCCCAAAGTGGCGAAGCCATTGAATTTAATCATGTCACTTTCAGCGAGTGCCATATCTATACTGACTATGCTGAGTAGTAAGTACGTAAACGTGCTTCGAGCTAGTGTAGTGTAGTTAGGCATGGTTAATAATGTTCTCTAAATTCAGGGTGGCCGTAATAGGCTTGATGCCAAAGCTTCAAATAACATGATTACATAGTAGTCTGGCGAATCATCTAGGTAATTTGTCTTAGTGATAACAAAATGACCAGTGGATATACCTATTTGCAGCGTGTTAGACCGTTAGTATAGCGGGCAATAACGTGTTTTAGGTATTAAAAAAAATACTAAATAATGCACTTCAATACCCATTGCCGCGATTTGCGAGCTACAGTTACATCCTGAGTATTTTTGATAGAGTCACTCCATTGCGAATCATCATTTGTTTTATAGCCATTGTTTATGCCTCACAGGGGGCCGCCACAGAATTGAATTGGCAGCAAACATTGCAATGGTTAAAGCAAACCTTACCGCAAAGTGCAGAATTAGACTTCGATAAAAAAAGCATCAAATTCGATGGGTGTCATCAACGTGATTATCAACTCACATTCCATCAAGAACTTGGTGAGGGTATTTCTATTGATACTCAAATTGGATATGTGAAAGGTGAACTGAGTTGGGGCGCTCACAATCAAAAAACAACCACTCGTCAATGGGCCATTTTACCCCGTTATCGTTTGAATCATCGCGTGAGTTTAGGCTTAGGATACGTTCGCCAGATGGACACCAACCTTGAAACCTCTCAAGGTGCTGATATTCAACTTCCTGCGAGCAATCAATGGTTATTGAGCTCGCGCTTTATGTTGGACTCTGAGAAACAGTACGTAGAAGTTGCTGTATCCCGAGCCCTTTGGCAAGCAAACGATGCTAGTCAGGCGTGGGCAGGTCAAGGGCGAGCAGACAAACAGATTAATTTGGTATACGTCGCGAACTTCTAGCGTACTTTTAGCGAATGACCGCCTGACAGCGTTACTGTTAACTTAAGCAAATACCACGGTTTTCGAATGATGAATAATCACTCTGTCTTCCAAATGATAGCGAACGCCATTCGCTAACGCTGTTTTTTCACAATTCTTGCCTTTACGCACCATATCTTGCGCTGAATCACTATGACTAATCCGCATTACTTCCTGCTCGATGATAGGGCCTTCATCTAAGTCACTTGTTACATAATGGCACGTAGCACCAATCAGCTTTACCCCCCTGTCATAGGCTTGTTGATAAGGTTTTGCACCGGCAAACGATGGTAAGAAACTGTGATGAATATTAATCGCTCGCCCGGCTAACTCTTTGCACAAAGCGTCAGGTAGAATTTGCATAAAGCGCGCAAGGACCGTCAAATCAATATCGTATTGTTTAATCAATTGACTGATTTGAGCGAATGCCGCTTCTTTACCGAGTGATTTAAAATCTATCCAATGAAAAGGGATGCTATGCCAGTCAGCAAATTGTTTCATCTGCGGGTGGTTGGCAATAATGCAGGGGATTTCACAGTTAAGCTCTTTACTGTGCCAGCGGTGTAACAAATCCATTAAGCAGTGGGATTCATGACTGGCCAGTAGTGCCATTCTTGGTTTCTTACTCGAATCTACTAATTTCCAATTCATTGAGTATTTTTCTGCAATCGGAGCGAAACCCAAGCGGATCTGTTCAATATCCATGGTTAATGAGTCAGTAGAAATCTCATGACGCATAAAAAAGCGCCCTGTTTGCAAATCAGTATGATGACTTGCTTCAACGATTGTCGCGTTATGTTGGGCTAAAAATTGGCTCACGCTAGCGACAAGGCCAACTTGATCTGGACAATCGATGACCAGTCTTAATGTTTGTTCCATGGGGAAATCATCACTTCAAAAATTTGCACCTGTTTTACCTTGCTAGCGAAGCAAGGTAAATAGCGAATCGTTATGGATTAGCTCAAATTGTATTATTTTGTGCTCAAAAGGAGAAACGAGGTGAAAACGGCCAGGTTAGTATTGGCCGGTAGGTGACGCCATGTGCACTTGAAGCCGATTCATATAAGGTCAGTTCGGTTGCTTGAAATGCAAAATTAGGCTCTATTAACGCAGCCGGTGGATTTTCACTGCATTTTCTAGCCAATGTTAAATGAGATATATAATCGCGCTTTTGCATGGTAATGCCACACGCTGGTGACGCTTTTTGTAGTAATGCCACCAAATCGAGTTGTTCTTTTGAAACTTGAGTGTTACCCAGCCACAACGCTTTGGGTTTCGACCAATAGCCAACATAATCCAAAGTGAGTAAAAAGCATTGGGTATTTAAGTGCGCATCAATATACTGACTGAGAGAGTCAAGTTGCGATTCGTTTATATTACCTAAAAAGGCCAAGGTAATGTGAAAATTACTCGCTTTGACTGGACTATAAAATTGCGGGAATGCTTTATCGCGCCAAGTTTCTATGGCTAACTTAGTGGTGCCAGGTGGGGTAAGAGCGAAAAAAGCGCGCATAGGATACTCCTGAAAACTTCTGCAATGAAAATCACCACAGGATACACTAAGCGAAGGCGCTAGTGCTCGGCCTATCCCGTTAATTTGCATGAGATACCGCTTTGTTTTCAGTGAACACACAATTACCCGTCGAAGATACCCTACCGGCACTGCACGATGGCCTGAACAACAATGATGTCATACTGGTTGCCCCGCCAGGCGCAGGCAAGTCAACCCGTGTGCCATTAGCTTTATTGCAGCACAGTACGTTTGCCACACGAAAAATCATTATGTTGCAACCAAGGCGTATTGCCGCACGAAATATCGCCCACTATCTAGCCAAGCAACTGGGGGAGGAAGTAGGGCAAACAGTAGGATATCGTATACGTGGTGATAGCCGTGTTAGCAAGGCGACCCGTCTCGAGATTGTTACTGAGGGCATACTGACCCGCATGTTGCAAAATGACCCAGAATTATCGAGCGTGAGTCTGGTTATTTTCGACGAGTTTCATGAGCGCAGCATGCACGCCGACTTTTCGTTGGCATTGTGCCTAGAAGTGAAAGACGCCTTACGCGACGACTTGCGCTTATTGGTGATGTCAGCCACCTTGGACGTTTCAAGCTTAGAAAAACTGTTGCCTAACGCTGATTCTATCGCTTGTGAGGGGAGAGGTTACCCTATTGAAACCTACTACCGGCCAGATGCCACTGCGGGCTCTATTGTAGATAAAACAGCACGTTTGACGTTATTCGCAGCCGCAGAGCATCAAGGAGACATATTGGTCTTTTTACCCGGCCAAGCTGAAATTCGTCGTTGTGAAAAAATACTTGCCCAATCACTTTCCAAAGGCTGCCAAATACATTGTTTGTTCTCTCAACAAACCTTAGCGGCTCAAGAAGCTGCGTTGCTACCCGACCCCCAAGGGCGACGTAAAATCATACTCGCTACCAATATTGCTGAAACCAGCCTAACCATTGAAGGTGTGAGTGTTGTGGTTGATAGCGGTATGCAAAAAGGCGCGATTTACCAGCTAAATAAAGGGCTTACTCAGTTGCGCAGTCAGATGATTTCAAAAGCATCAGCTATTCAGCGCGCTGGCCGTGCAGGGCGTTTAGGACCGGGAGTGTGTTATAGATTGTGGAGCAAAGAGCAACACCAACGTTTAGCTGAACACGGCCAAGCCGAGATCCTCACTAGCGACATATCTCCTTTCTTACTTGAAGCCTGCGTTTGGGGGGCGCAAATTTCTGAGTTTGCGCTTATTGATATGCCAAGTGATGCACAAATTGCTCAAGCTCACAGCGTGTTAATGGGCTTGCAAATCATCGATGCTAATTTTCAGGTTACTCCTCATGGCAAAGAGGTTCACTCGCTTGGCAGCCAAGCGCATATTGCGACTATGTTACTCAAGAGCAGCGAGCTCAGTGCAGGGCATCGAAGTTTAGCCTGCGCTTTGGCGGCGCTGTTAGAAGATAAGGATCCGCTTGGGGCTCAAGCTGGCAGCCTTTGTTACGATCGACTGACCCTATTACAGCAACATAAAAGTCACCCTTTGTGGCGAGCCATTCGCCAGTGGCATAAAAAACTAGCATGTGATGTCACTCATTGGCCTTTAGAAGATACAGGTGTACTACTTGGCTTTGCTTTCCCACACTGGATTGCTAAAGCAAGTGACTCAGGTCGCTACGGGCTTGTTGATGGGACGGGGGCTCAGCTCAGTGAACATGACTCGCTAATGGGCCAATCATGGTTAGCGGTAGGGCAGATGATGCTCACCAATAGTGCGCAAAGCAACGCTAAAATCATGCTAGCAGAGCCTCTTAGTCGACAGCAAATAGACAAATATTTCAATCATCTTATCGACTCTGAAACGCGCTGCGAGTGGGATAGCTCTCGCTCGGCCATCGTAACTCAATCTGTGCAGCGATTGGGCCGAATTGTGCTTAAGAAAATGCCCAGCGCTAAGCCGAGCGTTGAGCAAATAACTGCTTTATGGCATAAGCAAATTAAAGAGCGGGGCGTGATGAGCCTGCCTTTTAACGACGCCGCATTGCAACTTATCTATCGTTTACGGATGGCTAAAGAGTACTTAACCGATGGGCAATGGCCGGATGTCAGTGAGTTTGGGCTATTAAGCAATCTTCATCACTGGCTAATGCCATATTTGCATGATGTGTTGAGTTGGCAACAACTGTCGAAATTAGACTTTTATTCGTTATTATTTAATCAACTAGATTACGCCTCGCAGCAGGCACTCAATCAGTTATTTCCCACTAAAATAACCGTGCCAAGCACCAGTCGTATTAGCGTACAGTATGATGATGTAGGTGGAGCGTCTCTATCTGTCAGGATGCAAGAAGTTTATGGTTTAGCGGACACCCCTAGTGTCGCTAGAGGTAAAGTGAAAATACAAATGATTTTGCTCTCACCGGCGGGTCGCCCACTGCAGCAGACCCAAGATCTAGCCGGTTTTTGGAAAGGCAGTTACAAAGAAGTACAAAAAGAAATGAAAGGTCGTTACCAAAAGCATTTTTGGCCTGACGATCCGGCTAATGCACAAGCTACCAGTAAGACAAAAAAGAAGATGAGCAATACCCAGTGAACTGCTAGGATATGCGCGAGCGAACCTCCCTCTTTTTCTCTTATCCATCAACAGATAAATACCATTGTTCATCTCAATAATACGGGATTTGAGTAACGGTGCGATATTTAAGGTGATTTACAAAATATTATGAAAAAAACCGCTAAAAATAAGTCTAAATCCAGCCAGTCAGGGGCATCATCCAAGCTCAGGCATTTACACCCTTGGGCGTGGCTTAAGCGCAATTGGTGGCGCTTACTCATTATTTTGACCGCCGTTGTAGCTGCATACGGAGTGTATTTAGACGCACAAATTGTGAAGCAATTTAGTGGTAATAAATGGCAGGTGCCTGCTCAAATTTTTGCGCGCCCGATGCATTTTGAGCTTAAACAAGAGATAACGACTCAAGAGATAGTTGAGGAACTAGAACTACTTGGTTATCGCAAAGTACGCCACGCAGACGATACCGGAGAATATCAATTAAAGGCCTCAGGGGTACGTATTCAACGTCGTGCTTTTCATTTTCCTCATGGCAAAGAATCTGAAGTCGCACTGGACATAACACTGGCCAATGGCCGGGTTGCAAGCTTACGCAATTTAGATAATAACCAAGCCTTAAATGACGTTTACTTGGAGCCTTGGCTTGTGACTCGCCTAATGAGCAGTGGGCGAGAAGATCGCATGTTGGTCAATTTAGACGGCGTACCGCAGTCCCTTATCAAGGCGTTGGTGTTGGTTGAAGATAAAGACTTTTACAAACATTATGGTATTGCACCGCTTTCTATATTACGCGCACTTATTGCCAATGTATCCGCAGGGCGAGCGGTTCAAGGCGGCAGCACTTTGACCCAGCAATTGGTTAAAAATCTGTTTTTAACCAATGAAAAGTCACTGGTACGCAAAGCTAAAGAAGCATTAATGGCGTTGATTATCGACGCACGTTACAGCAAAGATGAAATTATCGAAGCGTATCTCAATGAAGTTTTTCTCGGTCAAAATGGCAACACAGGTGTACATGGTTTTGGTTTAGCCAGCTTGTTTTATTTCGACCGTCCGATTGCTGAATTAAACGTAGCGGAAATAGCGACCTTGGTTGGTATCATAAAAGGGCCGTCTTATTACAATCCAAGACGTCATCCTGAGCGAGTCATTGAGCGTAGAAATTTGGTACTGCGTATCCTATTTGAAAACAACGAACTGCAAAGAAACGAATACGAATACGCTATTAATCAACCTCTTAATTTGGCAACCGGGGCAAGTTTAACCTCTGGAAAGCACCCTGCCTTTATGAGCATGGTGCGCAGAGAATTAAAAACGGTTTTGTCGGACCCAAACATGCGAGAGTCTGGTCTGAAAGTCTTCACGACCTTGGACTCTGTGGCCCAGAGAAAAGCCGAACAAGCCCTAAAAGTGGGAGTGAAAGCCCAGCAAAAGCGTATGAAACTGACCGCTTTGCAAGCAGCTATGGTGGTAACGGATATTAAAAGCGGTGAAGTACGCTCCATCGTCGGTGACGTTAATCCGCAATTTCAAGGCTTTAATCGGGCACTCGACGCCAAAAGAGCTATCGGTTCACTGATAAAACCTGCCATTTACTTGACCGCATTAGAGCGTGCGGCGCAATATAATTTGGCGACTCCGTTAAAAGACGAACCCATTAGCTTAAAAAGTACCTATGGAAAAATGTGGGAGCCGAAAAACGCCGATAAAAAATTCCGCGGTCAAGTCAGTTTAGTGGAAGCGTTAACACAATCCTTGAATGTTCCAACGGTAAACTTGGGCATGGAAGTCGGGCTAGACGATATTGCTGCCACCGTGGAGCGTTTAGGCGTGAACGAGCCGATGGATATCTATCCAGCAATGACGTTAGGGGCGGTGAATTTATCTCCTATTCAAGTCAATCAGATGTATCAAACCATCGCAAACAATGGGCGATTCATTCCTTTGCACGCGGTAACGGCCGTTTTATCTCCGAAGAACAAGCCATTATGGCGTTTTAGTGCAAGAGGGGAGCAGCGAGCAGATCATAAAGCCACTTACTTATTAAACTACGCACTACACAAAGTGACGCGTGAAGGGACGGCAAGACAGATAAAACAAACCTTCGGCGATATCAATATGGCAGGTAAAACCGGCACCACAGATGATTATCGTGACAGTTGGTTCAGCGGATTTGATAATAATATTTTAGTAACCAGTTGGATGGGGAAAGACAACAACGAACCTATTAATTTGAGCGGTGCCAGTGGTGCTATGCAGTTATTTATTGGTTACCAGAAGCTGCAGCAACCTAAGTCATTCGTCAGGCGCTATCCTAAAGGGTTGGGTATTGCCCATTTTGAAGAGCAAAGCGGTGCGCTTAGCCGCCCAGGTTGTGCTAATACCATTAGTGTTCCGGCGATTTTGGACGCCCTTCCTCCTGTGCCAAAAACCTGTAACGGGGAAGTACGAGGCCCACTCAAGAAATCACTATGGGAAAGGCTGTTCGGTAACTAAGCGTTGACCCGCAAGGTTAGTTGTTTTTTTTGTCTTTCATGGCAGGTAGATGGGCTGTTTTATTCAGCCTGTCTTGGATAAACGATTCAGCACCATTGGTGGTAGTACATTTAATGTTGCCACCCATCAACCCTGACAATACTGCTACGCCTTTGTTGGTGTAACTAGAGCAATCTGCCAATACTTCGTTTTCTTTTTCCAGCTTTTCGTCTTCCGTTAACTGACTAAGTTCAGGCTTATCAAACAAGCTTGGCGATGTTTGCTCACGTCGATAACGCGCGGCTTCTTCGGCTGCTAAATCCGCGATAGATTGTTGGGTAGAGCTGTGAAGTTGATCTTTAACCTTATCCGCTACGGTTTGTTCTTGCCCTTCAGCGAGCTTTGGTCTCTTGTTGCTTTCTGGAAGCGCCATGGGATCTTGCTGCATAAAACTGGCTTCATTCTTCGTTTCTGGTGGTGCTACCTCTGGCGTCGGTTCAGGCTCTGGGGTGGGCTTAGGCGCTATTTCAGCTAACGGCGTAGGCGTAGGTTCTGGCGTCACAACCGCTGGTGGGGCTTGCTCTACCACTGCCGGCTCTTCGAGTTGGGCACCGGCTTTAGGCTCGGGTACCGTTTCTGACTCTAACGCAGGTTTATCGACTGGCGCAGGCTCAGGTGCGGGTTCAGGGGGCACGCTGATAGTGGGAAAGATCAACCGGGCAGTAATAGGCTTAATTTGAGGCGTACTGTCTTGTGATGTTTCGAAATTCGGTATTTCGTTTGGCGTGCGGGCAATGAGCGCGAAAATAATAATGTGTAACAGTAAAGACACTAAAATTATCCATAATGTTCCCATTTTCGCTTTTGGTCTTGGCGGTAAGCTGGGGCTGAAATCCGCTTTCATTGGGTAGTGGTCTGTTATAAGCACGTGATCATTAATGGATTAAAAACAGAGTAGAGTAACAGATCGCCTGTTAAGTTCAGCAGCCGCTATGTAAAGGTAGTGTAAAGATGGAAGGCGCAGTGTCGTTCGACCTAGTTTAATTCTGCGCACCACCATTTCCTTACACGCGATATCTGCTTATACCCTGTTCAAACAACTTCCACTCAACCGCGATTATTCACTGAAACGTGATGATACAAAATTTAATACTGGCCTTGTGCGCTAATTCGGTGCAATTGACCAAAATTGAACCAGTTTTGTGCGGGGTGTGTTCTTAAGTTAATACTTTTTCAACGTAAGTTAATGATTTTATTAGTTTAAAATTTATGGCATGTCTCTTGTTCTATCTTCTGCAAACGTAGCGCAATTATCATAATAAATATCGGGAGCAGCAATATGAAACTAGTCACAGCGATCATCAAGCCATTCAAGCTAGATGATGTGCGCGAAGCCATTTCTGAAATAGGGATTGACGGGTTAACCGTTACCGAAGTCAAAGGTTTTGGGCGTCAAAAAGGTCACACTGAACTATATCGTGGTGCGGAGTATCAAGTGGATTTCTTACCAAAAGTGAAGCTAGAGGTCGCGGTTCAAGACGACCAAGTGGAACGTTTGGTTGAGGCCATCGTAGGCGCCGCTAAAACCGGCAAAATCGGTGACGGCAAGGTCTTTGTTTATGACTTAGAGCACGCAGTTCGAATTCGTACGGGTGAGACCGACGGCGAAGCTATTTAGAGATACAGAGGATAATAATAATGGAACAAGCATTTCACCTTCAATACGCTATGGATACGTTTTATTTCCTAGTGTGTGGCGCACTCGTAATGTGGATGGCCGCTGGCTTCTCTATGTTAGAAGCGGGTTTAGTTCGCTCAAAGAACACTACCGAAATACTCACTAAAAATATCGCGCTTTTCGCGATTTCTTGTCTTATGTACTTAGTGTGCGGTTACGCCATTATGTACGGCGGCGATTACTTCTTAACAGGCATCGAAAGTGTTGATGTTACTGAAACTCTAGGCGAATTTGCTGGTCGTGAAGATGGTTTTGAAGGTGGTTCGATTTACTCGGGCGCATCAGATTTCTTCTTCCAAGTTGTATTCGTAGCAACTGCTATGTCAATTGTATCCGGCGCGGTAGCTGAGCGTATGAAACTTTGGGCTTTCCTTGCTTTCGCCGTTGTAATGACCGCATTCATCTATCCTATGGAAGGTGGCTGGACATGGGGTGGTAACTCTGTATTTGGTCTATATAGCCTAGGCGATGACTTTGGTTTCTCTGATTTTGCAGGTTCAGGTATCGTGCACATGGCTGGTGCAGCTGCAGCGCTTGCAGGTGTATTGTTGCTGGGTGCTCGTAAAGGCAAATATACTGCTGATGGCAAAGTAAACGCTATCCCAGGTGCAAACCTACCTATGGCGACATTGGGCACGTTTATTTTGTGGATGGGTTGGTTCGGTTTCAACGGTGGTTCAGTATTAAAACTGGGCGACATTGCTAATGCTAACTCAGTGGCTATGGTGTTCTTAAACACAAATGCTGCAGCAGCAGGTGGCGCAGTAGCGGCCTTAGTCCTGGCTAAAATTTTGTTTAAGAAAGCGGATTTAACCATGGTGCTTAACGGTGCATTGGCTGGCTTAGTCGCCATTACGGCTGAGCCTTCAACACCATCGGCATTGGGCGCAACTATTATTGGTGCTATTGGTGGTGTGATTGTAGTGTTCTCTATTATCAGCCTTGATAAGCTGAAAATTGATGATCCAGTAGGTGCTATCTCTGTACACGGTGTGGTAGGTTTCTTCGGCGTAATGGTGGTGCCTGCAACGAATGATGGCGCGACTTATCTTGGTCAATTCGTTGGTGCTATGACTATCTTCGTATGGGTATTCTTCGCTAGCTTGATTGTTTGGGCAATCCTCAAAGCTGTAATGGGTATCAGAGTGACTGAAGAAGAAGAGTTCGAAGGTGTTGATATTAGCGAATGTGGATTAGAAGCCTACCCAGACTTTACCAGCGGCCGTTAAGCAACGCTTAAATAAGTAAAACACACAAAAGGTGGGTCAATAATAATAACAATACTCACCTAATCCCTCTGAATCGGAGGATATATGCAAAAATAAAAAGCCTCGCTCAGCGAGGCTTTTTTGTTTATACCAACACTTCGGCAACTACTGTCCAAATACAGAGGATTATGCCTAAGGTGCAAAATCGCGTATATTAGCCGGTAGCGCCAAGCCCCATGTAAGAGGGTATTAATATTTATTGGGTATCCCCTTTAGATGAATACAGCGCTTGACTAAAACTACACTGACACTAAGAAATATATGCCACAACCACAAAAAGGGATTTGTGCTGAAGCAAGCTTGCATGCCCTGTATTTACTGCTCAATGTGAACGATGATGATGATTCAGTCATGCGCATCAAGATCGCACAAATTGTCGACTTATTTGCCCATTATGATGAAGAGCATTATGAGGCAATGGTCACCGGCGTTGTTGCCATAGGCAGTAGCTATTGGCACGACGTTTATCCGGGATTAATTCCTGTCGAATTAGCGCCGTTTCCTGATATGCACTGCGATGACCGCAGTGCCCCTGTCGCACCTTGTGATTTATTTATTCAAATTCGCGCTGACAGGGCGGATATTTGCCATGCCCTTGCCATGGAAATCATGCGTTTGCTTGGCAGCCATGTGGATTTGATTGAAGATATACGCGGATTCAGATATTTAGATGGTCGTGATTTAACTGGATTTATTTACGCCGACGACAACCCCAAAGGTATGCATAAGTTAGATATCGCGTTAGTGGGGGAGCTCGATCCAGACTTTGCTGGTGGCAGTTACATACATGTGCAAAGGTACCGTCACAATATTGCTAAGTGGGAGCAATTGTCTGCCTATCATCAAGAATACATAATGGGCCGTAAAAAATCGGATAACAGCCCCCTGAGTGATGCCTTTAAATCACCTCGTAGTCATTACGATTGTACCCAGATTACAGACAATGAAAGCCGTCCTATGCGGATTTTGCGCCAGAGCATGCCCTATGGAGATATGCATGTGCAGGGGCTGTTTTTTGTCAGTTGTGCTCGCAGTCCTAAGCCATTCGAGCATATGCTACGCAATATGATCATGAATGATGAAAACGGTGAATATGACCGCTTTTTGGATTATACCAGTGCTGAAACTGGCGCTGCGTTTTTTGCTCCATCGCTTACCTTTATTAAGCAGCGCGCAAATTAATTAAACGGCGGTCAGAGAACGAGAGCGCCTGCGAGAATGTGGTCAATAAGGTGGCTTAACCTTGTCACGATATCGTAACGTAGCCGCCATGGCTTTGTCATAAAACCCTTCTATTATCCTTTCGCCTTGTAGGCTAAATGTATGTGTTCCGTGGACTTTTAGGGGCAACACTCTGGTTGCCCTGTTTTTTACTTTCTCGCATTATTCAGCTTGTTTAAAAAAATGCCTCCGCTGTCTTTTTTTGCACTCTCATTAGTTGAAAGGGTACAACTATTCTGTAGACCGACGCCTTGTTTAAAATCCCTTGGACGAATTCTGGTTGGTCATTTACTCATGTGGATTGGTATAAACGCCGTTTAATACTATAGCTGAACGGTTCCATCCCAGTCGGCAAGTAGTTTTTGCTCGGCTAATTGTTGGCATTGACTGATGTGCAGTTTAGGTAAGTAATCATCTGGTGAGAGCGTGGCAGCTTGTTCAAAGCAATTAATGGCTTGTGCCCAGTTTTGCTCAAATCGATACGTCAGGCCTTGCTTGATAAGTGCCATGTTACTTAACTTTAGCTGCTGAAGCTCTTTGGGTAAGTGAGCAATCACTTCGTGTATTTCAATGGCATTGCTTCGCCCTTTTACTTTAACCCAATCCAGCAAGCGAGCGTTAAAACGTTCAGGCTGTGCGGCTTGTTGCAATGCTTGTGCGCTCACTACGATATCGCAGTGATAAATAGGGGCTAATGCCTCCAAACGATAAGCGATGTTAACGCTATCACCGATTACGGTGGTGTCCATGCGATCATCAGAGCCAACGGTGCCAAGTACCACAGGGCCAAAGTGAATGCCTATGCCGATTTCAATTGATGGATAACCACTGTTTTGTCTATGTTGATTATATATACTCAGTGCTTGGCGCAAGTCGAGGGCAGCACACAGTGCATCTCTGGCTTTGTCTTCGTCGCAGCCATCAGGGTGATCAAATAATGCCATGATGGCATCGCCGATAAACTTGTCGATAAAGCCGCCATTGAGATGAATGGGGTCGTTCATACGTAAGAAATATGAATTCAGAAAACGCATCAGTTCTTGCGGACTCATATTTTCTGATAAACCTGTGAAGCCACGAATGTCACAGAACAAAATCGCTACATCGTCTTCCACCGCGTGGCCTAATTCAAGCACGCTGGACCCATGTTTGGCAAAATGGTCAACAAACTGTTTTGGCACAAATTTTTGAAAGGTATGACGCAGGCGCAAAGCTTCATCAGCTCGTTGCTCGAAACGTTCGGTGGGCAATTCTTCAAAAGACTTCTGATTAACCGCGCGAGGCTTTGGGGTAACATCAGACATTTTTTCATGGCTTAACGCTTTAAGCTTTTTCAGTAAAAATGCGATGACAACTAAACAAACAACACAAAACGCCAGCAAAACAACGAGTAGGGACTCAGAGATAAATTCCAACATAACACTTACATTGCTTCGCTAGCGATTGATTAGGTACAGCTACATTAACCGAACTTTTTTGCTACGTCAGCCAGAACCTTCTCAGCAATTTGTAGTGTTTGCTGAATAATTTCAGGGCTATGCTGAGCCGATACAAAGCCTGCTTCGTAAGATGCAGGTGCCAGATAAACGCCGTTTTCTAACATGCCATGGTAGAAATGATTAAACTGCTCGGTATTGCAGTTAATCGCTTGTTGGTAGTTCGTGACGCACTCTACATCAGTGAAAAACAGACCAAACATGCTGCCAGCATAGTTAACAGACATGGGGATACCCAGTCCATTGGCGATGGCTTTTATGCCTTCTGCCAAGGTTTTGGTCGCTTCACTTAACTCTTCATAAAGGCCCGGGCGTTTGACTTGATTTAGGGCAGCTAAACCTGCTGCCATCGCCACTGGGTTGCCAGATAGCGTACCCGCTTGATACACAGGGCCTGAAGGCGCGATGTGTTGCATGATGTCGCGTTTACCACCGAAAGCGCCTACCGGCATGCCGCCGCCAATCACTTTACCGAGGCACGTTAAGTCCGGCACGATATTGTATTTGGCTTGTGCGCCGCCTAATGCGACGCGAAATCCGGTCATGACTTCATCAAAAATCAGCACTGCGCCGTATTTATCACACACATCACGCAACCCTTGAAGGAAGCCGTGGACTGGGGGAATACAATTCATATTTCCAGCAACGGGTTCAACGATGATACAGGCGATGTCGTCTGGGTATTGCTCAAACGCTTGAACTACCGAGTCGATATTATTGTATTCCATTGTCAGAGTGTGTTTAGCAAAGTCAGCTGGAATACCAGGTGAGCTAGGTACACCAAAGGTCAACGCGCCTGATCCTGCTTTTACCAGCAGGGCATCGGCGTGACCGTGATAACAACCCTCGAATTTAAGGATTTTATCACGCTTGGTATACCCTCTAGCTAGGCGAATAGCGCTCATAGTGGCTTCGGTACCTGAGTTGACCATGCGTAGCATTTCCATAGATGGCACCAATTCGCTGACTAAATCAGCAATGGTAACCTCTGCCTCAGTTGGCGCACCAAAACTTAAACCATTTTGCGCGGCATCAATCACTGCTTGGCGAATAATGGGGTTGTTGTGGCCTAGTACCATTGGTCCCCACGACTGCACGTAATCAATGTATTGTTTGCCGTCGGCGTCGTATAAATAAGGGCCATCTGCCTTTTCGATGAAAGGGGGAGTGCCACCAACGGCTCTAAATGCGCGCACGGGAGAGTTAACCCCACCTGGAATGTGCTTTTGAGCGCGGGCGAAAAGTTGTTCTGATTTTTGCATATTATTAATCTTCTTCTATTACTTTGTGAAATGGCTAAGTGGATAAATAGGGCGCTAGTGGCCGCTGTACCAATGCACTTCTTTGTCGAATTTGCTAACGATATTTTCAACCCCTAAGGTCAAGGCAAACAACGCCATTCTTACCAGTACGCCATTGTCGGTTTGGCGAAAGATGGCCAGATTTGGGTTCATATTTAAATCGTTGTCTAACTCATTGGCTTCCGTGCGTGAATCTCGCGGTAACGGATGCATAATCACTGTTTTAGATTGAAAGTGCTTGGTGTAAATTTGCTGATTCAAGCGGAATTTCCCCCGGTACAAATTTGCCTCTTCTTGTGAGCCAAAACGTTCTTCTTGCACTCGGGTTTGATAACAGATATCCGCATCAAAGTTACCCTCTAGGGTTTCACTGATAGTGTAGCTGTGCCCCGCATTTTCAATGGCACTTAGAATCGCATCCGGCATTGCCAGCTCTTTGGGTGAAATAAGCGTAAAGCGAATATTTTTGAACAGACAAAGTAATTTACTTAACGAGTGTACGGTTCGGCCATATTTCAGATCACCAATCATGGCGATATGCAGGCCGTCAATGTTGCCGCCATGGTATAGCAGTTCTTTTTGAATAGTATATAAATCAAGAAGGGCTTGCGTAGGGTGCTCGTTAGCGCCATCACCACCATTTATCACTGGCACACGACTACCTTGGGCAAATTCAGCGACTGAGCCTGAATCAGGGTGGCGCATAGTGATGATATCGGAGTAGCCACTGAGTACACGAGCGGTATCGTACAAAGACTCGCCTTTGGCCAATGCGGAGTTACTCATACCAGTGGTTTCACGTACCTCACCACCGAGTAAGTTAAAAGCGGTACCGAAACTGACTCTAGTACGTGTGCTAGGCTCGAAAAATAAATTTCCGAGGATCGCACCATCAAGTACCGTGGTCCGTTTTTGGCGTTTTGCATAGGGCTCCATTTGATTAGCGACATCGAATACGCGTTCTATCGATTCACGGTCGAACTGATTAACGGAAAGAATATGACTACCTTCGAATTTCATTTGCGCTGCGCCTATGTTGAGAAAACCGCGGGGATTTTATCAAACTTATGATGAATAGGGCGAAATCTATTGTAATGAATCGTCAATTTGTCATTAAGCCGTGATAAATTAATTTTAATCGCCAATCATTTTAACGGGCTTCCAAGGATGACTACGAGTACATACACTAGCGAGCCAAAACGTATTATCATATTTGGTAATTCTGGATCAGGTAAATCTACTTTGGCAAAGCACTTAGCCAGTACATTGAACATCGCGCATCTGGATCTAGATACGCTGGCTTGGCTACCTACATAAGTACCAGAGCGGGCACCTGTTGATGACTCTATGCGTAGTATCAACGCATTTATTCATACCCAAAAAAACTGGGTTATCGAAGGCTGTTACAGTGATCTACTCGCCGAGCTTACTGGCCATGCAAGTGAGTTAATTTTTATGGATTTACCGATAGCAGCTTGCGTTGAAAATGCCCGAAACAGACCTTGGGAGCCGCATAAATACTCATCTAAAGAAGCGCAAGATGCAAATTTGCCGATGTTGATCGACTGGATCACTGATTACGCCGCCCGCAGCGATACATTTTCATTAGCCGCGCACAAAGCTCTGTTTGACGCTTACCAAGGTAATAAAAAACGGATTGTCGCAAATAGCGCGGAATGACGATAGAAAGGCATATTACGTAACGTATGGTGATAATATATATGTTTTATCGTATATTACTCATGCATGTCGAATGAGTTTTTCTTGTAATACGCGTGCCAAGTATTCGCCCCACAATTGATAGGCAAGGGCACCAGGATGAAAGCCATCATCAGCGATAAAGCGCTGATCGATGGGGAAGGGGGCACTGACAAAATGACATTGGGGATTGGTTTGGCAGAATTTTTCTGCAAGATCATTTAAGTGCTTGGCTCTAACGCCCAACCACCAACGCAAGGGCTGGGGTAAAGCTGGAAATAAATGCATAGGTGGCAGGCTTGAAAAAAGTACGCGCTTTGCGCCGAATTTATCCTGTAAGGCTTGGGAGATGAAAGCAAGATTGCTTAACCATTTACGAGACGATGTAAGCCCAGTTACGTCGTTCACGCCAATAGAGATAACGACCGTTTCATACGCTTGAGTAGATTCAATGTGTTGGATTTTTTTCAGTAATTCTGCGGAAGTATTCCCCGTTTTCGCCATGAGCTTCCAAGCAACTTGGTAATGTTGCCCAAGAGTATTTAACATGTTGCCCGCCAAGGCGTATCGCTGTAATTCAACCCCGACTCCAGCGGCGGCTGAGTCGCCAATGATCAATAGCGACAACGGGGGGCCACTGCCGAATGTGCCTTCTCGACATCCCTCCGGCTCGGGTAATTTAGGCGTTACTCGCCTAACGTATTTCCCCTGTACGATGAACAGTAAAGCGAGAAAAACAGAAGCAAGGTGATAGAGCATAGCACGTCCATGTTAAGTCAATAGGCGGTGGACATCCTATAAAGCAACGCCATTGGGAGCAAGCCTTATAGGGGCATTTAAAGGTAGTCAATTAGTCGCATAAGGCGATGGTGACAAGTGCTTAATAAGCATGATTAAGCGACTAGATTGGCCGTAAAAAATAGCTGCACTCAAGGAATTTAGCCAGTTATGAACTGTTAAAAAACTGGCTACATTCCTTTTACCAGAGCATCACACCACCTTCGCCGGATGCGCCTGCGCTGTATAATCGTAAACGTAAGTAATAGCGGCGGCCGTTAATCAATCTGAGGGTTATTTTCGAATTATAATTTGTGCCGCTATCGTCATCCCCTGCTAAGTAAATAGGCTCGCCATCGTCATCTTCGAACAGCACAATGACGGTATCCATTGTGCCGAAAGTTTGTATGTTATAGGTGCGGCTAATATTTGGCTCTATCGTAAAGTCCAACTGCTGGCCGGGAGTAATGTCGAGCTTTTGGGATAGAAAGGGCGCTAGTTCAGGCCATTGAGCAACACTATTGTCTGGGTAAAACTTAAGCGCTTCTTGTATGTCCATTTCTGACAACCCAGGAGCGGGAATAAGGGGCTGTTGTTGATACTCCGCAGGGGAAAGGATCAAGCCAGCATCAAACTGATAATGCATGATAGAATCTCGATCCCAAGGGGAACCAGTAGCATCTTGTGGTGACAATTTTCGGATAATATTGTGGTAAGTCGTTGCATCATCCCAGTAATTAGGTGAGCCCGCAAAGTTTGCATAAACGGCGTTTTCATCCCAAACAATACCTGCTTTGTGGTTTTGATGTTCGTGGGGGAAACCCATGGCGTGGCCAATTTCATGTAGCGCTGTGTCACGGCCGTAAGGAGTCGTTAGGTCCCAGCCAAAATTCATGGTTTGATCTTCGTGATTTGGCACCAGATCGATACAGTCTCTGCCCACATATGACCACGAACTGCCAGGGGCGAACCCAATTCTAAATTCTGCTTGGGCTGAGTCACCAACCTCAATAAAATCTAGGCCTATACCTAGGTTCTTCCATTCATCAAAGGCTTCTCTGACCGCTTGCAGCTGGTTGGCTTGCCCCGCTAATTGGGCTTGGTTCTGCATAAAGTAGTAGTGCAGCACGGTGTGATTGACCCATTTTTTCTCGATATAGCGCACTAAAGATTCGCGATTCCTATCAATATTCGGGTCTAGTTTACGGGGTTCTACCAAGGGTAAGTTACAGATACTGGGGGCACTATGCTCACATGTTTTCATGTTCAAATCCTTCTGGAAAAGAAACAGCACACAGGCCGACGCGATAACGCAGAGCTAATAGCGAGTAGGTTAAACGCGTCGTGTATGCAAGAAACGCACTGTTTCACACTAGGTTTAGGCGGGTATTTCGAAACTGCGCAAACGCCAGTCTATGCGCTTACTCATGCTTGTAAGCGTACAATAATACCCTAGAACATTGCGTCAAAACCTTCCATTAATTTAACTCAATTTAAGCGTTATTTGATAAGCCTACCTTAGACGCTGTTGGTCTCATATCTGCGCCAATGTGATCGAAACGATTAAACTAGGTGCGCTGGTCTTTTGGCGAGTCCATAACAACATGAGTAGTGATCGTGCTGACTTGAGGCAAAGTGCCCAGAATATCAGTGTGGAAAGATTTGTAGGTTTTCAAATTGGTTGTTTCTACGCGCAAAATGTATTCGAAAGAGCCTGTGACGTTATGGCACTCTTTTACCTCGTCAGCGCTTGCGATCGCCTGCTCAAAAGCATCTTGTGAGCCCTTGGTATGTTTTCCCAAGCCAACCGTAACGTACGCAATAAACCCGTTACCGAGTAGTTCGCTGTCTAAAATAGCGCGATAGCCTTTAATCACACCGCTATTTTCGAGTTCTTGCACGCGGCGCAAACACGCCGAGGCAGATAGGCCAATTTTGTCAGCAAGCTCTGTATTGGCGATCCTCCCTTGCTGGCTAAGTTCATGCAATATTCTTTCGTTATACTTGTCTTTTAGATTCATTTGTTGTGCTCTTGCATGGTTTTCCGCTGTTTATAGCGCAGTAATTTCAATCATAGCTCTTTATAATTGCATACTTCGCTTCTCGGTAAAACCACCTCTAACAGGGATCAACATTCAATGACGTTTGACATTCTCACCGCGCTTATGCTGTTTGCACTTGTGTCTTCAATTACACCTGGGCCGAACAACTTAATGTTGATGGCATCAGGCGCCAACTATGGTGTTAAGCGTTCACTGCCGCATATGTTCGGTGTGTCACTGGGATTTACCTTAATGGTGGCGCTGGTGGGGTTAGGGATCATGCAAATATTTGATATGTTTCCTGTTACCTACCAAATTTTAAAAGTGTTGAGTGTCACTTATTTACTCTACTTGGCCTATAAAATTGCCACGGCTTCAAACGCTAAACAGAGCAATACAACTGATGCAAAGCCGATGACCTTTTTTCAAGCGGTGATGTTTCAGTGGGTGAACCCCAAAGCGTGGACGATGGCATTAACGGCTATTAGCGTCTATGCACCCTCGAAAAGTGTGTTAGCTGTGGTGATGGTTTCAGGTGTTTTTGGTGCGGTGAATTTCCCCTGCATTAGTGGCTGGACAATTTTAGGCCAAAAAATACAAGTCTTTTTAACGGATAACAAGCGCCTTAGGGCGTTCAACTTCACCATGGCAGGGCTGTTGGTGTTATCTCTTTATCCTGTGTTTTTATAATCATGGCTAATACAGAGTCACGCCAATTCCCGTAAATAATAACCACTGAATGAGGGGAATGATTTATTGGAATGGGTGAGGGTATTGATTCGCACTAGCCAAAATCATGCTAGAGATTAGTCTCGGGTCAACACTTCGAGTAATTCAATTTCGAACGTCAAGTCGGAATTGGGCGGGATCATGTTGCCTATTTGACGTTCACCATAGGCAAGAGCTGCAGGTACCCAAAGCTTACGTTTTCCGCCTTCTTTCATACCTTTCAAGCCGAGTACCCAACCTTGTATCACACGTTTATTGCTTAACACTACCTGAAAAGGTGCGTTGTTTTTATGGGATGAGTCGAACTCGGTGTCATCTTCCAAGAAGCCGCGATAATGCGCCGTGATAAGCGCACCGCGCTCGGCTGCCTTTCCACTACCTTCGACCAAATCTTCAATTTTTACATCCTGTTGCACGTTTATGACTCGCTCTATATGAAATAAGTGGGATTTTAAAAGACCGGCGTCAGTGAAATAATCAATCGCCAGTTTAGTCATCAATAATAAAGGGAAAATGGATGTAAAAGAAGGGGGCTAGCAAGCGTGCCCAGCTTCACTAGCCATAACAAGTTATTCACTTCAGATTAGTTGCTGGTGGATTACTTAAGATCTAACTCCTGATATTGGCTGGAACTGAGCGTTTTACGCATGGTTTCTCGCTCACCAAACTCTTTATCTGCTTTGCGCTCATTGGTTGACATCATTTCGTCCACTTTCTTTTGAAACGCTTCGTACTCTGCTGTCTTGATATAGTCTTTATATTCAACAACTAAAATAAGGTCAGGTTCACCTTCTCGGGCATGGTTGTTTGCTAGCACGTGATAATCCACCACATGGCCTTCTTTTTTAGCGAACTCGTAAACATCCTTCCAACTTCCCGCTAAATGATCCATATAGTTTTCAAATTGCCCCGGCAAAATTCTGATGCCATGGGCTTCCCATACGGTTCCATATGAGTAGCTAGATTCTTGGGCAATTGCTGTAGTTGAAATACCAAACGCCAACATGCTGCTTATCAACATGCGAGTAAATACTGCCATCTTTATATTATTCATATTGTTTGTCCTTTTTAATATCACCTCACCCTGAGGTGACTTGGTATTAACGTTCGCCGAAAAGACGCAAGCGAATCAGTTAACGAGTTGGCGCTTAAAATCAGAGTACCGTTCACAAGAGGAGGAATACAGTGAGGCTATATTTGCTGCTCAAACAACATTCAGCGGTATAAATGATATGTCGCGCTTCAAAAAAGTTTACGCGCCATTGTATTTTTAGGGAAAAATTGAGCTGTTTTTGAGCAACTTTTGAGAAGATGGGGAGCTACCACGCAAGTCCCTTGGTAGGCTTATTGCTTCACGATTGGTTATGTATTTTGCGGTAACACGCAGGCTGCTATGACTTTCTGGTTATAGATCACCGCGTAGTCATGTGCTTTTGAACGCAATGATGTTTGCTCACCGACGCGCAGCGTATCTCCAGTGCCTTTTAAGGTACGATAGCCACAATGTTGCTGAATTTGAGCCAGAGGATGCAGGGCTAAATCAACACCAGGTATGGATATAGCGCGCCCTGCGAAAGCTAATAATCGTAGATCGCCATTGCGAATGGCCTGCTTGGCATCATTGAGCGGATCTGCATCTGTTACCCAACTCAGGGGATGTACATTCATTTTCGCATTACTCAGGCTTGAAGGAGACTGGGGTTGAGCTGTTGATACGCCAGATGCATTCTTGCCTTCGATGTTGGCTGCGGGCGGAACCTGGCTGGGTGCATGCCCAGCTTGGCTACTTTCCGGCGTATCAGCACTGCCGAAACAAGCGCAAGCAGTGAGGTTTGTCAGCCCAATCAACATGATAGGGCCAAGCACTGATAGGCGTTTAATTAACAAGCGCATTTTGCTGACTTACGTGAACGCCTGCCTATGAACATCATCACGCTCACTAAACCAAGCCACAGGTAACTAAACGAGCCACCGCCACCAGAACTACTGCCAGTCGTTGGCGCAGTAGTCGTAGGCGTTGCTGTAACCGTTATCGTCAGGGTTGCACTGTCGGTGGCAATGCCATCACTTACAATGTAAGTCAGGCTTTCATTGCCCGAAAACCCACTAGCTGGTTGATAACGTACTTGGTTGCCACTGATGCTAACAGTCCCTGAGCCAGTGTAATTTATGTCGCTGATACTGAGGTTGTCGCCGTCAATATCCGTATCATTATTTAGCACACTGATAAGCGCAGCTGCGCTATCCTGCTCAACGGTTTGGCTGTCGTCACTTGCCTGTGGGGCATCATTGACTGGGGCAACATTCACGACCAATGGGAAAGCACTTGAGTCTTCGATACCATCATTGACCGTGATCGAGACTGACAGCTCGCCGCTAAAGTTCGCATCAGGTACTAGGGTTACACCATCTTCGATGCTGTAATTACTGCCTGCTTGCAATGCTAAGGTGAAGTTATCTGGGTAGCTAGAGTCTGGGTCCGTGACTTGTAAGTCAGTTAGCGTCAGGGTAAGTGTGTCGTCTTCATTGAGACTTAATACAGACTGACCATCAATGACAGGGGCGACATTTGAGGCTCCTTGGGTAATCGCAAAGTTGGCAGGGTTTACAGCGTAAAAGACGTTGTCGGCACAACTGACTTTTATACGTGCGTTGGTGGTGTTGGTGTTTGGTGAAAATACCACTTGTTCGCCATCATTGGGGGTGTCGCTTATAAGAATACTGTCGAAAGTATTATCACCGTCTAAATCTGCTGTGATGTCTACCGAGGGGCAACTTATCGGTGCATTTTGTGTACTGGCGGTATTCCAGGCAATGGTTTGAGCTGCATTACCTTGCCAAACACTGGTCGCTGTGGGTTGAGTGACCGCAAATGCGGTGCCCGTATTTGTGACACTCAGCATAATGTCAGCAGTGTCTACGCCGCCTCTATTGTCTTTTACCGTAACGCGAAAGTTTAGTTCTCGATCGGTTGTAGGGTAAGCCTCACCAAAACTAACGGTATTCTCTAACACATCCTCTAAAGCAGGGAAATAACGATAGCTCTCACTGACTGCAGAGTACGAGCGAAACAGTGGATTCGCGCCATTATCGCTGCGCATGTCGCTGGCGGTTGTCGTTCCACCCGTGTCGCCACCGGCATCAATTTGCTCCCAGGTATAGGTTAGTGTTTCATCATCAGTTGCTTGTGCATCGAGTAAAAAAGGTGTGTTCGCTGGAATAGTGTAATTTGTTGAGGTCAAAGAGACTTGTGGCGCAGCATTGTTCAAACTGCTTGTGGTGCCACAAAGTCGGCCGCGTCCTGTCTCAACATAGTCACGTATTTGTTCTACTGAGCCCGCGTGGAAATAAGGTGAACTGGTATTTTGTAAATTCTGAGTGCCGCATATACCTGCGTAGGACATAATTGTAGAGCCACTGCCCGGTTCAAATGCGCTCGAACTACTGCGCTGTTCTTCGTCACAGGAGTCAAAATCTTGTGCGTTAAAAGAGTGTTCCGCATCCAGTTGGTGGCCCAATTCATGGATCACCAAATCAATATAGAAGCGCTCCCCTTGGGGAGAAGTATTGCCTGTATATCCTCTGGCTTTGTGAGTACTCAAACATACTACGCCAACGAACGCTAGTCCGCCTGGATTAGTGGCAAGTAAATGCCCTATATCGTAATTGCTAGAGCCTACAGCATCATCAATGACTTGTTGATTGGTGTCTAAATCTTCGTTTGCATCACTGTTGGTAAAGGGGTCAGTAGCGGCATCTGTATAAATAATATCTTCGTTATCAATCAACTCAAATTGTATGGCAGTATCCACCAGTAAAATCTGATTCACTCGGTTGACCAAAGTGATCATTTCTGCCACTGCGTCGGCTTTTGTTCCACCTACTGCTTGAGTGTATTCACCGGTTGCACTGAGGGCTAAACGGTAGGTGGTTAGGGTGTCGCCTGTGGTTTTCTGAGCGGTGATTAAATCGGTGTTGGTTTCTTCCTGCGCTGAAAGGGTGCCAATTGAATCATCCATACCTTGTGGTAGCAGGCTTTTGCCGTCAGAGTCGAGGTAATAATAGCTAACATATTGTTCATCGTTTTTTTCGTAAACTGGGCTTAATAACGCCCACTGACCATTTTGACGAAATATACCCGTCAGCCCTTTATGAGTCAGGCTGAAACGGCCAACATTTTGCGGAGCATTCACTTGCACCGCATCGTATGACATAAACTGAGGGTAGCGTGCAGCTAAATCGTCTGACATCACGCGAGAAGGCGTGAGTGTAAAGTCAGCGTAGCTGCCATCCGGCAAGGGCAGAGCTAAGGTGATAGCGGCGGTTTTATCTGAGAAACGTTGTTGCAATGAGTCGCTGGCAAGGGACTGATAGTTACCTTTAACGACGGCAACTTTTGGCGCGGTGTCCTCAGCGCTAAATTTAGCTTGGGCTGAAGCTACCCACAATGATTCAGCACTAGCAGTGCCTGCGCTAAGTGCACCGATGCCAGAGGCGGCGATAAGTAACATACGTTGGGCAAATTTACTGAAATTGTATTTGTTTACTACCTGCATAAAACAACCTTGAACAATTGACTGCTTTCGGGAAGCGTCCCGATTAAGCTAAGCGGCCAGCTTAAAATTAAAGAACAGTCTGATCCTTGCTTGTTCTACTTCACTTGATACCGACCCAACAAAAAGGTTAAGCCTGAACAGTTACACGAGCCTTATTCTAGTGATAAATCGTGAAACTTGTATCACAAATCTTGAGTTTTACTGGCTGAACAGAGTATGAATTAGCAAATAGCGTATTTTACCAACACGGGAATCAGGTAGAATATCCCTATTCTATCGACCCGAGCAATAAAGCTTATGCCAACAACAAAGCGTGATGCGCGACCGACAATAGTCACCTTGTTCAGCATGTTAAAAACAGATTGTCCAAAATGTATGCGCATGCGCTATATCATTCTGTGGGGCATACTCATGGCAGTGATGTACTTCTGGTTTTGGGGTTAAATAAAGGAACAAAATGCAAGATGTAATACAGATCCGCGCTTCTGCGAAACGTAATGTTCTCACCACCAGTTTGTTCGGTGTTACGGGTATTTTTGTGGCTGCAGGTATTTTCGCTTGGCTGCCCGAGGCATTCTTTTTGGCCGGAGTGTTTGTGACGAGTGCTTCAATAGTGGCACTGTTGATTGCTTGGTTTAAATTTCGTGAGCCTATTTTCAGCTTAGAATTATCCCATGATTCTATTTGTTACCAGCATCGAAAAGGACAATGGCATGTGAGTTGGCACAATATCCAACGTATTGACGTCCCTCGCGCGCATCGAGACTTAGCACTTGAAGATTTGAGCTTGGTGGGCATAAAACTTAAAGACTATCGGCCCTTTTTAACCACAACACCGATCAAGTTGATGATTCATTTGTTGATGGAACAGCGTTCTCTGCTGTTATTAGGGGATAAAGCTGACAGTGCCTCAGGACTGAGTTTCAGTGCTAACCTAGTAGAAGATGATAAACATAAGTTACCCGATGGAACTGTGCTTACTGGCACACAGGCCATGCTAGCTAACCGAATGACAAAGTTGCGTGAACGATTAGGTTACGACTTGTATATCAACGTGTCTGAGCTTGACCGCAGTGAGCAAGAGTTCGTTACGCTATTGCGTGAGTGCCAGGAGTTTGTGCAGAACCAACAGAAATAATCTGCTTAGTATTGGCTAACATCTTGACGTCATCAGGGGGGAAATGACTAGTCCCTGATGTTGTGTTTGATGTCCTTCTCTTGTCTCAGCAGGGCTTTAACATCGTTAATCAGTCTGGCCAAAGTCGAGGGCACCTTATCAAATTGTTCTCGCTTCAACTGGCTCTCTAATTCTGAACAACTGCTATGCAGCGCTACCGCCCCCGTATAGCAGCATACACCGTGCAGTGCATGCACAACTTGTTGCAGTTCATTGTGTTCAGGGTGCGCCTGTAGCCGTTCAAATTTGCTTTCGAATGAAGGAAGTTGCTTAATGAATTGGTTGAACAGATCTCTGGCAGCGTCAACATTTTGATTGGCGCGTTTGAGTGCCAAGGGCCAATTAAACACCTCAATATGTTCGTCGTCTTCCACCCCTTGATGGCACCAGCGATTAATTAAATCAACTAGGTCGGAAAGGTCGAGAGGTTTTGGCAAATAATCGTCCATCCCACTATTTAATAGGCGCTGCTGTTCTTCCTTAAACGCATGGGCCGTTACTGCAATAATGGGGGTGCCAAAATTAAGTTTCGTTTCTCGAATTAGTTTGGTTGCTTGTAAGCCATCCATATTGGGCATTTGCACATCCATCAATATCAGATCAAATTCGCTTTCTTTGCATAAATTGACTGCATCTTGACCACTGAACGCGAGTTTAAGCTCAAGGCGTGATGGCTTAAGCCACGTGCTTAACAAGCGTAAATTCATTTCCATATCATCTACCGCCAGCACGGTAACTGCAGGCAAATCTTGCAAACGCTTCTGCAACTCATTAACCGGTGCATGCGTGGGCTTGTGCATAATTTCTTTCAGCTTACCTGGGGTCAGAGGTAAGCGCAGTTGAGGGGTAAATTGCCCAGTAAATTGGGAAAAGCGGCAACAAGAATCCTCGCCTGAGCACAATAACACCTTATGTTTAACTACAATGTTGCTTGCGCTAGAAAAGGCCTGTTCATTGGCGGCTTGATTATGTGGGTGTATGCAAAATATCATGCAATCAAAAGCTTTTGTGCAGGTTTGCAAAAAGGCAATTGAGTCGACACTGGTGACAATTGCCCCCAGGGATTTGAGTAATTTACTGGCAGTGAAGCGCGCGTTGGGGTAAGGCTCGTACAGCAATACCGTTTGATCTTGCCAGTCGCTTTTTGGCGAAATACTGGGTTTGGTGTTTAAAATATTCATGCGAACCGTGACATTAAAGGTACTGCCTTGACCAGGGGAGCTTTGTAGCGACAATTGCCCGTGCATTAATTTGACTAACTCTTTACAGATAACCAAACCTAGCCCAGTGCCTTGGTAAGAGCGATTGAGCGCATCATCAACTTGTGAAAATGCGGTAAATAGTTTGCGCTTATCTTCTCGGCTTATACCGATACCCGTGTCTTCAATTTTAATGTTTAACTCAAAAATACCATGCTCTAATACTTTACCAGACGCCGCTAAACCAATGTGTCCGGTATCGGTAAATTTCAGGGCGTTGCCTAACAAGTTATTGAGAATCTGGCGTATTCGATAGCTGTCGCCTATCAGCTTGAGTGGCAATGGCTCTATGTCATACACAAACTCAAGGCCTTTTAGATGAGCGGATTTGGCCATCACGCCTATCATCTCTTCGAGTAACTCGTTTATTGAAAAAGGATGACTGTTAATTTGGAGTTTACCGGCTTCAATTTTCGACACATCCAGCACGTCGTTAACTATGGTCATCAGGTTGTCAGCGGCAGCGTTAATAATGTTGATTTGGTCGCGTTTATCGGCAGAAAAATCGCCTTGTTGCAACTCTTTACTAAAACCGAGGATTGCATTGAGAGGAGTTCTAATTTCGTGGCTCATGTTAGCCAGAAACTGAGATTTAACGTTGCTCGCAGCCACTGCCTCTTTACGAGCAATATCTAGTCGAACGTTTTGTTCTTCCACCAATTCAATATTGTTACGTAAATCATTGGTTGCTTGCTGTACTTCAATCTCAAGTTGGTGGCGGCTTTTGTCCATCAAGGCCAGTGAAAATAATGCGGATTCAAAGAACACACCGAACTGAAAACAATAGGTAGTGAAAAAATTAGAGGGCAGCATATCCACTAAGCTAAACATACCTATTAATGCGCATGTGGCTAAAATACTCCATGCGAAAATAAAATAGCGCGCGGCATAAAACTGATTTGAGTAGCTTTCGAACCCAGCATAGGTGTAGCAACTAATGGCCAGCATACTGACAACATACACGGCGGCATTTTGCCAAACGGGCGGAAACAAATTCACCATAGAGCATAAGCCCATTAACGCTAAAAGCCCGATGCTGACTTTAATGAAGGGGAGTGTTTTAGGTGCCGTAACTTTGGCTTCTAAAAACACAATCGTGAATAACCCAGAGCCAATACCAATCAGCACAAAAATGATGTCCGTATGCGTGTCGAACCAATGCGATAATGCTTGGGGGAGCATCATATTGGCGTGCCCTCCCCACACGAATTGCCAAACAATGACTGTGCAGATATACCCAACATAGGCCAATAAACTAGACTCACGAAGAGCAAAATAGACCACCAAATTGTATATGGCTAAAATAATCAAGCCACCGTAAAATAACCCCCACAACAAGCTATCATAAAAGCTCTGCATTTCGTGAGAAGTACTCGATTGGATGCTAATGGGGGCAACTAAACTGCTATGCTGGCTCTGCAAGCGCACAAACAATTCAACAGTTTGTGCATAGGGCAATTCGACTTTCATCATAGGTAAGCGATAGTGAGTTTTCATGCCTAGCTTGCCCTGAAAACTCGAAGCAAGAATCTGCCCATCTTGCATCAGGTACATATCGACATTATCAAGCTGCGAAAACGCAACACTGACCACCCATTTGTCTGTGGTAGTCACATTACTCAAGGTGGTGTATAGCCATACACCGTGTTCAGAAAAACCATAATTGGGGTTGCCGCCTGAGTGCCAAACAAACTGGGAGAGCATGTCTCGGGCTTGTGTCACGCTTAGCTCAATGCCGTCTTCTTGCATGACGCTGATAGATGATGACAGGCTAACTTCCTGATCTTTAGAGATTAGTTGCACAAGACTTTCGACTTGTTGGGCATTGCCAGTTGATACCCCCCCCAAGGCCATCAAGCAAACCAATAGAGCCAGCCAAAGCTGCATAGGGTGTTTTAAAAAGTCGTGAAGCCTCAAAGTGTCTCCTGCACAGCTAGAATTAACCCAAAGGCCCGTCGAAAATATTTTGCTAATTGGCGACAATCTTTGTAGTTAACATAGATATCTTTATAATTGTTATGTTCTTACCATCACTGGAAATAATCTATGATACTTCGCCGTTTGATTCTACTTTCTTTTGTCAGTTTTGCTGGCATAGCTAAGTCGTTACCGTTAGAAAAGCTCTCTCTACCTACTGGGTACAGCATTGAAGTCTACGCCTCAGATGTCAAAAATGCTCGCCAGATGGCGCTCAGTGATAATGGCATTTTATTTGTTGGTAGCCGAGACAGTGGGCTTTTAACTGCTGTTGTGGATAAAGACCAAGACGGCAATGTGGACGAGGTACTGCAAATTGCCAAAGATTTAACCATGCCCTCAGGGCTCACCATCAAAGATGGTGACTTATATGTGGCAGAGGTCAGCCGAATTCTGAAATACGCCAATATTGAGCAGAATTTTCGCGAATTACCTGAGCCTGAAGTGGTCATTGATGGCTTGCCTGATAAAAAACACCATGGCTGGAAGAACATTGATTTTGGGCCAGATGATTGGTTATACGTTCCTGTTGGCGCGCCATGTAATATATGTGAAACCAATGGCGGTGAGAAGTTTGATAATCCTGAATTTGCCTCGATTTTAAAATACAACTTAAAAACCAAAGAGCGAGTTTGGGTGGCAAAAGGGGTAAGAAATAGTGTGGGGTTTGATTGGCACCCGCAAACCAACCAAATGTGGTTTAGCGATAATGGCCGCGACATGATGGGAGACGATATTCCACCGTGTGAAATCAATCGTGTTGACGAGATAGGTGCTCACTATGGTTACCCTTATTATCATGGTGGCACCATAGCCGACCCAGAGTTCGGTACAGACAAAAATGCCGCAGACTATGTTGCACCCGCATTGAATTTGGGCGCGCATGTTGCGCCATTAGGTATCCATTTTTACCATGGTGATATGTTTCCAGCAGATGCCCAAAACAATCTGTTTGTTGCTGAACATGGCTCATGGAACCGGAGCAAAAAGTCTGGTTACAAAGTCATGCGAGCGATATTGAAAGATAACGAAATTGTTGAATATCAACCTTTCATTGAAGGCTGGTTGCAAGCGGATGAAACATCGTGGGGGCGCCCAGTTGCTATGCTCACCATGCCAGATGGTAGCTTGTTAGTATCCGATGATTTCGCGAATGTTATTTATAGGGTAACCTACCAGAAGTAATCCACTTTTTACGTTTAAAGCGGGAGCGAAAACGTTGGTTTTCGCTCCCCAACAATAATAACAGCGGCCGATATAGCACACTATGAGTCAAGAAATCATTATCAATAAAGACGGTATCGAACAGCTTCCGATGCGTCAATTCACCGAAGAGTCTTACCTCAATTATTCCATGTACGTCATCATGGATCGGGCTTTGCCCCATATCGGCGACGGATTAAAGCCAGTGCAGCGGCGTATTGTGTACGCCATGTCAGAACTTGGCTTGAGTAACAATGCTAAGTATAAAAAGTCGGCGCGTACAGTGGGGGACGTATTAGGTAAATTTCATCCCCACGGTGATTCTGCCTGTTATGAGGCTATGGTATTAATGGCGCAGCCATTCTCTTATCGCTACCCGCTGGTGGATGGGCAAGGAAACTGGGGGGCGCCAGACGACCCTAAATCATTTGCTGCCATGCGCTATACCGAATCTCGATTGTCTAAGTTTAGCGAAGTGCTGTTGACCGAACTTGGGCAAGGTACGGTTGATTGGCAACCTAACTTTGATGGCACGTTAGACGAGCCCAAAATATTGCCAGCACGCTTACCGCATATTTTGCTCAATGGTATTACCGGCATCGCGGTCGGTATGGCCACTGATATTCCGCCACATAATGTACGAGAAGTGGCCAATGCCTGTGCCCATTTATTGGATAATAGCAAAGCGGAATTGCACGAATTATTGGAGTTTGTACAAGGGCCTGATTACCCCACTGATGCTGAAATAATCACCCCACAAAGCGACATTCGTAAAATGTATGAAACCGGTCGTGGCTCAATTAAAATGCGCGCTGTGTATTATGAAGAAGCTGGCGATATTATTATCACGGCGTTGCCACATCAAGCCTCTGGCGGCAAAGTGTTAGAACAAATCGCGGCCCAGATGCAGGCTAAAAAACTGCCTATGGTCAGTGATTTACGTGATGAGTCGGATCACGAAAACCCAACCCGTTTATTGATCACACCGCGCTCAAACCGCGTCGACGTTGAGCAATTAATGCAGCACCTGTTTGCCACCACAGATTTAGAGAAAAATTACCGCGTCAATATCAATATGATTGGGCTAGATGGTCGCCCACAAGTCAAAGACTTGCGCATGATTTTGTCTGAATGGTTGATATTTAGAAAAGACACGGTGGTTAGACGCCTGCAATATCGATTAGATAAGGTATTGGCGCGCTTACATATTTTAGAAGGCTTGATGATTGCCTTCCTAAATATTGACGAAGTTATTCGTATCATTCGCTATGAGGACAAACCAAAGCTTGTCCTGATGGATACCTTCTCGCTATCAGACATTCAAGCGGAAGCTATTCTAGAGTTAAAGCTACGTCATTTAGCCAAGCTTGAAGAAATGAAAATCAAAGGTGAGCAAGACGAACTGGCCAAAGAGCGTGACGAGCTGCAACTTATCCTCGGGTCTGACCGCCGTCTTAAGACCCTGATCAAAAAAGAAATTTTAGCCGCAGCAGAAATGTACGGTGATGATAGACGCTCACCGATTATTGAACGTTCTGAGTCAAAAGCCTTGAGTGAGAAAGAGCTTATTCCATCAGAAGCTGTCACCGTTGTATTGTCAGAAAAAGGTTGGGCACGTTGCGCTAAAGGGCATGATGTAGACGTGGTCGGTTTAAGTTACAAGGCGGGGGATAAGTACCTCGCTAGCAGCAAAGGACGAAGTAACCAGCAAGCCGTATTTATGGATACCTCCGGGCGGGCCTTTTCCTGTGATGCCCATTTACTGCCCTCAGCCCGAAGCCAAGGTGAGCCCATAACGGGACGTTTTAGTATCGTCAGTGGGGAAAGCGTTGAGCACGTGGTAATGGGACAAGACGAGCAGCAATATCTGATTGCCTCTGATGCGGGCTACGGATTTGTCGGCAAATTTGCCGATATGATCAGTAAAAACCGAGCTGGGAAAGCTTATATTTCTTTACCCAAAGCCGCCAAAATCATCGCGCCTCAAGCAGTGCACGACTTATCCAGTGATTGGTGTTTAGCGATTTCCAATGAAGGGCGCATGTTAATGTTCCCGTTACGAGACTTACCCAGCCTAGGAAAAGGCAAAGGGAATAAAATTATCAGTATCCCTTCGGCTAAATCACAAGCTCGGGAAGAGTTCGTCAAGGTGCTCGCTGTCGTCCCTCAAGGTGCCAATATAAAAGTATTGGCGGGCAAACGCGGTATGACATTAACCGCTGACGACTTAACTCATTATCAAGGTGAGAGAGGACGTCGCGGCAACAAACTCCCCAGAGGCTTACAGCGTGTCGATGGTATTGAAGTTGAAGCGGGTACCGGTGTTAGCGACCAAGCTGACGATGCCGGTGAGTTGCCTAATGAGCCATCCCTATAATCCTGCTTGATCGGCTATAGGTTTTTTCTATAGCCGATGGTTATTTCATAAAAGGAATATTCATGCAATTCGCCTTAGTCGCCTTCGCTTTATTCATCAGTTCTTTCGCCGCCATAGCAGAGCAAATCACGACCCAATATGGCTTGCTATCGGGTCAAAAAAACAATAAATCTCAGATCTTTTCTTTTAAAGGGATCCCATTTGCTGCGCCGCCGGTGGGTGAGCTTCGCTGGCAGCCGCCTCAACCGGTTAGTGCGTGGCAAGGTGTCAGAGACGCGACAAAGTTCGCCCCTCGTCCAATGCAAAATCCCATCTATAGCGATATGCAGTTTCGCTCACAAGAGGTTAGCGAAGACAGCTTGTACCTTAACGTGTGGACACCGAACACAAGTGATAGCGCCAAATTGCCGGTGTTACTGTACTTTCATGGCGGAGGCTTTATTGCAGGCAGTGGCGATGAAAAGCGTTACGACGGCGCCTCTATGGCACAAAAAGGCATCGTGGTCGTTACAGCGAATTATCGGCTTGGTGTATTTGGCTTTTTCGCACATGAAGGTTTGTCTAAACAAACAGACTATCACGGCTCGGGCAATTACGGCTTAATGGACCAACAAGCAGCACTTAAATGGGTGGCCGAGAATATTCAACAGTTCGGGGGCGATCCTAAGCGTATAACGATCGCAGGGGAGTCTGCAGGCTCGATTTCCGTTTCAGCGCTTATGGTGGCACCTTCGGCAAAACCATATATCGCCGGTGCAATTGGTGAAAGCGGCTCGATTGTTGGACCACCACTTGACCCGTTAGCACTCAAAGATGCCGAACAGTACGGTCAGAAAGTCGCAACGACTGCACTTAAAGATACTCCTGAGCAAAACGTAGGTCTTGCTGAAGCGCGCATTGCAGCGCTAAGAAAGATACCTGCACAAACCTTGTTAGATAAGGTCACTAAAGGCGGTTTCATTTATTTTAAACCAAACATTGATGGCGCCTTCTTTCCTGAATCACCTGATGCGTTATTCGCCAAGGGGACACAAGCAAAAGTGCCTTTGCTGCTTGGGGATAACTCGCAAGAAGGCGGCTATCAGCAGATCATGGTTGATGGGTCACCCACTGTCGAGCATTATGTTGATAAAATAAAACGCCTTTACCCAGATGATTTTAAGGAGGTGCTAAGCCTCTATCCTGGCGAAAATAGTGCGCAAGTTATTGCATCTGCTCAGGCGCTGGCCAGTGATCGTTTCATGGGGATAGCAACCTTCAACTGGGCTTATCAAAACGTTAAGACTAATACAGCTCCAAGCTTTTACTATTTTTATGACCATATTCGCCCAGCCATGATTGGGGCAAAGAACGTTCTGCCTGTGAATAAACCAAGAGGTGCTGTGCACTCTGCTGAAATTGAATACGCCTTAGGTAATTTAGATGCCAATCCATTATACGAATGGCAAGACGCGGATTATCAAGTTTCAGAGATTATGCAGCAGTACTTTGCTCATTTTATTAAAACAGGTGTGCCCAATGGGACTGACGACGCCAATCACGCTTTGCCTCATTGGCCACAATTTAGTCAGCATAAACGTATGGTGTTAAAGGCGCAGCCTAAGGTGGAAGACATTCGTTACCTGCAAGAGCGACATGCTTTTCATCGTCGCTATTTCTTTGAAAAAGCCCAACTCGAAAAAGACAGTTTGAAAGGGATCATTGAAAAAAGCAGCACACCCCAGTGAGTTCGACCGTGAGCAATCAATTTAAGAAAGAATATATAGTGGTGGCGCAAAATGCGTCTGGGCGAAACATGAACGTGCCTCTGTATCGCTTTATTGGCCAAAAGCCAGGCCCTAAAGTGTACATTCAAAGCTCAATACACGGTGCTGAAGTGCAGGGAAATGTGGTGATCTACCACCTTATTCAACTGTTAAAAAAAATGCCTATTTGCGGCGAAGTGATACTGGTGCCCAATTGTAACCCAGTTGGCACCAATATAAAGGCGGGGGAATACACCTTAGGGCGGTTTGATCCTGTCAACGGTACGAATTGGAATCGTGGGTATTTTTACGATGCGAGCTTGATTGAAGATTTCGCACAAACAGTGCAAAACGATGAGTCTATCTCTCAAATTAAACAGCGCTTTCGTCAGCAAATTAAGCATATTCTGGCGTCTAAACTGGAAGAGCCGTGGGGTATCGGCCTAGCACAACGGCTGAATTTAAAGTTACAGCAACTGGCCTTTGACGCCGATTTTGTACTCGATTTACATAATGGGCCTGTTTCTACGCGGCATATTTATGTGCCTGAATATGCGCAAAAATCGGCAAGTTTGTTCAATATTCCTCATGTCATCTTGATCCCAAATAAATTTGCAGGAGCCTTGGATGAAGCAACTTTTTGCCCATGGTGGACGTTGCAAGATTTGGTTAGTCACAAGCGCCAGCAAGATGTTGACTTTGGGGTTGAGGCATTCACGTTGGAAATGGGTAGCCAAGAGGTGATTAATTTTTCTGAGGGAGAGTACGATGCAAATAGCATTTTATCCTATCTCAATGGAAAAGGCTGTTTATTACAAAGTGATATTCACCCAGAAGCGATGCGCCGAGTGGCCACCTATTTGAAGAACTACAAAGTTTTATATACTCAACAAGGCGGTATGGTGGAATATTTAGCCAAGCCGGGCGACGTTGTGAAAAAAGGCCAGCCGCTAGCTAAATTACTGAATGTGGATGAACTTGATACAGAAAATGCCACTGAATTGGTAGTGGCACAATGCGATCTTATCCCCATTTTGCACTTTCCTTCAGCTTCGATATTGAGTGGTACTCAGCTATACAAGTGCTTTACTCACTACTTCGAACTTTAAACAATTAGTCGCCGCTTTTAGGTCGTACTTTGGGGGTAAAAAGTAGGTAATTGCTGTGAACATCTGTGCTCGTAAACTAACGCGCTTTCAACATGGTTCACTTCAGGCCTAGCGGTAAGTTGGTTAAATATAAAATCTCGCAAATGACTAGAGTCAGTCACGGTGACGTGCAATAAAAAATCGATGTTGCCACCCATGTGAAACACGCTAAGCACTTCGGGCTGAGGTAATAAGTCAGTAACAAAGTCATCTACCGCTAAACGGTTGTGATCAGACAATCGAATCGAAATCATCGCTTGTATATGACCGCCTAAGGCATTCAAATCTATCTGTAACGATGCGCCTTGAATGATCTCATCTGCTTGCAGGCGCTTGATACGCTCAAGACAAGATGAGGGCGCTAAACCCACCCGTTTGGCTATTTCTTTATTGGTGGTACGAGCATCTTCGTACAAGGATGCAAGAATATCCAAATCTATGCTGTCTAGGGGCCGGCTATTTTTCTTAGGCATCATATGCTCTCTATGGATAGGTACTGTAAATGACGAGTTTCACTACGTGAATAGGCATCAGGCTTCGCATAGGTCAATTGGGTAAAAGAGTGTCAGAACGCGTGGTAAGGGCAGCATCAATGCTGGTGCCTTACATTAGCCCAATAAATAGCTTAAGCATGGGCTCCTATCGATTTGATTTTTAACGTTGCCTAGCAGACAAGATGAAAGCTAGGCACATACACTACTACTAATTCATCGCCAACATAATGCGCTTGCTATTAGTCAGTAACTCAAGTTGCTCTTTTGCCACGAGTTCGAATGCGCTGCGCTCTTTCTTGGCGATGGGGAGTGCTTTAGGCAAAGAAACGGTTCTAGGGTTGCGATGTACGCCATCCACTAAAAATTCGTAATGTAAATGCGGGCCAGAAGCTAACCCTGTAGAGCCAACAGTGCCGATAACATCGCCTTGCTTAACAGTTTGTCCCACTTTGACTTTACGCTTGGTAAAGTGCAAATATTTGGTCACGTACTTTTCACCGTGTTGAATAAAAACGTGATTACCATTGTATTTATCGTATGAAGAGCGAATAACCTTACCATCGCCAGCAGCCATTACGGGGGTGCCGCGATTTGCTGCGTAATCTACGCCACGGTGGGCTTTCCAGCGTTTTTGGACTGGGTGAAAGCGACGTTTTGTGAAACTAGAGCTGATGTATTTAAAGCTAACCGGTGCGCGTAAAAAACTTTTACGCATACTACGCCCTTCTGGGGTGTAATAATTGCCATCAGAGTAACGGATAGCGGTAAAGGTGTTGCCACCGTTGGTAAATTCAGCTGAAACAATATCGCCGTATTCCACGAATTCACCGTCTATGTATTTTTCTTCAAAGACAACATTAAAATTGTCACCTTGGCGAATTTCTAAAGCAAAATCGATATCCCAGCCAAATATCGCCGCTAGGCTCATGATTTGACTTTCAGATAGGTGGGCTTTTACACCCGCATTCCAGAAACTGCTGTTAATCTCGCCTTGCGCGTAGTTCAAGCGGGTATCGACTTTCTTTTTGTCCACGCGAGCGGTGAGTTGATTTTTTTCATCAGGATGAATAAGTAGGGTTTCGGTATTTGAAAACGCATAACTTAAGCCAGCAAATGAGCCGTTTTCATCAACTTGCAGTGATACGAGTTGACCAGGGCGGATCTTTAAAAGCATTTTAGCGAGTTCGCCAGCACTGCTCACATTATAAGTGTCGCGAGCGGACAGCCCGGCGCGCTTAAAAATCTTGGCCAGCGTATCCCCGCGCTTAACTTGATAAGTGTTCCATTCAACGTCATCGCTAACGTGTTCTTCACTGCTGACCGATAAATGATCTGTGCTAATAGGTAGTTCGTAGCGTTTACCGATCTCTAATAAAGCGGCCTCGGTGTTACGAGAAGCACTGGCACGGTCTGATGGGAATAGGGCAAGAATAAGCACGATAGACGCGAGGGAAGCAACCGCCCACTTATGTGCTTTAGGTAATTGTGAAAAGGCTTTTTTTACCACAGGAAAATTCAACTCATACAACTGTTAAGTGTGCAGAATATAATGATTGAACGGGATTTTCTAGAGGAAGGTCGTTTTTTGTACATCTTTAGTATGATATGAGTATAAGAATCCTTTGATTAATCCTTATACGCCCTTTCAATAGCAGACGCTGCAACGTAAAATAATCGATTAAATTTATTCGTATTATCATATTTATAAGGGTTCAAAATGGCAGATTGGCAAAGCGCATTTGCTGAGCTTCAGCGTGGTGCTGAAGAAATATTGTTGGAAGAAGAACTGATTGCCAAGCTAAAAGAAGGCAAGCCGTTAAAAATTAAAGCAGGCTTTGATCCTACAGCGCCAGACTTACACCTAGGTCATACGGTTTTAATTAATAAACTGCGGTCTTTTCAGCAGCTTGGGCACGAAGTTATCTTTCTGATCGGTGATTTCACCGGAATGATAGGTGATCCCACAGGCAAAAATGTTACTCGTAAGCCATTGACCCGAGAAGACGTGCTAGCGAATGCTGAAACCTACAAAGAGCAGGTATTCAAAATTCTTGATCCGGCTAAAACCACGATCCGTTTTAATTCAGAGTGGATGGAAGGCCTAGGGGCCTCAGGTATGATCAAGTTAGCCTCAAGTCAAACTGTGGCACGTATGTTAGAACGAGATGATTTTAAAAAGCGCTATGCCAATGGCCAACCTATCGCTATTCATGAGTTCTTGTATCCGCTCGTTCAAGGCTGGGATTCTGTTGCCCTTGAGTCTGATGTTGAATTAGGCGGAACAGATCAGCGTTTCAACTTATTGATGGGCCGTGAATTGCAAAAAGGGCAGGGGCAACGACCACAAACTGTTTTGATGATGCCGTTGCTTGAAGGGTTAGACGGCGTACAGAAAATGTCTAAGTCCCTTGGAAACTATATTGGTATCACCGATTCACCAAGCGATATGTTCGGTAAAATCATGTCGATTTCAGATGATTTGATGTGGCGCTACTATGATTTACTTAGCTTTAAGGCCATTGAAGAAATTGCGCTTTACAAAGAGCAAGTCGCTGGGGGCACGAACCCAAGAGACATAAAAATTGCGCTGGCTAAGGAAATTATTGCGCGTTTTCACGATGATGCTGCTGCAGAAGCCGCTCACCATGAATTTATCCAACGCTTCCAGAAAAATGCCATCCCAGATGAGATGCCTGAATTCACTTTTGAGGCAGGTGCAGAAGGTATGGCTGTTGCCAACTTGCTTAAAGAGGCCGCTTTAGTGGCATCGACTTCAGAAGCGATGCGTATGATTAAACAGGGCGCGGTTAAAATGGACGGTGAAAAAGTGGCAGACCAAAAAGCGATTTTTACCTCGTTACAAGAAGCCGTTTTCCAAGTGGGCAAACGCAAATTTGCGCGAGTGACGCTAAGCTAAGTCCAATGGGCGGTTTGCTCGTATGGTGAGTGAACCGCTTTTCTTAAGGTTTTTCGCGAGAAGGTTTACGCTTTTTCCTATCTAGATTGAAGTGACTTAAATGTAAGTCTAGCGCTTCTACCGAAATATTTATCTCCCTCACCGACAAACCTAGTGAATAAAGCAGCAATACTAGGCTGCCTGCGAAAATAGTACTGCCTATCGTTTGATATTCAGCGTAAATCGCTAACATGGATAAAACACACAGAAAAAAGCTAAAGGCGCCAAATTCTTGCATGCGTTTAATCAGTTGAATACGAGTACGCAAATTATTAATTTGGGCATGGGTATTCTCTTGATCCTGCGTGGGGTCAAGATTTCGGATTGTGCTGGCTAACGTCAAAAATCGATTGGTATAAGCCAATAATAATAACGAAATTGCCGGAAAGAGCATCGCTGGAGTGGTCAAGGTGATGGTCATAATAAGGAAGTGTGTCTAGCCGCTAATATTTATATTGATTATGCCACAGTTTACCTTTGCGCCCACTGAGTGAATACGCAATTACTTTTCTTGGCTGTTTTCGACAGCGCTATATTGCTTCAATTCTTTGGTTAACTGGGAGAAAGCGCTTTGCTGGCTGCCAAACATGCGCTCTTCAAGGGTGGCTGTGAGCCCCGCTTTTTGCCGAATAGACTTCAACTGAGATATGCCCACAGCAGACGTCAAACAATAGGCGTCACCAATGCAATTATTTTTAACGCTCATAACAAAGCATTCGAGTAAGTATTGTTCTGCTTGCGGGGTCGCGGCCAGATGCAATTGAGCATTACCTAGGTAGGCCCAAGGTTCCCCATTAAAATCGCTAACAATCTTGCACAACGTTGCAAGATAGCGCTGAGCAATTTGATCGCAGCAAGCACCATTGAACGTGCACATCACGACATTACTTGAAACCTCAAATGAATAACTGCCTGATGCTGTGGAATACGAAAATTTTGGGGTCATATACAACTCGAATTATGTTTACGCGAAAAAACGATTAAAACGTCAATTTGATAAAATGGCAGGACTCGTTAATCAGGCGAGAATATAACATGTAAGGGTAATTAGTTATACGAAAATGCGCAGGATAATACTGGTAGCCAATGACTTTCAATGGCTAAACTCACCTTAAAATCAACCTCCCTAAAGGTGCAAGCGATAAAGGCCCACGGCAATACATAAGCACAGTACCCAAAAAGCGAATTTGCATAAAACAATGTGATTGGAAAGACGCTTTATATCGATGGTGTTAGCTTGGCGTTTCCCGCCACACTTTATAGAGCGCTTTTTGGTGTTTTCATAAATAGCCGGGCCACTGAGCTCTATACCCAATGCCCCACCGTGCAAAGCGAGTAATACCTGATGGGCGCTGCTAGAACGAGGCAGAGCGCGCCACGCGCTAATGGCACTGGTGACACTGCCCATCAATGTAAATAGAAACGAGGTTAAACGCAGAGGAACCCACTGCACAACGAGAAGCGTCTTGGCAGAAGGTTGACCGAAGTAGGTGAATTGAGTGAGTTTGGTATTCCAGCAATGAGAAAATTCATACACGAGGCGATAACACAGTGCCGTAACCGGCCCGAATAAAAGAAACAACATCGCAGTACACAGGTACTGTTGATGAAAACGCAGGGTCATACTCTCAATGGTGGCTTTCACTAATCCCACTTGTGAAAGAAGCTCAGTTTCTCGCAGCACCATAGGTTTTAGAGTCTGTCTGGCAAGGGTTTTCTTCCCAGATAGCAAAGCAGAATACACTTTTTTACCACGAGTCATTACATGCTGATACTGCAAGGCGACGAGAAGTAGCATGGCGTCAAAGAAGAGCGGGAATTCAGCCATGTTGATAAAAATAGCCAGTATGACTGCGACTGGACTTATTAACACTAATGGCGCTAATGTCCCTGATATACGCAATTGCAGCGGGGCCCTATCGGCGCAAGGGTTCACCTTGTCAGCCATTCTTGTGGCGACGAGTTTCGCAAAAAAAAGCGGGTGATAGCGCTCAGGCCAATGTAATAGCATTTCAACTAACATCACCACGCCCAGCACCCAAATTGGTTGCAGGGCGGGTGATTGCAAGAACACATCGATATCGCTTGGCAAGGTATATGTGACTTATTTAGTTTGGTTTTGCAGTACGGTGAGCATTTCCATCACCAGCATGGCTGAGTGTTTTGCTGCCTGCTCTAAGTATGTTTGAAAGGATACGGTCGAAGCTTTGCCTGCAATATCTGACAAAGAGCGGATCACCAAAAACGGCACGTTAAGCAAGTGACAGGTTTGGCCTATCGCGACGCCTTCCATTTCTGCCGCGGCGATAGCGGGGAAATCGGTTCGTAGTTTAGCGGCTGCTTCGTCGCTGCCGATAAAAGCATCACCAGTACAAATTAGCCCGCGCTTAGTCTTGGCTTCACCTAAGGTGATTGCGGCTTTCTCGGCCGCCTCAATTAGTGCGGTATCACATAGGTAGGTTTCTGGCATACCAGCACATTGGCCCAGAGCATAACCAAAGTGGGTCAAGTCGGCGTCGTGGTGTACAACTTCATTAGCGATCACGATATCACCTATGCTCAATGCTTGGTCAAATCCACCCGCTGAGCCGGTGTTGACCACGAAATCCGGAGCAAATTTATCCACGACTATGGTCGTGGCAACTGCAGCCGCAACTTTGCCAATGCCACATTTAACTAAGACGACGTCGGCACCCTGTAACTGGCCAGTGTAAAGTGTTAAATGCGCATGTTGATGCTCAACAAGCCCACTAATTGATTCTTTCAGAAGGGTAATCTCTTCATCCATGGCACCTAAAATGGCAATTTTCATATGTAGTTCTTCTCACTCGAATAATGAGCGCAGTTTATTACGGATGGCATCAAGATGAAACTAGAGGTATTTGTAATCAAAGATAAACAGTCACCAGAGATGAATACGAATAGGGCGGAGGTGACGTAAAAAAGCGCCATCCTTAGAGGCTATTTGTCTTAACAAAGAACTTCTAAGGTAGCGCAAGCAAGCGGCAAGTTGGGATTTGCCTCTCTTTCAAACGTGAATAACCGTTTTAACCAAGTTTAAAATGCATACTTTGCTGAAAACTGTAAGCGACTCATATCGCCGTCTGCATCTGACTCAAGGGTTTTCTTAGCGTAGGCATATTCGGCGCCAAAGGTTAGCTCAGGTGATGGGGAGTAAAGAATATTGGCTCTGGCACTGTAGGTTTCCTTAATGACACCTAAGCCCGTCAAGTCAGTATCGTTATCTGCGCTGAACATGGCGTAGCTGAAGGTACTGCGCCACTGAGGATCCCAAAAGTGACGATAAGCCACCGTGAAACCACGAACATCGATAGTATCGAGCTCATTATTCGCATCTAATACCGCACTGTTAACGGCATTTAAGGCGATATACCGACCCAGTCCGCTGCCGATATTAGCCATCACGCGCACATCGTCTTGACCGAAATTAATCTTACTGGTGATGCTAAGGCCATAACCAACGTCGTCTGTATCAATATCACTGCCATTTTGCTTTTCGACATAAGAGAGTTGACGCACTAAGCCGGCAAATGACACATGTCCCCAGGATTGATTTAACGTATAACGCGCTGCTAGATCAGGCACTGAGTTGTCATCAGCGACAATACGACCACTGCCGCCAAAAGGTGTCACTGTGGTTTCCGGGTTTTCTAAGGCAACTTCAAAGGCTCCCGAGGTGTATCTCACCATGGTTTGTCGCGCGAAAATGGTGCCGTCAGTTACCCCAATGAAATCTAAAGATTCAGGCAGGGTTTTAACGTCTTGAAATGTGGACCAGGTTTGGCCAATCAACCAGTTGTTGTACTTGATAAAAGCATGGCGAATTCTGGGCTCATATGAATTACTGATCCGCTCGTTACCATCAGGTGTGGTATGAAAATCAAATTCAAGTACACCGGTGATTTTTTCGTTGTTACTCAATAGGGTATTGGTGGTGAAGCGAAAGCGAGATTGTTTAATATGGGCATCAAATTGTGCGCTTTCTTTTTCCCCGCCCGTGGGTGTCAGACTTGGGATATAGAAGTCACGTCCAATAGTACCAGAGGGTAATGTTCCATCGCTGTATTGACTCACCATGGCATCTGCTTTGACGTAACCGCTGAAACCAAATGTGGTTTTATCTAACGGGTTAGCAAGAGAAGTAAATGACACGGTGGAGCATGCTAAAGCTAAACTTGTGAGTGATATGCGTTTTATGTTCATTTGTCTGTCCGTTTAGTCGCTATTTACGTTATCTACTCTGGGACATGTTCAAAAAAACGGCTATAAGCTCATGGTCTATGATACCAAGGTCTTAACAATATTTACTTGAGTTTAACTTTTGTTTGCTTTTCGCAATTTATTGTTTAATCCATCATGGAATTAATTCAATCGGGCGCAATCGCTATACTTTAAACTGGCCGACTAGCCCTTCTAGCTCGGCCGTTTTTTGGCGCAAACTTTCCGCAGTTTTACCATTTTTAACCGCAATACCACTGAGCTCTGTTGTTTGGTTTGATATATCAATAATACGCTGACTGATTTCTTTGCCTACAATACTTTGTTCTCGGGCGGCGGTGGCTATTTGAACATTAAGATTATTCATTGTGGCAACTGATTTAGATATTTCGCCCAATGATACGGCCGTGGCGCTAATGCTTTTTTCGGTTTCATTGCTGCGTTGTTTGCTATCGCTCATCACTACCACTGCAGCGCGTGAACCACTTTGTAACTTGGCGATCATATTTTGTATTTCTTCGGTGCTTCCTTGTGTTTTACTGGCTAAGTTCCTTACTTCATCAGCCACTACTGCGAAGCCTCGGCCCTGTTCTCCTGCTCTAGCGGCTTCAATAGCCGCGTTCAGCGCCAGCAAGTTTGTTTGCCCTGCAATACTTTCGATAACTAATAGCACAGCACCGATGTTTTCTACGTCATCACCTACTTGTGTGACGACTTCTTCCGTGGCCGACAACTCATTGAGTAAAAGTGACATCTCGTGACAGCTTTGCTCGACACTTCGCATCGCTTGGTGACCATTGTTATCCGCTTCTAGTGCTGCTGAAGCGGCGGCATCAGCGTTAACAGAAACTTGATGGGCTGTTTCTGACATCTGTGAGGTAGCGCTGGCGACTTGGTCAATTTCGTTATGTTGCTTAATACTTAAATCCTTTATCGAAAGCGTTTGCGTGCCAAGCTCATCACTATTTTGTTTCACTCGTAAGCTGATATCGCGCACATTACCAATGATTGTCTGTAGCTTGCTCAGTAGGGTATTTAAGTGACTCGCGAGTTCACCTAGCTCGTGGTTGTCGTTGAGATTTAGACGGCGGGTTAGGTCTCCCTCAGCACTAGAGAGCTCTTTTATCGATTGCGTTACGGTGTTTAACGGTGAAAGGATCGAGCGGACTAAAAGCAGTCCAAGCATCAGTAACAGCAGCAGTAATATTCCTGAGACTAGGGTGACTGAGGTGATTAATGTTGCGCGGGATTCATCAATGTGTTGCGAAAATACGCTTACTTGGTCATCAATGCTGTCGATGTACAAGCCAGTGCCAAGCATCATTTTCCATTCTGGAAGGTAAATAGCGTAAGACAGTTTTGCGGCCGGCGTATTCTCCCCCAATCGAGGAAAATGATAAGTCACAAATTCATTCCCTTGAGCAAATTTGTTATTGCGACCCGCAGCAATTAAATCTCTAATCAGATAGATCCCGTTTACGTCCTTAAAGTCATAATAATTCTGGCCAATACCTGCTTCATTTTCACCGTTAAATAGACGTACTGCTTTATCATCATAACCAAATATATATCCGTCTTTACCAAATGTTAGTCGCTTAAGGATCTCAATTGCCTCGCGTTTGTCGCCACCTTCTTGATACATCGGTTTTACCGCGCTGTAAGCTAATTCTACGGTGTTTTTAAGTTCCCCTTTTTTGCTCTCAATGAGTAAAGTTTGCGCGGACTTTTCCACGGTCCCCGTCAGCGCAGTGACCTGTGAAATAATAATCAGCAAGAGGATTGATACCAGACTGACCAAGGGAACAATTGAGATGATCAGAAGGCGATTCTTAATGGATATATAACTAAACATTTGCGCACCTTAGGGTAGAGCACAAGCTTTTTAGAAAGACAAAAGCGATGGCGAAGTGATTGTTTGCTGAAACAGAGTTTAGCTCATGGATCTGTATTGTGATGTTTCTGTAAAATGCCCAAAGTGACGAGGGCTGAGCCTAAAGCGCTCGCATAACGAAATAAAGCAAGGGTAATTGTTAAATGATGTCGGCAATTGTATTATTTTGATTACTCATATGTAACGCAGGGATAAGACCAAGGTCTCATTCCGGTTTGTGTGCTTACGAGTACAGTGCTCAGTATTCTTATTTGTGTATTCAGTTTTTGGAGTCATTATGTCGCAACAAATTTATCCCGTTCCAGCACACGCTAAAGAGCATAGCCACCTTACACCAGCCGATTACGCGCGCATGTACGCAGAATCAGTAGAGCAACCTGAAGTATTCTGGGCTGAGCAAGCTAAATCACTTGATTGGGTCAAAACCCCAACCAAAATCAAAAACACGTCTTTTGATGCTCATCATGTAAGTATCAAGTGGTTTGAAGACGGCGAATTGAATGTGGCATACAACTGTATTGATCGTCACTTAGCGAAAAGAGGTCACGTAACAGCCTTTATCTGGGAAGGTGACGACCCTCATAGCCACGACATTATCACTTACCATCGTTTACATGACGAAGTCGCGAAAATCGCCAACGGCTTGCGCAAGCTAGGTGTAGGCAAGGGCGACAGAGTTGCGATTTATATGCCTATGATCCCGCAGGCTGTGTATGCCATGCTTGCATGCGCGCGGATAGGCGCTGTACACACCGTCATTTTCGGCGGTTTTTCGCCTAATGCAATTGCCGACAGAGTGAATAATTGTCAAGCGAAGGTGTTGATTACCGCGGATGAAGGGCTAAGAGCTGGTAAGCATATTCCATTAAAAGACAATGTGGATACGGCATTGGCTGAACATGACTGCCCTAGCATGGAGCAAGTTATCGTATTCAAACATACCGGCAGTCACGTGAGCTGGGGTAAAGATGATGTTTGGTGGCATGACTTAACGGATGGTTGTTCTACCGATTGTCCGCCAGAGGTAATGAACGCAGAAGATCCGCTTTTTATCTTGTATACATCCGGCTCTACCGGCCAGCCTAAAGGAGTAGTGCACACCACCGGGGGTTACTTGCTATGGGCATCCATCACCCATAAATACGTTTTTGATTATAAACCAGGAGATATTTACTGGTGTGCAGCCGATGTTGGCTGGGTGACAGGTCACAGTTATATCGTATATGGCCCTCTTGCCAACGGCGCGACCAGTGTTATGTTTGAAGGGGTACCTACTTACCCTGATGTACGCCGAATTGGCCAAATAGTTGATAAGCACAAGGTGAATATCCTTTACACGGCGCCTACTGCTATTCGTGCATTAATGGCCCACGGTGATTTCCCCACTGAGGGGATTAGTGGCGAATCATTACGCTTACTTGGTTCAGTGGGTGAGCCCATTAACCCAGAGGCATGGCATTGGTATTATACGACTGTTGGCCAGTCACGATGCCCGATTGTGGACACATGGTGGCAAACTGAAACGGGCGCTGCCATGTTAACACCTCTCCCCAGTGTCACAGCGATGAAGCCAGGCGCTGCTAGCCATCCATTTTTCGGTGTGCAGCCCGCATTGGTAGACGGCCAAGGCAATGAATTGTCTGGCGCAACTGAAGGCAATTTAATTATTACCGATAGTTGGCCAGGTCAAGCGCGCACCGTTTACGGCGATCACGAACGTTTTGTGCAAACGTATTTTACCACTTACCCAGGTACTTATTGCACCGGTGATGGTGCTCGTCGTGACGAGGACGATTACTTCTGGATCACAGGGCGAGTAGATGATGTACTCAATGTGTCGGGCCATCGCTTAGGTACCGCTGAAATTGAAAGTGCACTGGTTTCCCATAATGCGGTAGCTGAAGCCGCGGTGGTAGGCTACCCCCATGATTTGAAAGGCCAAGGTATTTATGTATATCTGATGCCCAATGAAGGTGTTGAGATAACGGATGAGCTTACAAAAGAGGTTTCTAATTGGGTACGTAAAGAACTTAGCCCCATTGCGACACCAGACTTGATACAATGGTCCTCAGGGTTACCGAAAACACGCTCTGGTAAAATTATGCGCCGGATTTTGCGCAAAATTGCTGCCAATGAATATGAACAACTCGGTGATACGTCTACGTTAGCTGACCCAAGTGTGGTTGATACCCTAATAGAGCAACGTTTGAACCGATAAAAATGGATAATAGCCATCTATGATAACGCTACTGGTTGCAGATGATCATCCCTTGTATAGGGATGCTTTACGCGGAGCCTTAACACTGTCGTTCAGCGATTTAACGTTGCTTGAAGCAGCCGATTTAATGCAAACAGTAGCCTTATTAGAAGAGCATAAAGACATTGATTTGTTGCTCTTGGATTTACACATGCCAGGCAGTGGTGATTTGTTTGGTCTGATACATATTCGTAAGCTATTCCCTGAATTACCAGTGGCTGTGGTGTCAGGTTTAGAAGATCCGATGATTATCACCAAAGTGATTAATCTAGGCGCCTTAGGTTTTGTGCCTAAGACCACTGGGGCGGCACAAATCGCTGATGCGGTAACCAGTATGCTAGAAGGTGACATTTGGTTACCCGAGAGTTATGCCAGTGATGAAGTGGAATTAGACAATGAATTTGCTGAGCTGGCTGATAATGTGGCCAGTTTAACACCTGCGCAATATAAGGTGTTGTGCTATATGCGAGATGGCTTATTAAACAAGCAAATCGCTTACAACCTAGATATAGCAACCGCCACGGTGAAAGCACACGTGACGGCTATCTTCAAGAAATTACACATCAATAATCGAACTCAAGCCGTGCTTATTGCCTCACAACTTCAGCTTGAGCCGCCTGCAGCAGCGCCCTCAACTTAGCCGGCTTCACAGGTTTAGACAAATAGCCACAACCTTGCTCTTTACAGCGTTGCACTAACTCAAGTTCAATATTAGCGGTAATCAAGATCGCTGGAACATTATTGGCATGAATATCACAGATACGCTCTCTTAACTGCTCAATAAGCTGTAGCCCGTCTATATCGCTGCTCAACTGAAAATCCATTAAGATCACATCTGGTACAAAATGCCCTAAAGATGCCAACGCAGCGCTAGGGGTTTGCTCAGAGTGAGAAACCACTTTCCATTTCGCCAATAACGATTGCAGTGCATCAAGGTTCTGACTTTGATCGTCGACACAAAGCACTTTCAGGTCATGAAACCCCACCTTATTTATTTGCACTGGGCTGTTTGTTTCAATCGGCCGACTGGAGGGTAATTGAATGCTGAAACGGCTTCCATGGTTGATACGCGAAGCGACCGTTAAATTTGCATCCAGAATACTGGCAAGTCTTTGTACAACGCCAAGTCCTAATCCCACGCCTTGTTGTTGATGGCCGGATATACGATAAAAATCGCCGAATATCTTGTCTAATTGATCTGGCGCAATGCCAGAGCCCGTGTCAAAAACGTCGAACGCTACATTTTCTCCCTTCGTTCGAACAGAGACCAATACGCCTCCAGTCTGGGTATATTTCAGGGCATTAGAAACAAAGTTCTGCATGATGCGATAAAGATATGTACGATCGGTTTTTACCCATACATCAGCCACCCGGGAACGCAGTTGCAAACCTTTGTGTTCGGCAATGAGTTCAAATTCAGCGATAAGCGGTTGCAGCACATCGCGTACGTTAATCGCTTTGTATTCCGGCTTTAACTCACCTTGATCAATACGCGCAATATCTAAAAGCGTGGCGATGAGTGCTTCACTGGCCTGGATGCTATTGGATAGTTTGCCAACGGTTTGCCTTGCATCGTCATTTAGCTTAGCTTCTTCTAACGCACCAAGATATAACTTAGCGGCATTTAACGGCTGCAAAATGTCGTGACTGGCAAGCGCCAAAAAGCGCGTTTTACTGGCGTTAGCCTGCTCTGCTACCTTACGCGCACTGACCAATTGGGTTTCAGCGTCCGCCCGGCGCTGTATTTCCAAACGCAACTCAGCGTTAATGGTTTGCACTTCTTGACTGCGTTTTTGTATTCGATTTTCTAAATCGATATTGGCTTCTTTTAGAGCGTGTTGGGTTTCAATGTGCTCTGTTACATCGTTAAAACTGGTCACAAATCCGCCCCCAGGTAACGGGGTACCGATCATCTCTAACGTTCTGCCGTCACTGCGCTGCCGCAAAAAGCGATGGCTGGTGCCTTTGCGCATGTGCTCAAGTCGCTTTTGAACTAAGATTTCTACTTCGCCCGCACCGCACTCACCACGCTGAGCATTGTATCGAACAAGATCTTCTACAGGTCGGCCCACGCGGATCATATTTGCTGGGTAACTAAAGAGCGCTAAGTAGCTTTTGTTCCACGCGACTAAATTTAAGTCTCGGTCAATCACGCTTATTCCTTGTTCGAGACTTTCTAATGAGGCGACCAAGGCGCTCATATTAAATTGGATTGCCTGAGTGGTATCGTCAAAAAAGTTAACGACTTCTTCGAAATTCAACTTTTTACCACTTATAGCGCTGTCGACTAACGCTTTTGCAGAAGAAGCGCCTATTACGCCGCCAAGAGCTCGTTCGCTAAAGAGTACAAACTCTTCAGTGGCAGACTCCGCTGGATTTAGAATATGGCCGTTACGTTGTTGGTAATCACTTAGCAATTGTTTACACCGTTTCTCCCCTAAAAAGGTGCTTAATAACGTGTGTAAATCTTCAACTGTGGTGTGGGTGCGAGGCGCATTATGATGTTTTGACTTGTCATCCGTGGTGGTGACAAAGGCCTCCGCTTGAATGCGATCAATTAGACGAACATCTGCCACATAGGAAAACAACACATAAGCAAAGGTGTTGGCGAGCAAGCTATAAATGGCGACGGCGTTAATGGTGTCGTTGAGTATCAGGTTTTGCCCTGCGTCATTTAACAAAGGCAGCATTAACCACAATATCCATGAGCCAATACCGGCCATTAGGCCAGCGTAAACCCCTTGCGCATGGCCTCGCTTCCAATATAAACCGCCGACAATGGCGGGTAACAACTGTATGACCAGAGAAAATGCGATCAGTCCAATAGAGGCAAGAGTACGACTGTCAGTCATTTGTTGATAATACAAATAGGCTAAAGACAAAATAGCAGCGATAACCAAACGGCGAATAAGCAGAATGCGTTTAGTGAAATTGGGCGGAACACCTGCGCCGCGATGCTCCGCTAACAAATTCGGCAAAATTACATCGTTGGTCAGCATGGTGCTCAGGGTTAACGTGGCGACGATGATCATCGCTGTGGCAGCAGATAAGCCACCTACAAATACCAGTACTTGTAATAACATATTGCCGCTATTCATCGCCATGCCTAGCACGTATGTATCTGGCTCTTGGCTGGTTAAGCGGAACATGTCGTCTCCTGCCGCAGAAATAATTGGGATCAGGATCGCGATACACAATAAGTACAGTGGGAATAACCAACGAGCGGTTTTTAAGTGACTGAGCTTTAAGTTATCTACAATAGCGACGTGAAACTGGCGAGGCAGACATACTACTGCGCCAGCGGCCATGAGGGTTTGTGCAAAAAATGAGAATGACCATATATTGCCCAGTGCGTTAAGGGTGGTGAACTCTTGCAGTAACGGAGTATCGGAATGTTGTGAATATGTTAGATACCCAAAACTAGCCACGGCAATCAAAGCGCATAATTTAATCACCGACTCAAAGGAAATTGCTACCATTAACCCGCGCCGGTACTCAGTCACATCTGTGTGCTGAGTACCGAAATAGATAGAGAACAAAGCAATAAACGTGGTGGCGCCTAGCACCACTAGCTCCGCATGAGTCTGGCCTGATACCATTAAAAATGCTGAACCAACGGCTTTTAGTTGCAAAGCGATATAAGGAATAATGGCTAACAGCGCTATTAAGGTGACGAGTAAGGCGATAGTTTGACGCTTACCGTAACGAGACGAAATGAAATCGGCAATCGTGGTAATGTGCTGACGTTTACTCACCGCAATCAGTTTGCGCAAGAAGCGATACCCGAACAAATACAACAACATGGGGCCTAAAAAGATGGGCAAATAATCCCATGTATCTCTTGATGCCTCGCCGACAGAGCCAAAAAAAGTCCACGCGGTACAGTAAATTGCCAGTGCCAGCGAATAAATTGCAGGGTGTGAGCTAATACGTTTGGCCAGAGGGCTCTTCCCGTCTCCCCATTTGGCTACCCAAAACAATCCCATCAAATAGACGATGGCTAATACCATCCAACCTAAAGCCATACATTTTCCTAATAGCAGTGACGCTGATTAAAACTTATTTTGCAACCGGAGGCTACGATTTATAAGGACTGTAGCACAGGTCGCTGTATTTAATTAACCCGTAAGACCATGGTCTCATTCCGTCTTGTAAAACATGAGTCTACAGTTATTTACATCTTATTAACCTTGGATGAAAAACAAGATGGCATTTAAAAACGAAGAAGATAAAAAAGCATACTGGCGGGAAAATCTCGCTCTTATGACAAAACTACTAGTTGTTTGGTTTGTCGTGTCCTTTGGTTTCGGAATTTTATTAGTGGATTTACTCGACCAAATTCAAGTGTTCGGCTTTAAGTTGGGCTTTTGGTTTGCGCAGCAAGGAGCAATCTACGTATTTGTCGCGTTGATATTTATCTACATGTACAAAATGAATCAACTCGATAAGCGCTACGGCGTCGACGAAGAATAGGAGCGTTAAGATGGATGTTCAAGTACTCACATTTTTAATCGTAGGAGCTTCTTTTGCTCTGTACATCGCTATTGCGATTTGGGCTCGCGCTGGGTCAACACAAGAATTCTATGTAGCTGGTGGCGGTGTTCACCCTATAGCAAACGGCATGGCAACAGCCGCTGATTGGATGTCAGCAGCATCGTTCATATCAATGGCTGGGTTGATCTCATTTATGGGCTACGACGGGGCTGTATATCTACTCGGCTGGACTGGCGGATACGTACTATTAGCCCTTTGCTTAGCGCCATATTTACGTAAGTTTGGGAAGTTTACGGTTCCGGATTTCATCGGCGATCGTTACTACTCACAAACCGCGCGTACAGTGGCTGTTGTATGTGCCATATTCGTTTGCTTCACATATGTCGCAGGCCAGATGCGTGGGGTCGGTGTGGTGTTTAGCCGCTTCCTTGAAGTCGACATCGTTACGGGTGTTGTGATTGGTATGGCGATTGTGTTCTTCTATACTGTGCTAGGTGGCATGAAAGGCATTACTTACACTCAAGTCGCGCAGTACTGCGTGCTTATTTTCGCTTACTTAGTACCCGCCGTATTTATCTCCATCATGGTCACGGGGCACGTACTGCCGCAAACCGGCTTTGGTGCGAGTTTAGCCGATGGGTCGGGGGTGTATCTGCTGGAAAAACTAGATGGTCTCTCGACACAACTAGGATTCAACGAGTACACCTCCGGTACCAAGGGCACCTTCGATGTATTTTGCATCACGGCAGCACTCATGGTCGGTACTGCAGGTCTGCCCCATGTAATAGTGCGCTTCTTCACCGTACCTAAAGTACGTGATGCGCGTAAGAGTGCTGGTTGGGCTTTACTGTTTATCGCTATTTTATATACCACAGCCCCTTCTATTGCCGCATTTGCGCGAGTTAATATGATTGAGACCATCAATGGTCCAACCGTCAGCGAGCAAGCGCCCACTGGTACGCCATATAGCGAAGCTCCTAGCTGGATAACTAATTGGGAAAAAACTGGGCTGATTAGCTGGGATGACAAAAACCAAGACGGTAAAATGTTCTACTCAGGTGATGAGCGAAACGAGATGCAAGTAGATCGTGACATTATGGTGATGGCCAACCCTGAAATTGCCAATTTACCGGCATGGGTTATTGCGTTGGTCGCTGCAGGTGGTATTGCTGCCGCATTATCAACCTCCGCCGGGCTGTTATTGGTTATCTCTACATCGGTCTCACACGATTTGCTTAAACGCAACCTAATGCCCAACATAACCGACAAAAAAGAGCTGTTTTATGCGCGCTTGGCTGCGGGCGTAGCGATTGTTATTGCAGGATACTTTGGGGTCAATCCCCCTGGATTTGTCGCGCAGGTGGTCGCATTCGCATTCGGCTTAGCAGCTTCGTCATTCTTCCCTGCCATCATAATGGGAATATTTATGAAGCGTATGAATGACAAAGGGGCGATTTCTGGCATGTTAGCGGGGATTGGCTTTACCGCAGCGTACATTATTTACTTTAAGTTTGTTAACCCTGCGGCGAATGTGTCAGAGAACTGGTGGTTTGGCGTTTCACCTGAAGGAATAGGTGCAATTGGTATGTTGGTGAACTTCGCCGTGGCGTTATTAGTATTCAAAATGACGGAGGAAGCACCACAAGAGATTCAACAGTTAGTAGAAGATATTCGCTATCCTAAAGGTGCTGGAGATGCAACTGCACATTAATTTGCTAAAAACTACCATTCAAAAAGGAATGAAATAGCCTTTTACTACAATAGCGCCCACCTCGTTGGGCGCTTTTTTATGTGAGACTCAAGAAAGAAAAATAACAGAATTTCGTTGCTGGTAATTTGCACGCTATTAGCTATTATTGTCTGCATATCAAACGTTTAACAATCTCGTTGAGGTGTTAGGGATATGGATGGCAGTTTTCAGTGATGTGCAATTTACCTCAAACGTTACGGTTAAAGCACTAGCCGATAGTGTTGCTGAATTGATGCTGTCAAAGCCGAAGGGGATCATGATCCTGTGCAGCGAAGAAGCGGCTTCTTGGGGAGACGATTTTAAGCAATATGTGGGTACATTAGATGTGCCTATCTTCGGCGGGATATTTCCAGGTCTTATCCTCGACTCGCGCTTTGAGCCCCGCGGTATTTTAGTGGTTGGTTTGCGCAACAATATTCGTGTTTGCGTCATTGAGAGTGTTTCAACTTGTGCTCCAGTGTCGTCAAACATGGCTTATATGTCTCAGTCTGTGAATTCCGTGATGATATTGACTGATGCGCTATCAAGGCAGATTGATGGTTATCTGCAACATGTACTGGCATTTCTACCAGAAGATTGCAGTGTCTTTGGAGGTGGAGCGGGAACGCTTGAATTCAAGGCGCAACCTTGCCTCTTTAGTGCTGCCGGCATGCATCAAGATGCGATGATTTTAGTCGAAATGTCGACTCATTGGGATTTGTCCGTAGGCCATGGTTGGGAAATACTTGCAGGCCCATTTCTGGCTAACAGCACTGATGATAACTGTGTGTTAGAGTTAAATTTTGAGCCTGCTGCGCAGCTATACGAGCGAGTCGTCCAGGAGCATAGTAAGCTGAGTTTCGACAAGCACGAATTTTTTGACATAGCGAAAACGTTCCCTTTCGGGTTGGCTAGGCTAGACGACGAAGTGCTTATTCGTGATCCTCTTAAACTGGAGGGTAGCGGGCTTGTTTGTGCAGGAGATATACCTGAGAACACCATGCTGTACATCATGTGTGGAGATGCTGAAAAATTAATAGCTGCGGCTTCTGGCGCAGTAAATCAAGCGCTTTCTACACTAAATGATACGCATGAAGTAACGGATTGCTTTTTGTTTGATTGCGTTAGTAGGCAGTTGTTTTTGCAAGATAAATTTGCCACAGAACTCGATTTGATTCACCGAGAAATAGCACCGCCGTACCGCACAGTTGGGGCGCTAGTATTAGGCGAGATAGAGCTAGGTGCGGGGGGGATTCTCAGTTTACATAATAAAACGGCTGTTGCTGCCTTAGCTCGAGCGAGCAAGCAGGATGTGGTATGAATGGCGTTTTATATTTAAGTTGGGGCCTGTGAATGAGTGAAATGAGTCGCACCTTACAGATTATTTCTATTCAGCACGAGCTAGCCATGAGTATCGGATTGGATCTCAACCTAGATAAGATGCTTCAGCTATTTCTCGATAGAGCCAAAAAACGTCTGAGTTTACGCAGCGCAGTAGTATTTAAAGAAGCACCGCGCTCAAGAAATGATTCAGACATACTCTGCTACCCCTATAACCATCGCCCAGATGATACAAATGATTGGTTAACCGAGCAGGTGTACGAGTTTAGCCAGCTCAACGTGCAAAGCGTCTGCCGTCAGCGCGGTGATACTTATTATTATCTGTTTAAAATTCCTAAATTTGGTGCAATCAGTTTCGAACGCAAACGGACGCCTATCGATGACATCGTTCTTAACGCGCTAATGCCCCTATTTGGTCGCTTGGCTGTGAGTTGCCAAGCTTGCTTAGAGCATCAAAATTTGGTGGATGAAATTAGTAATCGTAAAGCGGTAGAAGAGCAGCTTAGATTGCAAACTTATCAAGACGTTTTGACTGGCTTACCTAACCGAAAAATGCTCAATATCAACTTACAAAGTTTACTGACGAATGCTCAGCAGCATGGTCAATATGGGGCCGTGTTTTTTATCGACTTAGACCGTTTCAAGTTAATAAACGATACTCTAGGGCATTCTGTTGGTGATGAATTGCTGATTAATATCACAAGCAAATTAAAAGCCTGTATCCGCCGTGATGATACCTTGGCCAGAGTAGGCGGGGATGAGTTCATCTTGCTACTTGGCGACATAGGGCCGACGGAACAGAGTGCAGTTGGTAAGGCTACCAAAGTAGCGGATAAAATGCTTAGCCTCACTCGGGATAGTATTGAGTTATCCCGTTGCGCTGTGTTTACCAGCTTTAGTATCGGCATCGCCCTGTTTCCATCACCTGAGCTCAATGCCAATAAATCAATTGCTGAGCAAGCTAAGCAACTTATAAAACACGCTGATATTGCCATGTACAAAATTAAACACACTAGTCGCAATGATTATTTATTTTACCGTCACGAATTACAAATCATGGCGACTTTTCGCTCTGAGGTAGAGCAGCGTCTACATGTGGCTTTACGTGAAGAAGCATTCGAGTTGTATTTTCAGCCTATGGTTAATGTGGCAGGCGAGATAGTGGCCGCAGAGGGATTGCTGCGCTGGCATGATGAAAAACTAGGCTGGGTTGGGCCTCAGGAATTCATTCCAGTGGCAGAGGAATGCGGTTTGATTGTAGAAATCGGTCAATGGGTCTTGCGCCAGACGTGTGTATTGATTTCGCAGCACCTTGATTGGTTTTCTGAAGGAAATTTGCGCTACATCAGTATCAATATTAGCCCGCGACAGTTTAGTCAACCCCACTTCGTTGCTCAAGTGTTGGAGATAATTGAGGAATTCACGTTCCCCCATTCGTATTTACGCTTGGAAATAACGGAAGGCGTTGCGATGGAAAACATTACTAGCGCTATTTATATTATGAATGCGTTAATTGTGCATGAGCTGTTTTTTATGTTGGACGATTTTGGTAGCGGCTATTCGTCGCTTTCTTATTTACATCAGTTGCCGCTAAAGTCAGTCAAAATAGATCGTAGTTTTGTGTCGAAAATAGATCAAAACACGGATAACCAAGTTATCGTTGAGGCGATTATTTATATCTCTCAGCACTTTTCATTAGAATGTGTTGTAGAGGGCCTAGAAACATCTCAAGAACATGCTTATTTTCATGAAAAGGATGTTGCAGCTATTCAAGGTTTTCATTTCTATAAACCCTTACCAAGGGAAGCGTTTGTCAACTTGCTTGAGTCGACCAATTGAACATTACACGACACTGAATACATCAAGTAAAAAGCGCTTTGGTTAGTTCCTTTTAAATTTTCGCAGAGTGATTAATTATTTCGTGAAATTGGTATAAGAAATTCTCTTGTTAAACAGGGCCTGCTTTGGTCAAATCAAGGTTCGCGCAGCGTATCGGCAAAACGTTTCATTGCAATAGATTTGTAGAATTGAAATGCGCCACTATCAGTTATTTATTTTGGAGTTTCAATGAATCATATCCCTCAGCACATCTTAGAGTTTTTGCGCGATTCCGCTCCCTTTGAGGTGCTTGATGAGCATGAAATGAATAGGTTGGCGCAGTCCATTACGGTCGCTTATTTTAGCCAAGAAGATGTAACGAATATTCTGAAACAGCAGCAAGGGGGATTGTTTCTTATCTGCAGTGGGCAATATTCAGTTAAGGATTCCGCTGAATCAGAACGCCACGTAAGTGATGGGGATTATTTCGGCTGTGACAACTTATGGCAAAAACAGCCCAATAAAATAGCAGTCACTGTCGATAGCCCGGGGTTAGTGTATTGCATCCCGAAAAAAAGTTTCGCCCAATGTGTTGCTAGCCACCCAAGTATTGAAGTTTTCTTTCGAAATTATACCTCTGAACAAATTTATAGTGACCATGTAGATGACTCAAAATCTATGTGGCTTTACAAGCCGATAAGTGAAGTGATTTCTGACGGGGTTGTGAGCGAGGATATCAACAGCTCAATTTTGCAAGGGGTGCAAGTTATGTCAAAAAGCGGCGTTTCTTCTCTTGTAATCACGGATAACCAATTACTGGTGGGTATACTAACTGACCGAGATATACGAAATCGCGTGGTGGCGCAGCAAACTGATGTGAACCTTGCGGTTAGTGAAATAATGACGCGAGACCCAGTGAAAATTAGCGATCAGCGGACATTATTCGATGCCTTGTGCGTCATGACCGAGCACAATGTGCACCATTTACCCGTCGTGGACAAAAACAGCGGGGTTCCTCTTGGGATGTTGACGGCGAGCGATATGATACGTCATCAAAGAGGGAATGTGCTTTTCGTTATTAACGAGTTAACAAAAGCGCCGTCTTTGTACGAATTAACAAGACTTTCATGGCAACTACCACATTATTTTTCGAAACACGCTAAACGTCTCGGCGACTTTGATATTGCCGGCAAGGTATTGTCTCAGGCAACGGATATTATGACGCGAAAGCTCATTGGCTTTTATCAGCAACAGCATGGTGAAGCACCGATGGAGTTTTGCTGGCTTGTTTACGGCTCTCAAGCGCGAGAAGACCAGACCATGGGATCTGATCAAGACAACGGATTACTGTTCGCCACAGAGCCGAGCCCTGAGCAATCTGCCTATTTTGCAGATATGGCTGAGTACGTATGCAGGGGCCTAGATAAATGCGGTATTAAATTGTGCACTGGAAATATTATGGCCAGTAACCCAGCATTGCGTTTGTCAATAAAACAAGCTGTTCAGCAAGCGCAAAGTTGGGTGCGGGAGCCGAGCCCAGAAGCTATTTTAAACTGCAATATATTTCTTGATGTACGCGCAGTGGCAGGAAATCGGTTTTTGCTTTCCCAATTACATGTGGAACGTAAGGAGTTACTCAAACAATCGAGATTTATTGCCGCGCTTACACGCCACGCAAGTGATGGGCATGTCCCGTTATCTATGTTTCAGAAATTTGTGTATAAAAAAGGATTACCTAAAAAAGACTGCATCGATATGAAAAATAGTGGAGTGGCGATCATCAATAACCTAGTGCGGATTTACTCCTTAGCCAATGGCTTAACCATGCCATCCATTCCTCATCGACTAGAGGGGCTGTTGTCACACGCAGGGTTATCGAGCAAAGACGTCAAAAATCTGCGTGATATATGGCTGTTTCTTAATCGCCTACGGTGGCGTCATCAAATTCAAAATAAGGTGACTGACAACTATGTTTCGATCAGCGATTTGTCGTCTATTGAGAAATATCAATTGAAAGAGGCAATGCGCGTTATCCGAAGAACACAGCAAGCCGCTGTGTTTAAATTTGCCGGTGGTTTAGGTTAACGCAAACCGAGTATGCCCAGAGAGAAAGACTGATGTTTAAAAAACTAAAAAAGTGGTTTGCACCTAAGCCACCTATCCCAGAAGCTTGGTTAGGCATGCCACTGGCTGACATTCCTTTTTTATGTATTGATTTAGAGCTCACGTCCCTTGATTTGAATGACACTAAAATTCTATCGATAGGGTGGGTTGAGGGTAAGGGCAAGCAGATTTCTCTGCAAAGTTGTTATTATCAGGTGATATCAACAACAGCCTCGTTAAATCAAAGCCCGGTAATCCACGGTTTAACCGCTGATCATATTGCCCAAGGGCAACCGTTGCGTATCGCGTTGGAGGCGCTAAAACAATTTGCCAGTAGTCATGTATGGGTGTTCCATTGTACCCATCTTGATATGACGGTGTTAAACGGTGTATTTAAAAAGTTGAATATCCCTCTTCCCACAGTCGTAACGCTAGACACATTGCGTTTTGGACTGTATCAACTGACTAAGAATTTACGTCCGCCCCCGCCAAATGCTGTGGTGTTACCCGTGTGTCGCGCGCGTTATAACCTGCCAGCGGTACCGGCACACAATGCTCTGGACGATGCGATGGCGACTTTGGAATTACTGTTTGCGCAAATCCAAAAATTTGCGCCGAAAAATACCGATACGTTAAAGACGTTGATGGTGACAGATGCACTTGAAGTCTTTCCTGCGCCTACTGATTGAGCGGGTGATACAGGACGACGCAGATTACAATACGGAGATACTTTGCCGTTAATTAATTGTTAATAAGTTGTTACTTATTTTTTCTCTTTGTTATAGCTTAATGCTGCCTTTTTAACTAAATTTGAAGGAGAAGCAAAGAGGAGAAGTATCGTGAATTATCTTACGAAGCAGCATTCATTCTGGTTAACGCTACTAGTATTGTTTAGTTTAACGGCTTGCCAAAGCGCCCCGACAGTACAACACGTATCTGGCTCTATTTTAGATGATGATGCCTTTCCTTTGGCGAAAGACGTCCATATCGAATCTGAAAAAGACATTTTCCGTTTAGATAAGGATGCGCGAAACTACGTAAAACGAACAGTAGGGCACATAGACGATCCTATAGAACGAACGGAAACACTGGCGCGCAGTATATTTAAACGGTTGAGCTTTGATTTACTCTATCGTGGCGATGCAAATACGACGGCCAATGAAACCTTTCACAACCGAGCGGCAAATTGCCTTTCTTTGTCAATTATGACCTACGCATTAGCCAATGAGGCTGATTTAAGCGTTCGGTTTCAAGATGTACAGATCCCGGAGTATTGGACTCGCAGAGACGGTATTAGCTTGCTAAATGGGCATATAAACTTACAGATAATACCTAGGTCGCGAAGTGCTAATTCCTTTTATTTTTACAAACGCGGTTACCAAATTGATTTTGACCCCCAAGCGTTGAGACAGCACTTCCCAAAAACGCAGCTAACAAAACAACAAGTCATTGCCATGTTTTATAATAACAAAGGCGCGGATGCCCTCTTATCCAATGACAGAGACCGAGCATACGCGTATTTCTCAGCGGCGCTGAAAGTTGAACCAAATTTCGATTCAGCGTTAGTGAACTTAGGCTTTTTGTACCGAGTTTCAGAGCGATACGCTCTATCTGAAAGAGCGTATTTGAAAGCGCTGTCGTCGTCACCTGATAACTTGACCGCTTGGGAAAATCTCGCATATTTATATAATTATTCTAATAAAATGACGCAGGCTCAGGAGATCCTTGCGCGAGTTGAAAGTAAACGTCTGCGAAATCCCTTTTATCATCTCGATCTAGGCCGACGTGAGTTTGACCAAGGAGATTTACAGGGAGCGTTAGCGCATTTTAATCGCGCACTAGCGATTGATAAAGATCGCCACGAAATCTTCTTTGCGTTAGCCAGAACATATCATGCTATGGGGCAAATGACGCTAAGTGAGCGCTACTTGAAGAAGGCCAAACGCACCACTAAAAACCTGCAAGAGAAGGAGTTATACCAAGGGAAGCTGGACCTTCTTTCTCGTTCATCAATATAATTTTAGGCCAAAAAAAACCTACTTCACATTGAAGTAGGTTTTTGACGTATCTATAGATATATCTAGGCTACGCCTAATTCTCGCAATCTCTCTGCTAAATAGGTTTTGGCTGTGTGACGTTCAGACAAGACCACTTCTGGGCGAGGGTGTAAGAATAAGGGCAGTGAAATTCGCGATTTAGTTTGATCTGCACCTTGAGGGTTAATCACCCGGTGAGACGTAGATGGGAAGTAGCCACCGGATGCCTCTTGAAGCATATCACCAATATTCACAATCAAAGTCCCGAAGTCACAGGGCACATCAATCCACTCGTCACCAGTGCCTTTCACTTGTAATCCTGGCTCATTAGCTGAAGGAAGTATCGTTAAAAGGTTGATGTCTTCATGGGCGGCTGCACGAATAGCATCCGGCTCTTCGCTTCCTGTAATTGGCGGGTAGTGCAAAACACGAAGTAGTGTTTGATCACTGTCTACAGCCATGCCAGAAAGTGGTTCGCTGTAATGTGCAGCAACATCTGCCGGTGAATATTTCTCAACCCAACCGAGTAACTCAGATGCTAGATTGTTAGCTGCTTGATAATAGTCTTGCAGTTCTTGCTTTAAATCAGGCGGGCATTTCCCCCAAGGATAATAATGAAAGTACTCTTTGATATCTTTCTTTTTAAACCCTTTGGCGGTTTCTGAAACCTTGGTTGAAAAAAAGCCATCGTGACTTTGGTTATCAAATGCGTAGTGCAGTTTGTCATCAGAATTAAAAAACGCCTGCCAGTTTTCGTAGATACTGGTTACCGTTGATTGTTCGATGGGGTGGTTCTTTAGCACTCCAAAGCCGGTTTGGCGCAGTGATTCAACGAACTTTTTGTCCGCGTCTGGTGCTGTGTAATCGACGGCGAGCAATTGCATAATAATCTTTCCTGTCTTTAAGTGTGAATGGATTGCCCACCTTGGCAGTCATTCCTTTTTCAATATCTATAAGCTGAGGTACAAGCCAGCTAGGGCGGCACTCATTAAGTTTGCGAGAGTTGCGGCCAGCACTGCTTTTAGGCCCATTTGCGCGATTTCTTTACGTCGCCCTGGTGCTAATGCACCAATGCCACCCATTAAAATAGCGATGGATGAAAAGTTAGCGAAGCCGCACAACGAGAAAATAACAATAGCTTGGGTGCCCGGCGATAAGTCAGCTTGGTATTTCAAAAAGTCCACGTAAGCTACAAATTCGTTCACCACCATTTTTTGCCCGATAAAACTACCGGCAAGATTGGCTTCATCCCAAGGTACCCCAAGTGCCCATGCGAGCGGCTGGAACACATACCCAAGAATGACTTCAAAGCTTAGGTTCTCGACCCCTACAAGACCACCGGCCCACCCAATAAGGCCATTTAATAGTGCAATTAATGCAATGAAAGCAAGTAACATGGCGCCCACATTCAACGCGAGATGCATACCCGAGGCCGCACCGCTTGCTGCAGCATCAAAAATATTAGCGTATTTGTCTTCTTCGTTGTTGACCTCAGTCAACTCGTTTTTAAATTCTTGGGTTTCAGGCATGATGATCTTTGCCATCAACAGGCCGCCCGGTGCCGCCATAAAGCTAGCCGCAAGTAGATATTTAATTTCAACACCCATTCCGGCGTAACCTGCCATAACTGAGCCAGCAATAGACGCCAGCCCACCGACCATAATGGCAAACAGCTCTGAGCGTGTCATATGAGGAATAAAAGGCTTAACGACTAATGGGGCTTCGGTTTGACCTACAAATATATTCGCAGCAGCCGACATGGACTCTGGACGACTTGTCTTAAGGGCAATTTGCAAGAACCCGCCGATCAGACGAATGATCCAAGACATCACACCAAGATGATAAAGCACGGTAATTAATGACGAGAAAAAAACGATAACAGGGAGAACGTTAAAGGCGAAGATAAAGCCAAGTGATTTATTGCCTAACTGACCAAAAATGAAATCGATGCCTTGTTGGCTATATTCAATTATATTTTTTACATAGACAGTTAAGCCCAGTAAAAATTCTTTCCCTGGGGGGAAGTACAGAACCAAAGCACCAATAATAGCCTGAATAGCAAAAGCGCCACCCACAGTGCGCCAATTTATCGACTTACGATGCGCTGAGAGCAAAATCGCAAGTATGAACAGAACAGCTATGCCAATCAAACTGACCATTCTAACTCCTTAATTATTGTTTTTATATCGTCGTTATTTTAATGGCTAAAGTAGCGTCTGCTGGATATGAGATTTAATGACATCCAATGCAATACGGTTTTTTCCACCCTGAGTCACAATAACATCAGCAGTAAAACGACTCGGCGCGATAAACTGGTGATACATGGGCTTGACGGTTGATTCATATTGTTTTGCAACCGAATCTAACGTGCGTCCTCGTTCAGCTATATCTCGCTTCATTCGACGCAATAAGCAAATGTCTAGCGGTGTATCTACGAAAATCTTAATATCAAACAAAGGCTGAAGCTCTTGATTTGCTAGCAACATGATCCCTTCAATGATGATAACAGGTGCTGACATCAGCTTTTCGGTTTGAGCCAAGCGTGTGTGAGTTTTATAACAGTAGTGAGGGTAATCAACTGACTGCCAGTTCTTCAAAGCCTGTAAGTGCTCAACCAATAACTCGTGTTCAAACGCTTTGGGATGATCGTAATTATTCTTTTCTCGCTCTTCCATGGGTAGATGGTCTTGGGCGCGATAATAATGATCTTCACGAAGTATTTGTACATGTTTGCCGTCTTCCGAGAATTCTTTAAGCAAGTTTTCAGTAAACAGCGATTTACCCGAGCCAGAAGCACCGGAGATAGCGATAACGAGGGGGGCAGACATACTACTCCGAAATGATAGAGATGAGATTGTCTGAAAGATACCAGCGAACGGTCAAAAAGTCAGTTTTCACAACGCATTTATATAGCAATTTTTATGACAATTGGTAAATCCACACAATGTTAGCCCCTCTGGTTAACATTAACGCAACAAGGTTACGATTTGTGGACCATATGGTCAAGTTTTTGTTGGGTTAGGTTTTTATGTATGCAAAGTGAGCACATTACTAATTTGAAAACATTAAATTTACCTGGAGCGCTTTGCAACATCCTGGAAATAAATACTAAAGAGGTTAGGGGGCGTATATTTTACGTGAGTGGGTTATCAGTTAGAGAAGTTACTTTCCAATAAAGAGGACTTTTTCTGTGCTGATATTAGGCAGCGCGTAATTATGCAGTTTAGAGCGAGAGCCTTCACCTTGCGCCTTAGGTGGATAGAACAGCTCCTTTTCTTCTTGATGATCGACGAATATCTCGTCCAACGCTGAGCGAATTTCACTCAACGTTTTATCGAGGTTGGCTGCAAAATCTGGACGTTTGCGTTTGGTATGCCCTAAATCGATCAAGCGATAGAAGTATTTATTTGCTATCTGAATCAACTCTTCAGGTACGTCACTGCTGTTGCTCAAATTAGCGCTGTTATCTTGTATGCAATAGTCCACAAGGGCCGCATAAAAGCAAAAAGGTTTGTTTGGTAATATTATTGGCGTGGTGCCATCGACATAACTTATGCTCTTGGTTTTTAGGTCAATAATTAATTGATGATTCACGGGCGTTTCTAATTCTTTGTGTAAGTTAGCTGTGTTTCTGTGAGTTAATCTTAACCTTTGAATACATAGGTAACTAAGCAGTGTGGCAAGTATGAGTGGAGTAAGCCCAATGTAATCTACTATCGAGGGAGCATTAACAGCGTACTGGATGGTGATTTTCTGATCATGAGTTTCTAGGTAGGTTTCTCGACTAGCCCCCGCTCTTTGAATATCCGCTTCTACGATCCCTTGTATTGAGATGACATCGATAGGGGAGCGTTGTTCATCAAGTACACGATTTAGATCTGAAATGTAGTGACTGACAGAGCGTGTATCTGCCACCGTTTTAAATTTGGGGTTCGCTAAGCGTAATTTGGGTAGGTCGATTGCAATACGTTTTTCAATGTTAGCTAAGAATTGAGCTTGGTTTGATGTCGCTTGGAAATGAACGCCAATAACAAAGGCAAACTGAAAAATTAACCATATGAGGGTAAAAAGGCCAACGTAAATCAGTTTAGTTTTCATGGTCTAGCACTTCATTTGAATTCTTTGTCAACGGGCAGTGATAGGGTACTAGCTCAAGCTGGCGGTAATAGTCTGATTGCGTATTGGTCGATAGAGTCGACAAGGTATTCTGTATTTCGCAGATCAAATCGGTATTTTGGGTTTCCATCTTCAAATACCACTTACTACCACTGACCTTCGTGTTTATCGGGGTGATGTAATTAGCGGAAAAACGCTCCGCGTCTTCTTCTTTCCAAAATGAAGAGATGATATCCACACTACCAGTTGCAAGAAGGTCGCGCAGAGCCTCATGAGAATTAACATATACGATATCCATATTCGCTTCTGAGATGCCCAATTCATTTAGTAGCCCCTTAGGCACAATATGGCCCGAGCGGCTGCTAGGATAGTCTAAGAGCCCTAAGCGTTTACCCCATAAATATTGTTTAGTCAGTTCCGGTTTCTCTTTTAAGGAAATCAAATACGTGGAGTAGTCTTTATATTGAGCGACAGTTTGGTATCGGTAAGTCGTTTCTGCAGCAAAAGCTAACATGACGTTTTCTTTCACTAAGGCAAGATCAGCAATCCCTTTACCGACATATTGAATAATTTCTTGCTCGTTGTGGCTCCACTGAACAGTGACAATTCCATACTGGCGGTTAATCGTCTGGTTACTGCACAAAGATGAAAGGAGCTTGCTAGCCATACCTTGATCGGTTATAAAAACAACAAATTCGTCACTATTATTTACCGATTGTGTTTGGCAAGTGAGCGATTGTGAAATTAAATTAGATAAATTTTCACTTTTAATTACGCTTGATAAGACACCTGCATACCAGCTGGCGAGCATAAATATTCCGGATAGGATAGGCAAGGCAATCGCGTTAATCGACAAAATTCTATTCTGCACTCAAGTTCGGTATGTTTACTTGTTGAACTGATTTGACCAGTTAGTCTTACTTAAAGCAATAGGTAAATTTATTTGAAGGTGTTAACTTATTGATTTAAAATGATTAATAATAAGAAGTTATGAATGTTGTTGAGGGGTTTTTACTTAGCGAAATTTGTTCACACTGGCTAAGTCAAAGTTTGTCACAAATCGTGTCACCTCATGACGTATAAAAATAAAAGTGACCGTTCAAAAAGAAAATTAGAAAGCGGGTAGGGAATTTTTGACCAGTTAGTCAAATTTTTTGATTACTGGTCAGTGCAGTAATATAAATGCAACATAAAAATAAAATAATAGCGGCATAAAAATTAACACGATTTAATACTCACAAACCTTAGGAAACACACAATGCTAAGAAAAACTAAACTCACCAGCATCGCGCTTGCGGTAGCCATGTCATTAGGCATGTCGTCTGCTGCTCTTGCGCAAACCACCTCTTCAGGAATGACAGGGCAAATTGTAGGCCCAAATGGTAACCCTGCGGCAGGTACTGTAGTTAAAGTCACTCACGTACCAACTGGTGCAGTAAAAACGGCAACTGTTAACTCTGCAGGTACGTTTAATCTTAATGGTTTACGCGTTGGTGGTCCTTACACTATTGAGCTTGACTCAAATACTTTTGCTGACCAAACGATAGAAGATGTTTATTTAAGCTTAGGTGAAACGGCGCCCATTAATCGCGTTTTGGCCAGTGAAGAAAATATTGAACGCATCGCTGTGTCAGCTTCACAAATCAGCAGCTTATCTTTTGGTAAAATTGGCCCGGGTGCTAACTTTGACCTATCCACGTTAGAAAATGCCCCTGCGATTAATCGTGACTTGACTGATATCGTTAGAATCGATCCTCGTATCTACGTTGATGAAGGTGGAAGCGGCGGTATTCAGTGTGTGGGTAAAAGCCCTCGTTTCAACAGCTTGACAGTTGATGGCGTGCGCATGAATGACTTGTTTGGCCTTAACTCTAACGGTTACCCAACTGAAAGAATGCCTTTCTCTTATGATGCTATCGAAGGTGTTGCAGTAGAAATCGCACCGTTCGACGTTATATATGGTGGTTTCTCAGCATGTAATATCAGTGCGGTAAGTAAAACAGGTACCAACGAAGTGCATGGCTCTGCTTTTTATGATTACGGTAGCAATGACTTGCGCGGTGATTCTTTAGAAGGCGACGACATTAATCTCGGTGACTACACTGAGAAGCGTTACGGTTTTAGCGTAGGTGCCCCGCTAATCAAAGATACATTATTTATTTTCGCTGCATACGAGAAGCTAGAAGGCGCCAATATTTTTGACCGAGGCGTAGCTGGCTCAGGTGCAATCAATGAGGTTGCTCTCTCGCAAACGCAATTAGATGACATTATCCGTATCTCGAATGATTTATATCAGTTTGACCCGGGGACGGTCCCTTCAAGCCTTGCAAACGAAGATGAAAAGCTTTTAGTCAAATTAGATTGGAACATAAACGAGCAACACCGAGCGTCTTTTACCTATAACTGGAATGACGGCAATAATTTTGCTGAATCAGATGGGGATTCAGATGAATTTGAACTTTCTAGTCACTTTTACGAACGTGGCGCAGAGCTAACCTCGTATTCAGGCGTATTGTACTCTGACTGGAATGACAAATTCTCAACTGAAGTACGCCTTTCTTATACCGAATTGGACAATCGTCAAAACTCTTTAACGGGTGATGGCACAGTAGGTGGGAATGACTTCGGTGAAGTTAAGATCTTTTTAGAAGACATGACTGTCTTTTTAGGTTCGGATGATAGCCGTCAAGTGAATGACTTGAACTGGGACGCACTTAGCATGATGTTCCGTGGTAACTACTACATGGATAACGGTCATACACTTACGTTTGGTTATGAGAGCGACGACTTAGAAATATATAACATTTTCGTACAGCATGCTGAAACGTCACTTTCTTTTGATAGCATTGCAGATTTTGAAAATGGCATCGCTAGTGACGTTGAGTATGGCCATGCTTATTCTGGAGACATTAATGACCGAGCTGCTGAGTGGGGTTACACGTCGCACAGCACTTACCTTCAAGATGAGTTTTATTTAACTGATGATTTGAAAGTAATCGCAGGTTTACGTTACGACTGGATAACTACATCAGACAAACCTGTAGAGAATGCAGATTTTCTTGCAGGCAATGGTTATAGCAACACTGCTAACTTGGACGGTATTAGCTTGTTACAACCACGGATTGGTTTGAACTATACGCTAAGTGACAGTACCGAAATCCGTGGTGGTGTTGGTCTATTCTCTGGTGGTAACCCGAACGTATGGATGACCAATAACTATCAAAATACCAATGTAACTGGCGGTGAAGTAGACGGCGGCGATTTTGGTTATGATGATGGCTCTCGCAGCTTATTCGATGACGATGTTGTTTGGGTTAATGTTGAAGATGGCGCACCGGTTGGACCAGGTTATGGTGTTCCATCTGAACTTGATGACTTGTTAGACAACGGTAACGCAGGTAACTTCGAGTCAAATAATTTAGATCCAGATTTTAAAATGCCAAGTGAGTGGAAAGTATCAGCGGGTATCACTCATGTTACTGACTCAGATTATGTTTTAAATGCAGATTTATTAGTGTCGTTTACACAAGACCAAGCGATGATAAAATACGTTGGTATTGAAGAAGTTGGCATAACCGATGCTGGTTATGTGGATTATGACAGAAACGGTTATGGCTCACTTGAATTGACAAATTCTGATGAGGTGTCAACGTCATATTCACTGACTGGTACTCTAGAGAAAACTTGGGATAACGGCTTGCGCTTAGTAACTGGTTACTCGTATAACCATGCTGAAGATGTGCAGCCTATGACCAGCTCGGTTGCATTTTCTAACTATCAATATCGTGCGTTTACTAACCCTAATGAAGATGTATCTTCATTGTCAGATTGGAATATTGAGCATCGTTTCACTGCAGACTTTAGTTACGCAGTAGAGCTATTTGCAGGTTTAGAAACACGCTTCAACATGTATGCGTTGGCGCAATCAGGTCGACCATATAGCTTCACGCTATCTCAAGATGACGGCAATAGTGCTTTTGGATTTACACCGTATCTAGATAGCAATAGTGTGCTACCTATCGGAGCGGAGCGTAACGATCAAGAGAGTGATTGGTGGACCAAGGTTGATATTGCGGTAAGACAAGAGATACCAGCATTTGCTGATGGTCACTCGGCAACGGTGAGCTTAACCATGGATAACTTCACTAACTTCCTTAACGATGATTGGGGTATCTTGGAAGAAGTTTCTTTCAATACTGCGACAATAGGTAATTCATCTCCTCAAAGTCGCCAAGGTGATGCATCTTTGTGGGAAATGCGTATCGGTGTTAACTACAGATTCTAATCATTAAATGATTATGATTGAAAGCCGGCTCTTGTAGCCGGCTTTTTTATTGGTGTTGAGGATGTAAATATGCATAGAATTTTTGGATTATTGGTTTTACTTGTAGGAGTTCCTTTAGTGCCGGAAGCGAAAACAGTGCGGATCGCGACGTTTAACGTGAGTATGGAGGCGAGTAATTACTTGCCTAAAGGAGTAACGCCGACCGGCCAGGAATTGTTTGAAAACTTGCAGAGCGGCGACAACCAACAGATTAAGAACATTGCTGAGATTATTCAGCGTGTGCGCCCTGATATTATTTTACTGAATGAGTTTGATTACACCTCAGATGATGATAAGGGTGTAAAAGCATTTATCAGTCACTATTTGGCCGTCTCTCAGCTAGGCACCAAGAGCATTGATTACCCTTATTACTACATCGCACCTGTGAATACGGGCGTGCCTTCTGGGGTCGACCTTAACCATAATGGAACGTCCACTGACAATGGTGGCGATACCTTTGCTTTTGGTTTGTATCCAGGGCAATACGGCATGGTTTTACTCAGTCGTTTTCCCATTGAGCGTGAACAATTAAGAACGTTTCAACACTTTCTGTGGAAGGATATGCCTAACGGGCTACTTAATAGTGTAAAAACTGAAGAGGGGGCAGATTGGTACTCACCTCAGGCAAAAGCCATATTTAGGTTGTCGTCTAAGTCCCATTGGGATGTACCCATCAGCATCGATGGTAAGCTAGTTCATGTTCTAGCAAGCCACCCCACACCGCCGGTTTTTGATGGCCCGGAAAACCGAAATGGAAAGCGAAACCACGATGAGATCCGTTTTTGGACTGATTACATATCGGGTGGTAAGGGCGCTGATTATATTTATGATGATAAACAGCAAAGGGGCGGACTAAGAAGTGAGCATTTTGTCGTCTTGGGTGACTTGAATGCCTCTGCTGAAGAAGGTGATGGTCACAAAGACGGCATTGGCTCATTGCTTAAAAATTCAAAGGTGAATAGCCACAATATTCCTATGAGTGCAGGCGGCGCAGTGCATAGCCCTGAAAACGCTCTGGGAGCTTCTCATACCGCTTTTTGGCGTATGCGGGCTGATTATGTTCTTCCTAGTAAGAAGCTGGGTGAGGTAAGCACCAGTGGCGTATTTTGGCCAACATCTGACGAGGCTAGCTATCGATTGATCCAAAATCGCCAGGCATCATCCGATCATCGCTTGGTGTGGGTAGATGTAGACGTTACTGAGTGATAGCGCTCAACGGCGTTCTAAACGTTAGTGATGAGCCTGTACAGTCCTAGTGTGTGTACAGGCTCTAGTGTGTTCAGGCAACATGCCGCGTCATACATTTTCGAATAACGCTTCGACACGCATGCGGATTTCTTCAATTTGGTTGATATCAGACGGAGCAATAAAAATCGTATCGTCGCCCGCAATTGTGCCTAAAACGCCATCTTTTTGACTCAAGGAATCTAACAATCTAGCAATGAGCTGCGCCGCTCCTGGACTTGTGCGGATGATGATCATCACATTGTTGTGCACTATATCTAACACTAATTGACGAAGCGGGCTGCGAGCCGTAGGCATGCCTAGCTCTGGAGGTAAACAATAGACCATGTCTCCTCTGGCATTACGCGTTCGCACTGCACCGAACTTACTGAGCATACGGGATACTTTGGATTGACTGATATTGTCGAAGTTTTGCGTTTTGAGTGCGTCGACAATATCCCCTTGAGAGCCAAAGTTTTCGGCCTTTAAGATATCCTTAAATGCCTTGATGAGTTCTTCTTGCTTATGAGTAGCCATATATTCCTCTATTTATAGTGGCTATTTTGCCTTAGTACTTGAACTTAAGCAATTTGCCCTCACATTCAAATTCGAACATTTTCAGCTCAGCATTTATTTGTTTTTTCGCGGGTCTTGCATTAGTGTTTCGTTCGCGAATTGATTAGCATTCCACAGGAGAGAATTATGAAAGTAGCGGTATTAGGTGCAGCTGGCGGTATAGGCCAAGCATTATCATTGTTGTTAAAAACTCAATTGCCAGCTGGTACAGAGCTAGCCCTTTACGACGTAGCCCCTGTCGTACCTGGTGTTGCGGTTGATTTAAGTCATATCCCTACTGACGTAAAAGTTGAAGGTTTTGGTAAAGACGACCTAGCTAAAGCGTTAACAGGCAGTGACATTGTTCTTATTCCTGCTGGTGTTCCACGTAAGCCGGGTATGGACCGTTCTGATTTGTTCAACATCAACGCTGGTATCGTTAGAAACCTAGTTGACAGTGTTGCGGACAATTGCCCAGAAGCTTGTTTGTGCATCATCACTAACCCGGTTAACACGACTGTGGCAATTGCTGCAGAAGCGTTGAAGGCTAAGGGTGTATACAACAAGAACAAATTATTCGGTGTAACAACACTAGATGTTATTCGTGCTGAAACTTTTGTGGGCAATTTACGTGACTTGAACCCTGCCAACGTGCATGTTCCTGTTATCGGTGGCCATTCCGGTACCACTATTCTTCCTCTGCTTTCTCAGGTGGAAGGTGTTGAGTTTACTGATGAAGAAGTTGCTAGTTTGACGACTCGTATCCAAAATGCAGGTACAGAAGTGGTTGAAGCTAAGGCAGGCGGCGGATCAGCTACCTTATCAATGGGCCAAGCCGCTGCTCGTTTCTGTTTGTCGCTTGTATCTGCAATGCGCGGTGAAAATGTGGTTGAATACACCTATGTTGAAACCAACAGTGATGACGCACAATTCTTCTCACACCCAGTTCGTTTGGGCAAGAATGGCGTAGAAGAAATTCTACCTTACGGTGAGCTAAGTGACTTCGAGCAAAAAGCAAAAGAGTCAATGCTTGAAGGCCTACGTGGCGACATAAAACTAGGTGTTGAATTCGTTAATAACTAATTCATTTTCCTAAAATCAAAAAAAACCAGCAGATGCTGGTTTTTTTATATCTGCTATTCAGCAAATCAATACTGCACAACGTCCTTTGAGGTTAAGCCGCCATAGGATCTTGACCTAAAGGCTTCGTTGGGCGTGTGGCGATGTTAGGATCTTTAACTTGACCTGCAGTGCCTGCAACTAATGGGGTGCTTTTTGAGGCAATACGCACTGACGCTAATTTGGCATCAATGCACTGGCGTATATCATGCGCGGTATACCCTGAGCGCACTTTAATGCGCACATGGGGAATCCGAGCCGCATCTAGTGCCCCGCTGACAAACCAATCGCGTTGGCGTTTATAGCCGTCTTTGCCGTTTTGTGTGGCATGCACTAAGTCTATAGCCACCACAGGTGACATATCGGCTTTTGAGCATAAAACAAAATCTAAATGGCGGCCGCTCGTACGACTCAATGCACTTTTGCCTGCTTTCTTGCTGGTGCTTTCCCTTGTGGCGACCACATCAGACAGTTTAACTCGGCACATTACTCTAAATTGGTTGCCCACAGCCTCATCGATAAGAGCCAGAAAGCTGCGCTCTACAGGAGTAAATAAATTAGTCTTCTTTTTAAACGGGAAGGTTAAGCTGGGTTCATTTAATTTCACTGCACCGATTGCCACCACAATCAATATCATCATTAAGATAATTGCCAATTCCATACCTGCTCCTATGGGCCTGCCAAATTTTTGACAGTTTCCGCCTGTGTTGATGTCTATAGGAGATATTGCAAAGAGAGTGCCAGAGGTCTGTCCGTTTTATTAGCTGGGGCTTTTAATCCCCATTTATCAATCCCCATTTATTTAGAGTTGATAAGTATATCTACTTGGCTGCCTGCTCCATCTGGGGAAATAACAATAATTTTGTGGTCGTTTTGCAGGCGTATAAGAATGCGATTTTGGGATAACTTTTGTGAGATTGGCCCATCAATATGCTGTCGGAAAAACGCGAGAAGATCATTGGGAGTCTGTTTGCTATGGTAGGTTAATGATGCTGGAAGCGCGTCGGCAAATAAAAGGCAAGCACTGGCGTCTGTTGGTATATCAATCCCATGAAAAGCCGCGGGGCAAGTCGTTGGGGCACCACTGTCAGCGTTTAGCGCGTGGTTTTGTGCGCTTAGGACGCCCGAGTATACTCCGCTAATAAGTAAGCAAAGCGTGCTGCGTTTAACGACTGCTATTGTATTCCCCATCTGATACTCCGTATAAAGTACCAGCATAATAGATTTATGATGAATAACTGACAATCTCTGATACCGTATCTTAGGTATAGCATCCCATTTATGCGTATAGCGCGGTTGGAGGAGGGTAAATGAATATTGTTCGAGAGTATTTGCGTTTGGCTGTTTTTGCCATTGGATTACTTTCAGGCGTACAAATCCCAGTCTTTATTGACCAGTATCAGAAACGCGTTGACGCTCACTTACTTGAAGCGAAACAAAATTTAGCTGGCTTTGAGCAAACGGCAAAGCGTTACTTCAAAGGCGATATGCAAAAATTAATTCGTCATTATCAGCAAAGTGAAGATGCGATATTCCGCCAAGATGCTAAGAATGTTCAGCTTATTTTTAGCCGTGCCAGCCTGCTGCAAGTTCAATGGGACAATTTAAACAAGGGCGTCGTACAACGTGCGTATTATTTGGCAACTCAATACAACCCTCAAATTTTACAAGAGACGATCACTCAATATAGTTACACGGTGCCATTGAACCCTGTAGCGTTAGGGTGGGGGATATGTATCGCATTATTGTTTGCAGCCCTGTTTGATATGACGATAGGTATAAGTGCAAAAACTTGCTCAGTGTGCTTTCACGCGGTACGTAAACGCAATTAATTGGAGCTGATGTGAGCGCTCACTTACTCTTAGTGTTTCGTTTTTTATAAAGATTGATAGCCGTAAGTCATACAGGAAAAGTGAAAGCCGGCTTGCGTGATGACAAACCGGCTGAATGCAGTTAATTGCACCTATCGAAATAATTGCGTTTATTCTGATTCATAAGGATAGCGAACGGAATAACGCATGGTTAATTGCTGCCCCTTAACAAAGGTGTCGTATTCCTCTTGGCTAATTTTGTCATCACTGTTTATATCTGCGTTGTCAAAGTGCTCTGATATTTCTGCATTTTTTGCTTCCTCTTTGCTGATAAATCCGTCAGCGTCCGTATCTACCTCTGAAAATTCTTGCTCGACCGGGGCTGGTTGATCAGGCGCTTTCAGTGCAGGGTTGTTACTTTCTAAATCTGCGTTGATGGATACATCCGACGAAGCTGCCAAATTTTGCTGTTCTGTTTCGCTTTTCGCTGGGACTTCATTTGCGTGGCCTTCGACCCCGGTGGATTCGAGCTCTTTGTTCATTGCATCTGCACTGTGATCGAGTGGGCTTTGTCCTTTCGCGCTTAGCTCTTTGGCATTATCAAGTGCATTTTGGACGTTTGATTCTGCGTCTTTCATTTTGTTATTTATGCCTGCACCTGCACTGGCATTTACGTCATCATGACTATCATGTTCAGTTAGTTGGGTATCAAGCTTTGCATTACTGTTTTGTGCGTTGGCCGAAATGGCATTTTGCTTGGCTTGACTTAATTGCGTGTCGGCCATGTCTTCGGGGTTATCGTTTGCTTCTTTTGCAGCGCTTTCGGTACCGACCATGTCTTTGTCGGCTTTGGCCATCGACTCTGATGTATCACCTATCGCTGCGTTAGTGCCAGATGTGGAAAGTTGGTCGCTTGAATCAGTGGTGTTGGCATTTTTGCCTGTGACAACTGTATCTGCCAATCCTATGTCCGCTTTACTGTAAATGCTGGCATAGGTGTTAAACTCTCTGGGGCTTAATTGTCCGTTCTCGTCTTCATCGACTTTGACAAAATAATTCCAAACATTATCTTTACTGGCTTCACCTTGTGAAATGGCGCCATCTTCATTGGTGTCTAACGTCGCGAAATTACTATCGGTAGCTTGCGGTGTACTTTCTTGCCCTGCACTTTCTTGCCCCGCACTTTCTTGAGTCGTCGTATCCTGTTGCGCCGCAAATGCTGAGGTAGCTAATACACTGGTAATAATCGATGCTAAGGTGAGTTTCTTCATAATCAAATCCTTGGTTCGTATATCTGCATATAAAAATACACAAATGTGACTTTCAAAGGCGATAATACATATCTCGTGCCACTAAATAATTCTCATATTATTCAGCTAGTTACCAATATTCAGTTCTTTCTGTTAACAGTATGTTGCGTAATAATGGAGTCGCAAAATGAAAAAAATTCATCAAGCAATATAGGAGAAAAAAATGGGAGAAAAAGCACGGGAGAAAAAGCGGGGAAGAAAATAGTACCCAAGAGCATTAAAAAGGCGCGTGAAACCGCACGTTACAGTCTCACGTTTGATAAGCGGGGGTTATACGGTGAAAGAAGCGCCGCAGCCACATGTCGTGGTCGCATTTGGGTTATTGACTAAGAAACGAGAGCCTTCAAGACCCTCAGTGTAATCAACCTCGCCACCTAATAGGTACTGAAGGCTCATGGGGTCAACCACCAAGGTCACCTGATCTTTGTCTATGGTCGTGTCACCGTCATTTACTTTTTCATCGAAGGTAAAGCCGTATTGAAAACCTGAACAACCACCACCAGTAACATAAACACGTAATTTCAAATTAGGGTTTTCTTCTTCCTCGACAAGCGCCTTAACTTTACGTGCGGCGGCGTCGGAGAATTCGATTGGAACTGCTGTTTGCACCGACATAAATTACCTCTGTGTATACAAATAAGTGAATAGGGGATAGCGCGGATCTTAAGATTTTACTGTAAGCGAGCTACATAATGCCGCTATTATCTAATACCTGACTAATCTTATCAACTATTCGCTCGTCGATAGTACCCAATCAAAGGTTTTATTTAGTTCACCGAGTTTACGTTTGTATTTATAAACATCAGCAGTGATGACCACTTTTTCGGCTAAAAAGTCCATTGGTAAGGTAAATTCCTGCTCTAACATTTGGAAGTATTTAAAGCGAAATGTTAGTGGACCTTGGTCGCTGAGTGACGTTAAAGGATAGCTTTTGGGGTGTCCATTTTCACTGCCATGTATCACTAATTGTACAGTACCATTGAGCGTAGCTTTGATTTTATCTTGCTGTAAAAGTACTAATTTAAAGCGATAATAGTTTTCACTTAAGGTTTTCTCGACAGCGAATCCATCAATACCTAAGCCTGTCGCACTTAGCTCAGGGGCCATCACTTGTTGATAAAATCCAAGCTCTTTACGCAAAGATACTTCCCGAGCGAGCGCAAGTTCTGTTTCTTCAGCGAGTTTTTTTTGGGTGGTCGTCGCAATATCTAACTCAACACTCATTACATTTACTTGGCGTGATAGCTCCGCGTTCTCTAGCCGCAGACTCTCGCTACTATTTTTAAGCTGCTTTAAGAGTGTTTGTTGTTCATCACTGAGTCTATAGCCAAAAGAAAAAGCTAAGTAGCCGGTTGATAATAGAATAACTAAACATAAGGCGTAAAACTGATAAGGGCCGAAGCGCTGTTTTAACTCTGTATAATTCACAAATTACTTTACCTCGCCAGCACAATAAAACCAGAAATATAAGGTAATTCCTTACATTACAGCGGCTTGTGGTAAGATGCTGTCATTCCCTAACGTATTAATAGCGCTAATATATGTCCCTTAATGCTTTTCGACAAGAGCTGGCTACACCGCGCACCTCTATTCAATTGTGCGTATTGGGTATTATTGGCGGTGTTTGCGCTGCATCGGTGATCATATTATTCCGCTTAAGCGTGGAATGGCTGCAGCTTATTTATCTTGATGAAGTGAATAATTTTACGACATTATCTACTCTAGAGCGGGCGATCATGCCTGTTATAGGCGTAGTGCTTATTTTGTGTGTTGCCTACCTTACTGGTTTTAAGCATTACCGAATGGGTATTCCTTTTGTGATCCACCGCGTTAAAAAACGCTTCGGACATATCCCTTTTCGTACGACGGTCAATCAATTTTTTGGTGGTGCATTCGCATTAGCGAGCGGCTTTTCTGTTGGTAGAGAAGGCCCATCGGTGCACTTAGGCGCAGCAGGTAGTAGTTTTTTTGGACAATGGTTAAAACTGCCTGATAACAGTATTCGCATCTTGTCGGGATGCGGAATCGCCGCTGGTATATCTGCTTCGTTTAATACACCTTTTGCTGCCGTCATTTTCGTAATGGAAGTGGTACTGCGCGAATATAAGATCCATATTTTTATTCCTATCATGTTAGCGGCGGCTTGTGGCACCGTGATGACCAGAGCGGTATTTGGTCAAGCGCAAGAGCTCGACTTTATAGAATTTTTTGAATTCAGCCGCTGGATATACCTGTATTTGATTTTGTTTGGAATATTGCTCGGTGCGTTAGCGACTCTTTTCAACAATGCCTTGATGAAAGTTATGCATATTTTTCAGCGTTTTAACATGATAAAGCGCTTGCTTATTGCCGCCTTGATTACCGGCGCAGTGGGTTACATACTGCCCCAAGCGTTAGGCGCGCATTTCTTTTCTGTACATGACATGGTGCTACAGCAGCAAGATGTTGTTTTACTGGTAGCGGTGCTTTGCGCTAAGTTTTTTATCACTATTATTGCCATTGGGCTAGGGGTTCCAGGTGGGATCATGGGGCCGGTATTCGTACTGGGTATGTTAAGTGGAGCCTTATTGGCTGCCCCGTTGGGACTGGCTGTAGATAATATGGAACAACTCAGCGGTAGCTTTGCTCTGCTTGGCATGGCCGGTTTGATGACGTCTGTAGTGCATGCTCCGCTAGCCGCTCTGTCAGCCGTGATGGAGTTATCCTATAGCCCTGAACTTATCTTGCCCGCTATCTTAGTTATTGTGCCTGCCTATGTAACTTCGACTCAGTTTCTTGGAAACAGCTCTATCTTCATCCGCCAGTTGGATTATCAAAAGTTGCCTTACAGTACGTCATCTGTATTGGAAGCTCTGCAAAGAACTGGCGTGCTAGCGGTGATGGACAAAGAATTTAAGTTGTTCAATAACGCCCAACAACACCATATTTTACAATTTTTAGAGACATCACCAACACACCCAGTGGTGCAGCGAAACAGTGTTGAAATTGACGTGCAGTATTCGTTAGTTCAATACGATATTAGTCTTAGCAGAGAAGAATCATCCTTGGCTTTTTATGCCATGCAAGGGGTGTCGTTTCAGTCAACCCTGGGCGAAGTCTATGAATTGCTGCAAAGCAGTCGTGAGGGCGCGGTGTATGTTTATGAAAATGAACCAAGTAATATCACAGGTGTGATTACTTGGAACATGTTGCGTAGCTATTTACACAAAGCACAATATTAATATGATGTGCTTTGCCCTCAGTATTTGGAGAGTTATCCCATGAGCATTTTATGGCTCAAAGCGTTACACATTTTCTTCATGATCGCTTGGATGGCGGGTATCTTTTATCTGCCTAGAATATTTGTTTACCATGCCCAGACAGATAATCAAGCGGTGCGTGACCAATTCAAGACAATGGAGCGAAAATTGTGGTTTTTTATCACGCCTTTTGCATTATTGACTTTGATTTTCGGTTTAAGCTTAATTTATCAATATGGCGCGTCGTGGCTGGCTCATTCAGGTTGGCTGCATGCGAAATTACTATTGGTGGCGCTTTTGTACGGGTATCACTTTTATCTTTATCATCTGGTCAAAGTGTTCGCCCGAGATGAAAATAAGCATTCCTCACGCTTTTATCGATTTTTAAACGAAGCGCCAGTGCTGATATTGCTAGCCATAGTGTGCTTAGCTGTGGTGAAGTTTATCTAGGGGTTGTGAGCAAAACCATTACGACTGCGGGACTTTTTTGAAAATAAAATGCTTGCAAGGCCAAGATGTTTTCAAACGACCCGACGCTCCGAACCCAAAAGAAGCTACGTTCATTGGTCACGTCAGAATTGATTTAATGTAAAGATTTGTAATTAGACATATATCTAGTTTGCGTTAGTCAACTGATTTGCTAATCTGAAGAAGGAAAATTTGAATCAGAGAATGTCATAATATGGATGTTGTGCAGGTAAAATTACGAACCCTTTTGCGCCAGTCTGATCTCGCCTTTGAAGAGTACAAAAAGCACCCCAATTCTGCCGATAGCGCAAAAGCATATGAAACGGCAAAAATGGCGTTAGATATGTACATCGCGAATATGCGAGTATCAGTTGAACAACGCTTAAAGTAACGCCTTTCAAAAACCATTATTGCACATCGATATATTCGGCATAAGGAATATGACATTGATGTGACATCAAGCATTTAACCCCCCGCTAAGAAAATGCTATCATCTGGCGATTATATGGCGCCCAAGTATAGCCCTAACCTCAAGTTAACTGTTCTTCAACGTCGTCCGTCTATTTTTAATTACAGAGTCAGATTTAATGTCAGATGATTTAACCCAGCATTACTCGCAAATTCTTTCGATCTTAGGTGAAGATACTCAGCGAGGTGGTTTAGTAGATACGCCTAAACGTGCCGCCAAAGCGATGCAGTTTTTGACCGATGGTTACGAGAAAAACCTTAATGACGTAGTGAATGGCGCTATTTTTGAAGCCGACACTGACGAAATGGTCGTTATTCAAAATATTGAATACTATTCACTGTGCGAGCACCATATTTTGCCGTTTATTGGACAGTGCCATATTGCTTATCTACCTCAGGGGAAAGTGCTAGGACTATCTAAGTTTGCTCGCATCGTTGACATGTACGCGCGTCGCCTGCAGATCCAAGAGGGTTTAACCAAGCAAATAGCGGATGCCATTCAAGAAGTTACTGGGGCGGCTGGTGTAGGCGTGATCATGGAAGGCAAACATATGTGCATGATGATGCGTGGTGTTCAAAAGCAAAACTCGTCCATGGTGACATCAGTAATGCTAGGTGCGATGCGTAAGTCAGATGCAACACGTAATGAATTTCTTCGTTTAATTGGTAAGTAACGCGTTAACAATCTCAAAAAAGCACGCCAACCGTTAAATCATTAAGTGTTGGCATGCTTTTGTCATACTCACCTCCTTAGCGCATATAAAGCTGCGTAAAATCGTTAAATGCACAGACCGTGTGCTCCAATATGGTGCGTCTGCATCTTTTTTGTATGGAAAATGAAATGACATTGAAAACTCTCTCCTCCTTTTACCGGCTAATGGGCAATATCAAAGCCGTGAAAGTGATGTGTATTATGCTTATCTCCTTCACTGCTGCTGCAAAGAGCACAGATCCTTCTAGCGAATATGGTCCTCGAACATTTGACGTTGATAACAAATGGACCGCGATCGTTGCTGCATATGAGCCTGAAATTAAAGCGATTGATGCTGCGATAGCCAAATTACCTGACGCTAACATCACCAAAACCGTTACTTTTCAGGGCGTAAAGTATCAGCTAGGGACGTATAAGGGTGAGCCGATAGTTATCTTTACCACTGGCATAAGCGTGCCGAATGCGGCAATGACTATGCAAATGGCGCTCGACTATTTCCCCATCGACAGAGTCATAATGATGGGCATTGCTGGTGCTATTAGCAGTGAGTTTACCCCTGGGGATATTGCTGTACCGGCCAGGTGGTATTTTCATGATGAGTCTGTGTACATCAACCCCGACAAGGAACATGAAGGGGAGTTCGTTTTACCTGATTATTATGAGAAGTCATTGGCATCATTTTTAGAGCGCCGTAAACAAGACCCTCATTCGCCTGCCTACGAAAATTTTGGCTTTATTCACCCTGAAGAAATGGCGGTGATAAAAGAGGGCTGGGATAGTCCTCGACAAATGCCATATTTTACCGCCTCAAGTGAACTACTTGACTTAACCAAGAAGGCGCTTAAGAAGGTCAGCCCTATTGCTATGCCATCGGGTAAAGCAATAAAGGTTAAGGTCGGCGGCAACGGTGTGACCGGCTCAGTATTCTTGGATAATGCAGATTACCGAAACTGGATACGCCGGGTGTTTAACGCTGACGTGTCTGAAATGGAATCCGCCGCTGTTGCACAAGTTTGCTTTGTGAACGACGTTGACTGGGTGGTTATCCGCTCTATTAGCGATTTAGCCGGTGGTCAGCAAGGCAAAAACGTTGAGAACGTGTTTGACGGTATCGCATCAGGCACTGGGGCTAAATTGCTGCTAGGCGTCTTAGATGAAGTGGTTGCTTTGCCTGTTCAGTAACTGTAATAAACGTATTCAAGTAGATATAAAAACACCGTCGTTTCGACGGTGTTTTTGTATAATACTTTAGTTCAGCTGCGAGTTATTATTCGCCTTCGCGCTCAACCACAGCGTTGTGATATACGTCTTGCACGTCATCACAATCTTCCAGCATATCCATAAACTTATCAAACGTGGCGACATCTTCGCCTGTTACCACTGTTTCTGTTTGCGGCACAAAGGTGATTTCATCTGCATCGAATTCAAGTTCTGGGTTGTTATCGGTTAGTGCTGTGCGGGTTTTAAAGTATTCAGTATGAGGGGCAAAAACCGTGATCACGCCCTCTTCACATTCTACTTCCGTTACATCCACGTCCGCTTCCATTAAGACTTCTAAAACAGCGTCTTCGTCATCGCCAGGGAAAGAGAACACAGCTTGATGGTCAAACATGTGACTTACTGTACCTGTCACACCTATTTTTGAGTTTGTTTTGGTGAAACAGTTACGTACATCTGTGATAGTTCGGTTGTTATTATCGGTTAGGCAATCAACGATAACCATGCAGCCGCCTGGGCCAAAGCCTTCATAGCGTGCTGGGGTGAAGTCTTCACCTGCACCGCCAGCGGCTTTATCAATTGCTTTGTCAATAACGTGGCTGGGTACTTGGTCTTTTTTTGCTTTATCGATAAGGCGGCGCAATGACAAATTGGCTTGAGGGTCTGTGCCGCCGTTCTTAGCAACCATGTAAATTTCTTTACCGTATTTCGAGTAAACTTTGGTTTTTGCGCCAGCAGTTTTTGCCATCGCTACCTTACGTACTTCAAACTTTCTGCCCATTAATGTTCTCTTTTTGCTACAAATAAAAGGATATGACTAAGATTTTACCGATAAATACACGCTTTGTACAAACGCCTTACGTTGGCAGTTTGTGCCTTGATGCTTATTTATGGTAAATGCTCAGTCGCTAAATAATCATGTGATTGCATTTCTTTCAATCGACTAAGGCATCGATGAAATTCGAAATTTAATGCGCCTTCTGTGTAAAGTTCTTCAAGGGGAACCTCTGCTGACATGATCAACTTCACGTTACGCTCATAAAACTCATCAACCATGGCGATAAAGCGTCTGGCAATATCATCCACCGATTTGCCCATTTGCTCCACATTTGCCAGTAAAATTGAGTGATAACAGCGACTCAGCTCCATGTAATCTGTTTGGCTACGAGGGCCGTCACATAAGGCGCGAAACTCAAACATGGCTACGCCTTCAGCGTGATGCACCGTGGGAATTTTTCGGCCCTTTATGGTAATAGCATCATCGTGTTGGCACTCTTCAGGGGCAAGCTGCGCAAAATAGACTGAAAGGTTATCGTTGGCCGTTTGATCCAGAGGGAAGTGATAAATCTCAGCTTGTTTAAGAGTACGCAAACGGTAGTCAATGCCGCTATCGACATTAACCACTTGGGTATGTTGGTTTATCAGTGCAATCGCTGGCAAAAAACGCGCTCGCTGTAATCCGTTTCGATAAAGCTCGTCAGGGATGATATTAGACGTTGCTACTAAGACTATTCCCCGTGCGAACATCTCTTCCATCAGCGTACCGAGGATCATGGCATCTGTAATATCAGACACAAAAAACTCGTCAAAGCAGATGACTTTGGCTTCGCTTGCAAACTTCGCGGCAATTATTTTAAGTGGATCAGATTGACCGCCGAGAGATTTCAACTCCTCGTGAACGCGGTGCATAAACCGGTGAAAATGCACCCGCATCTTCTTCTCAAATGGCAAGCAGTCGTAAAACGTATCTACTAAGTAGGTTTTACCTCGACCTACCCCCCCCCAAAAATATAAGCCTTTTATGGACTGGGCTTTATCATCTTTACCTAGTACAAATTTCACTTTGGTCCACAGGCTAGGTTCTTTGTCTGGCGCTACAAGGTCATCGTAAAGGCGTTGCAACTGTTTGACTGCGTTGGCTTGGGCTGGGTCAGAATGAAAGTCGTCGCGCTGTAAATCTGATTGATATTTTTGCCAAGGGGTTGAAGCTGACATAAGGCGTGTCTTTTCCTTTTACTGAATGACCTTAAAAATCACCAAGCTAATCTTGTTGAGGTATTGAATCGAAATTTAATGACCGCATAAATGCGTGACAGGGGTATAATATCAAAACATGGTATTTTTTTCGCTGTAAGCGGTGCAAAGTTTGTTAAATATTGCTGCTGGCGACTGTAGAGTTAAGTGATATTGTGCTTTTCAGGTGTATGTCGCTTTTACAACCTTATGATTGGAGTAAGTATGGATTGGTTAATAGGTGTGGTTTTGGTGCTGGTAGGCGCGGTGATTGGTTTCTTTGTTGCAAAATATGTCTATTTTGATAAAGAAAAGACATCAAAAGACGGCCAGAAAGAGCAAACTTTGAAAGATGTGATGGTTCAGCAGTCTCTGAATCATGTGACTGAAAGCCGTAAAATTGCAGAACAACTTCAAAAGCAATGCCAAACATTGAGCCAAAATTTGGACAGCTATGAAAGTTCTTTGTCATTGTTAAACACTGACGCACAGAGCAGCAATGTGAGTTTCTTTGGGGAGCACGCATCGCCATTTTTGCAGAATAAAGAACAAAAAGTGACTCGTGAAAAAGACAGTGCTGATGTGCAACCGTTAGATTTTTCGAACCAGAGCTCTGGTTTGTTCAGTGGCAGCGAAAATGTGCGCCCTGAAAAGCAATCAAAATAACTGAGCAACACAAGACAGGGAACTTTTCAAAGTGCCATGCAGTCTTTGTTGTGTTTATTTAAGCTATTAAGTCATCCATGGAGTTATCGTTAAATGAGTAAAGTTATTAACCGCACTGCCATTACCAGTTGTGTTTTTGCGGCAAGCTTAATGATTGCCGGTTCAGCAAGCGCTGCCTTACCATTCTTTTCTAGTGATAATGAGCCTGTCACAAGCTTGGCTCCGATGCTGGAAAAGACCACCCCGGGGATCGTGACGATTTCCGTGGAAGGTACCCAGGTTTCGCGTCAGCAAGTGCCAGAAATGTTTCGTCGCTTCTTTGGTGGTAACGGCGAGCAAGTGCAAGAGCGCCCGTTCAAAGGTTTGGGGTCAGGGGTTATTATTGACGCCGACAAAGGGTATGTCGTAACCAATAATCATGTTGTTGAAAATGCAGATGAAATTACGGTTAAGCTAAACGACGGCCGCGAAGTCAAAGCGAAGAAACTTGGCGCTGATGAGCAAAGCGATATTGCGTTACTTAAAATCGAAACAGATAACCTCAACCTTACTGCGGTGCCACTAGCAGATTCAGACAAGGTGCGTGTAGGTGACTTTGTTGTGGCCATTGGTAATCCCTTTGGTTTAAGTCAAACCGTTACCTCAGGTATTGTAAGCGCGCTAGGCCGTTCAGGATTAAACATCGGCGGTTACGAGAACTTCATCCAAACCGATGCAGCCATCAACAGAGGTAACTCTGGTGGTGCCTTGGTTAGTCTTAATGGCGAACTTGTTGGCATTAATACCGCTATTTTTGGCCCTAATGGCGGTAACGTAGGTATCGGTTTTGCTATCCCTGCCAATATGATGAAAAGCTTGGTTGATCAGATCATCGAGTTTGGCGAAGTCCGTCGTGGCTTGCTAGGCATCTTAGGCCAAGATGTTGACTCAGGTTTAGCTGAAGCCATGAACCTAGATGTAAGCCGCGGTGCGTTCGTCAGTGAAGTAAGCGAAGGTTCTGCTGCTGATAAAGGGGGTATTCAAGCGGGTGATATCATCATCGAAATTGAAGGTCGCCCTGTGACAAGCTTCTTAGAGTTGCGCGCTAAAATAGGCAGTAAAGGCGCGGGTACTAAGGTCAACCTTACGTTGCTACGTAAAGGTAAAGAGAAAGACGTTCAAGTGACGTTAGGGGATGCAACACAGAGCACTGTGGCTGCTAAAGAAATACACCCAGCCTTAGAAGGCGCGACACTTACCAACGGTAAAACTAAGCAAGGTGTTGACGGTGTAGTTATTTCAGAACTTGTCGCACGTTCACCATCATCCTTGATTGGTTTACAGGACGGCGATGTGATTATCGGCGTGAATCGTCACAAAATTGATAATGTAGTCGATCTACGTAACGCGCTAGATGAAGCTAAGGGCGTGATTGCGCTTAATGTTAAGCGTGGTGTATCAACACTTTACTTGGTAATTCGCTAGTTTTACCAAATTAATGGCAGCCCAAACACTGGGCTGCTATTAACTTTTTCCTTACAGTGTTATTCTTACCCTCTGATAAGTAAGCTTTTATTAGCAGGTCCCTTGAAAGATTCATTCACTTTTTTGCTTAAATCGGCTTTTGTCGGCGCCATCATCTCTGGGGTGATACTCCTTTTGGTGCCTGATCTGCGTCACGGTAGTAGTTTGAACTTGTCGATGTTCAACCCCACACGCCAGACATCAGACAAGCTTAGTTTTAATCATGCTGTTAATGTTTCTGGCCCCGCGGTAGTTAATATTTATAGTCAATCCATTGAAAGTGGCAGTATTTATAATCGCAGTCAGGCTGTTGAGCGCACAAGCTTAGGTTCAGGCGTTATCATGAGCGAAGACGGGTTGATATTGACGTGTCTGCACGTAATCGCTAATGCCAATAGTATCTTAGTGGGTTTGCAAGATGGTCGTCGCGCAGAAGCGCAAATCATCGGATATGACCCTTATACTGATTTAGCCGTGCTAAAAGTTGCCGAGGATAATCTGCATGTTATTCCCCAATTAGATGATCCTGGTACCCGAGTAGGTGATTTAGTGCTGGCGATTGGAAACCCTTATAATTTAGGACAAACCATCACTCAGGGAGTAGTGAGCCGAGTCGGGCGTAATGGTTTAGCTGCTTATTTTGATTTTATTCAGATGGATGCAGTGCTCAATGAAGGTAATTCAGGTGGCGCGTTAATTGATAGCAATGGCTATTTGATTGGCATTAACAATGCTAATTTTAAAACACTGGATAGTCAGCGCCGAGTAAAGGAAGTTGACGGTGTTTCGTTTGCCATTCCTTATGGATTAGCCAAAAAAGTCATGGACGAAATAGTAGCAAATGGCCGTGTCACCCGAGGTCAGCTCGGTGTTGGTGCTGCAGAGGTGTATGGCCGATCTGGTATCCTCATCACCAGTGTCTCTCCTGGTAGTTCTGCCGATAAAGGCGGTATTCGCACCGATGATGTGATGCTCGCTATCAATGGTCAGCCAACGGACAGCGTTACTCAAACATTAGACTTTATTGCTGAAACAAAACCAGGGACTGAACTGCAAGTCGAGGTGAGTCGTGGTGGGCAATTAATCACGTTAACGGTAGTCGTTGCTGAACTGGGTGCCCAATAGAGTGCGTGCTTAATAAAGTGCGTGCTTAATAGAAAGCAGGGGCGGGCAGCGTTAAAAAGCTTGGTTTTCGAAGAAATAACCGTGAAAACCAAGCCTGCATAACTTTTTCTACTTAATGCGCTGAATGTTTGCGCCGAGTCCATTTAATTTAGTTTCAATATGTTCGTAGCCGCGGTCTAAATGATAAATACGATCGACTACGGTTTCACCTTCAGCCACTAGACCTGCAATGACTAAACTGGCTGATGCACGCAAATCAGTCGCCATGACCTGCGCGCCCTTAAGGCTAGATACCCCATGACACACTGCACTATTGGTCTCTAAATCAATTTTAGCCCCCATACGCTGTAGTTCAGGAACATGCATGAATCGATTCTCAAAGATGTTCTCAGTCACCACGCCAGTTCCTTGTGCCACGCAGTTTAGGGCGACAAATTGCGCCTGCATGTCAGTGGGAAAGCCAGGGTGTGGAGCGGTCTTTATATTGACGCTTGTAAGTGGATGGCCTTGCATATCAAGCTCTATCCAATCATCACCTGTGGTAATCACTGCGCCCGCCATAACGAGTTTATCAAGCACGGCATCGAGTGTTTCCGGGGCCGCGTTTTCACAGCGAATTTTCCCGCCGGTTACGGCTGCCGCAATAAGAAATGTGCCGGTTTCAATGCGATCAGGTAATACTGCATAACGACAACCTTGTAAGCGTTCAACCCCTTGGATGCGGATCTTGTCACTGCCTGCATGTGTTACCTTTGCACCCATTGCATTTAAACAGTTAGCGAGGTCAACAATTTCGGGCTCTCTAGCCGCATTCTCTAACACCGTCTCACCGTCGGCTAAGCAAGCGGCCATCATGAGGTTTTCGGTCGCACCAACACTGACCATATCCATGAATATGTTTGCTCCTTTAAGACGGCCATCCACTTTAGCGCGAATATATCCGGCCTCTACATCGATTTTTGCGCCCATTTTCTCTAAACCTTGCAGGTGCAAATTGACCGGTCTAGCACCTATCGCACAGCCGCCAGGCAACGACACATTAGCTTCACCGTATTTGGCGAGCAAAGGGCCTAATACTAAAATGGACGCGCGCATGGTTTTGACTAAGTCATAAGATGCGTTGCAATTGTTAATGCTGCTCGGGTCTATTTCTACAGCGTGACCAGAAACACGTTTAGCGTCAGCGCCTAACTCAGCCAGCAAGGCGAGGCTGGTGTTGATGTCTCTTAGCTCGGGGACGTTATCAAAGTAGCAGGTGGTATCGGCTAAAATACTCGACATTAAAATAGGAAGTGCCGCGTTCTTAGCGCCTGAAATGCGTACTGAGCCCTGTAACGGCTTTGACGCTTTAATGAGTAGTTTGTCCATGGAAATGCTCTTTTGAATAGTACGCGAGGATGAATTTAGTGCTTAAAAACGTGAGTACTGCCTAGCCATTTATTGAGGCATGTTAAGCAGGCGTTCTCTCTTCCATTGTTTTTCTGAGAAAGTCTTAATCGAAATTGCATGCATAGTACCCTGAGCGATAATCTCACTTAACGGCGCATATACAAATTGCTGTTTCTTAACACGACTCATGTCGTCAAATTGATCGCTGACAGCAATAATCTGAAAGTGTGAACCATCACCCGTTACATGGGCTTCTGCTAAGCCAAGCTTCTCAATAAGTAATTGTTCTATTTCTGAATTTTGCATAGCTTTCCTAAAATTTAAATCAAGCGGTTATTGTAACGGTAAAAAGCCGTCTACGTCGCTTATTTTAGCCAAATTTAATAATGTATCTGGAGGATTGAGCAAACTAAACTCGATATCCTGCTTCTTGGCATCTCGGATTAGATTGATTAACCACGCTAAACCAGCGGTATCAATTTGCGTTATTTTTTCTAAATTCAACACCAATGGTTTGTTCGTGCGTTTCGCATTCGTAAGTTGCTGTAGGCTATCGGGCCAAAAGTTAGGGATAGTATCTCGATTCAAATTCCCCGAGAGTAAGAAACTCTCAGGGGAAGATGAGTCGTTCACAATCGTCAACTTTGGTGAAGTTGCATTGCTCACTTAGCTTTCCTCTTCTGGATGCTCGAGCGTAATTGGTTGCTTGATTTTTTCTTTCATGATGTCGATCACTTTTTGAATACCGTCTTGACGTAATATTGATTCGTACTCGCTTTGCTTGCTGGATAACAGGCTAATACCCTCAGCAACCATGTCGTACGCCTTCCACTCATTGGTCTTGGTATTTTTACGTAGTTTGAATGAAATCTTGATGTCTGGACGACCGTCTTCTTTAACCACTGCTCGCACTGTTGCTGTCTTGTCTTCAGGTGCATCGCGCAGCGGCTGGAAGACCACCTCTTGGCCATTGTAATAGGTTAATGCCAGTGCATAAGTGGTAATCAGGTATTGGCGAAACACTTGAATAAATTCAGGTATTTTGTCTTTAGGGACAGTTCTAAAGTGCTTACCTAAAACCTTAAGTGCGGCAAAGTTGTAGTCGATATAGGGCAGAAGATCCTGCTCGATGATGTCCCTTAGAATTTCTGGGTTTTTCTGTATCTCAGCGTGCTGATCTTTGATTCTGGCAAAGGTTTCTGAGGCAACGTCTTCTAGTAATTTATAAGGGTTAGCCTCTTCTGCAGTGGCAACACTACTAAAAATTAAAATAAGTGCAGCACTAAATATTCGTGTTAGGTGTTTCATGAGGTATTTTAAGTCCAAAGTTATCAATCAATTAGTCATTTTTACTGAATAGGAATTGGCCAATTAAGTCTTCTAAGACAAGGGCTGACTTGGTATCTGAAATGTAGTCGCCTTCAGCGAGGTCTGCTATTCCATCAATACTAAATCCTGGCTGAAAGCCCACGTATTGCTCACCTAACAAACCCGAGGTCAGGATCGAAACCGAGCTTGTTTCTGGAAACTTGTTGTATTCCTGATAAATTTTTAATTCAACAACCGGTGTGTAACCGTCTGGATCGAGACTGATGTTGTCTACTCTGCCGACCGTAACGCCACCGACTTTAACCGCTGAGCGAGCCTTAAGGCCGCCAATATTGTCAAATTTGGCATACAGGGTATATGTGCCAGTACCGCTTGACATGCCTTGGTTAACCACCTTAAGCGCAAGCAATAGCCCTGCTGCTAAGGTCAATACCACAAACAGTCCAACCATGATTTCTGCTTTGCGTGACGACATTACTTTTCCACTCCTACTCTATACCAAACATTAATGCAGTCAGGATAAAGTCGAGTCCTAACACTGCTAAAGATGAAAATACCACGGTTTCTGTGGTGGCTTTGCTTATCCCTTCCGATGTAGGAACTGCATCATAACCCTTAAAAATAGCTATCCAAGTAATCACAAAGGCGAATACGAGGGTTTTAATGATGCCGTTCACGACATCTTCGTTCCAGTCGACACTCGATTGCATGATAGACCAATAACTACCTACATCGACGCCTAACCAGTCAACGCCAACTAAATGACCTCCCAGTATACCTACCGCGCTGAAAATAAGAGCCAACATTGGCATTGAAATAATGCCTGCCCATAAACGCGGTGCAACTACGCGACGAAGTGGGTCTACCGCCATCATTTCTAAACTACTGAGTTGTTCGGTGGCTTTCATCAGTCCAATTTCTGCTGTCAAAGCTGAGCCAGCGCGACCAGCAAATAGCAATGCTGTTACAACAGGGCCTAATTCACGCAGTAAAGAAAGTGCGACCATCGGACCTAAGCTGCCTTCGGCGCCATAGTCTACTAATATGGTATAGCCCTGTAGCGCCATAACCATGCCAATGAACAATCCTGATACCACAATGATTAACAGTGACTGAACACCAACCACGTAAATTTGTTTTATTGTTAATGGCGTGTTTTTGATAAATTGAGGTTTGGCGATAATAGCCCCCATCAACATCAAAAAAGCACGTCCAAACGAACCGACTGTGTCGATTGTATTGCGTCCGATACTTGCCAACCACTGCATCTATTTGGCTCCTAGAAACGTTTGTTCAATATCGTCAGCAGGATAATGAAAAGGCACGGGGCCGTCTGCTTGTCCTTTTAAAAACTGTTGTACTAGTGGCGAATCGCTCTGTTTTATTTGTTCGGGAGTACCACTACCGATCACTTTTTTCTCTGCCAATATGTAGATGTAATCCGCTATCGTGAGTACTTCGGTCACATCATGGGTCACAACCACGCTAGTAAGTTGCAATGAGTCGTTTAACGCTTTTATTAATTTGACTAGCACACCCATCGAAATAGGATCCTGCCCAGCAAAAGGCTCATCGTACATAATGAGCTCTGGGTCTAGAGCGATAGCGCGGGCCAACGCCGCCCTGCGCGCCATACCGCCAGACAGCTCAGCAGGCATTAAGTCTGCCGCGCCGCGCAGTCCCACCGCTTGCAGCTTCAATAGCACCAACGTCTTAATCACTGACTCAGACAACTTAGTATGTTCACGAAGCGGAAATGCAATGTTATCGAAAACTGACATATCGGTGAACAACGCACCGCTTTGAAATAACATGCTCATTTGGCGCCTAACAGTGAACAGGCGATTTCGTTTCATGCTTTGAATAGACTCGCCTTTAAAACGAATATCACCGCTGTCGGGTTTTAGTTGCCCACCCATAAGGCGCAACATAGTGGTTTTACCAATACCACTTGGACCCATAATGGCGGTGGTTTTCCCTTTTACGATACGCAAGGAGATATCATCATAGATAATACGACCGCTTCGCGAGAAGGTCAGGTTGTCTATTTCTAGCAAATTTTCCATTAAGCCTGTTGTCTTCCTATCAGATGAACCAAATACTAATAATATAGGGTTGTGGTAATTGGCGACATTATATGTTTTTTCAAGGGCAAACCTCAAAACCTAAAAGTAACAAGTTATATTCGTATTTTTAGAACGTTACTTAGCCCGCCAAACGCTTGCTCAAACGATTAAACATAATAGTGTCAACTAACGTATTAGTTAGATGACCAGATGAATGGTTTTTTCGTTCATTTTTAATTAGGTAGCGCTGGTTTATTTGTCACACAATGAATAGGCAAAGGCAGTGCTTTTTGCGACAATTAGATATTGGTATAAAAACAAGTGAGTTTTCGTGATAGTTGAAGCGTTATTATTTTTGTTGTGGTTAGTCGTATTAAGTTGGGGCGCGGATAGATTCGTATTCGGCTCATCTGCGTTAGCAAGAAATATGGGCATTTCACCCATGATTATCGGCTTAACCATAGTCGCAATGGGGTCTTCAGCGCCAGAAATTATGGTTTCTGCCACTGCATCGCTTAATGGCAACACAGATACGGCCATCGGCAATGCGATAGGCTCCAATATCACCAACATCGCGTTAGTGCTGGGCTTAACCGCTTTACTGAAACCCTTGACGGTAGCATCGACGACGTTAAAACGTGAAATGCCAGTGATGCTAGGCGTGTCTCTGCTTGCGACTTACTTCTTGGCTGATTTATATTTGTCGCTAAACGAAGGCATAGTGCTGTTTATCCTATTCTTTTTCACTATAGGCGGTTTGGCGTGGATGTCATACCACATGGAAAAGGGCGATCCTTTAGAGCAAGAGACTCACGACGAAGTACCAGACGGTGTGCCGACAAAAAGTGCGGTGATTTGGTTGTTTGTGGGCTTGGTATTATTGCCCCTCAGTGCGCATTTCATGGTTGAATCAGCGGTGGAAATAGCTCGCCACTTTGGCCTAAGTGACTTGGTGATTGGTTTGACCATTATTGCCATAGGCACCAGTCTGCCCGAATTGGCTGCCAGCATTGCTGGTGTGCTAAAAGGGGAAGATGATCTCGCCTTAGGTAACATCATTGGATCGAATATATTCAACATATTAGCCGTCATGGCCATGCCTGGTTTGATATCTCCTGGGGCTGTCGACCCAGATGCAGCAAGTCGAGATATTTACACTATGTTGGGCTTGAGCATTTTGCTGGTGCTGTTTTGTTTCAATATAAGAGGCTCTCGCCGAATCAATCGTTATGAAGCTGTCGCTTTTCTCGGCTGCTTTGTCGCTTATCAATACTTTGTTTTTAACCAAGGTTAGTGCGGCATGAGTCAGCAAGAGTATATTCAGTCAGCCCTGCGGGTGCTTGAAATTGAAGGTCAGGCAATCAAGCAGTTATCCCAATATATTGACGACAATTTTATTGCAGCATGCGAGCTCATGAAAAACTGCAAAGGCAAAGTGGTTGTTTGCGGTATGGGTAAATCTGGCCACATAGGGCATAAGATATCTGCGACATTAGCGAGTACGGGAACGCCTGCATTTTTTATGCACCCAGGGGAGGCAAATCACGGTGACCTAGGCATGCTTACAGAGCAAGATGTTCTGCTGGCGATTTCTAATTCAGGTGAAACATCTGAGCTATTGGCACTATTGCCTGTGGTGAAACGTCGTGGTATTGCCATTATTGCCATGTCGAATAACCCTGCTAGTTCGTTAGGTAAGCACGCCGACGTCAATTTGTGTATTAAAGTTGAAAAAGAAGCTTGTTCTCTAGGCTTGGCGCCCACGGCGAGCACCACGGCAACTTTAGTCATGGGAGATGCTCTGGCGGTGGCACTGTTAGATGCAAGAGGTTTCACGCCGGATGACTTTGCACTTTCTCATCCTGGAGGTGCGCTTGGGCGCAAGCTTTTACTTAAGCTTGATGACATCATGTGCCAAGGGGATCTGATGCCTTTGGTTGGCACGACCCAAACGATTAGCCAGGCACTACTTGAAATTTCGCGCAAAGGGCTAGGAATGGCGGGTATCGTTGGCGATGACGGGCGTTTGCTGGGTATTTTTACTGACGGTGATTTACGACGGGTACTGGATGCCAGAGTCGACATTCACACAGTCAGTATTGAAAGTGTTATGACTGCTAATTGTGTTACAGCATCTCAAGAAACCTTGGCTGCTGAGGTGTTAAACGTCATGCAGAAACGCAAAATCAGTTCACTGTTTATTGTTGATGACAATCACCTTCCGGTCGGTGCCATCAACATGCAAACCTTGTTATCAGCAGGAGTGATATAATGGGCGACGTTAATACGTTATATGGTGCTAAGTCATCTTCATTAATGGACAAGCTTTCCCGCATTAAATTACTGACTTGTGATGTAGATGGGGTGTTCTCTGACGGGCGCATATACATGGGCAATGACGGCGAAGAATTGAAAGCGTTTCATACTCGTGACGGTTTTGGAGTTAAAGCCTTATTAAACATTGGTGTGCACGTTGCGGTTATTACCGGACGTGAATCAAAAATAGTGCACAAACGCATGTCAGCGTTAGGGGTCGAGCATATTATTCAAGGTTGTGAACAGAAAAACGATGCGCTTTTGGCGTTGCAGCGCCAGTTAAATATAGGCAAAGACGCTACCGCATCCATCGGGGATGATATGCCCGACGTGGGAATGTTTACCTTGAGTAACGTCGCCGTAGCGACACACGATGCCCATCCATTTGTACAGAAACAAGCTCTGTATATTACCCAAATCAATGGGGGCTTTGGTGCTGTACGCGAAGTTTGCGACCTAATTTTGCACGCCAAAGGCAAGTTAAACAAAGTCAGTGGTAGTAGCGTATGAATCGAGTCACCCTCAGTATTGGGTTATTGTTTTTATTAGTCATCGCCATCAACTTACCCGACTGGCTAGCTGATGAGGACTTGATACCGCGAACTGAAACCGAATCTGCTTGGCAACCAAACTACCAAGCAAGTGAAATGCTAAGCACTCTATTTGATAAAGACGGCCGTTTGAGCCATCAGGTCTTTGCTACTAAAATGGAACACTTTGATTTGCTCGGTTTTACTTTATTCAAAGAGCCTCAATACACGATATTTGTTGCGTCACAGACTGCGCCTTGGCAGGTATCAGCCAAAGACGGTACTTTGTATGAAGACAATCGGATCCAATTAGAGAATAATGTCGAGATACGTAATCAAGATGAGCAAGGATTTGCTCGTAGCATTCGCACGGACTTCATCGAGATAAACTTGATCGATAAAACCATGGTGTCTGACCAACCAGTAAAAATATTTGGTCAGCACTATGTCATCAACAGTAACGGTTTTAAAGCCAATTTAACGACCCAACAATATGAGCTACTTGATCATGTGCAAACCATTTATCAACCTCAGCCTTAGCTTAGTTGCCTTAGCAACATTATCATTTTCCCCATTAAGCATGGCTGGCAAAGAAGATTTCACGCAAGCGATAAAAGTGGACTCGAAGTTTCAGTTCGGGGACGGTAAAACTAAAAAGTCTATCTTTCGAGAAGACGTGCACATCAATCAAGGTAGTTTGAATGTGTATGCCGATGAAGTAGAAGTCGACGCGAGTAAAGGCGAAGGTAACGAAGTTTTCATCGCGACGGGTAGCCCGGCTAAATACTCTCAACAACAAGAGCAAGGGGGCAGTATTGAGGCATCAGCCAATCGCATTGAATATCGCAGAGATTTACGCACACTAACCTTAGAAGGCGATGCACAGCTGAAGCAGAACAATAGCAGTGTAAAAGGTGAGTCGATAGTGTTTAACATGGAACTTGAACAAATTGTCGCGCAAGGAGAGAGCGAGAGTGAAAATAGCGGACGAGTTACGACTATTTTTCAACCAGCTAAGAAATCAGCGAGCAGTAAAAAGCAAACTGACGCGAAAAAGTCCAGTGATGCTGAAGTCAAACCAAAACAGGATGAAACTCCATAATGGCGACGTTAAAAGCCTCGCATTTGGCTAAATCCTATAAATCGCGTCAAGTTGTGCGTGATGTCAGTCTAGAAGTGTCCACTGGCCAGATTGTCGGTTTACTTGGTCCAAACGGTGCAGGTAAAACAACCACGTTTTATATGATTGTCGGTTTGGTTCCCTTAGATAAGGGAGAAATCAGTATTGATCAGCAAGATCTTACCCTACAGCCCATGCATATGCGCGCTCGTTTAGGGATTGGTTACTTACCCCAAGAAGCCTCTATTTTTCGAAAACTGACAGTCTATCAAAACTTGATGGCTATCTTGCAGACACGCAAAGAGCTCAGTGCAGAACAAAGAGAACAGCAAGCGGATTCATTACTCGATGAGTTCAATATAAATCATATTCGTAACAGTGCTGGTATGAGTTTGTCTGGAGGTGAACGCCGCCGGGTAGAAATAGCGCGGGCACTGGCAGCCGATCCAGAATTTATTCTGCTCGATGAGCCGTTTGCCGGTGTTGATCCTATTTCAGTTAATGATATTAAAAAAATTATTCAACATTTACGTGACCGTGGTATTGGTGTTTTGATAACCGACCACAATGTAAGAGAGACACTCGATGTGTGTGAGAAAGCTTACATTGTTAGTCATGGTGAACTCATCGCTTCTGGCACGGCAGAAGAAGTATTAAGTGATCAACGTGTAAGAGATGTATACCTAGGCGAACAATTCAGGCTATAGTTAAGCTGAAAAAGCCGCTCATTTTATCGAGATTATACTCAGGCGCTTGGTGAGACATTTACAGTCAATCGAATCAACCACAGCATATTTTTTAGTTTGCAACGGACAGAATAAAGAAGTAAATGAAACCCTCTTTACAATTAAAATTTAGTCAATCACTCACTATGACGCCACAGTTACAGCAAGCTATTCGTTTGTTGCAATTGTCTACGTTAGATTTACAGCAAGAAATTCAAGAAGCCTTGGATTCCAACCCGCTGTTGGAAGTTGAAGAGCCTACGGATCAGGAATCCGGCGATAGTGCGTTAAATGACAATTCCCTCGACCCGTCTTCTAAAGATACCAATGAAATAGTTGATACCAGCAGTGACAACTTAGACTCAAGTGAAGCGTTCGAGAAAAACGAAATCCCAGAAGACTTACCTACGGATACCACTTGGGATGAGTACATCAGCGCTTCTTCCGCACCTGCCTCTAGCATATCCAGTGGTGCCGGCGGTGATGACGAACAGATCTTTCAAGGCGAAACCACAGATAACATTCAAGATCATTTGCTGTGGCAAATGCGTTTAACCCATTTTAGTGATACCGATGTCGCGATTGCGACAGCGATCATTGATTCTATCGATGAGTCTGGTTATTTGACCATGAGCGCTGAAGACGTTCTGGCCAGCATGGATGATGAAGAAATAGAGCTCGATGAAGTGGAATGCGTACTTAAGCGTATTCAAATGTTCGACCCAATTGGGTCAGGCTCTCGTACACCACAAGAATGCTTGCTAGTGCAATTGCGTCAGTTTGCTCCTGATACACCCTGGTTAGAAGAAGCGAAGACCTTGATTGGGGACTATGCCGACCTTTTGGCAAGCAAGGATTACCGTACTTTGATGCGTAAATCTCGCCTTAAAGAGGATGATTTGCGTGAGGTCATGCGTTTACTTAAAACGCTCAATCCGCGTCCAGGCAGCGCCTTGATCAAAGGTGAAGCAGAATACGTTATACCTGATGTGTCAGTGAGTAAGAAAAATGGCCGTTGGACAGTAGAGCTTAACCCAGACAGCCTACCCAAATTGAACGTTAATCAACAGTATGCTGCAATGAGTCGTAGCGCGAAAAACACCAGTGATAGTCAATTTATTCGCTCACACATGCAAGAAGCCAAATGGTTTATTAAAAGTGTTGAGAGCCGAAACGATACCTTATTGAAAGTGTCAAACTGTATAGTACAGCAGCAAATGGGCTTCTTTGAACATGGGCCTGAGATGATGAAGCCTATGGTACTAAATGACGTAGCCGAAATGGTGGATATGCATGAATCTACAATTTCTCGTGTTACTACCCAAAAATATATGCATACCCCTAGAGGTATATTTGAGCTGAAATATTTCTTCTCGAGCCATGTTGCAACTGAGACAGGCGGAGAGTGCTCGTCAACGGCGATACGCGCATTGATTAAAAAGCTGGTCGCAGCTGAAAAACCAAGCAAGCCGTTAAGTGACAGCAAGATTGCTCAATTGTTGGCCGATCAAGGCATCATGGTCGCTCGGCGAACAATAGCAAAGTACCGGGAATCTCTGATGATACCCCCGTCGAACCAACGAAAAAGCCTATTGTAGGCTGATTAAAGAAGGAAGAGGCGATATGCAAATTAATATTACTGGTCACCATGTGGATGTAACCGATTCACTAAAAGATTATGTCGATACTAAATTTACCAAGCTCGAGCGACACTTCGATCAGATCAACAATGTTCACGTCATTCTCAATGTAGAAAAGCTCAACCAAAAAGCGGAAGCGACAATACATTTGAATGGGGCAGATGTATTTGCCACCATGGAACACAACGACATGTATGCGGCAATAGATGGCCTAATCGATAAACTCGATCGGCAAGTTATCAAGCATAAAGAAAAAGCTAAACGCCATTAACCCATCAGGTAAATAATGGAAATATCAAATATTCTTCACCCTGACTGCGTCGTATGCGCAGTTCAGGGGTCCAGCAAAAAGCGCATTTTAGAGCTTATTAGTCAATTGGCATCTGAGCACCTTGTTGAAGTAGACCAAGCGACCATTTTATCCAGTTTAGCGGGGCGCGAGAAAATGGGGTGTACGGGCATTGGTGGTGGTATAGCACTACCACATGGCCGTATAAAAGGGCTAGAGTCAGCCCTAGGCGTGCTTGTAACGTGCCAACCTCCGGTCCAGTATGACGCCATCGATAACATGCCAGTGGATATCTTCTTTGCTATTTTAGTACCAGAGGAAAAGGCCCAAGAGCACCTACAAACCTTGTCGGCGATAGCCAAAAAATTCGTTGATAAAGACATTTTAAATCGTTTGCGCAGTGCAACCACAGACCAAGAATTATTTCAGGTACTCAGTTAATTATGAAGCTTATTATCATCAGTGGGCGTTCAGGCTCAGGGAAGTCCATCGTTTTACGTTCACTGGAAGATTTAGGCTATTACTGCGTTGATAATATCCCCGTCAACTTATTGCCCACTTTGACCCATACCGTCGCTGACGAGTACGATCAGGTCGCGGTCAGCATTGACGTGCGAAATTTACCCAAAGATCCCAACGAATTGGTGGAAATACTCGACTACTTGCCGTCAACGTGGGAAATGACCATATTGTATTTGGATGCCAGCGATGACGTACTGATTAAGCGTTTCAGTGAAACCCGCCGCTTGCACCCGTTGTCTAAGCAAAACAAATCATTGTCTGGTGCTATTCAAGCAGAAAGCCAGTTATTGGCGCCGATAGCTGAACGTGCAGATTTATATATAGACACAGATCAATTATCAATTCACCAGCTGGCCGAATTGGTGCGCGAGCGAATATTAGGTAAAAAAAGCTCACGCTTAGTTTTGGTTTTTGAAAGCTTTGGTTTTAAACACGGTATTCCTAAAGATGCGGATTATGTATTTGATGCACGTTTCTTACCCAACCCGCACTGGGAGCCAGATTTAAAACCCCTTACTGGACTTGATTCCCCCGTCGAGATTTTTCTTGGCTCACAACCCATAGTCACTAAATTTATCTGGCAAATTCAGAATCTGATTTCTACTTGGTTGCCACATTTAGAACGTAATAATCGTAGTTATGTGACAATCGCCATCGGGTGTACTGGCGGTCAGCACCGCTCTGTGTACGTAGTGGAAATGTTAGCCAAAACATTTAGCACCTCGCACCCTGATGTGCAAATACGTCATCGCGAGTTAAACCGATGAGTGAGCGATTAGAAAAAACCCTACTCATAGTGAACAAGTTAGGGCTGCATGCCAGAGCGGCGACTCAATTGGTTAAGCTTGCGAATCAATTTGAAGCTGAAGTCACTATTGTTCAGGATGACAAAAGTGCCTCAGCAAGCAGTGTGCTGGGCCTAATGATGTTAGAGAGTTGCCAAGGCAAAGAAATTCAAGTGATATCTGAAGGGAAAGACGCGCGCCAAGCGATGGATGCTGTTGAAGAGCTTATTGTCGGAAAATTCAACGAAAGCGAGTAATCAGCCAGATTCAATGCAACGTGCACTTCAATTTAGACTTTTTCCACTCATCTCGACTTTCTACTCATTCACTATTTTTTTGAAACGCGCGGTTGGGTTATCAGCAACCCAATTGACTGCTTAATCCACCTAAACGCGCTTCAACCGCATATTCTTTGCTGCCCTTCATTTCTGGGAATATATTCAGACCGCTGCGACTTTCTACGTTATCAATCGTGACTTCTTTACTGCAGTAGTCATCGGCTCTCGCGCTATTTTGCTCCATGACATAGGCGGACGCTCTAACATAACCCGCTTGGTTTATTGTCGCGACAATTTTGAAGTAGCCAGAAGGAATAGTGTGGCTTTCATCTGCACCTGGAAGCGTAGCAAAAAAGCTTTCATATAGCGGGCCTGTTACTACATACACGGACTCTCCGCTGCGCGCTAAAACGCGCACTGCAGACTCTAATCGGACCCATGGCCCTTGATTCAAGTTAGAGCTTTGGGGGGTAATGTTTGATAGATAGTTTGTACTGCGCCAATCAGCGGTATTGCTCACACTTGCCAATGGAACTTGGTGTCCTCGATCGGTACGAATGAGAGCGTGAGCATCTTTATAGTCAGCGGCTTCTAGCGTGTGCTCGCGCTTTAAGTTTGGATCAGAGCGCCAACTGCGTGAACGACTCGGACCATCTATCGTTTGCATGGTCACTTTATATGCGGCCCAATCGGCAAACTTCGTTTGCTGATTATTGCTTATGGTGTAAATGGCGCGCTCAAGTAAGTCATTGCTGTCAGGAGCACCTGTCGGGCAGCCTAAAGAGCTACACACATTGGCGTATCCGGCATTACAGACAAATGCCAGTATTAATACAAAGTAGGACTTCATTAACGTTACTCGGGTTAAACTCTACACGGACATCAGTGCGTAGATCATACCTCAAGAGCGCAATAAAACCGTTACACTTATATGAAATTATTCAGTGAATTTAATGGCTTAATAATATTGATGGCAGGAGTCAGTTCACCAATAACACCAATGCTTTTGCTGCTGAGCTTGTAAGAAGTGTTCGGCCTCTGTGCCTTGCAATAATGCCATGGTTGCTAACATGCCGGATTGAATACAAAAGTCAGTGGCTACGGTCACAGAGCGGGGGGCCCCAGAAACTGGATAACCGGTTTTGGGGCTCAATATATGACTATAGCGAACACCGTTGTGGACAATAAAGCGCCGTGTATCTCCGCTGGTGGCTAACCCACCGGACGCTATCTTCACTAACGCGCTTTTAGCTGAATCACCCTTGACGTGAGGGCGTTCAATACCTACTTGCCAATACGCCTCATGGTGCCTTGGTTGGGTAACTTGAATATCCCCGCCAAAATTAACCAACACAGAGGTATCCGGTGCCAATTGCATACACAATTTGGCCGCTGAATCCACAGCATATTCTTTACCAATGCCGCCAAAATCTAACTCGAACCCTCTGGGTAGGCGAATCTGTTGCTGAGTAAATTGCACATTTTGCCAGCCAATGTATTGCAATACTTCGCTGACGTGCTCCGAACGTGGAAATTGACCTTTCCCGGTGAAATCCCATATCTTTCGTAGTACGCCAGACGTTAAATCAAACATGCCATCGCTTAGTTCGAAACACGTTTGCCCGAAGGCGAGCAATCGATGTGTTTCTTGATCTATATCGACCCATTTTCCATGGCTATTGTTTATCTGATGAACTAGGTTGCCAACAATATAGCGACTGTACTTTTGCTCGATCCGTTTCGTTTGCAAGACAACTTCTTGTAGTAAGCGATTGGCGAGCAATTGATTCGGGGTTTCAATAAGCAATTCACATGGACTGGCCATGCAAAAGAAGTGACCATGGTAATAGTCACTTTTAGCTATTAGGGCGGGAGCTTGACTCAAGGTTGTCCTACTTAGTTATGCGTTGATTTTTGGTGGGTGAATTCGCTATACATCCTACGCCAATATACCTTGAGCCAATCTCATATCAAAAGCTATAGCTAACCTGAGCAATAATGGCATCGATACTTGGGTAAAGATCTAGGCCTTGCAAAGCGCCTGGTCCATCGAACCCCGCATTTTTTGGACTTTGCTGATAATATTCCAGTCGAACCGCCCACTCGCGACCATTATCTAAGGCTTGTCCATACTTAAGGCCAATGGTGTACGCGGTCATTTCACCTAAACGATAATCTGCGCTGGCCACTGACGGTAGCAGTGAGCCTGCAAGCAAAAATGGCTGATAGAAATCTGCGGCGCTCTGCTGATAATAACGAAAGTGCGGTTGGATATAGCTGTTATCGGTTAGCTTCACTCTGAACCTGGAGTCCAGTGTATGCGAGTCAATATCCCAGTCATCGGTCGCATAACGATAAGAGACATCGGCAATACCGTAATCTGAGGCGTATTTGGTTTGCCAGTAGACACTTTGTTTAGTGCGCTTATCTGGTCGATTCTCGTGCAAAATATCCTGAGTAACACCTTCAGTGTTGATCACACTTAATAATTTGTACGGGTCAGTGAGGTAACCATCAGCAACAGAATAACTGTAGTTAAATTGCATTAACATACGGCGATTGATTACCTGAGTCACACTCAAAAGTAAATCTACCGTATTTTTATCTTTGCTATCCGCGGTTCTGGTAGCATTAAATGCCGTTTCAAATGCGCTTTCATCGCTAAATTGACCGTTGTTGACCACCATTGTGGAAAATCCGATCGGCGCTTCGCCAACAGGATCAATGCTGTCGTATTGGTAAGACACACCGGCAGAAAGGGTGGTGTTTTTTTGATTAAAGTCACGGGCCAGTGAGCCATTAACACCCAAGGATAAATAATCATACTCTTTTGAGAGATGCACGCCTGTGCTACCTGTTATGTTCTCCCATAGGGGCTGGGTCCACTGGGCACTGAGCTGAACGCGGGTATCTTTAAAGGTATCATCTAACGGCGTTTCACCAGCATTGACCACGTACTGACCGTTGCCAGATGGGCGAGTGAAGGTTTGTACGCCTTGTTGGGCGACAGCGCCTGATGCTGAGGCGCCTGTGAGAGTATCGATGGCTATTTTGCCATTGAATATGTGTTCGTCGCCGAAATCTTTATTAGCGTTAAACACTCCCTCACCTAACTGCACTCTGTCGGTTTCACCGTAATAGAGTATGGCGGTGTCGAACTGCCATTCGCTAGCTTGTGTGTTTTCTTGGGCTTGTACACCTGAATTGAGCAGTGCGCAGGCGGCAGCAGCCAGAGACACGCTGATGTTATTATTTTTAGTTAGTTGCATCCGCAGCCTCCACCAGCAAAGGAGCGACCACCGCTTGTGGCTTCTTTGCTGAAGTAAATATGATCGTCTAACCCGATATCTATTCCCTCGGCATCCAAGGCCATTTCATCTTTTGCCAATAGGTCTCGTTGCCATGGTTTAACCCCTAGATCCGCACAGCCGTTTAGGGTGAAACTTGCCACCAGAGTCGCGGCCAAAATCAGGCGCTTTTTAGTTAATTGAATCAGCATGTTACTACTCCGTTTCTTGTAATAGGGTGACGAGCTGTTGCTCGTAAGCAGATGCTTTTGCATTAAAAAAACCTTTGTGGCTAAAGCGAATGCTGCCGTCTCTAGCGACTAAATAACTGCTAGGCATACCGATGAGATCATAGCGCTGTGCAATTTCAGCTTCTGGGTCGAGTACGATGGGGAAATTAGCCGGAATTTTCTGTAAAAATGCTGTGACTAGTTGAGGTTCTGTATCTAGATTCACCGCGACAACCACTAAACCCTGTTCAGCATATTTGTGCTGCATGTCGTTCATCCATGGAAAAGATTGGCGGCAGGGTTTACACCATGACGCCCAAAAATCCACATAAACCACTTTGCCTTTAAGATCGCTCAGATGCACCGCCCCAGAGCGCGTCATATAGCTAAAATCTGGAGCGACGGTTGCATAGCCACTGCTGGAATAGCAGGTAAGGTACAAAACGAAAATAGATATGAAATTACGCATATTAAGCCGATAAAATAGAGAGAGAGCGTTAACCATAAAGTGTGAAACTTAAGAAACTCTTAATACGGGGAATTAATCCAGACTAAGCGGTTTGTCATATGGTGAGTTAGTGCGACATCGCCGTTGGCTAGCGCCGACAGCCAGCAAAGCGCCGACAGCTAGTAAAGTGCTCACAGCTAGTAAAGTGCAGAAGGCATAGTTATTATGCAGGTTGTTGAAACCTAAAGTGAAAATAACATCCAATGAAACCGTTATTGTATTTTGCGCTTTGCGCCTTGTTTGCAAGCTCGTCCTCCCTGCTAGTACACGCAGCCCCTCTATCGACTGAAGATTCAGCGCCTAATACGTTAATTGGCACAGGGGCATTGACTCACATTATTGCTCTGGCAGATGACAAGAAGGGTATTGGGGCGAGGCCAGCAGGCTCAAAACAAGAACACCAAGCTGCGCAGTATATTTTTCAGCAATTACAAAGAGTGGGGCTTAAAGCCGAGCAACAAACATTTGCCATTGAGGTAAACGAGAAACAGGCTACGTCGATAAATATCAGTGCCGTGATCCCTGGGAAGTCGAAAAAAAGAATAGTAATAGGCGCGCATTTTGACTCCACAGGTGTTGAACAAGGTAGTTTAGGCGCAACGGATAATGCCAGTGGCGTAGCGGTATTGTTGGCAGTAAGCGAACAATTAGTGCAAATGAAAGCGCTTCCTTATAGCGTCCAAGTGGTATTTTTCGGTAGTGAAGAGATCGGTAAGTTAGGCTCTAACTATTTTGTTCGCGCTATGCCTAAAGCTGAGCTGAACAATATTATTGCAATGCTAAATTTAGACACCGTCATAGGTGGCGATGTGTTGTATGTGCATAGTAGTTCACCCACTGATTTTAGTTGTAAGAAAATCGAAAACGCTAAGCTAAACACCAGTGGTGTATTTAGAGATGCACTTTTGGCTTATGGCGCATCGCAGCCCTCATTGCCTGCTCGATTTGAATTACATGAAGATTCAGAGGTCTTTGCAGCAGGTCAGACCGGAGATTGGTCAGATCATCAAGCATTTGCCTGTAACAATATCCCTATTGCGTACATCGAAGCGACGAATATGGACATTAATGGGCGAGGGGGAAAAGATGGTTACTCTCAATCCATTGAAGCGCAGTTCTGGACATGTTACTCAGGGAAAAAGATAGGCAGCTGTGACCCGGATAACGAAAAAAAATGGGGAGAAATTTGGCATACCCAATTTGACCGCTTAGACCGACTTTCTCCCGTTTTTAATACGCGTATGATGGAACAACTTAAAGCCAACATCACTCTTATCGTGGGAGCGCTTAACGATCCTAACACCATGGCGAAGTTGGGTAAATGAGCCGGCGCTGCCACGAAGGGATTGCTTTCAAATTCGGGCTAATTCCGAATGTAATAGAATGAAGTGTTTGAGGAAAATACAAGTGTAAATCTATTCTTTATTGGGCTTTTTCTCGGGGGTCTTATTAGTTTTCATTAGCTTGTTCTTCATGTCGATGACTTTGCCTACGCCTGAACCTAATTTCATTAACGTGCCTAAGGTATCTGGGTTCATTTGCTGTAACTCGCTGGTCCATTTACTGATGGTTTCAAGTAAATCGTGTATTTCCTGTAACCTCTGTTGCGCGTATATCTCTTCTTTATTTTCAGGCGTTTCAAGCATAATACCGCGCAGCAAAGTCAGTGTTGGGTCCATTTCTCGTTTACGTCGTTCTTCAAACACCCGATTGGCCATTTCCCAAATAGTACCTGCACCTTGGTAATATTCTTTGCGGTCCCCAGGGATGTGATGTTGCTTAATTAACTGCCATGATTGTAATTCTTTTAAGCCCATACTGACATTTCCGCGGGATACGCTGAGCGCTTCTGCGATTTGGTTTGCACTTAAGGGCGTTTCACTGATGACCAGCAACGCATACATTTGTCCAACGGTACGATTGAAACCCCAGCGGCTGCCCATTTCGCCAAAGTGCATGACGAAGGATTCGATCATAGGTGTCATTTGCATAAAGTATCTTATATATAGAAGTTTCAGTAATTATTGAAATTTAAACCTGCGCTGATGCTTTGTCAAACACCTTTGTCGCTGGATAAGGGGCTCATCACAAACACTATTTTCTACTATTGGGACTGATTTAGTGCATCTATCCCCTATTTTTTTGCCGTAAATTAAATCGAATTAGTTGTTAGTTCAGTATGATACCTAGGGCCTGTTGAGCATTTAGGATCGTAATTCGTTCAATCTATCCTTGAAAGGATCCTTCGAGCAGCACATGTTTAGCATTTATGCTGCGTTGTCGTCTATTTATTGGGGATAGTCGAACTACTTAACCTGAGTTCTGGATAAGACGTGTCAGTCCAATGGGATTTAAACCTATAATTCAATGGCTTATCCAGTATTCAGGTTACTTAAACTCTGGTGTGTATGAAAACATTGAGCGGCAACGTTAAGCTGGAAAGATAAACAGACCCTTGTTGAGCCATAAACTAATTTTATAAGGACACCATTTATGCAATTAAAATCGTCATTACTCACTTTCTTCAGGGGGTTGCCAAAGTCTGGGTACAGGCTAGCGATTCTCTTGTTTGTCGTGCTTTTAAATGCTTGTACTTCTTTACCTGAAGGTATTAAACCGGTGAAAGATTTTGAGTTGCAACGTTATCTGGGCAAGTGGTACGAAATCGCACGCCATGATCACTCATTTGAACGAGGCTTGGAACAAGTAACAGCACAATACAGTATGCGAGATGATGGCGGTGTGAAAGTCATTAATCGTGGTTTCAACCCAGAAGAGCAGGAGTGGGACGAAGCCATTGGCAAAGCTTATTTTGTTGGCGAGCAAAACACCGGTCATTTGAAGGTGTCTTTTTTTGGACCTTTTTATGCAAGTTATGTGATCTTTTCGTTAGACATTGATGACTACGGTTATGCGATGATCACTGGACCTAACAGAGATTACTTTTGGATCTTGGCCCGTCAACCTGAGCTTGAGGATGATGTGCTGCAACGCTTGCTGACTAAGGCACGCGATGCAGGCTTTGATACTGAAAAGTTAATTTTCGTCAACCAGTGAAAGCAATGGCTAAGTGATTAATGTTTTTTGAAATGTTCGCCTCTTAGGCAGGGTCTTTTACCAATAGATACATGAAGTAACAGGAACCCTATGTTTAGCGACAATCAGGCACTTAATAGTCACTTAGAGACAGTAGAGCAAGCAAAAACGTTTTTAAAACATATCTCAGATCATGCCTATCAAGACGTCATGGCGCCCCATGTGGTCAGCAGTGCAGGTGCTCATATGCGGCATGTGATTGACCACTACTTGGCGCTCAAACAAGGAATAGAAAAAGGGGTTGTGGATTATAACTTACGCCATCGTGAGTCTGATGTCGCTCATTCAACTGCTTCGGCCTTACAAGCGTGGAATAGAATTGAGCATTGGTTATTTGATGTCTATCAATCTGATATGCATGCAAAGCTGACGGTGTTGAGTGAAACGTCAGTCAAGCAAACGTATGTGAATGAGGTTAACTCTACCCTTGGGCGTGAATTAGCTTTTGTGTCAAGCCATGCTATTCATCATTTTTCTTTGCTGGCGATAATTGCGTCGCTGCAAGGGCAAACTACTCATGCGCTTTTTGGGGTGGCTCCCTCAACGGCAACCTACCAAAGAGCACAAGCTTAAGTCATCAGTAAATTTGGTGTTTTTATATTTTTTGTGGATAATAGCGCCAAATTTAGCTTGGTTATCTATGAAACGTATATTGTTTTTAGGTTCAAGCATGGCATTAGTTAATAAAGGAACGCACCATGAGTGGCTTACCAAATTGTACTGCGTGTAACTCTGAATACACCTATGAAGATGGAAATATGTATGTTTGCCCTGAGTGCGGACATGAGTGGGCGCAGGGTGAAGACGCGTCTGAAGACGATACGCCAGTTATCCGCGACTCAAACGGTAATACACTCGTGGACGGTGATACCGTAACGGTCATCAAGGATCTGAAAGTAAAAGGCTCATCGCTGGTGGTGAAAGTGGGCACTAAAGTGAAAAATATTCGTCTGGTTGATGGCGATCACGACATCGACTGCAAAATTGACGGTGTTGGTGCTATGAAACTTAAGTCTGAGTTTGTGAAAAAAGTTTAAGTCATTTTAATCACAAGTGTGTGATCGCGTAAAATAGCTGATCGCACGATGACGAATAGCGCTCTATTTCTAACTGGGCGCTATCACTTCTTCGTTTCATTGATTTTCTTGATGGCATTTATACGCCTTCCAGCCATCCCCTAAATACAGCCTGCCTAATTTTTCTGGGGCTTTAGCAAGCTCAACGCTGAGTAACAAACCCGGGGTGTGGTTAAAGTTGCTGTCTATCCCCAAACAATGAAATTTAGCGCCAAGCTTTTGATAATGCTTAAGCAGAATGGGGACATCTTTACCATCACTTTCAATACCTGCTAACAGACTGGTTAAGTGTTTTTTCAATGGATACTGCTTAGCAAAGTCTGCTATTTCAGGTGGTACAGAGAAGCCCAATTGAGTGCGGGCTGTTGCGTTACGCGTCGGTGTGACCAAAGCATGCTCAATGAGACTGACACTGCGTGGGTCGTACAACTTACTTAATGAGACGGTGCCGTACAAAGTACGATATTGAGGGAATTGACAAACAAAGCGTCCTATTCCTCGCCAAAGTAGTAACAAACCCTGAAAGCTGTTTTGGTATTCTGGGATTAAAAAAGAGCGCCCCATTTCTAAACAAGGCGCCTGGCGGTTAATGAAATCAGCTGAGAAATTAAACATCGCGCTCAAATAGAAAGGGTCAATATTCAACGAAGCATTTGCTAATAAACGGTCCGACTGGCCCATTCGATAGGCGCCGATGATTCGACCTAAATCGCGCTCAACGATGAACAAATGGGTGTAGGTTTTGTCAAAATCATCTGTGTCTAACGAGTTTCCGCTACCTTCATCATGTTCACGAAAAACCAGTTCGCGCAATCTGGCTATTTCTTTGACGGTTTGCGGTATTTGCTCATAGTAGGCGTAGTACACGTCTAAATTGCGATAACTCAGTAACGTTTGACTTTCATCAAGCTGGGCGAGCTCAGTATTGATGACAGAGCCCGGCACTTGGGATATTAAAGGTTGCATTGCTACCACGTTAGAAGCGGGCCAAGTGTGTCGCCAAGTCGGATCTTGGGTGTAACTTTGAATACGTTGCAGCGCTGACAATTCGATATCATCTGTATTTGCGGCAAAAGCGTTAGCGGGGACGCAAGTCGCCGCAGATATTTTAATGCTCGTATCGCGTTTATTTAATAACTCTCTGGGAAGCATAAGCATTCTCAGGCGGTAGTACACTCTTCCAAGATGGTAAAACAGTGGGCTATTTTCACCACTTACAAACAGCGCTAAGTACTGGGCTCCAGTGCGAGTCACTAAGTTGGCAACAATACGATTCCATTGGTGCTCACTAATGCGTTTTTTGTCAGCTTGATAGTAAGACACTCGCCCTGCTGGGAAAATCAGTAATGCGCCGCCTTGCTTCACGTGGCGCAAGCTCTCACGCAAAGAGGGGGCGTTTTTAGGATCGCGTTCAGAAAGCGGGTTAGTGAAAATAAAATAATCTTTTAACTCAGTGAAAAGGGCGAGACCTTGATTGGCTAATACTTTCAGATCAGGCCGAATCTGGCCTATAACGTAAGCTAAAATCACCCCCTCAATTCCGCCAAAGGGGTGATTGCTGGCGATAACAAGTGGGCCGTTTTGAGGAACTTTTTTTTGTAAAACGTCAGTGCCTTCTACTGTTACATTGAGCGCCTCAAGTAGTGCTTTGGCGAACGCTTCTTTGTTCAAGCCAGTTAAATGATGTTCGCGATATAAATGATCCAACCGATGGATGGCCAGTAGTTTGTCCAACAAACCCATTACACCGGTTAAAATGGCAGTTTGTTTTTCTTGGGGAACAAGATTCAGTAAGGTGATGGCTGTGGTCATGGGCGGTCCGAGGTCAATAGCTTAGGGCTGCGACACGTTTTACGTGCACTGGTTTTAATACTAGACCGTTATCAAGAGGTTTATTATTCAGCGACGTTAGGAATATCTTGGCTATTATATCCAAGCGCAAATTGCGGCATACTATGTAAGAACAATGACCTAACAAAATATGACTTAAGGCTATAACAATGCAGCAAATCACTTTGACCCAGCCAGACGATTGGCATTTACATTTTCGCGATAATGATATGTTGCTAGAAACCGTGCCTGCCACAGCAAGGACTTTCAAACGCGCTATCGTCATGCCTAATTTAGTTCCGCCGGTGGTGAATGCTGAGCTGGCAAGTGCCTATCGAGACCGAATTCTAGCGGCGCGCCCCCAGGGCAGTGAATTTGAACCCTTGATGACGCTTTTTTTAACCAATACCACCTCTATTGACGATATTCGAGCAGCGAAAAAAGCCGGTGTGGTTGCGGCTAAGTTATATCCAGCAGGCGCGACGACCAATTCTGATGCAGCAGTGAAGGGCATTGAAGCCTTGTTCCCCGTTTTTGCAGAAATGGCCGAGCAGGGGATGTTGTTACTTATCCACGGTGAAGTCACTGAAAGCCACGTCGATATTTTTGACCGTGAAAAATTGTTCATTGAGCAATTCTTGGTGAAAATTGTGAACCAATTTCCACAATTGAAAGTGGTGCTTGAGCATATCACGACCAGTGATGCAGTGGACTTCGTAAGTGCCAGTTCGCACAATGTCGCGGCAACTATAACCCCTCAGCATTTGCTGCTTAATCGTAATGACTTGCTGGTGGGCGGGGTGAGACCACATAATTTCTGTTTACCTGTGCTAAAGCGCAGTACCCATCAACAAGCGTTGCGAAAAGCAGTTGCGACAGGTTCAAGTAAATTCTTTTTAGGAACGGATTCAGCGCCTCACGAAAAAAGCGCGAAAGAATCAGCATGTGGTTGCGCGGGCTGCTACAGTGCGTGGAGCGCGTTGGAATTATACGCTCAGGTGTTCGAAGAATTAGACGCCTTGGATAAGCTAGAAGGCTTCGCGAGTCACCATGGAGCCGATTTTTATGGTTTACCGCGTAATACCAAGCAAGTAACTTTGGTAAAAGAGGAGTGGACTATTCCTGAAGTGATTACTTTGCCCAATGGCGAACCTATCGTGCCATTTTTTGCAGGGCAAACCGTTAATTGGGCGCTCAAAGCGTAATGCACATTCGCCGGGCGCTCATCACTGCTTGGTTAGGATTCATGTTGATTCCTGCTCTTTGCGGTAAAGCGCTCGCTCAAGAAAGTACGTCAGAACCTGCGTTTTGGGTTTTGACATCCTTGGAGCCACCTTTTAGCTTACGTAACGACAAGGGGCAGCTTGAAGGATATTTGATTGAGGTGGTTAGCGGTATTTTAGCCGAAGCAAACATTGAGCAAGAGATCCTCGCTGCGCCTTGGGGGCGCTTAATACAGGAAGCGCAAAGTAAACCTAATGTGCTGATGTTTCCACTGGCGCGCACCCCTGATAGAGAAAATGACTATCACTGGATTTTACCACTGACTTCAAATATTTACGGAGTCCTTGGTGCTACTGAAGATAAAAAGTTTGTAAAACGAAAAGAAGACTTGAATAAGGTATCGCCAATTGGCGTGCTCAAAAACGATTTTCGCCATAAAGTGCTGCTAGATCAGAATATTGAAGGTGTCATGCCTTTTGATGATTACGACGCAGCCGTTTCTGAGCTCTTATCGGGAAAGCTTAGCTCTTTGTTTTTCTCTGACGCTGGCTTACGTTACTTTTGTTTTAAACAAGGTGCGGATTGCTCACACTTTACTTTGCTCTATGAATACCAAACTCTCACCAGTTATATTGCCTTGTCAAAAGGTACTGATGCCCAACATATTGGTAAGTTAAAGACAGCCGCAGCACATTTCTTACGGGGTGCTAAATTTAAGGAAATACAACAACGTTGGTTAATGAAGCTACGCTCTCAAGGTCCATTTAAATTGCATATCGATCATGGGGTGCTCAACCTCTGGTAGTAGTCAAGCGGAGCCTTCATATTTCGAATTGATTAGGTGCGATTCATTAAAGTGATAGCTCCGACTCCTACATATTATTACACTAATAACATAATGATTTTTCAGCCAACAAATCGGGGTTTTTTATTATGCACTGGAGCGTATGCCGTGTTTCGTAATTTAACCTTAATCCTTTCCCTATGTTGCTTATTCCATCAAAAGGTCAGTGCCCAATCTAATCACGAAGAGTTAGCTTTAGCGGTTATTTATGCTGAAGGGCCGCCGTTTTACGTCTTTGATGAAAACACCCAGCGTTCAAGCGGCTTATTTATAGATATACTGCAACACTTAGCTCAGTCACTTGATCGTGATTTACGTTATTTACCCACCGCACGAAATAAAATAGAGCAGGACGTTTTGGAACAGAAAGCGGATGTGGCCTTTTTAGCGCCTAAGTGGTTAGATTCGCCCGAAAAACTGCTGTTCAGCGATCCCGTCTTTAGTTATCAACACGCCTTTTATGGGCTCAACGCGCCACAAGAGGATGATAAACTTGCAGATACCGTGCATGGCAAAAGTGTCTGCTTGCGTGAAAATTACCGCTACCCAGAGTTGGATCCTTGGCTTAAAAATGGGATGTTGTCTCCCGTATATGTGTCTAGTCATTCTCGCTTATTTGACATGCTACAACTCGCGCGCTGCGACCTGATATACACCAATACATATAGAGCACGTTGGACGCTGAACGCAAATCACTATGATAAGGCCGTGTTCCAGTTGGGCACGATGGGGTTAACCGATGAGATAATGTTGGCTTTTTCACCTCGTTGGACAGACAAGATCCCGCAAGTTAATGCCATCATTGAGCAAATGCGTCAATCCGGTGAAATACAAGACGTTATAGATAAGAACTTGAATCAACAGCGTGCTGAATAAATTTAAGTAACTAAATTAATGTGTTAACAAATAAAAACAATAACGAATATATGAAAGGACAACTATGACTGAATTAGTGCAATACCAATGTGAAAACAATGTAGCAACCATAACGTTAAATAACGGCAAGGTGAATGCGTTTTCTCACGCTATGATCGATCAGCTCAATGGCGCGCTTGATAAAGCATCAGCGGATGAGGCTGTAGTGGTCATCAAAGGCCAACCAGGCATGTTCTCTGCAGGGTACGATTTAAGCGTGATGCAGGAAAGTATGGAAGCCGCAATGAAATTAGTTGAGAAAGGTTCGACATTGACGCGTAGAATGCTGTCCTTTGAATATCCTATCATTGCTGCCTGTACTGGGCACGCTGTTGCTAAAGGCGCGTTTGTGCTGTTAGCCTCTGATTATCGAATTGGGATTCAAGGTAAGTTTAAAATTGGTTTGAACGAAGTTGCCATTGGCATGACCATGCATCAAGCGGGTTTAGAATTAGCGCGTGGACGATTAGCCCCAGTGTTTTTTAATCGTTCCGTGATATTAGCTGAAATGGTATCAGTTGATGATGCCGTAACCGCTGGTTTCCTAGACGTGGCGGTAGCACCGGACGCATTTGAGCAAACCGTCGCCGCCACCGCGCAAGCGATGACCAAATTAAATATGAAAGCCCATAAACAAACTAAGTTAAAAGCCCGAGCCGGACTGTTAGACGCGCTAGACAGAGCGATTGAAGTTGACCGTGGTTCGAGTCTTTAACGATTAAAGACATAAATGAGAGAATGTTGTGAGTAAGGAATTTTCCTCCCTGGGGCTAGAAGCAGCCTTGTTAGATAATTTGCAAAGTATGGGGTTCAGTCAAATGACTGAAATTCAAGCCGGAACGCTACCTGCTATTTTAGAGGGGCGTGATGTAGTGGCGAAAGCCAAAACCGGAAGTGGTAAAACCGCTGCGTTTGGCTTGGCTCTATTGCATAATTTAGACGTGAAGCGCTTTCGTGTTCAAGCTCTAGTGATGTGTCCTACCCGAGAGTTAGCGGAGCAAGTTGCTCTCGAAATCCGCCGTTTAGGGCGCGGTATTCACAATATTAAAGTGTTGACGTTGTGTGGTGGTACGCCTATGGGGCCGCAAATTGGCTCACTGGAACACGGTGCTCATATTATCGTTGGCACACCTGGACGTATAATGGATCATCTTTACAAGCGCCGTTTGGATTTATCGGAAGTTAATACGCTGGTATTGGATGAAGCAGACCGTATGCTTGATATGGGCTTTGAAGATGAAATGGATGCCGTTATTAAAAGTGTGCCCGAGCAGCGTCAAACCTTGCTGTTTTCTGCGACCTACCCAGATTCAATCGCCGCGATCAGTGGCCAAGTGCAAAAAAGCCCATTAGAAGTCACTGTTGAATCCACCCACGATACCGACACCATAGAGCAAGTATTTTTCGAAGTAGAAGATGCACATCGTACAAAAGCTGTAGCAGCGCTATTAAGTCATTATCAACCTGAATCAGCAATTGTGTTTTGTAATACAAAAATAGCCTGTCAGGAAGTGGCTGATGAGCTGCAGTCCATGGGGGTATCAGTACTAGCTCTGCATGGTGATTTAGAGCAGCGTGAGCGTAACCAAGTGCTAGTGCGTTTCGCAAACAAGAGTGCCTCTGTGCTGGTGGCAACGGATGTGGCCTCACGGGGCTTAGACATTAAAGAAGTAAACGCTGTGATTAGTTATCACATTACGCCCGACCCAGAAGTACATATCCATCGCATAGGTCGCACGGGCCGAGCGGAATCAAAAGGGGTTGCACTAACACTTGTTGCGCCAGATGAAATGGCCAGGGCAAACGCCATTGAAGATTACCAAAAAGCGAAATTGAAATGGACAGGCATTCAAGCCATGCGTTTTCATGCTAATCGCTTGATCCAACCACAATACAGTACGTTATGTGTTGATGGCGGTAAGAAAGCCAAACTCAGGCCGGGTGACTTACTTGGCGCTTTGACCAAAGAAGCGGAAATCCCTGGGGATGATATTGGTAAGATCCATATCACTGAGTTCCACGCCTATGTAGCAGTAAAAACGCGCAGTGTTAAGCGAGCCATGCGCCAATTAGGTGAAGGTAAAATCAAAGGGAAAAAGTTTAAAGTGCGTAAGTTTAACTGAAACGCCCAGTAAAATGTTTTGAATAAAAAAAAGGCGATGAGTGACTCACTCATCGCCTTTTTCGAATCAGTTTACCCCGTGCTTTAACTCGAAAACACTCTACTCCTATGCTTATTAGGCATCTTTTTATGCAGCATTTGTCTGAACTCATTAGAATCATAAGCAAACAACACTCCAATCCCTTCTTGACTGCAATGGGTTATCAAGCCTTTTTGCAGTAACAGCGCGTCATTTTGTTGCGCGTCGGTAAAATATAACTCTATAAAGTCATCTGGACGGAGTTCAGGATGTGGCATTTCAATAAACGCGCCGAAAGGGCTTATATTGCGGGTACAGGTTTCGCCCATTTCTTTTCCCATATGGCGAACTTTCACTTCAAGGGCTAAGGGGGCTCGGTTACTCGTGCGGTGATTCAAGGACATTAAAACCTCTCTTTTTGACGTTGTGTAACAAGCCTTGTAAGTATACAAAATATATATCAGACGTCATGTTTTTTCGGGATTAAAATTGACCTTGAACAATATGGTGAACATTCAACTGATTTATGTGTACCTAAGGGCATACCTATTACATGGCGAGCTTATATACGAAACGATCTGTTTAACGGCGCACACTGGGATCAAAAACCACTGAACGCATTCTTAGGAGGGATTTATGAATGTGGATTGGTATTATCAATTAGCGGATGCCAGCATTGGGTAAACGAGATACTATTTAATATAGAAAAGAATACAGTTGAAAGAATTTCGACCTCTGTCATTTTACACTGCCGGGAATTGAACCGCACTACACTTAGCCTATACGTGTATCTTGAGGGAGATTTCCAGGCGGCGCCTTGAATAGAGAGAGTTTTTACGTAGTACATTTTTAGGTGCCTTGCGCACATCAAATTATAGGGTGATATATGTTAACCATGGCTGATTTTGTAAAAGTGTCTCCCTGTGAATATTCAGAAGGGTTAGGGCGTGAACAATTTGTAGATGGCGCTATTAGAGAGTTATGGCCGCAAATGCCTAGAATTGCAGGGCCAGCATTTACGGTTAAATGTGCGAAGGGTGATCATCTTAGTCTACATGCCGCTATATACCGTGCAGCCCCAGGAGACATCATAGTCGTTGAAGCGGACCCTGAGTTTGCCAGCGCAGGGGGAAATGTATGCGCTGTCGCTCAGCAACGGGGGATTGCGGGCTTTGTCATAGATGGCGTCATCCGTGATTTAGGCGAGGTACGAGATCTGCAATTTCCTGTCTATGCCCGTGGTGTTATTCCAGTACCAGCTAAAAAAGAGCAAATTTTGCCTTTTAATCAACCAATTAACTGCGGCGGTGTACGCGTCTGTGCTGGGGATATAGTCGTGGCTGACGAAGAGGGTATTGTAGTTATTCCGAAAGCGTTGGCCGAAGAAGCTTATCGCTTGGGGAAAGAAAGAACAGACAAAGACGCAGCAATGTCATTAAGTGAATGGCGCGAAGCTCATGAAGCCAAAATTGAAGCGACCCTCAAGGCTTTAGGCTTCCAAGATTAATTTAAGTAAATAAGTAGTTGATATGTTTTCATTTTTTGAACGGTTAGTAGAGCCGTTCCCACAGGATATGCCTGGGCAACCTCCAGAAGGCTTGGTGGCGTTTTGTCGTTATTACTCCAAAGGAATGTGGCCCGCTATTTTTGCAGTATCGATACTTGCAGCAGCTATCGCCATGTTAGAAGTGTCGTTATTTGGATTTGTTGGGCAGTTAGTCGATTGGCTGGCGTCTAAAGATCCTGACACCTTTTTAGCCGAAGAAAAAAGTAGCTTGATATGGATGGGAGCCGTGGTACTGGTGATTTTGCCTAGCTGCGTAGCACTGCAATCATTGATTAACCATCAAACACTCATGGGTAATTATCCCATGCGCATTCGTTGGCAAGCGCACCGGTATTTGATTGGCCAAAGTATCAGCTTTTTCCAGAATGAATTTGCCGGCCGCATCGCCACCAAAGTCATGCAAACCGCACTGTCGGTTCGTCAGTCGGTCATGCAGCTACTTAATTTATTGGTATACATCAGTGTCTATTTTCTCAGTATCGTGGTCATGGTTTTTAGCATTGATTGGCGATTGAGTTTGCCTTTAATCTTGTGGCTGTGCATATACATAGGTGTTCTACGCTACTTTGTGCCGCGATTGAAACGAGTTGCTCAGCGCCAAGCTGATGCACGTAGTGTGATGACCGGCAGAATAGTCGATAGTTACAGCAATATTGCTACGGTTAAGCTTTTCTCGCACACCAGCCGTGAAGCCGATTATGCCTATGAAGGTATGAATGGGTTCTTGCAAACGGTTCATCCGCAAATGCGTTTGGTTACCTTGCTTAATACCTGTGTGTGGTTCAGTAATGCACTGTTAGTATTCTCTATCAGTGCTTTATCCATCTACCTTTGGTTAGAAAAAGTGGTGACGCCGGGGGATATCGCTATTGCTATTACGTTGTGCCTTCGTTTAAACGGCATGTCTCAGTGGATCATGTGGGAAGTATCATCCCTTTTTGAAAATATAGGTACAGTACAAGACGGGATCAATACCTTGTCTAAACCGACGGCGGTTAAAGACATTGACAATGCGCCGCCTCTTAACGTCAGTGGTGGGGCGATTACCTTTTCTGATGTGACATTTAATTACCCTGGACCTGAAAATAAGCAGATAGAGGTGTTTAACAACCTTAATATCGATATAAAACCGGGTGAAAAGGTTGGGTTAGTTGGTCGTTCGGGGGCGGGTAAATCGACACTGGTTAACTTGTTACTGCGCTTCTTTGATGTGCAAAGCGGCAAGATATTAGTCGATGGGCAAGACGTGAGCGAAATTAGTCAGGAAAGCTTACGTTCTCATATCAGTATGGTTACCCAAGATACATCGCTGTTACATCGTTCTGTGCGCGACAATATTTTATATGGTCGATTAGGTGCCAGTGAAGAAGAAATGCTGGCTGCTGCGAAACAGGCCGAGTCCCATGAATTTATTCAAAACCTTTCCGATTTACATGGGCATACAGGGTATGACGCACAAGTCGGCGAGCGTGGTGTTAAGTTATCTGGGGGCCAGCGCCAACGTATCGCCATTGCGCGGGTCATGCTTAAAGATGCACCTATTCTTATTCTGGATGAGGCTACATCAGCTTTAGATTCGGAAGTAGAAGCCGCTATACAAGAATGCCTCAACAAGGTAATGGAAAATAAAACGGTTTTAGCCATTGCCCACAGGTTGTCCACTATCGCCCAAATGGATCGGTTATTAGTGCTGGACGATGGTCGTATAGTTGAGTCGGGTACACATAATGAGCTGTTGGCGCACAATGGTATTTACGCCAAGTTATGGGCCCATCAAACCGGTGGTTTTATCGGTGTTGAGTAAAGACTAGGGTAAAGCATACATTCACGGTACGCTTTATCCTCGTTTTCATCTTGTATAACACCGACTAATAAGTATAATACGCCTCCCTCCTTATTAGTGATTCTGAATTTTTCCACAAAAATCTAAGACGTCATAAGGATGGTGTAAGTAAATTTAATCACTCAATTACGTGATACGTGAGTGATTAAGAGCAGTATTTTAGGGGTGTAGTTCCAATTGGTAGAACAGCGGTCTCCAAAACCGATGGCTGGGGGTTCGAATCCCTCCACCCCTGCCAAATTAGGTTAAAGTTCAGAGGCGTTATACTGCAGCTGAATAGTAAAAATGTAGAAGGTTGAGGGACGAGAACGCCCAAGGGTTCGACAAATCGTCTGGAACGATTTGAACCGCGTCAGCGCCGCTTGCGGTCAGTTACAGGGAGGTAACTGAGATCATCCCTCCACCCCTGCCACTTTTGGCATTGAAACTAAGTGTATAGGCAGACGTTTGCACCATTGATGACGTCGCGATTAAGTTAGTATTAGGTAATAGCATGAGCGAAAAAGCGGAAAATAGTTCAAATCCATTAGACTTAGTTAAATGGCTAGTTGTTTTGGTTTTGTTAGGTGGTGCGGTTGCAGCAAATTCCATCTATGAAGATATATCAGTACTTTATCGCGCACTTGGTGTCGTCGCAGCTGTCCTTGTTGCCGGTTTTATTGCCGCTTCAACGGAAAAAGGTAGCAGCTTTTTGACCTTCGCTAAAGATGCTCGCACGGAAGTACGAAAAGTTGTTTGGCCCACCCGCCAAGAAGCAACACAGACGACAATTATTGTTTTAGTTGCTACAGCCTTCATGTCACTAGTACTGTGGGGCCTTGACCTCATTATCGTACAGTTAGTTTCTTTTATCACCGGCTTAGGAATTTAATCATGTCAGAAATTACAGAAAATGCGGACGTGCCAGAGAAGTCAGATAAAAAGTGGTATGTCGTTCAGGCGTTCTCTCAATATGAAGGGCGTGTGAAAAAGACACTTCTTGAATATATTAAAATGCACGAAATGGAAGATTCTTTCGGAGAGATACTTGTTCCTACCGAAGAAGTCATTGAAATGCGCTCTGGCCAACAACGTAAGAGTGAGCGTAAGTTCTTCCCGGGTTACGTATTAGTACAAATGGATATGAACGAAGATTCATGGCATTTAGTCAAAAGTGTTCCTCGTGTGCTTGGTTTTATCGGTGGTACATCTGACCGCCCAGCGCCTATCACTACAAAAGAAGCTAATGCTATTTTGAATCGCCTTGAAGAAGGTGTTGATAAGCCAAAACCAAAAACATTGTTCGAACCAGGCGAAGTGGTACGTGTTACCGATGGTCCTTTTGCTGACTTTAATGGTGTGGTTGAAGAAGTCGATTATGAAAAGAGCCGCTTAAAAGTATCGGTGCTTATTTTCGGTCGCTCAACACCTGTAGAATTAGAATTTGGCCAAGTCGAGAAGGGGTAAAAGCGGGGCTTTCGGAAGCTTAGCTTTCGCCGCTTGCACGACCGGCAGGGATGTCGGGCTGGACCTGTCACAGGAAGTGAACGAAGAGACAGCGCTAGGCTGTCTTTTTTGTTAATACATCGATGTTTCGAAAATTCGGATGGTTTGACTGGCAATTGGCGCCAAAGATGGCGTCGCAGAAATTAAAATAAAGATGTCCAAACGACATCTTTTTTTGATTTTAAATCGAACATTATGCAGCTTATGGTTTCGACATGAATTGGATAAAGTTCGTACATAATGGTTGCGAAGGGTTTATAGTTAGTCTATACTTCGCGGCCCTTTTTGTTGAACGGGAAGCCAATTAAGCAAGCATTCTCAGTGTTTGCGAGGCGTTTGACCCATTAATTGAGAGTATTATCATGGCTAAAAAAGTCACAGGCATTATCAAATTACAGGTTGCGGCTGGTGCTGCTAACCCAAGTCCGCCAGTTGGTCCAGCATTGGGTCAAAAAGGCGTTAACATCATGGAATTCTGTAAAGCATTCAACGCTAAAACAGGTGACATGGAAAAAGGTTCTCCCGTTCCAGTAGAAATTACTGTTTACGAAGACCGTTCTTTCACATTCGAAACCAAGACATCACCTGCTTCTTACATGCTTAAGAAAGCGGCTGGTATCAAAAGTGGTTCTGGTCGTCCTAACACTGAAAAAGTGGGTAAAGTGACTCTTGCGCAACTAGAAGAAATTGCTAAAGCGAAAGAACCAGATCTAACTGCAGCTGATTTAGAAGCAGCTGTTCGCACCATCGCTGGCTCTGCACGCAGCATGGGCTTGGTAGTAGAGGGATAAGAAATGGCTAAATTAACTAAACGCGCTCGTCTTGTACGTGACAAAGTAGAAGCGACGAAAGAATACGATTTCAATGAAGCGGTTGCTTTGTTGAAAGAACTTGCTACCGCAAAATTCGCTGAAAGTGTTGATGTTGCTGTAAATCTTGGCATTGATGCACGTAAATCTGATCAAAACGTTCGTGGCGCAACTGTGCTTCCTAACGGTACTGGTAAAGAAGTACGTGTTGCTGTTTTCACTCAAGGTGCAAACGCTGAAGCTGCTAAAGAAGCTGGTGCTGACATCGTTGGTATGGAAGACCTAGCTGAGCAAGTTAAGAAAGGCGAAATGAACTTTGACGTAGTTGTTGCATCTCCTGACGCAATGCGCGTTGTAGGTATGTTAGGCCAAATCTTAGGCCCACGTGGTTTAATGCCTAACCCTAAAACGGGTACAGTAACGCCAGACGTAGCGACAGCGGTTAAGAACGCTAAAGCTGGTCAGGTTCGTTACCGCAATGACAAGAATGGTATCATTCATGCCAGCATCGGTAAGATTGCTTTTGAAAGCAACCAAATCGAAGAAAACTTAGCTGCTTTGATTGAAGCTGTTAAGAAAGCCAAGCCTTCATCGGCTAAAGGCGTATACATTAAGAAAATCAGCTTAAGCACTACTATGGGCGCGGGTATTACCATCGACCAAGCTAGTTTAACAGCAGCAAGCTAATTTTAGCCTTAGTTTAGCTAAGGCACTTGTAAGTAGTTGGATTTTTGACTACTTATTCTCTCTAGAAAGGTATGGGTTGGAGTCATTGTTTTCATTAACACATGACTCCCGTCCAAGACCGCAGGCGTAAAGCAGTAACTGAAGTAAGAGAGCAGTTACACAGATTGCAAAGTCATAAATGCTTTACTTAAAACAATAGCCTGCGCAGACGGTGATTTCGACTCAGACTCTCTGGGATTAACGAACACCGTAGAGCGGTAGAATACTTAGCCTGAGTTAATCAAGATAAGCGTTCTATCAATCTGTGAATCCTGAAAAGTGTTATTTAATAATAGGCTTTTCAGACTTAAAGAAGGTGAACACAGTGGCACTAGGCTTAGCAGCAAAGAAAGAGATCGTCGCAGAAGTTAGCGAAGTTGCATCTCAAGCTCTATCCGTTGCCGTTGCTGAATACCGTGGTATGGAAGTATCAGAACTAACTGAACTTCGCGTTAAAGCTCGTGAGCAAGGCGTATATCTAAAAGTTGTTAGAAATACTCTAGCTAAGCGCGCATTATCCGAAACTAAGTTCTCTGATTTGGAAAGTGCCTTAACTGGTCCGTTAATTTACGGATTTTCGATTGAAGCACCAGGCGGTGCGGCGCGTCTTTTTAAAGACTTCGCTAAAACGAATGCCAAGTTAAACGTAACTGCCCTTTCTATTGGTAGTGGTCTATTGGGTCCTGAGAAATTGGACGCAGTGGCAGCATTGCCTACCCGCGACGAAGCGCTTGCGAGATTGCTTGCAACCTTCAAAGCACCTGTTGGGAAATTCGTTCAAACTGTTAACGAAATTCCTTCCAAGTTTGTGCGCGTATTGGCAGCGATCAAAGAAACCAAATAATTTGGTTCCTTTGTACATATAATTTTTTAATCATTAAACCCAGGAGTTTAGAGAAATGGCTCTAACCAAAGAAGATATTTTAAACGCAATTGCTGAAATGCCAGTAATGGACCTTGTTGAGCTTATCGAAGCTGCAGAAGAAAAATTCGGTGTAACAGCTACTGCTGCTGTTGCTGCCGCTGCTCCTGCTGCTGGCGGTGAAGCTGCTGCAGAACAAACTGAATTTGATGTTGTTTTGACATCTTTCGGTGGTAACAAAGTTGCTGTAATCAAAGCGGTACGTGGCGCAACTGGTCTTGGCTTGAAAGAAGCTAAAGAAGTAGTTGAAGCTGCACCGAAAGCGATTAAAGAAGGCGTTGCTAAAGAAGAAGCTGAAGAACTTAAGAAGACGCTTGAAGAAGCTGGCGCTGAAGTTGAGCTTAAGTAATCTGTCTAACGACAGGTTACTAGCCTGAAAAGGCTTAGGCTGGTGATTTTATAATCACCAGCCTTTTTGCGCTGTAGGATAAAGTATTTTCATCCTTTAAAATTTATTCTATTTGTTAGCGCAAATTACATTTAAACCTAAATAAAACCAATAAGTTAAGTAAGCCTCTTAATGACTTTGGTAAACGGTTAAAGTGTAAAATAAAGGGTGCTGGAAGTTTGCTTTATAGAAAATCTATTTAGCAAGTTGGGTCAAAAATCGGCAGGCTGAGGAACCCATGGTTTACTCTTATAGCGAAAAGAAACGTATCCGTAAGGATTTTGGCAAACGCCCACAGGTATTGGAAATACCGTATCTACTTTCAATCCAGCTAGATTCTTTTAAAAAGTTTATTGACCTTGACGTCGATGGTCAGCATGGACTGGAAGCAGCATTTCGATCAGTTTTCCCAATAAAAAGTTACTCTGGTAACGCAGAATTACAGTACGTAAGTTACCGTTTAGGTGAGCCCGTATTTGACGTAAAAGAATGTCAAATCCGTGGTGTAACCTTTTCAGCGCCTTTGCGTGTTAAATTACGTTTAGTGTTGTTCGATCGTGAAGCAGCACCAGGCACAGTAAAAGACATCAAAGAGCAAGAAGTTTACATGGGCGAAATTCCGCTCATGACTGAAAATGGAACTTTCGTCATTAACGGTACTGAGCGAGTCATTGTATCTCAGTTACACCGTTCGCCAGGCGTATTCTTTGATCACGATAAAGGTAAAACTCACTCATCAGGTAAAGTGTTATATAACGCGCGCGTTATACCTTACCGTGGTTCGTGGTTAGACTTTGAATTTGACCCTAAAGATAACCTTTATGTTCGTATCGATAGACGCCGCAAATTGCCTGCGACTATCATGCTACGTGCATTAGAAATTCCTACCGAAGAAATTCTTGGTATGTTCTTTGAGAAGAACCAAGTACGTATCGACGGTAATCGTTTCATGTCTGATATCGTGCCAGATCGCCTTCGTGGTGAAACTGCACAATTCGATATTTTAGACTCGGATGGCAATGTGCTTGTAGAAGCAGGCCGTCGTATTTCAGCTCGTCATACCCGTGCGCTTGAAAAAGCCGGTATCGTTGAACTTGAGGTACCAGCTGAATACTTAGTTGGCCGTGTATTCGCGTGTGATTACGTGGATCAAGAAACCGGTGAACTTGTTGTTGCTGCAAACGATCTATTAACACTTGAAAATGTTCTGGCACTTAAAGAAGCCGGATATACAACGTTTGAAACTTTGTATATTAACGAACTTGATCACGGTGCTTATATCTCTGACACCTTGCGCATTGATAGCTCAACTAACCGCCTAGAAGCGTTGGTTGAAATTTATCGCATGATGCGCCCTGGTGAGCCACCAACGAAAGACGCAGCAGAAACGTTATTTACTAACCTGTTCTTCTCCGAGGATCGTTACGATTTATCGTCTGTTGGACGTATGAAGTTCAACCGTCGTTTAGGTCGTGAAACATCTATCGGTGCAGGCACATTAGACAAAGACGACATCGTTGACGTAATGAAGCAACTGATCACTATTCGTGACGGTAAAGACGACGTTGATGATATCGATCACTTGGGTAACCGTCGTATTCGTTCTGTTGGCGAAATGGCCGAGAACCAATTCCGTGTTGGTCTAGTTCGTGTTGAACGTGCCGTTAAGGAACGTTTGAGCTTAGGTGATTTAGACGCTGTTATGCCTCAAGACCTTATTAATGCGAAGCCTATTTCGGCTGCGGTTAAAGAGTTCTTTGGCTCAAGCCAGTTGTCTCAGTTTATGGATCAGAACAACCCGTTGTCTGAAGTAACCGATAAGCGTCGTATTTCAGCCTTAGGCCCGGGCGGTCTTACACGTGAGCGTGCAGGCTTCGAAGTACGAGATGTACACCCGACTCACTATGGTCGTGTATGTCCTATCGAAACACCTGAGGGACCAAACATCGGTTTGATCAACTCGCTGGCGAGTTTCGCTCGTACCAATGATTTTGGTTTCCTAGAAACACCATATCGTAAGATTGTTGACGGTGTAGTGACTGACGAAATCGATTACTTATCAGCAATCGAAGAAGGTCAATTCTCAATCGCACAGGCTAACGTTGTGCTTGATGAAACTGGCCGTCTTGCTGATGACTTGATCCCTTGTCGTCACCGCGGTGAAACAACATTGAAAGAAAGCTCTGAGATCACCTACATGGATGTATCTCCGCAGCAAATCGTTTCAATCGCAGCCAGTATCATCCCGTTCCTAGAACACGATGATGCTAACCGAGCCTTGATGGGTGCGAACATGCAACGTCAAGCGGTGCCAACGCTTATTGCAGATAAGCCACTTGTTGGTACCGGTATGGAAAAAACAGTTGCAGTTGATTCTGGTGTAACAGTAGTAGCTAAACGCGGTGGTCGTGTCGACTACGTTGATGCAAGCCGTATTGTTATTAAAGTTAATGAAGAAGAAACGGTTGCCGGCGAAGCGGGCATCGATATCTACAACTTAACTAAGTACACCCGTTCTAACCAGAACACCTGTATCAATCAGCGTCCTACTTGTAATGTTGGTGAGCCAATTGTTGCGGGTGACGTATTAGCCGATGGTCCATCTACTGATTTAGGTGAATTAGCGCTAGGGCAAAACATGCGTATCGCATTCATGCCTTGGAACGGTTATAACTTCGAAGATTCAATCTTGATCTCTGAGCGCGTTGCTATGGAAGATCGTTTCACCACAATTCATATTCAAGAATTGAGCTGTGTGGCACGGGATACCAAGTTAGGGCCAGAGGAAATCAGTTCTGATATTCCAAATGTAGGTGAATCTGCGCTGGGTAAATTGGACGAGTCCGGTGTTGTGTACATCGGTGCTGAAGTTAAAGGTGGCGACATCTTAGTGGGTAAAGTTACCCCTAAAGGTGAAACACAGTTAACACCTGAAGAGAAACTTTTACGAGCTATCTTCGGTGAGAAAGCATCTGACGTTAAAGATACTTCATTGCGCGTGCCTAACAGCGTTCGTGGTACTGTCATTGATGTACAGGTATTTACTCGTGATGGCGTAGAAAAAGATAAGCGTGCACTTGAAATTGAAGGCATGCAGTTACGTCAAGTGAAGAAAGATTTATCAGACGAATTCAATATTCTTGCTGATGGCATCTTCGCTCGTGCTAAAAACTTGTTGATTAAATCCGGTATCGAAGAGTCTCGTTTAGAGTCTGCTCAACGTGAAAAATGGTTCGACCTAACGCTAACAGATGAAGATGCGCAAACTGAGCTTGATCAAATTGCTGAGCAGTTTGTTGAAATCAAAGCTGATTTTGATAAGAAGTTCGAAATCAAGCGACGCAAGATCACTCAAGGTGATGATCTTCAACCAGGCGTTCTTAAAATCGTTAAGGTTTACTTGGCTGTTAAACGTCAAATTCAACCTGGTGATAAGATGGCTGGTCGTCACGGTAACAAGGGTGTTATTTCAACAATTAAACCAGTTGAAGACATGCCTTACGATGTTAACGGTACGCCGGTAGACATCGTATTGAACCCATTGGGTGTACCGTCACGTATGAACATCGGTCAGATCCTTGAGACTCACTTAGGTATGGCTGCTCATGGCATAGGCGTGAAAATCGACCGCATGTTAAAAGAGCACGAAGAGATGGCCAAGTTACGTAGCTTCCTTAAAGAGGTTTACGGTGCTGGCACAACTCACCAAGAAGTGGATCTTGATAACTTCAGTGATGACGAAATTACCCGTCTAGCAGATAACTTGCGTAAAGGTGTGCCTATGGCAACACCAGTGTTTGATGGTGCTACTGAGGCAGAAATCAAGCATATGCTTACGCTTGCTGATCTTCCTGAAAGTGGACAAATCGCTTTGTTTGACGGTCGTACCGGACGTGAATTTGAACGTCCAGTAACAGTTGGCTACATGTACATGTTGAAACTTAACCACTTGGTTGATGACAAAATGCATGCTCGTTCAACTGGCTCATACAGCTTGGTTACACAGCAGCCGTTGGGTGGTAAAGCTCAATTCGGTGGTCAGCGCTTCGGAGAGATGGAAGTATGGGCACTGGAAGCATACGGTGCCGCTTACACCTTGCAAGAAATGTTGACAGTTAAATCTGATGATGTGAATGGTCGTACTAAGATGTATAAAAACATCGTTGATGGTGATCATCGCATGGAACCTGGTATGCCAGAATCTTTCAACGTATTGTTGAAAGAGATTCGCTCACTAGGTATCAACATCGAGCTGGAAGAGCAATAAGCCGCGTCTGCAGAGCTTATAGACAGGATAGTCTGATGGGTGTTAATCCATCCATCAGGCTTTTTCAACTGACTCCGCTGGGAGAGTAATGTGAAAGACTTATTAAAGTTTCTTAAACAACAACACAAGTCCGAAGAATTCGATAATATTCGAATTGGTCTTGCGTCACCTGACATGATCCGTTCATGGTCTTTCGGTGAAGTTAAGAAGCCAGAAACCATTAACTACCGTACTTTCAAGCCTGAGCGTGATGGCTTGTTCTGTGCGCGTATTTTTGGACCGGTTAAAGACTACGAGTGTTTGTGTGGCAAATATAAGCGCCTTAAACACCGTGGTGTTATATGTGAAAAATGTGGCGTTGAAGTAACGTTAACCAAAGTACGCCGTGAGCGTATGGGCCACATTGAATTGGCAAGTCCAGTTGCACATATTTGGTTCCTTAAATCATTACCGTCACGTATCGGTTTGATGCTTGATATGACACTTCGTGATATCGAACGTGTGCTTTATTTCGAATCATATGTTGTTGCCGAACCTGGCATGACAACGCTTGAGCGCAGCCAACTTCTTTCTGAAGAAGAATATCTTGATGCGCTAGAAGAGCACGGTGATGAGTTTGAAGCAAAAATGGGTGCCGAAGCGGTTTTCGAATTGCTTAAAGCCCTAGACGTTGATGCTGATGTTGCTGCTATGCGCGAAGAATTGCCTAGCATTAACTCTGAGACTCGTCGTAAGAAAATCACTAAGCGCTTGAAGCTACTTGAATCGTTCCAATTGTCTGGTAACAAGCCAGAGTGGATGATCCTTACTGTTCTTCCGGTATTACCACCTGACTTACGTCCTCTGGTACCGCTAGATGGTGGTCGTTTTGCAACATCTGATTTGAACGATCTGTATCGTCGAGTGATTAACCGTAACAACCGTTTGAAGCGTCTTCTAGACCTTGCTGCACCTGACATTATCGTGCGCAACGAAAAACGTATGTTACAAGAAGCAGTTGATGCCTTGTTAGATAACGGCCGTCGTGGTCGTGCTATCACAGGCTCAAATAAGCGTCCTCTTAAATCTTTGGCCGACATGATCAAAGGTAAGCAAGGTCGTTTCCGTCAAAACTTATTGGGTAAACGTGTAGATTACTCTGGTCGTTCAGTTATCACTGTTGGTCCTACTCTACGTTTACATCAGTGTGGTCTTCCTAAGAAGATGGCACTTGAGCTATTCAAACCGTTCATCTATGGAAAATTAGAAGGGCGTGGTTTAGCGACAACCATTAAAGCAGCCAAAAAATTAGTTGAACGTGAAGATCCGGAAGTATGGGACGTTCTAGACGAAGTTATTCGTGAACACCCAGTATTACTTAACCGTGCGCCTACACTTCACCGATTGGGTATCCAGGCGTTTGAGCCAACCCTAATTGAAGGTAAAGCGATCCAATTGCACCCATTAGTATGTGCGGCGTATAACGCTGACTTCGATGGTGACCAAATGGCGGTTCACGTTCCGTTGACTATCGAAGCACAGCTAGAAGCACGTGCGTTAATGATGTCAACCAACAACATTCTATCACCAGCCAATGGTGAGCCTATCATCGTTCCTTCACAGGATGTTGTAATGGGCTTGTACTATATGACACGTGACCGTGTTAATGGTTTAGGTGAAGGCATGATGTTCACTAGCCCAGACGAAGCTGAAAAAGCGTATCGTACGGGTAATGCGGAACTTCACGCTCGCGTTAAGGTACGTATCACTGAGTATGACGTAGCAGAAGACGGTTCTAAGACAGAGAAAGTAACATTGACAGATACTACTGTTGGTCGTGCAATTTTGTCTTTGGTATTACCAAAAGGCTTGCCTTTTGAGTTAATCAACCAAGCCATGGGCAAGAAGATGATTTCTCGCCTACTGAACGCTTGTTACCGTACTCTAGGTCTGAAAGATACTGTTATCGCGGCTGACCAAATTATGTATACCGGTTTCCACTACGCAATGATTGCGGGTGCGTCTGTTGGTATCGATGACATGGTTATCCCTGATGCGAAGAAAGACATCATTGAAGGTGCTGAAGCTGAAGTACGTGAAATCCAAGAGCAATTCCAGTCTGGTCTTGTTACTGCGGGTGAGCGTTACAACAAGGTTATCGATATCTGGTCTAACGCTAACGAAAAAGTAGCGAAAGCCATGATGGAAAATCTATCAATCGAAACGGTTAAGAACCGTGACGGTGAGATGGAAGACCAAGCATCATTCAACTCAGTATTTATGATGGCCGACTCTGGTGCTCGTGGTAGTGCCGCACAGATTCGTCAGTTGGCGGGTATGCGTGGTCTGATGGCGAAACCAGATGGTTCAATCATCGAAACGCCAATCACCGCTAACTTCCGTGAAGGTCTAAACGTACTTCAGTACTTTATATCTACTCACGGTGCGCGTAAAGGTTTGGCCGATACGGCATTGAAAACAGCTAACTCAGGTTACTTGACTCGTCGTTTGGTTGATGTTGCACAAGATTTGGTTATCAATAACGAAGATTGTGGCACATTCGAAGGTGTGAAAATGACACCGCTAATCGAAGGTGGTGACGTTGTTGAGCCGCTTCGTGAACGTGTACTAGGTCGTACCGTTGCCGAAGACGTGTTGAAGCCTGGTACTAATGAAATTCTAGTAGAACGTAACGTGCTACTGGATGAAGCATTGGTTGATATGCTTGAGTCTAACTCGGTTGATCAAATCCAAGTTCGCTCGGTTATTACCTGTGAAAATGACTTTGGTGTATGTGCTAAGTGTTACGGTCGTGACCTTGCACGTGGTCACATGGTTGGTCACGGTGAAGCGGTTGGTGTTATTGCTGCACAATCAATCGGTGAGCCAGGTACACAGTTAACCATGCGTACGTTCCACATCGGTGGTGCGGCATCACGAGCGTCAGCTGAGAACAGCGTACAGGTCAAAACAACAGGTACACTGAAGCTACAAAATGCTAAGTTCGTTCGCAACACAGACGACAAAGTGGTTATCGTTTCTCGTTCAACTGAAATCACTATTATTGATGATCAAGGTCGTGAGAAAGAGCGTTATAAAGTGCCTTACGGTGCTATCTTAACCACAGATGACAATGCGACAGTCACTAGCGGTGAAGTCGTTGCTAACTGGGACCCGCATTCGCATCCAATCGTTACTGAGCGTCAAGCTAAGATCAGCTTTGCTGACATCGATGACAGTAACACCGAAATGCAGCAGGATGAGTTGACAGGTCTTACACGTATCGTCGTAAATGATCTATCTAAGGCGAATGCTAAAGAGCCTAAGCTAATCCTTGAAAGTGATGAGCATGGCTTACAAGAAATTCGTTTGCCGAGTTTCACCACGATTGAAGCCACTGACGGTATGCAGGCTAAGCCTGGTGATGTGTTAGCGCGTATTCCTCAGGAAAGCTCGAAAACACGTGATATTACCGGTGGTCTTCCACGTGTTGCTGACTTGTTCGAAGCACGTAAACCTAAAGAGCCAGCTATTTTAGCCGAAGTCTCAGGTACCATTGGTTGGGGTAAAGAAACCAAAGGTAAGAAACGTCTTGTTATCACGCCGAAAGACGCTGATGCATACGAAGAGATGATCCCTAAATGGCGTCAACTTAACGTGTTCGAAGGTGAAAACGTTGAGAAAGGTGAAGTTATTGCGGATGGCCCAGAGTCACCTCATGACATCCTACGCTTACGTGGTATCAGTGCTGTTTCTAACTATATCGTTAATGAAGTACAAGAAGTTTACCGCCTCCAAGGGGTAAAAATTAACGATAAGCACATCGAAGTGGTTATTCGTCAAATGCTACGTAAGTGTATGATCACTTATGCAGGCGACAGTAACTTCCTTGAAGGTGAGCAAGTAGAAGTATCTAACGTGAAAATCGCTAACCGTGAATTGGAAAAGCAAGGCAAAATCCCTGCTCAGTACGAAACACAGTTATTGGGTATCACAAAAGCATCGTTGTCCACTGAGTCATTTATCTCAGCGGCATCTTTCCAAGAAACCACTCGTGTACTTACCGAAGCCGCTGTGCAAGGTAAAGAAGATGAGTTACGTGGCTTGAAAGAGAACGTTATTGTAGGTCGTTTGATACCAGCCGGTACCGGTTTTGCGTATCACCAGAAACGTACTGCAAGAAAACTAGCAGAGCGTCAGGCAGTTGAAGAACTATCTGTCTCTGCAGCAGATGCGGAGCAAGCCTTAACTGAAGCACTTAATGCTGAAGTCATGGACACGCCATCATCTGATGAGTAAAAAATAAGATCATTTGTTAACCCAGATGGTATGGACGCCAATTTAGGCCTTAATCGGTCTTTATTGGCGTTCTCGCTTGACAGGTCAAACTTTGGTCATTAGACTTCCGCGACCCGAAATTTGGTAACAGATAACGGGCCGCGGATTTTTCGCGTTTTATATCCTATGTAAGGATATTCTCAGTCGTAATTTTAACCAGGAGCTAGTTAATGGCAACAGTTAACCAGTTAGTGCGCAAGCCACGCCAAAAGCCCGATGCGAAGAGCAACGTAGCGGCATTGCAGGCCTGTCCACAACGCCGTGGTGTATGTACTCGTGTATATACCACCACTCCAAAGAAGCCAAACTCTGCATTGCGTAAAGTTTGTCGTGTTCGTTTAACCAACGGTTTTGAAGTTTCTTCATACATCGGTGGTGAAGGCCATAACCTACAAGAGCACAGTGTTGTTCTTATCCGTGGTGGTCGTGTTAAAGATTTACCAGGTGTTCGTTACCACACTGTTCGCGGTACATTAGACTGCGCAGGCGTAAGTTCACGTAAACAAGCCCGTTCTAAGTACGGTGCAAAAAGGCCTAAGTCTTAACGGTTCTCCGTTAGTAAGGCCAAACTAAAGTATTAATTGAGTTTTGGGATATTCCTGAATTCTACGGAGAATTAAGATGCCAAGAAGAAGAGTTGTAGGTCAACGCAAAATCCTACCGGATCCTAAGTTCGGATCGCAGTTACTTGCAAAATTTATGAACGTTGTCATGTTAGATGGCAAAAAATCGACTGCTGAAAAAATCGTTTACGGTGCACTCGACATTGTTGCTGATAAAGCTGGCAAGTCTCACCTAGAAATTTTCGAAGACGCTTTGGACAACATCCGTCCTACGGTAGAAGTTAAATCTCGCCGTGTGGGTGGTTCTACGTACCAAGTACCAGTAGAAGTTCGTCCTGTTCGTCGTAATGCCCTAGGTATGCGCTGGTTAGTTGACGCTGCTCGTAAACGTGGTGAAAAATCAATGGCTCAACGCCTTGCAGCTGAAATGCTCGACGCTGCTGAAAACAAAGGTTCTGCGGTTAAGAAACGTGAAGACGTTCACCGTATGGCTGAAGCCAACAAAGCATTCGCTCACTACCGTTGGTAATAAGAGAAAGCTATGGCTCGTAAAACGCCTATCAATCGCTACCGTAACATCGGTATCGTGGCTCACGTCGATGCGGGTAAAACCACGACGACGGAACGTGTTCTTTTCTACACCGGTTTGTCGCATAAAATTGGTGAAGTCCATGATGGCGCTGCCACCATGGACTGGATGGAACAGGAACAAGAGCGCGGTATCACTATTACCTCGGCGGCTACGACCTGCTTTTGGGCAGGTATGGATAAGCAATACGACCAACATCGCATCAACATCATAGACACGCCTGGACACGTTGACTTCACGATTGAAGTTGAGCGGTCTTTGCGGGTCCTTGATGGTGCCGTTGTCGTATTTTGTGGTTCTTCCGGTGTAGAACCTCAATCAGAAACGGTCTGGCGTCAAGCTGACAAATATCACGTCCCCCGGGTCGTGTTTGTCAACAAGATGGACAGAGCCGGTGCAGATTTTGAACGAGTGGTTGGGCAAATTCGCAAACGACTCGGTGCTACCTGTGTTCCTATTCACCTCAATATCGGTTCAGAAGAGAACTTCAGAGGTGTTATCGATTTGATTAAGATGAAAGCCATCAATTGGAATGAATCTGATCAAGGCATGACATTTACTTATGAAGGTATCCCTGCTGAATTGCAAGACAGAGCAGAAGCGCTACGTACTGAACTTGTAGAAGCCGCCGCAGAAGCCAGTGACGAATTGATGGACAAGTATTTGGAAGGCGAAGAGCTAACCGAAGAAGAGATCAAACTCGCATTGCGCCAGCGTACAATTAATAATGAAATTGTACTCGCTACTTGTGGTTCTGCTTTCAAGAATAAAGGCGTACAAGCGGTTTTGGATGCAGTAATTGAATTCTTACCTGCACCCGCAGACGTACCAGCTATCACTGGTGTGTTAGATGATAAAGATGAAACTGAAGCGACTCGTCCAGCAGATGACGAAGCTCCCTTTGCAGCTTTAGCATTTAAAATCGCTACTGACCCATTTGTGGGGACTTTAACATTTTTCCGTTGTTACTCTGGTGTGGTTAACACTGGTGATAGCGTATATAACCCTGTTAAAGCTAAGCGCGAGCGATTTGGTCGTATAGTGCAAATGCACGCGAAAGATCGTGAGGAACTCAAAGAAGTTCGAGCAGGCGATATTGCTGCGGCAATAGGTCTCAAAGATGTGACGACAGGTGACACCTTGTGTGACCCTAACCATATCATTACGCTCGAGCGGATGGACTTCCCTGAGCCCGTTATTTCTATTGCAGTTGAGCCTCGCTCACAAGCCGATCAAGAAAAAATGGCCTTAGCGTTAGGTAAACTAGCGGCTGAAGATCCATCATTTAAAGTTAATACTGACGAAGAGTCAGGACAAACAATCATATCTGGGATGGGTGAACTTCATCTTGATATCATTGTAGATCGCATGAGGCGTGAATTTAGCGTCGAATGCAATGTAGGTAAACCTCAAGTTGCTTACCGCGAAACCATTCGTGGCAAAGTCGACGTTGAAGGTAAGTTTGTTCGTCAATCAGGTGGCCGTGGTCAATTTGGTCATGTTTGGCTGACAATCGAGCCTAATGAAGAAGGGGCTGGGTACGAATTTATTAACAATATAGTCGGTGGTGCAATTCCAAAAGAATTCATTCCTTCCGTTGATAAAGGTATCCACGAACAGATGCAAAATGGTGTGCTTGCAGGTTATCCGGTACTTGATGTAAAGGTAACTTTGTTCGACGGTTCATATCATGATGTTGACTCTTCTGAAATGGCGTTTAAAATCGCTGGTTCAATGGGTTTTAGAAAGGGCGCTGCTGAGGCAAAACCTGTATTGCTTGAACCCACAATGAAAGTTGAAGTTACCACCCCAGAAGACTGGATGGGTGATGTTGTTGGTGATTTGAATCGCCGACGCGGTGTGATAGAAGGCATGGAAGACGGTGTCGCTGGGATCAAGATTGTTCTTGCGAAAGTGCCATTATCAGAAATGTTTGGATATTCCACTGACTTGCGTTCAGCTACGCAAGGAAGAGCATCATATTCAATGGAATTTTTTAATTATTCAGAAGCGCCTAATAATGTTGCGAAAGCCATTATTGACGCTCGTCAATCTTAATAAAGGTCTGGTCCGGTCTACTACATTAGTAGGGCCGGGTTTTTAACTTAGGAAATTTGTAAAATGGCAAAAGCAAAGTTTGAACGCACTAAACCGCATGTAAACGTCGGTACAATCGGCCACGTTGACCACGGTAAAACCACTCTAACAGCAGCAATTACTACTGTACTAGCAAAAACGTACGGTGGTGCAGCATCTGCATTCGATCAAATCGATAACGCTCCTGAAGAGCGCGAGCGTGGTATCACAATTTCAACGTCTCACGTTGAATACGATACGCCTACTCGTCACTACGCACACGTTGACTGTCCTGGACACGCCGATTATGTAAAAAACATGATCACTGGTGCTGCTCAAATGGATGGCGCGATTCTAGTAGTAGCAGCGACCGATGGTCCTATGCCACAAACACGTGAGCACATCTTGTTAGGCCGTCAGGTTGGCGTACCTTTCATGGTTGTTTTCATGAACAAATGTGACATGGTTGACGACGAAGAATTGTTAGAATTGGTAGAGATGGAAGTACGTGAATTGCTTTCAGAATATGAATTCCCTGGCGACGACTTACCAGTAATCCAAGGTTCAGCGCTTAAAGCCCTAGAAGGCGAAGAGCAATGGGAAGCAAAAATCATTGAGCTTGCAGAAGCCCTTGATAGCTACATCCCAGAGCCAGAGCGTGACATCGACAAGCCTTTCCTACTTCCAATTGAAGATGTATTCTCAATTTCAGGTCGTGGTACGGTTGTAACAGGTCGTGTTGAGCGTGGTATCGTAAACACAGGTGATGCAGTAGAAATCGTTGGTATGAAAGATACAACGACTTCAACGGTAACTGGTGTTGAAATGTTCCGTAAATTGCTTGACGAAGGTCGTGCTGGTGAGAACATCGGTGCATTGCTTCGTGGTACTAAGCGTGAAGATGTTGAGCGTGGTCAAGTACTAGCTAAGCCTGGTTCAATCAACCCACACACTCAATTCGAAGCTGAAGTATACGTACTAAGCAAAGACGAAGGTGGCCGTCATACTCCATTCTTCAAAGGTTACCGTCCACAGTTCTACTTCCGTACAACTGACGTAACAGGTGCTGTAGAGCTTCCTGAAGGCGTAGAAATGGTAATGCCTGGTGACAACTTGAAATTCGTAGTTGAATTGATTGCTCCTATCGCGATGGACGAAGGTTTACGCTTCGCAATCCGTGAAGGTGGCCGCACAGTAGGTGCTGGCGTTGTTGCAAAAATCATTGCTTAATTACTAGCAAATTGATTTGAAAGAAAGGTCACTTCGGTGGCCTTTTTTTATGTCTATACAAAATGGGGTTTAATCCGTCCATGGTGATGCGGCCAGCCCGATATCCGTATCGGTCGTTCAACCGGCTGGCGCAGTGCGCCAGAAAGCCTCCGGTTTCACCCTTTTTTGTGCCTGCACGTATTGTGTGGCTTCAAGCGGATTATTCCGTGACAAAATCGTCGGGAACGATTTTGAACATGCGAAGCATGGCCCGTAGGGCGTAGGGCAGGATGCCCGGAGTAACGTGGCCGCACAGTAGGTGCAGGCGTTGTTGCAAAAATCATTGCTTAATTACTAGCAAATTGATTTGAAAGAAAGGTCACTTCGGTGGCCTTTTTTTATGTCTATACAAAACGGGGTTGAACCCGTCCCTGGTGACGCAACTAGATGTCACTGTGCACAAAGCGGGGGTAATCCTTCCTCAGTGATGGGGCCCGCTTTTAGAGTGATGTAGCCATATGTAGCTGTGTACAAAATGCGGTTTAACCCTTCTCTGGCCACGCGGCCCAGTGCACACATTCATGTGTGCCCGTTCAGTCAGGCGGCGCAATACGCCTAAATAAACTGACTTCACCCATGCCAGTCGTTCAACCAGCTGGTGCGGTGCACCAGAAAGACTCCGGTTTCCTCCTTTGTTAAGTCTGACAGAAAGCCTAATGTTGCTATCCGGTACGGTAAGTCAGTCTAAGCGCTTAAGCGGAAGCACTTCACTTTCGAAGTTATAGGGCTGGTAAAATTACTAGCCTTTATTTGTTTGTAGTTGTGTAGAATGGTGTTATGCAATGCGTATCGCTGCCGATACAAATATTAATTCCGCCACACTCTTCAACGTCCTAAAAGAGCACCGATGAAACAGTTGTCCATAAAGCAAAAAATTATTTTCACTCTGAGTATCTTCGTATTGTTAACCTCTACATTAGTAGGCGGTATCAGCATGATGACCGCTCGCACCACGATCGAGGATCGTGTACTTGGCACAGAGTTACCCAACATTGTTAAGCGGATCGCAAGTGAAATTGACGGCAAAATAACAGCCATGCAAATTATCGCTACTCAAATTGCGACAGATCCCTTTATTCTGCAATGGAACGAGCAAGGGCAATCAGCAGAAGGTGAGAAACTCCTTGTTCAGTTATTGCGAAATACCGTGAGTCAGCACAACTTGAGTGCTGCTTCGTTTGCGGACAAACAGACGAATCGTTACTGGAATCAAGAGGGTTTTCTGCGCACTTTAAAAGACGATACGGCTGATGGTTGGTTTTTTAAATACATCCAAAGTAAACGAGCCGATATGGTCAGCGTTTATCGAGATCCAAATACGGGTAAAACAGATTTGTTCGTAAACTATCAGCAAGCCAATGGAAGGGGGTTATCTGGTACCGCTAAGTCCTTTAAAGACGTTGTCGATTTGCTCGCAAGTTTTAAGTTAGAAGCATCGGGTTTCGTTTATTTGGTTGATGATCAAGGGCTGGTTCGACTTCATACTGAAACAGGACTGATTAATAACGCCAACCTAGATGCCTTATATGGCAATGGGAATGGGACCAGCTTACTAGAAAAAAACGACTTTAATCTAGCCACTGTAAAGATGAAAAATACCAAAATGCTCGTCGTAAGCAGTTATATACCCAGCATGAATTGGTATGTCGTGGCCCAAGTACCGTACAACGAAATATTCGCTACCTTAGACAATGCAGTATGGAATATTACGCTCTGGTCAATTCTAATTGCAGCAATAGCCTGTTTGGCCGCGTGGTTCGTCGCTACCAGCATTACGCGGCCCATCAATGAACTTGCAGGCGTCTTTAAAAAATTAGGAACAGGGAACGCGGATCTTGCTTATCGCTTACCTGAAACGGGTCAAAAGGAATTAGCAGATGTTGCAAAGGGCTACAACGATTTCGTTAATCAATTAGATATGACGTTTAGTGACGTAATGCGAAATAGTATAGCGCTTAAAGATGTCGCGCGTTCATTACAAAATATCGCCGGCCAAACCTTAGAAAGTGCGCAACAAAGCGATGAGCACACTCAAGATATATCGATGAATCTAAGTCAGGTGAGCAGTGCAGTAAGTGAAGTGGCAAAAAGTGCTGAATCTGCAACGGTGGTGGCGGTGCAAATCAATTCTGAAGGAGATCAAATATCTCAGGTTATCACTAACACCCAGCAAGATATTAATGGATTAGTGACTAAGATAAACGATGTGGCCGAGGTCATTCGTTCACTGAGCAATAACACGGACACCATTGCTAAAGTACTGGAGAATATTCAAGCTATTTCCGATCAAACGAATCTACTCGCGTTGAATGCCGCTATTGAGGCGGCGCGAGCGGGAGAGCAAGGTAGAGGCTTTGCTGTGGTAGCAGATGAAGTTCGCACGTTAGCGAAACGAACGGCAGACTCTACTCATGAAGTGCAAGCGATTATGCAAGAGCTCAAGGTGACCTCGGCATCAGCAACTAAAGAAATCACCTCGATAATTGAGCAATCTCAAGTTACTGCTAGCTCCATAGGAACCGCCCATCAGGTTCTAGAGGCAAATAGTTCACATTTTAATGACATAACTCAAGCCAATCGGTCTGTAGCTGCGGCGACAGAAGAGCAGTCCGTTAGTATCGAGTTGATAAATCGTAATATGCAAGACATCAGAAAGCGCTCTGGGGAGAATATGCAAAAGATTGCTCAGATGGCAGATGAGTCAGGTGGACTAAATGCATTGGCACAACAGTTGGACGCGTTAACGCATCAGTTCAGCAAAGGTAAACGCTAGTTAAGCTAGCTGGTGTCTCAGTTATTCTTTGGGCTCTAGGTGACGTGCTCTGAGCTTTGTGTTCTCAAACAAAGAGGCTTTTTTCAATAAGCTTGTAACCTGAATAGCCTCTATTGAAACCACGATAGAGGCTACTTCTGTAAACCTCGAAGACGTAATACAAAGGTCATATTCACGCGTTAAATCGTCTATAACGCCCTGTAAGGCGTAATCGTATTCAATGGCAATATGAGCTGTTGCTACACGTGTTTTGGTGGTCAACAGCGACAGAGCTTGTTTAACACCGCCGCCATAAGCTTTCACTAAGCCTCCTGTACCCAACTTCGTTCCACCAGAGTAACGGATCACCACTGCGGTTATCTCACCTATATGGCTGCCCTGCAATTGAGCGAGTATCGGCTTACCAGCGGTGCCGCTTGGTTCACCATCATCACTAAAACCTAGCTGCATCGAGTCCGCGGGTGGGCCAGCCACAAAGCCCCAACAATGGTGCCCAGCTTGTGGGTGCGCGTTTTTTATTCGTTGGATAAACGCTTTGGCTTCTGCAGCGCTAGGTGTATGGGAGAGTAGGGTGATAAACCGGCTACGTTTTATTTCTTCTTCAAAGGTGACTGGTGCGCTGGGGATCAAATAAGGAGATGTTATTGCCATAAGCTCAATCTGTGGGGCGTGTAAAGTGGAATGATAGGAATTATACGTAAAATGAAAAAAACTGTCTCAAGTGATTACCTGAGACAGTTTTTATTGCATCAAACCAACGATTTAAGAAGGTGTTGCGTGTTCGTCCTTAAGCGCTACTTCGCAGAGTGCTACCCTGAAGACGCTACCCGGTAGAGTACTACCCGGTAGAGTACTACCCGGTAGAGTACTACCCGGTAGAGTACTACCCCGTATTCCTCATACCTACTGCAATACCGGCGATGGTCACCATCATGGCGCGCTCTAACGTTGGGTCCGCTTCTTCACCTTTTGCACGAATACGCTCTAGCAATTCAATTTGTAAAAAATGCAATGGTTGTAAGTAACCTGCACGGATGTTCATAGATTCATTACCTTTCGGGTCTGACTCCATGACTTCTTTTTGTTGAAGCACATCGAGTAACAAGCTCATACTCATATTGAGTTCATCACGCAAGGCATCACCTAAATGCCGCAGTTCTTCAGGGACCAAACGCTTGTCATATTCAGCGCTAATACGTGGGTCGGCTTTACCGAACACCATATCTAGCATGGAGAAGCGCGAGTGAAAGAACGGCCAGTTTTGAAGCATATCGTCGATCAGTGGGCGATGACCTGCGTCAATAGCGGTTTGAACCGCTTTCATTGCACCTAACCACGACGGTAAAACCAAACGTGTTTGCGCCCATGCGAATATCCAAGGTATAGCACGTAGGCTTTCGATCCCGCCGCTAGGTTTACGCTTGGCTGGGCGGCTACCCAATGGCAATTTGCCTAGTTCTTGTTCCGGCGTGGCGACTCTGAAATAAGGCACGAAATTCTCATCGTGACGTACTGTATTGCGGTAGTTGTCGCGTGCGTTTGCAGCCACTTCGGTGATTAAATCACGCCATTCTTGTTTCGGCGCTGGCGGCGGCGAAATTAGGGCTTCTAATATCGCGCTGGCGTACAAAGCTAAACTGCGCTGAGCAAGTTGCGGCATGCCAAATTTATAACGAATGGTTTCACCTTGCTCGGTAACACGGAAACCGCCAGATAAAGAGCCTGGAGGCTGGGACAGGATCGCTGCATGAGCGGGTAAACCACCACGCCCAATTGTACCGCCGCGACCATGAAACAGCGTTAATTCAACGCCGTACTTTTCAGCAATCCCAACAAGGGCTTCTTGCGACTCGTACTGAGCCCAACCTGCAGCCATAGCGCCAGCGTCTTTCGCTGAGTCAGAATAACCTATCATTACGTACTGATGACCTTGAATGTAACCACGATACCAGTCGATGTTCATTAAGGCATCAATAACAGTGGCAGCAGCATTCAGATCGTCAAGCGTTTCGAATAATGGGGCAACAGGCATAGGCCATGTCACGCCGAATTCGCGCAACAATAGGTGCACGCTAAGCACGTCTGAAGGTAAACTCGCCATTGATATAATGTAAATACCGAAGCCTTCTTCACTGTGCTGTGCGACCACTTTACAAGTATCAATCACTTCTTGAACGTCGGCAGAGGGCTGCCATTTGGCTGGAAATAAAGGTCGCTTCGAGCTCAATTCTTTTAACAAGAATGCTTGCTTGTCTTCTTCGCTCCAATTGCCGTAGTCGCCCATGCCCAAGTGGCGGGTAAGCTCACTGAATACGTCTGCGTGACGCTCAGAATCTTGGCGAATATCCAACTTAAGTAGATGCACTCCAAAACAATGTACTCGGCGAATGGTGTCTAACAAGCGCCCATCGGCAATGACGCTCATGCCGCAAGCTTGCAACGAGTTGTAACATAGCATTAGCGGAGTCAGCAGCTCATCCTTGCTGGCAATCCATTTACTGTCGTCTACTGACGCACCGCTTAGAAATTCAGCAATACCATTTTTGGTATTGGTTAGCGTGTCCAGCAAAGGACGTAATAGTGCACGATACGGTTCAAGTTCATCGCCTACCATTGAACGAATTGTGTCGTCACAATCACTCATCGACAGCTCTACTTGTAACATATCCACGTCTTGAGCGAACAGTTTCGCTGCGCGTTTACGGGCGAGTAACAGAACTTGCTGAGTCACCTTCGATGTTACGAATGGGTTACCGTCTCGGTCACCGCCCATCCACGAGCTTAATTTCACTGGGGCTGCATCTAGGGGGAGCGCAAGATTGTATTTCGCTTCAAATTTTGCGCTTAGCTCACGTACGAAATCGGGTACTGCTTCCCACAACGAGTTTTCGATAACCGAAAAACCCCAACGAGCTTCATCTACAGGGGTAGGGCGTACGGTGCGAATTTCTTCTGTGTGCCATGCTTGTGCCACCAAATCCGCTATTCTGGTGCGAATTTTATCTCGTTCAATGTCAGATAAGCTCGTTTGATGTATTTGACGCAAACATTGTGCTAATTCGCTGTGTTTGTGGATCAATGTGCGACGAGTGACCTCAGTAGGATGTGCCGTTAATACCAATTCAATACTGAGTTGGTTTACCGCTTTTTCGAAGGTCTCTGCAGATACGTTATCTTTGTCCAAATGATTGAACAATTCTTGAATAGAGTCTTGATCATGGTTGGCGCTGTTAAATTCTTGCTCGGCGATATTCGCTAAATTTAGAAATTGAGAAAATGCACGACCTACGACTAACAGCTGCTCATCTTCGAGCTCACTAAATAGTGCTTTAAGTTTGTCAGAACATTCACTGTCGCCTTTATATGATTCGCGACCATCTAGTCTGATGGTTTCTATTCGTTGCAGCCACTCATCCCCCAATTGGGCTCGGATCATGTCACCTAACGTTGAACCTAGATTACGTACGGTTTCTTTGAGTTGTGAGTCTAGAATTTTTGGCACTGGTGCCTCCGCTGGAATAATAGAAGATTAAAGAATAATGCTAAAAACAGCCCGTTACCATACTGTTAAAATGGTGAATTGTCTAAAAACCAACTGTGGTTACTTAGCAACAAGATGCATACTTTTACCCTAAAGTTCGTAGCAGCGATAGATGTATTTAAATCTGAAAGCTTTCAACATTGGTTACTGATTAAGCGAAGGTGGACGCTTTTTTAAATCATCGAGCGCTTTGTGATACCCTATCGGCCATTTTTTATAAAGTGGCGTGATTTTACGCCCTTGTTCTAATTTCTAGGAGTGATTGTGTCAGATAAATTTTCAACTATTGAGCTACAAGCAAGCTACGGTATCGGTCTTCAAATGGGTGAGCAATTGCGCGCTAACCCTTTCGACGGATTAGACATCTCTGCCGTGCAAGAAGGCCTAGCTGACGCGTTTAACTTGCAACCCGCGCAAGTGACTAACGACGCGCTGCGTGAAGCATTCAATCAAATCCACGAGCGTATGCAAGCTGCTAAAAATGCTCAGTTTGCTGAAGCGCAAGAAGCAGGTGAAGCGTTCTTGTCAGACAATGCTAAGCGTGATGAAGTAACGGTAACTGAAAGCGGATTACAGTATGAAGTAGTGAATGCGGGTGACGGTGAAACACCTACTGCTGCATCTACCGTGCGTGTTCATTACCACGGTACCTTGCTAGATGGCACTGTGTTTGACAGCTCTTACGATCGTGGACAACCGGCTGAATTCCCTGTTGGCGGTGTGATCAAAGGGTGGACTGAAGCTCTTCAGCTTATGCAAGTTGGTGCTAAGTTACGTTTATTTGTTCCACACGATCTTGCTTATGGCGAGCAAGGCGCTGGCGGTGCAATCGCACCATTTAGCACACTTGTGTTTGATGTTGAGCTACTTGATATCATTGCGTAACACGCATTTTATGCTTTAAAAGCCGGTTCGCCGGCTTTTTTTATGCCTGATGACCGCACAGCGATAGAAAGCGTGGCACAAGTGGCACAAAGGGCACGAAAAAATGAGTGTTTAACAAACTGTTAAAACACCTAGTTGGTTTTTGCTGGTAAAATAGCCGGATATTAAGGGTGTTCTTGGATAATAGAGGAAAATGAATGATTGATATAACTGGCGATCGTGGCAGCAATGTCAAAAACGATGTGCTGTCGGGTATCACGGTTGCATTAGCGCTAGTGCCAGAAGCGGTTGCGTTTGCATTCGTAGCAGGTGTTGAGCCAATGGTCGGCTTGTATGCTGCTTTTATGATGGGCTTGATTACGTCTGCAATTGGCGGGCGACCAGGTATGATTTCTGGTGCCACAGGCGCTATGGCTGTAGTCATGGTAGCGTTGGTTGCTCAGCATGGCGTGCAATATTTGTTTGCTGCTGTGTTATTGGCCGGCCTACTGCAAATCTTGGCCGGGGTGTTTAAACTGGGTAAGTTTATACGACTGGTCCCTTACCCCGTTATGCTCGGATTTGTAAATGGCTTGGCTATCGTGATTTTCTTGGCGCAGCTTGGTCAATTTAAGGTCACCAACGCATTGGGTGAATTGGAATGGATGCAGGGTAGTGCGCTGTACTACATGCTGGGTCTAGTTGGCTTAACCATGGCAATTATTTTCCTGTTACCTAAGTTAACCAAAGCAGTTCCTGCATCTTTAGTCGCTATTGTCACCGTAACGCTTTTAGTGCATGGCTTAGATTTAGAAGCACGCACTGTTATCGATTTTGTGCGCGATATGTTGCCTGAAGAGCAAAAAGCCACCGCGACGTTAGCAGGTGAGCTACCTAGTTTTGCTATTCCTATGGTGCCGTTTAACCTTCAAACTTTATATATCATTTTACCTACATCCGTGATTCTGGCGTTAGTTGGTTTGATTGAATCGTTGTTAACGTTGTCACTCATCGATGAAATGACCGATACCCGTGGAAGCGGCAATCGTGAATGTGTTGGCCAAGGTGTGGCAAACACAGTTAACGGTGTCTTCGGTGGTATGGGCGGGTGCGCCATGATTGGCCAAAGTATGATTAATATCAACTCTGGCGGTCGCGGTCGTTTATCTGGCATCACAGCGGCGTTAGTACTTCTTGGCTTCATTCTTTTCGCTGCTCCTTTGATTGAAATGATCCCGCTGGCAGCCCTTGTCGGTGTTATGTTTATCGTGGTTATCGGTACGTTTGAGTGGGCCTCTTTCCGTATTATTCGCGGTGTAAATAAAGAAGATGCATTTGTACTATTTCTGGTGACGGCAGTTACTGTTATCGCTGATTTGGCTATTGCGGTAGTGGTTGGCGTAATAGTGTCGGCACTGGTGTTTGCATGGAAACACGCTAAGCACATTTCTGCCAAGACGCATACTGACGAAGATGGATGGAAAGTATATGAGCTACAAGGGCCGCTGTTCTTTGGCTCTGTTTCTTACTTTAAAGACTTGTTCGACCCACAAAATGACCCGCAAGATGTGGTGATTGATTTTAATGACTCTCGTGTTTGGGATTCGTCAGGAGTAGATGCAATTGACTCTTTGGCTGACAAATATCAGCTACAGGGTAAGAAGCTTCATATTAGGCACATCTCAGCAGAATGCCGCGCTTTAATGAGCAAGGCTCAAGGCTATGTTGAAATGAACCTGAATGAAGACCCACGTTATAAAATTGCTACTGACAAATTAGGTTAATCCTAGTCAATATTTGCCAAGCGTAAAATTAAAAAAACCGCTGAAGGGTCACTTCAGCGGTTTTTTTTAAGAGATTAGAACATCTCTAATTCGTCGGCTTGGGTCATACCTAGCTCACGCAATTCTTGCCGTAGTTTATAGCGGTCGTGAATTGCTTCAATCTCTCTCCACTTTCTTTTTGTTGTTTTCGTTTTATTCGGGCGGGATTCGGTATCAATTACAGTTAATAATTCAGATGTATCCATTGAGATCTCCATTATTACATAATGTATAGCATTGAAATCTTTGAGCTTTCCATTCGAACTCAAATGAAAATTTCAAATAATATTTACCATAGGAGTGGGTAAAATAGAATACATTTCTTAACTTTATATTAACGTTTGGTGAAGTTTTTTTGACACTGATAGCCCTAAGAGCGAGCAAAGTGGCGGCGTTTAGGCTATTTCTGTCTATTTTTTAAGCGCGAGACGATAAATGCGCTAAAAACCAAGAATGCTCAATTTTCGACCTTATTGTGGCTTTTGTGCATTCTACGCGTACATTTTTTATCCTTACCTTCTTTGTTCTAAAGTAATTGCGTAATTAAGCGGACCTTACCTCTTGATTAATAATCCAAAGTTGCCATGCTACGGGCAAAAGAACCTATCGTAGTAGTGCATATGGAATTAATGTGGCTTTTGTTCGCCTTTGTCGGCGGTTTGAGTATGAAACAATTGGGCTTACCGCCATTGATTGGCTTTCTTAGCGCGGGTTTTTTGCTTAATTACTTTGGCTTCGAAAGCTCTGAAAATCTGCAGGCTTTGGCGGATTTAGGCATTACACTGATGTTGTTCACCATCGGTCTCAAATTAAATGTGCGCGATTTACTTAAACCCGAGGTATGGGTTGCCAGTGCCCAGCATATGGTGATTTGGGTACTATTGGTCACTGGTGTCATATATGGCGTGACATATTTAGGGTTATCGTATTTCGCTGACATGACGCTCCAACAAGCGGCTCTTCTCGCTTTTGCCCTGAGCTTTTCAAGCACAGTTTGCGTGGTCAAAATTCTCGAAGAAAGCGGGGAAATAAAAACGCGTCACGGCAAAATCGCTATCGGTGTTTTGGTTATGCAAGACATCTTCGCTGTGCTGTTTTTGGTATTCGCAGCAGGAAAAGCACCAACACTGTGGGCGTTCGCGTTATTTGCTTTGTGGTTCGCTCGTCCTTTACTGTACCGCTTAATTAATAGCGCTGGGCATGGTGAATTACTCCCACTCACCGGTTTTCTGTTTGCACTTGGCGGCTATTACATATTCGATTTAGTCGGTGTGAAAGGGGATTTAGGAGCGTTGATTTTAGGCATGTTAATCGCTCCTCATGCAAAAGCGGCAGAATTAAATAAATCCCTACTCAGTTTTAAAGACTTGTTTCTTGTGGGATTTTTCTTATCTATAGGCTTGATAGCATTGCCCGATCTTGAAATGGTGATGATTGCATTGCTTTTATGTGTGCTGGTGCCGCTTAAGTTTGTACTTTTCTTTGTGACATTTGTGCAATTCAAGTTACGTGCTCGCACGGCTTATCTGTCCGGTTTGGTGCTCAGTAACTTCAGCGAATTTGGCTTAATTGTAGCTGCGTTGGCCGTTAGTTCTGGTTGGCTTACTCCCCAGTGGTTAGTCATTGTGGCGCTTGCTGTATCGTTCTCTTTCGTATTCACCAGCTTGCGTTATAAGTCTGCCCACAGTCAGTACCTAAAATTGAAAGATACCCTGCGCCAATACGAAAGTAACATTCGCCTGAGAGAAGATATTTATCAGCAACCTGAAGGTGCAAGCGTATTACTGATTGGTATGGGACGAGTAGGCAAAGGAGCGTATGGCGCTTTGCGGCCTTCATTGGGAGATGAGCTGTGCGGCGTAGATGCAGATCCACAGCGCGTACGAAAACTCCAAGAAGATGGTTTAAAAGTGATTGTAGGTGACGGCGAAGATGCCGATATGTGGGAGAACGTCGATACCACTGATATCAAACTTATTTTACTGGCATTACCGTCTGTTGATGACACCACTCATATCACGCAACAATTACGTGTGGCGAAGTACCAAGGGAAGATAGCTGCTATTGCCCGATACGACGATGAAGTAGAAAAACTGATGTCTACGGGAACGGATTATGTATTCAACATGTTTACCGAAGCTGGGGCTGGTTTAGCTGAAGAAAGCTTACGTATGCTAAGCGCTGAAGGTGAATATCAAATAGCCGAGACATAAGCCTAATATTACAGCGCAGTGAAGAGCTGCATTCGTGCAAGGGATGAAGATTAGCACAAATATGCATTCTATTTCGTGATTCAAAGGTAAGTGCGTACTTACTATTGCTAGCATTTTTTGCCTTTAAAATCGGCACAAAATAAAATGAGGAAGCTCAATGAGATTACTAGGATTATTGATAGCGTTGGTTGTGACGTCTGTATCGGCAATGCCCTCTAATAGTGGCGCGGTGAAGCCAAGTGCCAATGGTGCTGATAAAACAGTGGATGTTGCTTCTTTGAAATACGACGCCACCTTAAGTGAGTTTCCTTACCCGTATGCCGTTAAGCACTTCGTGGTTGAGTCTCAAGGGCAATCGTTAGATATGGGCTACATGTATTTACCGAGTGCGGCAAATAAACCTGTGGTGGTATTGATGCATGGTAAAAATTTTAACGGCGCCTATTGGCAATCTACTGCGGACCATTTGCGCGCGCAAGGGTATGGCGTGTTGATTCCAGATCAAATAGGTTTTGGTAAATCTTCAAAGCCGGTCGATTATCAATATTCGTTTACGGTATTGGCTAGTCACACAAAAGCCCTAATGGCATCACTGAATATCGAAAAAGGCATCATTCTTGGTCATTCTATGGGCGGTATGTTGGCCAGCCGCTTCGCATTACTCTACCCAGAAAGCACCTCAAGGTTGCTGTTAGTCAATCCAATTGGATTAGAGAATTACTTGTTGTATAGCCAATACAAAGATGTCGACTTTTTCTATCAGCAAGAGCAAAAGAAAAGCGCTAACTCCATTCAGGCATACCAGCAGAAAAACTACTACGCGGGGCAGTGGGATCAGCAGTACGCCAACTTGACCCATTTTATGATTGGTCAAGTGCAAGGGCCTGATAGCGATAGCATTGCAAAGGTTAACGCACTAACCTACGACATGATATTTACCCAGCCTGTCATCGAAGAGTTTAAATATATCTCAGTGCCTACTCGCTTGATTATTGGCACACGAGACAGAACGGCTCCCGGGCGAAACTGGCAAAAAATAGGCAATACTCATGAGTTAGGGCGTTATGATTTGCTGGGTGAGCAGGTGATAAAGCAATTCAAAGACGCTAAGTTGTATGAGTTAGCTGATTTGGGGCATTTGCCACAAATAGAAGATTTTTCGCGTTTTAAAATCGCACTGGATAAAGCGTTACACTAATACCATTCTCGCTAATCACATCAACCCTACTGGCTTTAACGTCAGCCAGTGTCAAGGTCAGCCTGAGATAGCTGAAAACGTGATAGCTGCATTTAATCCTGCAACTAACATCTGTACACCAATTACCGCTAATATGAGCCCCATTAAACGAGTGATAATATCCACACCGCTTTCACCAACAGCATTGAGTATCTTTGAACTGTAAATAAAGCAAAAGAAGGTAATAAGACTCAGTGCAGAAAAAGCGAGCAGGGTAATGATAATTTCCATCCATCCGCCTGCAGCAGAATAATTCATTGCAGTAGCAATAGTCCCCGGACCTGCTAGAAGTGGCACCGCAAGAGGCGACACGGTTATATCAGTATCGGTAGTTTCATCGGCAGTGTGTAATTTCGAATTAGATCCCTGAAGCATTTGATAGCCTATCAAAAACACCAGTATGCCCCCTGTAATGCGAAGTGCCGAAAGCGTAATACCGAATAAATGAAAAATAGATTTTCCTAACACGGCGAACATGACAATAACAAAAAAGGAGATGAGTAAGGATTTTGCGGCAATTCTGCTTTGTTCGACTTTGTTTTTGTCCCCGGCTAAGCCAAAGAACACCGCTGTGTTGGCGATTGGATTCATAATGGCGAAAAAGGCCATAAAAACGGACAGCGCATGCTCTATTAATGGATTCATTGTGTCTTAATTGTCCTTAATTTTTAGTTCAGGGATTATATCTTTATTCCATGAAAGACACTAATAATGGCCCCTTCGCCGTTGGTTGCGTTTATTCGTTGAGTGATTTAGCGAAACAAAATACAGGGCTAAGCTACCACGAGAAAAGTGGCGCATTGCGCCAGGTAAGCGAATTACGGATAATCCAATTAATTAATCAAGTGGCAGCGCAACCATGACTATTACTTTTGTAAGAGAACAAGAACTCAAAGCACTCTGTCAAGGCGATGCTTTATCGCATGCCTTGTTTTCAGTAGATTATTTAAATGGGCTAGTTTTTGCGGTGGCGTCAGCACCTGAAATCCCGATGCCAGAGGTGTGGTTACCGTGGATTTTCAAAGAGCATGGGCAATTGCCTGACACTGAAACGGCGGATAAATTGACTGATATCTTAATGGGTTTGCTACAGCATCAATTGAGATTGATGCGTGATGATCAGGTGCGCTTAGACGACCAGTTTGAATTGCCACCAGGCGCGCAAAAAATTAACTCCGAGCAGCTGGCGTTATCTCGCTGGTGCAATGGGGTGCTAGCGGGTCACAGTCGACTTGAAAAAGTATGGAATAACGCATGGCAAAAAATGCACAACAAAAACCCCAATGCCATGCCTTCAGCCACTAAGGATTTGTCTCATTGCTTAACCATGTTTAGCACCTTCGCTGATTTGCCTTTGGCGTTTGAACAAGCGAAGGTACGTAATAATGACCAACAATTTGTTTCTCAACTACCGAGGCTATTTTTATCATTGCCCTCAGCGTTACAGACTTATGTGAAATTGTCAGGAACGCTGGTGGAATACCTACCTAACCAGTTTGAAACCTTCAGCCCACCTAGCAACTAGCTTTGCTACTTTATTTTCTGGCCTGTTGCTTTAGTTCATAATCCAACTCTTGAGGTGAAATAATTAAACCTTCTTCATCTTGATTGGGAAACACCGCAATAAATACATCGTCTTCTTCTAAACCTGAGGTCCAACTGGCGTACCATTTTTCTAAGCTTATGGCTTTAGCTTCGCAGTCTTGCCATTCTCCAGTCGCCCAAGACTGAGCAAACTCTTTATTCGGCCACACAGGTGCACAGTCTTCATCTTCGGTGTTGAGCATGACGCAACCATCTTCATCCGTGAGGATCCAAATCTGTTTTTGCTTTACGACTTCTTTTACCAAATACCTTAGGCGCTCCTCTGGCGTGAATCGTTCAATGCTGGCTATGCTGTCTTGGTCGAGGGCTTGAGTCATAAGGGGATACCTTTTTATTGAAAATAATGCGTGATCTTAACCGATGGCTAGCACGAGACCAAAGGCTTTCTAACACAAGTCGTTTTGGGGCCGTAATTCATATTAGGAGGCAGCCAAACAACACAAATCCCGCCCTGCAGATTTAGCTTGGTACATAGCAGTATCTGCTCTGCCAAGCCATTCAAACTCTGTCTCATCAAACTGATACTCAGCAATACCGGTAGATACAGTAATGTGCAGGCCTTGTTCGAACGGAAAGTCATTGACGGCTTGACGGATACTTTCCCCAAGGGTAATGGCTTGCTCTAAGCTACCGTCAGTGAGTACGACGAACTCTTCGCCCCCGAAGCGGTACAAGTGCTGTTCGCTGGTGAGCATATGTTCTATCAGCGCTGATGTCTGTGCCAGCACCCCATCACCGCATGCATGGCCCAATTGATCATTTATTTTTTTAAACTCGTCTAAGTCGATTAATAGCAAACAGGCTTTAATCTTTTGGGGCTGCTGGCGTTGTTCTTTAACGATGTCAATTAGCTTCTCTTCCATTGCTCTACGGTTGCCTGCTCCTGTAAGGGGGTCCTTATAGGACAATATCTGTAATTGGGCTTGCTGAAAACGCATACGATCTGAAAAGGCATAGCTGAAGAAAAAGGTCACTAAGGTAGAAAAGTAATAGCGCACATTGTCTAGCAAGGTCATATCTGCGTGTAACAAATAGCCAATGAAGCCAACGTTTACCGCACACAAAACCGCTGCTAGTTGGGGGGGCAGAATAAAGAACAAGCAAATAATAGCGGGGTAAACCCAGACAATTTGCTCCGCACCTTTGAGCCAAATAGTACCCGAGGCGATCGCAAGGCAGATAATAGACAACACCCATCTAGCAAATAGTGTGCGCCGAGTAAAATACACATAAGCTAACAGTCCAGTCGTTGAGGCAACAGCTATAAAATCTAATAATGCAATGTACCAATCTTGGTTGATAATACGAATAACGAGAAAGGGGAGAATACACAGCGCTGCAGCGGCACTAATTGACATGATAATCTGCTCTTCAAAGGAGCGCTTTTGGTATTTCATTGCGTTCTAGACTTCCTTCAAAGCGATTTATTCAACGTAACGCTATAGACCTATACTAATGGCGTTCCTGTTTTTTACCACTAAAAGTGCGTTAATTTTCAATCGTTTCAGTACTGAGCGTGAGCGAAATATGGCTTATTTAACAATTTAGTAACGTTTTCGTGCCGTTTAGGCCTGCCTGTTGAAATTATATTTGGTTTAATCGTTTTATTTTCGACTTAAATTTGGAGTATGATTTTTTTTTGAAATATAAACTGGCTAAGGCAATGTTATGCAACGCACCCATAGTATCGAACATGCGAAACTTCTTTCTCCGAAACGTAATACCACTCAGGCCACGAGCATAGATGAGCTAACACAAGAGCAGTTAGCGCATTTTGGTATTGATATTGGAACTGACTATGGCCAAGCATTATTTCAGGCGGCGAGCCATTTATATCACGCCCAAGCCGATGTTAATCAATTATGGCAGGTCACTAGCGACACACTGGCAGGATTGGAGCATAAAGACAAAGTCGCTTATTTTAATGCCAAAAAATTCCTTTCATTTCAGATAGCCAAAGTGCTGGATACCTTGCAAAACCCGTTTAGAGCGACCTATCAAAGCATGACAAATCAAGGTGGTGCTGGATTATCCAAACACCACTACCCGTTGTTCGATAATGTGACTGCGTTGTTTTCAGCTACGCCGGTGGTTGTGCGCACCGCCACCTATGTGTATGCCTGCACAGAATGGGTAGACGATGCCTTTCAAGGGAAGGAGTCAACTCATCAAATTTATTCACGCTTGTTAAACCCGACTAATATTTCCCTGGCTAACGCCATCGTTGATTTAGAAGCGGGTCCCTATGCACAAGACTACTTAGCGTGGAATTTTAACTCGGGGATGGCCGCGATCGATGCATTGTTGTCTAACGTGTTGAGTCATGGTGATGTATTGATTGTGTCGCGCAATGTGTATGGCGGTGTGTACCAGTTATTACATGACTTTTTTGCTCGTGAAAATCGCCTCAATATTCAGTTGGAGTGGTTTGATGGGTACTCAAGCGCAGAATTTTCCGCGTTTTTAGCTCACGTGAAAAACAAGCATGCACAGCGCTTAGTTAACCAATCATTGCATGTGTATCTTGAGTCGCCCTGTAACCCCCATGGATATGTGCTCGACGTTGCCGCTATCAGCAAAATCAGTCACGGCGAAGGGCATTTGGTGATGCTTGATTCAACCCTGGCAACTCCGGTATTGCACCAACCGCTGCAGCGTGAAGACGAGCAAGAACGCCCAGATTATGTGGTGCACAGCTACACCAAGGATATTTGCGGCAGCGGTGCTACAACGGCAGGTGTGGTAATAGGGCAAAGTTATCGTATGTTTCAAGCCAAAGGGGACAGTGTTAACGGTTACGATTGGTCTAAAACCATGTTTTGGGATGTGTATTATATCAAAGGCGCGTTTCTTGATTCTGAGAAGGCATTTGATGTGTTAACCGGCATGAAGACCCTCGAAATGCGAATGCTACAAAAGGTGATTAACACATCCGTGTTTAGTCACTTTATGGCATCTCACCTCGATGTAAACGTTAACTGTCACGCGATAGAAGGTCACGCTAATAGTCAGCTAAGGGCAAATCAAATGCACAATGGCTGGTCTTGCCCATTATTTACCATGGATATGCAAAGGGCTGAAATAGACCGAGATACGTTTGTGCGCTTTTTTGATGCGCTTGAACCGGCATTTAGTCATCAGGTCAGCATAGGCCAAAGCAACACCATTATACTGTGTCCAGCGTTAACCTCACATTCTGAGTTAGATACAGATACTCAACACAAAGGCGGGATTTATCTTACAACAATGCGCGTGGCTATGGGCACGGATAATGTGAAAGCATTGATCGGACACTTAATAAACAGTGCTCGCTTACACATTGACCCAGCCTACCCAGGATTCAGCGAATGCTTTATGTCGCCAGAGCAAGTTGACAGCTTATACGCAGATGTGGCGACGCGCGTGATGCAACAGCAGCAAAGATCGTTAGGAGACACTCAAGACTGGATCGGCTAACACAACAGCGCTTTGCTTTTCAGCAAATGTAGGCTGAAATCTATCATAGCTTTGCCTATACTGAGCGACTACTGTCATTACCACATTGTCGCTCGTTTTCTTTTTCAACTCTCGGTGTAAGCTCGCTCTAACGCATTTCTAACGTCTAAGCCAGAGCATCAGTTACCCCATGCATGGAAGTTCTCGAAGGCTAAAAGGACCGCCCCATGCAAAACACCACTGTCGATATCGCTAATGATCAGGGGGCACAAAATGCCAGCCTGGCTAACACTTTTGGTTTTGATCAATTTCGTGGCGGCCAGCAGCAGGTTGTTAGTCAGCTACTTAACGGCCAATCTTCCCTAGCTATTTTTCCCACAGGGTCGGGTAAATCTTTGTGCTATCAATTTTGTGCACTGCACCTACCCCATTTGACCCTAGTGGTATCACCACTATTAGCGTTGATGAAAGACCAGTTAGCATTTTTACAATCCAAGGGCATTGCGGCAGGCAGCATTGATTCAACCTTGAGTCCTGATGAGCAGCGCAGCACTATGGAGCGCGTGCGAAGCGGCGAGATAAAAATATTGATGGTCTCAGTTGAGCGTTTTAAGAATGAGCGCTTTCGTCAGTTTATCGACAGTGTTGCTGTATCCATGCTGGTTGTTGATGAGGCTCACTGCATTTCTGAGTGGGGGCATAATTTTCGACCAGATTATCTGAAACTGCCGGATTATCGAGCCCAGTTAAATATCCCTTTGGTATTACTGCTAACAGCAACGGCTACCAAAAAAGTCAAATTAGACATGGCCAAACGGTTTGCCATTGAGCCGCAGCACGTAGTGCAAACCGGCTTCTACCGCAAAAACTTAGACCTGCACGTTAGCGCCACTCCTGAGCGAGAAAAAAATCAGACACTTATACAGATTATCCAAGCGCAACAAGGCTGCGGGATTGTGTATGTCACCTTGCAGCATAGCGCCGAACAAGTGGCGCAGCGTTTAGCGGCCGACGGGGTGTCCGCTAAAGCCTATCACGCTGGGTTAGGTGATGAGGTTCGCCAGCGGGTACAGCAAGACTTTATGGAGGGGCGTATTCAAGTCGTTGTGGCCACCATTGCATTTGGCATGGGGATCGACAAGTCAGATATTCGCTTTGTCGTGCATTACGATTTACCCAAGTCTATTGAGAATTACAGCCAGGAAATCGGCCGAGCAGGGCGCGACGGCCAACTTTCTCACTGTATTACACTGGGAAATTTGGATGGTCTACACACAGTGGAAAATTTTGTTTATGGCGATACGCCTGAATTGCAGGGGATCCAAATTTTACTGGACGATATTCGTCAAGGGACACAAAATCACATTGCTAAACCCATAGGGCAACACGCGACTCAACACGAAAATAATGGGGCTACTGAATTTGCCCATGCTAGCCAGTGGGAGCTGCAAATAAACGGCCTTTCTACCCTTAGTAATATTCGCCAACTCCCATTAAAAACCCTACTGGTGCAGCTTGAACTGATGGGGATTGTGCGCCCGCAGTATGCATATTTTGCCGACGTGCGTTTTAAATTTCTGCAGGACAAAGCAGATGTACTGGCGCGCTTTGACGAAAACCGCCAAGCTTTTTTAACCAGTGTGTTCGCCAATACCGACTTTAAAAAGATATGGGGTAGTTTGAATTTTGATAGCTTATTTGAACAAACTGGGGCCGAGCGCGCTCGAGTCGTAGCTGCGTTGGAGTATTTAGCACAAAACCAACTCATTGAATTGCAAACTAAGCAAATCACTGAAGTGTTTCAGGTGGATACAGATAAGCTAAACCAGCCTGAATTAGCCCAAACATTGCACGCCTATTTTACTGATAAAGAACAGAAAGAGTTGCAACGTATTGCGATGCTGGTGCGCTTTTTTCAGTTAGATAAATGCCTTAGCCATAACTTGTCACGTTACTTTGACGATCTCAATACCCCAGAAAAATGCGGTCATTGCAGTGTATGTCGTGGAGAAGTGGCTCACCTGCATGTCACCAGTGAAGTACCTGAGATAGATGAACTTGCCGTGGCTGAAGCCATGCAGGCGTTGGCAAAGCACATAGAAGGAAAAGTGGAGTATCGCCTAAGTGAAGATACCTATTGCCGATTTTTAACCGGTATGACGATGCCGTTATTTACCGGTTTAAAGATACGCCAAGTGCGGGGTTACGCTATCTGTGAAAAGAGTCGCTACCCAGCGATAAAAGAGGTCGTACGTCGCTTTATAGTAGAATAATGTAAATAAATAAGTGTTCGCTACAGGGTAAAATATTGATGTGCAGTAACGAGAGCGCAACCACAGGTTTATTACAAAAAGCCATTCTAACAACCCGTTTTTAAAAGCTAATTGAAAGTACGGCACACCGCTTCTGACTAAAGGGTTGGCATCATGCTGTTTTTCAGGCTGTTTATCAGTGCTAGGGTAATGGCATTTCGTGGGAAATAATAATTTCGCCCTGTGATGAGAAAAATTCGTTATTGGTCGATAAATGTGATTAAAATCATTAAAAATACATAACTTGTTACCGAATAATAGTTATTTGGTGATAATTTACACCTTAGTAACATTTAAACTGCTTCTTTAATCACGCCTTAGCAGTAAGCTTAATAAAACACACAACTCAAGCGCTCGTCTTATAGGAAATTTCATGTCAAAGTTGATGCACACCCTTCGTTTACAGCCTTATTGGATAGCGCTCGTTATTCTAATATTACTTACGCTCTGGGTCGCATCCGGTATGTTATTCGCAGAACAAACCGACAATGCCCAAGCACGCAAAGAAGCAAAACACAGAGACGCCGGACTTGTTAGTGTTCGTGCTGAGCGAGTGCACGCCAAACCTATCACCCGAGAAATTAACTTATACGGTCGCACTGAACCTAATCGTAGGGTAACGCTGCGCAGTGAAGTCAATGGTCTAGTAGTGAAAATCTATGTGACTGAAGGGCAAAGCGTGAAAGAAGGTGAACCTCTAATTGATATTGAAACCAGCGATCTGCTTAACCGCCTTAAATCAGCAAAGTCGACGTTAGCGCAACGCAAAATCGAGTTAGAAGGTGCAGAGTCACTTGGCCAAAAAGGCTATCAATCCAAAGTAAACTTAGCGCAAGCGCAAGCAAACTTGGAAACAGCGGTGTCTGAGGTCAGTACGCTGGAATTGGCGTTATCCAAATCTACGTTGCGAGCCCCCTTTGACGGCATAGTCAACGAACGTCACGTAGAGCTTGGTGATTTACTCAAGGATGGCGATGAAGTAGCCATGCTGGTGGATTTAGACCCACTGATTATCACAGCAGATGTCACAGAAAGTGATGTGCAAGCTCTGACGTTGGGCCAGAAAGCCTCAGGCCGTATGATTTCAAATGACACCGTTACCGGCACTATCCGTTATATTTCAAGCGTGTCAGACATGGGAACCAATACGTTCAATGTCGAGGTTGCCATTGATAACCCTGAGACTAAATACCTAGCAGGTATGAGCACCGAGTTATCTGTTCCCCTGAAACCCACTTTGGCGGTGCGTATTACCCCTTCGGTAATGGCGTTAGACGAAGCGGGTAATTTAGGTGTAAAAACCGTGGTAAATGAACATGTAAAGTTTATCCCCATTGATATTGTTAAAAGCGATAGCCAAGGGGTGTGGCTAGGCGGCATGGGCGAGATCACCGATGTTATCACCCTAGGTCATGGTTTTGTCCGAGACGGTGACAAAGTCAAGGTTACTTATGTTGAGGGCGATATGGGCCATCAGCAAGCCGCTGTTGGCACGTCAAATAACACACAACCAAACGCCGATCTGCAGGCTCAGTAATGAATAATCTTATTGCCGCGGCGCTTACCCATAGCCGTACTGTATTGATGATGTTTGTTTTGTTGATAGTGGCAGGCGCAGTGACATATGCCACCATTCCCAAAGAGGCAAATCCCGACGTTCCCATTCCGTTTATTTATGTATCAATTGTGCACGACGGTATATCCCCAGAAGATGCTGAGCGCATGTTGGTCAAGCCCATGGAGCGAGAGCTGCGCTCTATTGATGGCGTCAAAGAAATGAAAGCCACCGCAGGTGAAGGTTTCGCCAATATCACCCTTGAGTTTATCGCAGGCCTAGATTCAAAAGACGCCCTAGCCGATGTGCGTGACAAGGTCACCGTAGCGCGCGCCAAGTTGCCCTCAGAAACAGAAGAACCGACCATTCATGAAGTGACGATGGCGGGTCAACAAGCGGCGATAACTGTGGTGTTGTCTGGCCCTGTGGCCGAACGTGCTTTGGTCACCGTGGCCAGAGAGCTACAAAATCGCTTAGAAAGCCTCAGTGAAGTACTAGAAGTGGATATTGGCGGTGATCGAGAAGACATCGTTGAAATTGTCGTTGATCCCTTGTTGATGGAATCTTACGGGCTTGATCAAAACGATATTCTCAACCTGCTATCGCGCAATAATCGCTTAGTTCCCGCAGGTACAATGGATAACGGAAAGGGTAGCTTTGCAGTAAAAGTGCCATCGGTATTCGAGTCCGTTAAAGATGTCATGGAGCAACCTGTAAAAGTGCAAGGTGAGCGCGTTATTACCTTTCAAGATGTTGCACAGGTTCGCCGCTCTTATAAAGACCCATCAAGTTTTGCGCGTCTAAATGGCGATAATTCTGTTTCCTTAGAAGTTAAAAAACGACCTGGAGAAAACCTGCTTGAAACCGTGGCTCATGTGAAAGAGCTGATAGAAGGCGCTCAACAAACTTCCATGTGGCCTAGCAGTGTGTATGTGAGCTACACGGGGGATCAAAGCGTTGATGTAAACATGATGCTTGGGGATCTGCAAAATAACGTGTCGAGCGCCGTTATTCTCGTCGCCGTGGTGATTGTGGCTATCTTAGGCTTGCGAACCGCCATCTTAGTGGGGGTGTCGATACCGGGTTCGTTCCTCACCGGCATTCTTATCATCGCTATGTTCGGCTATACCCTAAATACGGTGGTCTTGTTCTCCCTGATTATGGCGGTAGGTATGCTGGTAGATGGCGCTATAGTGGTCACCGAATATGCTGACAGGTGTATGGGTGAAGGAGCAACCAAGCAGCAAGCTTATCTAAAGGCAGCACAACGCATGGCTTGGCCGATTATCGCATCCACCGCAACCACACTGGCCGCCTTTGCACCGCTGATGTTTTGGCCGGGCATGATGGGTGAGTTTATGAAGTACTTGCCGTTTACCTTGATTGCCGTGCTATCCGCTTCTTTGCTTATGGCCTTGGTGTTCGTCCCCACGCTCGGGGCCGTGTTTGGTAAACCGCAAACCATCTCAGCCCAAGCTAAAGAACAAATGTTGCTCGCAGAGAATGGCGATTTAACCAAATTAAGGGGGTTTACCGGCCGCTATGTGCGTTTATTAGCAAAAGCGATAAGCAATCCGTGGAAGGTACTAATGATTGCCTTCGTGGTGGCTGGATTGTCCTTCTTCGCGTATTTTTCATCGGGTCTTGGGCTGGAGTTCTTTCCTAAGGTCGACAGCAGTGGCATTAATGTAACTGTGCGCTCTTCAGGTGAGATGTCCATTTACGAGAAAGACAGCATAGTGCAAGAGGTGGAAGAAAAACTCATTGATATGGACGCCATCGAGACCTTATATGCACGCACTGGTGGCCAAGATCAGATTGGATATTTACGTTTGAATTTGGTCGATTGGCACTTGCGACCTCATTCAGACGATGTTCTTAAGGAAACCCAAGAGCGCCTAGCAGATATGCCGGGTTTGGACATTGAAATTACCCCTGACCAGAACGGTCCTCAATCGGGTAAAGACTTGCAGATCCAGTTATCGTCTCGCTTTCCTGAGCTTTTGAACGAAGCCGCATTAAAAGTGCGCCACGCATTAGATGAAAACGATAAATTTACCTCTATTAGTGATACCGCATCCCAGCCTGGTATTGAGTGGCAACTAAAGGTGAATCGCAGTGACGCTGCGCGCTTTGGTGCAGATGCCACATTAGTGGGCAGCACAGTACAATTCGTTACCAATGGTTTGAAAATTGGTGAATATCGCCCTGATGATGTGGACGATGAGCTCGATATTCGTGTGCGCTATCCAATTGATTCGCGTTTTATCGGAAAGCTTGACGAACTGCGCATGAAAACCGCAACAGGTATGGTGCCCATCGGCAATTTTGTCGATCGCAAAGCGCAGCCCAAAACTGACTTAATTCGTCACGTTGATAGCGAGCGAGTGATTACCGTTGAAGCGAATATGTCCCCAGGAGAGTTGCTGAGTATTGAGCTGCCTAAACTGCAGGCGCAGTTACCTGAGCTGAACCTAGACCCAAGGGTAAGCTTGTCGGTTAAAGGACAAAATGAAGAGCAAGCCGAATCCCAAGGCTTCTTGATGAATGCGTTTTTGGTCGCCCTGTTTGTTATGGCGATTATTCTGGTCACTCAATTTAATAGCTTCTATCAGGCCTTTTTAATTTTAAGCGCAGTGTTGTTTTCTACTGTTGGGGTCTTTTTAGGCCTCGCTATTTTTCAAAAGCCATTCGGCGTGGTCATGTCAGGCATAGGTGTCATCGCACTGGCGGGCATAGTGGTGAACAATAATATTGTGTTGATCGATACCTATAACATATTGCGCAAAGAAGGTTACAGCGCCACCGATGCCATTTTACGTACGGGCGCCCAACGCTTGCGCCCAGTCTTGATGACAACGGTGACGACTATACTCGGCCTGTTGCCTATGGTGGCTGAAATTAACATTGATTTTATTGGTCGCAATGTCGATATTGGCGGTCCGTCTACTCAGTGGTGGTCGCAATTAGCCACAGCGGTTGCCGGTGGCTTAGCATTTGCCACTTTACTGACCTTGGTTCTGACCCCCAGTTTGTTGGCGTTAAAGGCGGGCAGAGATCAGCGTAAAAGCGCTACTATGGCGCAATTGGCGGACGCGCCATTGCTAGCAGATAAGTAATCATCTCCTCAATGTGCCCCCAAGAAAGCGCCGTCTTCTCTTGGGGGCTCAGTGAACTTTTTCACTACGTATCAACCTAAAACGTGCATCATGCAACAGCTTTCGCTATTATTTTTCTTCGCCTCTACGTGTAATTTAAAGGATCGCATATGTACAAATTGTATGGCTCTACGACTTCTCCTTATGTGCGCCGCTTGCGAATTTGGTTAGCCAATATAGAGCATGAGTTTATCAACATGCAGATATACGAAAAAGCGGGCCGTGAAATATTAATCACTAAAAACCCAGCCATGAAAGTGCCCGCACTGGAGCACGTGCAAGACGATAAAAGTCTGTTTATTTACGACTCTCGGGTGATATTTCGTTACTTGAGTGAACGCCATGGCTTTCCAGCCTTAAGCTGGCCACAAGAAAACCAGCTAACCTTAATCGACGCCGTTAACGATAGTCTGGTGCAAATGTTTCAATTGTCACAATCAGATGTGGTCGCCGATACCGATAAATTGTTTTTTAAATTGCAAAAAGAGCGAGTAAACAATGTGTTGGCTGAATTGGACGGCCAAGTGCAGGACGGCGAATTTGCTAACTGGAATTACCCCGCTATATGCTTGTTTAGCCTTATCGACTGGGTCGAGTTTAGAAGTTTGCATAATTTAAAAGGGTTAAATGCATTACTCGAATTTCACCAAGAAAATGCTCAGCGCATTGAAGTTACCGCAACTGACCCCAGAATGTAGTCTGAATTTAGGTAACGAACAAAGGGAAAATCATGACCCCAGAACAACAAACTGAAGCCCAAGCGGCGGCATTTCGTCAGCTTGTTAAACATTTGGATGAAAACAAAGACGTGCAAAACATCGATTTGATGATTCTGGCTGATTTTTGCCGTAATTGTCTGTCTAAATGGTACATGGCGGGCGCTAAAGAGCAGGGCGTTGACATGGACTACGACCAAGCACGTGAAGCAATTTACGGTATGCCATTTGCCGACTGGAAGGCAAAATATCAGACGCCAGCCACACCAGAGCAGCTCGAGGCTTTTGAAAAGCGCCAAAACCCCTGCGGCTAACTACCCAGAGTACGTGACTGCCATATAACCACTCCCTAGGCTGCGCTTAGGGAGTGAATAACTGCTCACACGACAACGTTCTGTTATTACACAGGTTTCTCATCACGATGGTTAGCATGGCACTGCACGAGAATACCTTCATAGGCACTGTTAAAGCACAGCATTTTGTAGCTACAGCACTCTCACCACTGTAGCACTTTCATCGCTGTAGCACTTTCATAGACGCAGTGCTCATTTGGCGAATGCAATTATTAATTGTTTGTAACTGAGCGTTCTTGTTGGCACACTGGCATCTGGTCAAACCAGATGAAAGGTCACAGCATGCCTGTTTCTAACCCCCTTAGAAAATTCGTAGATAAAGTTAATCAATACCCCGCGCCTATTAGTGCCTTTTTAATGACGAAGGTGTTTCGCCATAAGGTTAAATTGGCGGGTACCACTAGTATCGATGTTGTCGCTACAAATGGGCGTCAGGTGGAATATCGTATGAAAAACCGTAAAAAGGTGCAGAACCACATTGGCAGTGTGCATGCCGCGGCCATGGCGTTGCTTGCAGAGTCGGCCACTGGTTTTATTGTGGGTATCAATTTACCTGGCGATAAGCTACCGCTGATTAAGTGCATGAACCTCAATTATGTCAAACGTGCGACAGGCGACATGAAAGCGATAGCGACTCTGACAGATGAGCAGATCGCCCTATTACAAGAGCGAGAGAAAGGTGAAATTAACGTACAAGTCAAAGTAACAGATGCAACAGGGATTGAGCCTGTTGAATGCGAAATGATATGGGCTTGGGTGCCTAAACGTTAAGAATTCTTCCCTCTTGAAATGAGCAGACGAACTGTCATAAAAATTCCATAGAAACGATAGTGCAAAAATCACTATTTATCGGAAAAAAATCGTATATAAAATGCCGTGAAAAATATTGACAGATTTCGGATTTAAATTATAAAGCAGGTTGGCAGTAGCCAAATTATAACGTCTTTCATTTAATTTAAATCGGGGATGCCATCATGGCACAACTTTCTAGAGAATCATTGTTTCAACGTGTTTTTAGCGACCCTAAAAACTATCCTTATGGTTTTTCACGTTCAGGTGACTTTTCAATTTCTGAAAGCAAAGCACTGAGCCAATACGGTTGTTTAATTGCTGCCTTACTTGATGGCCGAATTGAACCGGAATGTGATGAAGATAACTCACTGTTAGCTGTGGCTAAAGGTGAGAAAGACCCGAGTAATGTTGCTGAAAAAGCATGGTCTAAGTATGACAAACGTATACATCGACCTAAACTTGGCAATATTTACGGTAGTAGACCGTCATCTCAGAGCAATGATGATGACTTGACTGAAGATAGTGACTTAGAAATTGAGCTGGATGATTAACCTTATTTTAGTTGTAAATTCGTAATATCATCCTATTAACGTGGTTGTAATCTTATGAATCGAAAGATATATCCTAATATATTGCTATATTGGGATATATATCTCACTTTTATCACATTTCCTGTTTAATCTTACTCTTCCCTCAAGTATAGTTTTCGTTCGTTTGGTAGCGATATTGTGCCGAAACCTTTTTTTTAACAACTTTTTAGGAGAGTAGCCGATGGAAATGATGTCAGGCGCCGCAATGGTTGTGCGAACCCTAAAAGATCTTGGGGTTAAGCACGTATTCGGGTATCCCGGTGGAGCCGTATTAGATATATATGATGCATTGTACGCGCAAGAAGATGTAGAACACATTTTGGTTCGCCACGAGCAAGGTGCTGCGCACATGGCTGATGGTTATGCCCGTTCTACTGGTATTACAGGAACCGTGCTGGTCACGTCTGGTCCTGGTGCCACAAATACCCTAACCGGTATTGCCACTGCTTATATGGATTCAATTCCAATGGTTATCTTGTCTGGTCAAGTGCCTTCAATGCATATTGGTGAAGACGCTTTCCAAGAAACCGATATGGTCGGTTGTTCGCGCCCTGTGGTTAAACACAGTTTCCTCGTTAAGCGCGCTGTTGATATTCCTGAAGCTATCGCTAAAGCTTATTATATTGCCAACACTGGGCGTCCTGGTCCTGTGGTGGTCGATTTACCAAAAGACATAGTTAACGTACTTGAAGAGCATCCGTATCAGTTCCCTGAAGATGTCACTATGCGCTCTTATAATCCAACACTTAAGGGACACAGCAAACAAATCAAAAAAGCATCGAAAGTGTTGCTTGAAGCGAAGCGTCCTATTTTATATGTGGGCGGTGGCGCGATTGCTGCAGAAGCAAGTGAGCTGGTGACTGAAATTGCAGAAAAACTAAACTTGCCTGTTACATCTACTTTGATGGGGCTGGGTGCATTTTCTGGCGTGCACGAGCAGAGCCTAGGTATGTTGGGTATGCATGGCACGTTAGAGTCAAACAAAGCAATGCACAATGCGGATTGTATATTGGCACTAGGTGCGCGTTTTGATGATCGCGTAACGAATAACGTTGAAAAATTCTGCCCCCACGCAACCATTATTCACGTAGATATCGACCCTGCTTCTATTTCTAAAACGGTTGCTGTGCACGTGCCGGTTGTAGGCAGTGTGGACCAAGTGGCAAAGCAGCTTCTAAGCCAAATGGGCGACATAGATACCACTAAGCAAAAGGCTAAGTTGGCTGATTGGTGGGAGCAAATTGAGCAGTGGCGCGGCCGTACCTGCTTGAGCTACAAAAAAGATGATAACCTGATTAAACCGCAAGAAGTGATTCAGTCGGTGTATAAACATACAAATGGTGATGCCTATTTAAGTTCAGATGTAGGTCAGCATCAAATGTTTGCAGCTCTGTATTACCCGTTTGCCAAACCTCGTCGCTGGATAAACTCTGGTGGTTTGGGCACCATGGGCTTTGGTTTGCCTGCTGCAATGGGCGTACAAAAGGCCCATCCTGATGCAACATCGGTGGTTATCACTGGTGATGGCAGTATTCAGATGAATATCCAAGAGTTGTCGACGTGTTTGCAATACAAGCTACCGATTAAAATCATTTCTTTGAATAACCGCGCCTTAGGTATGGTTCGTCAATGGCAAGATATGAACTACAAGAGCCGTTATTCAAGCTCTTATATGGATTCTATGCCTGACTTCGTGAAGCTTGCCGAAGCCTATGGTCACATTGGTATTCGTGTTGAGCATCCAGACGATTTAGATGCCGCCATGGAGCGTTGTTTCGCAGAGAAGGAACGCTTGGTGTTTATGGACATCGCAATCGATCAAAACGAACACGTATACCCCATGCAGATTAAATTTGGCGCAATGGACGACATGAGATTAAGCAAAACGGAGCGCACATAATGAAACGTATTATTTCAGTTTTAATGGAAAACGCCCCAGGTGCTTTATCCCGTATCGTGGGTGTTTTTTCCCAGCGTGGCTATAACGTTGATTCTTTGTGTGTGGCAGCGACAGACGACAAAAGTTTGTCTCGTTTGACTATTACCACCCAAGCAGACGATAAGGTTATCGAGCAAATCACTAAGCAAGTTAATAAGCTGATTGACGTGCTTAAAGTGACCGACTTGACTAACGGCAGCCATGTTGAGCGTGAGCTTATGTTGATTAAAGTCGCTACGCGCAGTGAGCTAGTGCGTTCTGAGGTGAACCGAAATGTGGATATCTTCCGTGCACAAATCATCGATGTGGACTTGAACAACTATACTATTCAAGTCACTGGCACGAGCGACAAACTAGATGCCTTTGCCAATGTACTGGCACAGAGCACTGAGATCATCGAAGCATCTCGCACCGGGATCTGTGGTTTGGCACGGGGTGACAAAGCACTGCGCCCATAAGGGTTATGTTCGATATCTAAGATTCAAACCTAAAATCTAAAAAGGCTCAAATATGAGCCTTTTTTGTTACTTGAATTTACTTTGATGACTAAAAGCTAAGCTTGATCCCACACCAGCTCTTTGAAGTGTTTACGACACATAGACTCGTATCTATCGTTGCCGCCGACTTCAACTTGCGCACCTTCTTTTGCCGCATTCCCATGCTCATCCAAGCGCACTACAAAGGTCGCTTTTCGCCCGCAATGGCAAATAGTTTTAAGCTCAATCAGCTTGTCAGCCCAAGCCATTAAATAGCGACTGCCTTCAAATGTTTCACCAACAAAGTCAGTTCTAAGCCCATAAGCGAGAACGGGAATGTCTAAGTCATCCACCACAGATACGAGTTGTTGCACCTGTTGTTTATTTAAAAATTGGGCTTCATCGATAAATACGCAATCTAGCTTTTTATCGCTATTTAACTCTAATATTTGCTGATGTAAGTTGCTGGAGCCATTGAAAAGGTGTGCACTGGCTTCTAGGCCAATCCGCGATGCGACTTTACCAATACCAAAGCGGTCGTCCAAAGCGGCAGTAAATATTTCGGCGCGCATGCCTCGCTCTTTGTAGTTATACGCAGATTGTAATAAAGATGTGGATTTCCCTGCATTCATTGCAGAGTAGTAAAAGTAAAGCTGGGCCATGAAAAGCGGGATCCTGAAGTGCACCAAAATAATTTGGCGTTCGTTATTATTTTCAAGGTATGTTAGCGGATATCGCCATCAAAGTAAGCTATTGAAAGGCTATTTTGTCGTTACTCGGTGACGGTTACATCCGTGACTGGGTTTTGCCATTCGATAAGCTGTTCATTAGGCATAGGTCTAGCAAAATAGTAGCCTTGTAAATAATCTACTCCCATGGCTTTCAGTGCTTTGGCCTGCTCTAGTGTTTCGACACCCTCAGCGACTGTTTTGCAGTTTAGCTCACTGGCGATAAATAAGGTCGCGCGAATAATGGCTTCGCCGTTGTTCTCCATGTTATCAACAAATGATTTATCAATTTTCACTTGGTTCACAGCCAAGGATTGTAGTTGTGATAATGAAGAATAGCCGGTCCCAAAATCATCAATTGACACCAGTACTTTGCGTTTTTGAATGGCTTCAAGCTGCTGCTTTATCTTCACTTTGTTATCCACAAATACAGATTCTGTGATCTCTAAATGTAATCGTTCTGGGCTGAGTCCGCTACTACGCAGTGCGTTATCTAAAGCTCGGATAAAACTGTCATCCATGAGTTGAATAACCGATACATTGACTGATACCGCAGCGTTGTGGGCATGCTGCCATTGACTGGCATCCATGCATGCTCTGTTGAGTACCCAAGCCCCGATCTCTTTAATTAATCCTGACTTCTCAGCTAATGGGATAAATTCATCCGGCCCGATAAATCGACCAGCAAAATCCCACCTTAACAGAGCTTCAAATGAACAAAAGGTGCTGTCTTTTGCAGACATGATAGGTTGGTAGCACAAATACAGTTGGCGTCGCTCTGTGGCCTGTTGTAGGCCTTCTAGAATAACCTGTGTGTCGAGCACTTTTTGCTGAAGTTCATTGCTAAACAATGCGGGCGTGCGATTTGTACTGGCCTTTTGCTCACACATCACTAAATCTGCGAATTGGATAAGTTCAGCCGCCTCAGTGCTGTGCTCGGGGCACATGGCAATGCCCACAGTTGCTCCTAAATGCACGCTGTTATTGTTAACCGTAATCACCTGAGAAATACTGGTAATGATCGCGCTGGCGATGGCTTGTGCGGTTTGCGCATCACTATAAGGTAGTGCGACTAAAAACTCGTCGCCGTTCCAACGTCCGAGCTTATTTTGATCGGCAAATGCGCCTATCCGTTTTGTGACTTCCTGCAATACACTGTCACCCATTTGGTGACCCATGGTGTCGTTAATTTTTTTGAACCCATCAAGGTCAATAAACAACAAAGCCAACTCACTATTACTTTGCGATGCCCTAGCGGTTAATTTACTCAAAGTTTGGGTAAAGGATTTGCGGTTCATCAATTGCGTAAGTGGGTCGAGATAAGACAGCTGGGCGATTTTCTCGGTGCGCTTACTGACTTGCTCCTCTAGGGTACTATTTACAGCGTTAAGTTTATCGTAGGCTTCGCTGAGCTCACGGTTCACTTTGTCCAGTTGGTATTTTTCTTGGCGAAGTTGCTCACTCATCGCCATATTCATATTTTTAATATTGATGGAATCAAGGGTAAATTTTACAGCTTTAGTGTAGGAAAAAACTAAGCCGATGCTGAACGTTAATCCTAATGCGCCAAGAATGACGCGATAGTCTTGGTCTGAGATAACCCCAAGAATAGAAATAGGCACTAACAGTATCAGTGCATAGGAAATAGAAATACGTGCATTAGCAGCTAATACGGATTGCCCACCGGCCGCCATGGAAGACAACACAATGATCATGGTCGCAAACTCAAGCAAATTAACCTGATCGAACGTTAATATTGGTAAGCAGGCCCATACGAATGCGGTGGCAATACAGCCAATGCCAAAACGCCGTTGCGCTGCTTCGCCATCAAAATCATTTCGTGGTTTGATTTTGCGTTGCCAGTAAATACCGTCAATCAAGCGCAGCGTTAACACCACTAACATGCATCCCCACCAAACTTGCTTGATTTCGCTCACTTCTGTGCCCAAAAAACCAAATGCAAGTACGCTACTGGCTGCAAAAGTGATGGAGCAGGCCGCCCCCGTATTGCTATACAGTAACTTGGCGGCATCCTGACTATTTAGCGCATGTAATTCTGCAGATGTATTGCTCACTCTCATCCTAAGTATGTTGGCTAGTATTGAAGATATAGAGTGCACAGCGTAGATTAACCGGAAGCTGCCATGCACGTGTGCTGCTTTTAGGCTAATAATCTACCGTAATTTTATTGAAATAGTAACAATTACGTCACGGCCTCGTAGATAAGTACTGGACTAATTTTTCACCGGCACTACGAATATGCTCCTTAAGAATTGTATCGGCCATTTCGTACTGTTTTTCACTAATCGCATTTAGTAACGACTCGTGTTCTTGTTGACTATGGGAAAAATGATCCAGCGTGGTTTCTTGAAAGCCAATGTATCTGGCACATAGCAAGTGCATTTGTGCCACCGTATCAAACAGCACAGGGCGACTAGCAGGTAAATACAAACAGCGATGGAACTGCCAGTTTAACTCTCCGTTTAACAATATATCGTCGGGGGAGGTCATTTGTAGTTGCTGCAATATATCCCGCGCTTTACCCAGCGTTTCGAAGTTAATATTCATGAGAGCGTGGGCGAATAACATCGGTTCGAGCTGCAAACGCATTAGATACAAATCCTCTGCGTCGTGGGCGTTAAGCGGTCGCAACATCACACTGGACTTGCCATGTGCCACTAACCAACCTTCATTTTTCAAGCGTTGCAGTGCATCACGTATGGGAATACGACTCACCCCATATTGCTCAGCAAGCTTGACCTGCTTAAGCGCGGTTTTTTCAGGCAACTTGCCGCAAACAATATCCTGCTTCAACTGCTGATATAGATTTTGTGTCTTTACGTTATGCATAAGTACTCATTATTTTTGCTGCTTAGCGTGTGTGTCAGATTTAGTTTTTACGCTAAAGAGCAATGTCAGCATACCCACCACTAGTCCCCAAAATGCAGATGCGATATCGAAAAATGATACGCCCGAAGCGGTCACCAAAAAGGTCAATACGGCCGCGTCGCGATACTTAGGATCGTATACTGAGTTAACGAGGCTTGCGCCTATTGTACCCAGCAAAGCAAGGCCGGCTAAGGTTGATATTAGCGCAACTGGAAATGCCGCAAATAAACTGACCACCACGGTGGCACCTAATCCTGCAACTATATTGAAGACCCCTGCCGATATACCTGCAATGTAGCGCTTGGCAGGATCGGCATGGGCTTCCTCACTGGTACAAATAGCGGCGGTAATTGCCGCTAGGTTAAAGCTGAAACCACCAAAGGGGGCTAGTACTAAATTAAGCGCCCCGCTGGTGGTGATAATAGGGGATATTGGTTGCTCGGTGTAGCCACTGCCTTTTAAAACGGCCATGCCGGGCAAATTTTGCGAGGTCATAGTGACAATAAACAAGGGCAAGCCCACGCCGATCAAGAGTGATAAATCGAATGTTGGCGATACCCAAACAGGCCTGGCTGCGGATACATCTATCGCACTCATATCAAACATATCAGCGTATTGGGCATACAACACGCCAGTGACTAAAACCAGCAAAATACTAAAACGAGGGGCCACTCTTTTAGCCATAAAGTAACTGAGTATCATAAGGCCAACGAGCATAGGCTCGAGAGTAAAAGAGCTAAAAATGGCGAGGCCAAATTGCAATAGAATACCCGCTAACATAGCGCTGGCTAACGGCATCGGAATGCGTTTCGTCAGATTGTCGAACCATCCTGAAATACCCGTTACTAAGGTTAAAAGCGCGACAAAAAGAAAGATCCCAATGGCATTTTCGATACTCACTCCTGCAAGGCTCGTCGCCAGCAATGCAGCGCCAGGTGTCGACCACACTATTATGATCGGCCGACGGTAATACCATGATAACCCCAAGCAGCCAACGCCCATACCTACACCTAGCGCCCACACCCAACTCACTATCATGTTGTGAGAGGCGCCAGCGGCTTGGGCGGCCTGAAACACTATGGCCACAGCACTGGCAAATCCCACTAACACGGCAATAAAGCCAGCGCTAATGGCGGAAAAACTCAGATCGCGAAATAAATCTTTCATTTTGTATACTTTAATAAATTTGTATACAAATTTAGCATGAGTGAAATACAAAAGAATAGAAAAATTTCTACCAGATCGTAAATAAGCGCAGCGCCTAACGCACCGTTAGCGGTATTTCTTAGCCAACAGAACCAGTAAAAATGCTCCGATATACATAGTCACGCCATATACCCCAGGGGCAACAGCATAATCAGCTCGTTGCAAAAAAGTAATCGCGATAAGGATTGCCATGGCCGAATTTTGCACGCCCACTTCAATACCCAGCGTGATGCTATCTTTAGGTGTAAATTTGAACAATAAACCTAAACCGATGCCCGTCATGATTGCCAGCAGGTTTAAGGTCAGTGCACTTGAAAATACCGCTGCGAAAGAAGAGGTCAGGGTATCTCTTTCTTGAATAACAATGGCAACAATCATGAGGAGCAAAAAGGCACTGGCCAAGTGACGAAAGAACGGCTCGCAACGAAGGGCTTTTTGAGCAAAATAATGACGAATAATAATACCGATGAACACGGGTAATAAGGTAATCAATATTAGCCCTAGAGTGGTAGTAAGAAGAGAGAAAGATTGTTCTTCTTGCTGGCCAAATTGCACAACAGCGAATTGGATAATAAGCGGGGTAGTGAGCACGCATATGAGTGAGCTAATGGCCGTCAGGCTAACCGACAACGCTAGGTTTGCTCTGGCCAGCTGACTAATTATATTTGAACTCGTGCCGCCTGGACAGGCAGCTAGGATCATAATGCCAATGGCTAAATTAGGGGCCAAATCAAACGTGATTGCCAGTGCATAAGCCAGTGCGGGTAACAGCATCATTTGGCCGAACAAGCCAACCACTATCGGCAACGGAGCGCGCCATAACTGCTGAAAGTCATTTCTAGTTAAGCTTAGCCCCATGCCAAACATGATAAACGCCAAAACAAGGGGAGCTATGTATTGTGTTAAGTAGGATTCAGTCATTATTTATGTATTTCGCTATTTTAATTAGACTTTACGTATCAATGCTATTTATGCATCGACGAGAATTAGAGGTCAGTGGTAACGCTTGAGCGTAAATGGCTGGGTCTTTGTTATTCAGGGCTCCCTATAGCTGATATTCAATACGAAGCCGTGTCATCAGCGCTTGGATTGACGCAATAAAGGCATTTAACTGCTCAATAACGTCTCGCCGCTCGATGGTAGACAAATGAAAGGTTACTGGGCCATGGGGCAAGTTTTTGGCAAGTTTTGCCTTGTTCTGTTGCCCAGACTGGGTCAGTAAATAGCGGGCAACATGATATTCGATATCCGCGCCGTCTACTCGGTCTTTGAGCACTAAATTGAGTGCTGCAATTGGTGTATCAACTTCTAATAAATTTAAGCGCTTTTGAGCTATGACTTCAAGCCAGTGCTCAGGTGTAAACCCATGGGGGACTGCGAGTGAGCTGAATTTTTCGATTGGGTTAAACTCGCGCTTTTCTAGCACGATAGTACCGCTGCTTGCGGCTATTAATGGCTCGCTTAATAGCTTATGAGAGTCAATCTTTTGGTGCAAAGATTGCCAACCGGCGTTATCAGGATAGACGAATGCTATATTTCCATCTGCAAGTTCACGCTGCAAACGTTTAATGGGATAAGCGCGATACTCAAATTGATGGCCGCTGCTTTTAGAGAAGGCTTCTAAAACAGCCCATGCGTAGCCTTTGTCATCCGCTAAGTTAAAATTATAACGTGGATAATAGTCGATATCTTGGCAACCGACTATTAAGGTTTCTTGCTCTGAAGCGTGACTGAAACCAATCCAAAAAAGGCAGAGTAACATCCAAGGGCTTTTGGTGTTTGGCATCATGCGTATCACCCCATTACTACACAACAGCACGCTTTTAGCATAGTAGAAAAAAGCGATAGTACGGGCGAAAACTAACGTTTACTAAATGTGGCACCTGTTCTAACTCATTTTTGCCAATACGCTGAGCGGTGCAATACGAGCAATGTAGCGAAATAGTGCCCAAGGCCACGTTGGCACAAAGCTGCTATCGACTTCTTTTTCAATGGCCTTAACCATGGCTTTACAGCCGGTCTCAGTATCGACGATAAACGGCACCGTTTTCACTTTCTCGTTTATCTCACTTTGAATAAACCCAGGGTGAATTGTCGTGACTTTAATGGGGGTGTTCATAACATCGATGCGAATACCTTCGGTCATGGAGGTAAGCGCGGCTTTAGTCGCCGCGTACACCGTCATCGCTCGGCGCGCACCGCGAACGGCACTGACCGATGAAATGGTAACTAAGTGACCCGCATTTTGTTCACGGAAAATCTCCATGCTGACTTCGCACTGTGCCAGTGCGGAAACAAAGTTAGTTACCGCGGTTTGTTTATTGGCATGAAAATACCCCGTACCTACCGAGGCACCTTTGCCCATGCCAGCGTTAACTATTACTCTGTCTAAGGAGCCCATATCTGCGGCAAACCCTTTAATGACTTCAAACACTTGTGCATGATCGTCCACGTCTAAAGGGCGAATGAAGACATTGATATCAGGGTTAATCGCCAGTAATTCGGTTTTTAGTTCGTCTAGACGTTCTACGCGGCGGGCACACAGACCTAAGTTTCGGCCCATTTTAGCAAATTCAATGGCCATGCCTTTTCCTAGGCCAGAACTAGCACCGGTAATAACGATATTCTTTCTTGTCATGTTGAATCTATCTCTTCTTAGTTTTTGTTAGCTGTTATTGGTTATCGCTAGTAATTGTTAGTAATCGCTATTAATCGTTATTTGTACGTGATGAGATGGCGGTTGTGGCCCTCAAACGCGGAATGATCATTTAAACTTGATAATACCAGCCCATGCTTGCTGGCAATGATTTTAGTGACCCCCGCATTGACCAATGTCCAGTTCAAGCCCATCAAATTATTTGCAGGCACCTTGAGGAGCATTTGGCTTAAAAATGCAATGGGGCCGCCTGAGCTGAATACGGCAATGTGTTTCGAATCTTGGGCTTGTGCAACTGTACTTTGCAAGGCTTGCTGAATACGTTTCTGATAAGCGGGCCATGACTCAGTATATTGCTCGGCAAAATCATTACTTATCCATCTGGAAAACGCGTTATTAACGAGGCTTTGCAATGCGTGGTTAGGCTTTTCCTGTTGAGACAGATAGCGCTTTACACCATTTGGCGTAGCAAAGTCTGGATCCAGTTGCGCCAAGATATCTTGGTGATCATATTCGTTCCAGTCTGAATTAACTGTCATATTCGCGACAATTGGCGCCGGCGCGTGCATGGCGTGCAAACAGGCTTCAGCCGTTTGTTGATGGCGCAACATGTCGCCACGAAAGACGTTATCGAAAGAGATACCTTTTCGGGCTAAATCCGCCCCCAAATGAGTCGCTTGTTGATGACCAACGTCAGATAAACAATCGTAGTCATCTTTGCCAAATGAGGCTTGCCCATGACGGATCAAATAAATACTGGCCATCTAACGTTTTCCCTTTATCGCTTTGCGGCATTGCCACATCAAATAATGTACAAAAATCCATATGTTTTTAAAGGCTGGATTATTGGTTTGTTTGTGATGGTAACGATAATAAATTTGCTGGGCGATGGCGGCCAATCTAAACAATCCGTATACCTCATAAAATGCGAAGTTATCAGCCTTCAAACCGGTTTTATCTAAATAGTACTCGATGACTTCTTGGCGAGAATACATACCGGGCAGGTGAGTAGGTTGACGGCGGGTTGATTTGGCGAGTTTGTCATCATCTGTTTGTACCCAATAGGCTAAACTGTTGCCCAAATCCATCAGAGGGTCACCCAGGGTGGCGAGTTCCCAATCGAGTACACCAATAATACGTGTGGGCTCTTGTGCGTCGAGTACTAAGTTGTCGAAGCGAAAGTCATTATGGGTCAGGCATATATGCTCGTCATTAGGGATGTTTGCCTTTAGCCAATCACAGATATAGTTCGCTTTAGGGACGTTCCACGTGCGCGCTTTTTGGTAACGGCCAATCCAGCCATCAATTTGGCGTTGGGTATAACCTTCGCCCTTCGCAATATGGCTTAGCTCTGCCGCCTTATAATCAACCTGATGCAATTCAATTAGGCTGTCTAAGGCATTTTCGCATAACTTTCGCGTGTCGCTGGCGGATAGGTGTAAATTTTTAGGCATATTTTTGCGCGGAATGATGCCGTTAAGCTTTTCCATTACATAAAATTCAGCTCCTATGATGGATTCATCTGCACAGTGAGCGAGCATTTCTGGCACATATTGGTACACCGGTTTTAAGGCGGCTTGCAGTTTGTGTTCGCGGCCCATATCGTGAGCACCTTTAGCTTTGGTGCCGGCAGGGCCACGGCGCAAGATAACTTCTGTGTCCACGCCTGCTGGATTGCTATAGGCCAAGCAGTATGTCCAGTTCGATGCACCACCTGCATACTGAGTTACCTTTGGCACGCCATTTAGCCCTACAATTTGCTTGGCAATCCAAGGGGAGAGGGACTCAAGATTGAGCTCCTCGCCTTGGCGCACTGTGCCTGCTTGATCATTTTGAGGCTGGGCATTAGCGACGTTGGTGCTTGTTATATCGCTCATACTAGGTGTATTTCTTCAGTTCTAAGCGAGTTACCATGCCCATATGCACTTCATCAGGACCATCGGCTAAACGCAGTGCTCGGGCGCCTGCTGCAAAACGAGCCAGTGGGAAATCACTGCTCATGCCTGCACCGCCGTGCAGTTGTACTGACATATCAACCACGTCCTGCAACATTTTAGGCACAGCCACTTTAATTGCAGAAATCTCAGTCATGGCATTTTTAACGCCGACTTCGTCGATTTTCCATGCGGCATGCAGTGTCATTAAGCGCGCTTGATGAATAGCGATACGGGCTTGAGCGATACGTTCGCCGTTACCACCAAGTTTAAGTAGAGGCTTACCAAATGCACTGCGGCTCATACTGCGTTTCATAGCAAGTTCTAACGCTTTTTCAGCCGCGCCGATGGAACGCATACAATGGTGAATACGGCCCGGTCCTAGGCGGCCCTGTGCGATTGCAAAACCTTGACCTAACCCCACCAGTAAGTTTTCTTTTGGTACGCGTACGTTGGTAAAGTGCATTTCACCGTGACCTGAAGGCGCATCAAAATCACCATAGGCACTGAGCATGCGTTTAATTTCAATACCTGGGGTATCAAGCGGCACAATCACCATACTGTGTTGGCTGTGCTTGTTATTCTCTGGGTTTGATAACGCCATAAAAATAGTCACTTTGGCATTCGGGTGACCTAAACCTGTTGACCACCACTTTTTACCGTTTAGTACCAATTCATCGCCATCCACTTCTACTGTGGCTTGCATGTTCGTGGCATCTGATGAAGCAACATCTGGCTCAGTCATACCAAACACTGAGCGAATTTCGCCTGCCAGTAATGGCTTAAGCCATTGGTCTTTTTGCTGCTCGTTGCCAAAATGGTAAAGCACTTCCATATTGCCGGTATCAGGGGCATTACAGTTAAATATTTCAGAGGCGAATAACACGCGGCCCATTTCTTCAGCTAACGGTGCGTATTCTAAGGTAGTCAGGCCTTGGCCTAACTCATCGTCTGGTAAAAAAAGATTCCACAAACCGGCTTGTTGCGCTTTCTTTTTAAGTGGTTCGATAAAAGGATGCATCTGCCACTTCGTCCAGTCGCCTGTGGGGTTTAATTCTTCCGTTTCACGATAAATCTGCTCTTCTACTGGGTAAACATGTTGATCCATAAATGCTTTTACGCGGGCAATATAATCTTGAGTTTTTTCACTATGAGCAAAATCCATGATTTATCCTTACTGTTCGTTAATGGCTTACATTGTATGAAGGGAGCATAACGGTATTTTCAAATTGAATGAAATGAAAAATAGTACAGGTATACTATGAATATTATTCATTATGTATTGGTGCGATTATGGCTGACATTCACGCTCTTAAAAAACTCGATTTGAACTTGTTAAAAGTTTTTGAAAGTTTGTATGTAGAACAGAATATGACCCGTACCGCAGACGCTTTGCACATTACGCCCTCTGCGGTGAGCCACTCCATTAAGCGTTTACGCGAATGTCTAGGAGACCCGCTATTTCAGCGGAGTAACAATCGTATGCTGCCCACGCCAGCCTGCCAACGAATGGCTCCGCTGATCATCGATAACCTGACCCGATTACGCCAAATAATGCAGCACTGGGGAGAGTTTCAGCCGTTAACCAGTGAGCACCATTTTAGAATTGGTATGCATTACGCGTTAGAGCCTAGCATCTTGCCAGCACTGACTGAGCGACTCGCTTTGCTGGCACCGAAAGTGACGTTTTCTAGCGTCAGGGTCGATCGCATTACCTTAACGCGGGATCTGGGCGCTGGCCATATCGATTTAGCATTAGACGTTGCTTTGCCGATAAAGTCCCCTGTATTGCACCAAAAACTGATAGACGATGAATTTTGTGTCTTAGTGCGTAAAGACCATCCCTTAAGAGATCGCTTAACCAAGGACGCTTACTTTAATGCCGAACACATAGGGGTATCGAATCGTTCAAGTGGCGCATCAGTTGAAGATTTACTCTTTCAACAACAAGGCTTGTCACGCAAAGTCGTGATCCGCTGTCAGAACTATTTTTCTGCGAAGGGCATGGTCGCCTGCTCTAATCATTTACTGACGGTACCGCGCAGAATTGCTGAGCATCTTAAGCAAGATGATGTGCAACTGGTCAGTTTGCCCGTCAACATAGCTGATATTTCCACGCACCTTTACTGGCATAAAAACACTGAGCAGGATTCTGCTCTCTCATGGCTAAGAGCATTATTTGACGGAATTTTTATAAATTAGCTGGGGTAAATAAGCCGCCGCTATTGCAGCGGCGGGTAGGTTAAATTCAATAAAGTAGTTAGTCGTCGTTGGTTGAGCCAATACGGTGAATGGTTAAATCGGCGCCGTTGTACTCTTCTTCTTCTGTTAAACGCAGCCCTGTGATGGCGTTAATTAAGCCGTAAACAATCACCCCGCCTATGAGGGCGACAAGAATCCCCCCTATAGTGCCCATCGCTTGAGCCGCTATACTAACGCCGCCTAATCCGCCTAGACTTTCGCTGCCAAAAATCCCAGCTGCGATACCGCCCCATGCACCACACAGACCGTGTAATGGCCAAACACCCAGCACATCATCTAATTTCTTACTTTTTTGTATAAAGGTAAACAAGGTAACAAATAGCCATCCTGCTACTACACCAATGGCCAGTGCACCAATCGGATGCACAATATCCGAGCCCGCGCAGATAGCCACTAGGCCAGCAAGGGGGCCATTGTGAACAAAACCAGGATCATTTTTGCCAAATAACCAAGCGGCAATAATACCACCGGCCATGGCCATAAGAGAGTTCATGGCCACTAAGCCGCTGATGCCATCAAGGGTTTGTGCTGACATGACGTTAAAGCCAAACCAACCAATACATAAAATCCATGTTCCGAGGGCTAGAAAAGGAATGTTAGACGGGGCAAAAGCGATAAGCTTTTTGTCTTTAACACGTCCATTACGCAAACCTAAGAAGAATACCGCCACCAGGGCTAACCAACCGCCGATACCATGCACAACCACTGAGCCTGCAAAGTCATGGAATTGGGCGCCGGTTGTTTGCTCTATCCAATCTTGCACGCCGTAATTGCCGTTCCACACTATGCCTTCAAAGAAGGGATACACTAAGGCAACGATGACCGCAGATGCCAGTAAGAATGGGTTAAACTTGGCACGCTCAGCAATACCGCCTGAAATAATGGCCGGAATGGCAGCGGCAAACGTCATCAAGAAGAAAAACTTAACGAGGTCGTAACCGTTGTTGGTGGTTAGCTCGCTCGCGCTGCTGTAAAAAGTGGTGTCGTAAGCGACCCAATAACCAATGAAAAAATAAGCAACACAAGACACACCAAAATCCGTGATGATCTTAACTAATGCATTGACCTGATTTTTATGACGTACGGTACCCACTTCTAAAAAAGCAAAGCCCGCGTGCATGGCAAAAACCATGATAGCGCCTATGAGTAAAAAGTAAGTATTAGAACTTTGCACCAATAACTCAGTGGCGCTTGTGACATCTTGCATGTGATATATCTCTGTGTGTCGAATAAATGTTACAGCGAGGTAAATTGCGAGCTCTACCTAGTGTTTGCAACGGCTATTTTTTATGTGTTTGTGGTTGCCAAGCTTAGCCTTTATATCCATTTAGGCCTTGCTGTGGCAGAATCATACCTTGCGTAACCTAAAGTTTGCATTCGCTATATAGAATTAAAGTACATAGCTCATGAAAATTTAACATTGTGTTTAAAACTAAAGGCTAGTTGTTATTCAAAGCGACTATGTATTACTTGGTTACATACGAAATTATGTTTCGAACCGCTTTGAAAGGAGGGTATTCGATAGCCTGAATTTCGATACCTTACTTCCGGAACTTAACAACACTTATAGAGTAAGATAAGTGTTTACTGCTTTGCGAGAGAAATCATGAAAAATGATCTTTTAGACCGATTCACAGGCTACTTTGTGGGTTGTTTGTGTGTTTTTTTGGCTGCAAACAGCGCGGCAATCGAGCTGACAGAAGTTGAGGCCCAGCCTAATGTTCTAAACGCTAAGCAACATGAATTGCTTGTTACCCAGCTACAAAAAGAGGACACGATTCGGGTAATAGTCGAACTTAATCTAGAGACCAACAACGCAGCATCGGCGCTACAATCAGATTCACAACAGACTATCACAGAACAGTCCACCACAGAAAAGTCCGCTGAGGCGCAAGAGCAGGCGAGTGAGCAATTTGCCTTGCAAGCGATTGCCAGCGCACAAGCGAGCTTGCAAGCGACGCTTAGTCAGTCAGGGGCGGTACTCAAACATAGTTTTACTCACATGCCTTTGGTTGTGTATGACATAGATACCAAAGCCCTGAGCGCATTAGAGAAATCATCTCAAGTTAAAAGTATTCAAATAGATCAAATTCGTCAGCCTTCGTTGGCACAAAGCACCGCTATAATCGGCACTGAAAACGCTTATGAAATAGGGGCAACTGGAGCGGGGAAGACGGTGGCTGTGCTAGATTCAGGTGTTGAATCTGATCACCCTTTTTTAAGCGCTAAAGTCGTGTCAGAAGCGTGCTTTTCTACTCATCGCAGTTCGGGCTTTTCTGATTCAATTTGCCCAAGCGGTAATAATGACGAAATTGCCCAAGGCGCAGCACAGGCTTGTGATTTCAGTGGTTGTTATCACGGGACTCACGTGGCTGGTATTGTTGCAGGCGGCAGCGAAAACCTGCATGGGGTGGCAAAAGACGCTGACATTATAGCTATTCAGGTGTTCTCGAAAATCTTAGACAACGATTATTGTAGCGGTAGCCCGCCTTGTTTAGGCGCTTATGACTCCGACGTTATTCAAGGACTAGAGCGCGTTTACGCCCTGCGCAATACTTATTCTATCCCTGCCGTGAACATTAGCCTTGGCGCTGGTGGATATTTATCGCAAAGTGCATGTGACTCAGCCAATCGCAGTTATGCTAGCGCGGTCAGTAAGTTGAATGATGCGGGGATCGCTGTTGTTATCGCCTCAGGTAATAACGGTTACAGCAATAAAATCAGTGCGCCAGGTTGTGTGAGTAATGCTGTTAGCGTCGGTGCCACAACTGACAGTGATGGTATGGCTTGGTTTACCAATAAAGCTGACTTTCTTACTCTACTTGCACCAGGCACCAGTATTCAATCATCTGTTCCAGGGGGCAAATATTCTTCTGCTCAAGGGACCTCGATGGCAGCTCCCCATGTCGCGGGTGCCTTTGCAGCGCTGGCCTCTTTAGAAAATACACCAGATAAAACGCAAATTTTAAGTGCTTTATTGAACACAGCAAAAGCAGTCGACTCCGGTTCACTGACGTTTGGGCGTATCGCTATTGGGGCGGCGGCCGAAAACTTAATGCCAAAGCCTGAAATAGACCAGCAGCTCAGCATTCGAATCAGTGTGGATAACTCAGAAGAGCTATATTTTAATGGTGTGTTGTTAGGTGGGTCCAGCGATTGGAAAACCAGTAAGTTATATAACGTCAATGTGACTCAGGTGGATAACGTTTTAGCGGTCAAAGCAATGGACGTTGATGGCTTGGCCGCATTAATAGCCCAGTTAGATCTTGATGGACAACCATTTTACAGCGATGAAAATTGGAAAGTGTCTACCGAATTTGTTGAAGGATGGCAGCAAACTGATTTCGATGACAGTCAGTGGCAAGCGGCCAGTACCTATGGCTATTACGGTGTATGGCCATGGTATAAAAAAGTAAAGTGGTGGCCAAGCAGCAGCCAAGCACAGTGGCTCTGGTCAGATGCGCGTTATGACGACAACACTGTGTACTTTCGCTATCACATCGCGGCAAGCGAAGAACCCGCGCCTGAGCCAGTCGTTATCAACACCCAAGCGTTAGTTGAAGGTCAGGTGGGGGAAACCTATTCCGTGACATTAAGCGCCAGCGGTGGCAGCGAATCATTCTTATGGTCTGTGGTTAGTGGGGACTTACCCAGCGGGTTGTCGCTAGACGCGCAAAGTGGTGAGTTAGCAGGTACACCTGATGCGCCAGGCGAGTTTGTATTCACGGTTGAGGTAACTGATACCACCGGAGAACAAGCTCAGCTAGAACTGAGTTTGTCTATTGCTGGAGCGCCTATAACCTCTGAAATGGCGACGATTACTATTTCGGTCGATAATTTCGAGGATACCTATTTTAACGGAGTGTTCTTAGGCTCATCTACCAACTGGATGTACGCTAAAAGTTATACCGTAGAACTTGTTTCTGGTCGCAATGTACTGGCTGTTAAAGCACAAGATGTTGACGGCATTGCAGCGCTTATTGCCAAAATAGAGACTGAGCAAGGGGTTATTGTTAGTGACAGTGATTGGAAAATCTCTACTCAAACGTTTGATGATTGGAATACTCAGGCTTTTGATGACAGCAGTTGGGGCAATGCCAGAGCGTATGGCTCGTATGGGGTGAACCCTTGGCGCTCACGAGTAAGCCGCTTGAATGGCTCCGCTGGTGCCAAGTGGATTTGGTCAGCAGATAATGACCTAGATAATTTGGTGTATTTCAGACTGGTCATTGAGCGCCCGTAAATTAGCGCGCTTATGGGACTGCATTAACGGACTATATTAACAAGCTATTTTAAACAAGCTACATTAGTAAAGCGTATAAAGCCGAACTGAATGAAAACGAGTTCGGCTTTTTCTTTGTTTAGGTGTAACAGCTCAGGTGTAACAGCTCAGGTTTGACTTGTTCACGCGTTCGAATCTTCACACCTTGCATCGTCGCACTTTCATAGATTTACACATTGCCTTCTTGTCATTGTTCCCACCTTCATTACTTGATCTTCATCTTCATCCCTTCATCCCTTCATCCCTTCATTACTTCATCCCTTCAGACTTTTTGGCTTACTCACTGCCTCAGTCAGAAAAATGACACATGCAATTAAACGAGACTATTTTCCCGTCAATGAGAATTTAACTGTATGAATATAAAGGAAATTATAGCGTTGGCATAATCTCTGCTGAGTTGCGGTATCTGATTCATTGTTAACTGCGCCGCTAGGCTAGCACTAGGTTTTTTTATGATAGGTTCTACCCATATACAACTTGCCCAAAATAGCCGACAACGCGTTGCGCACACCCCTAAGCCAAAAATCGGCTCAGCTCCTATATTGCAGCAATTGCTACCTCAATTATGCATAACAGATGTTCCCGTGCGATACCAAGCCATCACGGGTCTTGATTACTATATGCGTGAAGAGACTGAGCGCCTACTAGAGCGAATCGAAACTCACTGTGAGATGTTGCAAGATACAGGAATGACGCACGCTCCAGTGACAACGAATGAAGGGTCAGTTATAACGAAGAAAGGGTCAGTTATAACAAATACCAATACCGAGCATCAGCTTCAGTTCACTCTTAAGTTTGTGGGTAATAAATGTCAACTTGACGGGCAATACCCAAACGATTTGCAGAACAAGCTTAACCAAGATGCATGGCTACTTGATGCATTTAGCTGGCTAATGCCAAACTATTTGGCATTAGTGCATTCATTAGAGTTGGTTAAATTTTCGTATGCTTATCAACGCAATTGTTCAAAAGCGGCGAACGCGTACGCGCACTTTAATGACGAAAACAACGGCTTGCACATAGAAGTGAAAGTCGATGCTGGCAAAGCTCAGTGGTACGTTTTATCTTCGCTGCATACGTTTCATCTGTAAGCGGCTGCAGCCCAAAAATGTCTGAGGCTGCTGGTTATATAAGAAATACTAAAATTCAAATTCTAGTGAAGCGCGCAAGGTGTGGTCTTTGCTATCGCCATTCAAACCTGCGATAAAACCTAATTCCCATTTAATCTGCTTTTGCGCTTCGAAACGATGGATCCCCATAAATGAGGGGCCAAGTCCAACAAAATCCTCGGCAGTGTATAACTCAATCGCAGGCTGAATTTCAGGGATAAATCGATAGCGATACTGCAGCCTAAACTCTGAATGAAACGAGTTGTCTACTATATTGCCAAACTTATACACCATCAGGTAGTTACTGGTAACGCTTGAGCGGCCGAACTCCTTTTCTACCAATATACCTGTAGTAAATTCCCAGCTGTCTTCTTGATGTGCTTTTTCTATCTCGAATAAAGCCCCCCAGTCAGCGAAGTACTTACCTTGTTCGGTCAGCATCCATCTGGCTTCTAATTCGTATGCGACCAATCCGAAATCGTCTGTTTCGTCACGATCACCTACAAGGTAGGCTTGCAGCGTAAGGCGGTTGTCAATCGAATGACCGAATGACACACGCTGCACCAACGCGTTGCCCTCATCGTTTTGCCGAGACATGATTCGCCACTCAAATTCTTGCTCTAAGGGCAGCACATAAGGGTGATAAATCTTATCTACTACGTTGTTTGATTGGCGCTCTTGAGCTGCGGCTATGCTTGAAATCAGCGTAGTGACAACGAAAATGAGTAAAGACAGACGGGAGATCATGTATGGTTCTCCAAATTTGAAACCTTATGGCGCTTAAAAGTGAGTCGAATCGCCCGGATCGCAAAGGGAAGCAATAACGCAAAACACAAGGTGGATAAGTAGTAGCTGCTCGGTGCCGCCTCGTAACCGATTAGCACTTTCAATAAATGCCCATATTCGCTTTCATCAGAAATAAATGCGCTCATATTCCATAGTGGGCCTGGGTCAGTCAACCAATCAATTTGCTGTAATAGCAACACCACGTTGGCCACTTGTCCGGCAATAAATAACGAAAATGTGAATTGCACTAAGTACCGTCTTTTTACACTGCCTAAGATGACGTCTAATAAGATAGCCACACTGATGCAAATCCCTAGGCCTAGTGTTGTGCCAAGTACGATAGGTACTAATGCGTCTTTTTGAAGCCAAAACCCCACCACATAGATAGAAAACTCAGCACTTCTTGGCACAACAAATACCGCTACTACGGCACCTGCGAGCCAAAATACGCTGTTGCGATTATTAATGATTAACCAGGCTGACATTAAATAGGCACAGATAAGCGTCAAACTCTTTAGCAATTCATAGCCCGCTCCAAAAGACCATTGACTGATGATGTGTTGATTCAACACCACTACAGCAGCCAATAAAATACCTGTTGCGAAACCGAGAGATAATTGTTTCCAAGGTGTTCCCACATAAACCCGCAACAAGCTTAATAAAACAAAAATGGGCAAGGCATCTCGTAGAAAAAGGATGACAGTATTAATGAGCATTTGCATACGCCTCTGGCGATATCACTATGACCTTGCCCACCGCGCTTGCAGGATGGAATTCCCCGAAAAATTGGTATTCCCCTTCTTCTAAAGGACCTATGTAAACATTGGCCTTGGCATTACCAAAAACGACTTTTTCACGGTTCAGCTCGAAGCTGTCTATTTCTTCTGGAGTGGGATCGTGATTAATAAACACTAACTTTACCTTTTGACCGGAAGGGACAAGCACTTCGGATGGATAAAATAAATGATCCCGAATGGTGATGGTCATCTCAGGCAGGGCAAAAACAAAAGCTGAATGGACGAACAGTATGATGGTTAAGCAATATCTATACTTTTGCACTGCTTACCTCTTCTCTTCGCGTTTTAGGCAGATGAACTTGCACCGACAAGCCACCTAACTCTGAACGCTGCAAATGCACAAAGCCATGATGCAAATCAACGATCTGTTTTACTATCGCTAAGCCTAACCCAATACCCGGCGCTTTTTGCGTCATATGTTTGCTAGAACGATAAAAGCGCTCCAGCACTTTTGTATATTCATCATCGTTAAGCCCACTGCCGGAATCGTCAACTTGTATCAGAACATCATGTTCATCTTGTTGCACGATGACCTGAATTACCCCTTTAACGGGGGCATACTTATGGGCATTACCAATCAGATTTTGCATCAGTGTCAGCAGGGCAAACTCGCTACTTAATATAATTTGGGTACTACCAATCAACTCAATGGTTTGATGTTTGTTGTCAATGCTGGTGTACATTTCTGAAATAACACTTTGTGCAATGTGATAAGCATCTACCTGTGTACTGTTCGCTTCAAAATACTCAGGGTTGGTCCGACTTAGCAAGAGTATTTGGTTGATCGCATGGATCATGCGATCCGTATCTTGGTGGAGTTTGTCTATACGTTGAACATAGCTGTCGCTGGTGGCTTCTTTGCGCAAATTATGTAAATTAATTTTCAGCACACTTAAAGGTGTGCGCAGCTCGTGAGCGGCATTAGACGCAAACTGCTGCTCTCGCTCAAAGGCTGCTTGCAGTCGGCTTAACAATGAATTGAGTGTATTGACCATGGGTACCAATTCAATTGCTGGCTCTTGCAAAACCAAAGGTGAAAAATTTCGAGGAGAGCGGCGCTGTAGAGCATCAGATAGGCTGCGCAATGGCCTAAGCCCTCTATTTACAGCGAAATAGATAATGATCGCCAGCAACGGGATCGTCATGATAATAGGCGCCATCGCGGAAATGATCATTTTGTCAGCCAGTTCAAAGCGGTTCTGCAACGGCTGAGCTACCATGACCCAGGTGTGCTTATCATCGAATGTGTGTGAATAGACACGCCAGCGCTTGCCTGAAAAATTCTTATCGCTAAAGCCTGACTTAAACCTGCCAATGTTATGTTGTGGGGTATTTGTTGACCGTTTAATCAGGTGCTTTTCTTGCCACAATTGCACGGCAATTTGCTCACCTGCATCAAATGTTTCATTGCGCTGTATTGCGAATACACGCGTAAAGCTCTTGGCTAACGCCATTAACTCGGCATCAAATAGCTCAGAGGATTTATGCATGCTCGAACGATATCCTTGCAATGCGGCGCTGAAGCTAATTAATATCAATAAGGCGATGAGTAAGAGCGTGAGTTGGCGGCGAATGGAGCGCATGAAGATTAGGCGCTCACGCGGTTTGTCACGCTGTAACCTACGCCGCGAATGGTTTTAATGAAATCCTTAGGCAGCTTTTTACGCAAATTGTGTATGTGAACTTCTATTGCATTGCTCGATAGCTCATCACCCCACTCATACAGTTTTGTTTCAAGCTGGCTCTTAGATTGAATACGTCCGGCATTTTCCATTAAAGCCTTAAGTAGCATGAATTCTCGGCGTGAGAGCTCTTTCTCATTGTTGTCTGCTGTGACTTGATGCGTCGCCAAATCAAGCACGACATTGCCTATGTTAATGAGCGAACTTGTAGCGGTACCTAATCGTCGTTCCATGACTCGCAAACGTGCCAGTAGCTCCTGCATATCAAACGGTTTAGCAAGGTAATCATCGGCACCAGAATCTAGGCCTGTGATTTTATCTGTCATGCTGTCTCTGGCTGTGAGAATGAGCGTAGGTACGCTGTGTTTGTTGCGATGGGCTTGGCGTAGCACTTCAAGGCCATCCATGTCTGGTAAGCCTAAGTCTAGGATCATTATGGTGAACTCCCCTGTAGCCAACGCTGATAACGCTTGAGCTGCTGTGCAGGCACCATTGACAGCGTAGCCTTCGCTGCGAAGAGATTGACTTAGGGCATCGCTCAAAGAGCGATCATCTTCAACCAGTAAAATTCGCATTGTCATCACCCTATAATCAAAGTCTCAGCATAACGCCGTTAGCTTAAGCCAACATTAAGCGTCAAAACGCTGTTTTGAGTTAAGCGCTATTAAATCACAAAAAAGGACAATTTTAATACTGCTATCACAACGAGCATCCTTTAGAATATAGGCCACAAATCAAGATGTTAAGCCCACGTTTTCTAGGTAAATAATTTTATGCCTGATTCTCAAGAAGCAAAAAAACTTAGCAATCAAATCGAAGAGATTAACGAGGCCTTAAACGATGGCATGATAGTGCAAGTGCGCGAAGTACTGAGCACTATGCCACCCTGTGATGTGGCGCTGCTGCTCGAGTCTAGCCGTAGTCGCACACGCTCAGAAATCTGGCAGTTAATCGAACCCGATCAATACAGTGACGTACTAGAGGATCTCTCTGAGGACGTACGAAACGGTATTATTCGCCAAATGGTGCCTGAAATTCTGGCTGATGCGCTAGAAGAGATGGACACAGATGATTTGGTGGAAACCCTATCTGGCCTGCCTGAAGCAGTGTCGCAAGATGCACTTAGCTCCATGGATGAGCAAGACAGACAACGGGCCGAACAGGCACTTTCCTACGGTGAAGACACAGCCGGTTTCATTATGAACACCGACACGATCACGTTGCGCCCTGAAGTCACCGTTGATGTGATTTTGCGATATTTACGTCTCAAAGGAAATATCCCCAAAGGCACTGATACCTTCTATGTGGTTGACCGCAGCGACCAGCTTATTGGCAGTGTGCCAGTGACCGAACTACTGACTGCACGTCCCGCGGTCAAAGTTGAAAAGTTAATGACCCAAGACTCGGTGGCTGTGCCTGTGGATATGCACGAAAATGAGGTGGCCAGCCTGTTCGAGCGTTACGATTGGCTGTCAGCACCGGTTATTGATAAAGAAAACCGCCTAGTGGGGCGTATTACGATAGATGACGTAGTAGACATCATTCGTGAAGGCGCTGAACACTCCATGATGAGCATGGCAGGTCTTGATGATGAAGAAGATACCTTTGCACCCGTCATAAAAAGTACCAAGAAACGGTCTGTATGGTTGGGTGTGAATTTAGTCACGGCATTGATGGCGGCCGCAGTGAGCGATTTATTTGAAGCCACGCTAAGCCAATTGGCGGTATTAGCCATTTTAAATACCATAGTGCCGAGTATGGGCGGGGCAGCGGGTAACCAAACATTAACCTTGGTGATACGGGGCATGGCTTTGGGTCACGTGAGTGACAGTAACGCCCGCTGGTTGATTGGCAAAGAGCTGGCAATTGGATTTTTCAATGGCGTGATTTGGGCGATGCTTATTGCTTCCGTTATTGCGTTATGGAAGCAAGATGTGATGCTAGGTGGAGTCATCGCATTCGCTATGATGGTGAATATGATCGCGGCGGGGTTAGCGGGTGCCATGTTGCCGGTAATGATGAAGAAAATGAATATCGACCCTGCGCTTGCAGGTAGTGTGATCTTAACGACTATTACCGATGTGGTAGGAATTTTTGCCTTTTTAGGCACAGCGACTTGGTTACTTTTATAATTTATGTCTATGTTATCCCTTGTTTCCTTAACGTTTATCACGCTTATCGCCTTCGCGGCCAATTCTGTGTTTTGCCGACTTGCGTTAGATGAGCAAAACATGGATCCCATGAGTTTCACAGGGTTGCGCATTGCATCTGCGGCCTTGGTACTTGGCTTGATCATGTTGGTAAAATCACCTAATAGTTTCCGCAGCTTAACGGCGTTAAATGCCTATGGTAGTTGGCGACAAGCAGGGTATCTTTTCGCTTATGCTGCTGGTTTTTCTTATGCTTACGTGACGCTACCAACCGCGACTGGCGCCTTGATATTATTTGCTGCGGTGCAATTTACCATGTTGTTTGTGTCCAGATTATCGGGCAACCGCATGCATGCTATCGCCAGCGCAGGGGTAGTCATTTCATTGCTAGGGTTTGTGTATTTCGTTATGCCAGCGTTATCGTCACCGAGCTTGGTAGGGGCGCTTGTCATGGCATTGGCTGGTATAGCATGGGGTCTGTATAGCTTAGCGGGGGCGAAATCGACCCATGCATTAGAGTCTACCGGGGCAAACTTTATGCGCTGTTTGCCATTTGGACTGATATTAATTGCGATCTTTATGCCAACAGCACGTTTAACGTTTGAAGGGGTGAGTTATGCGTTGGCATCGGGAGCACTTGCCTCAGGTATTGGTTATGCGATTTGGTATCAAGTATTGCCCAAATTAGATAGTAGTGTGGCGGCGGTGTGTCAGCTGTCAGTACCCATTATTGCGGCTTTTGGTGGAGTGTTGTTAGTCGCAGAGCCTATTACCTCACATTTATTGTTGTCATCGATTGCTATTTTAGGCGGCATGTTACTGGTGATACTGGGTAAAAAGAAACGCGTTTAGTGCCCATCCATTTATCATATATGTTGGCTTTGTGGTAACCGAGGCACAGAGCTCAGACATTAACGAAAGGCACAAAAAAAGGTAGTGAGTGATACAAGATAACCGCTACCTTTTTCGTTGTAAGTGTAAGTGCGTTAAAAGCGCACTTCACCGGCACCGTCACTGGCGCAGCATACGTAAAACGTTTCTTTATAACCCGTTTCAACTTCATAACGCTCAGCAATTAACTGCTGGGCACCAGCGACCATTTCTCTTGGCATAAGAGCGACGATACAGCCACCGAAACCGCCACCGGTCATACGTACACCACCATGTTCGCCTAGATACTCTGCGAGAGTTGCTACGATAAAATCAATGGGCTTAACCGTGATTTCAAAATCATCACGCATAGATGCGTGTGATTCAGCCATCAAACGAGACAAGGTTTTTGCATCACCAGCACGCAAAGCATCTGCTGCTTGTAGTGTACGTTCGCTGTCAGATACCACATGGTGAGCCCGGCGATATACTACTTCTGGTAGCTTGTCTTTTTGCGCTTGCAAATCCACTAGGCTGATGTCACGAAGTGCTTTGATACCCAAAATCCTGGCGGCTTCTTCGCACTGTTCGCGGCGGGTATTGTATTCGCTGTCAACTAAGCCGCGTTTTACATTCGAGTTGATAATAACCACATCAAGCTCTTTCGGCATGGAGATAAGTTGTGTTTCCAGCGAGCGGCAATCTAGCAATAGCGCGTTGTTTTGGGCACCGCATGCACTGACCATTTGATCCATAATGCCGCAATTACAACCGACAAATTGGTTTTCAGCTTCTTGACCATTAAGGGCAACATCAGCCGAGGTCAGGGGTAAATCAAATAACTGGCGAAATGTTTCACCGATGGCCACTTCAAGGGACGCAGAAGAGCTAAGACCCGCACCTTGTGGCACATTGCCCGTCACTACCATATCAACCCCTTTACATTGTAAGCCGCGCATCTGCAGGTGTTTGATCACGCCACGGATGTAATTGCTCCATAGCTGAGTAGGGTGGGGCTCTATGTTAGAGCTGAGTGAAAATTCATCGCGTTCGTTGTCATAATCTGCAGCGACAACACGCACTAGGTCATCTTCTCTAGGCGTTACAGCCACTAGCGTTTGGTAGTTGATAGCACAAGGTAATACAAAACCGTCGTTGTAGTCCGTGTGTTCACCAATCAAATTCACACGCCCTGGGGCTTGGAAGTGACGAGTGGGCGGTGTTTGAAACACCTCAAGATATATGGCGTTGAGGTCGTCGATGGCTTGTTGAGAAATAATTTTCATCCCATTAGGCTCCGTTTGATTCGTTGTAATGAACATCACTCAAGGCTTGTAGCTTTTGTGCCGCTTGCTCTGGGGTAAGGTCGCGTTGTGGCTCTGCCATCATTTCATAGCCCACCATAAACTTACGCACTGTTGCTGAGCGTAATAGCGGCGGGTAAAAATGTGCATGCAACTGCCAATGCTCAGTGACATCAGTGTTATGTGGCGCGCCGTGCCAACCCATTGAGTAAGGGAAAGAGCACTGAAATAAATTGTCATAGCGGCTGGTGAGTTTTTTAAGGGCTACGGCTAAGTCTGCCTGTTGTGCGTCGTTCATTTCGTCGAAACGGGCACAACTGAATTTAGGCATTAGAAGTGTTTCGAAAGGCCAAGCAGCCCAATAAGGTACTACAGCAATCCAATGATCGGTTTCAACCACTGTACGCTCGCCACTGGCTGATTCTTTTTGCGCATAGTCGAGCAATAGCGAGCTGTTGTGCTTGTCGAAATAGGCACGTTGGTTAATATCAGCTTTACGTACCTCATTCGGTATAAAGTCATTCGCCCATACTTGACCATGGGGATGAGGGTTAGAACAACCCATGGCCGCGCCTTTGTTTTCAAACACTTGAACCCACGTGTAATCCTTGGATAACTCAGCCACCTGGTCACGCCACGTCTGTACGACTTTCTCAAGGGCAGGTAACGGAAGTTCGGGTAGCGACTTATTGTGCGCCGGTGAAAAACAAATAACACGACTGGTGCCGCGAGCAGCTTCTACCGTAAATAAATCGTCATTTTCTTGCTCTGACGCGGGCGTGTCTTTCATCAATGCCGCAAAGTCATTAGTGAAAACGAAGGTGTCTTTATATTCAGGATTCACTTCGCCATTGATGCGAGTATTACCGGCGCATAGATAACAACTGGGATCGTGTGCCGCGCTATCATTTTGTTGCGGTTTTTCCACTTGACCTTGCCAGGGGCGTTTAGCCCGATGAGGGGACACAAGTACCCAGTCATTGGTCAATGGATTACGACGGCGATGAGAGTGATCTACAGGATCGAATTTAGACATTTAGACACACCATGTTAATATTTGGTTAATTAGTACTATTATATTATTAATGGATTTTAAGGTCTAATCCGTGTTCTGTCATCCCCTAAATCCAAAATTTGTATTCAAGAGATACAAAAAAGCCTGCATAGCAGGCTTAATAAAATCATTATGTGGGGAAATCATCCCGCAGCATTGTCAAATGTAGTGTTGCTTGACTAGAAGTTCAGACCAGGATTTAGGTTACCGGGTAGGGTGACTTTTTCTAATTCAACAGATGCAACAGGGTATGCACAGTAGTCAGCGGCGTAATAGGCGCTGGCTCTATGGTTACCACTTTCACCGACTCCGCCAAATGGTGCTGCACCGCTAGCACCAGTAATAGGACGGTTCCAATTGACGATACCCGCGCGAATACGTTGGTAGAAGTGCTGATACAAATCTTCGCTGTCAGACAACAAACCAGCAGATAAGCCAAACTTGGTATTGTTACCCAGTGAAATGGCTCGGTCAAAATCATCGAAGCGAACCACTTTTAACAACGGGCCAAAGTGTTCGTCATCAGGCATCTGTTCAACCATAGCCGTCACGTCAATAATACCTGGGCTTACAAAGCCAGATTCAGGATCTAGATGAGTCAGTTCTACCAGCGAGGTTGCGCCTAAATCAAGTAACTGTTGTTGCGCCATCACCATAGCGTGGGCGGCATTTTTAGAAATCATTGCGCCCATAAAAGGTTGTTCGTCAGCGTCGTAATCACCGACTTTGATGTTTTTAGTCACCTCGATTAGGCGAGCAAGAATGGCGTCACCTTGAGTATTGTTTTCTAAAAACAGTTTACGAGCACAGGTGCAGCGTTGCCCAGAGGTGACAAACGCAGACTGAATAATGTCGTGCACGGTGGCGTCAATATCGCTTATGTCTTTGACGATTAGGGGGTTATTACCGCCCATTTCTAACGCTAAAATTTTGCCAGGATGACCAGCGTATTGCTCATGCAATATTTTACCAGTACGAGAGCTGCCGGTGAAAAATAGGCCGTCAAGGTCAGGGTGCGCCGCAAGGGCTTTACCTGTTTCTACTTCACCCTGCACTAAGTTAAGCACGCCTTTAGGTAAACCTGCTTTTTCCCATAACTGAACGGTTCTTTCAGCCACTAATGGGGTTAGGTCGCTAGGCTTGAATACGATACAGTTTCCCGCTAACAAAGCAGGCACAATATGACCGTTGGGTAAGTGACCAGGGAAGTTGTAAGGGCCAAAGACAGCTACAACGCCGTGGGGCTTGTGGCGAATGAACGCTTTACCTACAGGCATTGGGTTTTCAACTAGACCAGTACGTTCTTGGTAGGCGCGTTCTGAAATGCCAATTTTACCCATCATGGCACCGACTTCCGTGGCGGTTTCCCACAGTGGCTTGCCAGTTTCTTGGGCGATTGTTAAGGCCAGCATATCTTTGTTTTCAGCCAATAGTTCACCAAACCGTTTTACATAAGCGAGTCGCTGTTCAAACGTGCATGCAGCCCAAGTTACGGTTGCTTTTCGAGCGCTGCTAACCGCTTGATTCACTTGCTCTGATGAGGCCGATTTAGCCTGCCAAATTTGACGCTTTTTAGCCGGATCGATCGATTCGATATCATGGCCTTGTCCTGCATGCCATTGGCCTGCAATAAAATGGGTTTGTTGTGTCATACATTACACCTTAAATGTTGTCGGAGCGAAGCGGATAAACTCGCCATCTTGAATACCAAGATGATCTGCTGCGGCCTGAGAGATTATGGCCTGCTCGTTTGCTTCATCAATATTGAGAGACGTGGCAATGGCGCGAAATTCTGCGATTTTCGTGTTGATCACAAAATATTCGGTCTCTGTTACTGTCGCTGTCTCATCAATTCTAACCGCCATTTTGCGACTTGCCTGGGCAGTACGAATATGGGTTAGGTTTGCTTCTACTGTGGGGCCTGCGTCAAAAATATCAACGTAACCTCGACAGCTAAAGCCTTCGCTTTCTAGTAGCCTAAGTGCGGGTTTTGTTTTGTCATGTACTTTGCCGATAACCGCTTGAGCTTCTTTACTGAGCAAGCTCACGTAAATAGGATACTTGGGCATTAATTCCGCAATAAATTGTTTCTGACCTATGCCTGTAAGGTAATCCGCGGTAGGGAAATCCATTGAGAAAAAGTGTTCTTCTAACCACTGCCAAAACGGTGACTTGCCATCTTCATCACTGATCCCGCGCATTTCCGCGATAACGGTTTCGGCGAAGCGCTCTTTATGTTCCATCATAAACAAAAAGCGCACTTTAGACAGGAACCGGCCGCAGTTACCTTTGCGCGCAGATTCACGTAAAAACAAGGTGCATATTTCCGACACACCAGTGTAATCGTTGCACAGGGTCAATATTTCAGCTGTGTTGTAGATGTCTAGCTCACGGGATGCATGTACCACTTTACTTAGGTGGTAGTGATAAAACGCATCGTCAAGGCCGACACTAGAGGAGATCCCGCTTGTACCGACTACCTGAGATGTGCTGGTGTCTTCCATTACGAACAAGTAACTCTCATTACCTGGCTGGCTGATGTGCGCTTGAAAAGCCGCTTCAGAATCCGTAATTTTGCTTTTTAACAAAGTTTCATTCACAGGCAAAGAGGTAAAGCCTATGCCTGATTCAACAGCAATGTCGTGTAGCACAGCGTAATCGCTGTGCTGTATCGGGCGAATGATGATCATGTTCGCATTCTCTGTGGTGGTTTAGGCGTTTACGACAGCGGCAACTGCGCGCTCGAAACGGGCTAAACCTTCCTGAATATCGGCATCGGTCAGGATCAATGACGGCGCGAAACGCACCACGTTAGCGCCGGCGACTAAACACATTAGCTTCTCTTTTGCACTGGCAACAAGGAAGTCTCGTGCGCGACCTTGGTATTTCTCGTTTAGAGCGCAGCCTAGCAATAGGCCTTGTCCACGCACTTCATCGAAAACATGATACTTATCGTTAATAGCCTTTAGGCCTTCGCGGAACTGTTGTTCTTTTTGCTTCACACCGTTTAATACTTCAGGGGTATTGACAATATCCAGTACTTTTTCAGCTACGGCGCAGGCAAGAGGGTTCCCGCCATACGTGCTACCGTGAGTACCCACTTTTAAATGGGCGGCAATAGCGGTAGTGGTAAGCATGGCCCCGATCGGAAAACCACCGCCAAGTGCTTTTGCTGAGGTGAGTATGTCTGGCGTGACGCCTAAGCCCATGTAAGCGTATAGCTCGCCGGTACGACCAACACCTGATTGCACTTCATCAAAGATTAGAAGTGCGTTGTGCTTGTCACATAAATCACGAACCCCTTGCACGAAAGACTGTGTTGGGCTGATGATACCGCCTTCGCCTTGTAAGGGCTCCATCATTACGGCGCAGGTGCGCTCAGACATAACGGCTTCAAGAGCGCTTAAATCGTTATAGTCAACGTGATCAATTGCACCAGGCTTAGGCCCGAAACCATCAGAATAAGCCGCTTGGCCGCCGACAGTCACAGTGAAGAATGTACGACCATGAAAACCTTGTTTGAAAGAGATGATTTGGTCTTTTTCAGGACCAAAGTTATCCAGCGCAAAGCGGCGTGCAAGTTTCAGAGCCGCTTCATTGGCTTCGGCGCCTGAATTGGCGAAATAGACTTTTTCAGCGAACGTTGCGTCAGTTAGCTTTTTCGCTAGGCGTAAAACAGGCTCATTGGTCAACACGTTGCTTAAGTGCCAAAGCTTTTCACCTTGCTCTTTTAGTACGTTGACCAATTCTGGATGACAATGGCCTAAAACGTTTACTGCGATGCCACCAGCGAAATCGATATATTCGTTACCTTCTTGATCCCATACGCGCGCGCCCAAACCGCGCACCGGAATAATGTCGGCTGGGTTATAGTTAGGTACCATTACTTCGTTAAATAATTCGCGGGTCACTTGCATGTAGGTTGTCTCCAAATTTAATAGCCTAGGGCATAAAATAGACAACCATTATTTCAGATTAAACACAGCTTGTCTGCATCGGCAACCTAGCTAAACCCTTATTTTTAAAGGGATTGAGTGAACTTGCAGGAATAGTGAATAAGTATTTAATCTAGGGATTAGGTAAAAAACCAAGAAGTGTCTTCACTTCGCGCCAGTTAGCTCGCGATGTTAGTTGTTGGAGTGGATAAAACGGCTTGAATGAATATTTACACTTTTTTTCAACGATTTATTCAGCAACTTCCGCTTCTAAGCCAATTGAACGCATATCAGTGGTTTTTAATACCTCTAATGAGCCCACAGGGAACTTGTATTGTCGTAGGTAATCTTTTGCTTCTTCGATAGTCACTAATTCGTGAAACTTTAATATTCGATACTTCGCGTACGCATTGCCTTGCAATAACACAGTGGTTAAAGGCAACGGCTCTTCATCGTTTTGTGTACTGACAAGTTGTTCAAAAGCACCATGCAAAAATAAACGCTGAAAGTGTAGGCCTTGCATAATGCTCGCCGTGGTCTGGGGGACATATTTGTCCAGCATAGATAACAGTATATCCGCAGAAGGCTCAACTTTCGTAAGTGCACCATGGCGTTGGTGTTTAAGTGTGTTCTGTGTTTCTTTTAATGCTTCAAGCTGTACTTGGTCAAAAATGCGAAAATACAGCTTAACGACCGCGATCGTTCCTAGACTTTGTAGCATTCCTGCGGTGAATGCTTGGTTTTCACTGACTTTATGAAAACGAGCAAGGCGCTTACTAGACATTGCGGTAGCGATGCATTGCTCCCAAATTCTGCGTTTGATCTGAGGGTAGGGGTCAGTAATTTGCGGAAGGCAACGGCGTAAGGTTAAGAGCGGCACGATCATTTTCAAGTTTTCCAGACCGAAAAAGCTTAATGCGACTCGAAGTGTGTCCGCTGTGAGAATTTTCCCCTTGCTATCAGTACGTCGATATTTAGGTGAGCTAATCATCTTGAGTAAATCTTTATACAACCAAGGTATTTGCGCGGCTAATACTTCAAGGCGCGACACCGTGCATGCCTTCACGGACAATAAGTCTAAAATTTGCGGAATCACTGCATCGATGTTCAATACTTTGGCAATAAGGGTCTCTTGATCAGCTAAAGCTTCTGATAAACGAAGTTCAATATCTTTATGTAATTTTGCCGATACTCGCCCTAAATAATCCTCAGCAATTTCTTCATTGGCTTTTTTGTCTTCTCTTGCCTGCTTTTCAACCGCGAGCAATTCCCGGGTAGGAACTATCTTTTTTGACGAGGGCTTCGCGTTCTCATCGGCGCGTTGCTGCTTTGCGACTTTAAGATCGATAAACAGTTGCTTGAAACGAGTCTCAACGATGGGGGCTGATGTAGATGATGCAGTCATTTACTGTTCAACTGACCTTAGTTTAAGTGTATGGATATTGTGTTAAGTGTGGATTGTGCCTCACTTTTACGCCAGTTTTCTAGGCTTTAGTTAGTTTATCTGCGGATTCGGTTAGAAAGTTAGCCAAAATTTGCAAACCACTGGTGCTTAACAATGACTCTGGGTGAAATTGCACACCATAAATAGCCAGCGTGCGATGTTCGATAGCCATGATTTCGTGCTGACCTGTAGATTCCTCCCGCTCTTTTCCGCGGAGCCCTTTTTCTTCATGCGCTGTTTCCTCGCACCATGCAGTCACTATAATCTCTTCTGGTAAAGACTCGTTATCCACAAGCAATGAGTGGTAACGCGTGGCAATAAATGGAGTGTCGACGTCGTTAAACAAGGCGCTACCGTTATGAGTAATATAAGAGGTTTTGCCGTGCTTTATATTGTTCGCGCGCACAATTTTTGCGCCAAATACCTGAGCGATAGCTTGATGACCCAAGCACACACCCAACATAGGGATCACGCCAGAAAATTGCTTGATGGCATCAAGCGTGATACCTGATTCATTTGGGGTACAAGGGCCAGGTGATAACACGAGATAGTCTGGTGCTAGTGCGGTTATGTCTTCACAGGTGAGCTCGTTGTTACGCACGACTTTAACGTCTTGTCCTAGCGTAACAAAGTACCGCGCAAGGTTGTGGGTAAAAGAGTCATAGTTATCAATGATCAACAACAAAAGAATTCAACGCTCATGTGGTGCAAGCCCTGTGATGACTGGTACACGTTTAAAATTTCGCGGATTGTAAAACATTTTATCGCGTTTTGCTGGCGCTTAATCATTTCTTACCCACTACGCGCCTGTAGTTTATTTTGTACGCTACCCCCTTTAATTAAAGACCTTTAAAGTTAATGTTGTTATTCGAGCGTCTGTGCCACCTGCATAAAATTATTAGCTACAACTATTGAATAACATGATAATTGTCAGTTGGGATTAACGGATGAACCAAGCTAGTAAGTCTATTTATTTGTCCCTTTATGCTAATTGTTAGACTTTTTTAGATCTTGTGAAATCCGCCTGTTCATACCAAAATTGAACCATAAGAAAACGTAAGATTATTCTAAATAGTGCTGGGATTACCTCGGCGGACATTTTTGAACTAGTCACAAACAAAGTGAGACGAATATGAAAATATTAGTAGCGGTAAAGCGAGTCATTGATTACAACGTCAAGGTGCGTGTTAAATCAGATAACACAGATGTAGATTTAACCAACGTCAAAATGGCCATGAACCCGTTTTGCGAAATTGCGGTTGAAGAGGCTGTTCGTCTTAAAGAAGTCGGTGTTGCCAGCGAAGTCGTTGTGGTGTCGATAGGAGCCAAAGCCTGCCAAGAGCAAATTCGTACTGCCCTTGCTCTAGGCGCTGATCGCGGTATTCAGATTGAACTAGATACATCAGCCGATGCGCTAAGCATCGCCAAATTATTAAAAGCAGTGGTTGATGAAGAGCAGCCGGGCCTAGTGATCTTAGGTAAGCAGTCTATTGATTCTGATAATAATCAAACCGGGCAAATGTTAGCTGCGTTACTTGACCAACCACAAGCGACTTTCGCCTCAGAAGTTAAAGTTGACGGTGATAAAGTTCAAGTCACACGTGAGATTGACGGCGGTTTACAGACTTTAGAGCTAGATATGCCTGCTATTATCACCACAGATTTACGTCTAAATGAACCTCGTTACGCTTCATTGCCGAATATAATGAAAGCCAAACGTAAGCCTTTGGAGGTGAAAACCCCAAGCGACTTAGGTGTTGAAGTGAGAAATAACATCACCCTAGAAAGCGTCAGCGCGCCTGCTCAGCGTCAAGCTGGGATCAAGGTTGAATCGGTGGCTGAATTGGTCGAAAAATTGAAAAACGAAGCTAAGGTACTTTAAGTAGTACGTAATAGGAGAAATAAATATGACAACTTTGGTCATTGCAGAACATGATAACCAAGAACTTAAGCCTGTTACCTTAAATACCTTAGCTGCCGCGCAGCAAATTGGTGGTGACATAGTACTGCTGGTTGCTGGTCATAACTGCCAAAGCGTAGTGGATGCAGCAACGGCAGTTTCAGGTGTTGGTAAAGTGCTTCACGCTGATGATGCTGCCTATGAGCATCAGTTGGCTGAAAATATCGCGAAATTAGTAACAAGCCTTGCTAGCGGCTACAGCCACGTACTTGCTCCTGCCACTACCAGCGGTAAAAACTACTTGCCACGTGTAGCAGCCTTGCTTGATGTGAATCAGATTTCTGATGTAACAGGCGTAGTTTCTGCGCAGACATTTTTGCGTCCTATCTATGCAGGTAACGCTATTGCAACGGTCACCTCAAATGACAGTATCAAGCTACTTACCATACGTGGCACTGGCTTTGACGCTGTAAGTGCACAGGGTGGTTCTGCCACTGTTGATGTTATCAGCGAGCAATGTGACTCCGGTCAGTCACGCTTTGTAAGTGAAGAGCTAGCGAAGTCTGACCGCCCAGAGCTAACCGCTGCCTCCATTGTTGTATCAGGTGGTCGTGGTATGGGTAACGGCGACAATTTCGAGATCCTATACAGCCTGGCCGACAAACTCGGTGCGGCGGTTGGAGCATCTCGTGCTGCGGTTGATGCTGGATTTGTACCGAATGACATGCAAGTTGGCCAAACGGGTAAAGTGGTCGCGCCTGACTTGTATATTGCTGTGGGGATTTCAGGTGCCATACAGCACTTAGCGGGTATGAAAGACTCTAAAGTGATTGTGGCCATCAACAAAGATGAAGATGCGCCTATTTTCCAAGTAGCAGATTATGGCTTGGTAGCCGATTTGTTCGATGTTATTCCTGAATTAACCAACCACGTATAAAAACGGAAGCGAGTTAAATTATGAGTGAATACACACACCCTTTAGCAGATGCTGAGTTTGTACTGAATGAACTGGTTGACTTCGATGGGCTATGCGCTGATATGGGTCAAGAGGACATCAATGGCGAGTTGGCAAGCGTTATATTGGCTGAAGCCGGCAAACTAGGTAGCGGCGTATTAGCACCATTGAACAAGGTCGGTGATTTACAACATCCGAGTATGATTGATAAGGACGGCGGACCAGGTGTGCAAGAAACAGCCGGGTTTGCAAAAGCCTATCAAGAATACGTGGAGGGTGGTTGGGCATCGTTAACCGGTGCTGAGGAATTCGGCGGTCAGAACCTTCCGAATGTACTTGGTAGTGCTGTTAATGAGGTGTGGCATACGTCCAATATGGCGTTCGCTCTATGTCCATTGTTAAGCCAAGGCGCGATTGAGTCGATTTCTCATCACGGCAGTGAGCATTTACAGCAGTCTTATTTGCCTAAAATGTTAAGCGGTGAATGGCCAGGTACCATGAACCTTACTGAGCCTGATGCTGGTACTGATTTGGCTGCGGTGAAAACCAAGGCGGTGCCAAATGATGATCATTACTTGATTACCGGCCAAAAAATTTATATCACTTGGGGCGATCATCAAATGACCGATAATATCGTGCATTTAGTGTTAGCAAGACTGCCTGATGCACCAGCCGGTGTAAAAGGTATTTCACTGTTCATCGTGCCCAAATTTAATTTGGATGAAAATGGTGCCCCAGCTGAGCGCAACGATGCTTATTGTGTTTCGTTAGAGCACAAAATGGGTATTCATGGCAGCCCAACGTGTGTCATGAGCTTTGGTGACAATGGTGGCGCGAAGGGCTACTTAGTGGGCGAAGCTCATAAAGGTCTGTCTTATATGTTCACCATGATGAATCACGCCCGTCAGGGTGTTGGTTTACAAGGTTTAGCCATATCAGAAGCGTCATATCAGCATGCTTTGGGGTACGCCAAAGAGCGTTTACAAGGCACGAATAAAGACGGCAGCCGCTTCACCATTATGAAGTTTCCTGATGTGCGTCGTATGTTGATGCAAATGAAGTCATCTACAGAGGCCATGCGCGCATTGTGCTTGGTGGCCGCAGCAGAAATTGACCGTGGCAATGGGGCTCGCAGTGAGTTGTTTACGCCAATAGTCAAAGGCTGGTGTACTGAGTTGTCTCAAGAATTGACCTACCTAGGTACGCAAATTCATGGTGGTATGGGCTTTATCGAAGAAACAGGCTCAGCGCAGTTCTATCGAGATGCCAGAATTTTAACTATCTATGAAGGCACTACAGGCGTACAAGCACTGGATTTAGTCGGGCGTAAAACCTTGGTTAATAAAGGTGAGGCTTTAGGCGCGCTTTTAGATGAAATAGCCACAGATTTAGCTCAGTTTGATGCCATGGGTGGCCAATTCACATTGGCAGCTCAGCAATGTAAAACGGCGCTTGAGTGCGGTGTAGCAGCTCGCCAGTGGTTGCTTGATATTGCAGCACAAGACAAAAATGCACCAGGCAGCGCCAGTGTCAACTTTATGATGTTGTTTGGTTATTTGTGTGGCGGCTGGTTAATGGCGAAAAGTGCGATGCAAGCCAAAGCGAAATTAGATGCAGGCGAGGGGAACAGCGAGTTCTTAAACGCTAAGTTGATTTCTGCACAGTTCTTCTGTGAGCACATGGTGGTGCGCACCCAAGCGTGTTTCGCATCGATTCAGGCGGGCAGCGAAAGCATCATGGCGTTGCCTGAGGATGCATTTTAAGCTTTTAATTCTTTGATTGTGTTTTCATCAGCCCCCATAGAGAACTTAGGGGGCTTTTTTATGCTCGAACGGAAATAATTGAGCCTATTCAACATATAAATATCCGCTTAGTATGAGAAACGATATACTTTGAAATCTAAATGCCCTGCCATATATCGAGAGCCCGTTACTTTCATGCGTCACAAACATCATTCTATTTCAGTTCATTTCGCTCAAGCTATTGTCAGAAGAGCCATTGATGTGGGCCTGAATGAAACGCAGTTATTATCCGAGTCAGGCTTGAGTAAAGCCTTGTTGAGCAATAATGAGGTGCGTATCACCCCAGAGCAATTGAGCCGTTTGATGCAATCTGTTTGGCGAAGTGCAGATGATGAATATTTGTGTTTTGGTAGCCAGCCTTCTCGCCATGGGGTGTTCAATTTAATGGCAAAGCAAGTGAGCCATAGTGCAAGTTTGCGGCAGGTGTATCGACGGGGCACTCGTTTTTATAATTTAGTCGCGGGCGCAACTAAACTAAAATTTGAAGAGCGTGAAAAGTACGCTCGTTTTTATCTCGCCTTAGACAAACCTGAACTCGACCCTGAGCATGTGCTTACCGACTTTCTCTTATTGTTGTGGCATCGATTTCCGAGCTGGCTGATTGGCCAGCGCATTCCCCTGCGTAAAATTGGTTTTATGCATGCAAAGCCTGCACATCACGAAGAATATCGCTTGATGTTCCCTTGTGAGGTGGTTTACCTGCAAGAGAGTAATTACTTTGAGTTTGAGCATGACATCCTTAGCGCGCCAGTGGTGCAAAGTCAGCAAAGCTTGAATGATTACCTTCAGCGCTGCCCGCTGGATTGGTTTAAACGTCAGTCTTACTTTCCGGTTTATACCCGCAAAGTATTAAATTATCTAGAAGCGGCTGAGGATATGTCAATTATCAGCATGGCAGATATCGCTGAGCAATTGCACACAACCATTCGCACCTTACGCCGTAAGCTATTAGAAGAAGGCACAAGTTTTCAAGAACTCAAAGACAGTGTGCGACGAGACGAAGCGATCCATTATCTTAGCCAGCCTGATATGCCTATATCGCAAGTCGGGCGCTTACTTGGCTTTACCGAGGCGGCAACCTTTGCGCGTGCGTTCAAAAGCTGGACGGGTGTCGCCCCCAGTGCTTATCGAAAATCAAAAGTACATTGAAATCCCCCTTTACTGAAACTAACGAATGTCCTCTTTCGCCTAATATATGACTTAAACTGCCCTACGTTTTCGTTCAGGCTTGTAACATACTGGCTTGGTTCAAGTTAGTTTATTGGATTTCATTGAATTTCATTGGATCCCAGTAAATTTGAATGACAGATAGTGTGCAGGGCTGTTATCCCAACCTCTCAGTTCGGCGCGCTTGGCGTGCTAACCGATGCTTGATATACCTTGGGGTACGTTAAGCGTCGGTTATTTAAAACTAAAAAAGCAGCTCTGTGCTGCTTTTTTGATGGATTGGAAATACACAGTAAGTTACTAATAGCGTAAGTGTTAACTTGCTATCAGTCCTTTACTAGCGTTTAAGTGGGCTTGCTACGAATCCGATTGCTTCATAAACCTTGTCTATGGTTTGCTGGGCTCGTACTTGCGCTTTTTCAGCGCCTGCCGCCATGATACGGTTCAGCTCGGTTTGATCCTGACGTAACTCAGTAAATTTAGCTTGGATTGGCTCTAGCATGGCAACGATGGAATCGGCTACATCTGTTTTTAAATGGCCGTACATCTTATCTTCATATTCAGGCACTAAATCAGCAATCGGTTTGCCGGTTGCACAAGATAGCAAGCTGAGTAAATTCGACACACCAGGTTTTTCGCTGGTATTAAAGTAAATGCGCGCTTGCTCATCCGAGTCAGTGACTGCGCGTTTAATCTTTTTACTTATCTTTTTCGGATCTTCCAATAAGCCAACGAAGTTATTTTGATTATCATCGGATTTAGACATCTTTTTCAGCGGATCTTGTAGGCTCATGATACGCGCGCCTACTTCAGGGATATACGGATCAGGAATAGTAAATACATCACCATAGGCATTGTTAAAGCGTGTGGCAACGTCACGGGTTAGTTCTAAATGCTGCTTCTGATCTTCCCCTACTGGGACTTGTTTCGCTTGATATAGCAAGATATCCGCCGCCATTAAGGCTGGGTAAGTGTAAAGACCTGAATTAATGTTAGTAATATTCTTAGCGGATTTATCTTTAAACTGCGTCATGCGGTTTAATTCACCCATCTGGGTGTAGCAGTTCATTATCCAAGCTAGTTGCGCATGCTGTGGTACATGTGATTGCATGAATATGGTGCTCTTGCTCGGGTCGATGCCACAAGCCACATACAAGGCCAGCCCATCGAGACAGGCATTGTGCAGTGCAGCGGGATCTTGTCGCACTGTGATAGCATGCATGTCGACTAACATATACAGACATTCGTTATCGTCTTGCATATCAACCCATTGACGAAGAGCGCCAACATAATTTCCTAGGGTAAGTTGTCCTGAAGGCTGGCAGCCGCTTAATACAATTGGTTTGCTCATAAAATATTTTCTACTGTTAGTGACTAATGGGAATTATGTTGGAGAACGTTGGCTAATTCAGCGCGCATAGCATCGATAACTTGACGATAATCGGGCTGATTAAAGATAGCAGAGCCCGCAACAAACATATCTGCACCTGCTTCGGCGATGGCGCGAATATTATCGACTTTTACGCCACCGTCAATTTCTATTCGGATATCACGGCCACAGGCCTGCACCATTTTCTTCACGATTTGCAGTTTATCAAGGGTTTCGGGGATAAATGCTTGCCCGCCAAACCCTGGATTTACCGACATCAACAAAATGTGATGCAGTTTGTGTAGCGTGTAGTCTAAGCAGTCTAATGACGTCGCAGGATTTAATACCAAGCCCGGCTTACAGCCTGAATCGGTTATCAGTTGAATACTGCGGTCAACGTGTCTTGATGCTTCGGGGTGGAAGCTGATCAGGCTTGCGCCAGCTTTGGCGAAACTGACAATCATCTCATCTACCGGCTCAACCATTAAATGCACATCAATATCGGCGGTGACACCATAGTCGCGTAATGCTTTACATATCATCGGGCCGATCGTTAGGTTCGGTACGTAATGATTATCCATTACGTCAAAATGGATGACATCAGCCCCCGCGGCTAAAACAGCGTCTACTTCTGCGCCCAAGCGGGCAAAATCAGCTGAAAGAATAGAAGGAGCAATTAAGAAAGGACGCATATAAGCCTCGATTTGCGCAAAAATGTAACTGTACCGAAAAACACGCTTTGACAAAAGTATCAACTTCGCCCCAAAAAGGGGCTTTCGCTTTTATGTGGTGCATCCCTGCACAGTCTTATCTCATGCCCACTTTTTCCTTAATTTTATATTTCCATTGAATTTCCTTAAAAATCAGATTCTTAGTTTGTTTTCGGGTGATTTTTTTCGTGTTTAATATTTAGGCATTGCTCTTGCGTAGTTGTAACAAGAATTAACGAAAAATCGAAGTTATCTCAACAAAATTGAATTAACTAAAATCATATGGAGCATACACACATGAAAGTATTAAAACTTACCGCATTAGCCGCAGCTGTTCTGGCCAGTTCTGCCGTTAGTCAAACCGCTTTAGCAGAAGTGACTGCTAATGCGAGTGTCACAAGTAACTACATTTGGCGTGGTTTGACCCAAACCACCAACGATGCTGCAGTACAAGGTGGTATTGACTACGCAAATGAAAATGGTTTTTATGTAGGTACTTGGGTGTCTAACGTCAACTATGGTGCAGATGATGTCTACTCTTATGAGCATGATATGTACTTCGGCTTCTCAGGTGAGTCAGGCGATATCACTTATGATGTGGGTTACCTATATTACAATTATGACAGTGAAGCAGAATTCGATTTTGCTGAAGTATATGGTTCAGTAGGCTATGGCGGCCTTAGTGCAACGCTTTCATTGTTGGCCCACACAGAAGCTGACGAAGGTGAAGGTCGCGATTACGGCTTTGCTGAAGCGTCATATATATCTGTAGACTACGGCATGCCAGTACTAAACGGCGCTGAGCTAGGATTTCACGTAGGTTACCATCAAGGTGACTTCGCAGAAGATTTCAACGGTGTACCAGATGGTTATGCAGACTGGGGGATTTCATTAGCGAAAGATGGTTTCAGTTTCGCCGTTACGGGTACCGATTTAGACGAAGTTGAAGTGCCAGGCGAAGATCCGTTTGATAACGATTCTATTAAATTCACCGTTGCTTACGGAATGGATTTCGAGCTTTAATTTCTGAATTGATTCTTCCAATTACTTCTGGTTAATAGGAAGAGAATATCTAAAAAAATCCGCTGGCTATATGGCCAGCGGATTTTTTTGTGTTTACAAGTTTTATAAACTTACCGGAACACTCTGGATAAAATTGTATCTTTTTAGCGATGAATAGCCTGACATTTGAGGTGAACTTTAATCTTGAGACGAAAGTATAATGTATAATGCAACAAAATATTTCGACAAGGAGAGATTATGAGTACTCATTTTAAACGACTAATCGGCTTCGGAGCTTTCGCTTTAGTAGCGATGTTGGCTGTTGGCAGAACGTCGATAAATAACGAGACATTGTTCTGCAGTTGTCCGCAATCAGTGGCATTTGATCATGGGCTCCCCATGAGTCACCCGATTAATCGATGCGCTAAGGAGCAGGCTGATGTGATCAGCTGGTCTAGCTGGGTAAGTGGTAACTCTACTTCGTATCAAATGCATTTTATTGATTTACTTGAGCTACTTTCGCGCTATGCTGAAGAAACGGATGAGATAAAGCCAAGAGCGTAATTAATATGGACAATGCAAATAACGGTTTGTGGGATGTGTTTAAAAGTGTTGCTGCCAGCGTGTTTGGTGTGCAAAGCAGCGCAAACCGAGAACGAGATTTTCAGCAAAAATCGTTTGTGCCTTACGTAGTCGTTGGGGTGATTTTTGTTGTTGCCTTAGTCATATCGTTGGTACTGGTCGTTTCAGTTGTTGTACCCAGCTAACACCAATTCTACTGCTAGCTCTTCTGTGCAAATTAACATCTAAGCCTTAACGTGAGGTTGGCTTAATATATAACGCCAATAACTCACTGACTTTTTTTCTGCCATTTCCTTTTTGACTAATAAACCGACTCACCTGCAGCTCTGAAAGCTGTGCAAGCGCGTAAAGGCGACGTGTATCGTCAGTATCGTGATTACTGATAAGCACCGGAATATCACGCTCAAAAGCGGTTTTAGCAGAAATTAACGCCAAATTACTCTGTTCAGCCATGGAAAAGCCACCTTTGGCATAACTGGCAAAGTTAGCTGTTTTGCTGATGGGGGCATAAGGCGGATCGCAGTAAACCACACTTCCTGCACGAGCTCGGCTAAATGTCTTCTCATAAGATTCGCATACAAACTGTGCCTTCTTGGATTTTTCGGCAAAGAAATACAGCTCCTCTTTAGGGAAGTATGGCGCCTTGTACTTACCAAAGGGGACATTAAATTTGCCAGATAAGTTATAGCGGCACAGGCCGTTGTATCCAAAGCGATTCAGGTACAAAAACAGTACCGCGCGTTCGTAAATATCTTCGCTGGCATTGAACAAAGCGCGCATAGCATAGTAAGCGTCGGAATCGTTGTTTTGCGCCGTGAATAGCCCTTGTGCATCTTCTATGTAACGTTCTGGCTGTTGTTGCAATATTTTGTAAAGGTTTATCAAGTCGGGGTTGATATCGCTCAACAGGTAGCTGGAAAAGTCAGTGTTTAAAAACACCGAACCTGCACCGACAAATGGCTCGACTAATTTTTTTGCTTCTGGAAGGTGATGGTTTATCTGTTCGACTAGCCTGTATTTCCCGCCTGCCCATTTCAAGAAGGCTCTGTTTTTCTTATTCGTCATTAATGTGTCTTGTCAGGCCTTGATTTTGATGAAGATAATGCAAGGTAGAGATTGTAACGAGCCAATGGCAAAACAACAATTGGCATGTGGCTTTAATTGGCAGATTCAATTTCTTGATGCACTTTTTGTAACGCTTTAGGGAATGGCGTTGCCTCATGCAATCCTTTGGGCAGCGACGAAACACCAACTAATGCTGCGGCCAGAGACGGGTAATGTTTATTATACAAAAGTACATACCAATCATTGTTGTAGCGTTTGGTTTGGTACACCCATACGTATTGTTCAATTTTATTGTTGGTCAAATAAGTCTCAATGGCGCTGTGTACGCTAAAGCCGATCACCTGCAGCACGTACCCGTCTTTCGGCAGAGCCAATATAGTGGCTTCATCAAATGCATAGTCAGCTGTCGTTAATAATTCGCTTGGGGGTTGGGCTTTAGCGCTACCTGCTTGAGGCGTAATATCCGCAGCAAAGGGTTTTTGCAATGTGCCAGTTTGTACCATGCCATTCGTTGATTCTGACTCGGCTGCACGTTTGGTCTCTTTACGTGAGCTGCTAGCATCGTCTGCTGGCATTTCAGTCGATTTATTCTTGTTGGCATCAATACGTTTACTTTCACTTTGCCAGTTTGATATGAGCGCGTCTGTTTTAACTTTCGGCGTAACCTCAGGTTTGGCGACCGCTCTTTCTTCAGGCGCAGCGCTTTGCACAGAAGTATTCAGATGAGCTGTTTGTGCTTCTCTTGCGGCAGATGAGTCCGATTCTTTATTTTTTTGACCCGTCGACGTGTCTTGAGGTGGTATCTCAATTACTGAGGTTGATGCGGTTTTATTTTGCTCTACGCCAGGCTTTATTGTGCTCAGTGGAGATATTGTATCTCCATCCTGATTATCAGCGTCACTTAACAGCTCTGGATACTGAGATAGCAAAATACTGGCAAATATCGCAACAAAGAGCAGTGCAATAACAGGAATAAACCACGGGCGCTGCATGATACTAGGGGATTCTACAGGGCTTGCTTGGTTTCGCTGCTCTATGCGCTGAGCAAACGCTTGTCGTTTATTCGCGATTAACTGCTCTAATTCACTACTCGATATGTTCGCCTCGTGATCCGCCGTTGCGCCGGTACTGGCACCGGCATCCACGACTATGACATTATTTTTATCGCCCAAGGCTTGGTAAGTTTGATTTATCCATTGGCGCTGGGCAAATACCAGCACATTGACTTGCCTGTCACTGCCTGCGTGTAGGGTTATAACAAGCTGCTGCAACTCTTCTAGCATACTGGCAGAGAGGTTTTCACCTTTGGATATGCATATCAGTAGTCCTTGTGTTGGGGCCGACTGAGCATGACCAATGCCAATACCAGGCGTGAGTATCTTGGCGAGGGGAGTGTTGCCAGAATTGGGTGCTAATTTACTGGAAAGTTGTTGTGTCAGTTGTTGGCGAAAATCATTCAGCATCATACTTGGCTTAGCTGCAATGATAGCCACTTCGTCACTGTCATCTTGTTCAGCCAGTAGCGCATCAACACAGGTAGATACACTAAAATCGGGCTCAGACTTCACAAAAATGAGCCCCGAAGAATACTGAATTAAATGGCTAAGGCGTTTGTGCAATTCGCTTTGCAAAAGTGTTTACTCAAATGGTTTATTAAAATGTTAGTTCAATAAATTGTTTGTTCGAAGGTACGGGTCTAAAAAGTCATTCGTTTAATCGGTCGAGCGCTTAAATGAGACTCGTTTAGTACCTTGCTAATCTAACAATGAGCGCAACAGTGTTTCATCTAGCTCAGAGGTAACCACCGCATCGCCAATTGCTTTAGGTACGATGAAGTTGAGTTTGCCCGCTTGCACTTTTTTATCGTGTGCCATGTGCTGCATGAAAGTCTGATAACCCATATTTGCTGGTGGCGCGATAGGTAATGAAAATGCCTCTATTAAAGCAATAACACGCTGCACTTCTTCTTTGCTCATCCAGCCTTTCATTTGGCCTGCTTTCGCTGCGAGTACCATGCCTGCTGCGACGGCTTCGCCGTGTAACCAATTGCCGTAACCTTGCTCTGCTTCAATGGCGTGACCGAAAGTATGACCTAAATTGAGTAAGGCGCGAAGTCCTGACTCTCGCTCATCAATAGCGACAATTTCAGCTTTGATTTCACAACAGCGCGCAATGGAATATTGCAGGGCGTCAACGTCTTGCGCGATAAGTTGAGCAATGTTTTGCTCAAGCCATGCAAAAAATGCTTTGTCGTAGATAATACCGTACTTAATCACTTCCGCCATGCCGGCAGAGAACTCTTTTGCTGGTAAGGTTTGCAGGGTTTTGGTATCGATAAAAACGGCTTTGGGTTGATAAAATGCGCCAATCATATTTTTACCTAAAGGATGATTAACCGCAGTTTTACCACCTACCGATGAATCAACTTGTGATAACAAGGTGGTAGGTATTTGAATAAAGGGCATACCACGCTGAAAACTTGCTGCGACAAATCCAGTTAAATCACCAATAACGCCGCCACCAAGAGCGATCAGCGTAGTGTCACGCGCTGCAGACATGCTAAGCAGCTGAGTGATCACATGCTCAAAGCTGGCCAGATTCTTGTGTTGTTCACCATCGGCAATGACAATTTTTTCAATCTTGATACTGGGTAAGCTGTCAATAACGGTTTGACTGTATAGCGGGTCAACTAGGTCGTTGGTTACCAATACCGCTTTGTCTGTCTTGATGTAATCTGCCAGTTGGTTGCCTTGGGTGAGCAAACTCGGCTGGATAAAAATGGGGTAGCTACGCTCACCCAACTTCACTGTTAATGTTGTCATAAGCGCAGCCCTTTGGAGGTAATGTCTAGCTATTACTGATTGATTTTCTCAATGATCTGATTGGCTACCGCGCGGGCGCTTTGCTCATCAGTATCAACAATGTAATCAGCAGCATCTTCATACATTGGGTTGCGTTCTTCGGCGAGTCTACGCAATACGGTTTCTGGATCGTCCTTTTGCAGTAATGGACGACGTTTATCACGTTGCGTACGAGCGACTTGCTTGTCAATTGTGGTTTGTAAGTAAACCACAATGCCTCTCGCTGATAGGCGATTACGCACAGCTTTACTGACGACAGAGCCACCGCCAGTTGCCAAAACAATACCTTGTTTGTCGGTTAAATCATTGATGACGGTTTCTTCACGAGCGCGAAAGCCTTCTTCACCCTCTAAATCAAAGATCCAAGCGATATCAGCACCAGTGCGCTTTTCTATCTCTTGATCTGAATCATAAAATTCTAAATGAAGTTCGTCTGCGAGGTGTCTTCCAATCGTGCTTTTACCAGCACCCATCGGACCTATTAAAAAAATATTACGTTTTTCAGCCATTTTTGCTTAGTTCACAATTCTGTTATTTCGGGGGTAGAAATCTATATCGCGGCTACCCTTAAATGGATTAACCTGACCTCGTTGAAATTTCGAGGGCGGGATTATCTCAGCTTTACCCTGAAATTTGCAAGCTTTGTTAAGTCTAGGTGAAATTTAAATCGCTAGTAAGTGTGTTTTACGTGTACATGTGCGCTGGCTTTGTTGGCTTGCAAGTCATGTAACTCGCAGAATAGCTCATTCTAGAGCTAGGTCATCAAGCAATATTTTAGGCGTGACAAAAATCAGCAATTCACGCTTTTCATTGACGGTTTGGGTGTTTTTAAACAGATGTCCAAGGACTGGGATGTCCCCAAGTAGCGGAACTTGGCTTACATCATCAGTTGTCGTCTGCTGAAAAATGCCCCCAAGTACGATAGTTTCCCCGTTATTGACCAGTACTTGGGTGCTGATTTCTTGGGTATCAATCGCGACGGCTAAACCCGTTGAGGTATTGACTGTGTCTCCTCGAGTATCTTGGGTAACGACAAGGTCCAAAATAATTCTATGATCCGGGGTGATATGTGGAGTGACTTTTAAACTCAGTACCGCTTTTTTGAACTCGACGGACGTAGCACCGCTAGACGTGGATTGTACGTAAGGTATTTCGGTCCCTTGCTCAATGTAGGCTTCACGTTGATTAGCCACCGTAATACGCGGGCTGGCAATAACTTCACCCTTGTTTTCAGATTCAAGGGCGGATAATTCTAAATCCAATATGGTGCCATCCACTAAGCGGGCGACTTGAATGCCAATACTACCCGCTGGATTGGTAACGGGAAGATTAACATTTAGCCGATTATCAATAGACGGCACTACGCCGCTGCTAAGTGTATCGGCGCCTTCGATAGAGCCAGATGTAGCTGTGTCACCAGAGTTATTACTAAAACCCCAGCGTACGCCAAGTTGTTCACCAGCGTTATCGCGCACTGTAACCATGCGTGATTCGATTAAAACTTGTTTAACGGGAATGTCTAGTGCGCGAATGAGCTTTCTCGCTTCATCAATAGAAGTTTGCGTGTCTCTGAGTAATACGGTGTTAGTACGCTCATCAACGGCAACACTGCCCCTTGGGCTTAAAATGCTGCTATCGGTATTCTTTAAAATACCGGCTACTTCTTTGGCTTTTGCATAGTTAATTTGTAAATTAGCGGAAATAAGGGGAGCGAGCTGAGCTACCTGTTGGCGGTTTTGCAATTGCTGGGTTTCTCTGGATGCGAGCTCTTCTGATGGGGCGATAAGTAGTATGTTGCCTTCTAAGCGCTTATCTAAGCCGCGAATTTTCAGAATCATATCGAGTGCTTGATCCCAAGGTACGCCATTTAGACTGACGGTTACATTGCCGCGTACCGTATCCGTAGTAACCAGATTAAAGCCATTAACTTGAGCGATGATTTGCAACACATTACGCACTGGTACATCTTGGAAATCCAGTGAAATGGGCTCGCCGTTATACACAGAAGCACTTTGTTGTTGCTCAGTTGCTTTGGGCTTAATAGTCAGCACTAATTGATTTTGATTCTTGCTGTGGGTGAACACCACATCTTCGAGTAAGTTGAATTCTAAAACGCTGGCCCCTTTTCTTGCGAGGGTGTCTATTTCTATAATCGGTGTGGAAAATTCCGCCACATTTAAGGTAAAGAACTGATCAGGCGCTAGTGTTGTGTCAGGTAGGGTGAGGGTCAATTTTCGCTTCGATGCGATTAATTGAGGAGCAATTCGCTGATTGTTAAAGCTCAAGGTCACCACGCCGTACCCTTCAGTTGAGCGGGTAAATTGTATGTCATTTAGCTGATTAGTGGTCAGTTCGTTAAGTGCAGCAACAGGGTCAACGAGCACCGCATCAGATTGTGCAAGACTAGGTAAATGCCATAAAGCGCAAAGTGCAATGGCGAATACGCACAGCAATTTTTTGGAATGTAAAAAGTGGCGACTAGCCATTGTTCTCTCCTGCATTGTCTTTCATCGACAAGGTTGCTTGTTTTTGCTGCCAGCAACCTGTTCCATCAGGCAACATTTCAGTGTAGGTGATTTTTCCATCTTTAATTGCTGAGACCTTGCCATAAAAAAGTCCAAGATAATCACCTTTGGTCACACGGTATAATCGGCCTTCGTTGGTTTGAATTAAGGCCCAGACCTTATTGTTTTTATTGATGGTGCCAATAAACGCCATAGCATCTATTCCGTAGTGCTCTAGGGGTTGTTTAACGTGTGCCGTACTCGGTTGAGGGCAACTGGTTGTTGCTGCTGCCGTTTCAGCTTGCGGTACATTTTTCAATCGCTGGAATGGACTACGCATTTCATTTGCCGAATAGGCAAAGGCTGGTGATGTGGTAAATTCAGGGTAGGGCTCAATATTCACCGGTGTGTTGCTTTTAACATCCGCGATATAGGCGTTTAAATCTTGTTTTTGTTCTGAACAGGCTGCCAGTATGAAGAGCATTGTAATCGCTATCAACGCTCTCATTTGTTTGCATCCGCTCGTGATTCAGTCAATTCAGCCCGATAGGTTTTGGCTGCTAACGTTAGCTTTAAATTGGATACCTCCTGACTCACTTCAAAATCATGCACGGTCACGATCCGTGGAAGAGCTGCAATATCAGAAACAAACTTGCCAAATGCATGATAGTTACCTGTCACTTCGATCTGGATGGGCAGTTCGGTGTAAAACTCCTTCGGGACTTCTTTTTGCCAATTGAGCAGTTTGAAAGTAAGACCAGCAGAAGTGCCCACAAAGGTGATGTCGTCAAGTAATCCTGGCGTTTCGTTACTGGTGGGTAATGACTTAAGCATTGAAGAAAAGTCTTTTTCAAGGCGCTTAAGCTGCTCCTGATAAGCGGGTAAGTTTACTGCTATGTTGTATTTGCCTTGATAACTTGCTTTTAAATCGACCTCTTGTAATTGGACTTTTTCAAGCAGAGGAAGTTTGTCTTTTACCAAGGTGTAGTACCCCCCGATCAACGCAATGATAGCAACAAATAACGCAACAACGGTTTTCACCTCAAATGGCCAAGCGGCTATTTGATCAAAATCTAATTCGTTGAGTTCTTTGAGCTTCTTAACATCAAATTGCATTTATTTTGCTTCCCCTTGTGGTTGATTAAAATCAGGGGCGATATTGGGGCTAATGTTAAACTTGAGTTTAAATTCGCTTACGGCATCAGCTGCTGTGGTATCAGCCACAATGGAAGACAACTCACCGTCATTGAACACTGTTGAGTCAGACACATTACGCATGAAATTCGCCAGACGATTGTTTGAATCACTGACGCCGTTGATTTCTACGCGGTTGATAGTGCGAGAAAAGCGCGCAAAAGATACCCCCGGGGGCACCACACGAGCCAACTCATCGAGCACAATAGGCGCTGCATTGCGACTTACTTCTAGTTGTTCGATAAGTGTCATACGCTGCTCGATAGCGTCTTTACTTTGTCTTATGCGTTTAATTTCACCAATTTGCGCGTCGATTTTGACTAGCTCTGCGGTTAAAAACTGATTCCGATTTTCTTGAGTGGCAATAAGATTATCCATGGTTTTACTGACTGCAAACATCAACAACACCATAGACACGCCGATAGCCACTAACATGGTTAGGTAGTTTTTCTTGTGTTGTTGACGCTGGGCTTCGCGCCAAGGCAGCAAGTTTATATGTGGCAAGGTGAAAAACTCCTGAATGCCAATCCGGTGGCAATGGCAAAGTTAGCTCCGTGAGCGGCGATAAGCTTGGCACTCTTTTCATCGCTTTGCATATCAGCTAAGGGATTAAAAACATTCACACTAATACCTAAGTCTTGGGCAAGCTCATCAGCTAAAGCGGGAAATGGGCCAATTGCCCCACAAATGAAAAGGTGCTTAGGAGAAGGCTGGTGGGATGCGCTCACATACATTTGAATTGCCCGGGTGATATGCTGCTGTAAGTTGGCATGGAAAAGTACGTAACATTCTTGCTGCCAATTTACCGGTAAAGAATGGGACACCAGCTTTTGATCGTACTCAACCCGAGTTAAATTAAAGTTCGAGCAGCTGTCTTGGGTAAGCGCATCAAAACCAAAGTTGTGCTCCTTGGTGTACAGAATGTTGTCATCTGTAACGGCGCAAAACTGCATTTGCGATGCTCCAATGTTAATACAGCATCGAACTTCATTTTTTACTTTGCTTTGCTCATCACTAGATATGATATCGCTATCGTTAGGGGGCGGTGTTTTGACGGGCGATGGTTGATGGGAAAAGTGCATCAATGCGTTGGCGAGAGCGTATACTTCAACATCTGAAATTTTGGGTTCAAAGCCCACTTCGTTTAAAAGTGTAAGCCGAGAATCAAGCATGTCTTTATGAACGGCGCTGAGTAGCACTTCCACTTTTCCCGAGTAATTAACGCTGGGAGCGAGCCTTTCAAAATCTAAGTAAATCTCTTCAAGAGGGTACGGGATCAAGCTGTCGGCTTCTAGCTCAATTTGGCTTTCAAGTTCAACATCCGTTAAATCGTCGTCCATGTAAGCAAGTTTATTAATAACGGCTGGTCCAGATACGGCTATGACCACCTGTTTCACTTTCGTTTTTAGGCTAAGTTTTACTTTTTTCAATGCTTGGCTTAGTGCTTCGTAATCTTTAACTTCCCTTTCTGCAAAAGCATTGCCATTGATTGGCTCGCAAGCGATGGCTAGCACAGTGGTGCTTTGCTTGGTTTGCTCAAGCAGTACGGCCTTAACATAGCGGGTGCCGATGTCGAGTCCAATAAGGTGCTGCGCTTTTTTAGCCAATAATTTGTTAAACACGTAAGGTTCCGATGCAAATATACAAAGCGGGATGTTAGTATTATTGCTTAATTTTTAATTATTTATGGTTCTTATAACGGTACTTAGGTATAAAACATGAGTGGTTACAATGTAGAATGCGCTAAAACGCTGCAAAGCGTTGCAAAATACGGATGTTATGTGGTCATGTGAAATAGCGAATTATAGCTAAATATAGCTAATTGAAGCCGTTACTGACACTACAACCGGTCAATAGTGTCAGTAAAGGATCTCGCATGTTTACAGATAAACAGCTAAAAGGACTTAAGCCAAAAGACAAAAAATACACGGTTACCGAAACAACCGGTGAACGTGGCGAAAGCCGGTTACAACTCAATATTTACCCAACCGGTATCAAGAAATTTCAAATTCAGTACTACCTAAACAAGCAACGTAAACGCTACGAGTTTGGTAAATTCAGTTCACACCCTGGTGACTTAAGTTTGCGTGATGCCAGAATTGCCTTTTCTGAATTATCTACTTACGTAAAACATGGAAGGGATCCCAAACACCCCGACAAAGTCGACCGCCGAAATTTGGGTTCGCTTGGCACCTTGTACCTAGATTTTATGAAGTGGTACAAATCAAACAGAAAAATAGCCAGTTACGAAACGGTATCAAGCTACCTAACCACCTCGTTTGAAAACCAAATTGATTTAAACATGGCGGCAGCGGACTTTACCCCAGACATGTGTCGTAGCATCATTTACCCAGTGTATAATCGCGGCAGTAAAGACGCTGCACTAGGGCTAAAATCAGCCATTTCAATGATGTTTAAATATGGCATTGATTACGACAACGGCCCTGAACGTTTCGGTAAACCAAAAGTGTTTGATATCACCACAAACCCCACCCGCGAAATAACCCTAAAACACCAAAAAAAAGCAGGTAAACGGTTTTTAACACCTGAAGAAGTGCGCACCATTTGGCACGCAAAAGACATGCACCCAAGGTTTAACCGGTATTTCAGGTTGAATATGGCGTTGGCCGGTCAACGAATTATCGAAGTAGCCCACGCTTTCGACCATGAATTTGATTTAAAAGAACGCCTGTTTGAAATACCGGTCGAAAGAATAAAAGTCACTCCACGGGGGAACCACGTAGTGCCGCTAAGTGACTTTGCTATTGAGCAGTTCAACGACTGCATGAAATTTAGAAGCCAAGAAGGGCGGCTATTCCCAAGTGCCCGCAACCCAAAACAAAGCATCACACTCCGGTCACTAAGAAACGGCCTGATCTCATGGTTAGCCAACAACCCAGAATTTGAATGGTTCATAAATCAAGATATACGCCGCACATGCAAAACACTCATGAGCAAAGCAGGCGTAAACATAGAACACCGCGACATGCTGCAACAACACTACAAAAAAGACGTCGCAACCATCAGCTATGACCGCTACGACTACCTAACAGAAAAACGCCAAGCAATGGAGCTTTGGACCGGATATTTGAAAAATATTGTTTTCTAGTAAATATTTCGCTTGTATTCGATTTAAAAAGTCGTAAGGTTTAATTACATCAATTAACGGAGTTGCCATTGATGTACCCACAAGTAACCAACGCAAAACATTTCGAAGCCTACAAATTAATTTCCAGACTCAAGGTTATACGGTCTATTGAAGACAGCAGAGTTAAGATCGCTGAATATCGAGTGTGGGAAAGAGATTTGAACAACTTCCAGCCAAATATCGAACTCAGAGAAACAGGATGAGTTAGCCATCATTCGATCTGACATAGATTGCGAACGGAGTGAAACGGCCAACTGCATTTTTCCATTTGAAGTTCTTGTATGTTTCGGCTGATAGCGTACTAATAATACTGCCAACTAATTTGATCTGAACCATCAATGGTTGAACATCCAATAGCTATAAAGTTAAAGATTGAAATTGATAAATCATTATACTCCACTAATTTTCCCTAGAAATATAACGCGCTTGCTAAGCGGCAATAAAATAAGTGAGGAACGAGTAAAATGCAACTAACTGTTTTGTTCCTTTGAGCAACTTGTTAGACTTAAATTTCGTTTAACTCTATCCGCATCTGCTGTTCTAACTCTTTTGATTTAAGCTGAATATCTTGGCCTTGGCCATTGAGAATACCTTGCTTAGTTTGCATATCAGTCTGATTATTTGACATGATTAATACAGGAAACTGATTTATAAATTCTTTTGCTGATTCTATAGAGTGTTCAACTAAACTTTCTAATTCTTCGAATGTTTTTATCAGCGCTGCACTAGCAGTCAATTTAAGAGATTTAGACTCTGATTTTAAAATTGCATATTCCCTCATGCTTTCACTCATTAGTTCCATAACTTGCATGCTAAATTGACTTAATGCTGCGCTCTTTTCTACTTCTGTCTCACAATCCAACATTTCAGCCATATAACGTGCAAATATTGGCTGCATTCTATTGAACAATTCTGATTGATATTTTCTACCAAATTCATCAAGCATTTTCACATAACGCTCGTAATGTGAAATTTTTAATTCAAAAATTTTTTTTCTTCTTTCGAGATCAAGGTTCAAAGAGTGTTGTAACTCTTTTAGATTTTTATCGTGCCTCTGTTTATTGAAGTAAACATAACCAGCCCAGAGAACATTCAACACACAAAAAATCCAAGCAAAATAATCTGGATTTTGTTGGATATATAAATATACTGATTCCACCGAATTTCCTTTACGTATAATACTTACTTAAGCGGAGTGAAAACAGCCAACTGTATTTTTCCGTTTGAAGTTCTTGTGTATGCCCAGCATGGGCATTAACTAATGAGTGGAGGCCGCCCCAGATGAAAGTCACCTGTAGGAGGAACACCTTTTAACTAACGTGTTGTTATTAAACGTTAACTATTAGCGAATGGCAAGGGCTTGACTGCGAGGTCTGGTCTGGAGGAAGCCGGACGCAAAGCTGCGAACTGATGAACAAGAACTTCATATAAGGCATAGGCTAAAGTTGAGTTGGCACAATGTGACGAAACCATGTGTTCTAACGGTCACCGCAAATGATGCATCAGTGCAGTGAAAGTTCATGCTCTTAGCTTCGGTGAGTCCGCCCTTCCAGATATCTGCTTAACCAGCGGTCGGTAACTCACCAGTGAGACACTGGTATACAAGTGTCTCGTCCTTTGAGTGTCATCAACTCAAAGGAGCGAATGAGATAAAACCGATAGCGTCGACAAGGGTAACTCTGTTGGTTATTAAGCAAAAGTCAGCAAAGGGCATAGTAGCCAAACGCTCATCGTAATGGTTGGGACATGATGAGGGCCTGAACCTAAAGGTCAGTGAGGTGCCTGTGCAGCTCAACACCTTCATGCCCGACTGGGCTTAGGATCGTTGGCGCGAAAGCAGAAACCAGCATTGGGATAGGTTGGAGCTGGAGGTTAGTGACCTCCAGCTATCCGATTAGCTTTCATTACAACCAAAATAAAAATTTTGTGCAATTTCAATTGATTTACGGTTAATCTCATGAACTTCAGCATTATTGATTACTCGATGTTCTTCTTCAATATTTTTAACAGCCCTTAAATAATACTTTGGGGATATTGCCATACCCATCGAATTTCCATTGCAATCAGCCGATATGAATTTTTCCCCATTAGACTCTAAGACTTGCCACTGATATCCCGAATAAAGATCCTTATTATCGGTGAGTAATTTTTTAATTTCTTGAGTAGCGGTAAACCTTCCCGCAATTTTACCACCAGATCTAACAGGAACTTTACCTAATGACTCAATAAGCTCTTCAGTATTTTTATCTAATGTTACACAAGGAACGTTATTAAATAACTGTGAGTCCTCTGCTTCATTTATGGAATACTGCCAACGTAAATACCATAACAAATGATAATGAGAAATGGCCTCATGATCTGAAATACTATTTCCGCTTTCAATTCGTTTAACTTCTGTTAAAAATTTCTCCTCTATTGGGTGGCTCACTAAGCTTTCACATTCTTGTGACCATGCTCTATTGCCAAGAAAACACTTCCCTTTTACTCCAAATGATTTAGTTTCAGCTCCTTTAAAATTGACTTGCAATAGATTATTTGAAGTAAACCTTTTTAAAATAGCTTTTAAATGGAAGTGCTGTTTTTTAGTCAACATGTAATAATTATTATCAGATGTAGGTTCGAATGACACGATTCTCTCCATGAAAGTTAACGCTTATTATTGAGAATGCCGCGTAAGTGACTTCTCGAATTGATGTTCAAACTCGTCATACTCAGTACCTACCTCTGATTTTACTAAGTGTTCCTCACTACAAAGCTTTCAATACACGAAGAGTTTAAAAGGCAAAAGGAGACCAACACATAGCGCAACATTACTACTTCCTATTAAATACTATGTAAAATATTTTTCATAATTAGATCAATGCGTTACCGAATTGGAAAAACTGAGACTAAACAATATTATATAGTTGAAGGCGGCTTAGATATAATATACTACATCTCATTAGGCCTGTTTTTTTATACAAGTCATTTCAATGCGAAATACTTAGCGAGTCATGTAATATGTTACCCGTTTAAATGAGAATTTATGATTCAGACGAAGCTAATGGCAGAAGATCTGCAATATTGCACTCAGGCGTCATGTAGATCCGAGTGAAAGCCGGTAATTTAAAATCGGCACTTAACTTTTAAAAAGCACATCTGACTGGTAAAAAGAAAGAGACAATATCGTAGCTTAATAAAGTTAAACTAGAAAACAACGAACTCACTATCAGAACCAATTTTGAACAACCTTCCATTGAAAGACGCTTTATTATCTTTATCTACTTTCATTTCAAAGTAGGTTTTGTGTCTATAGCTGAGTATGTAAGTGTCACCATCCCAATTAAGTTCTACATTGTAATTAGGGTCCTTTGGGCTACCTAGTAAATGTATGTCAGCGCTTGTGAAAAACTCTTTTGCATAGGTAAGGCTTAAATACTTTCCATCATCCGCACCAACATATAAAGTCTCGGCTGGGTTGTTATTGATCGTATACCCTTCAACTTTAGTGACATGAAAAACGCCCTTGCTTAAAACTTTGTCTACTTCGCTCGGTGTTGGGGTATCGGCAGCAAACAGCTGGAATGAAAAAAATGTGAATAAAACGAATGCACGCATATCAAAAATCCTTTTTAAGTTGAAGCTATTTACAAAGCAGTTTCTTATCTTTGGTCGTTTCATCAGTCAACATGGTAATAGAACAGAGACTAAAGGGTGGGTTGTCATCACTTAATCCAACCTTTCATAGTAAGAATAATCACTGCGGTTGAGCTAACTTTTTGGTTAGTAAATAATTTAATATTATCTTGTTCAGTATCGGCTTGCTTGAATGCCGTATCTAACTCATTCATCAATTCGATGGCTAATGGCTTTACTTCATCCATATTACTAAAGCGATTCAAAACTGACTGGCTCAATTTATCCTCGTCCCAGAAGAAAGCAATGATATCGGCACTCGTCGCTAACTTATCCGCGTAGCTTGCTTTTTGCCAAGTAAGGCCATTTTGATTACCAATGAAATTGCCAGTATACCAAGGAGTATTTTCACTATTACTTGAGGGCTTTACTTCAGACTGCGAATTCACAACGGGGTTCTGAACTATTTCTGTTTGAGCTGGAGGGGTTAAAGGTTCATCTGGGGTATACTGACCGAAAATAAGAATTCCTATAAGTGACAATACCAAGTAGACGATGATGCCTACTGCAATTCCACCGAGTAACCTGACAAACCTCCCATATTTCTCATTGCTGAAGCGCTTATAAGACAATCGGCCAAAGTAAAAAGCCAATACCATCACGGCAAAAGCATAAATTAAAAACATAAATAAAATCCCTTTTAGCGTTGTTTTAAATTTAAAGAAGCATTTTCCTCAGGGGTGAGATAAACAGCATTTGATGCGAGTTCTATGGAGCCACTGCTGACCAACTTTCTGTATATATGTTCTGCAGTAACTTTCGGATCCGCTCCCTTGCGAAACGTAATCTCACCAGCAATCACCATATCGAAAAGCGCATTAACGACTTCAGATGTGACCTTTTCAGAATCAATAGAAGATTTTGAAGAAGCAGATTCAATTTGATTTTTGAGTAGAGAGTTGCTGCTCAATAGACCGAACGTGTCATCTGAAAAGTGGCCGACGCTGGCCAGTAAGCGGTCGCATAAACTCTGTTTTGGTTTGAAATGCTCAATTATGGTCAAAACATTTTCGAGCTTAGGTTTGTGGTAATTATTTTCCCACTGGTTAACGGATGACCTAGAAGCACCTATTTTCTTAGCAAAGTCAGTTTGTGAAAGGCCGTTGTGCCCCCTCACTAGTCGAACTAAATCACCTGTATTCATCACTGAACAATAACATCCATTTAAAAAATAGGAATATTTTAAAGTCAACTGTTTGACATTTGATTTAACGTGATCAATTATAATGATCAAAATAAATCAATTGACCAAGTCTTAACAGGTGCTTTAAATGAAAACTTCAGCCGTTCTCAAGCATTTTGGCAGTGTAAACGCTACAGCCGCTGCGCTAGGTGTATACCACTCAACTATATCGCAGTGGAAAGAATACCCTCCTTATCTTCGCCAGTGCGAAATCGAGTTACTAACCGAGGGAAAGCTAAAGCGTGAGCCAAAAAAACAACCTCCTTGTCACCACCATCCTGAAACTAAGGTTAGCTAACATGAAAAGCAAAGTCTCATTAAAGAAAAGCAAACTTGCATGTACTGACCCAATCGGGGTGGGCTATACCTTCCTGCTTGAATACAAAGACGCTATCTGTGCGCAGGTCATGCATTGTTCACCAGGTGTGGCACGCAACAAACTAAACCCAGATTGCGAAACCAATCACCAAACCCTTGAAAACGCCGTTGCACTATCACAAGAGCTTGACGACGACCGCCAGTTAGAAGCATGGGCAGCACTGCGTGGCAAAGCCATGTTTGATTTACCCCAAGGCAGCGTGTCAGACGACGAGTTAACCGACCAAATTCTATTGGTGGCTGAAAACTTCGGCAACATCAGCGAAGAATTACGCCAAGCCCGCAAAGACGGCATCATCGACCCAGAAGAACGCAACGCCATACAGCGCCGCGTTATGGCAATGGTCAGCAGCCTAATGAACCTTGACGCCGAAGTAGCAAGCCAAGTGCGCCAATTCCCCACCAAAATAAAATCAGCTTAAGGACGCCCGCCATGTCACCTATCAAACACCAACCTATTCTTAATGCCTGCGGCCAAGAAATCACCGACACCGATCGCCACGTCACCGTCAAAGAAGCCGCAGTAAAAGTCAAAGTGTCAGCCCGCACCATTGAAAACATGGTCGCCGCCGGCCAATTCCCGCCTAAACACAACACATCACCGGGGCGCGTCGCGTTCTGGGACAGCGAACTAAACGAATGGCAAAAGCTAGGGTGCCACGGCTGGCATCAACGCTATGGCCAACAACACTTACACGCACTCGCGAGTCAAAAGCGCACCGCTTAATTAGGTCCTGCATTGGCAGTGGGTTTTATGGTTTCGCCCACTGCCTTTTTTAACCAAAAAGGTCAATATGATGAAAAACAATACCGCGCTCGTCGGGGATGTATTGCCACTCAATGCACCTCGAACCCCACAAAACGCCATTGATTCATGGTTTACCTCGTGCGATGCAGCCGCCAAAAAGGCACCGCACAAAAGCCCAAGCGAATGGGTAAACACCCTGCAAGACCAGTTAAAAAGCGGCAAGGAAAAAAGCCTAAACCTGATATTCGCCGGGTTAGACCCACAAATTAAAAAAGCCCTATACATGGCCGCACACCTAAAACGTGACGACCTACCCAAAGACGTAGCAGACCTAACAGGCGCACAGCGCCAGCAAGTGTTTATCGCCCTGCAACGCTTTGAACAACTGATAGTGCAAATGCAAAAAGCGGGCGTGTTTTCACTTGCATTCTGGGAAATAGGCCAGCTAGTACCGCCCACCCCAGTTGAACAGCAAGAAATTGACCGCCTAAAAGAAATAAAACGCGTGCGCTACGACCTACAACGCCAAAAACTTAACGAACAGCACGGCCTTCACCAAGACGGCATCCCACAACAAAAAACAGGCACAGCATAATGAGCACCACCATCACCGTTCACCGACAAGACGCCGTTGACTGGTTGCACATGCAGCCAAACCAATCAGTTAATTTAATCGTTACGGATCCCGCGTATCAATCACTTGAAAAGCACCGCGCCAAAGGTACTACCACGCGCCTAAAAAACAGCGATGCCAGCTCAAATGCATGGTTTGCCATATTTCCCAACGACCGATTCTTTGACTTCTTCATAGAGGCCTACCGCGTACTAGACGACAACAGCCACATGTACGTCATGTGTGACCAAGAAACGGGCCTATTGATAAAGCCAATAGCTGAACAAGTCGGGTTCAAGTTCTGGAAGTTCATCACATGGGACAAATGCGCCATGGGCATGGGTTACCACTACCGCAACCAAACCGAGTGGGTCATGTTTTTAGAAAAAGGCAAACGCAAGCTTAACAACCTAGGCATGTGCGACGTACTGCGCCACAAGCGAGTGCGCAACGGTTACCCAACCGAAAAGCCCATGCAGCTTTACGCCGACTTAATCGAGCAATCAACCAACATCGACGAAACCGTAGCCGACGTATTCTTTGGCAGTGGTGCCGGTTTACTTGCCGCCCACAATTTAGGCCGCAAAGCCATAGGCACCGACATAAGCGACGCCGCCCACGCCTACCTGCAACAACGTGCAGCAATCACCAACACCATCATTAACACCAAGTAAGGCCAACACCATGCAAATTATCGATCAAGTCACCAACCAAATAAGCGAGAACCACCACACAGGTTCATCACAAGTGTTAGCCAACGCGCTGGCATCAGCTTGCAATTCTAGCTATGGCGTTAGCCTGCTTGACGCATCCATCAGGCTCGACAGCGAGAACAAGCAACTGTTTAACCGCTTAGCGGATATCCGCAAAGAGCCCGATTACAGCAATGCCGCCCAAGACAGCGCATTAACCTGGCTACGCCAAAACAAATACATCAAGTAGCCATCAGCCAAAAAGCAGCCAGTAAAAAACACCAAAAAAAGGACACCATCACCATGTGTATACGTAGCAAAATTCATTTAGCCATTGTCGACCAATGCAACCAAGCCATTTTGTTTCACAAACGCCGCCCTACTATCAACAGCCAAATTATGGCTGAAGAAGTGCTAACCACATGCAGCGGTATTACCGACCATGCTGGTTTTATCGACTTAAACGCCCTCATTCAAAAAGCGTTAATCAACCTAGAGAACGGCACCCCGCAAATCATCCCTGTGGGCGGTATTGAGCAAGCAGAAAAGCCAGTTGCCAAAAAAGCAGATTTAGATAATGAAGGTTTCGGCATCAATTGCCCCGGTTGCCAAGATGAAATATCCCCCTTAACCGCAGGCGGCTATCGTTCTTTTTGCACAAAATGCGTGGCTGTGTTCCCGCCGATACCTAACAATCAAGCGCACGAAGGTGGGTATTTCATCGACGGTGAATACCCTAATTTCACATGGATTGAAGCGGGCGTAACGCAACAAGAAAAAGCCACACTAGCTGAGGGTTGTAGCCATGAATAACCAAACCTTAGAACAGCTAAAAGCTGAAAACGCTCAACTAGCCAAAAGCGTCAATCACTTGCTTAATCAAAACATCAGTGCTGAAAACCTGCTTAATGAATTGCTACTGCACACCAACCCAAGCGCCATAGATTGCGAAACCTTGGTCGCCAAAATTCACATGTTGCACATGCACTGGCACCGCACATGCCACGACTTAAAGCACGGCCAAGGGCCAAGCATGGCAGGCGTGCCCACCAAAGTGATCATGATGAAAGGCCGCAAGCATGGCTTAAGTCATATGGTTGCTGCCGACATGGCAAGCGGCCAAGACCAAAGCGCATTTTGCACGGCAGGTATAAATGATGAAGACGCCAGCACCGTGCTTAGCTACTTCAGCCAAAGAAAAAGAGCCGAGGGCTACAACGGGCCAACGGCTATATGCGTGAGTAGATTAGCTGAAATTCATTTGGACGAAGCCAAAAACGTGGCCAATGAAGCGTTAAACGCTATAGCAAGCAAGGCTAAGCAACAGGGGCAGGGATAATGAAAAACAAACTAATAGACCTAAACAACCACCTATTTGCCCAATTGGAACGCCTAGGCGAAGAATCATTAAATGGTGAAGCGCTTAAGGATGAGATTGCCAGGGGCAAAAGTGTTGCGGTAGTGGCTAATCAAATCATAGCCACTCAAGCACTTGCGCTAGATGTGGCCGTGAAATATGACGAACTTAGCCTGAACGCGAAAAAGCATATCGACGGCATATTGATAGAGCAAAAATCATGAAAGCCGGTCGCGTATACAACAAAGCCATGATCGCCTGGTTAACTGAAAATTACCCAAAGATGATGATTAACGAGTTAACAGCGCAATTTAATCGCACCTTTAGGAAAACGAAAACCCCTGCACAAATAAAGTCATGTTTGACGAATCATGGCATTAAAGCAGGCGTTAAACGCACCAGAACTGTGCCCAAGTATTCAGAAAAACACTTGGCTTGGTTAGCTGAAAACTATTTGTGCATGAAAATCGACGAGTTAACCGACGAGTTCAATAAACAATTCAAGGGTTTTGGTGCGACTAAAGCCACTATTCACAGCACAGTAAAACGCTACCAGATTAAATCAGGCCGTAATGGTCAATTTAAACAAGGTGAAACATCGTGGAATAAAGGTAAGAAAGGCTTAAACACAGGTGGCGAGGCGGGTTGGTTTAAAAAAGGCACAATACCAGTAAACCATAAATTTGTGGGCTCTGAGCGAGTCAATAAAGACGGCTACATAGAGGTGAAAATAGCTGAACCAAACCTATGGGATTTAAAACAGCGCGTTAACTATCGTGCAGTACACGGTGAAATTCCAGACGGCATGGTTGTGATCTTCAAAGACAACAACAAACTAAATTGCGAACCAGAAAACCTAATGCTAATTACGCGTGCTCAACTAGCTGTTATGAACAAGTTTGGCGTAGGTAAAGCCGCAAAAGACTTAAAGCAATCAGCGGTGCTATTTGCTGACCTAATTATGAAACTAAAAGCGGTGAGTGCCGCCTAACAATGCACCACGTTCGCCAGCTGCCTAACCCGTTCATACCGGCCATGCACCAACACTTGGTGCAGTGGCCTGTTCGCACGTCTGGTACAAATGCCGACGGCACCCGCTATTTTGCGCCTATTGATTTATCAGCCACCCAAGCTGAAAAAGCGCTGTGGAAATTAGGCGACGACGGCGACCGTTATCACCGCTCTAAAATACTGCGCGGTTTGCCGCAATCAGTGGGCAATGCAGTGGCCACGGTTTACAAAGACATGTACCGCAGCGACAACAGCAAAAAAGGCGAAGCCGTAAAACGCCAACGGGCTAACCGCTATTTAACTGGCATATACAACCGCCACTTATCAAGCAAAATGGCTGTGCTGTGCCAAAACCCGCTTATTTTCAAACCAAGCGACATGATCGTTGATGACGAATACTTAAACATGACGTTCGGCATAGCCCCTGAACTAAAAAGCCTGAATAAAAAGGCCCAAAGCGCACACGAAAACTACTTGTTAGATTTGCTCGAATACTGGCAAGAATCAGAGTTGATGCCCGTTAAGCGCACCAAAGAAGAAAGCGAACCCAGCGTGGTTTACCACGAAGACGGCACCACCACGATTAAAACCGCCAAGTCAGACAACCACCAAGCCAGCAGCCATGACCTGCAAAACTTTTGGAACCGCAGCGACAACGAATTGCGCGACTACGCATTCGACATGGTGCGCATGGTGTATCAATTCTTACAAAGGCTGGTAATAGCAGGGCGCGATCACTTCTCAGAAAACGACCTGCTTAAACGTATTTATCAAGTGGTGTGCGCCATACCAAACCAAATGTGCATACGCGAAAAATACCAAGACATATCAATCGAAAAATTCACCACAGAACATGCCGACATTGGCCTAGCCCGTTTATTGTGTGAAAAATGGTGGCTGCGTAAATTACGCAAAGTACACCGCCAAAAGCACGAAGAAATCGCCATAGCCTGCGGCGTAGTGCACAGCGGCACCCAGTGTTATGTCAGCAACGACACCTACAAATACTTTGAAAGACGCCAACAAGAAAGCCTAAAAGTGCTAGGTGATATGGTTGCCTACAACGAAGAAAGCGACCAAGAAGTGCCGCTTTTATCCCTGATTGAAAAGTCAGTCTCTAACCCTAAAATTCGTCGCCACGAACTAATGACCCGCATGCGCGGCTGCGAAGACTTCGCCATAGAACAGGATCACGTCGGGCTATTCATCACCCTAACCGCACCCAGTAAATGCCACCCAACCAGTAGCCGAAAGTTAAAGGGTGAAAAGTCGATTATCGCCAACCCGAAATATAACGGCGTTACCCCAGACGAAACCAACCGCTACTTAAACAACGTGTTCGCCCTTATTCGCTCAGCGCTAGACAAACTCAATATCAAGCCTTACGGGTTCAGAGTCGTTGAGCCCCACGAAGACGAAACACCGCACCAGCACTACATGCTGTTCTGCACTGACAAACAACAGAACACCATAATTGATATGTTTTATCACTACGGTTTGCAAATAGACGGCAACGAAGCGGGCGCCAAAAAACACCGCGTGACCGTGGAAAAAATGGACCCCAAAAAAGGCAGCGCCACCGGGTACATAGCCAAATACATTTCAAAGAATATTGACGGTTATCAAACCGACGGCAAAGAAATAGGCGAAGACAACTACGGCAACCCAGCCGCCGAAGCAGCCAAGCGCATTACCGCATGGCGCAAGTGCTGGGGCATTCGTGCCTTTCAACCGTTTGGGCAACCCTCAGTAGGCATTTGGCGAGAACTGCGCAAGTTCAACAGCGAAGAAACAGGCCAATGGCGCGAAAAGCTCAACACAGAAAAAGCAGGCACCTATAACAGTCACGTTATTGCCTGGTTAAATCACACGCGCCCGGCAAAAGCCTGCGCCAACGACGAAATAGAAAAATGCCGTTTCTGGGCAGACACAGGCAAGTGGGACAAATTCATACAAGAAATGGGCGGGGTCAACACAAAGCGCGATAACCGCCCCGTATGGTTGCTAAAACCAAACGAGCCCGTGATTAACCGCTACAACGAAGCCGTGCCGCACAAAGCCATTGGTGTAGAAAGCATCACCGGCAGCATTATTACCAGTGATAAAACATGGACCCTACACCGCAAAGGCGAAAGCCCTAAACGTATCGCCCTTGACGCTTTAAAAGCAGCGCGCAGCGGTGCGTCGTCTTTTGATTCTGCTCTTAGCGAAGCGGGAACCGCGCAGCCTTGGAGTGCTGTCAATAACTGTACCGACAGCACCTTAGAGCAGCCCAATAAACCCGAAGAACCCGCTTTTACCCCCATGTTTGCCTATCCAAAACCACCGGTTTTTGAACAAGCACAAGAATACCTAAGCGAAATAAGCGAAGAAGACCAAGAACTAGCCGAGTTTTTACTTAATAGAACACCCGCCCCATTAATCAAGGGGCAAATTCAAAGACTTAAGAAGGGCACTAACCTGCGTTTGAGCGCCAATAAAGCCTTAAAAATAGTCGAATACGAAAACGGCGAGAAACACCTTACCCAAACCCACGTAACCGACCCGAACGACGATTGGTTTATAGAAGAAGAAGAACCCTTCGACCCCAACAAACCGATTTTTACCGCCGAATCAGGCCTAAAAATCATCAACGGTAAACTGCACATAGGAACGGCCGCATGACGATAGCTCAGCTCACTATCACCTTTTTAATGATTTAGTTTGTAAGCATTTTTTCGCTGCGAAGTTTCTTATTTATTAGGGCTGGAGAAATTCCCTCTAAATAGTTACTTTCGTACGATATTTCTTTTGATGGGGTTTTTAATACCGCTTTTATGATAACGGTACATCTCGATTCATCTTGAAAACCAGCGATATAATCTGCTTGTTCACTACTAATGCCATCATCTACTAAGATAACATCGTTAATTGATAATTTGGGAAGAGTACAGCCATGCAAGAATGAACTACACTTGGCTGTCATCCCACCGTAACTATATTCGATAGTAATGTGCTTAATAGAAATTTCAAAAGGGTTGAAGTTCAAGCCTCTGAGCCAAAACTTACTCTTTGGTAAGTCATCGAGATATATTTCAAATGGACTATTCCTTGGCCGCAAGTCAATATTGATATTTTTAGTGATATCCTCATCCGAGCGAAAGAAGCTAATAAATACCCCGTACACTCTAGACATAAAATTACCTAGTGATGAAAACTTCATTTTTTTGATAAAGGTAATAGACAAGCTTATAATTACTATTCCAATCCCACTAAATATCCAATCTTTTTGTTCTATAAACCACTCAAGCATAGAGTTCTCCTTGCGCATTTTCAATCAAGTCCCAACTTAGATTGGGAGTCGATGTAGCATACTTGTTATGCGTATCAATAATCATTATGACTTTTGTCAGACAATGATCTTAATAAAAATTCAGACTATCGTTTATCACATATCAATATTCCCATTGAAATGTGGTAAACGATACACTGAATATAAATTGAGCGAAACTGAATAGGTTTCGAGGTGCTACCAAGACATTTTAATTCTACTCCATAGGAGGGGGAAAATATGAGTTTTACAAAAATCTTTTTAGTTCATGAGAAAATAGGAAATCTGTTTCAAGGTTCAAGTCAATGTCAAGATTTTTTCTATACCGATATTGGAGAAAGTGAGTTTTCTGGTTATTATACGACAATGTATCAAATACAAGATACGCTTAAGAGCCTTCATGAACATAGATTAAAAGATTTCGATAACAATGCAAACCAAGCTTACATCGAATTTTTTGGTGTCATGCAAGCGCTATTTGTGCAACAAGACTCCATATGTGAATTGTATAATATAATCACTGGTTCGAAATTGGATACAAAAGGATTACCTTACTGGAATATATTAAGAGATCTAAGGAATAAGACCGTCGGCCACCCTTCAAAGAAACACATTCCAAAATGTAAACCGTTAATAAGAACTTTTATGCCTAGAGGACATCTGAGTTATAAGAGGTTAAAATTTGAACAATGGCAAAGTCCAAATCTTATAACGCACCCCGAAGTAGATTTAGGACGAAAAATAGATGGGTATGCGCTAGAGGCCTTAGGGAAGCTAGAAATAATTCTAGATACGATGAAGTTAAAATGGAACAGTTAAGTTTTTTATTTCAGTTTTTATTTTCTACAAGACCAATTTCTAATAATTTAGGGTTTGAATATGAGTTTCAAAAAAGTTCCGCAATGCATGGGTATTGAACTAAATAAAATAAATAGAATAATGGATGTTTTTGAATCTTCATTTGAATATAAATTCTCTAAAATCGTTGAGGGGTATAAAGAAAATTTATCTGAGAATAAAGAGTCTAAAGAAAGTAATAAGTCAAAAATGGAAGCTCTTGAGAATCAATATGAAAGAGAAGTTATCGCTAAGGGGGGAGAGTACGTAGAGCCACCTTCAACATCGGATGATTATATTGAAGCCCATTACGAAATTTTGGGTGCAGAAGGATATGAAAGGCAGTTAAAGTACGAAATTACAGCTTTGTTGGAAATGCAGATAATATATGCGCATAAAAAGGTCGAAATATCTTTGAAACAATTTATTGAGATTTTAAGCGGTGAAGATGTTTCAGGTGAAAACATTAACTGGCCGGGATTAATATCAAGGTTTAAAAAGTTTGATATTAATTTACCCGAAATTCAAGGGTATGAATCTGTGAATAACATCCGAACTGTCAATAACTCATTAAAGCATTCCCACGTAATATCAAAATCTGTTAAGAAAATAAGAGCTCCTGAGTTTTTAGGCGAAAAGATGTTTAACGACGACAACTTGTTTTGTTTTTATACTGCCAATGTCGAAAATAGAGATTTATTTGTGAGAACTGTGGCTTATTTAGTTGGTATATCTCAAGGTATTAATACAGACTCACTCGCCGAGATTAGTTACGGGACTATATATCAGGTTGAGATGGATGACATACCGTTCTAATCTCTGCCGATAAATTGAGCGCTACTTGAGAAAATGAGTTTCTTAAAATTTGCTTTAACCCAACTCAAACAGCAATTGTCTTTCATTAGCGGGCAGCATTCTTAACAAGCTGGCTGCCAATTCACGGGTTGAATTAACAGGTGGGTTTAGGGTGTGGCTAAAAGCCAAGGTGCTAACAAACGTATGGCCACACTCTTTGGTATTGGTGCAGCTGCAATATAAATTAGACACTTGAATAGATTGTTGATCACGGCTAGTAATAACCGCTTTACTTTGGCAATTGGGGCAGGTGATACGCATAAAAAACAAACCTTGGTGATGGTTACAAGCGCGACTTTAAGTTACCCTGAAAATTATGCAATTATCTTTCGATTGCGTGCAGAAATAAACGCGTGCTTGCACAGAGTAGCGATTAATTACTATTTAATAGGTTTTTTGATAAATCAAAATGGATAGATTGAAATAATAGAATGACAGAAAATAGTACTGTTAGTAACGATGGTGTAAATACGGCGCCACGTGAAGTCAAAAAATCGTGGTTGGCACAGCTATCACTAGCTATTCCGATTGTAATTGGAGTATTTTCTTGTTGGCTAATAGCCGAGTTATATGCAATATGGCCGAGTTATTGGTGTTTGATATTTATCGACAGTTGTAAAGTGGTTTGGGGTGATTTTTGGGGTGTCATTGGCAGTATATCTGAACCACTTATTGGGCTAATTATATCGTTCAGTGGGCTGATAAAGCAAAGAGCGGATAAACGAAAGAGCAAGTATTCCTTTTTCTATAGTACTTTTGATGATTATAAAACTGCAATTTACATTTGGAATAAATCAGGAGAAACCGTCACGTTTGACTTTAAGTACTTTAATCATGACGGTTTTTTAGGGGAGAAAAAATCCTTAGAAATTGACCCCTATTCATTAGAATTGTTTAAAATTGCAGAGCTTCAAGACACGCCGTCAGTAGGCAGTAGCCAATGCGTGGGAGAACTGACTTTCGATACATCTAGCGATTTGATAGCGCCGCAATTAAGGGTGAAAGACTTACATACCGGTGACACCAAAGCTATAGCTATGCAGTAAAAATAGCTCCATTTCTAAGCCTATTCCGCAGCAATCGCCGTTTCAGGCTCTTTAAATGCAATCATTTTTCCCGCAGGCAAATAATCGTTTAGCTGCAAAAACACTTGCTGAATGGGCACCACTTCATTTTCATAATTTACCCGCCCTATCTTTTCAATGTCACCATAGCCCGCGTCGTTATCTGGCATTACCCCAGACAAAGCCGGGTTAATGCGGTGCATGGCCAGTACGTCATTGCGCGTAATGTTTTTCACCCGTTCGAATTCATCTTTGGTAGAAATGTCACCCACAGGTAAAATTTTAACTGAATCAGCATCGGCACCTGGCAAACTTAAAAACATCGAGCGAAAGTTACCCACCCCTTTGCTCGAGCCAATTTCTTTTGACAATAAATCTTCGTCTTCTTCGGACATTTCACCCGATGTATTTAAAAATACATACCCCATGTGCGCACCGTTCTTGTAATAGCGGCGTCTAAATAGGGTCGCATCTTCATTTAACAACATGCTTTGTAAACCGGCTAAATATTCTGGTGTGCCATAAATGCCCTGTGTCGGGTCATAGTTTTTAAGCTGCACCACTTCATCATTTAAAAACGGCATTAACTTACCGCCACTGGTTAACATGCCATAGCGGTTAAACTGCCCGTTTTTGGGCGCCAGTTTGCGAATGTATAACGCCGGTAAATGCTCGAAATACAAAAACTGCCCAAATGTATTATACCGAGCCCTGAAATAACATTGCCCCGCCCAGTGGTAGTCATAAGCTGCCCGGCTTAAGCTTTTTTGGCTTAAATACGGGCTAGGGATAAACCATTTAGTGGCCATGTTGCGCTTAAAATACAATGCACTGGCATGATGCGGGTTCGCCCGCGAACACTTCACCAAGCCCGTTAAACTCACCGGCGGTGTGTAGTACTCACCATTGTGGGTAAAAATGCCTAAATAATCCGTCAGGTTGTTGTTTAAAACGGGCTCAGGGTCGCCAAAGCTGAAGTTACTACCAGCGCGAATTTTAATAGTGGGTTTGCTGCTCATTTATGATGCCTTTTGAATGCTTACGCTACTTTTGCGGCGATTGTGGTTAATAGGCTCTTTGTGTATGGCGTGCGATATTGCAAAAAACACATCGCCATGGCCACTGTCAGCATTACGGTGTGCGCAATAGCTGATCTGCCCGTTACTGGTTACAAACTTTTTAACGCTTAAAAATGCTTGTGGTATGTCTTTGTCACCCGCGTCATATTCGAAACGGTCTTCGCCGATCACGTCCATCATTTTTAACACCAACTTGGTTTTAATTTCAGGGCTGTAATGAAACCCTTGCACTCGCGGGTAAAAGGCTTTCACCAAATCAAACACGCCCCAACCAATGCCGGTCACATCGATGCCAATGTGCACAACGTTAAAGCGTTTGCATATTTTCTGAATTTCTACGGCCTGTTCGCGCAAGTCTTTGCCTTTAAAATAAATGCGCTCTAACACCCTGAATTTTTCACCAGGTAAAACAGGTGGGGCCACAATGGCAAGGGTCGCGTCATCACGGCTACGGGCAGGGTCATACCCTAACCACACAGCGCGGTTTAAAAATGGCCGTGGTGCACGTTCGCGGTAGTCTTTCCAGTGCTGCCTATCGGTGGCGCATTTAAGCAGGTCGGCCAGCTTGAATACGCTGTGGCTATCGTCAACAAACTCGCACATGTACAAGTTGTCAAATTCATCAGGGGTGTTTTCGTCTTTGAGCTCGTCAATATCAAACAGGGTGCAGCCGTCGTTCGCGGCATCTTCAACGGTCACAAAGTCGCGCCAAATGCGGTCTTTGGCTAAATGCCCCCCGTACAGCGTGGCGTGGTTAACCTTCAATTCTTGCTTGTCTTCGTCTTTGCGCCCTTGGTTGTAACGGTCGCCACTCCACATGGTGTAAGCCTCGTGGCTTTTACTGCTTGGCGTGCTAATCAGTGTGCGGGTCCAGTGCTTATGACTCGCCATACCCTTAGCAACATGCCAAATGTTGTTAAAGTCGTTCATCCAGAACACCTCATCAACATACAAATCACCGTTGTAACTCTGGGCCGTGCGCGAGTTAGTACTTAAAAAGTGTAATTGCGCCTCGTTGCTTAAAATAATCGGGCTGCCTTTTAGCTCAACCTCAAAGTATTTACGCGCAAACGCACAAATATAGGCTCGAAACACCATCACTTGAGAGCGCGAAGCAGACAAAAATATTTTGTTTTTGCCGGTTAAAATAGCGTCTTCTAGGGCTTCCCAAGCAAAGTAGTAGGTTGCGCCAATTTGACGGCTTTTTAAGATAAAGCGGGTACGTTGATCTTTATGTGCATGCCAGCGTTTTTGGTAATCAAAAAACACTTCGTTGCGTGTCAGTTCTAGGTCTTCGGCGGTAATGCCTGAAATATCGTTTTTCTTGGCTTTTTTCTTTTTATCTTTTTGCTCTGCGCCTTCTTCCATTTTGCTGCGGCGTAGGCGTTCAGTATCAATTTTTTCAAGTCGTAACAGCGTGGCACTTAAGCGGTCTAGCTCTTGGTAATCCTTTTCCTCTTTTACGGGCTTATCAGCCAGCGCGGTTAAACGCCGAGCAATCGCAATTTTAGGCGACTCATGGGCAAGTAGGTCATCCCAGCTGTATTTGGCTTTCCATTGGTACAACACACGCACATTGGGTAAACCAAGTTCGTCTTTAATGTCGTCCATTGCCCAATGTTGCAAAAACAGTTTTTTAGCCTGTTCGCGTATTTCGTCGCTGTAGCCTGCCATAACACCAAATTAATAATGAATTTGACGCCATTCTAGCCACCACTTTAAACAGAATTACCCTAAACCAATCCGCGCTATTCCTAAAACCAAAATATAGGAATTATCAATAAGTTAAGACGTTTTAAAGCACCCAAATACCCGCTAATTTTGCAACCCTAACAAGCGAAAAGTCTCATGTGATTTTCAGTTAAACGAATGAAGGGTCAATCGAATGAAGGGTAAAATGTAATGCTAGGTAAAACCGTCTTACGTACCGACTTTGTCAAAATCGGCACCAGTGGTAAAACCGTAGATGGTCGCGACATATCGCCATTGGCCATTCAAGAAATGGCCGAAACCTACGACCCAGAAGAATACACCGCTGTTATCAATTACGAGCATTACAACTGGGCGGGCAACTTTGGCACCGTGCTTGAGTTAAAAGCCGAGACCAACGCCAAAGGCGAAACGTGCCTATTTGCGGTGCTAGCGCCAAACAAACACATGTTGGCATTAAATGCCGATGGGCAAAAAGTCTTTACCAGCATGGAAGTGATCAACAACTTCGCATCGTCAGGCAAAGCATATTTAGCAGGCCTAGCCCTAACCGACTTACCCGCCAGCCGTGGCACAACGCAGCTTAATTTCAGCCACCGCGTTGAAAAAGACCACCTACTCAGCACCCCAGAAGAATTTAATTTTAGCCTGGTGCAAGAAGAGCCCGAAGCCGCCCCCGGTTGGTTCACCCAATTTATAGCCAGTTTCAAACAACCCGCCGCCCCTGCGGCGTCAAATCCGCAAGAGGACGACGACATGACACAAGAACAAATCGAAGCACTAACGGCCAGTATCAGCCAAGGGCTTAAAGCCGGTATTGATGAGAAATTCGCCGCGATAGTAAAACAACTATCAGCGGCACCCAGTGGTGATGGTGAAGACCCTGCACCAGGTGACGAAACACCTGGTGCAGCCGTCTTTTCAAACGAGCAAGCCACCGAGTTACAAGACACTGTGAAAACATTGGGCGACCAAGTCACTGCACTAAGCAGCAAGCTTGAAAAACTCAGTGCCACCCCCGCGGGTAGCGAAACGCCAACGCCAACGGGCGACGAACAAGCAAAAGTTTACTAATAGCCGCTGTAAACACGCATACAGCTAACTAAACAGATTTAAAAGGAACGTAAAATGAGCCAATTAAGTGCACGCTCAAAAGCAAATTTCGCCGTCATGCTTGGCCTTATGGCACAAACATACGGTGTAGACAGTGTCGCTGAAACATTCAGCGCCACCCCTGAAGTACACCAAATGTTGATGGATAAAATCGTGCTGCAAAGCTCGTTTTTACAGCAAATCAACGTCATGCCGGTAACAGAAATTAAAGGTCAAAAAATTCTAGGCAGCGCCAGTGGTTTAGTCACCACCCGCACCAATACAACTGGGGCCGGTGAACGTAAAGGGCGTCACTTGTTAGACCTTGACGCACAAGGCTATGAATTGCACCAAACCGACATGGACACCGCCTTGCTGTATTCCATGATCGACTCGTGGGCCAAGTTCCCTGATTTAGCCGACCGCTATGCCAATTACATTAACCGCGCCATTGCAACCAACAAAGCCATGATTGGCTGGCACGGCACCAGTGTGGCCGCCACCACTGACCCAACGGCTAACCCAATGGGCCAAGATGTAAACAAAGGCTGGTTGCAAATTTTACGTGAGCAAGCCGCCGCGCAAGTACTCACAGAAGGTGACACCGCAGGCAAAGTGATTTTGGGTGCATCTGGTGACTTTGAAAACCTCAACAGCATTGTGCATGGCGCACTAAGTATGATCCCCGAAGAACACGCAGACAGCGGCGACTTAGTGGCGATTGTAGGCCGTGACTTAATCACCCGTGACAAAGGCCGCCGCTACGCACAGCACGGCGAATTGCCAAGTGAAAAGCAGCGCATTGAAATGGCCCAAACCATTGACACCTACGGTGGTTTAAACGCCTTTACCGTGCCGCATTTCCCTGCGCGCGGTGTACTGGTCACCAGCATGAGCAACTTAAGCTTGTACTACCAAGAATCAAGCATTCGTCGCCAAATCGTAGACGAGCCAAAGAAAAACCAATACGCCGATTACCGCAGCCAGAACGAAGGGTACGTAGTCGAAACCCTAGAAAAAGCCGCGTACATCGAGGGCGCTAACGTCGAGTTTGTTGAAGACCAAGGCTAAGCCATAACCCACAGCACAAGTGTGCTTTCATCAAAAAGCCTGATCTTCAGGCTTTTTTAGAAAACACATTTCACCGTGAACAACTGGGATCACTATGAACATTGCACAACGTAACCAACAACGCATAAAAGACCGCATCGCCAAAGGCGAAAAGGTAGAGCACACCGCGCCTGACTACACCAAAGCCGAACAGCAAAGCAAAGGCGTAAACCCTGCGCAGCGTTTCAAAAAAAGTGTGTTGGCAAAACAAGTTAAAGCATTAAGCCACGACCTAAACAGTGCTGAAAATGTCGAGCTAAACAAAGAATACGACATTGTAAAAGCCAGTTTAGATGGCGACATAGTTACCTTAAAGGGGCTTAAAACCATTGCTGAAAAGCTGGCATATAAAGCCCATATCATTCCTAACTACTTGGATTACTTGCAGCAATACCAAGCACAAGGGCATAACCACCCAAATGGCATTTTAAGCCAGGTGATGGTGTGGCTGTTTGATACCGAGCAATTCGAGTTAGCGCACCAATACGCTGAATTAGCCATTGAGCAAGGGCAAAAGCTGCCAGCGCGTTTTAACACGCCAAACATTCAAACCTTTATTTGCGACACGCTAGCCGACTACGGTGCCAAGCAGCTAAAAGCCAAAAAGCCAGCCCCCGCTTTGCAATACGCAATCGACGGCCTAAGCAAGCACTGGGACGTAAACCCCATACCCGCAGGCAAAGTATTTGCCACCGCCGGTAAGCTTGAATTCATGGCTAAAAATTACCAAACGGCGTTTGACTACTGCAACAAAGCACTAGAGCTAAACGAACGCGCAGGCGTTAAGAAACTATTAAGCGATATCACCGCCTTACTCGCTGGCCTAAAAGGCAACGAAAACAGCACTAAAAAAGGCAGCAAAAAAGGTGCTAACGCAAAAACCGAGTCTGAGAGTAAATAGCAATGGTATGCCTCCCAGCCGCATGCGCAGTAGTAAACCCTTGTCTGAGCGTTTTAACGCAATATGACATCGGTTTGCTACCTGCCGCATGTTTACCAACGGGGGCACTATGAGCTTTACCGGGCGCGACCAAACCTTTACTGACACCACAATAACCAACAACGGGTTTTTACCCGACGTGAGCATAGGCGACTTTCAAGAAAACTACCGTGTGGCCAACGAATACGGCCTAGGTGCAGTCACCGAAAGCCTAGAGCTGGCCATGATTGAAATGAATGGCCGGTTAAAAAAACGCTTAGCCGAATGGGAATTGGCAGGGTACGCCAGCCTAAGCGACGTGCCCGAACAAGCGATACCAAACCAATACCAAACCTTGTATTTGGCCGCCGTCATGCACTGGGCAAAAAGTGAGTTGATCCGCAGGAACATAAGCGTGACCACACGCAAAGTCAGTGACGTAACCGGCACCGTGGCCGAGCCAAATGAAATTTGGTACAGACGCAGAGCCGACCAATACGCACGCCAATTAACCGGGTCAACCGGCATTACCTGTGTGTTGCTGTAATGAAAAAGTTTAAACAGTTACTCGCCTACATTACCAGCCGCAACCTAGTGGCCGACGAGCAACTAAGTTGTTTCGTGACAGATTGCGAAATCACCCTAAGCGGTAAAAAGGTGCAAGACGGCGCGATTATCGCCGCTTACATACATTACCAAGCGGTGTATGAAATAGAACGTTTCGGCGGTGATGCCAACCGAGTGCTAACCCATTTTAGTAGCTGGTTGTACAACAACGACCAAAGCGACACCGAAGAAGAACTAGACAAAGCCAGTTTTGATATTGAGCCGGTTGACGATCACCTAGTCGACATTATGGCCACCGTGGATTTTTCAGAATCCATTGAACTGCAAGAACAAGACGGCGGTGAATTCCAGTTTGGCGCCAAATTTTACAGCCTAGTGCCCAACGAATTCAGCGTGGCTGAAAGCTTTGAAATTGTCGGCGACATAACCCATGGCTAGCCCAGTGGATATGCCAATTAATATCACGGGCAAACAGCGTGTTAAAGCCATGGTCGGGTTGCTAAAAGCCAGCCCTGCCAAGCGCAAAAATATATTGCGCAAGGTGGCACGAAAGGCGCGAACGGTTAACAACGCCCGCAGGCGTACCCAAAAACAAATCGACGGCAAGCCCATGGCTTCACGCCAAAAAGGCAGCGCAAAAATGTTTCGCCGTTTAGGGCGTAAATTGCGCCACACCGCGACCACAGAAGAAGCAAAGCTCTATTTTTTACGTAACGCGGGCAAAGTGGCCTATGCACACCACCACGGTATTGGCGACAGGTTCAACACCAAAAAAGACGGTGACGCAGAAAAGGCCAAAAAAGGTGAGCAAGCGTTTTCAAGCGCGGGTTTAAAAAAGCCAGCCACACGCGCCCAAGCCAAAAAGCTGGTCGACAGTGGTGAATTTAGAATTGATAAACGCGCCACCAAAAGTGGCAAAGGCCGCATACCAACCATGCGTTGGGTTATGCAAAACCTAACGGTAGGCCAAGCGGGCGCCATTTACCGTTCGCTAAAGAAACAAGCCAAAGAGCAGTGGACCGTGCCAAGAACGTCGCGCCCATGGTTAGGCATGAACAACCAAGACACCGAACAAGCCGCCAATATCATTATTACTGAGTTGGCAAAACAAGCGAATTAAACGAGGAAATACAACATGGCACAAGGCAAGGTAATTGTTAACGCGCTGAATTTGGTACAAGGCTCTTTGCCAAGTGTTGAGCGTCATTTTTTATTCATCGGTAATGCCCCTGAAGGGGTAGACACCGTTATTGCACTTGATCAGCAATCAGATTTAGACGTACTGCTAGGCGAAGCAGACTCAGTGCTAAAAACCAACATTCAAGCAGCCCGTTTAAACGGCGGTGAACAATGGGGCGCAACGTGCGTGCCTATTACTGGTGCTGATTATGGCGCAGGCATTGACATTGCCATTGCCGCAGGCATCAGCCCAGAAGCAATCGTAGTGTTAACGCCAGCCGCCGACAGCGCAGCGGTGAACGCATTGCACACCAAAGCCGTTGAATTGCTAAACACCCACAGCCGCCGTGTATTCATATTAGGCGTAACCGCCGGCATTGATGCAGGCACACAAAGTTGGTCTGACTACTTAACCGCACAAAACGCCATTTTAGATGGCGTAGCAGGTCACCGTGTGGCCGTTGTACCGCAATTGCACGGTAACGACGTGGGCGTGCTAGCAGGGCGTTTACAACACGCAGGCGTGAGCATTGCTGATACGCCAATGCGCGTGGCGTCAGGCTCAGTCATTGGGTTGGGTAACACCCCAGTCGACAGCGACAACGTAGAGCTAGGCGACGCAGTATTAGCAGCGCTTGATCAAAACCGCTTTAGCGTGCCACAGCATTACGTTGATTACCCCGGCACATACTGGGGCGACTGCAACTTGTTAGACATACCAGGTGGCGATTACACCGTGGTTGAAAACCTGCGCGTGGTTGACAAAGCAGCCCGTGCGGTGCGCTTACTGGCCATTGCCCGTGTGGGTAACCGTTCGTTGAATAGCTCAGCGGTCAGTATTGCCAATAACAAAACATTCTTTAGCCGCCCACTACGTGAAATGAGCAGCAGCACCACATTTGCGGGTACGCATTTCCCTGGTGAAATTGAAGCCCCCGGCGACGATGCCATTCAAATTGTGTGGGTAACACGCACCCGCGTACAAATTTGGCTCAAGTTAACCCCGGTTAACTGCCCCAAAGAAATTACCGTAAACATAGCCCTAGACCTAAGCGGAGAGTAAGCCATGAAGCATATTTCAGGTAAAGATTTTGACGTAATGATTGGCGACTTATTGGTACACATTGAATCGTTCAATGCCACCATTACCGACGAGCGCACCCCAGTAAAATCAGGCGGTGTGCCTAATGGTTACGTTGACGGTGACTGTGCCTGTTCCGGTGATTTAGAGCTAGACAGCCGCAACTTTAACGTGCTGTCAGAAGCCGCCAAAAGTGCAGGTAGCTGGAAAGGCCTAGAGCCGTTCGACATTAACGCCATAGCGTTAACAGACAGCGCAGAAATGGGCGTTGAAATGTTCGGTTGTATGCTGAAAATCAGTGATTTATTAGCGATTGATCCCAACGGCAAAGAAAAGAAAAAACACAAAATTGGTTTTGACGTAACAGACAAAGAGTTTGTCAGAATCAACGGTGTGCCGTACCTCACGGTTGAAGAAATCGCGGACATTATTTAAATGAAAATCACGGTGCAACAACTTAAAAAAGCAATGGCAAATCGCGGCTATACGTTGTTTAGCCGTGGCGATTACAACCTTAATTTAATCGGCGTTCGCAGCCGCGACACCAAGGCCAACACTTTTAACGACGTGTTTTGTGTGCTGTTTAAAATGGCAGGCATTGAACAGCTTTGGCAGTTCAGCTGCACCACCGACCCCGGCACGTATTACCGCCTAAACCCGTTGAACCTATTGGGCACTGCTATTTTGTGCCCTGGTCAATACGCGGGCATGTGGCAGCTAGGCATGCACCAAGGCAAATACCCCGCATTAGTGCAAAGGGGCGAAGTCACCGTGTTTCGTGACGGTGACAAAAACGAAGAATTAGACATTACCGACGTGGTGCAAGAAACCGGCTATTTCGGTATTAACGGCCACCGCGCCAGTGACAAAGGCATAGCCGAAAAGGTCGACCGGTTCAGCGCTGGTTGCCAAGTCATTCAAGACCCAAACGAATACGCCATGCTGATAAACCTGATCCGCATAGCGGCCAATAAACACGGTAATTCATTCACCTACACCTTGCTAACCGAACAAGAATTGGAGCAGGGCAAGTGAGCACGCTAACCAGCATTGCTAATTTCTTAACCGGTGGGTTTGGTGAAAAAATTGTTGACGGAATACAAGCGTATTTCCCGCCAAGCCTTAGCGATGCTGAAAAGGCCAATATTGAATTGGCAATTAAGCAACATGTGCACGCGGCCACCATGGATTTACAAAGCGCCGCACAGGAAGAGCGCCAGCAGTTTGACGACCGCATAAAAGAACTTGAAGGCACCGCCAGCGACTTAGCACGCTTTGGTTGGTTGGGTAGCATCATTATTTTTTTACGTGGCTGCCAGCGCCCTATTTGGGGGTACTTAACCCTGTACATGGACCTGTGCTGGTTCAGTGGTAAATGGGGCGAGTTAACCAGCCAGCAAGAATCCGCATTCTGGATAGTGAACTTGTTGGTATTGGGCTTTATGTTTGGCGAACGCGCCATTAAAAACCTCATGCCCCTAATAACCGAATTTATGAAGCAACGTAGTAAGGCCTAAGTGTGGAACATATGACACCTGAAGTACCTACAAAATGGGGCAAAGAGCAACGCGGCTGGCATCTAGATAAAACCGTGAGCATTAGCCACTTGCTAACCACCTTACTCATTGTTATTTCGGCGATCACATGGGCCATGGGTGTAGACGAACGCATTAGCCAAACTGAAATAACCGTTAAATATTTAAGCGTTCGCCAAAGTGAGAGCCGCCAGAAAGTGGAAGACCTACGCAAAGAAATTAAGTACGACCTGCGCGACATAAGCAAAAAGCTCGACAGGTTAATTGAAAAGCAAATGAAGTAATTTTTTACATTTTCAACAACAAAACTGGGAAGAAAACAATGAACAAAAACATACAGCAATTCAGCATTGAACTAAACGGCCAAGACGCAAACTTTACCGTCACCCGTGAGCATTTCAACCGCTATACAAATGACATAAACATGAACGACAAGGTCGCACCAAGCCAACAGTTTGTTGCTCGCTGCACCGATGAAGACAGCAAAGAGTTAGTGAAAAAATTCATAGCAGAAACACCAGGTAGCGAAATTGATTTAGCCGGTGCCATTTCAAACGAATACAAACCTGACACAGAGTTTGTTGTAAAAAAGCGCAACAGCACGCCAAGCAAGTAGAACAATGCGGTTATAGCCAATTGGTTGCCCTGCGCGCCAAATGGCTACCGCAAAGCGACAAAGACGACGACCTAGGCATGGCCCTGTATTTAGAAAACCAATACTGGGAAAACATGCAAATAGCCGTAGCCAACGGCATAGGTAAAGCCCTCAACGGCTAACGAACAAACACGGAAAGGTTAAGGGCGCAGGACGCACCCCCTAATTCAACGGGTAGGCACAGCATGAGTTTTGCGGCAAAAGTAGAAAAGTTAATGTTTACCGTCGGCCTGACTGATAAAACAGCCGCGCCCATTGGTGCCATTGATGCCCGCATAGACAAACTGGCCAACAATGCCCAAAAAGGCTTTCGCAATATAGGCTACGGTGCCGCAGGCATAGCCGGTGCAGTAGTACTGTTAAACCGCGCCATGGCACCCGCTATTGATCAACAACGCGCCTTAAATGAAGTGGCCAGCCTAGACGTAGAGCCAAAAGCACTAAAACAACTCAACGCCATGGCCTTGCAAACCCAAGCACAATTTGGCATTGCCAGCAGCGAAATAATCCGCAGCGCTTACGACATTCAAAGTGGTATTAGCGGCCTAAATGGCAATGAGCTAAGCAAGTTCACCAAAAACAGCGCCATACTAGCCAAAGGCACCAAGTCAGACGCCGCCACAATCACCAATTACATGGGCACCATGTACGGCATATTTAAAGAAAACGCAGTTCAAATGGGCAAAAGCCAATGGGTTGATCAGCTCGCCGGGCAAACTGCCACCGCCGTACAAATATTTAAAACCACGGGTTCGCAAATGAGCAGTGCCTTTGAATCATTAGGGGCCGCGGGGCAATCAGCACTTGTGCCCATGCATGAGCAAATGGCTGTGCTAGGGCTATTACAAGCCACTATGAGTGGCAGCGAAGCGGGCACAAAATACGAATCGTTCTTACAAAATATTGGTCGAGCACAAGACAAGCTAGGGCTGAAATTTACCAATAGCCAAGGTCGCATGCTGCCCATTGTCGATATCATGCAAAAAATACAAGGCAAATTTGGTGAGATAAACACCGTTGCCAAATCAGATATTATTCAACAAGCGTTCGGCAGTGATGAAGCTGTGGCCCTTGTGAAATTATTAGTGGCCGATACTGCCAGTTTGGCGAAAGGGATTGATACGCTAGGCGATGTAAGTGGGATGGAAAAACCCATTAAAATGGCTAAAACCATGACAGACTCATGGCAACAACTCACCGGCATTGTGAACAGCGTACATACCGCCTTTAGCATGGCATTAATGCCCGTGCTGCAGCCCGTAATCGACAAAATGACCGAGGGCGGCAGCACATTACTACGCTGGACCAACATGTTTCCGCATTTAACCAGTGCCGTGGCCACCGTGGGCATGGCCGTAGTGGGGTTAATTGCCACTATTGCAGCATTAACCGTGGCCGTGGGTATTTACCGATTTATGGCCGTAGGCTGGGCAGTTATTCATACTGTTTTAACCGGTGGCATGTGGCTATTAAGCGCAGTCGTTGGTGTAGTTTCAATCGCGTACAAATTCGCCCGCGCCAGCATGTTAGGGTTTTATTTGTTAAGTGTGACCAGTGGCGGGGCACTAGCTGCCTTACGCGTGATCATGCTTAGTTTAACCACAGGCGTGTGGGCGTTTACCGCCGCGTTACTTGCTAACCCAATTACTTGGTTGGTAGTAGGTGTTGTCGCGTTAGGTGCGGCATTGGTTGCAGCAGTGGTGTACTGGGATGACATAAAAAAAGCCGCTGGGGTGGCAATTGAATGGATAAGCGCAAAGCTAACCGCATTTACTGATTTTATTGGCAACTTGAACCCAATGGAAATGCTAGGCAGTAGCATTGATTGGCTCATTGACAAAATAAACCTGATCCCCGGCGTTGATATAGAAACCCGTTTCAGTGAACCCGCAAAAACGCCAAGCGCCAACAACAACCAGGTGCAAACATTAGCAAGTGCACCCTTGGCCACAGCCGCAAACCAAAGTGGTTACCGCGCTTACAACAATGTTTTGCCTCTTAATATTGATAGAAATGCCAACGCCCGCAGCCCATTGCGAGCACAGCAAAACATACCTGCGCAAAACAATATTGTGCCATTGCACTTACAGCGCCAAATAAACACCAGCGAACCTAAGCGCGAGCAGTTAACCACCACGAACAGCATTACCCAAAACCGCTATGACATACCCAAAGGCGGGGCGCTTAGCCAAATTAAGCAAATGAACAGCGAAACCAACAACAACGGCGTCAGCATGGGCAACGTAACGATAAAAACAGAGCAAATAAACGATGCTGAAGACTTGCAACAACAACTACTACTGGCAGCCATGTAATGACTGAGAAAAAAGAATTAGTAACCGACAACTTGCAGCGCTTCGACTTTCCAGAACACGGCTTTTACATCGAGTCTGAAATTCAATCATTGCCATTGCGCATATTTGAAATGGAAACAAATGAAGAAATAGGCGTATGCCTAATCGAAGCGGCGGCCATAGGCCAAGGCACCGTTAAATTGCTTTACATCGATGCGGCCAAACGCAAGCAACACTTTAAAAACATACACCGCGCACTGCACAAAATAGGTGACTACTTCGGATTCAAAGACCGCACACACCAACGCAAAAAACAAAGCGGTTTTCTGACGTTGTTAAACAAAGTTAAGCGGTAAGAGAGGAATAATTGTGGCTACAGTAACTTTAGATTTAGCGCAGGCCCAAGGCTCAGCACTACCTACTCAATTTGATGTGATAGAGGGAGGTTTTGATTATAACGGTAATGGTCTGATAGGCGTCGAAGCAGGTAACAACATTGCTGTATTTTCAGATGAAACAACCAACGATATTGAAATTACAGCCAAAGCAAAAACAGCGGTTGTATCGTCTTTTATAACTATATTTTTGCGCTATCAAGATGACGATAATAACTTCGCTTTTATATATAGACCTAACTCTAATGATGTAAGACTTGTTAGGACTCTTAACGGCACAGGTGCAGTGGTCAGACAGGAAGTACATTCAATCGCCTCTGATACGTCCTCTTTTAATATGAGGGCTGTTTTCAATGGTACAGACATGGAGTTTTACATTGATACAACCAAAGTTTTTGAGGTTCTATCCAACACTGATTTTGCCGCAAGTGGCGAAGCCAGATTAAGGCTAACTGATACTGATTACCACGTTAGCAGCATGGTTTTTGAATATGATGGTGCTGCAGCGCCGACCGTGGCAAAACTTAAAATTGATACGGAAAACGGATTGCCTGCCAGTGGTAGCTTTAGAACTTACATCATTAAAGTTAGTGACGAAACAAAGACCGCACACCAAACGTTAAGTTATACAAATGGTGTAGCCGAAGCCGTGCTGAATAAAGCTGATTTTCCTAATGGGACGGTGGTTAACTGGAATTTCGCAGACCCTGTCAACTTGCTAGGCGCGAATGCTAACCAAGCGACAGTCGAGGAGTAGTTTGTGGGCTGGAAAGAATTTAGCGCAACAAATACATTTAGCGGCCCTAGCGAAACGCCAGTAATTGGGACTATATCGATTGAAAATGTTGGTATAGCAAACGCACCTTTCGTGCCTGAAAATGGTTTCGCTACGGTCAGTTTTAGTGTTTCGTATACGGGAACGCCAACGTCGCTTGAATACGCCTTATTTAATTTTGAAACCGGCAATATTGTAACCCAATTTGCAACGTTTGATTCTTCGCCAAGTAATGAATCATCAATACTTACATTCACTGTACCCACCGCGAACACGCGTTACGGTATTCGAGTTCGATTTGGTAATAACAATAGTGTTATTGCTGAACAGTCTAAATCATGGCTTGCGTCAGACTTTGTAATCATGGGCGGGCAGTCTTTATTTCATCATTTAAATACTGATGATCCGTCACTATCACCCGCTGGAGTATATAAATACACCACTTCGGGTGGTGTGCATATCTCTACAGGTGGGCGCGGTCAAGCTGAGTTAGGTAAAATTATTGTTGCTGATTCGGGTGGTAGCGTTGTAATAAGTAACACCGCTATTGGTGGCACTTGTATGACCGAAGAATGTGCAATTGACAGGGGGGACGGTTCTAATTACTGGTTTAACCCTGACAGTGCATTATCAAAATCTACAACTGACGCTATTGAATTATTAGCACCCCACGGTAAAGCAACAGCATTTGCCTTTGCACAAGGCCAAACTGATGCGGTAGTTGCATCTAATCCAGACACTTACCTTGCAAACCTAACGGCTGTAGTCGCTCGCGTTCGTGCATTAGTGACCGCACCTGATGGAAGCGAACTACCCGTAGTTATAGGGATTTTGGGTAGAAATACAAGCTCCGGGTCCGATGCAACCGCGCAGGCAATACGTGAAAAGCAACTTGAATATTTGGATAGCGATTCTAACGCCCAAGGCGTTTTCATGTACCCATATAGCACTGATGACGGGACTCACCCAGATGATTCAGGGGATATACTTCTAGGCCAAGCCGTTGGTAAGGTAATTGTTGGAGCCATTCCGCCTAAATTGACAGGCATCACACTAAGTCAAACCAAGGACGTGTTAACACTGACGTATGATTCAGATTTAGCGAATGAAACCTATTCATTGGAGGGGATCAGGGTTGAAGCTGACGGAGGGGCTAAAACCATTTCTTCATTCGCTAGAACAGGCAATAGAACTGCGGATATAACATTAACAAGCGCAATTACCGATGCTAGTGACATCGATGTTTATGTTGGTTGGGGGACTGGTAATACTAGCAATTTACTCACATATCCTAGCAGTAGTGCTGTTTCAGGGGTGTATGCACTACCTTTTGCGTCAAAAGGTAATGATTTTACAATTCAAAACACCGCCCCCACTGTATCAATAACTGGCGAAGCATCATTAACCGCTGGTGCACCGGGCACTTACACCGCAAATATTAACGACCCAGACGCGGGCGATTCGCACACCTATATATGGCGCATCGTCAGTGGTGACGGTTCACTAAACGAAACTAATACCGCAAGCGTAACGCTTACATCAACGGTTAAAGCGGTGAGCAATACTGTGCGTTTAGGGTGCATTGTGCATGACGGCACAGAGCCAAGCGAAGAAGCATTTTTTGATGTTACTGTGGCCGCTTACGTGCCACCCGTTCAAACAACCCAATCAACCCTACGATTAAAAATAGCCGGTTTAGCCATTGGCCTGCGCGATTTAACGCTTTTTGATATGCAAACTAAAGAATTACTGTTTACCGGTGATGTGCTGGTAAACAAGTACCGCGTGAATGTGCCGCTAACACCACCAAAAGGCACCAAGGTATTTGGCTGGCACGCCGGTAGCAACCCGCCCTATACCAGCACGGGTGTGTATGGGGTAACAGAATAATGTTGAACCATGTTGGGTCAGTTAATAGCGTTTTGCCAGAAGTAGACACCAACCCTGTGGTGGTGATTGGTGACAGTAATATTGATTTATACATTACCGATGACGATTTAACGCTGAACAGCACGGGCGAACCCTATTTAGTCAGTGGCCGGTTAGCCATTGCCCAAGATATAAAGCACATGATCCGCGAGACCGGTTACGTGGTGCGCATGATTGGTGAACGCAGTTCAGATTTGCGTCAGCACTACATGAAGTTGATAGAGATTGAAATGGAAGAAGACCGCCGCTTAACACCAGGCACGGCCAAGGTCACTGAATTGAGCATAAACACCTTAACGGTTACGGCCAACACCGTTGAATACGGCCCGTTAAACATAGGGGTAACTTATGGCTGATGTAGATTTTAAAGCAATGTTGGCAGCTGATAATGTGCCGGTTGAAAGTGAAGAATTAAGCCTGATTTGGCAAAACGAGCTAGCCGCACAGGGTAGCCCCATTACTAACGACAGCAAATATTCACCGTTTAGAAAACTGATCGACGCGATAATGGTAGCCCCCGCAAAAACGATTGTGGATGCCATGATCAACACCACCTTACCTGCACAATTTTTAATGACTGCCAAGGGCGATGCATTATTGCTAAAAGGCGAGGCGCGTTTACTGAGCCCATTAAGCGCAACTAAGGCGCAAGGCGTAATAGACGTAAACCGCACATTAACCGATACCGTATTAGTCATTGAAGCCGGTTTTGTTTTACAAAGCCCTGCGATAAACGGCGTTAATTACGCCGTGGTAACAACCGAACAATTAACACTAAGTGTTGGCGTAGCGACCGGACAAGTGGCCGTTGAAGCCGTTGAAGTAGGTAGCGCCTATAACTTGGCTGCGGGTTATTACAACGTGCAAGTAGCCCCCATTGATGATGTAACCATGAGTAATGGCAATGCGTGGTTAACGCAGCCAGGCACAGACGATGAAACCGACGACGATTTTAGGCTAAGGGTTAAAAATCAATTTAATTTGGTGGGTGACTACCACATCGACGCCGTTTACAAAGGCATGTTGGCCGAGCAGTTCGGCATTCGCACCAGTGATATTTTTATACAACACAATGCCCCAAGGGGACCAGGCACCGCGAATTGCTATATTTTGCTGCCTATTGGCAACGCGAGCCCTGAATTTATAGCCAGCATAAACGAATACATTACCGACGAGGGCAACCACGGCCATGGTGATGATGTGCAAGTATTTGCGATACCAGAAACCAACCACGATGTCAGTGTGAGTGTATGGCCGGTCAGTGGGTTAAGCGTGGCTGAAATTAATTTGCTGCAAAGTAATATCAGCAGTTTTATACGCGCTGCATTTAGAGAGAACGACGCCTACACAGTGACCACAACGTTGCCAGGTGCGGTATTCAGCTTTAGCAGACTAACCCAAGAGTTGCACAGCAAATTTCCTAAAATTGACCGTTTGGTATTTGCTAACGGTGATATACAAAGCGGTTTAAGTATTCCACGTTTAAGTGATTTATCGGTGCTAATGCAATGATAAATATTCAATTACCTTTTTGGTTAAACGATGAAAACGCCGAAGCGTTAAAAGCCGCAGCCCAGCAGTTTTGGCAAAAAATAGCAGGTCATTCACAGTGGCAATTAGGCCAAGTAGACCCACTAAACTGCACTGAAGCCGTGCTTGATTTGCTGGCATGGGAAAAAGACGTTGAACGCTTACCACTTGAAAGCCTAGAAATGTTTCGGTTGCGGGTAAATTACGCGTATGTCAACGCCCAAGACGCGGGAAGCGTGGCAGGAATGTTGGCCATATTTGAGCGTTTAAACATTGAAATTATTGACATGTACGAACGCCATTATGTTGATGATTGGGACGTGATCACTATTCAAGTGACTGAGCAGCAATTGAGTGAAAACAACGATTTATTTAATCAAATTATTGCCCAATATGGCCGCACATGCCGCCGCTACGAATTAACTAACGACGCGGTAACCGGCACCAATTTAGCCGTGTGGGAATTCAGCGGCAGCCAAGAATTTACAGAGGTAGAATATGTCGAATAGCGGATTATTAACCACCGATGGCCATGCATTAATAGCGGCAAAAATAGCCGCTGACGCAAAGCTGAATATCACCACATTTAAGTTTGCCAACGTGAACGGGTTAGACCCAAACACCCTGCCTGAAAACTACAGCCAAAGTGAACCCACCGCAGATTTGGTGCACACCATGGCTGTAACCCGTGCTGGTAGCATAAATAGTGACACTGTGGTGTATAGCGCCGTACTCGATACCACCATAGGTGATTTTAATTTCAATTGGATCGGCCTATACGACGAAAACGACACCCTTGTATTTATTAAGTACACGGCCATGCAATACAAAACGGGTGATATCTTTGGGGGTGGCAACAACTTAACCCGCAACTTTGCATTGAAGTTTACCGGCGCAGCAGAGGTAACAAACATCACCATACCCGCTGAAAGCTGGCAGTTTGATGTAAGCGAAAAGATTTTTGAGCGCTTAGATTGGCAACCCATTTATGTAGATACCATGGCGATTGAGGGGTTTAGATACCGCTTAATGAACCCGGTCACGCTCACAATACCTGAAGCGCAAAACAAGAGTATTCACATTGTGGGCGATGTAGACAGCGGCATTAGTTTGGCGTCACCGGCGACAGTACTTGTTCAAAACAATGGGCCAATACGCACCACGCGGGGCGAGTACAGCGAATTTTTATTAACCAAGAACGAGTCAACTTGGCGAATTGATTATGTGGATGGGGTAGCAACATTATGAGTGCAATTAGAGACAGAGATTTATCGGGTGGTAGCGATACCGGTAGCATTACCCAAAGCGTAGTGAAAAGCCCGTTTGCCCTTAGAACAGGGCGTGAATATTTATTGGCTGATTATCCTGATGCCGTCGAATTTCCTTCTGGTTTGATGCCGTTGGCCATTGAGCAAAACATAACATTGATAAACCCGTATACAACAAAACAGGGTGTATATGTTGGCCGCAGCGGTAATTTGATAATTCAGGTAACAAAAACCGCTACTTCGACACGTTTCCAACTTAGTGTTGATGCAGGGGTGAATTGGCAACAAATACAAACACCATCAACATACAACATCGATAGCTTTTGGAAGTTCGCCCTAGCACCAGACGGCACAACAATATTTGCGTGGTGGTTTAACCAAATTAACAACCAAACACACACGGCCAATATTATAAGTTATGACAATGGCGGCACGTTTGAAAGCGGTGTGCACGATGGTTTGGTTAGTGCTGGGGTTACATATTCAGGCTCTACAGTATTGGCAGCCGCCTTTAGTGTTGACAGCCAGACTATGTATGTAGCGACTAAGTACGATGGAATATATAAAAGCGTAAGGGAGTCAGGCGAGTTTTTAACATTTACATTGCTTGCTAATTTCAGAATTTTAGACGAAAGCACGTTTGAAAAAATGTTTGTAGTGGATGACATAAACCCAGCAGACCCAGCATACGGAAATATTGTATTTTCACACAATGAGGGCGTAGTGGTGTTTGACAGCGCAGGCAATGTGTTGGCTGATGAAATTACGGAAGATAACGACGGCCCAAGTATTTACAAAAACGGCGTATTTATTAGTAAGCGGTATTATTCGGTTGACGGTGGTTTGTCAGTAAGAAAACACAACCAAACAGTGGGTACATTTGCGGTGAATAATGCTGATGACATGCATGATTTATTACTAACCGATAACAAACTATTGGTGGGTTATTTAATAGACGAACAGGTCAGAGATAACGGCGATTTTGGGGCCACATTTAACGGTGAGGCAACAACAGAGGTGTTACCAGCAATAGACGGCACCGCGAATATGTCGATCAGAACAACTGAAAACAACTTTGCAGTGTTGGCCAGTGTTGAAAAAGACCCGCTTAAGTTTTACGTGCCCTATATTAGCAATACGTTAGGGCCACGGGGCGAGTCATTAAACTTGGTGAGAATTTAACATGCAGGGTTATTTAATTGATATTACCGGCTTGTTTATTCGTGAAGTTGAGCTTGTCAAAGGGCAAGCGATACCCCGCAGCATTGTGACCACTGAGCCCATGGCGGCAACGGATGGTTTAACCCCCAAATGGATGGGTAACCGCTGGGAATTGGTAGACACTGAGAGCCAAACAACGACAGCACCAACGCCGCAACCTACCGCACCACAAATACCCGTGTTGGGTATGGCAAATCTAGTGCTAAGTGACGGTGATGATAACGTGATCACGCCTTACCAAAATGCCCAGAATAAATGTATGTTCACGCCTAAAACGTTGTTGAAAGTGTCACTTGATATTGTTGATAGCATGGGCAATGTAGTAGACATAAGCATTGATAACTTAAAGTTGGTTATGCAAGAGCAGGCCGACGACCAACCCAATGGCCGTGAAGAGTATTTAACCGTAAACATTGCCAACGGCCATGTTACGGGAGAATTTCAGTTTGATGATAGCCGCAATTATAAGATAACAGCCGAGCGGAATAACCGAGGGTTAGACCGTTATTACACACCTGAATTACCCCCGTTTTATTTGGCATTTGACACACTTGATTGGTTGTCATGATGAATTGGAATTAAGCAATGAGCTGGCAAGACATTTCACTAGCAGTACCAAATAGCATTCAAAGTGCTGCAGCATTGGCAGATTTACACGCACTGGCCACAAGCGTAAGCGCGGTATTAATACACCCATTCCAATATGGTGTAGGTGAGGGGGATTCGCCCACTGTGTTGTCGTTTACCAACGCGGTTAATGCCTTAGCGGTAAAATTAGACGAAGGTAAACATGATGCCGTGGTGTGCGTGGCGTTTGCTGCCAGTACCCTAAGCCAATTAGGTACCGATGTACAAAGCGCAATTGATAACATGGGCTTGCTGTGGTTGCTCAGCGTTAAACAACGCGCCAGCTTATTAAATGACTTAGAAAGCGCCAAATTCACCATTGTTGAGCCAAGTTTAACCCCTGTTTTACAGCGCACTAAACACACTGTTCTGCATGCTGGAAAAGTGGCCGAGTGCTACAACGCCAAAGCCATTGAGTTGACGAACGAAGAAGCAAAAACCGCTATTGGTGACATAGCCGCAGAGCTAAGCACATTTGAAAGCAAGAAAGTGGATCACGACAGTGTGGCAACAAGCGCCCTAAGCAGTGTTGAATTTGGCAGTGTGAAAGGATTGGCGTTTAAAGCCAGTGGCAGCAATTTAGGTGCACAAGTTAAAAGCGCAGCGGGTCCAGGCAGTGAAAAAAGCCTGACCGCGATTTTATGCTTTATGGGCACTGAAAATGAATTAACTTTGCTCAGCGAATTGGTAGGCCTGTAATGACAATAAAGTTGGTGTTAGACGGTAACCAATTACCCGGCAGTGAATTGCGCTTAAGCGTGAATTACTCGATTGAGTCAGATGATTTAAGCGGCCAAGGTAGCAGCACCACGGATGCTGAAACGGGCGACAAAGCCCAAATTGTTCGTGTGCGTGTGCTTATTCCCCACGCTAAACCAGAAGACTTAAAAACCATTAGAGACTTAGCAGGCCAACGTGATGAAGACGGCAGCCGTCATGTATTCACTATTGTGAATGACACCACAGAAGCCATGTCGATTAAACAGGTTAAGTTTAATGCTGAGTTTCTTGTAAAAGAGGACGATGCCAAAAAAGCATGGTGGGTTAACTTCATATTGAAAGAACACCGCAGCGTGGCCGAGAAAGTACAAGAGCAACAAGACCTAAGCGAGAAAACAGAGGTTGAGCAAACCACACCCAGTGCCACTGAAGTTGATAGAGAGGAAATAAAGCAGCTAACCACATTCGAACAATGGTTACAGCAAGGCGAGTATTGGTTTACTGATGAAAATTAATAAACGCTTGATCATTGCGGATAATGAAGTACTGCTAGTCAAAGAAGACATAAACCTAGCATTGAACTGGGCAGGCAAAGCCAGCTTTATCATTGGCAGTGACGAAGAACTAAAAGGCCTGGTTAAATATCAAATCGGCATTGGCTCATTCGACACTTTGCACAGTGCATTTATTGGCGTTGTTGATAGCTGTATTCAACTGGCCAAAGGAAAATGGCAAGTTATCGCCCGTGAACTAACGGGGGTATTAGATGAAAAGAACCCCATTAATTTACGTCATTGCACCTTGAATGACGTATTAAAAGCCATATCAAGCATTACCGGCTTAAAGTTCGTCACACCAGACAAGCCTTATTCGACAAAGAAAATACCGTACTTCTACCACACGGGCACGGCTACCCAACAAATGCAGGCCATTGGTGCAGCGTTTTCGATACTCAATTTCACCTGGTATTTGCAGAGCAACCAAACATGTTTTGTGGGCGCTTATGAAGATAGCTTCGGCTACGACAAAGCACTTGAAGTAGCAGCACACCAAGCAATAAAGGTTGACGGTAAAACAATGAAACTGCCATTGCTGCCAGCACTGCGCCCAGGTGTAAAAATAAACGGCAATAAAATCACTGAATTAAAGATTGAAGGATCTTTCATGGTGGCGAAATGGTAAAGGTTATCGAGAGAATTCTAAAACGCTTGTTGCCCGAACTGTTCAGTGGTTACCACTTGCCTATGCTGGCCAAGGTGGTAGCAATAGCCGACGCACCAGAAGACCCAAACATTGTGGATGCATTCAGACCACGCTTTGCGGTTGATATCGCAATACTCACCGCCAATGGTGAAGTAAACAAGAAGCTACCCGTTTACCACAGCGTACCATTACCAGTGAATATGGCAGGGCTAGACCAAGGCATGTGGGGTTTTCCCCAGCCGGGCACCACAGTTGAAGTAGCATTCGCATACGGCAACCCAAACAAACCATTTATTCGCACTGTGCTAAGTTCAGAGCTAACCACCCCAGAAGTAAACAATGGTGATCTGGTATGGCAGCATTCACCAGGCATACATCAAAAAGCCGACAGTGCAGGTAATTGGCAGCGCCACACAGACAAAAGCATTGAAGATAAAAGCATCAACCGATTAGTTGAAGCACTACAGGACGTGCAGAACTACCAGCAGTCGACAATCACCACAGCAACAAACAGCACTGAGCAAGTAGGCGCAACAAAAACCATTGAAGCCATGGGCGCAATGAAGCTAACCGCAGGCGAAGAAGCATTATTGTTAGCGTTGAAGGATCTTAAGCTAGCAAGCAATAAAGCACTGCGTACATACTCAAAAGAAAACACAGAGATAAAAACAGACCAAGAGCTAAACGCTATTGCCAAAACACTGGCCCACATAGAAGTGTCCGAGGGCACATGCTGGTTTGGTAGTTCAGACGTTAATGCAATAAAAATACTGGTAGACCTAATCGGTGTGGTTAGCGCCATGGCCGATACATTATCAAAACATACTCACCCGCACGGCACACCGAACACAGCCGCGCCAATCCAAGCCAGTGATTTTACTGGTCAGAAGTCAGACGCAGACGCACTAAAAGCTGACCTAGAACCCATCACAGAGTAAACCCAAGCAGCAATACCACCCGTGTTGCAGTAACCACCCAAAAAGAAAACCAAAACCAAAATATTGGGCCATAAATGGCCCGATAATTTCCTGTGCGTGAAATTTACGCTGAATTTGGTGGGAGCATCCAAGACCATATAAAAAGCACTCCACCACGCCTGCGCGTTTTATGTGTTAATTATCGATTTTTGGATCAGGTCTGGAGAAATGAAAAATCCCGCAAATCTAAGTAAACAAAAGGATTAGAGTGCGGTAAACTTGTTTTTCGTATGATCAGAATAGGATCTCGAATTGTCGCCAAATTTCACAACATGGCCATAAAACGTAACTGACACTATTACTGACTCTACTAAAAAATTTATAGCTGATTAACTTAGAGTTAATTGATTGAATTAAAACGCAATTTAATGGTTTTTATTGTTGTTATAGGAAATATGTATAAAATATGAGTCATTTATTGCAACTTGTCTTGGTAATATTGTTTTCGTGAAGTTTTTAAAATCCGCATTTTTGATCCTTATCCTTGCTTTTGTCGTCGGTGTCGTCACGACTTTTGCCCTGTATTTTTACATGAAGCCAGACCTACCCAGTGTGGATATGCTCAAAGATGTGCGCTTGCAAACGCCGATGCGCGTTTACACCCAAGATGGGAAGTTGATTTCACAGTTCGGGGTGAAACGCCGTATTCCGCTTACCATTGAAGACGTGCCACAGGATTTAATTAATGCTGTTTTGGCCACAGAGGACAGCCGTTTTTATCAACATCCAGGGGTTGACCCTATCGGTATGGCGCGAGCTGTGGTCAACCTTATTTTGACTGGAGAGAAGGGACAGGGCGGTAGTACGTTAACCATGCAGTTGGCGCGAGGTTTCTTTTTAACGAGAGATAAAACATATATACGCAAAATTAAAGAAATCTTTATCGCTTGGCACATGGAGCAATTGCTCACCAAACAAGAAATTTTAGAACTGTATCTAAACAAAGTTGAACTAGGTCATCGTGCTTTTGGTTTTGGTGCAGCCGCCCAAGTTTACTACGGCAAAACGGTAAACCAGCTAACGCTTGCACAAATGGCAACCATCGCTGGGTTACCGCAAGCACCATCAGTCCTTAACCCTATCAGTCGTCCAGATCGCTCCAAAATTCGCCGTCGTGTGGTTCTGCTGCGTATGTTGGATGAGAAATACATTACTCAGGCTCAGTTCGATGAAGCGGTAAATGCACCGATTACGGCAAAAAAACATGGTGCCGAAATCGAATTCTCAGCACCTTATTTGGCGGATTTAATTTGGAATGAAATGGTCGAGCTGTATGGCAAAGAAGAAGCGGAAACTGGCGGTTATCAGGTTTACGCCACCGTACCTTCTGCCACTCAGTTAGCGGCGCAAAAAGCGGTTCAGCGAAACTTACATGACTATGATGAGCGCCATGGTTATCGCGGAGTTGAACAACAACTTTGGGTTCCCGCTGAGTTACCCGTCAAGCCTGAGGACACTGCTGGGTCACAGACCGCCCCCGCTATTTCTAGTGAACCATGGGATGAAGAGAAAATGCTGAGCTTCCTTGAGGAGTATCAAACATTTGAGTCTATGCAGCCAGCAATCGTAGCCAAAGTGAATGACAAAGACATAACCATTTTCACTCGCTCAGGTCGCTACAGTGTTATTGATTGGGATGGACTAGATTGGGCGCGTAAATACATAACAGATACTAGGCAGGGCAATGAGCCTGAGAAAGCCAGTGATATAGTCTCGGAAGGTTCGCTGATTCTTATTCGCCAGCGAGAAGACGATAAACATTGGCAACTTACCCAGTATCCAGATGCCAGTAGCGCCTTTATTGCATTAAACCCTCACAACGGCGCTGCGCAGGCGGTGATCGGCGGCTACAGTTTTTACCAAAGTCAGTTTAATCGAGCGACACAAGCTAAGCGGCAAGTGGGCTCGAACATCAAACCTTTCATTTATTCTTCGGCGTTAGCCAATGGCTTTACCTTAGCTAGCATTATTAATGATGCCCCGATTAACCAATGGGAGCGCGGAACGGGCAATGCTTGGCGTCCTGAAAACTCGCCACCAGAATATGATGGGCCAATTCGATTGCGGGTTGCCTTAGGAAAATCAAAGAACGTGGTGTCAGTGCGCTTAGTGCGTGCTGTGGGGCTTGAAAAAGTACGCCAGCACTTGTCGCGGTTTGGTTTCGATTTATCAGAAATACCCAAAGATGAAACTGTGTCTTTAGGTTCGGGTTCACATACGCCATTGGAAGTGGCGACAGCACTGTCCGTGATTGCCAATGGTGGCTTTTTAATTCAGCCGCATTTTGTTGAGCGCATTGAAGATGATTACGGAAAAGTGCTTTGGAAATCCAATCCAGTGCAAGCTTGTGACCCCTGTGGTGATGCTGATGAAGATGCAGCCGAACCTGAGCCTGAACAGATGATGGACATTGAAGCCATGCTTGCAGCTGAATTAGGCTCAGGGCAATTTGGGCAAAGCGAGGCGATGCCAGCACAAAGTAGTGACTCCGCCGATGCACCTGCACCGATCCGCTCGGCCCCAAGGGTGCTGGACGAAGACAACGCATTCTTAGTGGCAGAAATGATGCGCACAGCCGTAAAAACCAATGGTAATTGGAATAAGAAGACCTATTGGCAAGGTACGGGCTGGCGGGCAAGTAATTTGCTTCAAAGAGCGGATATAGCAGGAAAAACCGGTACCACTAATGATTCAAAAGATACTTGGTTTAGTGGCTTTACCAACGATTTAGTAGCGACAGTTTGGGTGGGCTTTGATGATATGAGTCGCAGTTTAGGACGCGCCTCACGCAACCAAAACTTGGTTAACAAGAACCCACAGAAATTTAATTTCATTGGCAACGCCATGATAGGTGGCGAAGATGGCGCTAAAGCGGCTGAGCCCGCTTGGATCCGCTTTATGCAACAAGCGTTAGACGGGGTGCCTGAAAAGAAACGTCCTATGCCGACGGATTTGGTGACTACACGAATTGACCTTGCTAGTGGTAAATTAACTCAGCGCACTGATCATACGTCAATGTTTGAGTATTTTATGCAAGGTACGGCTCCTACAAGCTATGTGAGCGACAGCGAATTTGTCGACCCAGCTGAAGAAAGCAGTGAACAAAGCAAACCACTTGAAGACATTTTTTAAGGCATCATAGTCTCCATCAGAAAACGCAGGTAGCTACGCAAAGTGGTTGCTAAGTGTTTTCGTCAGAAATGCTGCTAAGTGAGTCGGTGTGTATTGATATTACCGCTTGCACTTATCAGCATTTTTTTAATATTTCGCGTTTAAATTTTCTGCGAAGGCTTTGTCTTCGCGCCAAACAGGACACTTTTTATGAGTAGCTCAGCGCCTAAAAGTGCGTTATACATTCCTCATTCAGGCCCTTCTTTGCTTGAAACCCCCTTGCTCAATAAAGGCAGTGCGTTTACTGCCCAAGAACGCGTAGCGTTTAACCTTACAGGCTTGATCCCCCCACGTTACGAAAGTATCGAAGAGCAAGTCGAACGTGCGTATATGCAGTATTCAAGTTTCAACGAACCCATCAATAAGCATATTTATCTGCGTGCAATCCAAGATAATAACGAGACCCTGTATTATCGTCTTATCCAGCAGCATATTGATGAAATGATGCCGATCATTTACACCCCGACGGTAGGGGACGCGTGCGAGCAGTTTTCAGATATCTATCGTAGCTCTCGAGGATTGTTTATTTCCTATTCAGAGCGTCATCAAATGGATGACATTATTCGCAACGCCACCAAGCGTAAGGTAAAAGTCATAGTCGTGACGGACGGTGAGCGTATTCTTGGTCTGGGCGATCAAGGTATCGGCGGTATGGGCATTCCTATTGGAAAACTGTCTTTGTATACCGCCTGTGGTGGTATCAGTCCCGCTTATACGCTTCCTGTTATGCTGGATGTGGGAACTAATAACGAAAAATTACTAAACGACCCTATGTATATGGGCGCGCGTCATAAGCGTATTGGCCAAGCGGAGTACGATGAATTTGTTGATATGTTTATCAAGGCGGTCTTAAAGCGCTGGCCTGAAGTGATGCTTCAGTTCGAAGATTTCGCCCAGCCTAATGCGATGCCATTACTTGAGCGCTACCGCGATAAAGTATGTTGCTTCAATGACGATATTCAGGGCACCGCAGCTGTAACGGTGGGGACTATTTTAGCGGCATGTAAAACTAAAAATGAAAAGCTTAGCGACCAACGCGTGGTGTTCGTTGGTGCAGGATCTGCGGGTTGCGGTATCGCTGAGCAAATCATCAAGCAAATGACGAGTGAGGGGATCACTGATGCGCAGGCCCGTAGTCAAGTCTTCATGATTGACCGGTTTGGTTTGGTCACAGACGATATGGAAGGCTTACGGGACTTCCAATTCCGACTTGCGCAGCCGTTGGCTAGTCAAGCAACATGGCAAAAAGCGGCGCAATATCCGTCATTGTTTGAAACCGTGAGCCAAGTCAAACCCAGTATTTTAATAGGGGTATCAGGGCAAGCGGGTTTATTTACCGAGCAAGTCATTAGGGAAATGAAACGCAACTGCGATTTGCCGATCATCTTTCCGTTAAGTAACCCTTCTCGTCAGGTAGAAGCCCGTCCTGAAAACGTTATTGAGTGGACTGACGGCGAAGTGATTATCGCTACCGGTAGCCCATTTAAGCCTGTGGAATATAAGGGGAAAACCTACCCTATCGCACAATGTAACAACAGTTATATATTCCCAGGAATCGGATTAGGCGTACTGGCAGCCAAGGCTAGTTTAATCAGTGACGAGATGCTGATGGCCACCAGTGCTGCGCTCGCCAATGCGTCACCTCTGGCGAATGGTACAGGGCAAGAATTGTTGCCACCACTGACAGGCATTGCGCAGCTAAGCAAGAAGATAGCCTTTGATGTAGGCAAAGTCGCTCAGAAACAAGGGTTAGCCCTAGAAGTGAGTGATGAAATACTCAGTGAGCGCATTGAAGGGAATTTTTGGCAGGCAGAATACCGCCCGTATAAACGCGTCAGTATCTAACGCGATTTATGTATTGGGTGAAACGCCGCACATATTGCGCCGCATTGGTCGTATAAGGTGCGGCGTTTTTGTTTGTGCTCAATCGAGCCATGAACGCCATTGAATAATCCGTAGCAAACTAGATTGTAAGTCAGGCGTAACCTGCGTAGAATCCGCCTCCGGAGTTGGTCAGGCAATCGCCGCTTGTTAGATATTTCATTAGGGCTAGTCCCTAGAGTAATGTGTTAATAAGGGGAGGAAAGTCCGGGCTCCACAGGGCAGGGTGCCAGGTAACGCCTGGGCGGCGCAAGCCGACGACAAGTGCAGCAGAGAGGAAACCGCCTAAGCGCGCAAGCGCCGGTAAGGGTGAAAGGGTGCGGTAAGAGCGCACCGCACCACTGGTAACAGTGTGTGGCAAGGTAAACTCCACCCGGAGCAAGACCAAATAGGATCTCTTATGGCGTGGCCCACGTTGAGATCGGGTGTGTTGCTTGAGCCAGCGAGTGATTGCTGGCCTAGATGAATGGTTGTCCACGACAGAACCCGGCTTATCGACCAACTCCACCTTTTCACTAACCGCTTGTATATCAAGCGGTTAGCATGAAAAGTTTCAGATTGGCACAGGTGTGCCAAAAACTGTGACAAATTGCATTTAAATTCCAGTAAAAACATTACGCACTGGTGCCGTAATGAAAACCGTCAAAAAGCTCAAATATTTATCCATTCGCGATAAAAACTATTACTTCAGATTTAACTTCCCTCGTAAGCTTCTAAGAGCAGATATTCGACTTTCGCTTAACACCCAGAACTTAGTGTATGCTCTTCAACGTATCGAGCTATTGAAACCGTTCACAGATGAGTTAAAGATGTTGGCGACCGCATCAAAGGGCTTAAATCTATCTAGTCTTCAGCAACGAATCATCGGGGTTAAGGAAAACATGCGGAAAAAACTAACACTACATGATATCGATACCGTTATAGGTGAGTCCGAACGGAACGTAAGTAACCATATACACATGATGGATGTGTTGAGTGATGTTACTGTGAAAGAGCTGTCCAGTGAGACTCTTAAGCTACTTGCTGACGTAATGCTTACTGATGATTTCGAGTTAATGCAGCGAAAGGTCGTTTCGTATGCAAGCATGAGCGACTCATTTCAAAGAGGACTAAGCTTAGTAGCAAAATTCGCTGTACTACGAGCTACAGCTGGTAGCGAGCTCGAAGGTTCAGCGATCAATAGCGCAAATGGACAAGGACTTGAAGACATTTCTAGGATGATAAGATACAACGATATCCCCGAAGTAGGCTCCGTCGATACAACGGAAAATTTGCGTGAGAAAGAAACCGAATCTTTGTTGCGAGAACTTGGCTACGAATATCAGACAGGTTCAATTGCTTTTAAAGTGCTAAATAAGAAGCTAGCTAATTCAAGATACCTCAAGAACAACATTGCCCTCGCTATTATTAATAACGACGTTATTAAGGAGCGCGAACTTGAAGAGCTTCTCAATAAAAAAACCAGACATCGATACTCCGAGAAAACCAGAAAGGACGTAAAGCCTCACTCGCCGTTACTCTCAGAGGTTTATAAAGAATTCCTTCAGCACAAGATTAATAAAGAAAACCTTACACTAAAAATGCAAAAGGATTACGAACGCTATTGGATCGTGTGGACTGCTATAGGTCCTGATAAAGCCATAAATGATTATTTACCCAAAGATATTGGGATTTTCATTGATAGGTGCTTTGAATTGCCAAAAATGAACAAGTCCCCCTACAACAAAATGGGCTGGGAAGAACGGCTCAATTGCGACGTGAGTGAAGATGATTTAGTTACCCCTAAGACCGTCCAGCATTATTATAAGTTACTCCAAGGGGTGTTTGCTTATGCTAAAAAAGACACTGTAGGATACATAGCTAGCTCTCCATGTAACATTAAGCGAGATTTTAAGCAGAGGCGGCGGGGTATCTATTTTGATGAGGAGGTTAGGCGCTTTATTACGTTTGCAAACACTCAGAAGGTGGCATGGAAGAAGTGGTCGATCCTTTTAGGTATATACACAGGTGCGCGGCGCTCGGAGATTTTTCAGTTAAGAACAGAAGACATCAAGAAGGACTCTGATAGTGGTAGATACTACCTGCTCATCACGGATGAACATGATACGCAAAAGCTAAAAACCGAAAATGCCAAACGTAGAATCCCTCTACACAATGACCTTATTAACTATGGATTTTTAACATACGTTTCCGAATGCGACGAACGTGTTCTTGAGGGTATTTCTAGTCCCGAAACTATTACCCGCTGGTTCGCTAGAGTAGTAGAGCAATTGAGTATAAAAACTATAAATGAGGTAGGTGATATGCGTTCTTTTCATAGTTTCCGCCATACCTTCATAACCAAAATTAGAACAGAGGGTGAATTTGATCTTTCGCTTCTACAACAAATTGTAGGGCATGGAATTTCCAAAGCTGGGATTACAGACAAATATACTCATGGTGGTGCTTCAATCGCTCGTTTAGGTAATGTAATTGACACATTTAATTTGTGATAAAACTGTAAATACACGAAATAAACAATTTCAATATATTCAAGTTGATTCCCCGCACAATTAAGATCCATATTCATCACTAATTCCTCCGGTCAAATATCCATTTTTTTTATTAATTTGCTTTATTTTAGGTTTTTATGCGGGTATATTAACCAGAACCCCATAATTACTCCGGCCAAATTTTGGGTTTGTTGTCGATATGGCCGCTAGAAATTGGAGTTTAAGATGAATGTAACCGCTACAAATATCGCAGCAGCGATAAATTCCTTGGATAAAAATGTCACATATGATTATCCAAACCCAAGAACCAAAACAAAGATCAATATTGTTAATGTAGTAATGCCCGAAGGACCGATTATTTTTCGGAGATGTGAGCCGAATAAGGGAGAATCTTTTGATAACAAAGCTGATGAAAGTATTTCTGTTGCCGCAATATGGAGATTAGCCAGCTCCTTGAAGCCAAATCTTCCCGTGAATGTCGATAGAGTCTTTGGTGCGAGCTATAATTCTAGATCTGCACTTGAAGCCATGCTGGTTCACACCGAAAATTACTATATCTGCTATCCCGGTCGCCTCGAGAAAATCGGAGAAGATACTAGAGTGAGAAATGGACACAAACATATTATTTTTTGTCCAGATAAGCCACACCGGAGAGGTATCTTCGAAGTTATGGAAGTCAATGACATGGTTGTCTCAGAAGTCGATCGAGAGGTATATTTTGACTCTCTCTTATTATCTGAAAATCCAGAAAGAGATAAGGTTCAGATTGAAATAGATAGACGCCATGCTCAAATACAAATAATGCTAATTAAAGCAGCTGAATCAATTGGATTGAAATCTTGGGTTGCAAAGAATGATCATAGCATAAAATATGATTCGAAAAGACTGATTGAAATGGATTCTGTTATTAAGGATTTGAGTAATACTGCCGCATTGCAAGGTTACCCGAATGCAGCTAGAGCTGGTGAACTAATTGATTTAATGTGGCTCGACAGTGAAGGTAGGAAAATTCCAGCAATTATCGAGATAGAGCACAGTACAGGAGTAACATCAGGATTAACTCGAATGAAAGGTTTCATGGAGGAGGCTCCCGATTTAGCACATATGACCTTTATTATATCTGCGCCAGATGAGATCAGAGAGCAAGTTTTGCGTAAAGCTAATGCTCCCCAATTCAAAGATATGAATATAATGTTCCTGCCATACTCAGCTGTCGAAGATTTGTTCCTGTTGAGTAGGAGAAATTTGAAAGGCATCGATAACATCAAATTTCTCCACACCTTTCTCGAGGCTGTGACTTAATTTTATGAGAAAAGTAAAATCAGGCTAATTATCTAAGAAATCCCTTAGAATTTTTGCTATTCCTGCTGCCATTAAGAATGGTACTCCATTGCCAATGGTCTTGAACATATTGCTAAGAGTCATTGTTGACGGGAGTTCAAATTCTTGTGGCAGAGATTGGATTGCTAATGCTTCAGCTGCGCTTATCCGCCTAGGTAAATATGGATGAATATGAACCTCGTTATTGCCGTACGCCGCTGTTGGAGAATAACGCCATCGATGGAGTCTTTTAAACGATTTTTTAGATGCGTCTCCTTCGTCGATTGACTGAAATTTTGGCAGTGCAGCTCTTGGGATAAAATGATGATTGGCATTTGGGTGTTTAGTGACATTATTCTGTTTAAACCAGTGCTCAACGGTCAGCTCAATAGGAATGTTTTTTGGAGCTGAAACTTTTACTTTTTCTTTGAACGGACTTCTTACTGGCCAAGGATAATTTAAAGTTACATCCAGTTTGTACTTTATGTGTTTTTCCCATTTAAGCGCTTCAGTTAAGTTTTCACCAGATTTTAATTCAGTGTTTTTTAAAAGTGATTTATGAAATCCAAATAGAATAATTCTATCTCTATCTTGTGGCGCTCCAAACTCCAAGCTGTTAGTGAGCCTGTCACTTAGAAGGTAACCAGCCTTTTCATAATGCAATTTGATTTCTTCATAAAACTCTCTATGGCGAGCTGTACGCCAAAGCCCCTTAACGTTCTCGAATATAAAGAAATCGGGTTTGGCCTCGCAAACGATATCGCAATACGTTTTTGTTAGTTTACCATTCTCTCCCTCTTTCCCCTTATTCTTCCCGCCCACCGAAAAATCAGGGCAGGGCGGACCTCCGATAAATCCGGTGATATGTCCTTCTTTCTTTTGTTGCTTAACATTTCTAGCTAATTTATTTAACAAACTGCTGTTATTTGCGATATCTTCAATGCTAGTGTTGTCATAACCATACTGAGGAGTTTCAATTTTCATTTGTTGACGTGAATATTCGTACGCATCCAAAAATGGTTGATGATATTCGTTTACGTAAACCACGTCGAAACCGTTTTTTTCGAAGCCAAGATCCAAAAATCCACTTCCAGAAAAAAACGAAAATAGCTTTTTAGGCATCATGTTGTCCTTTTATATTATTATCACCCACGCCTGAATATAGACATGGGGGTTATTGATGGGGGCACATTTAATTACCGATACAGAGCGCTTATTAAGTAGGAAAATAAACTTCCAAAATTTGATTCATAGTTGCTGTAATTCAAATGGTAACGCACTAGCTATTAGCCTGATTGTGAAATTCTAAGCTTGCTATTTAGAATGCGAAAGATGAAAAAGCCGCTAATGTAGCAGATTTGAAAAGTCGAGTCCTATTTTTTGAACTACTCCCGTCTAGTCACGCCATCCATCTTAACGGTTGCGTCGGAATGGCGAAATTGACACGAATGTTAAGGTTGATCCTAAATTTTAAGTATTGAATATACGTATTGGATTTTACTTGAAAGTTGAGTCGATTCGATTTTTCAAACTTACCTTGTTATTTGTGGCCTGAGTGTGCGCACCATCTAGATTTACTTTTTGATGCGCGCAATCGTGGTATAGGTCAGACTGTAAACAAACGTCTTCGGCGAACAAAAGGTGCTTGGCTTTCATATAATTGAGCGTGGCATGATTTTAACCACGTACCTAAATTATGTTCAGGCGTTCATTACCAGTGAAATACGAAGTAGAGCTTTTTGGAGAGCCTCAACGTTCCCCGCATTCAGTATCGAAGATGCTTTAGGCTATGTGATGTTGAACTGGAACATTATGCTAAGTTGATTAGATTGTTAGGTCTTGCCTGACACTTTTTGATTTGCCGTTTTGGCCGCTATGGTTTTCTTACCAATAGTGACTCTAGCTAAGATAAAATTATCCAATTCGCCTTTTTCCACAGCGTGAATGATGGTTTCAAATGTTTTGGGTAATTCGGCTTTATCACCTATATCAATGGCAGGTTTGCCTTCTTGTATATCAATGGGTTTGTTGTTTACCTTTACCTCTAAAAAGTAATGTCCATCGCTGTCGTAATACCACGGTTTAACCGATACGGCTCGACGTTGCTTTGTACGCTCTCCAGTGACAGGATCCTTGACCATTTTTTCGCGATAGGCTTCGAAGGGTTTCCCTTCAAGCATGCAAGTTGCCATTTCTTGCTGCTGCTCTAGTTTTTCAATCAGTTTCATACGTTTGCCGATAATGGGTGGCTTTGGCTCGATGATCGGGCGAGTAGTTACCTTGAGTGAACTCAATAATGATGTAGTCATGTTGTTTACCTTTTAGGTTAGTGTGATTTCGAGATGAAACCGATAGGGTGGTTGGGTTGTTTGTGACGGCTCTCTTCGATAAGCAGAGACAATGCTTGCTGGCGAAAATCACCATCGGGCTGAAACCGCATGCGACGCGCTACAATAGCGAAGTCACCTGGAGTTAATTGGGTCAGTATGGATAGCTTTTGTTGTTCGTATTGGGTTAATTGTCTAAGTGATAACACTCGCTTAAACAATGTCATAGATTGCTGGGCAGTTAGGTACTGTGCTTCAAGTTTAAAGTCAAAACGCCTTAGTACTGCTTTATCCAATAACCGTGCGTAATTGGTCGCGGCAAATACTGGCTGCTCAAAACATTCAATTTGTGTTAATAACTCATTGATAAGCTGTATGTTATGTTGCTCAGTGACGCGCTCGCGAGATACTAATAAGCTATCCACTTCATCTAGTAATAACGCGTTGCCGTGCTGCTGTGCGTCATAAAATATATTGGCAATGTTGGACTCACTTTCACCAATATACTTGCTTAAAACGTCAGAGCAGCGCACTGATACAAGGTTAAAGTCATGCTGCTTCGCCAAGTGGTGCGCAAAGGCTGTTTTACCCGTGCCAGGCTCGCCAGACAGTAATATACGAATTGGCGCATGTTGTGCGAGCGCAGCATTAATTTGCTTAATGGTTTCCTTGCCTTGCTTGATGTTCAGCAAGCTAGCATCAAACGCCATCTCTGGTTTATAGCTAAGTGGTGTGGCTAATAAATCAGAAGCTGATAAGGTACTTTGAATCACCTCAGAAACTACTTCTTGTGCTGACTGGCCTGTTAGATTGATGGTTTTAGCTACGTGTGCCGCATTCCCTATATGCGCAGGAGTGATATTGGCTGTAGTAAGTAGCTTATCGATATAGGGTTGCTTGATACGTAACCCACTAAATGCCTGTTTCGCCAGTGGCTCTATGTATTTTCCCTCTATGGCGTTCACTTCTTGTACCAGCTTAAAACGCCGAATGAAGCTATTTTCGATGTATTGAATATGGTTTGTTATCCAAATACAGGGATTAGGATTCGTTTCCAGTAGACGATGAAGGGTATCTTTTGCAAAGTATTCATCGCTATCCATAAAGATGGATTCACATTCGTCAATCAAAAACATCGATTGGGTGTGACTGCCTAATAGTGCCTGCATTGAAGATAAGTACTGCATACGAAGGCGACTTTGACTCCTAACGTCGTAGCGCTCTTCTAATCCTTTACCCGCGCTGTCCATTGTCTTCGTTTCATATAGGGTTATCGATAATGACTTGGCTAAGGCTCTGGCTAGTTCGGTCTTTCCTGTACCCGCATCACCGTAGATGAGGATATTGACTCCGCTTAACCGTTGCCTTACTGCGCTCTGTAAATACTGATGTAGCGTTTCGGTATCTAAGTGCGAGAAGTCTTTCAAGGTGAAAGCCGCTGATGGACTTGCCGATAACAAATGACGTAAATACACCTCTGCACTTGATAGCTTGCTACGCGTTAATAACCGCACCTGACTTTCAGGTAATATCAGGTCACAAGAGTTCGTTAGCGTGGTCGAGCGAATAAGGCCGTTGCTGGCTAAAGCGTCTAGTTGTGAGTAACAGGTATCTTCATCAACTTTAAAATGCGCCGTTAAAGCTCGCTTTACGCTATCTATTAAGTCGCAAAACTGTAATTCATCAACCAATTCCTTTAACACACTCGATGAACTCAGCGCGATGATGTACTCAATGAGCCCAGCGCTTTCTATCGGGACTCGGTAGATCGCACAAAGCAATCTAGCATTGTGGTAAATGATATCGTTTCGTACATTCTTAGCCATACTTTGCAAAGCGGCCTGCATCTCTACAAACGATGACGGCTTTTGATTTGGACCAATCAGAATTGTTAGCTTGTCCAAAACATCCGTATCCAGAGCTTCATATTCAGGCTCAGTTAGACCATAAGTGAGAAGGGCGCTTGCATAGCGAGCAGCTAGAGCAGTGTGTTGAGGGCGACTCATGAATTGGCCTCTCTGGTATCACCATAGCTCAGTGAAGATGCAGCTTTTTGCATCACCTTGTTATCGCGTTTGTCGTACACCACGGTGGTACTGATATCTTGGTGTCCTGCCATTAGGCGAACGGTATTTAAATCGATGTTCTGCTCTAATAGGCGGGTGATATAGGTGCGGCGCAAGTCATGGGGGGATACGTTACCAAGTCCTACCTGCTTTGCCGTATTACGTACCAATAAGTAAACGCTCTCGGTGGTTATGCCTCGATTAATATTGATGCGATTGGTTTTGTTCACGGGATTGAATAAGTAGCCTGCATTATCCCCTCGGAGCAACAACCATGAATAAACATGCTCGACACACCATTTAGGTAAGAAGGCCGTCCGGCGTTTATTGCCTTTTCCTTTTTGCACGACAAGTTGGCGTTCGTGTAAGATTAAATCCTTCAAGTGCAGAGCAGTTAGTTCACTTCTGCGCAGGCCTGCACCTAGTAATAGGGCGAATATAGCCTGATTACGGACATCGATGATGCTGGTGTGTTTGTTTAAGTAGCTAAACAATGTATTTACCTGCGTTGCATTGAGTGGATTACCCTGATGCTGTGAGGTCTTTTCAAGTTTAATAGCACTGAGCTGAATTAGCTGATTTTCAGGCACTAGGCCCATGATGACACCGACCTTAACCACGTTACGAATGGCCGACATGGCACGATTAACTGATTTGGAAGATGAACCGTGTTGAATAAGCTCTACTTTGATTTGGCATGCAGTTTGATAATCAACTTGGTGGAGCATCTCGTCGCGTTTATCCGGTGGCCATTCCATTATCTCAGCAACTTTGTATAGCTGTGACTTGATTGAGCGCCGACTATTAGGCGCAAGTCTCCCTAAATACAGGGCGAGTGGACTCGCTGTAGTCATCTGAACTCCAGTTTTGATATGTAATATGATTGGTTTTACGTTAAAAGAGGCGTGCTAGCAGTAACTGCTATGCATATGCTAGCAAGCCTTTTGAGGTAGGAATAGAGATGTTTTTGACCTAGTTAATACGTCAATTAAAATCTATAAAGGCTATTCTTTAAAAACAATTTTTGTCACTCCGTCTAATACAGGTTCACATTGACTCTTACTTAGAACCTCACTATCTGAAATCGGGACCATACTGCCAGTAACGTAGACGGTATCTACATCATTTGCCCAATGGGTCAATTTTTCCAAACTATTCACACCACGTGATTTCAATCCCTTTTCAAGTAGCCTCAATGCCCGCGTGTCTTTTAACTTAATTTTTTGCTCAGGTAGTGACGTTGTATTAGCTTGCTTTTCGGTGTTGTCTTCAAACTGAATAAAAAATCTATAGAGAGTATCGAGTTGAGACAAGCTGGTCACTCCAAGTAACTTTAAAGCTTGATGAAGCTGTTCATATGTTTTCGCTTTGCTACTGTCTTCTATTAAACTTTCAAAATATCGCGCAGCTTCGAGGGATAGATCAGTTCTATCTCTTTTTTTATCTAATTCATCTTGGGATATTTTTTTGACCCATGCTTTCCATGCGTCACCACAGTCATTGCTCAATGTATTGAGCTCAGTAACTAATTGTTCAACCTTTTTCTGTTCGTTATTTGCTTTAGCTTGGTTAAGTTCCTTTAGAAGACGATCGATTTCATTTTTCAGTTCACTCTTGCGTTTTGCTACCTTGAGTCTGCTATTACCTACAAACTCGATGAGTGACTGACCGCACTCAAGCCATTCCTTTTCAGATCTTCCTTTTCTTAATCTTGCCATTATTTTTTACCTTTATGCTCATGGTTTATGGTACTGGGATAGATGAGTTCATTGCTCTGTTCAGAATTAATTTTACATTTTGCTCTTAGTCTATTATATTATCTGTCCAGAATTAATGGAAGTTGTTTTTAGCCAAGAGAATTATTGGGGAGAACTAAAATTACGAGGCATTTGTATTAGAGCTACAGAGAGAGCTTTTTTTTGATCTGTATAAGCTCAGTGGAATGTCACTTATATAGAATTAACAATCGATATTATTTAGAGGTGTTTGTATGACAAGGAATGATAAAAATTTGATGTTTTCAGATATTGAAAATAACCTGTGGAGTAACAAATTTGCACTCAAAAATAACAGTCATGTAGATACTGACTTGAATGCTGTTTATCAATCGTTTATTAATAACGGAACACTAAGCTATAAAGATGAACCAAAATCGTTAGTGAAGTTGCTACAGGATCCAAAGCACGCAAAGTACCAATCTAAGTTGTTGAGTAGATATTTTGAAGAGCCAGAAAAATATCTAAAACTTGATTGTGATTATCTATCTATTCAAGTGGATTGCTCTCAAGCTAAAACTGTTGAACTATTTACAAATAACGATACTGGGCTACTAAAGCCGAGATCCAATGCACTACGTGAGATTTTAACAATCCGCCATGAGCCATGGGTTCATAAAGCGAATAACGGTCTTATGAGTAAGGAAAATAGTGAGGGTGAGCGATATCCAAAAGCTCCGATTTTTACATCTGTTTATCGAATAAAACTATTCAATGATAGACGCAAGTTTTTCTATATCTATATCGCTGATGGGACTAAGGGTCTAGAAGGTAAAAGAGTCCAGATTGATTTTATTCCAAGTCGATTCACAGACCTTGAACTCAGTATCCTATTCGGACACATCAAGTCAGTACTGAAAAAAAGAGCCTACTCACAGTTTATTGCAAAAGCGAGATACAAGAGGGTTGATATAGCTTTTAACATGCCAGGTGTATTTCAACCGTTCGTGTTTCCTGCATACTTTGCTATCAATAGTATTTCGACGGGCTCCTGCTGGCCTTTGGAAAAGCTTGTTGAAACATGCTACATAGGTAATAGGAGAAGCAATCACTACATCGTGTACGATAAAATATTAAAGGAGATGAAGACAGACATTACCTTTTTTTTGATTGAACATGCTGAAGTACAACAGGCTATGAAAAAGCTAGCAATGGTCACTCGCATCGAAAGACGTTTCTATACAAACCGTGCAGGTCACAATAGCAAGTTGTTTCAGAAAACCATCCCGCTATCGGACCTACCTACTCAGACAATGCCACTGGATGAAATTGCAATAATAGATCCAATTGTAATGCGAAAAATTGATAGAAAGCTTCTTTTAAAAACTATTCAAGAGAAAAGTCGTTGGCAGGATGGCGGTAATAAAGAAGCAGCTACTCGCCAAATAAATGAAGAGCTTGAAGGGACCAAGGTGTTTCGGCTAGATGAAACAGTGTTCAATACAATGAAAACAAAGCTGCTAACCGATTTATTGGAGACTATCCAAAACCCTACTATTATAAAGACAGATGAACTTATTAAATTAATAAAATTCAATCACTTAAAGAAAAGTATCGAATTACCACTACCGTTAACAAAAGTTAAAAAAATTTCAAAAGCTTATAAATCAGAGCACCACAACATAGTAGTGAAGTCTGGTGCTGGTTGCGGTAAGACGAGAGAAATAGTAAAGCGAGTAGTTTGGCTCATAAGTGAGAAAGACGTTGATGCTAATAAAATTACTATACTGGCTTACACAAATGATGCGGTAAAAGAGCTTAAACAGCGAATAAGAAAAAAACTCGAAAAGCTAAAGCCGCTAAACGGAAAAGACCGTTTTGAACTTCCAAATATCAAGACATTTAGTGCTTGGTGTGGTCAGCAATTGAAACGACACGATAAAAAGCAATATGGCTCAAGTACTTATATGCCGTCAGAGAAAGAAAAAGGCGCTTTAACTAAGACCAGAGAATACTATTTGCGTAACATAGTTGCTTCTAATTCGACGATTAAAGGCAAAGCAGAAGATTATGATAGATTGTTCTCATTTAGTGCTAATGATTGTAAGCCAAATCTTGGTAACCTAATTGATTCTATTAGCTCAAGACGTTCTAAAAAGTTAAAGGTTAACGCTAAAGATGCACGAACCGTTTACGTCGCCTATAAGAAATTGAAAGAAAAACATTCTCTATGGGATTTCGATGATGTTTTGACTTTTATGAACAAGCGCATGAAAGTTCCAAAATTCTCCAACAAAGTATCTGATGGTTGCGAGCATCTAATTTTAGATGAAATGCAAGACTCCAATTTGGTGCAGTGGCAGATCCTCGAGAAGCTATCAGCAGCAGGCATAAAGTTATTTTGTGTTGGAGATACAGCTCAATCGATATTTGGATTTAGAGGTGCTCGTCCGGCTAGGTTTGAAAATTATGCAGAGAACACAGAAGTTAAGCGCTTTACCTCAAGACATAGCTATAGGTCTACCAGTCGAATTCTTCGACTCACTAACTTTGTCCGACGTTACACTCAATCGTTACCAAAAAAACTAACAACCGGAAAATCAGAAGGAGATGCACCGGAACTTATCGAGCATGATGATTTGCAAGGACTTGTTAATGACTTAACAAGTAAGTTGACTCAGTTGTTAGAAAGATCGCACAAGACAGAGGCAATACTCATTTTAGCTAGGACAACTAAGGTAGTTGATACGATAAGCGATGCAATTACTTTGGCGCTTAAAACCGAAAAGTATATGCCACTGTTGAAAAGAATTTCTGTAATGACGATGCATAAAGCGAAAGGACTAGAAGCCGATGTTTGTTTTGTGGTCGATCCTCGCTATTCTCGCTCATCATACGACACCAAAGATGAGTATCTAAGGCTTATATATGTTGCTCTGACTCGAGCGCGCACAAAACTTATAATTTGTCGCAAAAACACCTCAGTCAATTTTTATACAGATGGTCAGGAAGGTGAACCGGATATCATTGATATTCTGAAAGAGAATACGTTTTTGTTTGCGTAAATAACAAGCTAGCTAATGAATAGTCAATTTATGCTGGTAGCAAGCTTTTGGCACTTTAGTTGGCCAAAATCAGAGTCAGTTTGTGTTAACACGTATTAACAAAACTAATAATTAGTATACGCTCTACAAGATATATGGAGGGATCTCTATGTTACTTGAAAGGATGGCTATCACTGGAGAACAGAATGAATTAATAGTTCTTGAGTAATGACTGATTTATTGAGAACCTTGTTTATTACTAATTGATTAGCATTAGGTTTAGGGAAGAATGTTTCGAATCCTCGCATACAAAAGTGACTCGTTCTCGGAAATTAATTTCACAAAGAGTGAATCATCAAAGAACTTCAAAACGTTATTGATTGGAGAGAATGGAACAGGGAAAACTCGCTTATTAAATGAGCTGATATCAGCCGTTAGATCTCATCACCCATCCGAGAGTTCTAGCAGGACCAAAAAATTTAATTACGAGCTAGCTTATTTGAATGAGAGCAATAAAAAAATTTTACTAAACTCAAATAAAGCACAAGAAAAAACAGCCATAATAAGTAATAAAGTTATTGCTATCTCCGCTTCTAATAATGATAAGTTACCTTTCTCTGATAGTGACAAATTTTTTGATAAGAACTATCAATATTGTGGCATAAGAGAAACAAGCAATGCATCTTGGACTAGCTCCTTAATGAGAAAGACAATCGAAAACCTACTTGATTGTGTTTCTAATAACAAGATAAAGCCTCTTTCAAAAATTTTTAGTTTTCTTTCGTTTGAAAATATTATACGTATTAGGTTCAGTCTTAAAAAAACAACAAAGCTTGATTTGTTTAACTGCAAAGCAGAAGATTTGCTAGAATTTATTGAACACTATTCACTGAATTCCAGAAGAATGCAGGTGGACTTGATTCGTGAATTTGATTTAAAAGCAGCCAGAAATATTCTAAGTTATTTTAAAGATATCATTCTACGGGTATCTGATAAAGAAGCATATTTTGAGGTAAACCTATTGGATGATAACTACGGGTTTCTCAAAGCATATCAAAATATTGATCTCTTAAGGCGAGTCGGTTTGATTAGTGATGTATCTTTAAGATTAGCAAAAGAGGGTGATAAACAAGACTTCACTTTTATGGATGCAAGTTCAGGAGAAAGTCAACTGTTACACAGTCTTTCATCTTTTGTAAGGTATGTTGTCGATGACTCTTTAGTTGTAATTGACGAGCCTGAAATAAGCCTACATCCCAACTGGCAACTAAAATATATTTCATTAATAGATTTGCTTTTAACCGATTTGAAAGGGTGTCATGTAGTCATAGCTACACATTCTCATTTTTTAGTTACTGATTTAAAGCCTGAAGATAGTTCATTGATAGTTTTAGAAAAAGATGAAAAGGGCATTAGAGCTACTCCTATCGAAAGTTCAACTTTAGGGTGGAGTCCTGAAAGTGTTTTATACAGAGTTTTCAATGTGAGGATAATTAACAGTGTCTATTTAGATAGTGATTTACAAAAAGCACATCAATTAATGTCAAGTGATGATATAGACTTTGTAGAATTAAAAAAGCTAATGAGTAAATTTGAGTCACTGGTTTTAGATGAAAAAGATCCATTGAAAAAGTTCATTGGTGCTATGGAGGATTTTATTGATGAGCGTGGATGACTGGTATCTTAATATAACAGTCTTACCTAATCTTTCTAAAGAATCTGTTCATTATATAGGAAGTTTGATACCTCACGATCCTAGCCAATGGAATTTACAGACCAATGCAATGAAGAAATATAAGAAAGAGTTGTTAGAAAAGCTTGTAGATATTCAAGAAAATAGATGTGTTTATTGCGGGTTAGGTTTTGATCGAAAATCAGTTGACCGAGAGCATTTTGTACACAAAGAAGCAACCCGTGGATTTAAAGAGTTCATGTTCACACCTGAGAACTTGTTTGCTTCCTGTGAATTTTGTAATAGAAGATTAAAGAAACGAACCACAGTGATAGATAGTTATGATAAAAACTACAGCGACTGTACATTCAAAATCATTCACCCATATTTAGATACACCATCCGAATTTATTTCATTTTTCCCAAGTAATGATGTTCCTTACGTCGTCAAGCCCACAGAGAAAGATTGTGGTAAAGGTGAAAGAACAATCGAGATGTTTGAATTAGATACCATTTCAATGTGGAAATTAAGGCAAGCTCATTTAAGTTGTATGGCGATGGATGAGAGTGAGTACGCAGAGATTTTAAAATATAAAGGATCATTTTCAGAATAGGAGTCATGGGGGGTAAGTTAAATATTTAGAAATATGAATATTTCAATCAGTTGTGTCACCTTAAATAGTATATTTAAAGTCTTGAAATGGTTGTGCCAAAAACTGTGACAATATATATTGGTTGGTTTTATAACATACTGTTTTTACTAGTACATTAATTTTGCTGAGGTTGGCTTATCGACCAACTCCACCTAATTTCAATATTACTCCGCCTGATCATCAGGCGGTGTCTACTTTCATTTTTTAATAGCCTGCGTTGAATAATATAACTTTTTATTTCGCTATTTCTGTCTCTTATATTCAAAGTGCTGTCAGGTTGTAGACTTTAGTCTAGGTTTTCCGCATCGTAGCGCATTGCGCTAGCTAATCGCGATACAAAAGTTTACTTTTCTTATTAAGAGCCCACTGCATAGACGTCATTTATTGTAGGTTTTTATGGTAAAAAAAATAATCGATATGTTCAAAGGAAGAAGATTGGCCGCTCCATTAGTTAATTTGGAGCATAAGGATATGTTTCGTCTTGCAATGGAGCATTCAGCCATAGGTATGGCGTTAATATCACCAGACGGTACCTGGCTAAAAGTCAACAAAGCCATATGCGATATCCTTGGTTACAGCGAGAAAGAACTGCTTAAAATAGATTTCCAATCTATTACTCATCCTGAGGATCTACAAACTGACCTTACTTTTCTTAAGCAAATACTTGCCGGTGACATACAAACGTACAACATGGAAAAACGTTACTTCCATAAAAGTGGTCGATTGATTTGGGCTAAGTTGACGGTGTCTTTAGTAAGAGACAAAGCACAACACCCTCTGTACTTCATTTCACAAATTCAAGACATTACGTTGCAGAAAAAAGCCTCTGTAGATTTGTTGCAAGACAAGCAAGAAATGGAGGAGTTTGCCTATCGACTTACTCATGATTTACGGTCGCCATTGAGCTCTATGGGCTATCTTATGAAGATGATCACACAACAGATTAGTAACGGTGATTTACAGAGTGCCTTGAAGACAGTTCAAACCTCTCACGACGGGCTCTCTAAATTAAGTGATTTGGTCAGCGGTGTTTTGGATGTGAGCAAAGTTAAGCTGCAAGAGGAGAGCTCCCAACCTATTGATGTGTCAGTGATCGTGTGTGAAACACTGGCCGCTCTGAGTAATATGGAAAACTTCGAACGCTTAGACATTGAGACACGTTTTGAGTACATAGGAACAATCAACACTCAGCCCTATAAATTTACCCAAATAATTGACAACTTCATTTCCAATGCGATTAAGTACCAAGACACGGGTAAGGCCAATTCTTTTATTCGCGTCTTAACCTACAAGCTGAACCAAGAGTTCGTGTTGGAGGTACAAGATAACGGTTTGGGTATTGATGAGGTGTATCGAAAAAAACTATTTCAAATGTTTGAACGCTTCCATCCTGCGGCTTCAGTGGGTACAGGGCTTGGTCTATACATGGTTAAAAAAAGTGCAGATTTAATTGGCGCTAAACTGGTTTATGCGGTTCCTGATAATGGTGAGGGGTCCATTTTTCGTGTGACGCTACCACTGGATAACATACCTGCTCTTACTTTACCTGATAGCGAGATAAAAACGTCGCAACAGTTTGTTCAATAATCTTTTTTAGCGGCAGGGAATTAGGGGTTTCAAAGCCAAACAAAACCGGATAAAACACAAATGACTTTAGCTGATAAACGAATTGTTTAGCCGCAAATTCTATATTTTCTATTTGCAGTTTATTGTTAGCTACCCCTTGGCGCAAGAAAGACTCAAGGTAACGCATACAACCAAATTGATTACTGGCGATATGCTCGGCTAACGTCGGCTGTTGTAACATTTGCATAAAGGCTATTTTGGCTATACGTAAAAAGTGTTCGGAGTTAAGCAGTGACACTTCTTGTTGTGCGATTTTGGTCAGTTGAATATCAATCGCTACTTTGTTGCTAAAGCTCAACTCCTCATCTTGATTAAGGTGCTCAACCATTCGGCTAATAATCGCCTCAAATAGCGCATCTTTGGTCACAAAGTGGTTGTATACGGTACGCTTAGAAGCCTGAGCAGCTTTGGCGATTTGGTCCATAGTGGTGTGTTCTACACCATTTTCAAAGAACAATTGTTCAGCTGCATCTAAAATGTTTAAACGTTTCTTGTCCGATAATTTCACCCGAACTCCTCTTTTTATGTTTCTTTGCTAAAGGTTTAAAATCCGATTCAAGGGCATGGTATCGTAACTAAAGTAGACTTGATAGTTTACTTTTTTGCTTCTTATGATAAATTACACTTCGCAGTTTACTTTTTGGAAGGTGAATGAAAACCTTTATTTTCAGCACAATCTCGATACTGATATGTAGCTTCATAGGAGCATGCGCGTTGAACAAAGAATTAGTTGCCACGATTGGTGATGAAGAGCCAAGTAGCCCTCATTACGATGGTGGAAAATTTAAAAATGCTGTGCACAGTGAGCCGCCAAGCTTGGGTAAAACACTAGGGATCTTTGCTCGCTACTTTACCGAGAAAAAGGTCGATGCAGTGCCCAATGAACATGTGCCGGTACAAGCTGTTACGCGTCAGCAATTAGATGCACTAAGTGATGATAATGTTTACTTAGTTAAGTTGGGCCACTCGTCTATTTTGTTGAAAGTGTTTGGACAGTATTGGCTTATTGACCCAGTATTTTCTGAACGAGCATCGCCTTTTTCATTTATCGGGCCAAAGCGCTTTGAGCCGACGCCCATCAGTATCGAGGAATTACCACCAATCGATAAAGTATTCATATCACATAATCATTATGATCATTTAGACCAGGCTGCGATCAAGTTACTCAATACCAAAACGACCTTGTTTTTGGTGCCGTTAGGCGTTCAAGGAGACTTGCAAAAGTGGGGCGTAAGCAATGACAAAATAAAACAGTTTGATTGGTGGCAAGAGTGGCAGACAGAGCATGCCTTAATCGCATTTACCCCTACACAACATTTTTCCGGTCGCGGGATTGGTGATGGAAATAAAACACTGTGGGGTTCTTGGGTGGTTAAATGCGATGGAAGAAGCTTTTACTTCAGTGGGGACTCAGGCTATTTTTCGGGCTTTAAAGACATAGGTGATAAATACGGACCGTTCGATGTAACCATGATTGAAACCGGCGCATATGACAAGGATTGGGCGGATATTCATATGACACCGGAAGAGTCTGTACAGGCACATATGGACTTAGCTGGTAAGGTAATGGTGCCTATCCATAACGGCACTTTTGATTTGGCGTTTCATCCTTGGTATGAGCCGCTAAACAGGGTTAAGCAAGCTGCTGCGTTGAATAAAGTCGCGTTGAGTACCCCTGAATTTGGCCAAGTCTTTACGCTTGACCAAGCGCCTATTCAAACCCTGTGGTGGAAGGAAGCACCTTAAATTGGTGATGGTAGCCTTAAGTCGACGAAATCGCACTGGGCCTTGGAATCAACCTTTAGGGGAATAACAAGCCTATCCGCGGGACATAAAAAAAGCCCGCCAGAACAAGTTTAAGTATTCTGGCGGGCTGATGCTATCTAGCGCTAATTACTCTCTTTCAATCACCGGCACTCGGCCCATTTCATCCAATTTCTGACCTTTCACTAGCATTGATAGTTTACGCATTAAAACGTAAAACACGGGTGTGAATATCAAGCCAAAGAATGTCACACCTAACATGCCACTGAATACCGCCACGCCTAATGCTTGACGCATCTCTGCTCCTGCTCCAGTGGCTGCTGCTAGGGGTAAAACGCCAAGAATAAAAGCGAACGAGGTCATTAAAATAGGACGTAATCGTAGTTTGGCGGCATCGCTAGCGGCCTCATATAAGCCAGCTCCTTCATGCTCACGGTGACGGGCAAATTCTACGATAAGAATGGCATTCTTACTGGCAAGACCAACGAGCACGATTAAGCCAACTTGCGTCAAGATATTGTTATCTAGCCCCATAAGGTGCACACCGATGATGGCGCTAAGTAAACACATGGGTACGATGAGAATAACAGATAAAGGTAGCGTCCAGCTCTCATAAAGCGCAACCAGTAGCAAGAACACGAAGACCACCGCGAAGCCAAAAGCCAATATACCGGTACTGCCTGACTGTTGTTCTTGATAGGCCAATTCAGTCCATTCGTAGGTTATTCCGTCGGGCAAAATCTCTGCCGCGAGTCGCTCCATAGTGGCGATCGCTTCCCCTGAACTAAAGCCTGGCGCAGTACTGCCGATTAAATCTGCCGCTGGGTATAAATTATATCTTGGCACTCGTGAAGGGCCTGAGCGATATTCAAACGTTGCCACTGAGCTCAGGGGAACCATTTCACCTGACGAATTACGCACACGAATTCGCCCTATGTCATCGGCTTCCATTCTGTAAGGCGCGTCAGCTTGAGCCGTTACCCGGAACGTTCTGCCTAGGTAGCTAAAATCATTGACGAAGGCACTGCCTAAATAGATTTCTAGGGCGCTAAATACGTCTGATACGGATACACCCAATCGTTCAACTCGTTCACGATCAATATCTGCGTACAGTTGCGGTGTGCTGGTTTCAAAGAAGCTGAACACCGCAGTGGTAGCAGGTTCTTGATTTGCTGCACCAGCGAGCTGCCACATCGCTTGTTCGAGTGCTGGCAGGCCTCGGCCACTTCTGTCCTCAAGCATCATTTTAAAGCCACCGCCATTACCAATACCGCGCACTGGTGGTGGCGGAATAACGACGACATTGGCTGAGTCGATAGAGCTCATTTGTGCCCTTGCGTTGCCAAGGACGCTGTTAAATGTAGCGCCAATTTCAGCGCGCTCATCAAAGGATTTCATGATGGCAAAAATTGCCGCTGAGTTGGTGGCATTGGTAAACGTCGCACCGGAGAACCCAGCAAAAGCAACGGCATTCTCAACGCCTTCAATGCTAAGTAATTTATCTACCGCTTCTTGCACAACGGCATCCGTGCGAGAAAGCGAAGCACCAGAGGGTAACTGGACGCCAACAATCAAATAACCTTGGTCTTGAGCAGGAATAAAGCCTTTGGGCACGATGCTAAACATGTAAACCGTAAAGCCCATAAGCAACACATATACAAACGACATAATTGAACCATGGCGGACAAGCTTGGCGACCATGCGTGCGTATTTATCCGAGGTTCTGTCCATACCACGGTTAAATTTGCCCGACAGGTAATGAAATACACCGCTTTTTTCTGATTCGTCTTTATGAGGCTTAAACAGCACTGCAGAGATAGCAGGACTGAGGATCAACGACACAGACACCGAGATGATAGTGGCTACGGCGATGGTGATACCGAACTGACTATAAAATTGTCCTGAAATACCGTCCACAAAGGCTGTGGGCAAGAATACCGCGACCAGTACTAGCCCAATCGCCAGTACCGCTCCGCCGACTTCTGTCATGGTCTGACGAGCAGCTTTTAAAGGACGCATACCATCGGCCATTAAACGTTCCATGTTCTCAACCACTACGATGGCATCATCAACAACAATTCCGATGGCTAACACCAGACCAAATAAGGTCAAGTTATTTAAAGAGAAGCCAAATGCACTTAGCACTGCGAACGTACCGACTAATGATATAGGAATAGCGATGATTGGAATGAGCGCTGCACGCCAATTCTGTAGGAACACCATAATGACTAAAACAACTAGGGCTATTGCTTCGTATATGGTGTGTTCAACGGCGGTAATTGACTCGCTGATGAAGTTAGTCGGGTTGTAGGCTATTTCATAAGTTAAATCTGGTGGGAAATTTTTCCCGACCTCAACCATGGCAGCCTTAATAGCGTCCGCCGTCTCAATGGCATTCGAGCCTGGACGTTGGAATACCGGCATCGCGACGGCTTTTTTGTCTCCTAAATAACCGCGGGTGGTATAACTTTCTGCACCAAGCTCCACACGGCCCACATCGCGCAAGCGCACGATCTTTCCGTCTTGGTTTTTAATAATGACATTTTCAAATTCTTCAGGCTCAATCAGTTGCCCTTGGGTTTGAACGTTTAGCTCAAATGCAGTTTGTCCTGCATCCACAGGCGACTGATTTAAGGTGCCGCTTGCAACCTGAATATTTTGTCCTCGTAATGCAGTTACCACTTCTGCGGCCGTCATATCAAGAGATGCAATGATGTCTGGGTCAAGCCAAACGCGCATAGAGTATTGGCTGGCGCCAAAGGTTAAGATATCGCCGACTCCATCGATACGAGATAGCTGGTCACGAATTTGTAGCGCAGCATAGTTAGCAATGTAGGTTTGGTCGTATGTACCATTGGGTGAGTACATGTTGACCACTAACATTAAATCCGGTGAGTTCTTTTTGGTGGTAATACCTAAACGGCTAACCGTTTCAGGTAACCTAGGTTCAGCGATGGCCACGCGGTTTTGAACCTGCACTTGTGCGTTATCTAAATCCGTTCCCAGTTTGAAAGTAACCGTGATGGTGACTCGCCCATCAGCCGTTGACTGAGACGACATATACAGCATATTTTCCACGCCGTTTATTTCTTGCTCCAATGGCGTTGCGACGGTTTTAGCCGCTATTTCAGCGCTTGCGCCTGGGTAGGACGCCACCACCTGAACAGTTGGCGGGGCTATTTGTGGGTACTGCTCAACAGGCAAACTGAAGTACGCAAGACTGCCTATGATTAAAACAATAATTGCCAAGACCGAAGCAAACTTCGGTCGGTCAATGAAGAAATGAGATATGTTCATTTTATGCGTCCTTTACAGCGAGTATTGGCTAGAAAGGTCAACATTTTCTGCCTGAACTGGCGTACCGGGACGGGCGCGCATCAAGTTATTCAAAATAATATGGTCATCTTGGGTTAAACCAGATTCAATGACGCGTAATTCCTTAGTGTGTAATTTACCCAAAGTAACGAATTTACGATCGACTTTGCCTTCACCGTTCACCACAAAAACGAATTTACGGGATTGGTCTGTACCGATAACAGCATCAGGGATCAGGATTTTTTCTACGTTCAATTCAGACAATAAACGAATACGACCAAACAAGCCCGGCACGATAAATCCACCCGGGTTATCTAATATAGCGCGGCCAACGATAGTGCCGGTGTTTTGGTCGATTTGGTTATCGACAAAGTCCATAACACCCGAGTGAACAAAGTCTTCTTCATCTTGTAAGCGGACTTTGACAGGGTTGGACGCACTACGTGAGCTTTCACGTTTGTTGGATTGGCTAAGGCGAATGTATTTTAGCAGGTCACGCTCGCCCGCATCGAAATAAAAATGGATAGGGTCTATAGATACAACATTTGTCAGTAAAGATGCACTCGTTGCGCTGCCATTAACGAGGTTGCCTTCGTTAATTAAATCACGTGAGACCACACCATCAATCGGGGATTTAACTTCTGTGAACTCCAAATCGAGCTTAGCCGTTTCAACATTGGCTAGCGCGATATCGTATTCGTTTTGACGACGGTCTACTTCTTCCTGGGACAACGAGTTCTTCTTACGCAAGTCTTTGCCTCTAGCCAATTCTTTTTTTGCTAACGCAAACTGCGATTCTGCGCTTTGTAAGGCGATTTTAAATGGGCGTTGGTCGATAACGAAAAGCACGTCCCCTTTCTTGACCATTTGACCATCTTTAAAGTTTACTTTGTCCAAATAGCCGCTAACCCGTGCGCGAATATCCACTTGCTGAGTCGCTTCGAAGCGACCCGTGTATTCATCCCACTGTGTGATGACTGCTTTAATCGGTGCACTCGTTTCAACCGGCAGAGCTTGCGCTGCGGATGGTTTTTGCTCAGATTGCTTTGAGCACGCGGTCACTATAGTCAAAAGAATAGTGGTCAGTAGAAAGGGCTTGAGTAAGCGCATTAAGTTAAATCCTCGTTTAGCGTGAGCAACACACGCCTGATGTATAGTGGTTTCGGTTTTCATAGTATGGTTGAATTGAGATTGGTTATTGTTAGATTCCACGCAAAATACGTATTTCGATGCAATTTATCGGTGAAACGCCTAAATCCAATGTTTTCACTTAGCTTGTACGAATAAGGACAGGATAAAGACTAATAAAATCTCAATACTTTTGCCTAAAGGCTAATTGACTTAGCATCCTGTAAAGCAGGTGCCGAAATGGGGACATTCAGTAAGCAATCAAGAGCAACAGGGTAGAATTGAGTGCTATAAACTCATCTTTTTAGTTATATCAATAAAGTAAACACTATTTCTTATGTTGTAGCCAAAAGTTCTGCTGCTTTTTAAAGTGAAAATAAGCGTACGCAGACCAATGATTAGGAAGTGTGTCTTTACATTTAGGTTGATCGAGTTTTTCAGCAATATTTTGAGCAAGGCCATTCAGGTGTTCTTCCGGTAACGCGTTGAATTGGTTATAAGCGTCCTCAAAATACAAATTTTGCTGCTGGGGAATAACAGTTTGTTTGCCAGCTGGGTACTCAGCGTTTAATGAATTAATTATACGGCAATGAGGGTCATTCGCTCTTGGCGGGTTAAGCATATTGACCAAAGCGTAAGCATAGTGTTTCTCAGCCGTATCATCTATCTTCTCGTGACAAAAAACGACGCCAAACCCCATGGGGAAATGACCCACAACCTGTTGCAAGCTTTGCGCACCCGTTAAGGTCAATGCGCCTTTTTGAGCGGAATGTAAAACGACCTTAGTGGCTTTAGGTAAGTCAGCAAAATTAAAGTTGGGCTTGGTGGAGAGTACAATGGACGTATAAATCTGCGCGGCTTTGAGCGCGCTGCCGAGGGCTTCTTTAGGTTTAATCGCTCCATTTAGCATGCTTAGTAGTAATCGAGCTCGATTAGCTTCACTTTTCTCAAACCGCTCTTGACGTTCTTTGAACTCTACAGAGTCATCATTTTCTTCGCTAAATTGTCCCTCGCCTAATCCATTATTCGCATAATCAATGGTTTGTTCATGGTTCATGATTAAAAGAGGCACACGTACTTCTTTTTCTAATACGCGATACGGGTCTTGCGAACCGTCTGAGCCTTTTAATAAACGCTGAATTTCAGGATGCTGCATACCAATGTCTTGCAATATGGACGCGCTAATTAACGGAATGGCGACATCTTTTTGGAACAAATTTAAATTTTGAGGTGCTTTTGCTGGTGTGGAGAATCGCGATGATTCATTGAAGCGACTAACAACATACGCGTTTTCAACCTGTTCATTCTTAAGCATTTGATCCAATAAGCGTAAGCTCAGCACGGCCTTATAAAAAGGTTTGCAACGCTGATGCGTTTGCGCCACAGCGTTACCTTCTGGCGGGCATATCAGGAGTAAGGTAGCTAGGACTTTGGCACTTTTTTGCTGAGTTTCTTGCCAACTCGTGCCTTCACATAGTTGAATTATTTCAGTACATATTTGATTGAGAGTCTGAAGACGTGCATATCTTAAACGGGACTGTTTGCTTCTTTCGTCCTTGAGTGCTTTTTGGGCTTGAATATGAAGCTCACGAAATTGATTCTTCTGTATTTCGTTTTGAGCTGAGTCAATTGTTCTTTGCTTCTCTTCGATATCTTGAGTGAGCTGCATGATCGTTCGCGCTTGACTCTGGGCCGATTGGAAATAGATTTCAGCCTGTTCGAACAAAGATTCTTTTGCTTGGGTTGCATCATTAATTTTTGCCACCAACGCATTTACCGATTGAGTAAGAGCGCTATCGCTTGGTGTCGCCATAATCCTTGTCCTATGTATTAAATGTGCCGCATAGCTGTTATCAGTTTAGTCGAAAAAAAGGGTAGCAAGTTACTGTTTTTATTTTGATTTAACTACTCAAGACGCTTCGGTAGTAATATTACACCAAATCATAATCTCAGTAATGTGTTAACTTGAAATTTGATGACATGTGATATTGAATACCAGTGCGTTAACCGAAGGAGCCAGCCAGTTTGAATCGTATTAAAAAAGTGACGTTATTTATATTATTGGGTTTTGTGTTAACCGGCTGTAGTCATTCAGTGGGCAGTGAGCCTGACTTAGTGGGGGAAATCAGCGCAGAGCAATTGTTGGCCCAATACCCGGCCTTTCAAACCGAATATAAAGCGTATCAACCAAGCAAAGAGGAACTGGCTGCGGTAGCAGAACTGCAAAAAGATACCCTTGTGGTTTTATTTGGTACCTGGTGTCACGACAGTCAACGTGAAGTGCCGCGTTTGTTAAAGACCTTTGACCTAAGCGGGTTGGAGGTGCCTAAGCTTACGTTGGTCGCCGTTGACCGGAGAAAATCAGACCCTGAAGGCTTGGCAGAGCAGTACGGGCTTAAATACACACCCACGTTTATTCTACTGAACAATGGAAAAGAGTTAGGGCGGGTCATCGAAAGACCCAAAACCGGCTTAACTCAAGATCTTAAAGCGCTGGCAGCTGCAACGCAGTAGGAAGACATGATTAATTGGTCAATCAAAGAGGGCACTAAGCGTTTTCAATTGTGCTGCGATGCCGTGTAAAAATGGCGATGCGAAGTTGCTGATTTTCAACTCAGATCTTAGCTCTTCTGATTACCCAGTTTCGTTAAACCCATTCTTTATCAAATACGGTTAATCGAATAGGGTTAATAGAGGAGGGTGGGAGAAACAAAAGCCGCAGGGTTGTTATCCCCCCGCGGCCTTACACTTGATGAGCCATCGGTATTAGGGGCTCATGCCGTTAAGGCTTTATTTACCACTGGCGTTATATAAAACGGCTAGGTGGATAGATCGATTGCTAAGGTTATCTTGGTATCTAGCAGTTTTGATACGGGGCAGTTGGCTTTTGCTTCTTGTGCTATTTCTGAGAACTCGTCTTCGGATATCCCTGCTACTGTTGCGCTTAAGCTCAATGCTGACTGGCTAATTTTGTAGCCATTATCTGTCTTATCTAAACTGATTTTCGCTGTGGTTTTTAATTCACCGTCTTCGTAACCTGCATCTGCTAGGGCCAGCGAAAGAGCCATGGTGAAGCAGCTTGCATGCGCAGCACCGATGAGTTCTTCCGGGTTACTGCCTTTGCCGTCTTCAAAACGTGTATTGAAGCCATATGGGTGATTTGATAATGCGCCAGTTTCTGTAGAAATACTGCCTTTGCCTTTCTTACCTAATGGCTTATAGGTTGCGCTGCCAGATTTAACAATACTCATATAATGTCTCCTGCACTGATTTTATTACTAAGATGTGGTGGTAACTTAACGGTCTCAAGTAGCCTAAATGCGATCTTCAAGCCGCTAACGGATTTGCTATCAACGATGCAAATGCTCTGCCGAGTTCTCATAAAATATTTACGGCACGCGCAGCGCGGGTTATAGAGCAATGTATTGAGTGAAAAACAAATCTACGGGGGCGCTACGGGGTGAGGTTTACAAAGGGGTATGCAAGATTTACTGAATCGAGCTTGCATGAATTGGCTTTCGAAACTGCGTATTAACCACGTTATAGTCGCGCAAAAAGCACGCAATATTAACGATGGCTTATCTGAGCGGTTATTAGAACGACTTTCAACGCCTGAAATTGCCCTTGACGTTTAACGCACTCTTTAGCGACGAGCATAACCACCGAGGAACATATCAACTGCTGCGGTTACAAATTTTTCTTGCTCTTCAAGGGGTAAGTTGACCACTTCCCCTAACATGCATCGAATGTGATAGTTGCCTTTTAATGCGCCCATAAAGTGACTGGCGGCAATAAAGCAATCTGGAATATCCAATGTTTGTTTATCAACTTGGGTTTGCAGGTAATCCGCTAAGTTACGTATTGCGCGCTCGGTAGCAAGTGTTAAGAATATTTCACGCAGTTTGGGAGTGCGCACCGCTTCGCCTATCAGCAAGCGGTGTATCGCGCCCACCTCCGGCGAAATCACCATACTGAAAAAACGCATGCCTATCACCTGCAATGCATCTTTTGGAGTTTTGTGCTGTAAATCACCATAGTCAATTTCGCCCAGTAGCTGGTCACTCTTACGCTCGATAACGGCATAAAATAACCCCTCTTTGTTGCCAAATAATCGGTAAAGGGTGGCTAGTGAGCCGCCAGCTAAAGCAACGATATCTTGCAGATTCGCTGATTCAAAACCAGATTGAACGAAAACACGCGTCGCGGCTTGAATAATTTTATCACGGCGAATAAGGCCACGTTCTCGTGGTGCATACTCAGTGGTGTTGCTAGCTAGTGGTGTCTTTGGGGGCATGGCTTAACTGCATTAATGAGACGAAATAACCATAACAAAAATTTATGTTATTTGCCTGTTATCAATTGAACGATTAGAAGTGTAGTGTAATATACATTACACTTAATGTAACGCACACAAATTTGGACTCCCAATGTGGTTAAGAAAAGGTTTTTTCCTCGTCGTTTTAGTGTTGGTCGTGGGGTGGATAGCAACTAAAGGCTACGAGTGGTACGAACATGGGCGATTTATTGAAGAAACCGATAACGCGTATATCAAATCAGACAATATCTCCATTCGAGCTGAAATATCCGGGCGTATCGAAACCTTAGCCGTGCAAGAAAATCAACATGTGCGCCAAGGGCAACTTCTGGTCAAAATTAACGCCAGTGATTACCAAGCAAAATTAGCACAGGCTAACGCTGAGCTTAGCGTTGCCGAAGCCGCCCTTGTTAATGCTCAGCAGCAAATTAGTCTGCAAGATAAAAAAATAGATGAAGCAAAAGCCAATATTGATGCGGCCAAAGCAGAAGTAAAGCGCGGCGAGCTCAATTTAGCTCGCTTCCAAGTTTTAGATAAACAGTCTTTCGACTCCAAGCAGCAGCTGCAAAATACCGAAGCTGACGTGGCGGTTGCCAAAGCTAAGCAAGCCCAAGCTGAAGCGGCTTACGCTGCTGCACAACAGATGTTTGCTGTGCTCGATGCACAAAAGCAAAGTGCTGCAGCCAACATCAGTTCCGCTGAATCACAGATTGCTTATGCGCAAAGCCAGCTGGCTAAAACAGATATTCTGGCACCAAGCGATGGCATAGTCGGTAATTTAGGAGCTCGCACTGGGGGCTTGGTTCAACCGACCATGACACTCTTGTATTTGGTACCGCTTCCTCAAGTGTATGTTGTGGCCAATTACAAAGAAACGCAGATAGGCCACATGACAATCGGCCAGCCTGTAAAGCTCACAGTAGATGCTCAAGATGATGTGGAGTTTACCGGGGTGGTAGCGTCTATTTCACCAGCCACCGGCTCTGAATTTAGTTTACTGCCTAAAGATAATGCCACTGGAAATTTCAATAAAATCGTACAACGTGTGCCTGTTCGAATTCACGTCACAGGTCCAAGCGAGTATTTGCATTTATTGCGTCCTGGTTTATCTGTGGTACCGCATGTTGATACACAAGGTTTCAATCAACAAAGTGCCTATTTGCCCAACGAAGAAGTGCTGACCACGCAACGCGATAGGCATTAACTAAACTGGCAAGCACATGAATCATCTTTTACCGGTATTGCCAAAAATACTCGCTTGCCGCGTACATCAAATCGGTACGAAATATGACAAGTCGAGTCACGTAAATGAGTGATGAAAAAGTAACCGAGATGCCATCGCTGCGTCAGAAGATTGGCTTTGTTGCTGTGATGCTCGGTATGTTTATGGCGATTTTAGATATTCAGATTGTCGCCAGCTCTTTGAATGAAATTCAAGCAGGGGTGTCTGCCACACCTGATGAAATTTCTTGGGTGCAAACGGCCTATCTCATCGCCGAAATAATTATGATCCCGCTGTCAGGCATGTTAACCCGTTGGTTATCAACGCATCTTACCTTCGTGATTTCCTGTGTGGCATTTACTATCGCCAGTGTCGGCTGCGCCCTTGCGCAAACTATTGACCAATTAATTATTATGCGCGCCATTCAAGGCTTTGTGGGCGGGGCGATGATCCCCATAGCCTATGCCATTAGCTTCAAGTTATTCCCGCTTAGGGTCATGGGAGCAGTGCAAGCGGTGATCGGCATGATAGCGACAACCGCTCCTTCAATTGGCCCTACTTTAGGCGGTTACATCACTCAGCACGCAAGCTGGCATTGGTTATTTTTAATGAATGTGGCGCCGGGAATATTGGCCAGCGCGGGTGTGTGGTTTTACTTACGTATCGATAAACCAGATTTTTTATTGTTCAAAAAAATCGATTTTTTAGGCCTTCTTTATTTGGCGTTATTCTTAGGCCCGCTTGAATACATACTCGAAGAAGGCCCTGGGGATGAGTGGTTCGATAGCACGCTGATCTTAATGCTCAGTGCGGTATGCGCAATGGGCGCGGTAGGTTTTTTCTGGCGGGCCTTTCGCGTAACGCTACCCATCGTTGACTTGCGCGTGTTTGGCGACCGTAACTTCGCATTAGGTGCTTCATTAGGCTTTATTATCGGAATTGCTCTGTACGGCATGGTGTATCTAATGCCGTTGTTTTTAGGCACGGTGCGGGGGTTTAATAGTTTTCAAATTGGCCAGCTGATGTTTGTGACAGGGGCATCAATGTTCTTTAGTGCCCCCATTATTGGTCGGCTATCTGACAAAGTTGATGCGCGTTATATGTTAGCGGTTGGCTTAGTAATGGTGGGCACGGGCTCTGTGATGAATGCGAACCTTACGGATCAAGCAGATTTTAACCAGTTTATGTGGCCGCAAATGGTGCGCGGGGTGGGCTTATTGATGTGTTTATTAACGGCCTCTCGTATTGCCATGGGCACCTTGCCAAACAGTGAGATCAGTAACGCAGCGGGTCTATTCAACGTGTTGCGTAATTTAGGCGGTGCAGTGGGCCTAGCCTTTATGGATACTATACGTGATATTCGCGTGGACTATCATTGGGCGCAGCTTATTCCTGCTATCGACACCAACCGCGCTGTGGTGCTCGAAGAGCTTACTAAAGCTCAGTTAGCTGTCGCTGGCGCATCGAGCGATCCTGCTGTTGCAGCGATTAAGCAAATTGCGGATAGAGTCATGGTGCAAGCGCAAGTACTGGCCTTTAATGATCTATTTCTATGGATTGGCGCTATGTATGCCTGTGCCTTGCCGTTGATGTTTTTTATTCGTAAGGCCAAGAACGAAGATACTGGCTCAGCGCATTGATTAATTGATGAATGCGGCCTTCGCAAAGCGGCCTACGCAAGGCGCCCTTCGTAGGGCGGTTTCGATAAAGCCACAACAGTGAAAGTTGTAGGCTGTTTATCGGTTCTACTTATCAAGAGCGTCACATTCCCGTGAGCGTGTTGTTGTAGCATTAAAGGGTGGTTATGAAATCTATTTTATCTGCGTTGATCCTCAGCGTATCGTTTATCTCTTTTCATGTAACAGCGGATGAAACCATACTGGCTGGTGGCTGTTTTTGGTGTATGGAATCCGATTTCGAAAAATTACAGGGGGTGAGCGATGTGGTTTCTGGTTTTACTGGCGGAACTGTGCGTAACCCAACGTATAACGGAAATCACAAAGGTCATTATGAAGCGGTGAAAATTACCTATGACGCTGAGGTTGTGAGTTATCAACAAATTTTAGATCATTATTGGGTGAACATTGACCCCTTTGATGACCGCGGCCAATTTTGTGATAAAGGCCATAGTTATTTAAGTGCTATTTTCGTGGCCAATGAGCAGGAACGCGCCATTGCCCAGAGTACCAAGCAAGCAGTTGAGGCTCAATTTCCTGAGCAAACAGTGGTAACACCTATTCTCGACGCGAAGCGTTTTTACCCGATTAAAGGTAATGAAATCGGCCATCAAGACTTCTACAAAAAGAGTCCAGTACGCTACAAACTATATCGCTGGAATTGCGGCCGTGACCAACGCCTAGAGGAAATCTGGGGCGATAAAGCGAGCCATTAATTGCGATGAGGTGGCAATCAAAAAAGGCGTAACCCGAGTAGTCGGGTTACGCCTTGTTTAATCATAGTAGCGCGACTTTGACGGTCATCGTGTTAAGACAATTTATTCTTAAAGTCTTCGTACTCAAATTTACGTACCAGCTCAAATTCGCCGTTTTTACGTAAAATACCAATAGATGGGTGTTCTACTCCATTGAAAAACGTCGTTTTGACCATGGTGTAGTGGATCATGTCTTCAAAAATAATCCGTTCGCCAATTTGTAGCTCGTGATCAAAACTATATAAATCAATCGCATCACCGGTTAAACATGAGTTACCGCCAAAACGATAGGTAAAGGCTTTTTCATTTGCCTTACCTGCACCGCGTACATCTGGGCGATAGGGCATTTCAAGTACGTCTGGCATGTGCGCTGTGGCTGACATATCGACGATCGCGATCTTGTCGCGGTTTTCAACGATATCAATGACTTCACACACCAAGGGGCCTGTTTGCCACGCTACCGCTGAGCCAGGCTCAAGTATTACGTTCAGATGAGGGTGACGCGCTTTGAAGGCTTTTAGCGTGGCAATAAGGTGCTCCACGTCATAACCGTCTTTGGTCATCAAATGACCGCCACCAAAATTAATCCATTTAATTTGCTCAAAGTATTGGCCAAATTTTTCTTCCACCGCGAGTATAGTGCGCTCGGTGGCGAACGAGTCACACTCGCAAAGGTTATGGATGTGAAATCCTTCAAGACCGCTTAAATCAGCGCCTTTCAAGTCTTTAGCCAGAATACCGAAACGGGAGCCAGGCGCACTTGGATCATACAATTCTGTATCGGCTTCTCTGTGCTCCGCGTTCAAGCGAATACCGGGAGACACGTTCGACTGTAAAATTTGTGCTTTAAAGCGGTTCCATTGGCCAAAACTGTTAAATGAAATATGGTCGACCAAATCCACTAACTGATCGATATCAGCAGGTTTAAAAGCGGGTGAAAAAGCATGCACTTGCTTGCCTATTTCTTCTTTACCTAAACGAGCTTCCCATACTGCACTGGCGGTTGAGCCTTGCAGATACTGCTTTACCAAATCAAAAGTGGACCACATCGGAAAGCCTTTTAACGCCAAAATAATCTCGACGCCACTTTCTTGTTGTACTCGTTGCATTAACTGCAAATTGGCTTCGAGTTTGGCTTCTTCACACACATAGCAAGGTGAAGGAATATCAGGGTTTAACATTGGATCAGTCACGGGGGTCTCCGCTAAATAAGTAAAGGGCCAAATAAATGGCCCTAAAATGCTGATGATTGGTGCTATGACTTCTTTGCTGAATACGACTTACTTGCTAAATGGGCTTTCGTCACATTCCATTACGTGCCAAGGCAGGCCGTGCTGGTTTAGCATGTCCATGAACGGGTCTGGGTCAAACTGCTCCATGTTCCACACGCCAGGCTTCTTCCATTTACCGCTTAGCATCAAGGATGCACCGATCATGGCGGGTACGCCTGTGGTGTATGACACAGCTTGTGCCCCCACTTCTGCGAAACACGCTGCGTGATCACAGTTATTGTAAATAAAGATAGTTTTCTCTTTGCCATCCTTCATACCGGTAATGTAAGTACCGATACACGTCATGCCTGTGTAACCGTCAGCGAGTGAGCCCGGGTTCGGTAACACTGCTTTTAAGAACTCAAGGGGCACAATTTGCTGTCCTTGGAAGTCAATTGGCTCGATACTGGTCATGCCGATGCCTTCAAGCACTTTAAGGTGTGTAAGGTACGCGTCACCAAAGGTCATCCAGAAGCGGGCACGTTTCAGCGTAGGGAAGTGCTTAACGATAGACTCAAGTTCTTCATGGAACATCAAGTATGAAGCGCGCACACCAATGTTTTGATAGTCTAAATCTTCACGAACGCTTAGGGGATCCGTTTCTTTCCATTCCCCATTTTCGAAGAAACGACCGCGCTGAGTGATTTCACGAATATTGATTTCTGGATTGAAGTTCGTTGCAAACGCTTGACCGTGATCGCCACCGTTACAATCAACGATATCTAAGTAGTGAATTTCATCAAAATAATGCTTAGCGGCATACGCCGTATAAACGTTAGTTACGCCCGGATCGAAGCCACTACCGAGTAACGCAGTTAAGCCTGCTTTTTCGAATTTTTCTTGATACGCCCACTGCCAAGAGTATTCAAATTTAGCCACATCTTTTGGCTCATAGTTTGCAGTATCTAGGTAATGAACGCCGGTTTCTAAACACGCGTCCATGATGGCTAAATCTTGATATGGCAAGGCAAGGTTGATAACCAAGTCAGGCTTGACCTGATTAATCACTTTTACTACTTCGCTTGCGTGATCCGCGTCAACGGCAAATACACCTTTCACGCGGTCAATACCCACTTCTTGTTGTAGGGCTTCGCATTTAGAAACCGTACGACTAGCAAGATAAATTTCATCAAATAGCTCAGGTAAACGAGCACATTTTTTAATAGTGACAGCAGCCACGCCGCCAGCGCCGATAATCAGAACACGAGACATAGGGAGACCCTTATAAATAACAACATGCAATAAAACGCGAATGCTAACACCTAATCATGGGATGTAAACAAAGTGCCGTTAAAAAAAATGACTTGTCTTTATCTAAGCATATTAAGTCTGTTACAGTAAAATACAAATGAGAATTAATCGTATTAATGGATTGAAGCGATTGCTTTGTTTCATTAGCCTAAATTTTAGGCGGGGAATAATATTTGTTTATCAACTTTTTATGTTTACACCGACTAACTGAACGAATTACTGACGGGAACTTTTATGAAAACAATCACCTTTGCTATTACTCACTTTACCGTTGCGTTCAGCGTAGCGTATCTTCTTACGGGTAGTTTTATCGTAGGTGGGCTTATTGCGTTAGTAGAGCCTGCGGTTAACACGGTGGCGTATATGATCCACGAGCGTATTTGGGAGAATAAACGGCTTCGCAGTCAGCGCAGTGGGAAGATGGCAAAGAAGTCTTCTACACCAATGACTATTTCACACTTCGGGCACACACACCAATTAGGCTAGTATTTGCTGGGCAATTAGACAGCTTAGCGCGATGGGACGATCAAAAAAGCGCCTTACCCGGACAAGAATAAGACGCTTTCGTTTGAAGAGCTTTACATCGCTCGGTACTGCTATTTTTATTATAGTTATTATTGTTCCCTGTATTAGATGATCTGGACATCTAATACACCTAAGCCTTTGCAACACATAGGCCAACTTTTAAAGTTCTTATAATTCATGCAGTTACAGATTTTTCAGTGGAAATCCGCGATAGAAAGGTGCCATAACAGTGGTATACTTTAGTGCAATAAGCACCAAATTAGTGAGCAATTTCAAACGTTTACAATATATTAACAGGTCGCGGGTGTACTGAAGCTTTGCTTAATTTGACCGGTAAGCTCATCAAGTGCGATACGCACTTGGGCAACGCGAGATTCAATATCACCACTGACTTTCACGAATGGAATTGCGTGGTTGATTAAATATTGATTCAGAAACTGTTGGAACTCACTTCGGTTGGCGTCTCCAGAGCGCTCCCACGTATCATCATAGGGAATATCGTTATCACAAAGTACTACCAAGTCGTAACGTTGCCAGCTGTCTTCGGCGAGTTTGGTCAGTTCAGGCAGAGCAGTTGTGTGGTAGTGGCAGGCAAAGTGCCAGGTCGTAAACGCATTGGTGTCACAGAATAAATAGCCTTTGGCTTTTTGTTCGGCGTCATCTTCCCATTGGTTTTGCACTTGGGCGATATGCAATAATTGCTCAGGCGTAAGACGCCTATCGACCTGATGTTCAATCCAATACTCTCGGCCATATTCCGCTACAGAAATTGAATTGAATTGTTCAGCGAGAGTTTCACTGAGCGTTGATTTACCTGTAGAAGGCGCCCCTAAAAAAACAATTTTTTTGATCATGGAGATACTGTACTCGTCATATCACTTTGCTGTTTTCAGGGAAGCCCAAATTAACTCAGTGCTTTGTCTAAATGTGTGGAATGCTTTTCACTATTATGGCGACGGAATTCTTTTAACCAAGTGTATTGGCCAATACAGGCCATTATCAAGAAGCAGAAATACAAGGCGGACGTAGGATGCAAGCCTTTTTGCCAATATAGTGAGATGGAAACTATATCGACAATGATCCACACCACCCAGTTAAACAGTTTGCGGTGAGTCAGCAACCACTGAGCAATTAAGCTCGCGCAGGTGGTAAAAGCGTCAACATAAGGGAAGCTGGCATCGGTATAACTAGACATAGCTAAGCCTAATATTGCAGCGCTTGCTAAGGCTAATCCACCAAACCCAGCATATTCTTTCGCACTGCCTTTGACCGGGGATATATGCCCTTGCTGATCTTGATGGTTGCTCCACATATACCAGCCATAAATCTGGAAGCCGATGTAAATAATGTGTAAACCCATATCGGAATACAGTTTTACATCGAAAAATATCCAGCTATAAATACTGACTTGAACAAAACCAAAAACAAAGCTCCAGCGACTGCGCTTTATTAACAGAAATACGCAAAGAAACCCGGCCAAGGTGGCTACCCATTCAATGATGGACGCTCCAGCAAAACCCTGTATCCATTCTAACCAGCTCATGGTGTTAATACCTGTATGTCACCCATAAATGAATTTCCCTTGCCGCCATTACCGCCAATAATATACAAGCTATGACCCATCGAGGTGATGCTAGTATATAGGGCGCTTTGATAATTGAATGGTGCTATTTGCCAGCGTGAGGTGTCTCGTTTTAAAAAGTAGCTGTTGTTGGTTTCATCTTCATTGCTAAATACCCATAGTGCGTTGTTTAGCCACGTTGCACTGTGGGCACTGACTGGATGCGGCAGGGCTGTCATGTTTTGCCATGTATTGCTCGCCACTGTGTATCGCTCGACATTGGCTAGGCTATCTGTGTTTTGTTCGCCCCCTACAACATAAATATCTTGGTTATCGGTTACCACGGCTGTAGATTTTGCGCTTGGCATATTGGCCATCTTTTGCCATTCTTGCTGCTGGATGTGATAGCGCCAAACAGACGCGCTTGGAGTGAGTTGATAACCGTTTTCTGCCTGGTAAGAAGAACCACCGAGTACGTACAGGTAACCGTCAAGATAAACGGCTTTATTGTCTCTCAAAGGTTCAGGGATATCCCCTAAGGTACGTGTTTCAAGGGTACGGGTGTCGAACACTTCAATGCGTTGCTCTACGCGTACCTTGTCTTCTTGATGACTCACGCCACCAAGCAAATATATCGAATGCTGCCCATCGAAAACTGCCGAAAAGTAGCCCCTTGGTAGCACGCGATTTTCAAGTACAGCGACTTCGCCGGTGATAGGGTTGATAATTTCAACATCACTTAAATAGCCTTGCTTACCATACCCTGCAAACACATAAATATATCTGCCGTCTGTTGCTGAAGCATGGGCAAAACGCGGTGTCTTCAAGTGTAACGTTGGGGCGGAGCTCTCCTTGTCAGGTGTATCAGAGTGTTCAATCATTAGCTCAGATTGCGAAGAGGTTCTAAGTACGGTCTGCATAGGGGGGGTAAGGTGACCACTGGCCTCAGCTCGTTCTACTTTTGTCTCTAGTTTGGTCTGTGCACTGGGTGATGCATCGGGGGAATGCTGAGAGGCGCACCCGGTTATAAGAACAGGCAAACTTAATAACAATAAAAATCGAATGTTAAACAACATACTCGCCATATAGTGTGGTTGGACTGATTATGGGCGGGAATATACCATCTGAAAGTGAGAATGTATCCATTCGCCAGCAGATGATGTACGCAAGTATTAGCCTCTAGCGCCTTGTAGTCCACCTGTATGCAATAGCAAAATTTTGCTGCCGGGTGTAAACGCCTTTTTAGCCATGAGTTCTTTTACCGCCCAAAAAAGCTTGCCGCTATACACAGGCTCAATAGGAATGCTCAGTGTCTCATTGAACGACTGACAAAATTGATGCAGTTCAGGTGTAGCCTTCGCGTAGCCATTAAAATGAAACTGGTGGTTAATGTGCCAATCAGCGATAGGTTCACGTGTGTTAGCTTGCGATGGCAACATAGCCCGGGATGACAGTAAGTTACTCACCAACTCTTCGAGATACCCCTCACCTCTAAGCACAGCGATTCCGATGATTTTGGTGTGTAATGGCACAGGTTGACTCATCGCACCATGAATAAGCCCGGCTAATGTCCCCCCGCTGCCAACAGGCGTTAACAAGTAGTCATAACGTTGAGTGAGCTCACGAACAATGTCCGCCACGCCAGCGAGAGCGAACTCAGAAGAGCCGCCTTCTGGGATAAACATAGCATTAGGATATTGCTGAGCTAATGAGGCCAAGTAAGTTTCGTCATTGCGCAGTTGATATGTCTTACGATCAGCAAATTGCACGTCAGCTTGCCATGCCACTAAATCTTGTAGCATAGGTGTCGGATTATTATGAAAGTGACCACGTACTATCGCTGTTAGCTTTATATTTAGGCTATTGCAAGCATAACCCAGTGCATGTAGATGATTCGAATGCGCACCGCCGAAGCTGACGATGTGCCGAACCCCAGTGCCAACAGCTCGCTCAAGTGTGTAACGTAATTTACGCCATTTATTCCCTGATACTATGGGGTGAATTAGATCGTCGCGTTTTACCCATAATTGTACTTCATCAGCATGCTCCCAATCCGGGAATATCTGCTGCGCAGGGGAGGGGAGGGAAATGTCCTGAAGAATAGGCGTTAAGTTTAAGGTGTCGTTCACGAGGGGGTCACAGCTGTTATAAATGCCACAGTGTAACCCTAATCGTCAGGACTGAATAATACGGCTCTGTTTCTACCTGTCGCTTTAGCGCGATATAACGCAGAGTCAGCCTGTTCAATTAATTCATTCGACTTTTGATGGGGACTAGGAACAAGCGTCGCGATGCCAATACTCACCGTGATAGGTATTTCGCTATCTTGATAGACAAATTTATGCTGTTGAATCGACTGCATAATGGCATCAGCCATTTTTTTGCTCTGCTGTGGATTGCAACCAGACAGCAAAATAGCGAACTCTTCCCCCCCGTAGCGCACCGCAATATCAGTTGCACGGTTAATCGGTTTATTGATTGCATGAGCGAGGTGGATCAAGCAGGCGTCTCCGCCTAAATGGCCGTAGGTATCGTTGACTGATTTAAAATGATCTGCATCGATGATCAGCAAAGCGATTTCTATTTTATGCCGTGTTGCGTGGTGCCAGAGATTTTCGAAATACTGATTGAAATACCCGCGATTATAAATACTGGTTAAGGCATCTGTTTGACTAAGGGTCTCAAGCTCTCTTCGTTGGGCTTGAAGCTCAATTTCAATCTCAAAAGAGCGTTTGTATTCCTTGTTCGACCTTATGCCAATCCCAGAAATGTACAGCAAAAACACCAGCATCATACCCGCTAAAGGAAGAAACCCGTCGGTTAAAAATCCGGTTATCATCACTGGCATCATCAACAACGACAAATTCACAAACGCAAACCTGAGTCTTGGACTAAGGGCAAAAAGCGCGCTGACGCTAATACCTGCGGTGGCTAGCATAGAGATGTGAATAATAGGAGTGAAGCGCTCATCAAAAATTGCCAACGTAAATACATAACCAAGTATGGCGGCTTGCAGTAGCGATAAAACGGCAAAAATCGCAAACCAAAGACGGGAAGAAAATTCGTATAAGGGTTGTGAGAAGAAGTAGTGAATGAGTCTTAGGGCACTGATAAAAAACATGCAACCTGATAGCACATAAGCCAGCTTGGTTTGAGCTTCTAAAAAATGTAACGGCCAAAAAATGACCGGTAATATAAATGCGTAAACAATGACGCCCATCAGAGAACGTCTTAGTAGATCGAAGTCAATACGTTTTTGAATACTTGAAGTGCGAATAACTACTCACCCTATAATGTTGCCAATATTTAACGCGTTTTACGTTAGCATAAAACCAATCAGCCCAAGCGCGAACCCGAACACCCCCCCCATAGGAGGAAACCAATGTTTATCGAGTTTCGCTTGTGGGGCAATATCTTGGAAAATCGAATATAAAATACCGCCTGATGCAAAAAGCATAATCGCAGACACGTAATCAGGGTAGTCAGCCAGCCAAAAATAACCACTTAAACCCGCCGCGGGACCAAATAAAGCTAGCGCGCTAAAAATGACTAAAAGCCGATTGGCGCTGAATTTATCCCCTTCGCGCATTTCTCTAAACGCATTGAAACCCTCTGGCAAATTTTGTAGGGCGATAAGCACAGCAAGAAGAACCGCATTGCTTTTACCCGTGGCGAAGGCTGCTCCTAGGGCAATCGACTCAGGTATGAAATCGGCCAACATAGCCGCAAGCTGACTAGCAGGGGTATCAATCTTGACCAGTAAAATATCGATAGCCATAAAGCTCAAGCTGCCAGCAATAAAAAACACCAAGCTGGTGGTAAGGCTTAAGTTAGCAATCCCTTCTGGTACGAGCACCAAAGCCACAGCAGAAAGCAGCGCGCCACCGCCAAAGGCAATCACTAAATGACGAAATTCTTCTTCAAACCACTGGGATTGAAAATGTTCGATACGCGCTACCACAGCGCCAACTGGCATTGCTAAACCTGCGATTAACGTAAAAATAATGACTAACCAAACATTATCCATAGATTACCTTTAGTTGCGCATAAAATGATGAAACGTTATATAACGAAAATGCGCTTTCAGAATATGCGTTATTCTATAAAAATCAAAGCATTAAGATTGCTACAAACAAGTGATGTTGGGTCACTAACGGACACACCAAACAGCGAAATCCACTTTTTATGGGAATGTTTCCAGGTTTAAACATGGCTAGGGAAATCGGTAAATTGCGTGATAAGGTCGTTTGGTCTGATATTTAATAATAAGCAATACATTATGACCATTATACTTCTGTGTTTACTCATCGCGGCTTTGATGCCAATTATTGCCAAAGCTCCTTTGGCGATAGCGATGAATAAAGAGCAAGACGGCTACGACAACCGCTATCCACGTGATCAGCAAAAGCAACTCAAGGGATTTGGAGCGAGGGCGGCAGCAGCGCACGCAAATTGCTTTGAAGCGCTGATTCTATTTGTACCGGGTGCGCTGGCTGTGGTTGCAACGCAATCTGCTGGTCATTTGGCCCAATACAGTGCGATTGTGTTCATTGCAGCTCGTTTCGGCTACTTATGTGCCTATTGGTTCGATGTGCATGTTTTGCGTAGCATTTTATGGACAATTGGCTATATTGCGTCATTGTTTCTTATTTGGTTAGCCATTCCATAACTGGTTAGAGAATTAACGTGGATACGACAGATACCAACACCTTCATCATCGCTACTTCGTCCGTCGCCGACGCTACTTTACCCGTCGCCGACGCTGTAGCAACTAAAAACACTGCAGTACTAGAAACGACGGGTCAGTCATTAGTGCAGACGGCGCAACATTACCTAGAGGTAGCCCATCAGCATCTCTTTATGGCCGATACCTACATACAACTTGGCTTAATTGCTGGTATCTATTTATTAGCATATTGGTTTGGTAGTAAATTACGAAAGGCGTCTAAATTCGTCGATAACCAGCCTGATTCAAAAGACCACCCCATACGAAAAATTACCTATCGTATCGACAAAATGCTCTTTCCGCTGATTGCGATTATTCTTCTAAAGGTGGTTAGCGAGTTTAGTGCCAGCATTATAGGGGCTAACTGGATCTTAGATTTAGCCTTAACCATCGCCGTGCTGTTGTTTGTTAATTCAGTCATTAACGTGTGTGTGTCACACCCGATACTCGCCAACTTATTAAAGTGGATGATGCTGCCCTTATTGTTTCTGCATATGGTGGGATGGCTAGCGGGGATTATTGAGGTGCTGCAGGGCTTGAGCATTAACCTCGGAAATATTGAAATCTCAGCCTACGGACTGGCGCGAGTGTTAATTTTTGGCACGCTGTTGTTTTGGGTAGGCCGCGCTTCGAATAACGTGGGCCAAGACATTATACGTAAGCAAGAGTCCTTGGATATCCGCACCCGAGAAGTATTCGCTAAGCTGTTTGAAGTCGCTTTGGTGTGTGTTATTGCCTTGCTACTTCTGAATGTGATGGGCATCAACTTAACCGCACTAGCCGTGTTTGGTGGCGCAGTGGGCGTCGGTTTAGGCTTTGGTTTACAGTCTATCGCATCAAACTTCATCTCTGGCATTATCATACTCCTTGACCGCTCAGTGACCATTGGCGATTACATTGAAATGGAAGACGGACAAAAGGGCTTCGTAAGGCATTTCAAAATGCGCTATACCACCCTTGAAACCTATGATGGCAAAGACATCATGGTGCCTAATGAAAAGTTTATCTCTAGCACATTTGTTAACTGGTCTCACAAGAACCCCAAGCAGCGATACCGCGTGGACTTCTCGGTGGCTTATCAAACCGACATTCGAGCCATGGTCGAAATAATAAAAGAGGTAGTTGCTGAGCACCCGCAAGTGTTGAGCGGTGATGAATACCCCATTGAAGAGCGACCAGATTGCGAAATTGATAGCTTCGGGGATTCAGGTGTAAACGTGTTTGTAGAATTTTGGATGGAAGGCATTGATGACGGTAAAAATCGCGTCGGCGGTGATTTAATGCTGTCGATCTTTGAAACGCTACGTGAACACAACATCTCCATACCGTTCCCGCAGCGTGAAGTACGTGTTCTTAATACTGATTATACGGTAACTAATACCACCGAGAAGAATAACTAGAAGGTGCCCTACCGTTAATAAATAATGGCGGTAGAGCATGTTGTCAGGTGTAACCTGTTTAGTTGACGAAACGTTTCGCTTGGTTATAGGGGATAAAATCCGGTACATCCCCTTTTAACGATTGGGCCTGCATATGTTGCCAATATTCGGCTGTCATTATTTCTCCGTGCAAAGCCTTAAGTTCTTGCTTCAAGTGCTTCTTACCCACTATAAAGTGCTCAAACTGCTCCGGAAAAACATCTGTCGGGCCCACTGAAAGCGTGTCAATTGCGTAGGGGTCGTCAGATTTGGGTAAGGTTCTAAATTCACGCTCAGTCAAGTAGCAAATTTCGTCATAATCGTAAAATATGACGCGTCCGCCTCGGGTAATTCCAAAGTTTTTATGTAACATGTCGCCAGCAAATATATGCGCTGCGGCGATTTGTTTAATGCATAATCCCAAATCATTCAAGGCGCTGGTTATCAATGCAGGGTCGGGTTGTTGCTCTAAAAAGATGTTTAGTGGTGTCATTTTACGTTCTATGTACAAGTGCTTAATGATCACTTCTTCATCGGTAAGCTCAATGCTACTGGCGCAACAATCGAGTAATTCATCAACTAACGCTTGTTCGACTCTGTGGCGGGGTAGACGAAAATTTACGTATTCATGAGTGTCTGCCATGCGTCCCACTCGGTCGGTCATTTTGACAAGTTTATAGCAGTCTTTCACATGTTGACGGGTAATTTTTTTACTTTCAGGAAACTCATCTTTAATGATTTTAAACACCACGCCGTAAGACGGTAAGTGAAATACTGCCATAACCAACCCGCGTATCCCTGGGGCTATGGAAAATTGGTCATTCGACTCCTCTAGATGCGCTAAAAAGTTACGATAAAATACGGTTTTTCCGTGTTTATATAACCCAAGCGCTATGTATAGCTCGAACTTCTTTTTGTGAGGGAGTAGCTCATGGAGAAAGGCCACTACTTCTGCGGGGTGTTGGGTGTCAGCCATAAAATAGGCGCGGGCGAAACTAAACACCACACTGAGATCCTGACGCTCAGTGAGCAAGGCTTCCACCACAATTTTGTGTTTTTCACCTGAGGTTTCCGCTTCAGCAATAGACAGCGGGATCACGAAGGGCAGGGTTTCATCGGGCATGCAAATCCGCCCAATTAAGTAAGCGGATTTACTACGATAAAATACCGGTTTTAACATCTCCACCGTATGCACGCTGGCCAATTGTTCTCTATTTAAACGCGCACGCAACGCTCCATCTAGATGCTGTAAATCACGTTGCATGTCCTGAAAAGCAATATCGAAATGGTATTGACTAAAAATGTCTTCTAACATTCTGCGCACCGTGCCTGAAGTATCAAAACTGTGCACCACTAAATGGCGCTGCAACCCCGCTAAATAGCAACGTGTGGGCATAATAAACATCATCTCATCATTGATTTTTTGATGTTTGAAAATTCTGCCTAGCACCGAGTTGTAAAAGGTCTCGGCTAATTCATATTGAGGATGGTCGCTGAGTATTTTTTGATACCGTGTTTTCAGGTCAAACCAAAATTGGTTGTTTTCTTGATGGGGAAACACCTGCTGATATATTTCGCCCACTGCGTCAGCCAAAGTGCGCTCATAAATAGCAATGCGTTCTTTTACTGCCTTTTGCGTTTCTTGCCACAGGGCTTGTTCAAAACGTTGTTGGGCATCGCGTGTAATTCGTGAATGCCAGCGATAGCTTTTGTCAAAGCCGTGCAATATTAAATACGCTACTTTATTCAACACGGAAGAATGTGTGTTGTTCACCCAAAACCTACTTATGCTTTAACAATCAATGCGCTACCAATAGCAAAAAAGCCGCTAGGTTGCCATGCAAAATAGATAAAACTGCTACGACTTCACGTTTTGACGCTATTTGATTGGTGGATTTATTACCCGCCATTTAATCATTGGTTTACGCATCTTATTGTGAGAGGCTAAAGTATTGCTGTGTAAAATAAAACCGAATACAGTGGGGCTAAGCTAAGCCGTGCAAAGCAAGTCTGTGTAGTAAAATCCAAGTTATTGAAAAGTTTGAAAAACGTCGCAACATCATTTGCAAGGGGGCACTTCCCATGTTGAACAAGATTACCAGCGCATTACCACACCATTTATCGTTTCTTAAACGTATTATTCGTCTCACTCAAAACAATGAACAGTTCTGTGGTTTATCGATTTCAGGCTCTGCTTCTACTAATAACTTGGACAAATACAGCGATCTGGATCTGGTATTGGCGGTGAAACCTCAACACTACGAAGCGCTAGTCAAACAGCGCGAAGCGTTAGCGGCGTCATATGGTGAATTGCTAGGGTGTTTTACCGGTGAGCATGTAGGTGAGCCTAAAGTACTGATTTGTTTGTATCAAGAGGGCGATGAACTACTGCATGTGGATTTGAAGCTCGTTCCATTGCCTGAAGTCGTGCAACGGGTGGACAATCCGATTGTACTGTGGGAAGAAGACAGTCAGTTAAGCGATATTTATCAAGGCTCACAGGGGCATTACCCAATGCAAAGTCTGCAATGGTATGAAGATAGATTCTGGGTTTGGGTGCACTACGGTGCCGCCAGAATAGGGAGAGGGGAACTATTTGAAGCATTTGAGTTTGTCTCGTTTCTGCGCCAAACCGTGATAGCGCCTCTAGCGAAAAAAGCCCATGGGCTTGAACCCAACGGCGTTCGTCGTATTGAACAAAAATTGCCAGAATTGGCAAATGAGCTTAAAGGAATATTACCAAGCATGGATAAAGCGGAGCTCAAGTCCTGTTTATACGCCCTGGCTGATCTCTATGTTCATTATAGAGAGATGCTGAGCACAGACCTAGCATCTAAAGGTGTTGACTGCGAACAGGTGAACGTTAATCAAAAAGCACAGACTGCTTCGTTGGCTTATTTAGCGAATATATAACCCTCAACAGCAAGCAGTGCGCGCATTCCCTGAATATTGATGGGCGTACTGTTTTACACATCCATGCGTATTATTATCTACCCATCATATAAGCAAACGCCAATCAGGCATCTGTCCTTCTCATCCATTTTTCTGCGATTCTTAGGGTCTTCAAAAGAGCTATTCGTGCGGGCACACTCACATATGAAATTTAGGTAGTTTCTTTCAAAAATTGAGTATATCTACTCTAGATTTTAGCGTTAATCCCCCTCTATATTTAGCAAACGGATTACGTTTTTTTTATGTTAAACGGGTTTGCAGCTAAAGCGCATTGACTCATCAAGAAACGTAATGCTAAGCCAGGCCAATCACGGAATGTGGCTAATATTAAGAGGACGTCAAAATGAATAAAACCATGTTAATCGGCATTTTACTGTGCACTTTGGGTACGGTTACTTCGAATCAAAGTAACGCGAGTTTACTGGTTTCTGGGGATACTATAAATTTGTCCGGCACCACGGCTTTGCTGCAACCTGAATTGGCTGGTTCAGTTATTTATGATGAAATTTTGTATGACAGTGTTTCCCCTAGTGGAAGCGAATTTTTTGTTGTTGGTATTCAAGTGCAAAATCGTGTGGTGCGCTCAAGCCTTGATGGCAGCTTAATATTTGCCCCAAGGATTATCTCAAGTCTTAATAATACCTCTGGAAATTTTCTAATCGACAGAACGGTAATCAACGGCTTTTCTGACTATACACTGGATGTCGAATACCGAACCGATGGTGCAGGAGACCGAGGACCTAATAACGCCTCTCGTTCGCTTGACGCAGACCAGCTTACTTTTGATTTTTTGTTTCCGCTGGTGGTGTCTAATTTGTTCCAAAACCCTCAAGAGGACAGCTACTTTATGTCAATAAATTCAGATGCATTTGCATTTGCCAATACAGGTACCATGAGCATCTTTGGCCGACATGTCGATTATCCAGATGAGGTTTTTGAATTAAACTACACGGGTATTGCAGTGCCTACTGAGGGCGGCGTGCAAGTGCCTGAACCCGCAATGGCCTCACTTCTATTATCGTGCTTCGCTTTCTTAGCCTTTAGAAATCAATCGAAAAAGACTTAAGTGTGTTTAGCCTTGGTGCTATCAATTGTCGATGCTAGATAACCAAGGCTCATTTTGCACGCGAAGTATGGCTTCCATTCTATTGGCTACATTCAATTTGCTGAGAATGGATGAGACGTGATTCTCTACTGTTCGCTGGGAGCGAGACAACAAATCTGCAATTTCTTGATTACTTGACCCCGCGCTTAGATAACCTAACACTTGTTGTTCTTTCGCCGTCAACCCAGCGGGGTGTTGACGGGTCTGCTTATACGGGCCGCGGCGAGCGGATGGTAAATCCTCGAGTACACCAAGTTGTTTTGCTTTATCTCTTACTTTTAGCAACGTCGCTTTTGCTCCGATAGCTTCAAGCATTCGAAATGCTCGAGGCAGGGCATCTTTTGCCGAGTGTTGTTCGCAGTGCAACAAGCTGAGGGCTGCGTGATACGGCATTTCCATGTTGATCCATACTTCAGCCGCGTCTGCATATTTTTCTTGCAATTCAAGTTGATAAGGCAAGGGTAAGGGGAAGGCGGTGTTGGTTTGTATGCTAAAACCGAACCTGCTTATCCATAGCGCTAATTCAGCACTACGCCAGTGATCTAAGCAACTTGCATCGAGCTCTGTAAGCCATTGTAAATGCGTGAAAGCCACCTCTTTATTGTCATGTAGCCAAGCCGCCTCAATAGCACCGAATCTTGCGGGGATAATATATTGCAATTCGTCTGTGGCCATTGCGTTTTCTAGCGCTTGGGAGATTCTCTGATCGCAACCCGTAGCACCTAAACGCAGTTGTGAACGTGCTAGCGCAATAAGTGCAGGTAGCTTCATGAGTAAGGTCAATTTATCTCGTCCGAGTACGCCTTGTGAAATCGTCTGGGCATCTTCTAACCGGCCTTGTTCTAAGCGTAATTGTGCTTGAATACCAATTAGGTAATAGGTCCAGGAATCGAGATCGTACGTGGTATCAAACGCGATGCCCGACGCAATGAGTTCTTCTGCCATAGCAAGTTTTTTATAACGAACGCAATAATCTGAAAAATTGGTGTACACCCGAGCTGCGTGTTCATGAAAGCCATGCTTTATCGCCAGTGCTAAGCTTTCATGTAACATCGCTTCACCGTCTTCATCTCCCCTAAATACCCTAGCAGATCCCACATTGTTTAGGGCATGGATACGAAGCTCTGGATCAGTAAATGTTTTTTCTAACTCGAGGGCGCGATTTCCCCAGACGATTGCCTCGTCCATACGATCGTTGAGCATATCCAGTTGGGCTCTAAAGGAGTAAGCCATAACGCGTTCGCTGCAAATGGGTATACTTTCTAACGTTTTAATCGATTCATTTGCGAAGTGCTCTGCTTCTGCTGCCTCACCTCTATACCAATGTAACCGAGATAAAAAACGTAAGTTTTCACCGACTTTTTGTTGTCGATTTAGTGCTCGCCATAATGTGATTGCGTGACGACGTGCTTCAATTACGCTGTCATCAATCTGCAAAGTGAGACCAGTTTCGTATGCCCAATCTTGGTAAAGCTGAGCGGCGAGTTCTGTGGGGGCGTCGTCCACGAAGCGCAGTGCAACGCGTAAATAGGCTGCAGCCTCACGGTGTGCACCATTTTTCGCTGCATTTTTACCGGCTATGGGGGCGTACTTGAGCACACGTTTAGCGTCTAAGGCGCTAGCTGAGTGATGTATCAATAAGGCTAACGTGTCATGAGTCTGAGATGCTTCTAACGCCAGTACTATTTTATTATGTAGCTGTTTTTGTTTGCTAATAGCAATAGAAGCGACGGTGCTTAGGCGAGCGAGCTCGTGGCGAAAACGGAAATTACCCACATCATCCACTGTTAGCAGTTTTCGAGCGACACAAGCGATAGCGTGAGTTTCCCCCTCGATACCGCATAGTGCCAAGATGAGTGACAGCGGCACACTGTTGGGGATAAGGCTAATGGTTTCGAGAAAGTGACGTATTGCTTGGGGCAATTGATTTAAACGAAAAACAATCGCTTCTTTCACTGACACAGGAATGTGATTTTTATCAGCACTATCAACCGCTAATAGCTCTGTAATGTAGAAGGGGTTGCCTGCGGTAATGTTAAGCAAGGTTGTGCTATCGTGATGACTGTCTTTCGCCAGTTGTGCAATGCCTGTCTGTGTTAAGGGCAGAATAGGAATGCGCGATGTGTGCGAAGAGGGAAGAACATCTAATACGGTTCTAAACGGATGTGTTTCGCTGACCTCATCATCTCGATAGCTAATAACCAATAAGCATTTTACAAAAGCGATTCGCCGAACCAGAAACTTAAATAAATCAAGTGTAGCGTGATCTGCCCAGTGAACATCTTCAAAAATCAGAATGACCGGCTCACTTGACGATTCAAGTGCCTGATAGAAAGCAAAATAAATACTGGTAGTAGAAGCCCCGTTTTCTAACAGTTTTAACAAGGATGTAGACAGTTCAGCGACTATGTCATGTACAGGACCGAACGGCCTTGGGGTGAGTAGGGGATCACATCCACTCCAATAAAATCTCGCTCTGGTTTGATAGCTACGGCGCATTTGTTCAAGAAATGTGGTTTTTCCTATTCCTGCTTCACCACTGATCAGTGCCACATGACCGGTACCGCTCGCGAGTTTTTTAACACACAAGCCAAACTGTGAAATAGCACTTTCTCGTTCAACCAGCATTGGCTATCAACTTAAACCTATTTCTCGAAGTGACGGTTACTTCTACCTTAATAGAGCACGGTTAGAAAATCTATTTTGCTTGAAGATGATTGCTTAGACCGTCGGGAGGTATAAGGCACGAATAGGGATGTAGTTGATAAAGTCATCCAATTGTATGAGAGTAGACTTTATCAACTAAATGCATTTTTCGATCAGCGGGTGATGATATGGCGATAATCCGCGTGATTATCAAAACGCAGACTAAAACAGGTTCGACTATTTAATGTCAGATTGGAAACAAAATATACACAAAACCCGTTACGTAATGGGCGTGTTGCTGCTGGTAAGCTTTATGATTGTTTCAGCTCCGCAGGCGACGGGTGTACCAGGACATGAGTGGTTGAGTGTGTTGTTTGTGGTGCCCTTTGCCGTGCATGTGTTGTTGCACTGGGACTGGATAAAACAAAGTGCAAAACGCTTTACTGAGCATATATCCGCCAAAGAACGCATTAGTTTGGTGTGGAATTACCTGCTGTACCTAACGATGTTGCTTGCTACTGTCAGTGGTTTTTTGGTCTCCGTGGCGCTGTTACCAACGCTTGATATTGAATTACACATTCAAGATTTTTGGTCGAAGATCCACCACGATTCAGCAACGTTGATCATGCCGATTATAGGTGTGCATCTGGCCCTACATTGGCGCTGGATAGTGAATTTGACTAAGCGTATGTGCCTGAAGCGGGCGAAAGCATGAAGTACCTGCAATACCATTGGAGGTCGCGTACTTTTGTCGTTTTATTGATCTCTGTTGTGATCAGTGTGCTACTGATCTCTTTGGAGTTGTCTGATTGGGCCGCACAGATAAACCAACAAGGGTATTCACACGGTGGGGAAGGCGGAGAAGGTAATAAAATGCCGAGCTTTTTGAGATACATTCTACCTTTTGTCAAAGAGTTGGTGTTGATTGATGTGCCCATGTTGCTGACGTTATTGGTGCTCAAATTATCAAATATCACAAAGCGAAAGATGCAAAAATAGCGTTTGCTTAGCGAATCAGGGAACATTTGACCCTTCCTGGTTCATCCTGAGCAGGATGCTTGGCAAGCACTGCTTTAGATATCAGTTTGTGCGCCAGCCATTTCTGTCAAAAACGTAAATGCTTGCTCTGGAGTCATATTATCGGGTGAAAACTCTGTTTGACCTAGTGCTTTTAACAATGCAGAAAACTTTGCTGAGCTGGCTGCATAGCCCATTTGCCATTGCGGGAATACGTGTTCGTTCACTTCGTTATAGCTGATAATGACGACATCGTCGTGCCGAGGATCATCAGCGATATCTAAATAAAGCTCATTGACTGTTTCTCTATCTCCCTCAAGGGCCTGAAGGAAATACTGCTGGTCGTAACAGAGCATGCCGCAAACGTCGATACTATTATTATTGTCTCGTGCAGTGCCCAAAATATCCTTTAAATCAGACAACGACATTTCTCTTGATGCACGACTGTAGTAGAGCAATCTGACTAATTTCATAAAGATTTCCTTCTTTTTCTTTAATAACAAAAATAGTGCAAAGTTGGCGGCTTGCTGAATACGTTATTCAACTCTATGATTTTTATACTAGCAGATTTTTAATGGAAAGCTCCACGATGCAAATCCCGAGTATTTCACTGCCAATTTTCACCATTGGTAGTGCTGAGATTCAATTAACTGAATTGAGTGGATGGCGAGAACTTGTACATATAAATAATTTACGAGGAATGAAAAAACAGTTTCGGCATGACAAGCCTGCTCTCATAGTGGCCTGTATCGCTAGCGCTGAAGATGAGCAATTGAGCGAACAAGTGACACAGTTTGTAAGACAAGGGTTAATGAATAATGATACCCGCATAATATTGCTTCATCAGCCAGAATACGATTTAGATCAGGTCAGCTGGTTGGGTACCATGCAAGTCAATGGTTGCTTACTGGCAGAGCAAAGTAAGCGAGCATTTAACCTTTCTATTCTTAATCGAGAAATTGATACCTTCATACATATTGAAAACAATCGTCGACAACACGATGCTGAAACAAACATGCTTATGTGCATAAGTCAGTTTTCACGAAGTTCGGAATCCGTAGCCGAATTATTAAAAGTTTTCTCGTCGACGCTTTCCGCTTTATGTTACTCGTCATGTTGTTTACACATCAAAATACTTGAGCATGATAGGGGCAGCATCGAATACTGTGATGCTGAAAACCCCGCTGTAATAGATGCTTTTAATCGTGCGCTACATTTACCCGTACTACCGGGTTTTTTGAATAAAACACTCGATGAAAAACAACCCCAGATCAATTTGATACCCGAAGAGATCGAACTAGCCGAAGTAGAAGAAAAACTCAGTGTCTCAATAGGCAGCTACCTAACATTTCCGATTGTTGCTTACAGTAAGGCACTTTATTTATTAATGTTTTTTGTTTCGGATGAGCAGATGGATAAAGTGTCCATGAAGCAAATTAACGTGATCAACAAAGCATCTGAACAATTGACCTTATTATTAGAAAGACGGCAAGCAGAGCATAGTTTAAAGCGTCAGTATAAGCGTCTTAAGGAGACACTTGTTGATCTAAAAACGGCTAAACAAGAATTACAGCATAAGGAAAAGATGGCCAGTATTGGCCAAATGGCAGCGGGTATTGCGCATGAAATTAATAACCCTTTGGCCTATGTGATGACGAATTTTTCATGCATGGATGATTACCTAAAAAGTATTATGCAGCTGCAATCGCTGCAGTCAGAGTTTTTAGCATCGATCGACATAGGGCGAGATCATAAAATTACCGAGTTGAGAAATAATATCGCTAAATTTGAACAAGACGAAGGTATGGAATTTATTCTAGAGGATATCCGTAGTGTGATATCAGAATCTCATAGTGGACTTAAACGGGTGAAAGACATTATCACAGATCTAAAATCCTTCACTTATAGTCAGTCTAGTGAATTAGAAGTATGCGATTTAACCCAAGTTCTCGATGATACATTGAAAGTCTTGTCTTACGACTTAAACGGAAAAATCACAGTTGAAAAAGACCTAGTAGACCTTCCCAGTTTCATGGCTCACAATGGGTTGATGCAACAAGTCTTTACGAATTTGATTAAAAACGCAGCCCAAGCGCTGACGCAAACACAGGTTCAAAACCCGAAGATCTGTATCAAAACGAAGCGCTGTGAAGACGTTATACAGATAAGCGTTAAAGATAATGGCCCCGGAATTCCTATTGAGGCGCAGGAGAAAATCTTTGAGCCGTTCTACACCACAAAATCGGTCGGAGAAGGCACAGGCTTGGGCTTATCAGTGACGTTTAATATCATCAAAAAATTAGCTGGCACTATCTCGATTAATAGCGAGCTTAATCAATTCACCGAATTTACGATGCTATTTCCCGTCGCCAAAGAATAAGTGTGTTTGAGCGCGTTATTTTATTATGCTAGCAAACTGTTGCGACCAGCAAATGCACTGGATGGTGCGTCTTGCTGCTGTTGATTTTACCCTATCAACCTGATGCCACCACTGCTATGTTTACGCTTTATTTATCCGCTATCTTGTCTTCTACTAAGGTCCTTGATTCACCATCCTGAAGTTAATCACGTCGGCGCAATATAAGGGGGCTTCAAGTGTAGAAAATTTACATTCTTTAGTGTAATTGCTTTCTCATTATTCCAACGAAGTGACGAGCGCGTGATGGGGAAATGCCCTACGCCCCATGTCTTTCCTGAACTTAATTTATACATGATGTAAATGGCCTTTCTTTTGCAGTTGCTCTTCGGCGGGCGTCTCATAACGCTCTGGGCGTGCTGACGCAACTTTCCCCAATTATGAAGGACTAGCCATGACTGAATCATTTAAATATGCAGGCAATAAAGGCAAAGGCGGTGAATTACACCAACCGGCCTCAGATACTCATCCCACCATGACCACAGCTCAAGGTTGCCCGGTGAGTGATGACCAAAATTCCCTTAAGGTCGGCACGCGTGGGCCGGGCTTGCTAGAGGATCAAGTATTACGAGAAAAGCTCTTTCACTTCGATCATGAGCGCATCCCTGAGCGAGTTGTACACGCCAGAGGTTATGGTGCCCATGGCTTTTTCGAAACATATGACGCACTCGATGACCTAACCTGCGCTGACATTTTTCAGCGCAAGGGCGAGAAAACACCCGTATTTGCACGTTTTTCAACGGTAGCGGGTAACAAAGGATCGCCTGACTTGGCCCGCGACGTTCGCGGCTTTGCAGTCAAATTCTATACCCAAGAAGGCAATTGGGATTTAGTAGGTAATAATATTCCGGTGTTCTTTATTCAAGACGCTATGAAGTTTCCAGACCTTATTCATTCAGCCAAAGCCGAGCCAGACCGGGGTTTTCCTCAAGCGCAAACTGCTCATGACAACTTCTGGGATTTCATCAGCTTAACACCTGAATCTATGCACATGGCTATGTGGGCGATGTCGGACAGAGCCATACCTCGATCTTTACGCTTCATGGAAGGTTTCGGCGTGCATACGTTCAAATTCATTAACGCCAAAGGGGATGAGAAGTTTGTTAAGTTCCACTGGAAACCAAAAGGTGGTATGCAGTCGGTGGTATGGAACGAAGCGCTCAAATTAAATGGGGCTGATCCCGATTTTCATCGCCGAGACATGTGGCAAGCAATTGGACAAGGGGATTACCCAGAGTGGGAATTGGGCGTACAGGTTTTTGACCAAAAATTTGCGGACGAGTTCGAGTTTGATGTCCTTGATGCTACTAAGCTCATCCCCGAAGAACAGGTGCCAGTTAAAATGATTGGACGTATGGTGTTAGACCGCGTAGTAGATAATTTTTTCGCCGAAACTGAACAAGTCGCTTTCTGTACCCAAAATATCGTACCTGGCATGGATTTCACAGCAGATCCTCTGCTTCAAGGTCGTAACTTTTCCTACCTCGATACCCAAGTTAAACGTCTCGGCGGTCCTAACTTCACGCACATTCCTGTGAACGCGCCTAAGTGCCCTATGCGGCATTTCCAACAAGATGGCCACATGGCAATGACGAATCCCAAAGGTCGGGTCAATTATGAGCCAAATTCGTGGGATGGAGGAGAAAACAACCCCAGAGCTTGCCCAGCCCACGGTTTCAAAAGTTCGTCTGAGCCAACAAGTGGTGACAAATTACGTTACCGTTCAGAGACGTTTTCTGACCATTACAGCCAAGCTAGGCAGTTCTATATGAGTCAAACCGAGGTTGAGAAAGAGCATATTCAAAGTGCCTTGATATTCGAATTGTCTAAAGTTGAGCACCTGCCCATTCGCGAACGAATGGTGTCGCATTTACTCAACATCGACGAGACTCTGGCTCAAAAGGCCGCGGATGGTCTAGGTATTAAAACAATGCCTGAGCCTGCTGAGGCAGCGATGAAAACACGTCAAGACCTCCCTGTGTCTGATGCACTGAGTATATTGAAAAATCCACCCAAAACATTCAAAGGGCGCAAGCTGGGTATATTAATGAGCGATGGCGCTGATGCCGACATTTTTGCATCCATCACAACGGCGCTTAAGAAAGAAGGTGCCAATTATGAAGTGATTGCTCCGCAAGTAGGTGGGGTTACTTGTAGCAAGGGAAAACACATCGCAGCTCAACAAGTCATCGATGGCGGCCCTTCTGTGTTGTATGACGCCGTTTTGATTTTAGTGTCAAAAGAAGGAGCTGAACAACTAGCCACAATCCCAGAAGCGAAAGACTTCGTTACAGACGCCTATGCCCATATGAAGTTCATAGGACATACCGCTGATGCTTCAGCATTGATTAAGGCGACAGGGTTAAATGACAAGCAAGATGATGGGTGGATAGACCTTCACAGCGTGTCAGCTTCCGAGTTTATTCAATCATTGCGAGACTTACGTTTTTGGCAGCGTTAAAAGAGCAACGTCTAGTCAAATCTTGTAGATGACCTTTACTGGCGCGCCAGCAAAGGCATGAAAAAATCAAAAAAAAGGCCGGATAGTCCGGCCTTTTTTCTGCCAGTTATATGCGCTGATAATCCCACCGCATTGACACTGGCAAGCGACTTTTTAATTAAGTTTTCTATTCATCGAGGGTTGATTTTCGCTCTAAAAATGTACTGTTTAGACTGTATATTCAGTAGTGGTGAAATAATTCGTTTACGAAGCAAATAGCTGATATTGCATCAGTTAGCAATCAATCCTGTTGTTTTGACTGTTTTAAATCACTAATCATAAAGGAATTGTACAAATATCTGCCGACGCAGACTCGAATTCTTCCCTCATTATATTGGTTCGTGTTGAACTTATTTTTGCGCTTTGCTGTAATTTCTTTAAAATCATACTGTAGAATAAAAATTAAACAGCTTTAAACGTAAAAAAATACCCGACTAGCAACACCTAAACTAGACCACACAAGGCCAATGAGAATGAAAATATCCAAGTTAAGCTGCGCGGTCGTTGCCGCACTTGCTACTACGCCCGTCTATGCTCAGCAAGAAGCCGCAAAAACAGGCAAAGCGAGTATTGAGACTATTGAAGTAACTGCAACAAAACGCTCAGAGTCGATTCAAGACATTCCCGTGTCAGTGACCGCACTAAACGGTGAAGCATTAGAGAACCTTGGGGTTGATAATTTTCAAGAATACGTCGAGTTCTTGCCTAATGTGACCTTTCAGGGTACAGGCCCTGGACAAAACGAAATTTACATTCGTGGCGCAGCAACGACCCAAAGTAATATCTCTGTTTCATCTGTGCAGGCACTTCAGCCTTCTGTCGCGTTTTACCTGGACGAACAACCGGTTTCAATGCAGGGCCGTAATCTAGATATTTACGCTACCGATATGCAGCGCATTGAGGTACTACCTGGGCCACAAGGGACCTTGTTTGGTGCCAGCTCACAATCAGGCACCGTAAGATTGATCACCAAAAAACCTGATCACACTGGATTTGCTGCAGGGGTTGATACCAGCACCAGTTTCACTAAAGGTGGTGAAATGAGTAATTCTGTAGAAGGGTTTATAAACTTCGCAGTATCAGACGACCTTGCCTTTCGCGTAGCGGCCTACACTGATAACCAAGGCGGTTGGATTGATAACATCCGCAACGATCCAGCGAATGGCGGATACATCGGTAGCGCAGTGGTTATCGACAGAATCTCTGGCGGTGTGCTTAGCGACCCTGAAAATACTCCGGTGATTTCACCTGAAAACGATGCGTTAGTGGAAGATGACTTTAACGATGCGGTTTATTCAGGTGCGCGTTTTGGTCTGTCTTACATTATTAATGAAGATTGGGACTTATTGGTTCAACACACTCAGCAAACATTGAGCACTGAAGGCGTGTTTGCATACGATCCTAATTTAGAAAGGGAAACCTCAACTAACCGCTTTGTACCTGAAGACAATGATGACGAGTTTGGTTTGACTACTTGGACCTTAGAAGGGCGTTTAGACAAACTAGACATCGTTTACACTGGGGGATACTTAGACCGCTCAATCGACTCAACCATTGATTACACGGGTTATACCAACGGCGGTTTATTCTCTGCTTATTATGTGTGTAATTATGGTGGAGATGTTGCGCCAGAAGATGAGATTTGCTTAGACCCAACTAAGTATTACAAGGAAAAAACCGACAGCACGCGTATGACCCACGAGTTGCGCTTTAATACGCCAACAGACAATGTATGGCGTCTAACTGCTGGTGTATTTTACGATGAGCAAGACCTCAATTCAGTGGGTAAGTTTAATATCGCTAATACGGACAAGTTCGACGATTTAGCCCGAACTTTGGTAGGCTCTGAGGGGGTTAACTCAACGAGTCAACCCTTTGAGCCGAGCATCAGTTTCGTAAACGATATTCAGCATGCAATTGACCAAATCGCAGTGTTTGGCCAAATAGAATACGACCTGACCGACGACATTACCGCAACGTTTGGTGCTCGCTGGTATGAAATTCAAGATACGTATAAAGGCTCCACCACCACTGTTGATGTGAGTCGCCGTTTGCGTGCGTTCGGTACGCAAGATCCAGCTGAATTGGCGGCATCTGGTTTAGATGATGGTGTGATAGCCGCGATAGAAAGCGGGCAACTTGAAGTTGATTTACTCGATGGTGATGGCACATTGACCGTAGACGATGTGATTTTGAAAGCGTCAGTTGACTGGAAGGTAAACGAAGATATTCTGGTATTCGCCACCTATTCTGAAGGCTTCCGTCCGCCTGTAACCAACCGCGTAGGTGGTGGTTTAGCGACCAATCAAACAGGGGCGTTTGAAGATTTCCGTATTCCAGTATATTCAACAACGGATGAGTTAGATAACTATGAGTTCGGTATCAAAGGTGACTTCCTAGACGGTATTTTACGTGTTAATGCTACGGCGTACTATTCTGAAATCAGTGACCTACAAACCTCACGTTATGACCCAACCAACATCAGCTTCTTGGTATTCACTGACAATGTTGGTGACGCTGAAATTCGCGGTCTTGATGCTGACTTAACCTGGTTGGCCACTGACAACCTTGTTATCAACGCGGCGTTTAGTGTGTTAGACACTGAGTTGACGAGCATTAACGCTGCACTAGATGGAATAGCGCCACCTGTGGGCAGTAAACTACCGTATTCTGCTGATTTCTCGGGCAATATCCGTGCACAATACTTTTATGAGTTAGACAATGGCTTTACTGGATATATCAACGGCTCAATTAGCTACACAGGTGATCGCTTAGCGAGCATGTCGATGGACGCCTATGCTCTTGAAGATGCTGCACAGCTCGTTTATGGCGCAGGGACAGGCCTAAGCATTGAGCGTGAAGCCGCTGTGTACGAAGGCGTAACGTTTGCTGATTCAAACGGTGAGACCATTCAAGGTGGGCGTTACATCCAAGACAGCTACATACTTGCTAACCTTGCATTTGGTATTACTAACGATGAATGGAAAGCTGAGATCTTTATTGATAACCTAACGGATGAGAGTGCTATCTTGTATATTGATGCCCAGCAATACACGCCTAAAATAGTGTCTAACAGACCACGTACCGTAGGGTTAAGATTGTCTTACGACTTCTTCTGATCTTACTGATGTGCTTAAGCTTTTAAGCGCAATACGCATATGAAGGCAAGCCTACCTAGGCTTGCCTTTTTTATGTACGGGCAGGACATATTACCATTCAGTTTTTCGGAGTCGCTACATTGAGTACCAAGCATACATCCCAAGCCAAACCATCGTTTAATGAAGCGTGTAACGGGATAAAACAACTTATTCAACAGGCGAAATTTAGTCAGGCCATTGCGTTGTGTGATCAGCAATTAGCGAGTCATTTATCAAATAATAATAGAGTTGAAATACTGTATTTATTGGTCGTAGCTCAGCGGTTAAATGGTGATTTAAGTGAGGCACTCGAGTCAAATAAAATCTTGCTGGAGGCAAATGCTAAGCACGCACGAGCTTGGCAAGAAAACGGTTATTTGTATCTCGCATTGCGTGAGCCACAACAGGCCGCTCAGTCTTTCTACCAAGCTACGCAGTTAAACCCCGCACTACTGGCCAGCTGGCGCGCATTACTGCCGCTTTATCAACAGCAAGAAAATGCCAAAGCGGTGACAATCAGCCAAGCACAAATAGACTATTTATCCGGGCTACCTAATGCGGTGCTAGGTGCTAAAGATTTAATGTACGAAGGGAATTTATACGCAGCTGACAAAGTTTGTCGTCAGTTCTTACAAGCTAACAAACACAACAGCGAGGCGATGTTATTGCTCGCTGAAATCGGTATTCAGCTTAAAGTATATGGCGAGGCTGAATTTATTTTAAGCAGTTGTTTAGCGCTTTACCCTGAACACAAAGCGGCCGGCATCGCGTACCTTCAGCTGTTAGCCAAAATGGCTAAATTTGCCGAAGCAAAAGCCTTGGCTGATAAGCTGCTGGCAGCCTCTGGCGATAACGTCGTCCTGTTAAGTGCTAAGGCCAGTGCTATGGTCGGGCTGGGGGAAGTGGAAGCAGCCATCTCAATTTACCAAGAGTTGTTGCTAAGAAACCAAAACCAGCCGGGCATACAACTATTGTTGGGACATGCGTTAAAAGCGTTAGGGGATTTGCCAGGGGCAATCAACGCTTACCAACAGGCATATCGATACAAAGCTGAATTTGGTGACGCATACTGGAGTTTAGCCAACACCAAAACCTATCGCTTTAGCGATACTGAGCTTGCTGCAATGGAGCAACTTGTTGTTCAACAGAATATTGCGGTAGATGACAGGGTACATCTGCATTTCGCCTTAGGTAAGTCATTGGAAGACAGGGGCTCTTTTGATGCTGCATTTTCACATTATGCCAAAGGTAATCAGCTTAAACAGCAACAGATTAACTACAGTCCTGATGTGTTCGAGCGCCAAGTAGCCAAGCAAATCGACACCTGCCAACCAGAACTATTTGCACGTTTAAAAGAAGCTGGCGAGCAAAGTCCTGATCCTATTTTCATTGTTGGTTTACCCAGAGCGGGCTCGACGTTACTCGAGCAGATACTCGCATCGCACTCTCAAGTTGATGGCACTATGGAGCTGCACGATATTCTTGGGCTGGCATCAAAATTACAGGGTCAAAAAAATCAATATCCTCAGATGTTGGCCGATTTGGATGAAAGCTATTTTGCTCGTTTTGGGCAGAAGTATTTGCAAGACACACAAGTGTACAGAGCCGGCGCGCCGTTTTTTATCGATAAAATGCCGAACAACTTTTTGCACATAGGCCTAATCAAATTAATCTTGCCTAACGCCAAAATAATCGACGCAAGACGCGATCCTATGGCGTGCTGTTTTAGCGGCTTCAAGCAGTTATTTGGTGACGGGCAGGAGTTCTCATACGGGCTAGAAGAGATAGGCCGTTATTACCGCGCTTATGAACAACTTATGACCCATTGGGACACAGTGTTGCCAGGCTTCGTATTAACAGTGCAGCACGAAACACTGATTGATGACTTGCATGGTCAAGTGGAGCGGATTTTGGATTTTTGCGGATTACCGTTTGAGCAACAGTGTATCGATTTTCATAAGACTGAGCGGGCGATAAAAACCCCCAGTTCAGAACAAGTCAGGCAGCCTATATACCGCTCAGGCATGGAGCAATGGAAGCACTTCGATGCTCATTTAGGACCGTTGAAAAAGGTCTTGAACCATGACATGTAGCACGGGATAACAAAGTGTGAAACCAGCGTTGAAGATCCCAAGGGTTACGTACAAAGGCAAATTTGAAGAGTTGATTGAAAAAAGCATCTGACAGCATCTCTTTCGCTGTAATGGCACCGCAGTGGCGAGGAAATTTGCTCTGCCTTCTCACTATTTTAAAGGGAACAACCATTACTACATAGCGACGCCTTAATCAAAAACCGCTGGACGCATTCTGAGGCGGGCACTTAATTAATGCGGATTGGTATTGATTTGTGACAAGGGAACATAAGGTAGTACGTAGGGTCGTGCCAATGTAACTTGTTAAGCACTGAGCGAATGCTGGAACCACCTGTTTTCGCAATGTGGATGTATAAGAAGCTGTAGCGCTGGTTTAGCAGCATGTTTCAATGCATTTCAAGGTCGCTCTAGCAAAACTGCCAGAAAGAAAATCACTGAATTGACACTACCAAACGGCTAAGCGAAATCGAATAGCGTGACATGATAACGCTGAACATCTCCACGTTTGTGTAAAGGAATCTCAGCGTTTTACTTTGAATGAGCCGAGATAGTGCTGACAAAGAAAAGTCAGTGCCGATGAAAGGCTAAGCATTGTTGACTAACAAGCGATAGCCTGTAGGAGGGCATTTTATATTTACGTCGCTTGAGCCTAGACGATACCGCCATTTGCTCTGAGTACTTGGCCATTTATCCATGCGCCGTCTGGGCTAACTAGAAATGCCACCGCACGGGCAATATCCTCCGGTGTGCCTAATCTTTCTAACGGACTCATTTTAGCCAAGCGGTCGATCAGTTCTTGCGATTTTCCATCCAAAAATAAGTCTGTCGCTGTGGGGCCTGGTGCTATCGCATTCACCGTGATGTCCTTGCCGCGCAGCTCTTTGCTTAAAATTGCACTCATGGTTTCAACTGCTGACTTTGTCGCTGCGTAGATACCGTACTGTTCCAGTTTTAAACCGACAACACTGGTAGATAGGTTCACAATTCTGCCCCCATTTGGCATTCTGTTAGCCGCCTGCTTTAGGGTATTAAATGTGCCTTTTAAATTGACTGCGATTTGCTGGTCAAAATCCGTCTCTTCACTTTGTGCCACGGGCGCATTTTTCATGATCCCTGCATTATTGATTAGTACATTCACAGGACCCAGTTCGCTTTCTATTTTGTCGAACATTTGGCTAACACCATCGCTATTCGCTACATCACAACAAACCGCTAACGCCGCGTATCCCGCATCTTTTAGTTCCTTCACCAAGTCGTCTGCGGGCGCCGGGTTTTTGGAATAATTGACTGCGACAGCAAAGCCATCGGTCGATAGTCTACGTACTATTGCGGCCCCGATCCCTTTAGAACCACCTGTGACTAGCGCGACTTGAGGTACAGACATCATTATCTCCTGAGTTTGAAAATGAGCGATTGAATCAGCTTACAAGGTTTGGTTTCGAATAGGGGCGATAGAAAATTAATCTTACAATTGCGCTAGCCCAATGAGCACTAACACCTGCTCTGGTGAGCTGACATTCTGCGCCGCTTGGGTTAATTGGGTTAATTGGATAAAGGGGCTTTATTACCTCAGCGAACTAGCGCTGCATTGATGCTCCGTTTGCACTGTGTTTTGTCGTTATGATCACCACTCTGCGTATTTCAAATTCCTCAGTAACGGCCATAAAAACTGTATTTGAGAGCGGCTAATCTGAAATACTCGGCAAGCAAACGTGCCTAACTATTTTTGCAACTTGCTAACATTTGTCTTATTATTGTTAACAATTAACCAGTTGAGTTGTTTGACAGTCGATGCGTAGCTTTCTATTTTTTGTCTTAGGGGTTTTTACATCCGTTGATGTATTTGCCTCACCACAAACGCTATTTTGGGGGCACGTCTACGAGGTTAGCGAGCCCTTGCATAAACAGGCCGTGTGGGCCGCTGAGCAAATAAAACTGCGCACTAAAGGGCGCTACGACATTCAGGTCTTCCCAGTGTCTATGCTGGGTAAAGAAGCGGCGCTTAATGAAAGCCTACGTTTAGGCAGTGTCGACATTATTTATACTGGAACCAGTTTTGTTGCTCAGCTATTTCCCCCTTTTGCCCTAACCGATTTACCTTATATCTATGCTAGCTATGAACATTGGCAACGCTTCAACGAAAGTGATTTGTTTGATGAGCTGGCCAAAGGCTATGCAGACATCACGCAGGGCAATCAAATTCTGGCCAATAACTATTACGGCGCAAGACACGTGACGTCTCACGCGGCCGTGCTTGGCCTAACTGACAGCAAAAACTTGAAAATACGCGTGCCCAACGCGGCTATTTTTAAAATGTTCCCTACGGCCATAGGCGCCAACCCAACACCAATTGCATTTTCTGAGGTGTATATGGCACTGCAACAGGGTGTGGTTGATGCACAAGAGAATCCCCTACCAACGATAAAGGCCAAAAAGCTGTACGAAGTGCAGCCACATATTAGTCTCACTGGGCATATGTTGGGCTCAAATTTAAGCATTATTAGTCAACGTAGATGGGCAATGCTAAGCGCAGAAGATAAAGATATTTTTAGTACGGTATTAAGACAAGCCGCTGCCCGTGTATCTGATGAAACCCGCACCATCGAACTTGAGTTGGTGGCATGGTTTGAGACCCAAGGGATACAGGTTCATCAAATTGATACGCATGCCTTTCGCCAAGCTACCTTGGCCCTTCATGAGCCCTATTTGCCTATCGTAGGGCGAGAAAATTATCAACGTTTGTTGCAGCTAAATAGTGAAGGTAAATGAGTATGTCCTTATCAGAAGTCGATATAAACCATAGTGAACAGCCAGTTGTTGATTTGCCGATCCGTTTAGAGGAGGTGATTAGCTTAGTTATATTTTGGGGACTCGCCATTTTATTGTTTGCACAATTTTTCAGTCGTTACGCTCTCGATGCTTCCCTAGGATGGTCGGAAGAATTGGCCCGTTACTTACTTATTTTGCTGGCGTTTTCAGGGGCGAGTATTGCCACCAAAAACGATGCGCATATTGGCGTCACCCTGTTGCATAGATACTTGCCCGTCAAAATGCTTAGTGTGCTGCAACTGTGCATCGCTTCGCTCAATTTAGCTGTGGTGCTGCTGTTAATGGTATATGCCAGCCAAATTGGCTTTGCCTTGTCGCTTTACACACTGGCTTCGCTGCCCATATCAATGAGTTGGTTTTATGCCCTCATCACGCTGTTTTTACTCTTAATGGCTGGTAGAAGTGTTTTAGTGATAAAGCACCGTTGGTGCTCAATGCGTCAGGCACATATGACTGAGGTGGCGTAAGTATGGTGATCGCGGTGTTATTGATTTCTTTGCTGCTGTTAATTGCTAGCGGCACACCTGTGGCGTTTGCTTTATTGCTCGCATCAATGTTGGCGATTGTGGTGGATGGCAGCGTACCAAGTCTTGTTGTGCTGCACAGTATGCTAGGAGGCATGAATAGCTTCCCGCTGCTGTCGATCCCTTTTTTCGTCTTCGCTGGTGCTTTGATGAATAGTGCAGGAATAACCCAACGTATTTTCGATTTTACCAATGCGCTGGTGGGCTGGTTACGCGGTGGTTTAGGCCATGTGAATGTGGGGGCATCTATATTCTTTGCCGGTATGTCTGGTGCTGCGGTCGCTGACGCGGGGGGGTTAGGTGCCATTGAAGTCAAAGCAATGCGAGACCAAGGTTATGACGCTGGATTCGCTGTGGGGTTAACGGCGGCATCTTCTACAATAGGACCAATTATTCCCCCTAGTTTGCCTTTGATTATTTATGCGGTTATGTCTTCGTCTTCAATCGGAAAGCTATTTGCCGCAGGGGTAATTCCTGGGTTGGTGATGGCATTAAGTTTAATGTTGATGGTGGCTTGGTATGCCAAAAAACGTCAATACCCAAAAGACCATGGTTTTTCAGTGGTGCGCTGCGCAAGCACCTTTAAACGGGCGTTTCTTTCCCTGATGACCCCAGTATTGATTATTGGTGGCATTTTATTTGGACTCTTTACTGCGACTGAAGCGGCTATTGCCGCCAGCGCATATGCTCTGTGTTTGGGAGGGCTGGTGTATAGAACTCTGAACCTCAAAACCTTATTGAGAGTCAGCATAGAAACCATAGAAACGACCAGTATTATCATGCTGATTATTGGGGCTGCGGCTGTTTTTTCATGGGTGTTAACCACACAGCATATCACCACTGATTTCACCCAGTGGATGTTGGCGTTTACCGATAATAAAGTCACGATATTATTATTGATGACGCTCATTTTGTTCATAGTCGGATGCTTTATGGAGACAATTGCCGCCATCACCATTTTGACGCCAGTGCTGCTGCCCATTGCTGTCAGTTTAGGGGTTGATCCCTTGCATTTCGGGGTGATGATGGTGCTCAATCTAATGATCGGGTTACTGACGCCTCCTGTAGGCATGGTGTTGTATGTGCTATCTCGGGTCACCGACGTTCCTTTTGAAACATGCGCCCGAGCAACCTTGCCCTTTTTGGTACCCTTACTCATCGTATTGATGCTGGTCACCTTTATACCGGGACTGACAACGTGGCTTCCTTCGGTGTTATACCCATAGCGGCAACCTTATCCAAATGGCACGCTTTCAAACTCTAAGAAACTAACGTTATACTGTTTTTCCGTTTTTACGATGCATTGCCGTTATGAACAACAGCCTGAGTATCCGTGCTTACACCAAGCAACTTCAAAGCCATGTACACCACAACCACCATCAGCTGGTGCTGCCCGTTCAGGGCAGCATAGTGATTGATATGGTCAGCTACACAGGCAAAGTGACCGTGGGGGAATGTGTGGTTGTGCCTAGTGGCACAGAACATGGTTTCAAAGCGGATGAAGCTGCACGTTTTATGGTGGCCGACTTAGCCACATTACCCGCCCACTTACTTGAAAGCGGACTGGCTGTATTTTCTATTTCCCCGCCTTTGATGAGTTTTTTATTGTTTGTTGAAAAACAATTACAGCACCAGATCGATAGCGGTATTGAGCATTCTATTCTCGATGTTTTTAGTATGTTGCTGAGTCAGCAACGGGCAATGCATACCCTTGATAAACAAATGCGTATAGTACAAGGCTGGATCAATGAACATCTTGAACAGCCTATGAGCATTGATACGCTATCCGCGCTGGCTTGCTTAAGCCCAACGCAATTCAAAAAGCGCTTTAAAGCCAGCTTTTCCATGAGTGCTCAGCAGTACATTACTGGACTTCGAATGGAAAAGGCCAAAGCCTTGTTAGCGCATACTGACTTGCCAGTGCAGCTTGTGGCTGAAAAAGTGGGCTATGGCGACCTTTCGGCCTTTAGTCGGCGTTTCTCTGTGTACACTGGGTTATCGCCTCGGGCATTTGCACAAACCTAATAATCACGTCTTTTTAAACAAGCCTTGCGTCTTTTTGGCAAAGTAATCAGTTTGCCAATTGTTTATGCTTCTCTCACGATTTGCTCAAAACGGAATAGGAAAATGTTGGCGATGCGCGGAGGCTTTACTCAATATCAATACGGAGTAATGGCAATTTTATTTGCTTCTGTGCTCTGGGGCACAACAGGCGTGGCAGCAAGCTTCGCACCCGGTATCAGCCCATTAGGGATAGGGGCTTTTGCGATGGGTGTGGGGGGAATGATGCTAGCTATATTAGCCCGTCGTAAACTAAAAGCTAATGTAGCCAACCTGTTGCAACAAAAAACACTACTGCTCTTGAGTGCATTGGCTTTGGCGATTTATCCATTGGCATTTTATAGTTCCATGCGCATGGCGGGTGTGGCGGTAGGTACGGTTGTTTCCATTGCTAGTGCGCCTTTATTTGCTGCCTTGTTGGAGTGTCTTTTTAGCAAAGCGTTTCATCTAACGAAGCGCTGGTTGATCAGTGTTCTGATTGGCTTGATTGGGATCGCGTTACTTGCTTATGGCGAACCGCACGCGACTGAAATAGCGGCTAGTGGGGTGTCAGAAGAGCAAGTAGCCCAGCAGCGACAAGTATGGGGGATTGCATTAGGATTATTAGCCGGCCTAACGTATGCGTTTTACTCTTGGGCCGCGCGCACCATGATCGACAATGGCGTGCATTCACAAGCTGCCATGGGAAGCATTTTTGGCTTAGGCGCTATGGTGTTGTTACCGTCGTTATTCTTCACTGGGGATAACTTGTTTAGCTCTCCAGGTAATGCCCTTGTATCATTGTATATGGCGTTGATCCCCATGACGTTAGGCTATATCGCCTTTGGGTATGGCTTGCGCCATATTAAAGCGAGTAGCGCCTCGTTGCTTACCTTAATGGAGCCAGTGGTAGCAGCAATACTGGCCGTACTGATTGTCGGTGAGGTGATTTCACCGCTGGGCTGGTTTGGTATGTTATTGATTATGCTGTGCTTACTCATTCAAGCAACCGAGAAACAACCGGTCGCTACTGTTGCTATGAAGAGCAGTGCTACAGCTTGAGTCTGACGCGCTTACATCTAGTTCTAAATGGACTTTCTAGAATTAAATTTGAAATTTAATATATATGAAATTTCAAATGTGATGCGATACTGTTCACTGAAAATCACAGTGTCTTAACTGCAGTGAAAATATAACCAAAACGCCATCAACCTATGTAATCAATTGTCAGAAGCAGGAAAGCCATCCCTATGGTGGTTGTATGTCACAGCATCACATAAGGCTCGTCACGCCATATCAGGTAATCTTTTGAAGAGCATTTAATATGCAGTCGAGGCATCCAAGAAACGATAGTTTGGAATTTAATATTCCTAACTTTAGATTGGTCATAGTAAATAGCTTCATATGATAAATACCGATAATAATCATTTATTTAACTTGTCGGACTTCTTTACACTACATAATGGGGGTTTGTCTAAATTATTGATTTACCAATATTTTATTTATTGGCTGGTTTATTGCTTAGGGCCGTCGCGTCAAATTATCCCGATGCACTTAAAAGTACTTATAATTCATATGGAAGCAGTAATGAAATTGATATCTTTAAATAAAATATTCCTAGTTCTTGGTCTCACTTTACCTAGCGTTCATGCTAATGCCACACTGATCGATGATGTGGATAACCTGAACGGTATTTATTTTACCGAAACGTTTGAGCCAAGTTCTGAGGTAAATTCTGAGGCAAGTACCGCGCTAAACTCTGAGCGAAGTACTACTGTGCAACGTCTTGACTCGCCAACTTTAGGGATAATTTGTGATGATACTATTCTTTCCTCAATACCTTGCGGTGGCGGTGATGATGGTGACATCGAACCTGATTATGCAGGTAAAGGGGTTGGAACATACACAGTGACCAATAATCTAGAGAACAGTACATTAGTGGGTTTTGGTATAACCAATGTGGACACCGTCGCATGGATTGATGAAGAACTTGATGCTTGGGTTGGAAATCAATACGTCAGCTACAATGCGATGACGATCGATGCCTCTAATTGGCAAACACAAAAATTATACGGTTATGAAGATGAAGTGAATACCGCTCAAGATTTGTACGGGGATATTGATGACTTCTTTGAGGACGGAGAAAATACGTTGAATTGGTATAGCTACTTTGATGGTGCATTAGAATATGGTCAAAGCTGGGGGGGATTCAAATTCTACGGCGATGGACCTCGCTCATCTTTGTATGGGATATTAGACGTTGAAGGCTCAGCTACCGTTTTTGCCAATGGCATTACACCAACTAACGTAACCACAACTCCTGACGCAACCAACGTACCTGCTCCTGGCTCGTTAGCTTTGCTAGCGCTAGGTTTATTCGGCATTGCGTTACGTCGTCGTAAATAGTCATAATTCTGTGATTAACATTTGCGGATTGCTATTTTGCGGCATCTGCAAAACATAAGAAACCGCTAGCGTCACTATGCGCTAGCGGCTTTTATAGAGAAGCATACTAACTGGCCTTTTTCTTCTTACGCCACTTCTTTTTGTACGCAGGTTTGGTTGAGGCAAGGCCTGCAAACTGACTGGTATCGATGCGCTGACTGGCGTTAATTAACTCGCCAATGGTGTGCGTAAGAGGTTGCATAAAATCTTGATAACGCATTTTACGTTGGGAAATTTTATCCAAATTGGCCTCCCATATAGCGGTCATATCGGGTTGGGTTGATTCGCTGGGCAGGGCATATATCAGCGCCTTGCCCGTGGGTGTGGCGTGTATTTCCTTGCCACTTTTTTGCATAAACTGTCGTTTAAACAATAAATCAATAATCGAGGCTCTGGTTGCCTCTGTGCCTAAACCGTCTGTGTCTTTAAGAATTTTCTTGATGTTAGCGTCCTGCACATAGCGGGCGATGCCTGTCATGGCGGCAAGTAAGGTCGCTTCGGTGAAGTGTTTAGGGGGCGAGGTTTGCTTTTCCACTAGCTGAGAGTCAACACAATCGAGCGCTTGGCCTTTCACCAGGGTTGGTAATGCAGGTTCGTTTTTTGTTTGGCCGTTCTCTGGGATCGCTACGCCGTTTTGCTTGGTTAATACCAACCAGCCCTTATCTGTGGTGGCTTTTGCTTTGGCTACAAAGGTCCCCCCAGCGATCGTCACCACGGCTACTTGTTCTTGATACTTATGGGGGCCATAAAACTGCATGATGTACTGGGTAGCAATCAATTGATAAATTTTCGCCTCATCGCCACTTAAGCTTGATATGGCCTTGTTGCGAGAGGTGGGAATAATCGCATGGTGAGCATCTACTTTGCTATCGTTCCATGCTTTTGATTTCAATTTACTATTCGCATTCTCCACGGCACTTTGCTGCTCTGGTGCATTGGCTTTAATGGCGCTTAATACTTTTGTCGCTTCGCTGAAATGCTCCATGGGTAAATAACGCGAATCAGAGCGGGGGTAGGTGATTAACTGGTGACGCTCGTACAAAGACTGGCACACAGTCAACACTGCCTTAGGTGACAAGTTAAAGCGTTTCGACGCATCAATTTGCAGCGCCGACAGGTTATAGGGCAGGGGGGGCGGACTTTGTTTATCCTTCACCGTATAAGACTCAACGACACCCGGTTGGCCCCGCGTTTTATTGACCACGGTTTCTGCGAGTTTCTTAACAATCACGCGACCTTCTTCATCCTGATAAGGCTCGCAAGCTGAACTTGGCTGCCATTTTGCTGTGAACGTTTGGGATGGTTGCTCGGTTTGAGTGGCGAGCGTCGCCATGACTTCATAGAAGGGTTTCGATTTAAACTGGGCTATTTCTGCATCCCGCCTGACCACTAAACCCAGTACTGGGGTTTGTACTCTGCCGACCGACAGCACACCTGAGTAGCCGCCGCGCTGGCCGAGCAGAGTGTAAGCACGGGTTAAGTTAAGCCCATATAACCAATCCGCTCTTGAGCGTGCAAGGGCAGAGATGGACAAGCCAGTAAATTCACGATTGGGGCGAATATTAGTTAAGGATTTTTTAACTGCGTTTAGGTTTAAATCATTGATCAGTAAACGCCCAGCGTTATCGATAATATCGCGCTTAACTTTGCAGTAGGTGATGACTTCGTCCACTAAAAGCTGACCTTCACGGTCTGGATCCCCCGCGTTGACCACCTGAGATGCTGTTTTCAATAAACGTTTTATGACCGATAACTGTTTGCTGGTGCCTTTTTTGGGTACCAATATCCAATCTTGCGGCACGATAGGCAGGTGCTGCAAAGCCCATTTTGCGTAAGCAGGGTCGTATTTATCAGGCTCAGCTTGTTCCAGCAAATGACCTATACACCAAGTGACGCAATCGCCATTTCCTAGGGTGATATAGCCATCATGCTTTTGTTGCTGACCGCTGAAGCCTTGCGCAATTGCACGGCCTAAACTGGGCTTCTCCGCTATATATAGGATCATTGAAATGGTGCTTAAGGTAATGTGACTGTATGTAAAGACAGTAGTGTAGCAATTAATTTTACTTGGGTGTAGCCAGAGCGATTTGTTTTTGAATGTTACCTTGCTTTTACAATGTTGGAATATCCCCTTTGGGGACAGAGCACGTGAGAGGGAAACCGTATTCATAAAAGTCAAAAAAGTAGTGGTTTTTTGTTTTCTACTTTGTATAATTAATGTTAACAATAAACAATTTTCAAAGTGATCCCAGATGAAAAGTAGCAATGATAACTGTACGCAACCAGAAATTATGTCGCGCCGGGCCGCACTTAAATTCGTAGGAGCAGGGGTAGGAGCCGGAGTGCTTGCAGCCAGTGCAGGCTGTGCTCGCTCGTTGCAGAATCAAAAAGCGGATACCACACTAGCAAAATCAGCGGTAAATGCTGACGCTGAGCGCGTTACTCAAATGCAGGATAATTGGCAGCAAACCCATGATCGTGTTTGGCTTGGGGGCGAGTTTTGGGCTAACCCGATGGAAGATTGGCAAGTAAAAGAAGGTCATGCTCATTGCATTAACCCTGGTGGCAATCGCAGTGTTCATTCGCTAACGCATCAGTTAAAACATCAACAAGGTGACTTTGAAATACGTGTATGTTTACAAAATCTAGCGCCAAATGAAAACGACGGTGGTGGCGGTGTGCGCCTAGGCGCGCGCAGTGAGCTGAATGAATACCGCAGTAATTGTTTTGTGCGCGAAGGATATGATGTTGGGGTGATTAAAAACACCTTAATTGTTGGCAGCGAGCGAATACCTCTGAAAATTGATATTGCTGATAAACCAGTGGATTTAATCATTTCGGGTAAGCCGCAAGTCGGCGCGATGTTACTCAATGTGGAGGTGCATCTAGCAGAAGATCAACGTTTGCTTGTGGGGCATTCATTGCTGGTGTCAGCAGATGAAGTGCTCGGCAACGTAGCCCTTGTGAGTAATTTTGCGTTGCCAGCAACTGATTTTCAAACTGATGCCAAAGAGCATAATGGTAGCCGCTACCGTTTTAGTGACTGGCGTATGGCGGGAAGCGCATTCGAGTACTTACCAGAGCAGCGCTTCGGCCCCATTTTGTGGACTATGTATACCTTGAGCGATTCACAAAGCGAAAAGGGATTTGTGCTCAAACTCAGTGCATTACTTGGGCCCCTAGGGGCAAAAGACAATCAGAGCGTAGAGCTTCAAGTTAAGCGCCGTGGTCAGTGGAATTCATTAGGGCATAGCCAGATTGATCCAGCTGCATCATTAGCGACCTTCACCCATGAAAACTGGGACGAGAGCCAAAGCACAGAGTTTCGGGTGATATACAATCAATTACGCAAAGATGGCTCACACACACCAGACATATACTCAGGGACCATTCAAGCAAATCCCAAAGACAGGCCTTTGCGTATGGCATCTTTGACCTGCCAAAACGACTACGCATTTCCATATGCTCCAGTGGCTGAAAACCTACAAAAGCTTAACCCAGACTTAGTGTTTTTCTCTGGTGATCAGCTATACGAACATCACGGTGGTTTTGGTTATGTTAGGGCGCCAGCGCAGCGCGCAACACTGAATTATTTACGCATGTACTATCAATTTGGTTGGTCATTTAAAGAGGTGATGCGCGACCGTCCGACGGTATGTTTACCGGATGATCACGATGTACTACAAGGTAACTTATGGGGAGAGGGCGGTGCACCCATGCAACACATTGAACGTGACCCGTCTGCGAGCATTCTAGGGGGATACATTCAACCTATTTCTATGATTAACGTTGTGCACAAAACCAATACGTCACACCATCCTCAAGGATTTGATACAACGCCCAATCCAAGTGGTATTAGTAGCTACTATGGCAGCTTGATCTACGGTGATGTGGGATTTGCTATATTAGCTGACCGCCAATGGAAGAGTGCGCCTGAGGGAATTGGCGTTGTAGTGGGGGCAACGGGTCAAGATGAGGCGCCAGGTTATATAAACCCCGATTTTGATGGTCCGGACTTAGCCTTGTTAGGTCAACGTCAAGAGGCATATTTAAAGCAATGGGGACAAGATTGGCGTGGTCATAAACTCAAAGCGGTGCTTAGCCAAACGGTATTTGCAGGCATTGCGACCCATCAACCACGGCCTGACCGATATTTGAAGTACGATTTTGATAGCAGTGGTTGGCCAGCAACGGCAAGAAACAATGCCATCGATATTATGCGCGAGTCTGCAGCGCTGCATATATGTGGCGATACGCATTTAGGTACGCTGTCGCAATATGGTGTGCATAAACAGCGCGACAGTAATTGGGCATTTTGTAGCCCAGCGATTGCTGCAGGTTGGCCGCGCTGGTGGAAGCCCGATGCGGTAGGTTTCGATGTGATAAATCGCCCTGAGCATGGATTAGCTAATACCGGCGAATATCTGGATGCCTTTGGCAATAAGATGTACGTTTACGCCGTCGCGAACCCGTTAGTGGGGAAATCGGCTAACCGGTATGTGCAAGCGCACGAAAAGGGCAGTGGCTTTGGCATGATCACGTTTGATATCGAAAAACAAACATATACCTTAGAAGCCTATAAATTCTTGATTGATGTAGCTGACAATAAAGTGTCAAACCAATATGACGGTTGGCCGGTAACGATTCACAAAGATGAAAACCGTGGAATGAATCAGCTGCGCTAAGCAAAATTGTCGTCGTGTCTTTTGAAAAGGCACGACTCTTTTGCGTCTTCAATCGTTAACTTTTATTCACCTTTGCTATTTTTTGTTAGAACTTTTTGTACATAAATACATCATTTACCAACTTTATTTATTTACAAAATGTTTACTTTATTGCTCGTCCTGGTGCTATTCAACTCTGAATTACCACAGCCATCTTCATGAAAAATATAGTTATTTTCTTTGCTTGCGATCGATCTTTCGTGGCATTGGGATGTGCGTCGTTTAATAATTGTCCGATATTTAACTGTACTCACGTCATTAACAAAGAGTTGACAAGTGTTACTCGTTTTTGGGAATATGCCCTCCATTGGGGCATATGCCCAAATAAGATATCTTGTACTTGTTATTGCCTGAGTGCGTTCGAGGCTTTTATTCGAATTTTATGACGCCTAGGCCTGAGTACTTATTAACGCTCTACTCGCTATTTGAGTTTCGCGTGGCATAAATTGACAGCAGGTTGGATAAACAATATGACGTCTCAAACGCATAACAGCAGTATCGGGAATATTAGCGAAGAACAGCTACCTATTCCCAAGCATAAATTAAAGGGTTGGACCCATTTTTTAGGTCTGTACGCTGGTGAGCATGTTGCCGCGACGGAATTCGTCTTCGGCGCAACGTTTGTGGCACTTGGCGCCACCATGACCGACATCTTACTAGGCTTGTTAATTGGTAATATTTTAGCGGTACTAAGCTGGACCTTCATTACTACGCCCATCGCGGTTGAAACTCGATTAAGCCTATACACTTACCTGCAAAAAATTGCTGGTGACTCGATGACTAAGCTCTACAATTGGGCGAATGTTATTATTTTTACTGTTATATCCGCTGCCATGATTACGGTCTCGGCGACGGCAGTGCGCTTCGCCTTTGATATTCCAGCTCAGCTCAATTGGTATCCCACCAATGCTTGGTTTGTGGCTATCGTCTTAGCGGTGGGGATTATCGTGGTGCTGGTGGCTATGTATGGCTTTACCGCAGTATCCAATTTCTCTGGCATTTGTGCGCCATGGTTGCTTGTCATGTTTGTGAGTGGCCCATTGATTTTGATGCCCGCTTTGGCAGACTCTGTTATTGGCCAAACCGGACTCAGTAGTTGGTCTGATTTCATGCACATAGGTAGTATTTCCGTTTGGACGGGCCTAGACGCCAACGGTGAGCCTGGTATTGGTCTGTTAGAAGTCATTGGCTTTTCTTGGGCTGCCAACACAATCACCCACTTCGGCTTGATTGATATGGCTATTTTACGCTACGCCCGCAAGCGCTCGTACGGTGTGTGCACCTCGGCCGGCATGTTATTTGGTCACTATATCGCGTGGATTTCTGCTGGTATCATGGGTGCAGGCACAGCGGTTATCGTGCAAAAATCGATTGTGGAATTAGACCCAGGTGACGTGGCATACCAAGCACTAGGTTTATCCGGTTTGGTGATTGTTATTGTCGCGGGGTGGACCACAGCGAACGCGAACCTGTATCGTGCTGGCTTGGCTGCTCAAGCCATTTTCAAAAACCATTCACGTACCAAAACGACCTTAACCGTAGGTCTGGTCACTGTGTGTGTGGCATGTTTTCCTTTCGTGTTTACCAAGCTTTTGCCTTTATTAACCTATGCCGGTTTATTGGTGGTGCCAGTAGGTGCCATCGTATTTGCTGAGCACTTTATCTTCCCGCGTATTGGTTATACGCGTTACTGGGTGGCATATCGTCAGCTTACGCATAGCAGACCAGCTGTTGTGGCTTGGGGCTTAGGTTTAGCGTTTGGTTTTGGCTTAAATGCGTTGGATGTTTTGTCTTTTTATTACCTGTTTATACCAACGTGGTTCTTCACCATCTTTGTGTATACCGTGATGGCAAAACGTCATGGTGCGGCTGAAGCGTACCCAGAAGAGCAAGCACAAATGGAAGCATTCAACCAACGTGTTGAGCTTCATCAAGAAGAGCAGGCTCGAAACGAACCTGACCCTGTTATACATATATCAAAATTAACCCAGTCACTGCGTGTGATATCGATTGCCAGCTTAATTGTTACGTTTGCGTTGGCGTGTAACACCATGTTTTTCAGTGCCGACATTTCTGGCTACGAAGTGAACAGAGACATGTTTTTCAATGTCGGTTTTGCTTGCACACTTATTTACTTTTTCACCGCTTATTGGGCCATGCAGCGTAAAAAAATAGCTGTCGGCGCCAACGTTTAGGACATCATTATGACTATCGAAAACAGTATTGTATTAAATCAAGCAAATTTACCGTCATTGCCTAAGAGTGTTACCGTTCCAAATTACGACCGTAGCAAAGTGACATCAGGCATCGTGCATATTGGTGTTGGGGGCTTTCATCGTTCCCATGAAGCGTTTTATACAGATGAATATATGCAGCAAAGCGGTGATTTATCTTGGGGAATTTGCGGCGTTGGGTTGCGCGAAGGCGACCGTAAAATGCAGGCAATTCTTAAAGATCAAGATTACCTATACACCTTGATAGTAAGGCACCCAAATGGCCAAGTTGAAAATCGTGTGATTGGTTGTTTGACGGACTTTTTACTTAGCTGCGATGCACCGCAAAAAGTGGTGGATAAGATGGCCAGCGACGAAACTAAAATCGTGTCTTTGACCATCACCGAAGGGGGATACAACTTCAATCCCGTGACAGACGAGTTTGATTTCACCCACCCTGATGTGGTGCATGACTTAGCGAATCCTGGTTCGCCTCGATTAGTCTTTGGTTATCTAGCGGCGGCGCTAAAAGCACGCAAAGACGCAGGTAAAAAACCATTTACAGTGCAATCTTGTGACAACATTCAGCACAACGGTAATATGACTCGCAAGATGCTTTTGGCTTACGTAGGGCAGTTTGACCAAGACTTGGCTGAATGGATTTCACAAAACGTGCATTTTCCAAATGCCATGGTTGACCGCATTACACCGGCTACCACCCCTGCTGATATGGCTTACTTGGCCGACGAAGTTGGCGTGAAAGACAACTGGCCTGTAGTGTGTGAACCTTTTATTCAGTGGATTATTGAAGATAAATTCAGCGATGCCCGCCCATTGTGGGAACAAGTCGGTGCGCAGTTTGTAACGGATGTGACCCCATATGAGAAAATGAAGATACGCCTTCTTAATGCGGGCCATTCAGTGCTAGGTATTCTTGGCTCGATTGAAGAGCAGGAAACGATTGATGGTGCAGTGCAAGAGCCTCTTTTTACGCGCTATTTACGGTTATTTATGGACTCTGAAGTCACGCCTATTCTTGACCCAGTGGATGGCATTGATTTAACCGAATACAAGGATGTGTTGTTTGAACGTTTTGCTAACCCGAACATCAAGGATAACTTGTCGCGTATTTGCTTAGAAAGCTCGTCAAAAGTATCTACCTTTTTGTTACCGACATTACTGCAAAATCTTGCGAGCGGCGGCGAAATTAAGTGCGCAACACTGGTGATTGCCGCTTGGTGTTACTACAGCGATAAACGGGTGAATAAAAACGGTAAAGCGCTGGATATTAACGACGTAATGTCAGCTGATTTGCATAAAGCAGCAGAGCAAACCGCCAATGATCCCTTAGCGTTTTTGCAGCTTGATAGTATTTTCGCTGAAGTGAAACAACAGCCTAGATTTGTAGCAGAATACCAGAAGCAAATTGAAGCGCTTTACGCGCAAGGTGATATTAAGGCACAGATGCAAGACGTTGTGGCCCAAGCCCTGTAAAGCGTAAGTATATCTCTCGATTTTCGTTGCTTCACGAAGAAGCCCGTAAGGCTTTAAAAACACAGATGAGCATTAACGCGCGGATGAGAGCACAGTGAACCACTGAGCTCTCATCCGTATTTTTTATGGGCCTACTAAATATATTACCCGGTGAAGATGCGCTTCGCATGGGTTGTCAGCCCTGAGGTAACACTGCCAAAATGATCACCAATCACAATGTCTAGCTCGGGAAAGACCAAGTTTATCCATTGCTGTACCACAGGGGACATCGCCGTACCACCGGTGACGTAAAGCACGTCTGGCGTAGCACCCGCTTGGGTAATGGCCTCTTTCATTAAGCGCTCAAACTTACTTAGCTCATCGGCAATAGCATCGCTTAGCTGTGCGCGGCTAACAGGTATGTCCAAGCCAGCTTCAATATAATGCAGGGGCAACTGAATCTCTTGCTGATCAGATAGCAAGATTTTTGCTTTTTCTGCACTGCGGCTAACACGTAAACCATATTTACCATCACGCAGGGCTTTCAAGCGATTCAATTTTGGGTTGGGGCTGATGCGGCAATACTCTTCAATATCTTTGCCCGTTAGGCGCCCATTAAACTCTTGCTGAGCCGCTACATCGTTAACGCTCACCGCTTGTTTAAACAAATGGTTGGGCACGGGTAAGCCATTATTCAGTACCGTATTTTTACCAAATTCCGGCATCAGGGCCATCAGCGCCAGTTTATTGTCTAAATCGATACCCCCGATGCGTTTACCTGTGTGACTCAAAATACAATCTTGTCTGTCGATTAAGTGCACGTAACTTGGGCCGACCTTGATCATGGAGCAGTCCGTGGTGCCCCCACCTAAATCTAGGATCAGCACCAGCTTGTCTTCGTTTAATTGGCGCTCATAATCATATGCGGCGGCCACAGGCTCCATCAAAAATTGCACGTCTTTAAAGCCAACTTTTGCCGCTGCGCTATCAATAATGCTCAGGGCTTGTTTGTTGCCGTCCTTACCGAGTAGCCCGTGAAAGTTAACCGGGCGACCAATCATGATTTGGCTGAACTCTTGCTGCTTAATGCATTCTGCTTCTTGCTTAATGAAGGCCAACATTTTTTCGACTATGGTGGTGAACACGGCTCTTTGCGTAGCGTTGATGTCTGCCCCTAAAAACGACTTGGGAGATTTAATATAAAAGCCACTTTCAGGATGAGAGACATGGGTTAGCTCAGCCTCCTCCCCGAAAATAACGTCACCATTGGCTGCAAGTGCTTGCACTATACTTTGTGCTCGCTGATCGTTAGCTGTGTTTAAGCGATGCGCTTTACGCAGCTGTTTGCGTGCAATATTCACCAGTTGCTCATGATTGAGTGAAGTAGATACTTGTGGATCTTCTTTTAAAGCAGAGATCTGCTTAGCAATCATATCCGTAGTCAAATCGGCAGGTGTGCTATTGCTGTGTTCAATAAACAGCGATGAAGGTAAACGAGATTTTCCATCTTCAAGGGGAATAAGTACTGGAGTATTGTTTTCGATAACGGCGATAGAACAGTTTGACGTGCCAAAGTCGAGGCCTGCGAACATTCAGGAGATCCTTTAGGAACTGAGATAATGTCCGACATTTTAATATAAAGCGTCGCCATAAATTGTTATTTAAATGTTGTTAGTAACGTGAGTGAGCAACGAATGAACAGTGAAGCGATATAAAGTCTCGGTAAATTTCATTGCAATAAGTGTATCGGATTGTTATCAATAGCCCAATTAATAAACCCAAAATGAACAGTAGAGTGTAAATATGGATATGAAAAAAATAGTGTTAGTCGGGGCCGTTTTTTTAGCGGTTGTTTATTTTGGTGGCTCAATGTTGGCGACGCAAAAAGCGGAAGAGGCCATGCAAGCGGTAGTCAATGAAACTCGCGGATTTGGGGCTCAGATGAGTTACGATGACTTATCAGCCTCTGTATTTGGCAGCGTCACAATCGACGACCTGGTGATTGATACGCGTATCGGTAAGGTGTTTATCGATGAATTGTATATTGAAGAGTTTGAGCAAGAACAGAATATGCTGTCTGAAATAGCAATGGAGGCAGACGATATTCGAGTGACTGGGTTTCCCATTAACAACTCCCCTAGGGATTTATTTGAAGCATTCATCTATTTGCTCCAGCAAGAGGGCAATGAAATTGATCTCGCGCTGGCGCTAGAAATAGATATTGATGATGATGAAGCTGAGCTCGAAGCACTCAGTATTGATGGCGACAATATTGGTGAGTTGTATGCCTCTATGAAGCTGCGTGGCCTTAAAAAGCTGCAAGATCTACAAAACCAAAGCCCGTTGTTGATGGGCACGGTTATGTTACAGGAGTTGGTGGTGCATGAAGCGTCTTTGTCTTTAGAAGATGATGGTATTTTAGACGCGTTACTTAATAGCGAAGCTAAGCAAAAAGGCGTCAGTGCTGATTCTTTGCGTGAGTCTGCTATCGAGCGCGGCAAAAAAGCCAAAGACAGAGCAACGGATAAAACTGAGAAGCAACTAGCCGAAGCCGGTATTGCGTTATTAAAGGGGGATGGCATTACCCTCACGCTGAATGAAGATACCCCTGTTAAGCTTGAGCAATTGTTTCTAACGGGCAAGCAGGGCATGCAGCGAGAGTTGCAAAAAGCGAAGTTTGATTTAGATATCGATTAACGCCCAGTTTAGCCAACAAGCACACCTAATGGTGGGCATGTTGGCTTTTAATCTGCTCAGCGTTCGATTCTTTAGGCTGTGAGGTGGCTTTTATGGGCTGTGAGGTAAAATAGTGCAAGACTATGTTTTGCTTAGATAAATCGAGAAAAACCGAACTGACGATATTGTGATCCCCAGACATCCAGTTCTCATGCTTATGACTATTTAAAGATACCGCAACTTGGTTAACGCCCTCTTTCAGCCAAGATTGCGGTATGTGCACATCTTTACCGTACAGCCTTTGGCGTTTAATCCCGTTTACGAAAACATGGGCATGGCCTTGTAGCACGCCGTCGACTTTATCGTCAGCAGTTATCGTTGCTAAATCAGGGACGTTCAGTAGGTAATTGTCCACTTCCAGGTGAATATTCACCCCGTCAATGGGATCGCGAAATGCGCTCAGCTGGATTTTCGGAACGGGCGTGGTTCTGCCAATATCCCGCGCTTTATGCTCATGTATTTCGGTTGATGCTAAGGCCATATTGCCAGTCACGTTAAAAAGCGTCACGGCCACAATGAAAAGCGTGATTATCACAAAATCTTTGTGACGAACAATATCAAGAAGCTTGCGAGGTAAAAGATGCTGACGTATTGACATATTAAGCTCCTGGGGGCGGGCCCATCGTCGCCCCTGTACTGCATGATGCAACTGCGTTGTCTTGTAATTGGCCAGCAAAGCGGGTGCCAATAATGTACGGGAACGCCGGTACGTAGGAGCCGTTTTCCTGAATGATGGTGATGTGATAATGGTAACCGCGAACGCTATCGGTATGGCCGTTGTATTGATCTAAGTAGACTCCACCTTGCTCGGTTAACGCGCTGTTCCAATAGTAATCTTCGTAGTAGTAGCCGTTATCTGCAACCAATTCGTTACCCGATAACGTAGTCACCACATCTTCAAATTCCGGCCCTTGAGTGGCGGCCTCGGTTCCTAAAGATGCATCGTATTGGTCAATCAAGGTACAGCTACGAGCGTTGTCAGAGCAACCCGTTGCTGAGCTTGACGTATAATCCCGTACTTCCCATGCGCTCACGGCTAACTGACCATCTTCTTGCCAAGGGCCATATATGGGATAACCGTCGGCTGCGTAACCATAAATAGGTGAATGTTGGTCGCCGGTATCACCGACCAAGTCGGCTAAACAGCGGGTATAAAAGTGGTGATGATAGTCGCCATTTGCCGAGTGCCCGCCACAAATATCCACGTCATATTGTTCAGCAACAGGGGCAAGGTTTAGCCATGAGCCATCGCTGTTGTAACTCATTCCATCTCCCCAGTTATACACAGATGAGCCATTAACGAATAAGCCGACTTTGCCTAAACCGTTTTCACATTCTTGTGTCGTGGCTTGGGGATTTTTCGGGAAATACACTTCTCGCTCATCTTCAATAGGGCAAGCAGGGCCTGGGGGCCAATATCCGTAACCGGCATTGCTATCGCAATTTTGTCCTGTGCTGACGTAACCTACGTCTTCACCGAACTCAACCACATCACCCACAGATGCGGTTGTTTGCCCAGTGACTAAATCTGAACTGGCTTTTGGGCGGTTATTGATGCTGTCTATAATCTCTTGGGTCATGGTGACATCGTATTTTGGGATCCCTTGGCTTGTAACAAGGGTATAATCTGTGTCATCAATGGTTTCATCACTTACCGATTGCACATTTACCAGCACGCCAATACCTGTGACTGAGTCCAAAATTCGGCTGGAAACCTCGTTAGTGGTATTGATGATCCACACATTGTCATTTTCATCGCCAGAGTCGTCTTCACTATCATCATTAACAGCACTGACAGTAACAGACACTGTATCGGTGACCGCATCATTGACACCATCATCTACAGATACTTGAAATTGCAGTGTTTCTTCATTGGCTACAGCTGGTGCGGAAAAACGGGGGCTAGGCGAGTTAGCATCGCTAAGGGGGACGTCGGTTCCTGATAGTTGAGCCCAGTTAATGTCATAATTTGTGTCATCGTCTGAAATGTTGGCATTCAGGGTAACTGAGTCGCCCGCTACCACAGTTTGAGCCTCTCCTGCCTCTACTACAGGGGACGTGTTCACTGTTTCACCCGTTGCGCTATCTTCGCTATTTGATGACTCAGCGCCACAGCCGTTGAGTAACGCGCATAGAAACAATGCGCTAGACCATGTGTTGATTGAGGTGAATCGTTTTTTAGCCATTGCTAGACCTTTGAGGGCAGAAATTCAGGCGATTAATATATCGACATAGTGTGGAGGTAGCGTGCAGAAACTGTGCAGTTCGCGGGGATTTATTGGAGGGGCAAGTGTTAAGACAATGCAGGAAGTAACGTTGACTCCCTGCATGCCCATATGGAGGTAGCCTTATTACTCAGCTAAATCGTGATGAGTTTTGTATAAACCGGTATTTTTAAATGTGCGCTGGGGGGGTAACTCCTTAGCGACGCTTAACGTTTTATTTCCTTGATTGTCTTTACGTAAAGTGAATTCATCGTAAATCTGCCCATCAGAGGTGAAAGACTGGTAAATGAGATTATCCTGGGTTTTCTTGATGATTTGGTAGGTTGGGGTGTTCTCGCCAATGCGCTCTAGTGTGACATCGTAGTCACCGTATTCATCCCAGCGCGTCGATTTAATCGGGTAGGTCTTAGGTCCTGCTACAGAGGTGACAAATACGATTTTAACTTGCTTCGTTGAGGAAGGTGTGGCCATTTTATGAATGTCGCTTTGAATGCCGATGCTGCCCCGCGCGTAGGCGTGATCGTGGCCTTGCAGCACCAAATCAACCTTGTGCTTTAACATAATGGGCAAAAATGCTGCGCGTATTTCGGGTTCATCTTGCCCTGGGGTATTTAACGGCATACCGCATGACGAGAAGATAGGGTGGTGCATCGTCACGATACGCCATTTCGCTGTGCTAGTTTGTAGCGCTTGGTCTAACCAATGCGCTTGAGCTTGCAATAAATTGATGTCACCACGGGCTTCGGAGTCAAGTACAAAAACATCCATCTCTGGGTAATGGGTAACGTAGGCTGTTTCTTGCAGTGCGCTAGGTAAAGAAGGGGTCAAGGGCAGGGTAAATTGGCTTTGCCACAATGTGGATAGTGCCCAGCTTTTTTGCGCGTTTTCTTGTACTTGCCAATCATATTCATGGTTACCGGCCACGAGCACCGCTGGCAATGTACGATGAATGAATTGCCCTGCGTTCAGCCAGTTTGACCATTGTTGATCGCTTGCTCCTTCATTGACTAAATCCCCCGCATAAATAGCAAATTTAGCATTCGGTGCATGTTGCCAAGCGCGGCGAAGTACTAATGGCCAATGTGAATAAATACCATTTTGGGCGTCACCGAAGTACAAGAAGGAAAAGTCTTGATGGGTATCAACAGGGGCAGTTTTAATTTGTTGCCACGGGGACCACATACCCGTTGCGCCCGCAACACGGTAGTTGTAATACGTATCGGCGTGTAAATCTTTGAAGGTTAGTGAATGGTAATGAACATTGGGCAAACCATCATTGGCTGGATAGCGAAAGTGACCAGAGTCGCCGATTCCATTGGCCAGTGCAGCGCTGTGCGTTTTCGCTACAAACTGAGCCGCGTTTGTATCATAGCGTGCATCAGGTTGTGCTTGAACAATTTGCCCGTAGGCTCTGTTGACTGAATTATCGGTACGCCATGTCACCGAAAAGCTGTCTGCTGGGGAGACCGTTGGAGTGGCAATGATACGATCCGGCCATTGGGTGGCAACTGGGTGTGGGGTTAACGCTTTAACTGAAACCGCTTCGCCATTGGCCACACTCACGTACAGCAAAAGCGGTAGGAGCAGAGCCAGGCTTAAAGGCTGCGAGAAAAGACGGGCTGTCATGAGTAAACCTTTTTCCAAATAAATTAACGGTAAAAACACGCGACTGAAAAACGGTGGCGCGTTTGAAGGGATATGCTCATGGCGAGCGTTCGTACTCGCCATGATAGTGAGGTAAACAATGTGAATGAATAATGTGAGGCTAAAAGGCGTAGCTAACACCACCGCCGTATGTGGCCGGTGCGCCGACTAAACGCGCCCCACCGTTTAACTCAAGAAAATACACTTCATCTGTGATGTTGCGACCGTAAGCGTAAACATTTAACCCGTTTGCAAACGTTACATCTAGGCGTACACCGAGCAAATCATACGAGGGAGCTGTATTGCCATCGCCAGCGTTTAAGCGGTTCGACTCTTCACCGTGGTAACTGTAATTCAAACGGGCGTTGAGTTGGGTATTGTTAGCCAGTGATGTTTGGTAATTTAGTACCGCCGTTTGACTCCATTCAGGAGAGCCAGGCAATGGGTCGCCGATGGTACTGACCACATCGTTCACCCGATTAGAGCTAAATTCTGTGATTTCCGTATCCAAATAAGTACCGGCAGTATTGAAGGTGATTTTGTGATCATTGGCTTCATATAACGTGACTGCTATTGAGGCTTCTGCACCGCGCACGGTGGCTTCACCCACGTTAGTTCTACCATTGGTGTCGTTTGATAGCCGCGCCGTTGCTTGCAGCTCTTCAAAATCATACGAGAACAGGTCAAAGGTGAAGTTGATGTTGTCTGTTACATACCGTGCCCCTGCTTCATACGCGAGTACTTCTTCTGATTCGAAGGGCTGGGTCTCTTCTTCAGAGAATATCGATGTGCCGTCGAAACCGCCACCACGATAGGCTGTGCTCACGGAGGCGAAAACGTTGAGATTGTCATTGATAAAATATTGAATAGCCAGTTTGCCTGAGACATTGCTGTCGTCAAACTCGCGGTCCCATGAGAAGTTGGCGTCTGTTTTAAAGGTTTCTTCGAAAACTGATAATCCCCATGGATCGGCATCAATATTTTCACCGCGGAATTTCGCATTGTCTTTGGTGTAGCGCAGGCCACCGCTTATCACTAAGTCGTTTGAAATGTTCCAGTCGATGTTTCCGAAGGTCGCAAAGCTATTACGGCGCTGATTGTAGGGCGAGCTGTATTGAGATAGCACCGCGTAGCTGGTCCAGTTACTGGTGAAATCAACAGAGTCATTCATAAAGAAGGCTCCTGCTATCCAGTCAAATTCGCCGCCGGTTGCGTCACTCAAGCGAATTTCTAATGATGTTTGGTCAAGATCATCGTCGAAGTTGTATTGGTAGCGAGGAAATGACGTGCCGTCTCCGTTACCACTGACATTGCGCTCACTGCTTTGCAATGCAAATAGTATGTCGAGGTTTAAGCCTGATTGTAATTGGCGGTTAAGGTCTCCTGAAAATCCGCTCACATCGATTTCATGAGAATAATATTCGCTGGTGTAAAAATCGTAAGGGTCGTTACCTTCCCCTGCGTTAAGTGAAGGGTTGTCATCTTCAAATGCAATACGGTCATACTGGCGGGTATCACCTCGGTCTTGGCTGGTAAAGTAATGCAGCGTAAGAGACGTCACCTCATCAAAGTCGTATACGGCTGTGCCACGAAAGGCGAATAAATCTGCATCGCCAAATCCGTCGCGCTCACCTGGGTCAGCCACTGGGGGCACAATACCTTGGGTGCCTTGGGGTACAAAGCCTGCGAAGTTGCCTGCACCTTTACCGTCCATAAAGCCTCCACCTTGCTCCATAAGAACCGCAACGCGAACGCCTAACTTGTCAGAGACCTTGCCGCCAACCGCTGCTGTGCCTGAAACAAAGTCGTACGAGCCGTATTCGATATCGGCGTAGCCGTTCAACTCCTCACCTGGGGCACGAGTGATAGCATTAATTGCCCCGGCCGTAGTATTGCGCCCGTAGAGGGTGCCTTGGGGTCCTTTGAGTACTTCGATGCGCTCTAAATCAAAAAGAGGCATGCTCAAATAAGCGTTGGAGGTTTGATAAATTCCATCAACGTGTAAGGCTACGGACGGGTTACCGTTAGGCTTATAGTCATCAGCGCCGCCTATACCACGTATGGTGATAAAGCTGTTTTCAGGGCCACCAAAAGCAGAGTTAATGGAAATGCCTGAGAGGCTATCAATTAAGTCAGTGAAGTCAGTTACGCCTTGGGCTTTTAACTCGTCTGCGCCCAACACTGAAATGGCCACAGGAGTATCTTGTAAGCTGCTATCGCGCTTTAACGCAGTCACAACAACTTCGTCCATCGGGGCTTGATAGCTTGCGGCACGTTTATTTTGATATTTATTTTTTTGTGACGCTTTTTTGATAACAATCGCGCCGCTGGGCTGTTCGTACGCTTGTAAGCCGCTGCCATCTAACAATTTTTCTACGGCATTGAGAACGCTAAGTTCACCTGAGATGGCAATAGCCTGTTTGCCGCTGACAAGGCGACTTGGAGCAATAATAACCGTGCCGGTTTGTTGCGATAACAAGTTCAATGCTTGCCCAAGTGGTTGCACTGAAATATTAACTTGGGTTTGCTGAGCTAACACGTAGGCGGGTGTCAAAGCCGCGAGGGCAGTACCAAACAAAGCGAATTTAATTGAACGTGTAAGTGTATTCATGATGTTACTTCCAGTTAGTTAATATAGGTTTCGCTAGAAGAGTCGTCAGCGCGATATTTTTTTCAGCATAAGTGCTTGTTTCATAAAAACTTCACATAGTGAGTCGTTATTTATCCGATGGGAGAGGTAAAGGTGTGCCAGCAAGGTTTGGCTCTTGCTGGCGTTGCACATTATTCTTCGGTTAACACGCTTCGAGTGGCTTCATGGGTGAGTGTTATGGGGTAGGCCGAGGCTAATCCCTCTAACATGGGCTCGATTTGCTCGAAGGTAAATGATGCCGTGATAGGCAGTTCGTTAATGCTGTTATCTAAAATAATCACTGGTTTTTTCACGTAGCGATTAATATCCATGATGACATTTTTGAGGGGAACGTTATCGTAAATCAGCCGCTGCTCTAACCAAGCAAATTCAGTCTCAGGCTGAAAAACAGTAATAGGTGAGAGAAACCTCCCTTGGATATCAGTATGCAGTTGTTCGTTTGGTCTTAGCTGTAATACTTGCTCCCTTTGCCCTGCTGTTTCTGGTAGGTCAGCCACATCAACCAAACCCCGTTGAACTGAAATTTTCAAACTATTGTTTGGGCTGTATTTTACCTCAAACGCGGTACCACGTACCCGTACTTGAGTTTGCTGAGCCGTAACGGAAAATACGCGACTAGGGTCATGAGTCACATCAAAGTAGGCGCTTCCTTTACGTAAGGTTATACGCCTTTCATCCTCACTGAACGCGACTAAAATACTTGAATTGCCAGCAAGCGTCACGTCACTGCCATCACTTAAGGTGATTTGGCGATTTTGCCCCACAGGCGAGGTGAACGCGGTTTGCGGTTGAGGAATTTCAAGATGAGCGGTTGTGTTAAATACCCCATTGAACGCAAGTAAAGCCACACTGGCGGCCATTGCACATAACGCCAAAAACGATTTTGCGAATATACGTTTGGGCTTTACTTGATGCACTGTGGTCGTTTGCTGATCTGCATGTTGCTGTATCCATTCTGCCGCAGAATCTGTCATGCCGATGGTTTGCCAGATCTTTTGACTGTGGTTAAAAGCCTGCTTGTTATCGTCACTGCTATTGAGCCACAAAACAAACTCTTCGCGTTTGTCTGCGCTGGTATGTCCGCAATATAAGTACGTTAACCATTCTCTGGCTCTGGCTCTGGCTTTGGCTCTGGCTTGAGGCGAGGATGAGCTGGAAGCCTGCTCGTATTCACTGCTTTCATTCACTTCATGATTTGCGCAGCGCTTATTGCTTTTTTTAACACTTGGTCGATTGCTATTGTTTAGTCCGTTGTCGCTAGAATTGCTCTTTGTATGGGTCATGACGTTGGCTCTGTTGAGATATTGCGGGGCGACATATGCGATGAGAAAGCTTGGTCGTTGGCGTTATTCTCCTGCTCATCAATGCGCTCTAAAATTGCCATTATCGCGTTTAGTTGGCGGCAGATATCTGCAACACTCCAGCCGGTATCTGAGGATATTTCAGAATACGTTTGGCCTTTGATCCGGGCGCGCATCAAAATGTCGCGTTGCTTCTCAGTTAGCTGTTCTGTGCCTTTTTGTATTGCAGCAATACGTTGCTCACCCTGCAAAATAGTTTCGGGGCAAACGTCATCACACTGATCTTCTGGGAGTTGAGTATGCTGTGCAATGAGCTCACGAGTTTTACACAAACGCCCTATCGATTTGAGGGTAATATTCATCGCTATTTTGATGATATAGGCTTTGGGGTCTTCTATTTGTTCAAAATCACGTATTTGGGCAATACGGCTAAACGCTTCTTGGGCCACGTCTTCTGGCTCTGGTGGACCTGAGCCGTAACATTTGTGCAGTATGCAGCACACATCGCGCCAATGATCTCTGAACAGCTTATCGATTGCGTTAGGCGCTTGTATCTTCTTTGGTTTAGACGCAGGGGACGTTATTTCTAAAGCTTGGGGTTTTACATGGGAGTTTAGAAAAAACAGCGAAGCCTTTTGTAGCGTTTTGCTCATTGTGTTTACTCTTACACACTAAAAACGGACGGATAGTAATCGCGGAGTAAAACAGAAACATGACAGCTGGTGGCTTTGGGCTAATATTCATAAAAACTTCATATTTTTCATGACGGACTTCACAGGCTGTGCACTTGCTTTTCTGCATAGGCTCGTTGCACAAAGTGTTCAAGGGTGAAAGAAAAATAAACAAATGGATATAAAAAAAGCCGGCAAGCCGGCTTTGATGTAAAGTGTATTCATTATTTCTTGAGGCGCTTTCCAACGCCAAGACCTAATAGCCCTAAACCGACGATAGCAAGGCTGGTTGGCGCGGGCACGTCTCGCTTGTCTAATCCAACAACGATGTTGTCAAACTCACCTGCAACACCAGAAGAGATAACTCGAAGTCTGTTAAAAGCTTCGTTTGCATCAAAGGCTATGTTGACATAGACATTTGATGAATCCGCGACTTGGTTACCAGCGGTGCCGTTTAGTTGGGCCAAAAGCTCAGCGCCAGTTATTTTGCCCACGAGTGCATCGTCAGAGTAAAACTCAAAAGAGTTATAGGTGTCTACCGAGCCCCAATAAAAGCCTAGATAATTAACGCGAGAATCAGCAAGTGACGACACGGTTGTTCCTATACTGTCTAGAAAGCTTGTGTAATCGATATCTACAAAACTATCCACACCCACGGTGGAAGGCGTTGTGTAAGCATAACAAGTGTTATCGCCAGCAGGTGCCGCGGCAACATTCCTAGTTGACCCCTCACGAACGTTAAGCACGGACGAACCACTGGCTGTAACGGCTAGTGGTGAGTTGATGGCACATCCGTTTGATGAGCCTGCAACGTTGTAGCTTTCATCTTGGGTCAAGGGCAGCGCATCGATAGCGGTGGCTTTGTCAAACGTTTCTACGAAGTAGCCGTCGGACAAAGAATTGATCGTGTTGTCAGCGTTGATTTTTAGACTCGTCTTGCCCGAGCCGTCAGTGGCGGCTTGGCCCCCGAAGGAAATAACCGCCGCATGCGCAGACTGGCTAACTGCCAAAGCGATTAAGGTCGTTTTAAATAACTTTATACTGTTTTTAGTCATTGAATTTTTCATGTGTAACTCCGTTATGCAGCTACAGTTACTGCTACTAAAGTATTAGCATAAGCCGTGCCAGAACAAATTATTGAGCATTATCATGGTATTGCATTCTGAGCGGTAAATATCTATACCGAAAGCGTAAAAATAGGTGACTAATGTGTACGAAATTTACACGCTTAGTGTAAAGTTTTCTAAGGGGGGAATCGCTACTAAGAACACGTTAAATAAGGGATTGAAGCTTTGCGTAAAGCAAAAACTTGTCAGCCCATTATTAACAACTTAATAGGACTGAATAGAGGACTTTTTAACTGTTGGCGTTTGTCTTTAATGCGGCTTATTTTCAGGCATAAAAAAAGTCGGCGAACCGACTTTTTTATGAATTGTTAATATTACTTCTGCAGTTTTTTACGCAATACGAAGCCGATTAGACCTAGACCTAAGAAAGCCAAACCAGCTGGTGCAGGTACATTACGATTTGATAAACCAACCACGATGTTGTCGAACTCACCGGCTACGCCAGATGAAACAACACGTAAGCGGGTGAAAGCTTCAGCAACGCTGAAGTTTATGTTCACGTAAACATTGGACTTATCAGATAATCTGTCACCTTCAACACCACCAACAAGATCTAATATTTCTTGACCAGCAATGCTTTTCACTAATTGGTCAGTATCAGAGTAAAACTCAAAGGTGTTATAGGTATCGATTGATCCCCAATAAAAGCCTAGGTAGTCAATGCTTGAACCAGCTAAAGACGCATCTATTGTACCGATGTTGGCTAAGAAATTGGTGTAATCGATGTCTACGTAACTATCAGTTCCAACCGTTTCAGGTGTGGTATAAGCATAACAAGTCGTGTCACCAGCAGGTGCAGCTGCTACATTTCTCACTGAACCTGTACGTACATTTAACACGTTAGTGGAGCTAGGTTGAACAAGTAATGGTGAGTTGATTGCACAACCAGTAGAACTGCCTGCCACATTATAAGTTGTGTCATTTGCAGTCGGTAGCCCTGGAATTGCGGTGGCGCTATCGAACGTTTCTACAAAGAAACCGTCGCTGATGGCATTGATAGTATTGTTCGAGTTAACATTGGCGCTTGTTTTACCAGAACCGTCTGTGGCTGCTTGACCACCTAAGGTAATAGTAGCGGCGCTAATGTTTTGCGATGCAGTTAGCGCTAGTAAAGCGGCTGCTGATATGAATTTTGCTTTCTTAAATAAACGTGTCATAGGTTACTCCTGTACGACGACCTAACTGCAACTGTGATATGTATTGTCGATAAAGCACAAACTGAGCCACTTCTAATTAATCCTTTTAATTCAACATCTTAGGCTTTTGGCTAATTGACGCTCAACAGTCAGTGTAAAAAAAGTAGACAGGCTTTAATTTGTAGCGTTTCTAACTAGATACGCTTCGAAACTCGGCACATTATAACGGTGGTTGATTTTTAATCAATGCTGTTGTGTGCAAATATTTTCTTTATCAGGCATCAGGGCTAACGAGGTTTTTACTGCTCAAATGCAAAGGGTAAAATTTCATTCATGGAAAGCGTTTTAATTTCACCTTCGCTGGTGGCCATATGAACTAAAGTGTCTTTGCTGGCGAACTCAAAAATACGCTGACGACACCCGCCACACGGTGAGCAAAAGTGTTCATTTGGGCTGGCAATTAAAATTTCACGGACTTGCCTCGCACCACCTGCCACCATTGCTGCTAAGGCGTTTCCTTCGGCACACTGACCTAGCGGAAATGACACGTTTTCTACGTTGCAGCCAGTATACGTTTTACCGTCTTCTGCCACTAGGGCAGAGCCCACTCTGTAATCAGAATAAGGAGCGTGTGCTTTGGCTTGTACATCCAAAGCGGCATTAAAGAGGCTTTGTAAATCAGTTTGTTGCTTATTCAAAATGGTATCGCTTTTTTTCTCAATAGCCGGCTAGTGTGCATTATTTTTACAACTTGATACAGTAGATTGCAATTTTCGCCTTCTCGTTGTCTTTACATTTATGGGTAAATACGCCACCCTGCCTGTTTACTAAGCTTCATTTCCTGGCCGATTCCGCATTTTATCGCCATCACATTTTAGACCGAGCGTTGCCTACTCTTATGCTAATTACAATGCAAAATAAATTTTTCTCACTGGTATTCTTAGGATTGATATTAAGTGGTTGCGCTAGTAGCAATCAAGCTCAGCAAAGCCAAGCACAGATGAGTAACTTATTACTCGCGGAACCTGCGCCCATGAGCGTGCGTTCGCAAATGGCGATTGCTAGGTATAACCAAATTCTTGAGAAAGCACCGTTAGAAGATCAAGAAAGGGCAGAGTTACTCCATCAACGTGGCATGTTGTATGACAGCGTTGGGCTTGCTGGTTTAGCCCAATACGATTTTGATCATGCAATACGTCTTAAACCAGATATGGCGGAGGCGTATAATTCTTTGGGGGTACATTACACCCAGCAAATGAATTTTATACAAGCCTATGAAGCGTTTGATGCCACATTAGACATCAATCCTGATTATGAATTTGCATTTTTGAATCGTGGGATTGCGCTTTATTACGGTGGCCGTGCCGATTTAGCCGTGAATGATTTTAGTGAATTCTACCGAAATGATGAATCCGATCCATATCGTGCACTTTGGTCCTTTATTGCCCATAGCGAACTTGACCAAGCAGATGCATTAATTACGTTAAGCAATAATCGTGAAAACTTAGACGAAGACAACTGGGCGACACATTTAGTCGACCTATATCTAGGACGTATAGATGAACAGGCATTATTAAACGCCCTAATTCAAGGGGTAAAAAGTCAGCAAGAGTTGACGGATCGCCTTTGTGAAGCGTATTTCTATCTGGGAAAATATAACTCAGCTTTGGGTAACCGCGGTGTGGCGTCGAATTACTTCAAGTTAGCTCTGAGCACCAACGTATTTGAATATGTTGAACACAGATATGCGCGACTTGAGCTTGATATGCTGCGCGATAAAGCCGTTGCTGAAAGTGAAGGGCCACAATAGCAGCCTGTGCTTAAGAGACGACAAGTGCTAAAGGTAGGCTTGTTGCTTTGTTGTGTGGTTTGGCTGCTTGCTGGGCGTAGTGATTCAACTTACTACTTAGCCTTTCTAAATGCGCAAGCGGCCGTTCAATCGAATCCATTCCATTTTTTATACAAAGCTCATCAATATGGTGACCCAACAGCGTTATCTAGAATAAGCCAAGTAGCCATCGAATCTGACAATGGATATTGGTTACACTTCTCAAAATTAGCTGGCTCACCCCAAATTCAGGAGTATTTTTCTCACTTACAAGCAAGTAGAAAACGCAGTCGCGCTTCTGAAAAGGCATTTATCTACGTCGCATCACAAGGTGATGTAGATGCTCAGGTAGCGCTTTATCATCATTTTATCGTCAAGAATCAACGGCAAAAAGCGCAATATTGGTTGGCAAAAGCTGCGCAGCAAGATGCAGGCAGTGCGGTGTACTATGCTGAATGGTTATCCCTGCTTGGCGAAGAAGAAAACGCTGTTGTTGCGTTGAGACAAGCTAGGAAAATCGGTAGTCGTCGTGCAACTGCTTTACTTAACATGATACGTTCTGAGGACAATTTCGCCTCCTCTGGGCGTAATTCGTCGCAAGAATGTGCCCTGCAGCTGCAAATGGTGGCTGGCACACTTCATTCTGTTTTACAGGGAGAGCGTTTTAAAACTCGTTTTGAAAAAGACACTCGATTAAAAGAGCTGCCTATCTGTATTAATCAACCTATTTGGCTCACATCACACGAACTCACTTGCTCAGCTAACTGGCGGGGTGCTCAGCGCTTAGGATGCGATATTACCGCATTAAGTGTTCCTCTTATTAAGCAGAGTTTTACCCATATAGTGGTGCTTGCGGATAAGGGCAAAGCGAATGTACACAATGGGATTATGTTTTTAGATAGCAAAGATGATTACAACGTTTTTGTACATGAACTCGCGCATTTTGCTGGTTTTGTAGATGAATATCCCTTGTCATCAGGATTAGCGAACAGCATTTGTAATTCGAATGATGCACCAAATCTAATCGTGAGCAAGGCGGCGAAAAAACCGAATATAAAGCAATGGCAAACTTTAGGGATGACTGCGCCCACGACAATGAGTGAATCTCGCACTTGTGATAATCACACAGCGCAAGGCTACAAACCAAGTAGAAAAATGACGTTTATGGAGTTTTACGACATCGCTTATATCCCACCTTATTACCTAAAAGTATGGGCCGAACGTTTATTGGAAAAGCCCTTATTAACGCCTGCTTACATTAATTTATATCAAGGCTATGAGGCTAAAGGCGAGCCTGCGCGTGGCAAGTATTGGCGCGATCGTTACCAGCAGTACTTGCAAGCAGATTAAGTCGGTGCGATTGAATATAACGGGAAGTGTGATTTTTGCTCACACTATCGGTATACTACTCGGATTAATTATGATGTTTGTGGTAACCAAATAAGCACTATGAATCAGGCACTTTCTATCGGTACGGTGGATTATCCGTTCCCGGCAAAACCAGCGCGATTAACTTCTGCTCAGCAACAAGATTACATCGACAAAATTAAACAATTGCTCATCGAGAAGAATGCCACGTTAGTTGCGCATTACTATACTGATCATGAAATCCAAGCGCTAGCTGAAGAAACGGGTGGGTGCATTTCTGACTCCTTAGAAATGGCGCGCTTTGGCCGTGATTGCGATGCGCAAACACTTATTGTTGCAGGTGTTCGCTTTATGGGTGAAACAGCAAAGATACTCAGCCCAGACAAAACCGTAATCATGCCGACCCTTGATGCCACTTGTTCATTGGATATCGGCTGCCCAGAAGCCGAGTTTTCGGCGTTTTGTGATGCACATCCTGAGCATACCGTTGTGGTGTATGCCAATACATCTGCTGCGGTAAAAGCGCGTGCAGATTGGGTGGTAACATCAAGCATAGCCCTTGAAATCGTTGAACATTTAGACGCCCAAGGTAAAAAGATTATTTGGGCGCCTGATCGTCACTTAGGGTCATACATAGCTAAAGAAACCGGTGCTGACATGCTAATGTGGCAGGGCGAATGTATCGTGCACGACGAGTTCTCAGCTAAAGCCCTGCGCGACATGAAGCACCTATACCCGGACGCTGCTGTGCTTGTACATCCAGAGTCACCCGCCAGTGTAGTGGAGTTAGCCGACGCTGTAGGGTCTACGACCCAGCTTATTAATGCTTCTCGCACGTTACCCAATGACACCTTTATCGTCGCCACTGACCGAGGCATCTTTTATAAGATGCAACAGTTAGAGCCGAACAAAACCTTTTTAGAAGCACCCACTGCAGGCAATGGTGCAACGTGCAAAAGCTGTGCGCATTGCCCGTGGATGGCAATGAATGGATTAGAAGCGATTTACAAAGCGCTGACCGAGACGACAGGTCACGAAATATTCGTAGAGGATGAACTACGTAAAAAGGCCTTAGTACCGCTTGATCGAATGCTTGATTTTTCCGCTGAGCTGAAAATGAAGGTCACAGGCAACGCCTAGTTCATTTCTCGTTAGTAATCCTGATTGAAAGCCAGCGAATGCTGGCTTTTTCATTTTTCGTCCACATAAACAGTATAGTGTTATGTTTTAATTCGACTATTTAGGAGCAATCATGCCAGATTTAAGCCGTTACAAAGGGATCGTTTTTGATATGGACGGTACGTTAATCGACTCAATGGGCTCCCACGCGGTTGCATGGCAACAAACCTGTGAACGTTTTGGTTATCCATACGATGCTCAATATATTCATGACTTAGGGGGAGTCCCCACGCGTCAAATAGCGCAGTTACTGAATAAAAAGCACGGCATGGATCACAACTTAGATGAAGTTGCCGAGGTTAAGCGCCAAGCTTGGCTAGCGCTAGATGAAAACCTAACCGTGATCCAAGATACGTTTGATGTAATGCAGCGTTACAAAGGCATCCTGAAAATGGGCGTTGGCACTGGCTCAGAGCGGGAAAACGCCATTCGAATGTTGACCGAAACCGGCCTGCTTGAAAGGGTTGAAACGGTCGTCACGGCGTCAGATGTTACCCATGGTAAACCCCATGGTGAAACATTCTTAACCGTCGCTAAAAACATGGGCCTGAATGCTGACGAGTGTGTCGTGTTTGAAGACACTGAAATTGGCCGCCAAGCCGCACAACATGCAGGAATGGATTGCATCATGGTCATCAATGGCAAGATAGAGCTGCCTGTTGCTTAAACACTAGTTAACCCGGTTTATGACGCTTATTTAGTATTAATCGTTTAGATAATGAGCGTCTTAACCGCCTAATCAAACTAAACACTTGCGCAGGCCAAAGGTTTTCCCTAACATACGCGCCTGCTGAAAAGCTTGTTAGACATTACTAGTAAGACGCAATGCGCTGTTATTGCAGGTTGGCAAGCACAGACTGAAAAGTTTTGGAGAGGTGGGTGAAGCCGGCCTCTTTAGGTGCGTAGCACCGCCCGGCTGAACGGCCGGACATGGATGTACGGACTGGGTGCCGATCATCATGGACGTGTTAACTTCGATAATTTTTCGAAGAGTAAATTATAGTTTTGGAGAGGTGGGTGAAGCCGGCCTCTTTAGGTGCGTAGCACCGCCCGGCTGAACGGCCGGACATGGATGTTCGGACTGGGTGCTGATCATCATGGACGTGTTAACTTCGATAATTTTTCGAAGAGCAAATAAAAGTTTTGGAGAGGTGGGTGAAGCCGGCCTCTTTAGGTGCGAAGCACCGCCCGGCTGAACGGCCGGACATGGATGTACGGACTGGGTGCCGATCATCATGGACGTGTTAACTTCGATAATTTTTCGAAGAGTAAATTAGAGTTTTGGAGAGGTGGCTGAGTGGCTGAAGGCGCACGCCTGGAAAGTGTGTTTAGGGTTAAACCTAACGAGGGTTCGAATCCCTCTCTCTCCGCCAAATAATAAAAAAGCCCCTACGTTTTTCGTAGGGGCTTTTTTATTGTCTCGAATTTACGAGGATTTGATGTTGCCCTTTCAAGTTTGACGTTTTTGTGGGCAAAAAACGCACTGCTTTCGCTACCCAAAGGCGAGCCTGTGAGTGAGCCTGAGGACATCCCTTAATGTCACTAACTTTTCCATCGTGCTTATTTAGTTGCTAATCGTTCCAATGTCTGTCGATAATTCTCTGTATGTGCGGGTATTTAGCGTCTGTTTCGCCGTACATGGCTCTTTGTTCTTGTAACTCTGACTTCAGAGAAGCTATCACGCTGCTATAACGGGGATCGTAATAAACATTATTTTGTTCTGAAGGATCGTTCTTCAGGTCGTATAGTTCCCATGCAACGGGTGTGTCGATGGTATTGTTCGAACGTCCTGTTTTATTCAGCCATGCTTTATCGTAAAACGGGTAGGGGGAGTCCATGTGGTTCGTCCCATAGTAAAAAACCAATTTATACTCTTTACTTCTCACGCCAAAGTGGGCGGGTACGTCGTGATACGCTCTGTGAGTCCAGTAGCGATAGTAACTCGCCGTGCGCCATTGTTCGGGGGGTTGTGAAAATAACGCTGTTTTAAAGCTTTTTCCGTGCATATATTTTGGGGTGCTGATATTCGCAAGGTCTAAAATAAAAGGGGCGAAGTCAGTGTTGTTAATCAACAAGTCGCTTTGTATGCCCGTTTCACTGGCATCAGGATGCTTAACAATAAGCGGCATTCTGATAGATTCATCAAATATCCAACGTTTATCTTGTAAGTCATGCTCACCGAGCATCATGCCTTGGTCAGACGTATATATAATGATGGTGTTCTTGTATTGGCCGGTATCTCTGAGAGTCTGAATTAACCGCGCTACGTTATCGTCAACTCCTTTTACGCAGCGAAGATATGCCTTCAAATATTTTTGATACGCTTGGCGGGTAAATTCTTCTTCACTTAAATTTGGGTCAACGCCTAAGTCTATTCCCATGCTTCGCCGATTGTTTCTGCGTGACACTGAGGTGCCAATATCGGCTCTTAGGGTATCGTTTTTACCTCTTGTCGCAATAGAACCGAATGTTTTGGCTACAGCGTATAAATCATCTGGCTCAGGGATAGTTTCAGCAGCGAGGAAGTCTTCATAGCGCGGCGCGTACTTAAACATATCGTGAGGGGCTTTAAATTGATGCATCAAGAAAAACGGCTTATTGGCCACTCGGTTTTCTAACCATTCGATCGATAAATCAGTTACAACATCTGAAGAATGCCCAGTGTATTGCGTTTCGTTTTCAGGCCAAGGCTTGGGGCCTCTTGTTCTAAACTCAGGGTCAAAGTACGTGCCTTGAGACTCAAGTACCTGATAGTAATCAAATGCACCTGGTTCTGCTTTTAAATGCCACTTTCCAATGATGGCAGTCTCGTAGCCCGCCTCTTTCATTAATCGCGGTAAGTGCTGCTGGGATGTCGCGATTTTCCCCCTGAGATCGAGTACGCCGTTCGTTTGACTGTATTGACCGGTTAATATCGTTGCACGGCTCGGTGTGCAAATCGAATTAGTCACGAATACGTTGGTAAAGGTCATGCCTTCATTTGCCAAGGCATCTAGATTTGGAGTGGGGTTAAGTTCAGCTAAGCGCCCCTGATATGCGCCTACTGCGTGAGCCGCATGATCATCCGTCATGATGTATAGAATATTGTATTGCTGGGTTTCGTTGCTTGTACTGGAAGCGCTAGAAGTCGTCGAGTTAGTGGAAGAAGACTCAGCCGATACACATCCCCCGAGCGCAAAAACAGTTGCCAACGTGAGTAGCACTTTTAATTTTAACGTCATGGTGTCACCTTAAATAAATTGTATTTGATAATCTAAAATTAAATATAAAAAATATCAATCGGTAATGTGACTTGTTTCCCCGTTTGGTCAGAAAGATACCTCGTTTCAGTTGGTTATTTTTTGAGTTAACCTATCGACATCCACTCAAAAGGCTCTAAAATTGATATATGCTTTTTGAAATTTTGTATTTGAAAAAGAAAGATCAACGCCACTCTGCTTGCAAGGGCAAACTAAACGAATAAGGTTTTAAATATGGAAGCGACATCATCGAAGAAGTACTCAGCGCCTGCCCTAGAAAAGGGATTAGATATTCTCGAGCTATTATCCAAAGACGCCACCCCTTTGAGTACTTCCACCATAGCGGAGAAGCTGGGTCGTTCAAATGCAGAAATTTACCGAATGATTTTAGTATTGGAACAACGAGGATATATTGAAAAAAGTGAGGATATCGACGGATATCAAGTCACTCGCCGATTGTTGCAGTTGGGTACTGAGCACGAGCCAATCAAAGATATTCTAGAATATGCGCAACCTATCATGCGTTCTCTAGCAGAAAAAACCAGTATGTCGTGTCATATTGCTGTGGAATCACAAGAACAGATTGTGGTTATTTCTCGGGTAGAAACACCAAGTAACTTGTCGTACTCGGTGAGAGTAGGCTATCGCCGCCCCATCGTTTTTGCCGCATCCGGGCGAATTTTGTTTGTTAATCAGTCGGCCGAGAAGAAAGAGTCAATGATTAACTTACTTAAAAAGCACCACAGTGAAGATGAAGTTAAGCAATTTATGGCGGATTGCAAAAAGGTCTCTAAGCAAGGCTACTTGAAAGCCCCCAGTGCATTTGTGCACGGAGTGACTGATTTGTCTTACCCAATCATTGATTCAGACCACGCCGTTGCTACGCTCACAATCCCTTATATCATGGGCATTGATGACGTACTTAAAGAGCTAAAAGTGGCAGCTGAAGAAATTTCTAAAGCGGTCTCTTATGGGATTGTACGAAAACTTTAGGCCTCATTAGTTTACATTAACGTTTTGAGCGATTGCGCCACGCTTTCGCTCTTTTATTCCGCTCTACTATTCCTGCTCTTCACGCCTCTAATTAAATTTCTCTTTCTCCTTTCAAATCTACTGTTTACCTCTGGCTTTTTGCTTCGTCTAACTCTGCTACGCGCCATCACGAAGCGCAATTATACTAGCGTGGTGAAGTAAGAGCTTAGTGCCGCACTCACAGGCGTCCCCCTTCTCGTTATTCTTAGTGCTTTATGCGCATCTACGCGCTTAGAAGAAGCGATATTATTTTATTTATCCAAATGTTTATTTATAGATAAATACAATATGTTTCTGTATGTAACGGGACATATCATTATTTCGGTATGTTTTAAGTCATACTGAAGCCAAGGTTTTAGGGCATTTTGCAGCGTGTTTATGGCACGTCAGCTACTATTCTAAAATTGCAGAAGTGATGTTTTTGGGTTGGTTTAATTTATTAAATATAAATAAATATATTCATATACAAAAATAAAGTTAGAAATTTATATCCTAAGTGTTATGATTTTCACATGATTAAGTGAACCAGAAGACCGTTTAGGATCCCCTTTGATGAAAACTATCGTATGTATTGAGCCCGGTATTTTAGAAAAACGAGATGTCGAAAAACCATCACCTAGCGCAGGCGAAGTGCTAGTTAAGATTAAATCTATTGGTATTTGCGGTACTGATATTCACGCCTACGCAGGGAACCAACCTTTTTTTGAATACCCCCGAGTTCTAGGTCACGAATTGTCAGGTACAATTGTTAGCCTTGGTGAGGGCGTTGAGCTCCCAGTGGGCTCATCGGTTTACATCATTCCTTATTTGCATTGCGGTGATTGCATTGCGTGCAACAATGGTAAGCCGAACTGCTGCACTAATATTGAAGTATTAGGAGTGCACCGAGATGGTGGCATGTGTGAGTACCTAAGTGTGCCAGCGTCAGCAGTCGTGATATCTGATGGACTTTCATTTAACGACATGGCAATAATCGAATGTCTTGCTATTGGTGCTCATGCCGTTAGGCGAGCACAGCTGACCAAAGATGACACTGTTCTGGTTCAAGGTGCAGGGCCTATAGGATTAAGCACTGCGCAGTTTGCGAAAGTAGCGGGCGCAAAAGTCTTTGTCTCAGATATCAAACAAGACAAACTCACTTTCTGTAAAGAAGAATATAACTTAGACGCAGTGGTGGATGCATCAGGTGATGTAAATGCGCAATTAGCCGCACTGACCGACGGCCAATATCCAACTGTGATAATGGATTGCACTGGTAATGTGAACGCTATGCAGTCGACATTCACTAACTTGGCCCATGGCGGAAAAATCGTATTTATTAGTGTCATTAAAAAAGACATTTGCTTTAATGATCCTGAGTTTCATAAGCGTGAAACAACCTTATTAGGTAGTAGAAACGCAACGTTAGAGGATTTTGAATTTGTCGTTAACTGTTTGAAAGATGGCTCAGTGGTAAGTCGATCTTTAGTGACCCATACGGGGAAATTTAGTGAAGTGATGGATACGTTCGAAAGCTGGACAAAACCAGAAACCGGTGTGATTAAAGCCGTGGTAGAAATGGACGAGTAATGAGAATTGATGCACACCAACATTTTTGGGCGTACAACCCTGAAGAGTTTGATTGGATAGGCGAAGATGAGGGTGTTTTAAAGCGCGATTATTTTCCTCCGGCACTAGAAGCAGAAGCTGGGGCCAATGGGGTTGATGGCACTGTGGTTGTTCAAGCCCGTCAATCTATTGAGGAAACGCAGTGGTTGCTGTCTCTCGCTCAACAGTTTCCACTAATCAAGGGCGTTGTTGGTTGGGTTGACTTAATGAACCCGAGCTTAGAGCAACAGCTTTTAAGCTGGCAAAACGAGCAGGTCCTGAAGGGGTTTCGGCATGTGCTTCAAGGTGAGCCCGATCCGAACTTTATGCTACAACCTCGCTTTGTCGAAGGTTTGAAATTGTTGCATCAATTTGACTATACCTATGACTTACTGATTTTCGCCGCTCAGTTACCCCAAGCGCGTCAGCTTTTAGATACCTTACCCCAGCACAGGATCGTTATCGATCACATTGCCAAACCTGATATTGCTTCAGGTGAAGGTTTCGCCCAGTGGAAAGCGCACATGCAGGCCATTGCTGAACACCAAAATGTGTATTGTAAGATTTCCGGCATGGTCACCGAGGCTAGCCACAAAGACTGGCAAGAAGCTGATTTCATCCCCTATATGGATGTGGTGTTTTCCGCCTTTGGCCCTGAAAGAGTCATGTTCGGTTCAGACTGGCCAGTGTGCCAACTCGCAGCGACGTACCCAGAAGTAATACAGATCGTTGAACGATATGTCACCCGTCTGTACCCAGAATTTTCGCAGCATGTATTTGGCTTAAATGCCGAACGATTCTACCGATTGTAGTGAGGTTATTATGAATTATAGGCAATTAGGCAAGACAGATCTTAAGCTATCACAAGTTAGTTACGGTGCGTCACCGCTAGGCAGTGTTTTTAGAAATATCAGCGAGCAAGAAGGCATAAAGACAGTCCACACCGCGTTAGACTTAGGAATAAACTACCTTGATGTATCACCTTATTACGGTGACACAGTAGCGGAAACAGTACTGGGTAAAGCATTAAAAGGCATTCCTCGAGATCAGTATATTTTGTCGACTAAAGCAGGGCGTTACGGGGCGGATTTTGCTGATTTTGATTTTTCTGCGAAGCGAATTGAAGCAAGCCTTGATGAAAGCTGTTCCCGCTTAGGCGTTAACGAAGTTGATATCTTGTTTTTACATGATATTGAGTTTGCTGATATGCGCCAAGTGCTGCAAGAGAGTATTCCTTGTCTATTAGCCCTCAAGAAGGCAGGTAAAATACGTTACGCAGGGGTGACCGGATATCCATTAAAGGTATTCAGTGAGGTCATCAGCCAATATGAGATTGATTGTATTTTGACCTACTGTCGCTATGCCTTGTACGACAACTCATTGGCAGAGATTATCCCAACATTAGATGAAGCGTCGGTTGGTATTATCAACGCCTCACCTACTGGTATGGGATTGCTGACCGAACGGGGCGCGCCTCAGTGGCACCCTGGAAGTGAGCAGCTCAAACAAGCGAGTCTAAAAGCGGTCAGTCTTTGTCAGTCTAAAGGAATAGACATTACTGCCTTGGCTTTGCAATTTGCGATTGACCACCCATCTATTGCCTCCACTTTGGTTGGCACAGCGAACCCCGCAAATATCGTAAAAAATGTAGAATGGGCTTCAGCTCAACCTGATGCATCTTTGGTGAGTGAAATTCAACAGATTTTTGCCAATGTTCCATGTACATGGCCATCAGGCTACGAGCAAAATCAAGACAAATAGATAATACCAATCCGCATTAATAAGTGCCCGCCTCAGAATGCGTCCAGCGGTTTTTGATTAAGGCGTCGCTATGTAGTAATGGTTGTTCCCTTTCAAATAGTGAGAACGCAGAGCAAAAGCTGCTGGGGCATTCCTTTCAGGCGAATTTTAAAAGGGCTTACACTGCGTTGCATGACTTCGAAAGAGAACAACTATTCATTCAGTCATGCGCCTTGTTTAAGCCCTTTTAAACTCTCGCTGAGTGATCACTTATTAACGTGGAATGGTATAACCCATAAGATTAGGGCCGGCGTCACAACGTCAGCTAGCCCTTTATCAACTCGATTTTTGCAACTCGCCCTTTTAAAAAAGAGCTAACAAGCAGGGAATAAGAACCCGACAGCCAGAAGGTCGGGGTCATCACAAAGACGCTGAGTAGTGTCGCTACGTCAGCCCTTGTGAATAACATGCTGTTTTAACCTTTCAGTTTTGAGCCTTTGAGTTCAAAAGCCCTTAGTTTTAACGGATAGCCTTTCACGTGTCGGCTTTATAAGGTAACGCCATTTTTCCATATGGCCATTTCGCGGTTTTCATTTTCTTCATTTCTGGTTTTTTGCCCTGATGCCACGGCTAGAATACAGTCAAAGAGTGCATCGGCGCATTGGTCTATATCAATATTCTCATCCAATATTTTGCCCGCATTAAAATCAATCCAGTGTTTCTTGCGTAGGGCTAAATCTGAATTAGAAGCGATTTTGACTGTGGGCACGGGAAACCCAAGAGGGGTACCTCGTCCGGTGGTAAACAGCACGATATTCGCTCCTGCTGCTGCCAACGCAGTGGACGACACCGCATCGTTCCCCGGGCTCTGTAATAGCGTCATACCTTGGCCTGTGGATGCACGCTGACCATAATCTATCACTTCATTGATGATGGCTTTTCCGCCCTTTTGGATTGCTCCAAGGGACTTTTCTTCTAAGGTGGTCAAGCCGCCAGCTTTATTGCCTGGCGATGGGTTTTCATAGATAGGCTGGTTTTGGGCGATAAAATACTGTTTAAAATCGTTAACCAATTTTACGATGTTGTCGAAGGTTGCCTTGCTGTTTGCTCTGTTTAGCAACACTTGCTCGGCGCCGAACATCTCCGGTGTTTCTGTGAGTATGACTCTGCCACCAAAGCGGGTTAATTTATCTGATACTCTGCCCACGATGGCATTGGCGGTTAGTCCGCTAAAACCGTCTGAACCACCACACTTCATGCCCAAGGTTAAAGACGAAACAGGTACCTCTTCTCGCTGATCCTCAGCCATCACATCTAAAAGCTCTTCCACCAGGGCTAAGCCAACTTGCACTTCATCTTCGACTTCTTGTGAATTGAAATAGCGTAAGCGACTAGGGTCAATATTAGGTGTTGCGCGGATCAGTGCATCAAGTTGATTGTTTTCACAGCCTAAACCAATAACGAGCACCCCACCTGCATTCGGGTTTTGCATTAAACTGGCGAGTATATTTCGCGTATTGTTTAAATCGTCACCCAACTGTGAGCAACCAAAAGGATGGGTGTTGGCAATAAAGTCATCCGCCCGAGATGAAAATTGCCTTTTCGCTAATTCCGCAATGCGATTTGCTGCTTGATTAACACAACCAACTGTATTGATTATCCATACTTCGTTTCTGACCCCCACATGACCAGACCGACGCTTATAACCGTTAAACGTGGGTATGGCGGTTATTGCCTGAGCGGGTGTTATCGAGGGGGCATAATGATAGGTTTCTGAGCCATCTAGATCCGTCGCCAGATTATGGCTATGAATGTGCGCACCTTTATTCACGGCCTGAGTAGTACTGCCAATCCCATAACCATATTTGACCACAGCCTCACCTTTCGCAAAGTCGCGCATCGCAATTTTGTGCCCGGCTTTGATATTTTCTTGTAATGTTAGCTTTGTGTCACTGTAACTGACTTGCTGACCGTCAAGTAAGTCTTTAAGGGCGATTAGAACATTGTCTTGTTCATGTACTTGAAGCACAGCACGCTGTCCTTGCTCGGCATTCTCTAACAGTTCTTTATTGATTAATTCCTGCATATCCCACCTCGAAATATATTTTTATATAAAATACACTATTTATATGTGAAAAATCTACCAATTGGTGTAGGTTTGAATTTAATAATGGATTTCGAGCACAGATATGTCGACATGATAGGGATTTAAGTTTAAAGTAATTGAAATGTAAATTTTAGTTAAACCAATTGTTGCGGTATTTTTGTTTGCATATAAAAAAAGAATACTACTTATAAAAAGAAAGGGGGATGGAATGTCAAGCGGGATGGAGCAGACAGCCGAAGCGGTATCAGTACAGAAAAACCAGGGGAGCAAACCCCAAATATTAGAAGCAAAATATATTGTCCCATTCCTGTTGGTTGCCTCGCTATTTCCGTTATGGGGCTTTGCAAATGACGTGACTAACCCATTAGTAAAAGCGTTCAAAGATATTTTCATGATTTCTAACGCGCAAAGTAGTTTGGTGCAATTTGCCTTCTACTTGGGCTACGGAGTGATGGCAATACCTGCGGCAATTTTTATTCGTCGATTCTCATATAAATCCGGTATTTTGCTCGGCTTAGGGTTATACGCCATTGGCGCTAGTCTCTTTATACCCGCATCGATATACATGGAGTTTTCTTACTTTTTAGCGGCATTGTGGATCTTAACATGCGGTTTGGCGTTACTAGAAACAACGGCCAATCCTTACGTGTTGTCTATGGGACATCCCGATACATCGACTCAGCGTTTGAACTTGGCTCAAGCGTTTAATCCTATCGGCTCATTAACAGGTATGTTCGTCGCCAGTAGCTATATTCTTAGTGAGCTACGGGTTGAAGCTTTTAGAGAGCAAGAAAAAGCCGCTCACCCAGAGTATGCGCAAATGTTGCCATCAGAGGTCGACGGCAAGTTAACCAATGCATTATATGACTTTGCGCAAAACAATCCGGTAGAGCATCAGGCGATGCAAGCGGCTGATCTCATTACTGTTCGTGGGCCGTATGTGGCTATTGCAGTTGTGGTTGCGATTGTGTTCTTTGTATTTCTACTAAGTAAATTGCCTAAAACCATGGCGCATGCGACGCCCTTAACCACGTCTGAATTAAAGAACACATTTCAGCGCTTATTTGCCAACAAATGTTATTTAGAGGGCGTGATCGCGCAAGCTTTCTATGTTGGGGCACAAATCATGTGCTGGACGTTCGTTATTCATTACGGCATGACATCAGTAGGGCTAAGTGCCTCTGAAGCACAAAGCTATAACATGGTGGCCATGGGAATATTTTTGGCTAGCCGCTTTATATGTACATTTTTACTCGGTTTCTTTAGGCCCGGGCAGCTGTTGATGTTGCTTGCTTTAGGTGGGTTTGTTTTGTCCCTAGGGACTATCTTCGTCGGAGGGTACACAGGGTTGTACTGCTTAATTGCTACCTCAGCGTGCATGTCGTTAATGTTCCCAACCATTTACGGTATTGCGCTCAAAGGAATGGGCGAAGATGCTAGCCTAGCGTCGGCTGGTTTAGTGATGGCAATAGTCGGTGGGGCGCTTATGCCTCCCATCCAAGGCTCTATGATTGATGGCGCTGCGCTTATCGACGGCATCCCGTCAGTGCAAACGTCATTCGTGCTGCCGCTCATTTGCTTTGCAATGATATGCCTGTACGGATATCGCGCTCACTATAAGTATGGTCGATAAACCAAAAGCATATATGAATACCTTAGCGCAGTTGTGCAGTGTGGCGCTGTGCGCAATAGGAGCTTGCTTGACGCGAGTGCTGTGAACGTTTAATAGCTGCAGCATTGGCAGTTGAAACAGGCACTCGTGTACACTGATTATTAAATATGAGAATCTTAATTTATATGTAATTTGTTATCTTATTGGGTTTTGCGTTGAATTCAGTATTAATTTTAACGCTAATTTCAGCGCTAGTTTCTAAGCTAGATTATCAATTCAATAAGGAAATGATGATATGCCTAACGTTAGATATGAAAACAAAAATCAATACGAAAAGACGAGATTAAGGATATAAAAACCCGTGTTACCCATCCCCCAGAACATTACCATTGTAGGGTTAAACGTTCATGGTTTACTCACCGCGCTAATGCTGCGTAAAGCCTATAACCCAGCTGTCACCAAGATTACCTTAGTGGGGCAGATAGAAGAAAATCAGCCCCCTAAAGTCATGTTAGCTGGTAGTGCCCTTAATACGCTTTTGGCGCATTTTGGTCAGTCAGAAGCACATTGGATGCAGCAAACAGACGCAACATTCAAATTGAGTAACCGTTATGTTGGCTTTAGCGAGACGCCTTTTAGTGTGGCCAATACATCCGAAGTTGATATCTTGCATCAGCCACTCATGCTTGAGCTGACAAAATTAAAACGCCAACATTATCAGCTCGATTTATCCTTAGATGATTTCTTTTTTAGCGCTGCGCTAGCGAAAAGGAATTTGTCCCCCAAGGCACAAGACTTTCCGTTTGAAACCCATTACCAATATCAGGTTGATACCGATAGTTTACTCATTTTACTGCAGAAAATAGCGGCGACAAACAGTATTGATATGCTGCAAAAATCACTGGAAACCTTGCAGCTTGACCCGCAAGGAAGGTTGAAACATGTTGAATGCGAAGGCCAGATACTAAGTGGAGATTACTTCTTCGATTGCACTGGTAGCGCGAAGTTGCTGATCGGAAACATGCCTGAGTTTCGTGAGGAAACCTTGCCTGAAGTAAGAATAAATGATCGGGTGTTAACCTTTACCGCATCGGCTAGAACCTGTGCCAGTGAGGTGATAACGACGGCGTTAGACTGCGGTTTTGTGCAACAATACTCCCTTCGAGGCTCAGTACATTTTCAGTATCATTACAGCAGTAAGTTCATTCAAGACGAGCAAGCGGTGCAAGTGCTGGGGCGACATATGTATCTGCAAGGGTATGACAATGTGTTGCAGCGCAATCTTAGTGCAAACCAGGCATGCTTAGTCTTTCAGCCGTGGAGCAAAAACTGTATCGCAATAGGCCCAGCTTGCGGCTTAACCCAAGGAACAGAAGATCATGAACTTGCCCATACATTCGCGATGCTGGAGCGTTTTGTCTCCAGTATTCAAAGCCCAGATGACGTGTCGGCGGTCGTGCAAGACTATAATGACAGAATTAAAAGTCGCTTTATATACATTCACTCGTTCCACAGCACGCTGCTACTGTTAAACGCCAGACGAAATTCGCCTTATTGGCAAACTCCTCAAGATCCCAACGCACTTACTCCCATAGGTAAAACGCTGTTTAGCCAATGGTTAAATGGTCAAGATCTTGAAGTGGAGCCTATTTGGGACATCAATGGAGCCAATGCTTGGTACGCGTTGTTTTCTGGCTTGGGGCACTACCCTAAAGATGATACTAAGCCCCATCCTCAAGCGGCGAGTATCCAAGATAACATTCAAGACATGGGTAGAAAGTTAAACGGTTGCTGCTTAAATTTTCAATCACACGAAAGCCAATTAGATGAAGGCCAATGCCATGCGAACGTCACTGCCGTTTAAAAAGATAATTATTATTGGCGGTGGAACCGCAGGGTGGATGAGTGCTTGTTACTTAGCCAAAATGTGGCACCAGCATGACGTAGAGATAAAGATCATTGAATCTGATGCCATAGGAACCATAGGCGTGGGGGAGGGAACAACCCCGTCGATTAAAGGCTTCTTTGAGCAACTCGGCATTGCCGCCAAAGAATGGATGCCGGCGTGTAATGCTACGTATAAAACGGGCATTCGATTCGTCAATTGGTCGTCTGATCCAAACTACAAGAGCTACTTTCACCCGTTTTATTCGCAGTTAGATGAATATTTTCAACATGAGTTTTTCCAAAACATTCAATTGAAGCATCGTGGATTTGATGTGCATGCCCACCCTGACCAATACCTACTAGCCAGTGAATTAGCGACCCAGCGCAAAGCGCCCATTGAGCCTGAACATTACCCATTTGATATGGCTTATGCCTATCACTTCGACGCAACCTTATTGGCGCAGTTTCTAAAGAAAAAGGCCCTAGAGTGGAATGTGACGCATCAGGTGGCAACCATCAGCGAGGTAAAGCAGAAGGATGATGGCAGCATCGCTAGCGTGGCAACAGAAGCCGGAGAAGAGTTCGAAGCTGATTTTTTTGTGGATTGCTCTGGTTTTCGTTCGCTGCTTTTAGGCAAGACCTTAAACGTACCCTACAACAGTTTTGCAGACAGTTTGTTAAATGACTCAGCGGTGACCATAGTAACTGACCGTGAAGACACGACGCCTTCGATGACCCTTTCAACTGCTCTTTCGTCAGGTTGGGCGTGGCGCATCCCTCTGACCAATCGTTTTGGCAACGGCTACGTGTTTAGTAGTCGTTTTCAGTCCCCAGAAGAGGCTGAAGAAGAATTCAGGCAGCATTTAGGGTTGCCTGAAGGTACCCAGTTTAACCATCTGAAAATGCGCGTTGGGCACTTCGCCAAAGGTTGGGATAAAAACGTGCTAGCCGTGGGGTTGTCTCAAGGTTTTATAGAGCCCTTAGAGGCAACCGCACTGCACTTTGCCACCCAGTCGGTTGTGGATTTCGTCAGCGCAATCGACAACAGCACAGACCACGATGGTTGTTCCAATCAAGCTGCCTATAACAATAAGTTAATGGATAGGTTTAGCTGCGTTCGTGATTATATTGAGTTGCATTATTTGGCGAATAGTCGCAACGACACCGCCTACTGGAAAGCCGCACGTAGTCATACACCGTCGCCGCGATTACAACGCATATTACAAACCTGGCACCAAGGGCAAAGTGTTCCGCGGGTATTAGATGAAGAATCAGTGAGTTTGCAACTTTTCGGCCATGAATCATGGTTGTGCTTACTTGCTGGGAAAGGCGTGTTTCCTAAAAGTGAACAGCCCCTAGAGGCTTTGCCCGCACCAATGCGTATTGATATGCAAAAAATTAAACACTTTGTTGAAACCAGTGCAAAACATTACCCACCCCATGACGACGCTCTGGCTGAGTTAACGCTAGGCTAACGATGGGCGCAACAGCGACACGACTGCGCGCGTAAGCCATGCGCCCGTATCTTATGCGGCCGTAACTTATGCGCCCGTAACCTATGCGGCCATCAGGTAAAAGACATAATTCTGATATTTCTCGTCGCAACGACTGTACTTTCCCTGATGTAGCTTGATTAGGATGTAACCAACAATATGTTGCAGGTTTATTTGTGACGCTTTAAGTCATTCTGTTGTTCACGTTTCACGATATTTATTTCTTTAAAAGAATAACGGTATTTCAGAAGAATAACGGTACTTCACAAGAAAGACGGCACCTCAGAAAATAGCTTCGTCTGCTACTCGTTAAGGGACAAAAAATGAAAAAATGGTCATTCATCGTATTGCTATATGGCTGCCTGAGCAGCTGCGTTTTAGCCGATACCGAAGCAAGAAAAACGATAGATTTCAATTTTGACTGGCAGTTCCATCTTGGTGAAGTAGAAGGAGCCTTTATCCCTGATAACGCTGAAGGCGTTGAGTGGGAGCGAGTAAGGTTACCTCATGATTGGTCGGTCGATTTACCCTATTCACAAGAAAAAAGCGCATCAAGCACCGGCTTTAAAGCAGGTGGAATAGGCTGGTATCGAAAGCCATTTTCGCTGTCTCAAAGTGACATGAACAAAGCCATGTGGTTCGAATTTGACGGCATTTATAACAATGCTGAAATTTGGATAAACGGCCACTTTGCAGGGCGACGTCCCAGCGGCTACAGCAGCTTTGCTATCGATCTGTCAGCACATGCGTTAGCGGGCAAAAACATGGTCACCGTCAAAGTGAATCGCACTGCCTACAATGACGCAAGATGGTATACCGGCTCTGGCATATACCGTGACGTTCGATTGGTGAAAGCCAATCAAAATCATATTGAACATTGGGGAGTTCAAGTCTTAACGCCTAAGGTCAGCGCCGATAAAGCAAGTGTTTCTGTCCGTGCTGAGTTGGCACTCACTGACCTTGCACTCTCTGGTATAAATGAAGCTAAAGAGTCTAATAGCTCGAACTTATATCTAGATGTCCAAATCTTAGACCCAGATGGTAAGCAAGTTGCTGCATCAAAAACTAAGCTCAAACAAGGCCAGGCAACTGTAATAAACAGTGAACTGCAGTTGCAGCGTCCCCAGCTGTGGACGCTTGAACAACCGAACTTGTACACCGCTAAGGTGGCGCTGCGCAGTAAACTGGGAGTTGTCGATTCAACCGAAACGCAATTTGGCGTAAGAAGCCTTGCTTTCGATCCAGACCAAGGCTTTTTACTTAATGGCAAAAGCACTGAGTTTAAAGGTGTCAATTTGCATCATGATGCAGGGGCCGTGGGGGCAGCCGTGCCAAAAGAAATTTGGCGTTACCGCCTAGAAAAGCTTCAATCTGTTGGAGTGAATGCCCTGCGATTGGCACACAACCCCCACTCGACAGATCTGCTCGATTTAGCTGACGAGATGGGCTTTTTAGTCATCGCTGAAATGTTTGATGATTGGTTGCGCCCGAAAGACAAGAGCGTGGTATTTTTAAGCGATAACGCCGGCAAGGGAGATGCGGTTAAATCCTACACTGAGCATTTCCCCCAATGGGCCGAGCGCGACCTAAGCGATTTGATCCGTCGTGATTTTAATCATCCCTCCGTCATCATGTGGAGTATCGGTAATGAAATCGAGTGGACATACCCTTACTACAATGCGTCTCAACAATGGGATGGTGACAAAAAAGATTATCACGGCAAAAACCCACCTGTTTACGACCCTATCAGGGTACGCAAAGAATTTGATAACAACAAAGGTCAAGAAGTCGACCATCTTGCGCGAACGGCCAAATACCTAGCAAACATCGTTAAAAAGCTCGATGTATCACGACCCGTTACCGCTGGCATGGTCACCCCATCAGTGAACTTTGTAAGCGGCTATGCCGATGCTCTTGACGTAGCGGGCTTTAATTATCGCTCGCAAGAGTACGACGCAGCCCACGAGATGTACCCAGATAAACCAATTTATGGCTCGGAAAACTGGGGCACGTGGCCAGAATGGAAAGCAGCCAAAGATCGTGCATTCGTGCCGGGCATTTTTATTTGGACAGGCTTCGCATACAAAGGCGAGGCAGGGCCTTGGCCGCGCAAAGGATTAGAGATTTCCTTGTTCGACTATGCGGGCAATAAAACCCCTCGTGGTCATCAGTTTGAAGGGTTTTGGGTTGACGAACCTAAGGTTTATTTGGCGACCATAGAGGCCGCTGAATCTGAGTACCAGTTTAATGAACAAGAAGGTTGGGTGTTTACCGAACGTGCTCACCCTATTGAAAAAATGCAGTGGCTTAGAGCATGGGAATGGTATGACGTTGACGATAGCTGGAACTATCAACCGCAACAAGACGTTATCGTTCACGTTTATTCAAACACCGAGCAAAGTGAATTACTGTTAAACGGGGTTTCACTGGGCAAGCAATCTATCAGTGACGACAATAACCGTATTTTATTTTGGCAGTTACCGTTCACAGCAGGCGAGCTAAAGGTCGTTGGTTACAATGATGGGCAGCCTGTTGCAGAGTACGCATTACATACCCACCAAACTATCGCATCCATAGAACTCACGTCGACTAAAACCCAAATGCAAGCGGATCAGTACGATGTTGCTCATGTGCATGTCAGGTTGGTGGATAAAAACGGCAACACCGTCCTTAACCATGATGACAGCGTACGCTTTAGTGTGTCTGGTCCTGGCACCTTACTGGCTGTGGACAACGGTTGGGAGAACAGCGTACAAGACGAACGTGCAGATAATATTTTACCTCACCAAGGGCGAGCCTTAGCCATTATTCAGTCTACTGACCTAGCGGGAGACATTACCTTACGGGTGGATACCCAAGGTGCTGAGCCTGTTTTTATAACCTTGAACAGCAGTAAATAAGGCGTTTTGAGCATGAAACTAATATTAAAAGCGACAATGAAGGCGATGGTCAGCGGGTTGTCTTTGACATTGTGTACCGTGAGTGACGCACAGGAGTTAACTGTGCCGCCCCCTGGATACACGGCCATTATCCAAAAAAGCGATTTAGTGCAGCGGCAAAACCAGCAGTTCCCTTTGTCGGATCAAAACAACAAGGGCAAGTGGGTTTTAAATTCACAGTTTACTGATGAATTCGATGGCCAAATATTGGATACCCAACGTTGGCACCCAACTAACCCTGGTTGGAAAGGGCGAGAGCCGACCTTTTTTCACAAAGACAATACTCGCTTAGAAGGCGGCGAGCTGGTTATGTCTATTAATCAACATGGAGATACCGAATTACCTGAAGGATATACACATTCATCAGGGTTTATTAAAACCAAAGAGCGTGTGCTTTATGGCTATTTTGAGTCAGAAGCAAAGTTAATGGATGCCCCTTGGGTATCTGGGTTCTGGTTGACCATGGGCACCAAAGAGTGGTGGACAGAAATTGACATTCAAGAGAATTGCCCCTGTGTTGATGGCCAGCGTCACGATATCAACAGTAACCTGCATGTGTTTCGCTCGCCTAAGGAGCATGGGAATGTCAAAAAACATTTCTCTGATTCAAAGAAATACTATCACCCAGATGAGATTCAAAAGGACTATCACGTTTGGGGGCTAGAATGGAACGAAGACGTGATCCGCTTTTTTATTGACGGTTTTATGTTTCGAGAAGTTGAAAATACCCATTGGCACCAGCCGCTGACAATTAACGTTAATAATGAATCAAACAAATGGTTTAACGCCTTACCAGATGATAATCGTACGGATGAAGAATATAGAGTTAAATACGTGCGCGTGTGGCAACAGCGTCAGTAATAGGCCGTAACGGTAAGCAAGGCTCGCTTACCGTTTTTTTGCAAGGAATGTGCTTTTGCCGCCGGCGATAAACCGCTGATAAAACAACTTAGCTTAATCGGCAACACTAGCAACCAGAAGCGTCATCGGGCAGCGGGGCTAAGCCAATATTCGCTAATTCAATCTCCATTTTGCCTTGGGTGCCAATCGATATACTGGTGACGTTGCTAAAATCGAACTGGCCAGATTTATCAAAACAACTTAACGGTATGGGCACATTCAGCCATTGGTCTTTTTGTAATTTCCCCAGCGCCGTATTAATGGGCAACTCACCGATACATTTATTTGAGTTATTGCATTGCATCGTGAGCTTAGTTAACGCATTCGGTGCCCGTAGCACCTTTATGTTAAGCACTAATGCCGCTATTTTTTTCACCGACGATATATCCGCATTGCTTCTTCCTAAGCTGAAGGTGCTGTCGTAGAGCGCGTTGCCACCCCATTCATTTTTCACTTTCCGGCCCTTCCACTTTAGGTTCAGCGCGTCCCCCTTGGTATTTTGCTGTGCTGGGCGGACCGTTAAGTTCCCCCTAGCCGTGGCGGCTTGTTGATCCTCCAAGGGAATATAGTAATTCAAGCCATTACCTATCGACGCCGTCCAATTGCCCACGGCCTTGCCTTGCGTCAAGTAACTAGACACAGGATCGGTACCAAAGCTGAATGCTTGAGCGGTAAACAAGCCGGTTAAGACAAGTGCTAATGTGTGTCGCGTGTAAGATTTTTTTGTGTTTTGCATAAAGCCACCTTGTTATTTTTCTGAGGTACTATTGGAGGTAGGACTGATGCGGTGCTAAGCGTGCGACTTCTGACTGTATGGCGAGTTTCACGTTATTGAAGAACGGCTCAGCTTGCTGCGCATCGAACTGTTTGTCTGAAAAAGCGGAATAGTCCCCTAAGTAGCCTTGCCCCACCAACACTTGAAACCAACTTTGAAAAGGAAACAAACTACTTTCAGGTAAGTTGATGTAGCCAGTGCGGTTAAATTCGGCCAAGTAATGTTGCAATGTTTGCGGGATCGGCATCGTCTTACAGTGTTGCCAGAATGGGGTGTCGGTACGTTTAGATACATGATAATGCGTGAGCAAAAAGTCTTTTATGCTTACAGCCTCATGATAAAACATGCGGTTAAAACGCTTGGCCTCGTGAGCTCTGTCTTGCCCAGAGATAAGTGCATCTTTTAGCTCGAGTGCGTATTTGTGAATAAGATGAATACTGGTCGACTCAAGAGGCTCAAGAAACCCGCTAGCAAGCCCGATGGCAATACTGTTGCGATGCCAAGGCGTAGTCAAACAGCCTGTTTTAAAATGAAGGATCTTAGGCTCGGTGATGAGTTGTTCACCTGCAAGTGCCTTCTTCAGTTCTTGTAATGCTTGCTCGTCAGTTAGAAATCGGCTAGAGAATACGTATCCGTTTCCTGTGCGATCACGCAGGGGAATTTCCCAGCGCCAGCCAGCGTTCATAGCGATTGATTTGGTATAGGCTGCAGCAGGCGTATCGCGTTTCGTCTGTACGGCGATAGCAGCGTCACAAGGCAATTCATGGCTCCAATCGTTGAATTTACATCCGTAGTGCACCTTATTTAAACGTCCATACATACCGGAGCAATCGACAAAATACTCCCCAGAAACATTACGTCCATCGCGTAAACTCAAACTTGATATGTCTCCGTTGCGTTTGTTATTAACACGACTCACTGTGCCTTCAATATGTTCAACCAAGTGTTCCTGTGCGTATTGCTTTAACAAGTCTGCAAGCTTGCTGGCATCAAATTGGTACGCATAAAATAGCAATGAAAGAGGGTAGAAGTGTTGTGGGTTAGCGCCTTTTGGAATGGCCAGCGGCGGATGAAACTTGCCCGCCTTTGCCGCCACTGCACTGGGGATATAACTACCGAGATCGGTTAGGTTAAGGGGGCCCGCGTATTTGAGCCAAGCCTGGGGGAATGAAAGTGCGTTGAATGGCGTACCAATATCTCCAAACGCATGCATGTATCGGTTACCTATTTCAGACCAATCTTCAAACTGAATACCGTACTTATATGTACCGTTAAGTCGCATTAAAAAACGGTGCTCGTCTAATTCTAAATATTTTAATAATAGGGTGAGTGGCGGGATGGAGGCTTCACCGACGCCGACACTTGGAATGTCAGGGCTTTCGACTAAGCGGATATGAAATCTATCGTTAGGTAAGCCTTTAGCGAGTATGGCCGCTGACATCCAGCCTGCTGTGCCACCACCTAATATTGTTATCGTTGTTTTTTTCATTGGGTAACCAACTTCTTTTATGTGAAAAACATGAAGCGTGTTACCGACAAAGCCCCGATATACGGGGCTTTTATAGATGTTACTTAACGTTTATTCGACATTCTCGTAAGACAAGTTGTCAATGTACGCTTCGACACTTGGCTCAACATGGAAGTTAAAGTAAAAACTGCCATCGTTGCGACTCTCGCCTGGGCTGTTGAACCTGTGAGTAAAGCGCACAACTTCACCATTGGCTACTTGCTCTGGTGTCACATTTAGCACTGTGGTTTGCCAATTGATCACACCTGGAGACTGGAAGTAAACCTGAATGGCGCTGCCTTGAATGACGCGAACATCGAAGCTCACTTCGTGGGCGACAGAAGTATCGACACCTGCATGGGCAAACGCTTTAGGTGAAAATTGCGCTTTTACACCGTTACCGCCCATAGAGTTAACGTACAAGCTTTGACCATCAATAGCGTTAGCATCATCACGCAACTCTATTACCCCAAGGTTAACTTGGCCTGCATCTGTTCTAGCAAACAGAAAGTCAGGGCCGAGGGCATCTTCTGATGAGAATTCACGCTTACCTTTAGCCATCAGATTGGCACCCGGAACAATCGTTACCTCTGTATCATAGGTTAAGTTGGTGTCTTCAATCGTGGCCGTTACTATGACTTTGTTGTCGTCCTGCATATCCACTGCGTTGTTGTACACAAGCGGTGTCACCAGCCCATCTTCATCCACTGTGAGTTTGTCTGTATCAGAAGACGTCCAAAGTACATTATTGGTAAATTCCACTTCGTCAGTATCGGGCAACAACAGATAATCTAAATCTAGCGGTGTATCTAATTGAACTTCGACTGTGGCTAAGGTATTGGGTGATTCAGCCGCATCGTCATCAATAATAGCAATGCCTGTGGGGTCCGTTAATGGCACGACGTCACCAGTTACTTCTGTCGTTAAAGTGCCATCTTGGTTTGCGACAAGGATCGTAAATGAGCCCAGTTCAACGCCCGTTATCAGGCCCTGAGGACTCACTGATGCCACTTGTGGGTCCATACTGGTGAACACAGGGTTGATATAGGTGGTGTTTGCTGGCGTCAAATTGGCGTTGATTTGTGCGGTATAGCCTTTTGCTACCTCGACATTGGCGTCACTGACTAAATTAATCTCTTGTGCTTTGACTTCGGCACCATTGACCGTAATCGTTAATTCCACCTCAGGTAGTGTATCTGAACCATTATCAACTGAGTAAGTGAAGCGATAAACACCTTGGGAGTATAGCTGTGGCGGCACATCTATAAGCGGCTCATCATTGCTGATGTCATCGTCAGCATTGTTGCTTGCTTCGATTTCACTGTTTTGCGTGTTAACTTGTTGAATTAAGGCGTCTCTTTGTTCAACCGTGTAGGGATGCACAAGCGTATCTTCGAATACAGAGCCATCGAACGTCAATTCATTCAATGTGGCGGTGACCGCTCTGTTCGGCAAAGGCGGCCCAACGAAAAGGTTTTGTACTAAGCCATCAGGTCCAGGTATTTCGTTACCAAACTCATCTATCACTTTTTCAAGGTAGGTAAGTTTTCGAATAAATATTGGTGTATCAGCTGGGTTAGTGACCCCATCGGTTAAATCAATCGTTATGGTTTCATCTTCGCTGAACGTCAGTGTTGGGCTCGTTTGTGCAACCTGAGGAGCCGGTACATCGTCACCAAATAATTCTTGCGTGCCATCGCCTTCTCCGCACGCGGTTAACGCCAAAGATACAGCTAAGCCTAAACTACATTTTTTAAGTAAGTTTGTGTACATCTTACTAATTCTCCAATTTTTGGCGCTCGTTTAACCTTTGGTTATAACAAGCGCGACAATACGATTTGTGTGCGTTAGAAATTCACTCTGGCGCTGACACGGAATTGACGACCCGTTTTGTATTCCCCGATGGTTCGCCCTTGATAAACGTCATCCGTCAGTGCGTTGCCTTCGCTCAATACCGTTACGTTGCCATCAGCATCTCTCAAGGTCAGGTCTCGAGAGGTGAAGTACGTGCGAGTGATGTCATCCGTAAGATTCAGCGCATGGAACGTAAACGTGATGTTCTCATCCCATTTGTAGGTGGCACTAAAATCAAGCTTGGTAGTGGAATCTTGCCAAGCGTTACCATTGGTCACTTCGCCCACGAATTGGTCAGAATTAAATCTATGAGTTAAGCGAAGTTGATGTCCGTCTTTCTCCCAGAACAAGGTTGTATTGGCGCTGTGCCTTGGCGTATATGCTTGGGGGACAGGTTGCACGACACGCTGTAAAGTTTCATCAAAGTCTGATTCGTTTTCTGAGTCAGCAAAGGTGTAGTTAAAGTTAACTCCGAGGCCAGACCAAAAGCCGGGCAAAAAGTCATAAGATTGGTTGTAAGAAAATTCTAACCCCTGAGTGACTGAGCCTTTACCGTTACGCAGTACGCTGGCTTGGAAGTTACGACATTCCACAGGCAAAACGTTGGCTATTTGCACTTGAACTACCCTGAAAGGCAAACAGTCACTGTTAAACGGTGTCACTTCGTTGACCTGGGTTACGCGACCATCATTGGGGTTAGTCACTTCGGTTTCTGCCCCTGGGTTGATGACTATTTCGTCGAGGGATATCGACTCTAGCCCATAGTCAGTTCGAATATCCTTAAGATAAACCTCAGCACTGACACGCTCTTCAAAGTTTTTCATGTCTTTTCTAAACAAGGCGACAGACACCAAACCTGCTTTGTTGAAGTACCACTCCAATGAAATATCGATGTTGTTCGACGTTAAAGGCTGAAGTCTAGGGTTGTTAGTACGAATACTACTTGAATCAACACCCCATGGGTCTTCACTGGCGCTAAAGCCCGGTGTAAGAGAGTCAAACCTAGGACGTGCCATGGTTTTTGAGGCCGCAAAGCGGGCTATTAATTCATCATTGATGGCATAGTTTAAGTTTGCACTTGGCAACCAAATTTCAGATTCGTTTTCACCGGTGCCGGCAAATGCACGGTTGTTAACCTCTCTAAGAGATGAGATTAAACCCGCGTCCAATAGCGCTTGGGCGCTAGCGCTTTGGGTTGAAGTATCCCTGTGGTCAAGTAATTGATACCAGTTTCGAGAGTTGTTGGTGACAGGTTCGTTTTGCGGGAATTGCCCTACTGGGCTGACCACATTGCCGTTTGCATCGTATTCGACCGCAAAACCGCGATCTACCGAATCACCTGCATCGTTGGTAACGATACCTGAGAAGCCGTCATCGTAGCATGGGTAAATGTTAGGGTCGGCGTTCACCACTGAACCATCAATAAACACGGCCTCTGGGCACGGCGCCAATGAAGTATTAGCCAGTTGTTTGCCATAGATCAGCGCGACTGGGTCAAATGCAACATTTTGTCCGTTAAAGCTAAAGGTTGAGTTGCCAATGGAGGTGTTTTCTGTTTTCACATAACGCACACCAATGTTACCGGTGAGTTTTGAATCAAAGTACTCAAAGTTTAGCTTAGCGTAGGCAGACACGTTGTCTTGGGTGATTTTTCGGTCGCCATTGTTATTACTCACCAACACCGAATTTGGTATTTGGAATCGCTCAGCAAACGCTTTTTCTGGGTCAAGGATCGCCCAACCATTAAGGTAGTTGGTGTTGTATTCACTGGCATTAGAGCCAAGTAGGCCGTCAAAGAAGTCGCTAACGGGTAAGCCAGTGCCTGCTGTAAAATCAGCCACTGTGATATCGCCTTGGCCTAAACCGGATATGACCTCACCGGTTTCTGGGTTCAACACAATATCGTCGGTATTCGAGAAGTCTTGGTAGTCAGTGAAGACCTCTTTATCACGGCTAGAATATTTAAAGCCAAACTCAACCTTATTAACGCCGACAAATTCTACGGCCCAATCAAAATCTAAAAATACAGATTTATTGGTGTCGATTTGATCTTCGTTGTAGCGAGATAAACCACCCAAATGATTAGCGTTCAAGTCATACGGACTAAACCCAGTAGGAGAAATATTTGATTGAGCTCCCCCAGCATTGATTGGGACGTATGATACAGGCTGATCCCCTGTGACCAATACACACTGGCCAGTGCTGCAATCAAAACCAACGGGTTGTAACACGGCATTACCGTTAGGATCTACAACAGGCACTTCGGCCAACTCAGGAATCGGCACCCTGTTCCAGTTTTGCGTTCTGACAGATGCATTGGGCAGGGATTCAAAGTCTGTTCTTGAATAACCTGCAGTAAACTCGACCAGCAGATCTTCAGTTAATTCATGATTAATTTTTAAGGTGGCTACTTTGTTCTCGGTTTCATTACCAGATAGTTGGCGTGAAAAACCACCTGAAGCAAAACGGTTTATTGATTTTACTAATGTGTTGCTTTGTTCATCAAGGATCCACCAGTCTTGCTGAGGATCGGTAAAAACCGTGCCCAGATGCGCTTGGGTTTCAGGAACCGACCCGTTGAATTCAGTATTGTGAAAATTGGTGACGGCAGAACCCAATACTGACAAATCTGGGGTAGTAACGTTTATGCTATGAGAGTCTTGTTCAAAGGTCTGTTTTGAATAGCTCAAGTCTAATTGCACGTCTGTTACGTCAGTGGGCAGAAACTGAATGCCCATAGTGAGCGTATCGCGGTCACGCGTATTTACAAACGTATTGAAAGAGCGGCCATTGGCGATAATCGCATCACGCTCTTCAGTGATGACTTCGCCATCTAAGTTGGTTGCCCCACCTTCGCGAATTCGCGCTGTTTTGTAGGGGGAGAGCCAATCGCCACCTAATGAATCTCGGCGTGTATCTTGGGTCTCTTTTGAAGCCGTAACGATAATGCCTAAATTATCATCAAGAAACTTCTCTGAGAACGTACCGCTTACTTTAAAGTTATTCTTTTCAGCGTATTCGTTATGCCGCCCTTGTACTTCAATTGAGCGACGATCTTCTTCTACACTCAAGGGTTTGAATGTTTTAAGAATAACGTTAGCACCTAATGAGCCTTCATCATGATCTGCCGCGGCAGTTTTTATCACGTTGATAGAGGATAGAATGTCGGATGAGAACGTACTTAAATCAACACTTTCATCTGACACACTCTGATTTGATCCAGAGCCGTTTAAACCAGATGTTAATGCGACGCCGTTAAGTGAAATTTGGTTTAATGCCGCTCCTGCACCACGAACGGAAATACGCGTACCTTCACCGTCAGACTCTTGCACCGTGACCCCGGTGACACGCGATAAGGCATCAGCAATGTTTTGATCGGTAGATTTACCTATATCTTCTGCAAATATCGAATCTTGTACACCATCAGAGAATTTCTTGGCGTTGATGGAGCGAATAACGCTTCCTCTATAACCTGAAACTTTGATGACCTCTAAGTCTTCTTCAGCTTTTTTCTTTTTCTCTTTCTCTTCTTCGCTACTGGGTGTGTCTTGTGCATCGGTATCTTGAGCAAATACAGTTGCAGAGTTGGAAGCAAATAAAAGAGGCATCATCGCGAGGACGAGTGGCTTTAATTTGAAACTTGCAGACATTTATAAGTTCTCCTGTTAAATACCGACTGTGTAGGGTGAGATCCGTAAGGCAATCTGACTCGGTTTCAGTCTAGTATCACTAAATGTATGTGTGTGTTTTTCGTATTATATATAAAATGTCGTTTTTATATGTTGATGAGTATATTTAGTTGTTTCTTTTATGTAAAGATAATTCACATGTAAATCAGGAGTTTTATCAATGTAATTATGTGTGCTCAGACATTCACTCTTTTTTCACGCTGGATACTATTCGGTTACTTTCTTCTAAGCTATTGTTAATTAGGTTAATTTTTTGATGCTTATGCGCCAGAGATAATGCCTGATGGTTTTTAGAATTTGTGCGTAACACAGGCTATAACCTAGTAATTATAAATTTTTAAGTAACAAATTAGTTACAAGTGACTATTGCCACTGCGTGTGAATGACGCTTTGAGTTAAATCAATTATGCCAGCTAAGGACTGAATATAGACAGTTACGTAGATTTTCTAGGAAGCCAAATACTGTGTTAAGCAGTTATATTAAATACACTTCTTATGTCTTACTGAGCGATATTGGTAGGTTTATTTGCCCGTTTTGCATTTCCTCTTATACTAAAGTCTAAAAAATACCCGTGGCAAACGTAGAAAACAGCATTGCAAGTGTATATATGAAAATGTATATTCAAATATACATTTTAACAATAAGTCAAAGATCATGCTCACAGGTCGTTTTAAATTACAGCTTCTAGGTTTATGTTGTCTGTCTAGCTCCGCCCTAGCGGATAATCCGCTCGTTACTCATATGTTCACTGCAGACCCTACTGCTCGGGTATTTGAAAACAAAGTCTATGTTTACCCTTCAACAGACGTGGTGTGTGAAGAGGGCTTTGGTAACAACGGGTTTTGTATGCCCGGCTATAACGTGTTTTCTTCAAGCAATCTTCACGATTGGCAAGACCATGGCACTATAGTTGACCAGACCGATGTGCCTTGGGGGAAAAAAGATGGTTTTGGCATGTGGGCACCTGATGTCGTTGAGAAAGACGGTACATACTATTTTTACTTCCCTGATATCCCGCTAGACGAAAGCGGGTTTAGGCGAATTGGTGTCGCTACGGCGCAGTCTCCTGCGGGGCCATTTAGCGTAATGGATGACTATATAGCAGGCGTCAGTGGGATTGATCCTAATGTGTTTATTGATGACGATGGTCAAGCTTACTTGTACTTCGGCGGAGGTGAGAAACTCTATGTAGCCAAGCTTAAGCCAAACATGGTTGAGTTAGCGAGCGAGCCTAAAGAAATTGCAGGGTTGCCATCTAAGTATAAAGAAGGGCCTTTCTTATTTAAGCGCAATGGCGTGTATTATTTTACTTTTCCTCATTCCCCAAGCGGCTCTGAAGAGTTGGCTTATGCGGTGGGTGACAGCCCCTTAGGGCCCTTCGAATATCAAGGCATGTTCATGCAACGTTGGCGTGATGGTATTTGGACCAACCACCACTCTGTTGTGGAATACGAAAACCAGTGGTACGTGTTTTATCACCATCACCAAATAAGCCAAAATCAACATTTGCGCTCGATGCGAGCCGACAGATTATTTTTTGACAATAGCGGATATATTCAACCAGTTACCCCCACTGAGCGAGGAATTGGCACCCCATTGGCGACGGCAAAATTACAGATCGACAGATACAGTATGTTGTCTGATAAGGGAGTCATAGTCTCAAAAGTGACTGGAGGAGCCTTACCAGCGAATTGGCAAGTTGACTGGATAGAAAATGGCGCATGGTTGAACTATGAGCGTGTTGATTTTGAGCAAGGCCAAGCTAAGAAAATCGTCGTTCAAGCGGCTTCGAAAACGCAAGGGGGCACGGTCGAGGTGCGCTTAGGTGGCCCCGAAGGTGAAGTTATTGCGCAAGTGCCAATCAGCAACACGGGTGGTTGGGATAAATGGCAAGCATTTGAAGCGCCAGTTAACACCAAGTTAACTGGGGTTAACAATCTCTCATTTGTGTTTAAAGGCGCCGAACAAGGACACTTATTTAACATTGACTGGGTGAGCTTCAAATAGCGCTCACAGGTGCCTTGTGTGCCTAAAAAAAGGGTAAATTCAAAATGAATACTTTATTTCACTCGCCACGTGTGGGTTATCAACTCTGCCGGTTTGGAGCCGTCTGTTCTGTGTTGCTGTTAAGTGCATGTTCCCCTACGGATAATACGACTAAGCAGGCACCAGAAAGTCAATGGCGTTACTTACTCGATAGCGAATTGTCTCAATGGAATGCTTGGATGGGTGTGCCTCATTCGTCGGTAAAAGGATTACCTGAAGGAACACACCAAGCTGACAACTTAAACGTGAACGGCGACCCAAGTGATGCCATGGGGCTCAATGCCGATGTGAAAAGTGTGTTTTCCGTTAGCCAAGAGCAGCAACCCGTGTTGCACGTGAGCGGTGAAATTTATGGTGGTTTAACCAGCAAGTTAAACTTTGAAAATTACCACTTGAGCTTACAAGTGAAATGGGGGGATAAAAAATGGGCGCCTAGGCTTGAAGCCAAACGTGACAGTGGTCTGCTGTTTCACTGCCAAGGTGAGCATGGTGCATTTTGGAAAGTGTGGAAGGCATGCCAAGAGTTACAAATTCAAGAAAGTGATTTTGGTGACTACATTCCCCTTGCTGGCCCAGGAGGGACAATTCGCTCGACTTATAAAGATGGTCAACAATTTTATGACCCAAACAGCCAAGAGCGGAATCAGGTTGGGGGTTATAGTCATGCGTATTTAGAGCCAGATTATCAACATGGTAACTGGAATACGGTGGAGCTTTACGCGTTGGCCGACAGCGCTGTGTTTGTTGTTAACGGCGAGGTGGTCATGGTTGTGACGGACTCGATTAACGAGCAAGGGGAGCCATTAACCTCAGGGCAGCTACAGTTGCAATCTGAAGGCGCAGAGGTGTTTTTTCGAGATGTGAAAATACGTCCAATTCAGGCATTTCCTAATCATATCGTGCGCGAAGCACACTTATGAAATACTGGCTAATCGGGGCGCTTTCTTTAAGCCTAACGGCCTGTAACAACACCACGATGGAGTCAGAGACCCGCGCAGCATCAACATCTGTGAGCGCGCCTAATAAAGCATATTCTCAAGCGGATTATGCCTATTTGGCAATTAGTCAGCCTGACACAATGAGTGCGGCGTCTAAACGCGCTTTAGCGCGGAATTATCATAAAAATGAACAATGGTTCGGTGAGTTTAGACACGAAACCTTATTTGGTGACTTTGCTTTCGATCCCAATGTGAGCAGGCGCGATCCGTCTAAAGTACTTAAGGTGGATAACGTATTTTACACTTGGTATACCCGCACTACAGGGGAGGCCGTAGGGTTTGGCACAGGGGATCCTAACGCCAAAGTCTTTCCGTGGGATCAAGCTGAGATTTGGTATGCCACGTCAAAAGACGGATACCATTGGCAAGAAAAAGGTCGAGCACTGGGGACGGGAGACGTTGGTCAGTTTGATGATCGCTCCGTTTTCACACCAGAAGTGTTGGCTCACCAAGGAATGTTTTATCTCGTATATCAGGCCATTAAGGCACCTTATCTAAATCGTACTAAAAATACTGTGGCCATGGCGTATTCCTCTTCACCTGATGGGCCATGGCGCAAACTTGATGCACCTATATTAACAGCATCAGACACTGGCGAGTGGGCAGGGACACAAGACAATCGCTTCTTAGTTAAATCCCAAGGAGATTTTGACAGCCATAAAGTACATGACCCAACGTTACTGTTTTATCGTGATAAGTTTTACCTGTATTACAAAGGTGAGCGCATGGGAGAGCGTAAAACGGCTGGGGGCCGAGAAATTCGTTGGGGCGTGGCGATTGCTGATAACCCTCAAGGCCCGTATATCAAGTCTGCGTTTAATCCTATTACCCACAGTGGTCACGAGCTCTGCGTGTGGCAATACCAAGATGGAATTGCCATTGTCTCCTCCCATGACGGCCCAGAAAAGCAAACGATTCAATACGCCCCCGACGGTATTAATTTCGAAGTCATGTCTTACCTTCCATCGGTGCCTAGCGCGATAGGTTTAGTGGAGTCATTAGATAAGAATGCCTACCCAACGGCAGGCTTAGAATGGGGGCTATACCATGAATATGTTATCCCGCCGGGGAAAACCTGGATGTCGGGCATTAATCACATAAAGCGTTTTAGCTTTAATGCACCAAACCGCGTTTCCATGCAAGGCGACTCAATAGGAAACACCCCGCAAAACAACTCTGGCGAATTTATCAATAAGCAGAGCGATCATTAGAAGGCGCCACATATAACGAAAGCCTCTAATCTGGTAGAGGTTATCGCTATGGCGTGACCGCAAATACAGATTTCTTCGCAGCGCTAAGCTATGAGTATGCAGATGTGTCAATTGACGCTGGCTTTGCTGAAGATGATTTCGACGACAACGGATATGGTGTGTCCGCAGGCGTGCGTTCAATGGTAACAAGGGCGGTTGAGTTACGTGGTGTTATTCATTACGTTAACGTTGAAGAAGATGATACAGCGTTTGAGTTAGGTGCTGATTATTTCATTACACCTAAGTTTGCCGTTGGTGCTTCTTACACTCTTGCTGATGACGTAGATGTGTTCGGTATTTCCGCTCGCTACAATTTCTAATTCAGGCTTCATATGATAAAGGCCACATGAAGTGGCCTTTTTTGTGTTAAGTGCAGTCAGATCAAACGCTTAGATTAACAAGTTCTTCATCACTTTGCCGTGCACATCGGTTAAACGAAAGCGTCTGCCTTGATACTTGTAAGTGAGCTTTTCATGCTCAACCCCCATTAGGTGCATCAATGTGGCTTGAAAGTCATGCACATGCACGGGATCTTTGATGATGTTGTAGCCGAATTCGTCCGTTTCACCGTATATACCCGGCTTAATGCCGCCCCCTGCCATCCACATGGTAAAGCAGCCAGGATGATGGTCACGGCCATAATTGGTTTCTGTCAGCTTACCTTGAGAGTAATTCGTGCGGCCAAATTCGCCTCCCCAAACGACTAGGGTATCGTCTAGTAGTCCGCGTTGTTTCAAATCTGTCACCAGCGCTGCAGAAGCCTGATCGGTCTTTTCACACTGGGCTTTAATGCCGCCAGGTAGGTTATCGTGTTGATCCCAGCCCTGATGATAAAGCTGAGTAAATTTAACGTTGCGCTCAGCTAAGCGCCTAGCCAAAAGACAGTTAGCTGCGTAAGTGCCCGGTTTGCGTGAGTCAGGCCCATACATATCAAAAACCCAATCAGGCTCATCGCTGAAATCAGTGGCATCAGGTACTGACTTTTGCATGCGCTCAGCCATATCGTATTGCGCTGCCCGTGACATAATCTCTTCATCTTGCCACTGTTGATATTGTGCATCTTGCAGCTGTTTGAATTTATCCATTAGCTTCGAGCGGTTCTTCACGTCTAAGCCCGGCGGGTTGTTTAAATAAAGTACTGGGTCTGCTCCGCCTCTAAATTGAACACCTTGATGGATAGAGGGCAAAAAGCCATTTCCCCACAGGCGCGAATATAAAGGCTGGCCGCCGGCATTGGTTGATACCATGACGATGAAAGGCGGTAAATTGGGGTTGTCGGAGCCTAGCGCATAGCTTAACCAAGCGCCTATGCTGGGGCGACCAGCGATAGGGAATCCTGTTTGTAAGAAGGTTATCGCCGGATCGTGGTTGATAGCATCTGTGTGCATTGAGCGCACGATACACAAGTCATCAACAATTTTGGCCGTGTGGGGCAATAGCTCACTCACCCAAGCCCCAGATTCGCCATATTGCTTAAAGTCATACACTGAGCGAGCTAAGGGCAGCGAACTTTGCTGCGCACTCATGCCCGTTAGGACTTGATCGCCTCTAACTTCTGCCGGCAGTTGTTGACCATGGCGTTTGTCTAACGTGGGTTTGTAGTCAAAGGTTTCCAGTTGCGATGGCCCGCCGCTTTGAAACAAGTAGATAACCCGCTTGGCTTTGGCAGGTGTGTGCGGAGAGCCCAAAATACCATTTAAGCCAGGGTTAAGGTCTCGTGCTTGAGCGAAATTAGGAATGGCGCTGGCCATCGCCCCAGCGGCTAAACCCTGCATCGTACCTTTTAAAAAATCTCGTCTGTTTGTCATGTTCGGCTCCTAACGTTTAATGACGCTAGCGTCGTGGTTAATTAACATATTGGTCACTGTGCCCAATGCAGCCAGCTTAATTTCATTAAGCTCACTATTGGCAGGGGTTTCACCCACAGATAGAAATTCGGCTGCCTTGTCAGGTGTTTGGCTAAAGCTTTGCTCGATCTCGCTATACATTTCTAGGATCAGAGCCTGCTCTTGTTCGCTTGGCATACGACTGGTCAGTAAACGATATACTTTCTTGAGTTGTTCTTCGGTATTTGCGGTGTCGCTTAACACGCTTTGTGCTAACACACGAGATGCCTCAACAATTTGCGGATCGTTTAACAGTGCCAGCGCTTGTAATGGGGTGCTGGTTGCTTGCCTAACCCCCACACTGTGCGCCCGGGACGGAGCATCAAAGGCGGTCATATTGGGTGGCGGAACGCTGCGCTTGTATATGGTGTACATGGAGCGGCGATACAAATCTTGCCCAGAGCCTTGCACGTAATCCATGTTGTTCATTCGCCAAATACCATTAGGCTGATAAGGGTGTACGCTTTTCCCGCCCACCTGCTCGACTAATAAACCGCTACTGGCCAGTGCATTATCACGGATCATTTCAGCTGTTAAACGAGCACTTGGGCCGCGAGCCAGTAGCGTATTCTCTGGGTCTAGCTCTTTTAGCTCAGGGGAGCCCTTGGATGATTGAGTGTAAGTCGATGAGTTGACCATCAACGCGATGAGCTGCTTAACGTTCCACCCAGATTCAATGAATTCCACTGCAAGCCAGTCGAGTAATTCTGGGTGTGACGGCAGCTTGCCTTGACTGCCAAAGTCCTCTGGTGTGGTCACCAAACCTTGGCCATAAATCATCTGCCAATAGCGGTTAACCACAACCCGAGACACCAGTGGATTTTTAGCATCCGTTAGCCACTTGGCTAAGCCCAAACGATTTTTAGGTAAACTTTTATCAAACGTTAGGACCGTCTCAGGGACACCGGGTTCTACTGGCTCCCCGTGCTCTGCATAGCTGCCACGATTCAGTACGTAGGCTTGCTTCGGACTAGGACCTTCTTTCATGACCATAATTTCTTGAATCTGCTCAGCTAAACCACTGTGCTCGGCCCGTAATTCGGATAGGTGAGCAATGTCTTGCTGAAATGCACTGTTGTACCTGTGATTGTATAGGGCCAATAAATCTTGCTGGGCAAAGTCAGATTCACGGTTTTGAGTGCCAAACGCGTTAGCGACTTCAACATGTGTCAAGTCAGCGCTGTAAACTCGCAGGTTATCAACTAGGGTGTCAGGTGTGCCTCGACTACGCCATCTGGCCCCAATTTTTAAGCCCATTTCTTTGAGCACGCCTTCATGTGTGTGTTTGAAATCTTTGTATAGATTGTCTTTCTCAACCTGCATTTTTAGTGGTTGGCCGTCGATATAAAAATGTACACCAGCGGCTTTTGAAGAGCCGTCGTAGGTCAGAGTGATATTTTGCCACCGATTGCGTGTTACCTCTTCGGTTGAGGTTAATGTAATGGCGTTAAATGGGTAAGTATGGGCAAAACGCACCAGCCAGCGTCCGTCCTGTATTGAAACATCAAAGCCTTTAAAATTATAAAGAATACCGGCTTTGTTGTAATGAAACAGGACCCCTTCTTCTAACGAGTCAGGCACTTTGGTATCTAAGCTAATGCTAAAGCGTTTCGCGCGCTCGAAGCCGTTTACGGTCGGAAAGTAAAGAGGATCGTCGCCATTTAGGACGATTGCTTCTCGGCCATCGTCTTTTATATGCACCATCGCATCGCCCACTTTCTTTTTCGGGTCAGAGCCAAAGATAACCTTCCCGGGGGCATCTTTGTTGATCTGGTTGCTGATGTTGTCGTTACTATCAGAGGAAGACAAAGGAAAGTAGGCCTGCAGGGTTTGGTTAATGTCTCGGGCGTCAGAGGATATATTACTGTTTACCCACTGTTTGAAGGCGTTGTTGTCGACGCTGTGGCGAGAGTCCATCTGCTGGGTTAGGGCATTCATTTGTGTCGTGATGCGTTCAAGCTGCGCTTGTTGCGTGTCAGTAGGCAATAGCAATGTGGGGACAGGCATATCGTTGGCATCGTAGGATATTTGCCCTGACTCTTCGATATTGTTAAAAAATGCTGTCGTGGCGTAATACTCTTTGGCAGATATAGGGTCGTATTTATGGTCGTGACATTGGGCGCAGTGCATGGTCAAACCCAGTAAGCCTGTGCCTACGGTTTGCACCCGATCTTTCACGTACTCCACTCTGAATTCTTCGTTAACGATCCCGCCCTCGCCATTTTGTGCATGTATACGGTTGAAGGCCGTGGCGAGCACTTGCTCTTTTGTTGGGTCAGGTAGCAAGTCGCCGGCAAGCTGCCAGGTAACAAATTCATCGAATGGCATGTTTTGGTTAAATGCTTGAATGACCCAATCACGATAGGGAGACATGTCTCGGTAAAAGTCTGTGCTGTATCCATGGGTATCAGCGTAGCGCGCAACATCTAGCCACTCTGTTGCTAAGCGTTCACCAAATGCAGGGGTGGCAAGTAACCGCTTTACCACTTGCTGATAGGCATCAGGGTTGGTGTCAGCAAGAAACGCATCGATTTCCTCTAAAGTAGGGGGCAGGCCAGTAAGATCGAAGGTGACTCGGCGTATCAGTGTTTCTTTGTCAGCACGAGGACTGACCGTTAAGCCTTTATCCTCGATGGCTTTCAGTATGAAATTATCCACTGGGTTTGCCGCCCAGTCTGAGTTGGCGGGTGTCGGCAAGGTTGTTTTTTCTGGGGCAATAAAAGACCAGTGCTTTTTGTATTTTGCACCTTGATCTATCCATTTTCCGATGAGCGCTTTTTCCCGGGGAGACAGCGATAGATTTGACTCAGGTGGTGGCATAACCATGTTTTCATCATCAGACATGATACGACGATAGGCAGCACTGTTTTTGGCTGAACCTGCGACTAAGGCGGCCAGTCCGTCATCGGTCTTGTGGCTGGTGGCACTGTCAAAATTAGACAGGCTTAAGCCCGCTTTGGCGTTGGCTACATCCGGGCCGTGACATAAATAGCATGTATCTGACAGGATCGGCTTAACATGGTAGTTAAAATCGACCACATCAGGCAGTGGCTCTTTAAATGCCACATCGCTTGCATCGTCGTTGCAACCCGCGACGAGCATTGCCATGGGCAAACCAACAATAACAGTAGTGATAAGGGGGAAATGAATTTTCATGGCTTGACCTACACGCGTTCTAATTTAATGGGGTACATCTGATTGGCATTCCACTGGCCCACATACAGATTTTCGTCATCATCTACACACACAGCATGGCAGTGATTAAAAACCTGATAGTTGGTTTGCATAGGCTGTAGCTGAGCATTGACATACTCAGGTGCTAAACCGCCGGGATTAGAGACCACACGGTTGTTTTTATCGAGTATGGTGATAAAACCGGAGTTAGGAGCCATCTTTGCGTCTATGTGCGACCAGCAAACAGGGGCGTAAAAATGCTCACCTTTGAACACAGGACCGCCTACATAGGCCCCTGGTAAATGAATATCACCGAGTAATTTTCCGTCCATTGAATACTTTTTGATAGCTTGTTCGCCCCTTGAGCTGACAAGTAAGTGGTGATTATTTGGGTCACGTGTGTCCACTCCAATACCATGGGTATTGACCAAGTTCAGTGATTTATCGGCGTTTTTCGTGCCTCCCCAGTGGCGCAGATATTTACCATTGCTATCGTAGTGAATAACAAAATCTGATCCGTAGCCGTCGGTGACGTACAAATCTCCGTTAGGGGCGACGGTGAGATCCGTCGGTTGATAGCGCATGTCTGGGGTATAAATACCTATTGTGACGGGGTGGCCTATGGTGTAAACCAGTTTTCCGTCTATCGTTAGCTTGGCGATAAAGCCACTTTGTGGATACCATTTATTTTTCCATTGATCGTCAGGGCGGTTGCGATCAAGCACCCATCCGCAATCAACGATATAGATAAAGTCTTCACCATTTTCATGGGAAATTTTAACGGAATGCGCCCCGGGGTATTGTGTGCCCCAAGCGTCCAGCAATTTGCCGTCTTTGTTGTACACCACGAAGTTATTTACGTCGCTATCGGTGACCATGATGATTCGCCCTTTAGAGTCGATGGCCAGACCGTGACTGTTTTCAACGGGCACTTTGTGGGGATCTAATCTGCCCCAGTTGTAGTCCACTTTATATTGAAAGTCGCCGTGGCCAACGATGCTACCGTGAGGTGAACGTCCCGCTTTGGGCAACTGCTTTTTCTCGGGTTCATGAGCATGGGTAGAAGACGACATGCCGGCTAATAGCAAAGCGCTACCGAGTGTTGCGCCACCTTGCAAGAACTGGCGCTTACTTGTATCTACCTTGGGGGCGTCAAGCGCTGAGTGACAGGCCGAATCAAGGGCTGAATGAGAGCTCGCTGTTTCAGTGGTGTTCAGTTTCGTATTTTGCATCATTATTCCACTTTCGATCCGTGTTTATTGTTTTGGGCAATGTCGGCGTCGTTGCTTGCGACCGTGCTGTAATACATCTTGGTGTCACCGTTTAGGGAGTGACGAGCAAATGCCTCCGCATCGACCTTGCTGGCTGACAAGTACACTTGTTGCAATGCGGCAAATTCATTGAGCATTGGCAGTACATCGTTATCTACTTCGGTGGCGTAAAGATTGAGGTAATACAAATTAGCGGCTTGTTTCAGAGGAGCCAGAGCGCGGGTGGTTACCGTTGAGTGCTCTAAACGCAATTTTTGCAAATTAGGCAATTGGGCAATCGTTTCCATGTGGCTTTTGGTCACGTCTTTCTTAGCAATATTCAAATACAGCACATGGGATTTCACCTCAGTTAGTAGGGCTAACGTGTCGGCAGTAAGTGGCAATGGCGAAATAGACATGTCGAGGTCTAAGTAGTTGGATTGCTGGGCAATTTGCTTAACCACAAAGCCAGCATCGACTAACTGTTGGGCTTGCTCGTCGCTTATCGGCTCAATGTCCGCTAAAGAGGTTGGGTTAATGGCCAGTAGGTCAGTGAGTAAGGCTTTTTGCTCTTTGTTTTGCACAAAATCAGTCACAGGGCCTTGATGAGGAATACCTGTGGCTATCCACCACTTAATCACGTCAATTTCCTCTGCGCTAAGGGGCTTCTTGCCTTCTGCTGGCATATATCCTTTCTCGTCATGATCGAGGGTTACGCGCTGATAAAGTTCACTGAGTTCAGGCTTACCTGCGACGACGGTATTACCACTTTTTCCGCCTTTTTTCAGGCTTTCAAATGAGGCAAGGCTGAGGCCGCCTTTTTGTTTGCTGTCGTTGTGGCAACTGGCACAGCGTTTTTCAAACATAGGGGAAATGACATCTAAATATACATCTGCTTGAGCAAGGCTGGTGATTGGGGCTCTGGGCGCTTTATGTGGTTCAAAACCTGCTATTTGGCGAATCGGGTTCGGTGCGTACTCGACTAAATAGGTTTCACCGTGGGTCATATTGGCGCCGTAATGGCCAGTAGAAAATAACAGCCCCAACACAATGCTCGATAAGGTATAAATCACTATCCCTGGGCTGTTACGTTTAAATGCCCACCAGCAAATCCAAGCGGTAATCGCCACAGATATGCCAAAACTACGGTGTATAAAAATGGCCTCTGCACTGTAGCCATCGGCTTGAGACAACATCCAACCCAGTACGCAAGCAGCCACAGCTGAAACGGCACCCCAGAACCAAACTATGTTGAGCAGTGCACTTCGTGCTTGGCCTTTAAAACGAACGACCATCTCTACCAGGGCTGCCAACATGAGAATACCGATAGGCAAGTGCAACACCAGTACATGAAAGCGCGCAAAGAATTGAAATAAATCCATAGTTATCTTTAAGTGTATTTTCGATGTAATCAATGTTACGCAGATGTTAAAGGTGTCACCATTGATAATCTTGATGTATATTTGTATGAAATTGATATTTCACTAGTAAAATCGATGTTTTTCAGTAAGTGTAGTCAAGCCTCTTTGTGTATTAAGGTGATCATAGATAATGTTAATTGAACAATTCGAAACTGGCTCGGGTGGGTTTGTGTGGCAAAATCTGCAGCCTGATGCGCTATTCAGCAAGGTGCATTTTCATGTTTATGCCGCCTTTGATATGCAAATAGGGGCAGAGTGGAACGGTAGCCAGTTCGTTAATCACTACAATCGAATTTATTATGTCGAGTCTGGGGTAGCTGAATTACATTTTAGCGATCGTGTGCTCATCATGGAGCCGGGGTACTTATACCTCATTCCGCCTTATCAATTACTGTCTCATTCAGCTCAAGGAAAGCTAGGCTTTAAGTGGGTCCACTTTCAGGCGAGTCTTGATGAAGGGTTGGATTTATTTATGCTATACGGTAAGCCGTGTAGAGTGAAATGCACCAATCCGGATGCAACAAGCACCTTGTTTGATGAGCTAATTTCAGCAATGCAGACGATGCGCCCAAGCGCGGTGCTAGAGCGTCAGAGCTTACTGTTAAACCTACTGCGGCCATTTATGCATATTTTTGATGATGTGCCCCAGCAGCGTAAACATTTGTTGCACCCAGCGCTTGTTTCATCCCTTAGCGTCATCAATCAACACGTCGCAAACCCGCCAAGTTTGATCGCACTTGCCGAGGCGGCAAACATGTCGCCTGAGCATTTTTCACGAAAATTCAAAGCCGCGTTTAATGTTTCACCCAAACGCTATATGGTGCACAAGCAAATCGCTTTAGCGAAACAGCGTTTGTTATTGGGGGCTGACAGTATTGATAGAGTGGCTGAAAGTTGCGGGTTTTGTGATATTTTTCATTTTTCTCGCACGTTCAAAAAGGAAACGGGCGTGACGCCCAGCGCGTTTCGCAAAGAGTACACGATCCGCGCTTTTCCCCCGAAGCCTAGTTAGGAATACTAGGGTATTGCTGGCGTATTACTGAAGTGCACCCTGCTAATTTAGCCATCCATTAATTGGGCTAATGCTGCTGATGTAACAGACCAATCGGATAGGCATCACACTCGAAACCATACACGCCAAATTTTACATTAGCGCGTTTCGCGTTTAACCAAATCTGCAATGCGTTGGCTATATTGGGTGACTTTGTCCGGGTGCGTGTTAAACACGTTATGTTGCTCTTGTGGATCGTCCTTCAGGTTAAATAATTGCGGGGTAGGGGACATGCCTGACTCAATGCGTTTATCACTGGCAATCCAAGGGTTGGTTTTATCTGTGGGGGCAATGAATTTCCAGTCACCGGTACGAAGTGCCAACGTGTATGACTCTTCAATCAACTCAGTTCTGCCTGCTGCGTCACTGTTTAACCATGTTGCTAGATAATCTTCGCTATCAATGGCTTCTTTGTCATCTAATTCGATATTGAGCATAGATGCTAAAGAGGCGTAAATATCAATTTGACTGACCAGAGCATCGCTCACCCCAGCTTGCACTTTCGCTGGGTAATGCACAATGGTAGGAACTCGCGTGCCGGCTTCGTAAGCGCTGTATTTACCACCACGATATAGACCCCCAGGCTGATGCTGATTTAAGGTGTTGTCAGCACCGTCTTGATAGCCGTCATTCAACACAGGCCCGTTGTCACTGGTAAAAATAATAAGCGTGTTGTCTAGGGCGTTGATTGCTTTTAGTTTGGCTACGACCTGTCCGGTAATCCAGTCCATTTGCATAATGGCATCACCGCGAATACCCAAAGGGCTTTTTCCTAAAAAGCGCTCGTTAGGCAAACGTGGTACGTGAATATCATGAAATGAGAAAAACAAGAAAAACGGCTTTTTCGCGTTTTGTTCGATGAAGTGATTGGCTTTATTCGTGAAGACTTGGTAGAACTCTTCGTCTTTCCATTCAGCGGATTTCCCCCCTTGCATAAACCCGATCCGGCTGATGCCATTGATAATGGTATCACTGTGTTGATTATCAGCTTGCTGGCGCAATAATTCAGGGTTTTCACGTCCTGTGGGACGCTGACCAATCTTTTCCACGTAACTTATTTTTAGCGGGTCCATGGGATCTAAATTCTGCACTCGGCCGTTTTCCATGTATACAGACGGTACGCGATCACCGGTTGAGGGCAGGATAAAGCTGTAATCAAAGCCCACCTGTCGTGGGCCGGGTTTAACTTCTTGATTCCAATCGACTGGGCTCTCGCCGTCACCTAACCCTAAGTGCCATTTGCCTACCATGGCACTGGTATAGCCGGCCTTGCTGAGCATATCGGGCAAGGTTGACTTATTCACGTTAATGATAAGAGGCGCGTCACCTGGCAGTACGGCTGCGTTGTTTCTAAAAGCGTATTCCCCTGTGAGCAAGGAATAGCGCGAAGGGGTGCATGTCGCTGACGAGCTATGGGCGTCAGTGAAGCGGATACCCTTGCTGGCGAGTTGGTCGATATTTGGTGTACTGACCAGGGTACCGCCATTAGCGCCAATATCGTTGTAACCGAGATCGTCCACATAAAAAATAACGATATTAGGTTTATTTTTTACTGTTTCACTTTCACTCTGCACTTGAGTTCGGGTATAGGCTTTTCCACTGATGCCTAAGCCGCATAGTAATAAAAAAGCAGTACTTACGAGCAGCGTTTTTCCATTGATGGCTGACATGATTAAATCCTCGTGCTAGATACGTTCAAGATAGAGATAAAAGGCGGCTTTTTCTTTTGACAAGCTTTGTTTGTTATCGGTAAACCAAGCACTGATTTTTTGCTTGCCTTTGGCCAAGGGTAAGGTAATAGCACAGTGGGAGGCACGACCGTAAACGGGAGCGGAAAGCTGTTTGTCGCCCACCTGTATAACACACAGCTGTTTGTTTACCGGCGTCGCGGCGGGTATATCGTGAAAGTAAGCTTTAACGTGATAGTTTGCCGCTTGCTCTACATCGATATACCAAGGTAGCGCTTGGTATTTATCTTCTTCTGTTAACCAATGTACGTAGTCCCATTCTGGCGCAGGGGCTTGATGGCCAATGAACCAGGGCACGGCTTGATTGTCTGGTACTTCCATCCAATCCATCGCGTTAAGGCGTACTGGGTTTTCTGCGTCATTGCCAACTGAAATATAGCGGTCTTTAAAACCACTGTTTTGCATCTCTTGCCACCAAGTTTGCTTGCGCTGGCGCATTCTGGCGAGTATGTCGGGATGGTCGTTTTTAATGTCATTTTGCTGGCTTGGGTCTTGCTGTAGGTTAAACAGTTTTTCGCTGTCGTTGGCTGAAATGTAGCGCCACTGATGAAACGCAATAGCGATGGGACGTTTGACGCTGGGGTGATATACGCGTTGGTTAGTCACCACTATCGCTCGTTCGGATAACTTGCTTTCCAAAGAGCGGTTTGCCTGCTCACCCTTAAGGTATGTTGCTAAACTTGTGCCATCTAAGGTGCTATTTACCGGCGGAATATTTGCCAATTCTAAGAGCGTTGGCATAACGTCAAAATGGGCGGTTATTGCTTCGTAATCCCCGGTTGTGATATTGCCATTAGGGTAAGAGATAAAGAACGGTACCCGATGCCCTCCCTCATACACTTCCCCTTTATAGCCGCGCATATTGTCGTTCGGCTGCCAATTAGGGTATTGCTCAGCCAACGGCAGGTGGCGCTTAGTTAAATGGGTTTTCGCATCGGTGGGCTTATAAGAGCTACCGTTGTCTGTCATAAAAATAAAAATGGTATTGTCGAGTTGATCTTGGGCGCGCAGGTGAGCACGCAGCTCGCCGACTTGCTCGTCAATGTAGCTGATCATACCGTAAAAGCTTGCCATGTCTCGATTTAAACCCCGCTTTTCGTAGGGCTCAATGTGAGTTTCTGGGGCGCGGTAAGGCCCATGGGGGGCATTGAGTGCGATATAGGCAAAATACGGTGTGTCGTGTTGTTTATCGATGAACTTTTTGGCTTCATCAAACCAGATTTTAGTGGCGTAACCACTGAATTTTTCGGGTGTACCGTTGCGGTAATAGGTGTCATTAAACTGGGTATTGCCCCAATAATCTGGAGTTTGGCCGACGCCACCGCCACCATGAATGAGTACATCGTCAAACCCTTGGTCTTGTGGGCGATAAGGATAATTATCACCTAAGTGCCACTTGCCAAATATCCCGGTTCTGTAGCCATTTTCTTGAAGCGATTCAGCGAGAGTGACATGTTCAGGGCCCAACATGTACCGCCCTAAAATAGTGTGCCAAACGCCAGCTCTCAGGGAGTGTTTACCCGTTAACAAAGCAGATCGCGTGGGAGAACATGTGGGGTCTACATGAAAGTTAGTCAGCCTGGCACTTTGCGCCGCAATATCGTCAATATTGGGGGTTTGAATAATCGGGTTATTGTGACGCCCAATATCCCCATAGCCCTGATCGTCTGTAACGATAAGCACAATATTGGGTTTGGTGGGGGGCTCAGCTGAGGCGCTTCTATTCTGCACGGCTGAGCACACTGTTAGCGACCACAACAGACTGCTTACTAGCAGCGTGATGTGGCCTACCGCCAAAGCCTGACGTCTTTTTAACCACATGATTAATGCTTACCTACAGCTAGGGTGAATTGGTATTGATACTGACCTGATGGCAACTGATACTTTTTGATTGGTGCCGCATTAGGGCTCCATGAGTCAATTCCACCTACTCCAGCTTGGATAAGGTCGATGTTGACGGTAAATATTCCCCGTTCCACCAAGTCATATGGATGGTTTGCTTCTTGTAAGTTCTCAGCTGACCAAGGCCATACTGATATACTGAGGTCTTGTTTGCCTTTTACGGTGAAGGAATGCTGAGCATAATCGCTTAAGGTTAACCACTTCACTCCAGTACGGTTTCCATTTTCTTGAGGGCGGGCGTAGCTGTGTACAAAGTCTGAAACTACCCCTTGGTATACGTCAGTTTCGGCGCCTTGATTACGATCGATATAATTTTCGTGAGGGCCTTTACCATAGTACGCCATGCGCTCGAGCGTGCCGCTGACCGCTGTAGACATACCTACTCGCAACAAATCAGGCAAGTCTTTATCGGCATCAAGTGCGACTTGCACGGTGACATTACCCGCTGCATCAATGTGATATTGGGTATCTACTTTCACAGAAGCGCCGTTAGTATGGCGGGTGTTTACTATTACGCCTGTATCAGTTTGGCGGTAATCAAAGCTGCCAAGTGCTAAATGCTGCGTCGCCTCAAACCATACTTTCTTATTTTCGAGGGTTTTCCAACCGATGCGATCGTTGTCGGTCTGAGGACGCCAAAAGTTATGTTTAAGTGGTTCGTGTAGGATTTTCAGCTCATCAGAAATGAGGCTATCTAAGTAACCAGTTGTTTTATTGAAGGTCACACTAACTGTGTCTGCAGCGATGGTTAACTTCGCTGCAGTGTCATCCACTTGCAATGCCCTTGCGCTGATAGGCGCTTCTTCAGCTGGGCGAGAGAAAGGCAAACTAAATTGCGCTTTCGCTAACTCATGGCCTTTGGCCGCCCACAACGTATCGTCACGAAGTAATAAGCTGACTTTTAACCAATAGGTTGCACCTGGCTTAATGCTCGGTTTTTGATAGGGGATCTCCAGGCTCTTGTGTGCACCAGGTGCCACATCACCTGGCTGAATAAGGCCCTGTTCAATACGCTTACCATCTTCAGAAAGCGACCAGCTAATATCGTAGTTAGCTAGGTTGTTGAAGAAAAAGCGATTAAGCACTGATACTTTACCTTTCGCAGGTTCCACTAAGGTAAATTCCGCTGGCTGGAAAACATATTTTGCTTCCCATGCATGAGGATTAGGTTGGCGGTAGGAGTCCATCACGCCATTTAAACAAAAGTTAGATGCATTTGGCGTGTCACCAAAATCTCCGCCATAGGCAAGGTAGGTTTCCCCCTGATCGTTCTGTGTCTCTATTCCTTGGTCAATCCAGTCCCAGATGTAGCCGCCGATGAGGTTTGGTCGTGCTCGAACCATTTCCCAGTACTCGGCAAGATTACCCAAGGAGTTACCCATCGCATGGGCGTATTCACACATTAAAATAGGACGCTCAATATGCGGACTGTCAGCTAAGCCTTTAAGCTCGTCAAGGGTGGGGTACATTCTGCTAATGACATCAACAAACTTCGGATCCGTCGGATTAGCAAGAGGGGTGTAATACTGACTTTTCTCTTCATCGGTCGGGTAGCGTTCGCTTAAACCGACGTATTGTGGGTGCGTTGGATCACCTTGTGCGCCTTCATAATGCACAAATCGCGTAGGATCTTTATCTTTTAACCAACCTGCTATCGCGGCAAAGTTAGGGCCAGTTCCTGACTCGTTACCCATAGACCATGAAATAATAGACGGGTGATTTTTATCTCTTTCAAGCATGCGCATGGCACGTTGACTCATGGAATAGTTCCACTGGGGTAAGTTCGCAAGCAGGCCGCCCACACCATGAGATTCAATATTTGCTTCATCCATAATGTACAAACCGTACTCATCCGCAAGTTCATAAAAATACGGATCATTCGGATAGTGAGAGGTGCGTACTGAGTTAAAATTAAATTGCTTGAGCATGATAACGTCTTGACGTAGATCTTCGCGATCCAGCGCTTTACCTTTTTTCGCGTCATGGTCGTGACGATTTACCCCAATAATTTCAACACTTTGGCCATTAATCAACAACTCTCCTTCGGGGCCAAATTTCACATCGCGAAAGCCGACTCTGGTGCTGCGTGTTTCAACCAGCTCCCCTTGTTTGTTGTGCAAACTTAACACTAGGGTATACAAGTTAGGGGTTTCTGATGTCCATAGTGCTGGTTTATCTACCTTGGTTTTCATTAACCCGAAAGCGAAATTATCACGCTGAGGATAGGCCACGCGGGTTAATTTTGTGGCGTTAACTTGCATGCGGGTATCGTCGATTTCTTTACCCATGGCGTCGTACAGTGCAGCTTTGACTGTCCAACCTGCTAATTTCTGACGCTCAGGGTTAGACAGTTTAGGATTGATTTCAATCATACCCTGTTGGTAATTATCGCTTAAATGGGTTTGCACAAAAAAGTCGTTCAGAGCGACTTTAGGCTGAGCCATCAGCATGACTTCTCTGTGAATGCCGCTTAATCGCCAGTGATCTTGGTCTTCTAAATAACTACCATCACTCCAGCGGAATACTTGCACTGCTAAGGTGTTATTGCCAGGTACTAAGTAATCGGTAATATCGAATTCAGATGGCAGGCGACTGCCCTGAGCATAGCCAACTTTTTGTCCATTAACCCAAACGTAATAGGCCGAGGTTACACCACCAAAGTGCAAAATAATCTGCTCATCCTGCCAGTCTTCGGGGACGCTAAAGTCCGTTAAATAGGAGCCTACAGGATTGTCACGGGTGATTAAGGGTAAAACGATGTCATTTTCATCTTCAAACATCGGATATACCGAGTTGGTATAAATTGGCGTGCCATAGCCCTCTAGCTCCCAGTTGGCAGGGACGGTGATGGTAGACCAAGATTGGCTGTCAAAATCCGTGCGAAAGAAATTCATGGGGCGATTTTGACTTTTTTCAGCAAAATGAAACTTCCACTGGCCATTTAAGCTTTGTATGGTGGATTGGTTGCGATCTCGGGTCAAAGCCTGTTCTGGCGTATCAAAAGAATAGGAGGTTGCCCTGGCGGGTAACCTGTTGATTTGTATCACGTCTGGGTTCTCCCAGTCGTTTTTGACCTGAACTGTTTTTGCGCTACCTGTAAAAGAGAACAGCAAACATACCTGGGTGATGACGAACAAAGTGGCATAGCGGGCGTAAAGCATCTGGTAGAACACCTCTTTTAATATGTAAATCTAGCTCAAATAAATGCTTTCAAAATTTACATGTTAATTAATTGATTCATATTTAATTTAAATGTACCGTATTTACAAATTGACAACAATTATTTTATGCATTTATCACGCAGAAATTTTGATGAAGGAAAACACATGACTCACAAACGTTATTGCTTGGCGTTAGATTTAATCGACGATCCAGCGCTGATAGAGCAGTATTTAGCGTTTCATACGCCAGACAAAGCATGGCCACAAATCACGCAAAACATGCGAGAAATGGGCATAGTTGATATGGAGATTTATCATCTAGGGGATAGGCTTTTTATGATAATGGAAACCAACGAGCATTATGATCCAAACGCGGAACCGGCTACCCCAGAAGGCAGAGCGAAGAGTGATGAATGGGAAGCGCTCATGTGGCAATTTCAAAAACCTTTGCCTTGGGCAGAAGAAGGCCAGAAGTGGATTGAGATGAACAAAATATATGACCTGAAACTCGCGTTAACCTAGTTTGAAATGCGGGTTAAATAGTCATAATGGTTGAATGATCGTCAGTTTAAATTTAAATGGTTATATTTATATGTGATAATTTATTGTGCAAAATATGACTGGTTTAACGGCTGAATGAATAACTAGATTGATTACTAAGTGATAGATGAGGAAATAGTCTGATGGCTCGCTTTACATATGCCAGCGCGATAATAGGGATGTTATTGAGCGGATTTTTAACGACACACGCAGTTGCGCAAAAAGATACACAAGTAAATGCGAAAATAGGCGCGCAAGGCGTCTCGTCTGCCCATTCAGAAGCCTTTATTTCTGGTCCGTATGAAGCCACGTGGGACTCACTAAAACAGTATCAAACCCCACAGTGGTTCCAAGATTCAAAGTTGGGGATCTTTATACATTGGGGTCCCTATGTGGTGCCTAAATATTTAGGGCCATTTTATGGATACCATATGTATCGAGAGCAAACGGTTGATATTAAAGGCAATCCGAACCCAGATAGAGTGAATAAAGTGTATCAGCACCACATAGAACACTATGGTGGCACAGAAGAATTTGGCTACAAGGACTTCATTCCAAAATTTCACGGTAAAGACTTTGATGCAAAGCAATGGATAGCCTTATTCGAAAAAGCTGGGGCTAAATATGTGGTCCCTGTTGCCGAGCATTGCGACGGTTTCGCCATGTATGATTCCAACATTACCCGCTGGGACGCCGTCAATATGGGCCCTAAACGGGACGTTGTGGGGGAAATATTCGAAGCCGCTAGAGCAAAAGGTATGAAGGTAGGCATGTCATCTCACTATGCTTACGGCTGGTATTGGTGGGGATACAAAGAAGGGACGGACACAGTTGACCCCGCCTTTGAGGACTTTTATGGCAAACCGCATGCGATTACCGACCCCCACAGTGAAGAACATGTAAACCAATGGTTTGCTCGTAGTATGGACATGATGCAGCAGTATGAGCCTGACTTGCTCTGGTTCGATTTAGGCTTTTCTAATCCTGAGTACGAAGAAAAGCGTAAATCGCTTCTCGCTCAATACTACAACCAGGGGGTTAAGAATGAGCAAGGCGTCGTACTTAACTATAAGAACATTAGCTACAAGCCTATACCTGATGGCTCCGCGGTACTTGATGTGGAGTCAGGTAAATTAGACCGAATACGAGATATGCCTTGGCAAACCGACATGTCGTTAGGTGGTTGGCGCTGGTCTTACAATGACGATTGGCAAACCATGCCAGCGGATAAGTTGATTGGTGACCTGATTGATATTGTCAGTAAAAACGGTTCCCTTCTGCTCAATGTTGCGCCTGATGTGAATGGCGTTATTTCTCAAGATCAAGTCGACGTGCTTATGGAGCTAGGGGGATGGCTGGATAAAAATGGTGAGGGGATTTACGAAACAAGGCCATTCAGTGTTTTCGGCCAAGGCCCTACCAACGCCAAACTTGTGCTGCACGGCAATCACAAAGACACAGGTTATACCTCCCGCGATATCCGTTACACCCGTAAGGGCCAGTCTATCTATGCTTTTGTGCTTGATTGGCCAGAAAAGCAAGACACTGTTTCCTTCAACGCCCTTGGCAGTGAGCAACATCATCTTATCGATCCGATAAAACGTGTCTCGTTGTTGGCCAACGACGAGGAACTGGTTTGGCAACAAGATGCCGACAAACTCACAGTAACGCTACCGAGCAAGCCCGCGGGAAACTATGCCCTTGGGATCAAAATCGAATTAACTGACCCTCCCCCTGACGTGCTTTAACTGCCCAGGGAATTATTCTTTATCTAACATTAGGAATGTTTATGATTGCTAACAATAACGGGCCGCTATTAACGGCCTTAGCGGCAGCGTTTTGCTTGGCTGGCTGCCAGCAAGGCAATAGCGATATACCGGCGGCAGCGGCAAAAAGCCCTGTCCCGAGCTTTTTACCCGATGCACCTAAGGGCTTTGAATGGCTGCCCATTGACAGTATGTCTGATGAATTTAACGCTGGGGAACTCGATAGCACAAAATGGCGAGACCACATTACGACGTGGCAGGGGCGCCCTCCGGCCGAGTTTCTGACATCAAACGTGAAAGTGGCGAACGGCAATCTTGAGCTAAAAACGTCGACTCATCCTAAGCCGAATGAAACCTATTCCATGGGGGGCTCTGCGGTGTCTGGCAAGACTCCTGCCACCTTCGGTTACTTCGAAGCGCGCATCAAAGCGTCCAAAACCAAAATGTCGACAACGTTTTGGTTGCACTCGGATGAGTCTGATGATCGGCACAAAGGATGCGGTAAATACCACTCCACAGAATTGGATATTCTTGAAACGATTGGCGGCTGGCCAGAGGACAACTGGGCTAATGTGATGCGCTCAAACACGCACTATAAACCGAGCGAAATGGTGGATGGTAAGTGTAAAGGCGCGCCATACATTTCAAAGGGCGTAAAATATGACAGTCAAAATAAGCTCTCGGCAGACTTCAACACCTACTCAATGTGGTGGGTAACGCCAAATCAAATGCACTTTTATTTTAATGGCAATCGTACAGGCACGGTTAATCTGGCTCATGAGCGCGACCAAGTGCCGTTCAATAGTGAAATGTCGCTGCGAATGGTAGTCGAAACATACGATTGGCAACCGCAATGGATACCAGAAGGGCATGCGCCTTATCCCAATGAGAGCGAGTTAGATGACCCAAGTATCAATACTGCTTACTACGACCACGTGCGCAGCTACCAGTTGCAATCATCAGCAGATAACCTAATTAATGATGCGGGTTTTGAATCATCGTCGCGGGCTGACAGTTGGCAATTAGCAGGAAAACAAGCCACTTTCTCTGATGAGCCTGACATGAGTTACACCCAAGCTTGGGGCGTAAAGTTAGGGGCGCAAAGTCATGCACAGCAAACGGTGACGTTGGTTGATGAAGGGCAATATGAGATTACCGTACACGCTAAAAATATCAGCGATAGCGCTGATTCGGGTGGCAGGTTAAGCGTGCTAAGCGAACAAGGTAAGGTGCTGGATTCTGTTGTGGTTTCAGGGAATGTCTTCTCACCTTACACCTACAATTTTTCAGGCCATAAAGGGCAGAAAATCACCTTGCGTCTGAGCGGTGCACAAGCGGGCATTACTGTGTTTGATAATGTTGCAATGATGAAGGTTGAGGCCGAATGATTCGTGGTGCATAGCAGTTATAACCGCTGTATTTTATGTTGGTAACCTACGCAAAGCGCTAGGTTTTCGTTAACAAAAAAGCCAACTTTACGTTGGCTTTTTTCGCTAAGGTGGTTTTGAAGTTGCTTCCTTACAGCTTATTCATGAGACACCTTGATTACAAGGCGCGCTGGTTTACAACACGAACTTGGCTATTTGTGGTTTAGCCGCCCCTAGGGTTTCGCTGCGCTTGCCCGGTGACGCGTTACCTACAATGACGTGGTAATCTCCCTCGAGTAGCACGGGTTTGCCTTTGGCGTTTATGGAATACAACTGTTTCTTCGACACAGTAAATGAGACTTGTCCAGTTTGCCCCGGCGCCAGTTTGATCCGCTGAAACCCTTTCAGCGACTGGATTGGCTGATCTATGCCGGCATTGGGCGTTTTCAAGTACAATTGTACTACCTCTTCCAACTCACGAGTACCAGTGTTAGTGACATTCACCGATACATCCAAGGTGCCTTTTTGACCATCCGTGCTGCTGAGTGCCTCTGCGTTGCCAAGGGTAATATTATCAAATTTGACCGTGGCGTAACTTAAACCGAAACCAAATGGATACATGGGTTCTTCAGTCATGTAACGATAGGTGCGCCCTTGCATACTGTAGTCGTCGTAAGGAGGAAGTTGGGCTTCTGATTTGGGAAAGGTGATGGGAAGGCGACCCGACGGTGAGCGCTCACCAAACAGGATATCGGCCACGGCTTTACCGCCTTCTTGGCCTGGGTACCAAGCAAACACAATAGCATCCGCGAGTTGTGCTATTTCAGTGACATTTACCGGGGTGCCTGCGGTTAATACCACAATAACAGGCTTATCATTGTCTTTTCTTAATTTGCGCAAAAATTCAATTTGATGCTCTGGTAAATCCAAAGACAACCTATCGCCTTTATGAGGAGAGGCAATCGCTTCACCTTCCTCACCTTCATAAGCGCCAGACAAGCCCATTACCGCTATGATGACGTCTCCCATTTGCTTGGCTTCCCCTGTTGTCCAGTCGATGGGGTTAACGTTCGCTTGATAGGGCAAAATGCCTTGTTTGTAATTAATGGTGGTGCCAACGCTTACGTTGGCGGTTATGCCATCAAGAATGTTGGTAGTTTTACCACTCAAGCCGTAATAATTCCCCAATAAGACTTCGCTGCTACTGGCAAAGGGACCGGTGACATACACGTTTCGAATATTCTTGTCTAAAGGCAAAACCTGGTTTTCATTCTGTAGCAGCACAATAGATTTTACCGCCATTTCGTAGGCAACGTCGGCGTGTGCGTCAGAGTTAACCACATCAGCAGAAATACTGTTGTAAGGGTTGTCGTCTTTGGGGTCAAAAAAGCCTAATTTGAATTTAGTGGCAAGGACTTTATGCAAACGCGTGTCTATGGTCTTTTCGTCCACTAAACCTGCTTCCACCGCATCGGGAAGGGCAGTATAAACAGAACCACAGTTTAAATCTGTCCCTGTGTTGATAGCTAAAGCAGCTGACTCGACAGCGTTGGCAGTGACCTTGTGATACTCGTGAAAATCCGCTAAACCCCAGCAATCTGACACGATATGCCCGCTAAATCCCCACTTATCTCTAAGCACGGTATTTAACAAGAAATCTGAACCGCCCGCGGGATGACCGTTCACTCGGTTATACGCAGCCATAACGGTTTCAACATCAGCTTCTGTAACCAAGGCTTCAAAGGCGGGGAAATAAGTTTCGTACATGTCTTTTTCTGAGGCGATGGCATCAAATTCATGGCGCAACGCTTCTGGCCCTGAGTGCACTGCGAAATGCTTCGCCGCTGCTGCTGTTTTTAAATACTTGGGGTGGTCACCTTGTAAACCATTCACCATAGCCTTACCCATTTGTGCTGTTAGGTATGGGTCTTCGCCGTAGGTCTCTTGACCTCGCCCCCAGCGGGGATCTCTGAAGATGTTGATATTAGGAGTCCAGAAGGTTAAGCCAGAATATTTACTGCGATTGCCTATTTCGCTGGAAACGTTAAATTTTGCCCGTGCCTCATCTGAAATAACCGTCGCGGCTTGTAACAATAAGTCCTGATCAAAGGTGGCAGCCATTCCTATGGCTTGAGGAAAAACCGTGGCTCTGCCGTTTCTGGCTACGCCGTGTAATGCTTCATTCCAAAAATCGTACTCAGGTAAACCTAAGCGTTCAATGGCCACGTTGCCGTTAACCAGTTGCGACGCTTTTTCTTTTAGGGTCATGGCGTCTATCAAAGACTCGATGCGCTCATTGGTAGGGAGCTGAGTATCAAACCAAGGATGGTCGTTAGCCAAAGTAGGAGATGCCACACACAAAGCTAGCAATGTGATTGCCGTGTTTCTAATAATCATTGAACCCTCTTTATTTACATTATTGCAACAGATGTAGGTAAAGCAGTATACATTAAATATAAATTATGTGTATCATATGTAAATCATTGGCTTTTTATTTGGTACACAGATGCACCTAAAACGCGTTGCTTCTTTTCTTTGTATAGCCGTGTCGCTAGCACTAACGGCGTGTGTCAGGCAGTCGGGTGAGAACGATTCATTTGTTAGCGCAGCGGCAACTGAATCGACTACGGCATCATCTGAACCATCTAAACCGAACAATACACATACCAATGTGGTACTGATTTTAATTGATGATTTAAGTCACTATGGTGTGACGGCTTATGGTGCTAACCGATTACACAGTTATGATGGTGAATTTAGTGGTGCTGAGTTTGCTACTCCTAGTATTGATGCGCTGGCACAGCAAGGGATAAGAGTAGACCGTGCATTTGCCTATCCTATCTGTGAAAACACGCGAATAGCCCTAATGAGTGGCAAGCGAAACGATAGAAATTACCTGCAGCCTAAATCTCAACACAGTTCCGATTTAACCTTTGGCGATGCGTTTAAAAAATCCGGCTATACCACTGGCTTGTTTGGTAAATGGAAGCAAACCAGAGGCACAGTAGAGGTACCGGGTAAAGAGTACATAAGTCAGTTTGGTTGGGACGATTACGCCGCTTTTGACGTGGTCACAGAAGGCCAGCGCTATATTAATCCTAACTTGGTGATAAACGGTGAGGTGCATAATTATAATGGGCGAAAAGATCTCGACCCAGCGACTGGCAGGCGTTGGTATGGACCAGATATCGTTAATCGCCACGCGTTACAATTTATAGAGCAAAACAAAGACAAACCCTTCTTTTTATATTATCCCATGATTTTGGTACATGACGATCATAAACCTACCCCTGATACGCAACCCGAATCAATATTCGATGGGTTTCCAGAAAATGCCGATTACAACAACACCCGAGGGGACGACCGCCAATACTTTCCTGACATGATCCGCTACATGGATAAGTTGATTGGCCAGGTGGTGGAAAAGTTACGTCAGCAAGCATTGCTTGATAACACCTTGATTGTTGTCATGGGCGACAACGGCACTAAAGAAAGTTTCGGACACGTATTACCTGACGGAAGCATTTATCCCGGCAGGAAAGGAGGCAACGCAGACAACGGGTTACATGTGCCTTTGGTCTTACATTATCCCGGGGAAATACCAAGTGGCAAGCATGCTGATTATCGCACGTACGATGGGTTGGTTAACTTGACCGATATTTACCCAACAATTGCTCAAGCGGCGGGTATCGAATTGCCTGACGCTCAGCAGATAGACGGCATCAGTTTCTGGCCTCAAGCAACGGGTCAGAAAACCAAAGAACACCGAGAATATATTTACACTTGGTATATCGGCAACGAAACATACAAAGACGAAGACAAAGTCTTACGTTACGCATTCAATAAACAGTTTAAACGCTACGCACCAGACAAGGATTTCCCTGATGGGCGATTCTTTGACCTGCGCACTGACCCACTTGAACGCCAAGGAAACAAGGTCGTTGAAAAAGCCTGGCAATTAAAGCGTTACAGTGGGTTAGACATCAGCCAATTAACCCCGAAGCAAGCTGCTGTTTATCGATATCTAGGTGCCATTCTAGACAAGCACAAACTTACCCCAGTGACCAAGCTAACCATTGACGCGTCCCAGACAATTTTGTCACCGGGAGAGAGTGCGAACCTAGATATCAGCGCTTTCCCCAAACATGCACAGCGCCAAGGTGTTATTTGGGAGTCTAGCAATCCTAATGTGGTCAGTGTCGATAAATTTGGACAAATAAGCGCTCTCAAAGTGGGGCAGGCCACCATTCGTGCTTTCTCATGGGAAGATGCGGAGCCATTAGCTGCCAATAAAGCTAAGACCTATCAACGTACTGGGCTCTCAACATCTGTGGTGGTGAAGGTGACGTCATTGAAAATGAGCCAACAAACCAATGGAGCAAGTCAATGAATACGTCTCAATTAGGTGCCTATTGCGAACCTTGTTGCATAAAAGATGGTCATGAAATCGAAATACATCATGTGAGTTATCAAGAGAAAGAAAACTATCAATGCGAAATGCATTTCCATGAAGTACAAGAGCTCATTTTTTTTGAACACGTCGCTGGCACCTTTCACTACCATCAGGGAGAGACGCCTTTACGTTCGTTCGATGTGGTTTATACCCCTGCCATGGAGACCCATGATTTTGACCTAACTGAGCAGGCTAAGTCATGGTATGTGGTGCAATTTCCTAAAGCGCTTTTTGAGACCGGTCAATTCGGTGCTCTGTCCACCTTATTCGAAGTGGGTATACATTTTCGCATTCCTGCTGCGTTTCAAGAGCAATTACTGCAGATCATTCGCTGGGCTCATGAGAGCTTTAAGTCGGATGAATATCATGAAAAATGCATCGCTTTGTTGAATTTAGCGCTGGTCATGCTTAAAGAACACGGCGAAGTCTTAAATGCCCAAGTACCGAGAATTTTAAGTTCAAGATCCCTCAACGCTAAGATCCAACCCGTAATGGAAATCTTTAGAAAGCAACCGAGTGTAGCGTTAAGTTTGGAAGATGCAGCGAAGAAATGTCACTTATCCCCATCGTACTTTTCTCGGGTCTTTAAAAGCATTTTTCGCTTTTCTTATTCTGAATATGTGGTGCGTCATCGGCTGTATCATGCTGCTAGAATGTTGGGGCAAAGCAGGGTGTCCATTACGCATCTTAGCTATGATTTAAACTTCTCTAACCCCTCGCATTTTATCGCTCAATTTAAGAAACAATACGGTTGCACACCGAATAAATATAGAAAAGCGATCCTAACAAAAAATTCTAAACAAGAAGCGTAAGGAAATGATTAATTCACACATGAATATATTGCTCTTGAAAATAAAGTTACTTGGTTCGCAGAATCAAATCGAACGGTTTTCTACCGTTTTAAAATACATGTTCATTTCAATTGGGCTAGTGACATTGCTTTTTAGTTATCGCGTAGCGTCTATGCCGCGCATGCTTTCAAGCACGGCGCAGTTGATGAGTGAGGACGTATTGGTCTTTATTGGTGACTCAATTACCCATGGTGGCAGTTATCACCAAAACATCGCGCTTTTTAATGCGACGCGCTTTCCGCAAAATCACGTCTTTTACGTAAATGGGGGTATTTCTGGTGACACCGCTTTAGGTACCCTGCGCCGATTTGACAGGGATATCGCTCCGCACCGGCCTGCTGTAGCGACAATCATGCTAGGCATGAATGATGTTGGGCGCTATTTATACGAAACGCCAGCGAAGGACGAAGCTGCGCGCATTGCGCGAGACAAAGAAGCAGCAGTAATACAAACCGCCTATTTAACTAATATGCGAAAAATTATGCTCAGATTAAACGAGCTTGGAACAAAGATCGTGCTCTTAACACCTTCTATTTATGATCAAAGTGCCCGGGTTGCTTCTGCCAATAACTACGGTGTGAACGACGCGTTGCAGGCTTTCTCTGGCGAACTGACCAAAGTTGCCAAAGAGTTTGGTGCAGAAGTAGTGGATTTTCAGCAACCCATGCTTGAGGTGAACGCTGCGCTACAAGTCAATGATCCTAGCGCTACTTTGGTCGGAGCTGACAGAGTTCATCCTGGCGAGGCAGGGCATTTCGTTATGTCGTATGCATTTTTAGAGGCTCAGCAAGCAAATAAATACGTTGCTAATATTTCGATTGATGTCAGCAGAGAGAATCTCAATGTATTTGAAAACTGCGCTCTTAACGGTGACTTACGCACTGCTAGAGACTTTGTAGGCTTCTCATGCGAGGCAGCAGCATTGCCGTTTCCTGTTTCGAAAGCCCAAAAACAAGCATTGCAATGGGTACCTTTTATGGACGAGCTAAATCAACAGCGACTTCAAATTAGGGGCCTCAAAAAAGGCCAATACAGCCTTCATATTGATCAAAAGTTTGTTGGTATTTTTTCGCACTCTTTGCTTTCAAGTGGCGTTAACTTAGCGGCGATTGAGACCACGCCTATGTACCAGCAAGCATTAGCAGTGAAAGCGATAAATGACCGCAGAGCGTCTACTTCGCGCTTGTTGCGTGATATCGCGCAGGTCAAATATTCGATGCTAGACCATTACCCAGATACTGACACATCAGACCTTTCTGCTGTGTCTCAAGTGCTTTTAGCCCATGTTGAAAAGAGCGCTAATGAGCCTTGGTATGGGTATTTGAAAAAGCAAGTGAATACGTATTTAGCTGAAGTCGATAACGAAACGCATTATCGCGATGAAGTAGTTTCATTACATAAGAAAATGTACGAAGTTAATAAGCCGGGAACACATACTTACACGCTCAGTTTTGTTGGCGTGGAATAGCGGTGATACCAACTATTAACTTTGCCCCCGTCAAGAGGAACACCTGTGAACACTCGATACAAACTGAGCATATTGAGCATGATGTTTCTGCTCATCCTTCCGCACTATGTCCTTGGTAACCCTGAGCAACCGGATATTGTCGTTATTCTCGCCGATGACATCGGGCTAGGTGATATTAGCTATTACACTGATACCGTTTTACAGCAAAAGCCGGTTGTACGTACAGCGAATATCGATGCCTTAGCGCAGCAGGGCGTCTGGATAAATGATGCTCATTCAGCCACCGCTTTGTGCGCGCCAACACGTTATGCGGTGATGACAGGTAACAACAACTATCGCTCTAAATCGCCCTGGGGTGTGTGGGGCAGTTTTCAGCCTAATGCGATTGCATCTGATGCTCCCACGCTAGGTAATGTGACGCAAAAAGTCGGCTATAAAACAGCATTCGTTGGTAAATGGCACCTAGGCGGTGACTTTATGCGTACTGATGGTCAAAGTGTGTTCCGTGGATCTGATGAGGGGTTTATACCAGACGTTGATTTGTCGGTAATGGTCGCTGGTGGCCCGAATGATCTCGGTTTTGATTATAGCTACATGCTTCCCGATGGTATTCAAGGGCCACTTTATTTGGCATACGAAAATCAGCGCTGGGCGCCGTTATCGGACTCGTCAAACATCATTCATGTAAATCAACAGACAGTGACCCCTTTGAAAACAATTTCTGATAAAGGAGATGGTATGGGGGACAGTGCTTGGGACACCAGTAAAATCGGCGATTTACTGTCAGCAAAAGCCGTTGAATTTATTCGCGGCCAACCGATTCAGCAGCCTCTGTTTTTATATTACGCCAGCCCTATGGCGCATTTACCCCATATGCCACCCGCTTATTTTGATGGGGAAAAAGTCGCTGGCAGCACGCCTTCTGCGCATCTGGATATGATTCATGAATTAGATCTACAAGTGAAAAGAATCGTTTCAGCCCTTAAATCGACAGGGCGCTACAAGGACACCTTGATTATTTTCACTTCTGATAACGGCGGGTTGACCTATCGCGTGCCTGGCACACTTGCCTCCGGGCATCGCCCTAGCGGTGACTACAGAGGGAGTAAAAATAGTGCATACGAGGGCGGCCATAGAGTCCCTTTCATTGTCTCGTGGCCAAACGCCTTGGCAAAGGGGGGGCAGCTCACGTTGCCGGTTTTGGTACAAGATATATTGGCTACTGTTGCCGCTGCAGCTGGCACACCCATGGATATTAGCGAAGCGCCTGACTCTAAGAATTTACTCCCATTGCTGACGGGGCAAGCTCAGCAAGAGCGTCATTTTATGATGTTGCAAGGTGGGTCGAATAATGAACTGATTTACCGCCAAGGAGAGTGGAAACTCATCATGCAAAGTGATCACAAACTATCAAAAATTGAGCCCATCGCCTTGTTTAATCTGCACTCTAATCACCAAGAGCGTGAGTCGAAGAATTTACTTAAATCCCCCGAGCATCAATCAAGAATAAAAAGCATGCTAGCGGATTACAAACAGATCAGGCAATCAGGTATAGCGACTGTCAGCGCTGATGGCTAAGTCTGACAAGTCGGCTATTTAGTCAGTTCTGGGGAGTGAGGCTGGGTTAACGTGCTGCTAAGAAAGATGTGACTAGCAGTGTATCGTTCTCAGCCTTTGTATTTTTCCTAATTATTCCCCTATGCGAAAAGGAATAGCTGGAAACCCGTCGAGGTTATATAAGTTAGCTAAAGAGTTATCAGCCCAAGCATAGCGCACAGATACAGGCTCCTTTATAGCCGCGGCGTGTAAACGCACTTGATTGCCTTCAATACTTGCTTGAGCATTCACATAGTGGCCGTCTTTTCCTGCTAATTCGAACCCGAGTAGAGACTGTCCTTTCGCGCGTAAGCCTTGGCCTATGTCTGTATAGCTCAGCAGAATACTGGTGCCGTCAACCTGCATCTTTTCGATCATAGGACCAGAAGCAAGGTTTTTACCGTGATAGGCGACATTTTTTGCCCCGTGCCAAAGGCGCTGTGCGACTATTTGTTTGTTTCTAGGGTGAATGTCCCAAGGGTCGCCAGCGTCCATTAATACCGCCATTGCGGTGTGGGGGAGTGCTAACGCTTGCGTTTGAGCTTCTCGTAACAGCGCCCAATCGCTTGGAGCTGGTTGCTCTTTTATTCCATGTATGTTGGCCAGTTGTGCATAAACAAAAGGTAACTCTTTCTGACCCCAACGCTCCCGCCAGCTTTTCATCAAAGAGGTAAACAGCGACGCGTACTGCGCAGCTTGACCTACATTACTTTCCCCTTGATACCAAATAACCCCTTTCAATGGAAAGCCAATCAAGGGATGGATCATTGCGTTGTAAAGCACCCCTGGCTTTTGCCACAACATAGGTGGCATGGGCAGCGGGTCTTCTGCTTTATTATTGATTTTCCAATCATTATTGAGCGCTATCTTAGCGTCTTGTATGTGCAGTATTAGTTTGTCCTTGCTGGCAATATTGGCCTTGTTATCCCAGCTGTTTACGGCTCTTAAAGCGATGAGATTATCCCCAGCATTAAAGTGCTCTTTAGGCAAAATATACGGGTCGTCTCTTTGTGCCCCGGGTGACTTTTGTACCTGCTTACCATTTAAATAGACTTGAACATGGGAAGGGCTATAACCAATAAAAAGTGCGCCGTCAGACCGACGTTGGGCATGGGTAAGTGAAAAGTGTTTACGCGCCCATAGCACATCCGGCAAAGGGTTGAGTAAGGGCAGGTCAGCGCTTACCCAGTGATGGTCATCAAAACGAGGATGCGTTAACCCTTGAACGTGATGGCCGTCTTGGCTGTCGAGATGCTGTTGCTTTTTCAGTTCTTGGGTTTGAGTATCCTGAAATATTTGATTCCAATGTGCGGGATCAGACATCAGTTCACTTGCTTGGGTTTGATAGGCTTCTTGCTGGCGTAATGTTGGTAGTGGGGTCCACGCCTCTGCTGGCGTGCCGCCCCACGTTGCATCAATGATGGCAACCGGTACGTTTTTCTCAAGGTGCAGTTGCTTAGCAAAAAGCCATGCGATCGCTGAAAAGTTACCGGAAGTCGCCGGAGACGCCAGTTGCCACTGAGCGTGATTGATGCTGTTTTGCTCGTCGGCAGTATAATGGTTTGGTACGTCAAAATAACGGATCAATGGAAAGTTACTGTCTTTTACTTCTTGTTGCCAATTCTCGACTTGCCAAGCGAGTTTCCACTCCATGTTCGATTGGCCAGAGGCTAACCACACGTCACCAAAGTACACATCGTTTATTTCAACTGTTGAGCCAGGCTCAGCGGCACGCAGGATAAAGGGGCCACCCGCCGATTCGGCAGTTAAGGTGACTTGCCAATGTCCTTGTCGATCGGCAGAGGTATCGTGCTGTTGCCCCGCGATGGTGAGTGTAACGTTTGCGCCAGAGGCGGCTTTGCCCTTGATTTTGATAGGGGCGTCGCGCTGAATGACCATATGTTCAGCATACATAGATGGCAGCTCAATAGCGTGACTTGTTGGGGTAAGTAGGGTGCAAAAGAGAGCGAGAAAGATTGATAAGCGTAATTGTGTATTCATAAAGAAAATGGCAGCCACCAGCGGACACAACCGATGACTGCCAACAGGACCTATTTCGTGATTTTAATGACTTGAGCAAATCGTGACGGTGAAGTGTCGGGCAACGTGATGGTTAACCCTTTTTCAGTTTGTGAAAAGGTTAACGCTTCGTCATGGCCCAGCATGGTGACACTGGCAATCTTGTCAGGATAATTGTCGCTATTAATCGAACGGATCGTAAGTTCATCACTATTCTCCGGCCAAGCCATCAAAGTCGCGTATAACGCATCGCCGTTTTGGGTAAAACGAATATCACTACTATTAAAGTCTTTACGGTGCTCCTCAGCATCGTTGGAGTTGGTACCATCGATAACAACGGTAGAGCCTTCGCCAAAGGTTACCCATGGGCGGGTGCTGTAAATCGCTTCACCGTTAAGTTTTAACCAACTGCCAATTTCGGCCAGTAAATCAATTTCTTGTTGCGGTATTGTGCCGTCCGGCTTGGGGCCGATATTGAGTAACATAGAGCCATTTTTACTGACAATATCAATCAAATCATCGACTAATGAGTTGGCATCTCGGTAAGACGGGTTGGTCACATAGCCCCAAGAGGTTTTTGACACAGAGGTATCTGTTTGCCAGAAATGTTCATAGGTGTCGGACATTTGTCCACGTTCAATATCCAGTACTGCTGAACCTGGTGGGAACGAGCGAAATTCACCTAAGTCTTTGTAGTTAAGAGCTGGCATGTCGTCCCATTTCGAGCCTTTATTGTAGAAATAGCTGGTGAACTCTTTTACATGTTGATGAAACGGCTCGGATGCCATCCACCAATCAAACCAAATCAGATCAGGCTCATATTTATCCACAATTTCTACGGTTCTCAATAGCCAATCATCTAAAAACGCTTGGGTAGGCGGGGTTTCACCTGCTTCGGAAGTTTCACGGCTGATCGCTGGGCCGTATAAGTCGCGATAGGCTTCATCTTGTACATCACTAGGCACTTCTCGCCCACCTTCGAAGAACCACCAGTTCTCAGCGCGGTGACTTGATAAACCAAAGTAGATATCAGCTTTGCTCGCTGCGGTTTTTAATTCAGCGATGACATCCCTTTTCGGTCCCATTTCAACCGCATCCCATCGGGAGTAGGAGTTATCGTACATAGAGAAACCATCGTGATGTTCAGCTACAGGCACGATATATTTAGCACCTGAGTTTTTGACGACGTCCAGCCACTTATCTGCATCAAACTTTTTAGCGGTAAACTGTGGAATGAAATCTTTATAGCCGAACTCTGTGAGTGGACCGTGTTTTTCTTGTTGATAGGCAAACTCTTCGGTGTCGCTTAGATACATTTTTCGCGGATACCATTCGCCATTATGCGAAGGCACAGAATATACCCCCCAATGAATGAAAATGCCGAACTTGGCATCTTGGTACCAAGTTGGGATCTCATAGTCTTTAAGTGACTCCCAATTGGCTTTGAAGGGCCCTTGATTGGCGACACTGCGAATGTCAGATAATTTTTCACTGTAATCGGGTGCATCCATAGCGGTGGATTTACTCTCAGTGGTCGACGTTTTCGTGGTGGAAGACATTTCCAGCGGTTGTTCCGAGCACGCAGCGAGTAGAGTGGCAACAGTGACAGCTAGTAGACTTTTCATCGGTATCATTTTTCGAGCCATTTTTTAATTTATTCACGTTAATAAAATGTTAGCGACACTATAAATAAAAATGTCACTTAATTGCAAATAAAATTTACATATGAAAATCATTATTTTTATATGCATTTTAATTTTTGCTATCAAAAACCGAGGTGCATTCTCAGCGGTGAACCCTAGATTACCCCTTGTTTTATATGTCGAATTACTGCTATTAAATATTATTTTTCCTAAGCTTAGCGACTTTTGCATGAGTTTTCATTTGGTATTTATTGCGCGCTGTAGAACAAGTAATACGCACCTATTTATCATATATAAATGTTAACAATTGCATTTGAATCATGTATTGTCGGTTAATTGTTTGGTTAATATAAGGTTGCATCATGTCTTTGCGTCTCCTTTTTTTATGCCTAGTTTGTAGTTTCGCTTTAAATGTAAATGGACAAATTAAAACCGTTGAAACGACTTCTGTTAGCTCGCGAGAGAATATAAACATTGGTTGGCGCTATCACAAAGGGGAGACGGCGCGCCCACCAAGCAGCAAGCAATGGTCTGCTGAAGACTGGCAAGAGGTCAACCTTCCGCACAGTTATGCCCTGACTTCGATTAACTTAGATAACAGCGACGATGATAAGTCACAGCAAACATTTCATCGCGATATTAGCTTTTATGAGCGAGCGCTAACCATCAAAGGAAACCAAGGCAGTAAGGTCTATCTCGAATTTGAAGGGGCACATCAGAAAACCCGTTTGTGGGTTAATGGGCAATATGTGGGTGAACATGCGGTAGGCGCCTACACACCATTTCATTTTGATATATCTGAATTTGTTACCTTGGGTCAAACAAATACTCTTACCCTTGAGTTAGATAATCGACGTAATAAACAGATTCCGCCTGATGGCCATACGACTGATTACGTGCTGTTTGGTGGCCTTTACCGAGATGTTTATTTAAATGTATTAGACCCTCTGCATTTTACTTTCGATTGGGACTCAAGCACCTCAGGGATTTTTGTCACCACCCCGACAGTAACAAAAAGGGATGCGACGGTCACCGTACGAAGCGAGGTGGTCAATACAGGAGATAGCCCGCGTAAGTTCTTTGTGCAAACCTATATTGTTGACCATCAGGCAATCATCATTCAAAGAAAGCGTACAGCACATACCCTAGGTTCGGGGGCCACGCATTTGGTAAAACACACCAGCGGCATCGACCAAAACTTACGTCTTTGGTCACCAGACAGTCCCTACTTATATAAGGTGATCAGTCAGGTACTTGATGAAGAAGGAAGGGTACTGCACAGCAAAACGAATCCTCTGGGGATCCGCAAATTTGAGCTAGTGCTAGATAAAGGTCTCGTGCTCAACGGTGAACCCATTGACATTATCGGAGCGAATCGTCATCAGCATTTCCCCTATATAGGGGATGCAGTGCCAAATAATCTGCATCGTTTGGACGCGTTAAAATTCAAGCGCTCGGGTATGAATTTAGTGCGCTTGGCCCATTACCCCCACGATAATGCATTTTTGCAAGCATGCGATGAGCTCGGATTAATCGTGGTCGAAGAGCCTCCTACATGGATAGGTATGGGAGATAAACTGTGGATGGCACGATTAGAAGAGGCCACACGTCGAATGATACGAAATCACCGAAATCACCCGTCAGTGTTAGGCTGGGGAGCGGGTATCAACCACAGAGGTACAATCAAGCGCCTACATTATGCCGTTAAAGAAGAAGACCCTACGCGCATCAGCATGAACAATGGCACCTTATGGACAGGGGAGCAACACTCGGGTATTACAGACTTATATGCAGTAATGGATTACCGTGGAGCGAAGCGCCAATCGGACGATCTACTCTTTGCCATGGAGCACTCGGGCTCCACTGATAGTCTTTCGCTGCAAGAGATAGTATCTCGTTACAAAGGGGACCCAAACCTAATCGGGTTAGCCTCTTGGAGCGCCCATGACAGCCAATCTTTTATAAAACGCGATGAGCAATATCCAAATTTATCTGTGTGGCAAGCGTCAAGCTCGGATGCATTCCGTTTACCCAAACCGAATTACTATTGGTATCAATCAGAGCTTACCTCTGAGCCTATGGTACATATTGCTGACACGCGTGGTCAGTTTGACGATCAGGTGCAGGTGTTCACCAATGCCGCAGAAGTGGAGTTATTGCATAACGATCGCTCATTAGGTCGTTATCAAGCCAAGCGTACAGAGCAAAACAAGTATCTTAATTCACCTTCTATTTTAATCCCGTTTAAGTGGCAAAGCGGCACATTAACTGCCATTGCCTACCAAAACGACGGCGAACTCGTTGTGGCGAAGCACCAAAGAGCCAAGGGTACTCAACCTGCCAAACTAGATGTAGTGTTCGATACCGCAGGGTTTGACATGACAGCAGATGGCTCAAGTATCATTCTTGCCTACGCAAAAATCACCGACAATCAGGGAGGCTTGATTGACAAGGATACCCCTAAGGTTAGGTTTGAACTGCAAGGGGACGGCCAGATCATTGGTGATGAAACCATTGGTGCTAATCCTGTTGCTTGGCGTAATGGCCACGCACCCATAATGATTCAAGTCGGCTCCACGGCCAGCGTTTTAACATTGAGCGCTTATGCCGACGGTTTGCAAACCGGCAGTGCTAGCGTGGCGCTAAATGAAGTAAGCCAAACACACTCAAAGAACGATTCAAGCCGTGTACTTGACCCCTTAGCGCTGTATGTCGACTTTGGTAATCAAGAACAACACCCGCAAGAAAACTTTTACATCTGGTCTCATCAATCAGGTGATGACTCTCGCGTCGTGACAGCCGCCAATGGGCAAAAGGTAACAATAGCGTTATCGGGGTCAACGGAGCCACTTACGTGGGATAACACATGGGGAGTGCCTGGTGATCTGAGCTTTCTAATCGAAGATGGGGTAAATAACGCCAAGGGGCAACCCATTAAGCTGCACTTTGGTCAGTTACCTCAAGGGCAATATGTGCTGCAAACTTGGCATCACATGCTAAGCGATGACGGTGATGCCATTCGCCCCCTGAATTTTAGCATGCCCAATAACACTGATGCCCAAAGCGTAGATGGTTATCGCCCCACATTTGGTAAGCGTATCGCTATTACAGAAGCTGGAGGCGGAGAAAGAGGTGACGGTGGTTCAAATAAAGGGGCTGCAGGGTTCGCACGACACACCTTTACGGTAAACGAGGGAGGTGAAGCAACGTTGCTCATGGCCGCTCCTGATGGCAATCAGCAAATACGTCTTAACGGTTTTGGTCTTACTCAATTAGTTCCAGGAGCTACCAATGGGTATTAATATCAAAACCCTATTGTGTTGTTGTAGCCTGTTGATGATGCTTGGGTCAGCCATCGCCCAGACCAATACTGATTCGTCGTCGAGAAATACAATCGAAAAGTGGGAAGTGCTGGATATTACTTTAACAACCAAGGTTTCCACTCAAGCCCCTTTTGCGGCCAACGTGAATGCTTACTTTACGCATCAAGTGACAGGTGAAAAACAAACCGTTCCCATCGTGTTTAACGGTAACAATAATTGGTTGTTGCGATTCTCAGCGGCACACACCGGGGAATGGAATTACCAAGTCGAAGGGGACGTGCCCCAACTGAATGGCTTACGTGGTCGGGTGCAAGTAATAGCAAATGATGATCCCACTAACCATGGTGCCATGGTGTTGTCACCACATAATAAACAAGCCTTTGCCTATGAAGATGGCAGTGAGTACTTTTTGTTGGGGTACGAGCTAGATTGGTTGTTTGCGTTGGATTATGCCAACGATCAGGCAACACCAAAAAGTGAACATTTGCTATCGCGCATTAAGGAGCATGGTTTCAATCATGTGGTGATGAACGTGTATGCCCATGATGTGAATTGGCAAAAAGATCCGAAACTTGCTGCCCATCCTGAACATGAGTTTGGTGGGCGACAAGACATCTACCCGTTTTTAGGGAGTAATGAGCAGCCAGATTTTTCAGCTTTGAACGTCGCTTTTTTCCAGAAACTCGATCGCAGCATTCAATTACTTCATGACAAGCGCATGGTGAGTCATTTGATGATTTACGTATGGAATAAAATGGTCAATTGGCCTGATATGAATTCAGACGCCGATAATATGTATTTTGACTATGTGATTAAGCGCTATCAGGCGTTTCCGAATATTGTGTGGGACATTTCAAAAGAGGCGCTGTTCTATGGCCGCGCGGATGAAGCTTACATCAAAGGGCGAATTGAACGTCTGCGCAAGTTGAATCACTTTAATCGTTTAGTGACAGTTCACGACTTTAATTATTGTGCAAAATACCCAGAACAAGTCGATTTCATATCCACCCAAGATTGGGGCTATGACATTTACAACCGTATGTTAGATGTTAGAAAACGCTTTGCAGATAAGGTGATTTATAACATAGAGCATGGAGGGTACGAAGCGTCTCCTTATGACGTGTTTCCCGGTGACTATACTGACCCAGAAGTCGCCCTTAGAAGAAACTGGATGACGATTTTCGCTGGTGTGTACAGCACCTATTATTGGCAAGCGAATGCCTGGAACGTCATCATCTATAACCCATTTGAACAGGCTGACGCTAGCGCCCACCCGAAATTCAACTACTTCAGCGCGATGTCCGCGTTTTTCGAGCGCTTTGCGTTCTCATCCTTTGCGCCAGCCCCAGGTAAAAATGGCTCTGGTTTTACGCTAGTTGATGAACACGACACCTATTTAATTTATGTCTCAAAAGACAATTTTCAGATGTCTCGTGGCAACTGGTACTTAGTGCCTGACGGCAAAAAGCCAAAGCGCACCATGCAGTGGTTTAACACCCTAACGGGGGAGTTAACCGACGCCAGAGATATCCAAAAAGGACAATTATTTATTTCACCGTGGCGCAAAAGCGCCGACGCCATTTTGATCAGTCAGGTAGCAGAGTAACCCAATGAGCCAGATAATAAATCTAAACGAAAACAGCCTTGAAGAGGCTGCCAATAAAGGCATTAACGTTCCGCAATATCGCAAGCCACCGAGTGCTGCCAAAATAGGCATAGTGCACATTGGGCCCGGTGCATTTTTTCGTGCCCATCAAGCTTGGTACACACATCAAGCGTTGAAGCGTCACGGGGGGGATTGGTGCATCAGTGCAGTGTCGCTCCGTTCGAGTGGTGTCAGCGATGCACTTACTGCGCAAAACGGATTGTACTGCTTGGCTGAGTTGGATAAAGACACCAATTTTGAGGTCGTCGGCTCGATTAAAGAAGTGTTAGTTGCTCGCCAACAATATGCTGACGTTATTGCTCGTCTTATCCATGTTGATACAAAATTTGTCACACTCACCATTACCGAGAAGGGCTATTGCCTGAACAACCAAGGTGAACTTGATCTCGCCCATGCTGATATACAGCATGATCTTAAGGTGATGACTGAACGCGTTTCCGCGGTCGGGATACTTGTGGAGGCACTGTCTATTCGCCATGACAAAGGCCTGCCTGCATTTACCGTGATTAGTTGCGACAACATTACGGGCAATGGCGGTAAATTAAAAAATGCGCTGGTGTCGTTCGCTGCACAGTGCAATTTAACCTTGGCCACATGGCTTGCTGACTCGATAACGTGCCCGAGCACCATGGTTGATAGTATCACCCCAGCAACAGATGATGCGCTGCGCGAACTCGTCCAGCAGACGCTAAGCATAAAAGACAATTGGCCCATAAAACGTGAGGCATTCTTACAGTGGGTAATTGAAGATTGTTTACCGTCGGATAGACCGGCCTGGGAGCAAGTCGGCGCTGTGCTAACTCAAGACGTAGAAGGGTTTGAAAGAGCGAAACTCAGGCTGTTGAATTGCCCCCATTCCAGCATTGCTTATTTAGGGTGCTTGCTTGGCATAGAGACAGTCTATGACGCTATGCAGCATACTCAGTTGGTGGCGTTTATTGAAAGCATGATCCAAGAAGAAATACTGCCTTCTATCGAAGGGCCAAAAGAGCTCGATGCAAAGCAATACAGCCAAGATATTTTACAGCGCTTCAGAAACCCAGCCATTCGCCATTTGTTAAGCCAGATTGCGTGGGATGGATCACAAAAAATCCCCATGCGCATCTTGCCTATCATTCAGCAAAATTTACGAGAAGGGCGCAGCGTAAGGTTACTTTGCTATGCGTTAGCCGCGTGGATGCAGTTTGTGCGCCTGCAATTCAGTAAAGGCGAGACCTTAGTGGACCCATTGGCAGCTCAACTAGAAACTTTGTGCGTTTCTTGTAACGGAGAGGCGCAGCATGATGTGGGTTTATTTTTGTCGATGTCAGCTATTTTTCCTCTGTCATTAGCGACTGACGGGGATTTCAATTCAGGCCTACAAGCGGCATACACAAACTTAGCGCCGGTCATCAATGATAATCAACACAACTGGTCTGCGTAAGAGGAACTTAAAATGACACTCACACTCGCCCCCTTGGATGTAGGCGTTTTCTTGGCCTACGTATTGGTGCTTCTTGGTATTGCGTTATGGATCTCTCGGGGCGAAAAGTCCCATGAAAGAAACACAAAAGATTACTTCCTTGCGAGTAAATCGCTGCCCTGGTGGGCGATAGGTGCATCGCTAATTGCAGCTAACATCTCAGCTGAACAAATTATTGGTATGTCAGGTTCTGGTTTTGCACTAGGCTTAGGGATCGCGTCTTATGAATGGATGGCGGCTATTACCCTGATTTTGGTAGGAAAATACTTTCTGCCCATTTTTTTGAAGAACGAAATTTACACCATGCCGCAGTATTTGCAGCAGCGTTTTGACGGCAGGGTAAAAACGACCTTAGCCTTATTTTGGTTAGCTGTGTATGTGTTCGTTAACTTGACCTCAGTGCTGTGGTTGGGCGGTTTGGCGATACAAAGCGTGGCAGGTATTGACTGGCTGTATGGCATGCTGTTTCTGGCAGTATTTTCGGTTGCCTACTCCACTTACGGTGGACTGAAAGCGGTGGCCTACACAGATATCATTCAAGTGGTTCTATTGGTATTCGGGGGATTATTGCTTAGCTACCTTGCGTTGCAGCAGATATCCGGTGGTGAAGGGTTAATGAAAGGCTTCGGCATATTAACTGAGAAAGTACCGGGTCACTTTGACATGATACTGAGCCCTGACAACAGTGAGTACATGAATTTACCCGGTATCTCTGTGTTAGTAGGCGGGCTATGGGTGATGAACATAGGTTATTGGGGTTTTAACCAATACATTATTCAACGAGCGTTAGCGGCTAAGAATATTCAAGAAGCACAAAAAGGTATTGCTTTTGCTGCTTATTTAAAATTGTTAATGCCGATAATCGTGGTCTTACCGGGTATTGCTGCCGTGCTGTTATTCCCTGATTTAGACAAGCCCGATCAAGCGTATCCTTCTATGATGTCGTTAATGCCTGTGGGCATAAAAGGGCTTGTTTTTGCCGCGCTAGTAGCGGCGATCATTTCCTCTTTGGCGTCAATGACCAACAGTATCTCCACTATTTTTACCATGGACTTGTATCGTCCCTTAAATGAGGGCAAAGGTGAGCATCACTATGTCAACGTTGGTCGCGTAGCCACCTTAGTTTCGCTGGTGGTGGCTGTGTGCGTCGCTCAACCGCTAATTGGTCAATCAGAGCAAGCATTTCAGTACATTCAAGAATTTACAGGGTTATTTTCCCCTGGTATTACAGTGATTTTCTTAATGGGGATGTTTTGGTCTCGAACCACGTCAACGGCGGCCCTTGCTGCGGCATTGGGATCGGCAGCGTTTTCTGTTCTGATTGCATTGATGTGGCCTAGCTTACCGTTTATGGATCGAATCGGCTTGGTGTTCCTTCTATGTTTAGCTTTGGCTTATGCTGTGTCGTTGTTAGAAGCCGCTCCAGAGGTCAACAAGGGGGTGCAGGTAAAAGACATCAGCTTTAAGACGACTAACGGTTTTACCGCCGCAGCCGTTGGCGTGGTTGTTATTTTAATCGGCCTGTATGCGACTTGGTGGTAGCAAAATATTCAAGGAATATGAGATGAATAAATTACTCTTTGTCGGCGAATGTATGCTCGAACTAAGACGCGATGAAAACGGTCAAGTGCATACTAGTTATGCTGGCGACACATACAACAGTGCGGTTTATGCTAAGCGGACTTGTCCTGAGTCTGAGGTCGCATACTTGAGCGCTGTAGGGGATGATGTGTTTAGCCAACAACTACTGAGTAACATGGCAACGGAGGGCATTGATAGCCATTTGGTTGGATGCAATCACGAACGCAATTTGGGCATTTATTCGATCACCACAGATAACAGCGGAGAGCGCTCCTTCGCATACTGGCGTGAGAATTCAGCTGCAAAAAATATGCTTAAGCAATGTAAAGAAAGCCTGATTGATGACGAAAATTTCGCTCTGATATTTTTTAGCGGAATTACTCTTGCGATCCTAGACCAGCAAGACCGCCAGAAATTATTAAGCATATTGCACAGGGCTAAAAGCAGGGGGGTAACAATAGCATTTGACCCAAACTATCGTGCTCGTTTGTGGGCAGATAAAACGGAAGCAAAGTATTGGCTAGAGCAAGCTTATGCTCTGGCGGATATTGCGCTTCCTGGCTTGGAAGATCATGACGCTCTTTTTCAGCATACCGATGCTCAGCAAGTGCATGACTTTCTTAACCAGTTTGGTGTTCAAGAGCAGGTGATAAAATGTGGAGTACAAGGCACTTATGTCTACGATCTCACTGGAATACAGTATCACCAACCGTTTAAGCCTGCAGCAATCCAGCGCGATACTACAGGCGCGGGTGACTCGTTTGCAGGCGCTTACCTCGTGACCCGATGTGACGGTTTGAATATAGAACAAGCCACTATGCGAGCGTCCGAATTGGCGCGCACTGTAGTGCAGTTTTCAGGCGCAATTGTAGCATCTGAATTAACGACTAACTCATTGTTCAGCGCATTAAGCAATGAAGTAAATAGTTAATGCACCAGGGTAAATTATTAGTATATATCGCCTTTGTACTGTCTTTATTAGGGTGTAATACGATTACCCCAAACTCTATCGTAGATAGCGTAAATTGGTCACATCGTTTTGGGGGCGACTATGATATTGCCTATGGGACATCAGTTTCACAAACGTTAGATATTTATCGACAGGGAGCTTGGCATGGGCCGCCAGATTATTTTGTTCCCCACACAGGCTCTAGACCCACTTTAATTTATATTCACGGTGGGGCCTGGCATGGCGGTAGTAAAGCCGCTTCGGTTTGGTCGATTATGCCATTTGTGCAAAGAGGGTGGACTGTGGTGAATATCGAATATACTACTGGCGCAGGCACTGCTCCTCAAGGTGCGGACGATGTGCTGCTCGCTATGCAATGGCTAGTAAAAAATGCAGAGCGATATGCCATTGATCTCAATAATATTGTTGTATCCGGTGATTCCGCTGGTGGACACTTAGCATTATTGGCGGGATTTATTAATGCTGTACCTAAGCATGCTGCTTACACAGGCGATGAAATGACAGTTAAGGCTGTCATAAATTGGTTTGGTGTAGCAGATATCGCGCAGCTAGACACCTATTTGAAGAGTGCAGGAAACTGGAATTACCCAAGATTGTGGGCAAAGGATGATGTGGCTTTTGAGCGGCTCGTTAAGCAATATTCCCCCATACGATACGTTAATTCACTAACGCCATCGGTACTGAGTATTCATGGTTCATCCGATGAAATCGTGCCTATTGAACAAACTGCGCGTTTACATAAAATACTCGACGAATTTGCGGTCCCCAACCAAGTCACAATCATACCCGATGGCCGACATTTGGGTTTTACTGACGGCCAATTCCAAACGATTTATCGTGATATCTTTGCTTTTTTAGAGTCCGTTGACATTCCGAATCCGTAATTATTAGCAAAGTATGTTACTGAACCATCTGCTATAGGGATATTCAACAGATGGTTATGGGCATCACTTTATTTAGCAATGCCATTACGTTTACCTTGGCGGCGATAACCCATAGCCAAAGAAGCAAATATAAAGGTCAAAGCGAAGCCTGTTGGTTCTGATACATTATTAGTCGTTTCATTCACTGTCGTTAGTACCAATTCAGCGTTCGTCAACGAAGAGAATGCCGCCTCACCGAAGCTATACACGTTTGACTCGTAGAAACCGCCAAAAGACAGGGATTCGCCAGGATCGAGTAAAAATGAAAACGTACCGCTGTCGGTGACCGTTTGGGCGCCCATGTTGATGTCTGAAGAAACAGAAGAGAACAGAAACGCTAGGTTGTTGTCATTGAACAAGGTGATAGTTGAATCTGCGAAGGCGTCATCTACAAAGGGGTCTGAAGCGCTCGCCGAGACTTGTTGAAAAATACGGTAGTCAAATACAAATTCAGCCGTACTGTCTGCACTGCTGTTACTCAGGTTCACATCGAAAAAGTAGCGTACATATTCAAAGTCTACATCAGTATTTTGTGCGCCAAGTGACGAGTTGATAAAAATAGGGTCGTTCAGTACCGCACTCACTGGGTTGTCTCCAGTGACTACGCCATCATTCATTTGGCTACTTTGCGCACCAATCGAAAAGCGGTCTGTCTGCTGGGTATCCAATATAAACGAACTGACATCGTCAAATGCAACCGTGGCATCTGCAGTTGTGCCTAGGGGCAAGATACTCGCCTGCGTTACCGTAGGTAATAGTAAAATTGATAATAAGCCCAAGCGTTTTAGTTTTTTATTCATGATATTTATTTTTTGTATATGAAATTTATTTAGTTATAAATGATCAAGCGTTAGTTATCAAGGTATTTAACATAGTGTTTACATGATAATGATTTACTAAGTGATTGCTGATTGCTGGTATCGCTGACCTTCGTGGCTTTCGATAGTACTGAGTTATCTAGGTAACTGCCGTATTGACGGGTCCTATTTCAGGGTTTTAAAGTATGATATTGAGTTGTGTAGCCTGTGGATAGGTCACTAACATACTGATGCTAGCTTCTCACAAACCAAAGTCACAAACCAAAGTCACAACCCAAAGTCACAAACTAAACTCACACATTAATTGCATACCAAATAAACTAAAAATAGTTGGGTGAAAAACATTTTTAGTAAAGCTCGTTAGGAAAGTTTATTTTTACATGCTAATTTTTATTTGTAATTATTGTAAATCACATGTAAATAAAAATTGAGGTGTTAAATGAAATGGTTTCAGCCTAGTAAGGCGTCACTTGCGATAGCTTTTGGACTCGCTAGTGCAGGGTATGTACATACATCATATGGACAACCAGCAGTCGTGAGCGTTGATTTAAGTAAGCAATTATACGTAGGTGATACCACAGCACTCGATCGCAATAAATTCTTCAATATTCATTCAAGTCCCGGTGAACCCGGCGCCGCTGAACAAGACATGCTTTACATTAAAAATGAGCTCAACGCTCAGTATGGGCGGATCTTTTGGGGGCCAATGGCCCTTAATGGCAGTGCTGATTATCCCGATACTGAACAGGCGATGCTTGACGGTGAACAATCGATTATTAATGCCAAGGCTGGGGCGTTCTATGAATTCGGGACTAATCGTATGGTTGCGACTGAACACCCTAGGAGCGTATTGGCGCCGGGCAACGATCCGGTGGAAGGCGCGCGCTGGGCTGCAGACTACTTTGAGTATTATTTTGAAGATGAAAGGCGTCCACTATTTTATGAACCAATGAATGAGCCCTTTGTCCATGCATCAGATTTCGTTGATGGGCCATGGGATCCCGTCGCTAACGAAGCAGTACAAAGACACATGGCGTCTTGGTTTGCTGAGATAGGTAAAACGTTTGACCAGCGAGGTTTAAATACTAACGTTATCGGGTTTTCTTCAGCGTGGCCGTCTTTCGAGCTGTCAGATTTTTCCCATTGGCAGTCCCGTCAAAAAATGTTTATGGACCTTGCGGGCGACCACATGGATGGTTTTTCCTTTCACTTGTACGATGGTGTCAATGTAGAGGGCCAAGACAATTTCCGTTCTGGCAGTAATGCAGAAGCCATCATTGATATGATTGAAGCATACAGTCATATTAAATGGGGAGAGGTGAAAGACCATGCCGTGACTGAGTACGGAGGGATCATTGATGGCTACCCGCTTGAATACAGTGCTGCAAAAAGTGCGCAGGAATTGCGTTCTTACAACCATATTTTATTCTCGTTATTGGAAAGAGAAGACAGAATACTGACATCGACACCATTCATTACGGGGATATCAAAGTGGTTTTATGATGCGAACAACTTCAACCCCTATTCAGCGACAGTGCTGCGCCCCGATCCAAATAAAATTATCTCAAATAAGGTCAACGGATACTTGCCCACTGAGAAAGCCTACTTTTATAAGTTATGGTCTGATGTGAAGGGCAATCGCGTGGCGGTAGATACGTTAGATCCCGATCTCGCTGTGCAGGCATTCAATTATGGCAGTACGCTGTATTTGGCGTTGAATAACTATGAAGACAGCAGTAAAGACGTTGATTTACGTTTTATTTACCAAGGGAACTCGGTATCACAAGTGCGGGCGAAACGCCTAGATGTGCCGTACGATCAAGCGGCGAACTACACGGATGAAATCCTATCTTCAGCGCCTTCCAGCATTACCATGCAAGGACATGAAACAGTCGTGTTGGAATATGAGTTCGCTCAGCCGATTTCACCGGATGGTATCGTGCGAAAGAGTAGTTATTATGCGCAAACTTATTTACAGCCCATTGTTGAAAACACTGAGTTGGCATTTACCTTCAATGATATTGATGTAGGGCAAAGCTCCATGGGGTTTGCGGATGTATATCAGGGGGTGGAATTTGACCAAGCAGTAGTAGACGCCATTCAAACGAACGAAATTAATCGTTTAACGTCGACCATGCGTAGTTTCGATCGACAACTGACGAACATAATAAACAAACACTCCGATGCATGGCGTGAAAGTGCCGACTTTGCGCGCCTAATACAAAGAGCGGAGCGCTCGGCGACGACAGCTAAAGCCCTGCAATATCATTATGCTATGCATGGGTATAATGCCTCAGAGCGCACGGCCATACTTAAAATGGGTGTGGGTCGCAAACACGATAAATCTAAACAACCAGTGGTGTTAGTTAACGGATACAGAGTTGAGGTGCCTAATGATTGGCGCGGTTACGATCAAACCTCACGTGAAGACTTCTTCGGCGTGATTGAAATCCCCGTGCCAGCTAAATTTTTGAAGGCGAATACCAATATTGAGTTAATATTTCCTGACACTCAAGGGCATGTTAGTTCGTTGATTTTAGAGGTTGATACCCAAGAGCCATTGCAAACTGTTGCGGTGACAGGCCTTGAAATGCAAAAGCCTTATGTCGCCATTAAGAAAGACCGCCCTTATCGTTTGTTTGCCAACGTCATGCCGCAAACGGCCACCAATAAATACCTGCTTTGGCAGTCTAGTGATGAATCTATCGCTACTGTTGAGGATGGCTTAGTCACGCCGATAGCCCCAGGTTTCGTTGACATTAGCGCAATGAGTGAGGATGGCGAGTTTAGTGCTTCCACAAGTGTTGAGGTAAAAGACGAACTGACGGTCAGAAACACCATCGTTATTACTAACGATGTGTCATCAATGGAACCGACAAATAGCATTACCCTTGATATTGATTACTCGACGAGTATCGATCGCGACGTTGCATTTGAGTTGATAGGCCCCCAAGGTAATTGGCTAGGTTTAAGTCGCGTTACCGTGCCAGCGGGAGAGGGCACAACTCAGATCACTCTTAGCTTTGAAGAAACGCTTGCCCCCGGAACGGGCTATAAAATAATAGCTGCCCTGCGTGAAGTAGGCGGGGACTGGAGAACCAGTGTTGATGGTCACACTATCACTGGGGTTGAAATCGCCTCTCCAGATGCCGCACCTGTTCCAGTTGACAATTTGTTAGGGGCAAATGGTGACTTTGAGCAAGGTACATTGGGAGATTGGCAACGCGTGTTTGGTTCAACTGGTGACGTCGACATCAGCCAAGAAGCCGCTTACAACGGTAGCTATGGCATTAAGTTCGACACTGCAAATGGAAGAGCGGGTATTTCACTTGGCGAAAACGTCTTACCAACAGCGCTAATGAAAGCTAACAAGAGACTATGGCGTCAATAGCTAATTTGTAGTCTTCGGCGCTTCCCACATGACCCCGTCTCTGAGCATTGAATTTAAGATAACAACCATCTTTCTAATGCACGCAATAATAGCCACTTTCTTAGGCTTTCCTGCTGCGACTAATCGTTGATATGTTTCCTTAAATACGGGGTTACTTTGTATCGCTGACATCATCGCCATGTACAAAACGGTTCTGACTTGATGTCTGCCACCTTGGATTTTCCGCAACCCTTTATAGCGCCCACTTTCTCGATTCATGGGAGCCACACCGACTAACGCAGAGGCTTGTTTGTTGGTCATGTAACCTAACTCTGGCAGGTTACTGATGATGGAAGCGGAGGCTATTTTTCCTATTCCTTTCATGCTCTGTAAGATGCAATTCTTCGCTTGATAATCAGGACAAGATTCAATGAGCGCGACAATTTTATTCTCGATTTTGGTTATCTGATTCTTAAAGGCAGTGAGAATAGGTTTGATGGTCATGGCGAGTTCTTTTGGTAGAATTTGCAGGCGGTTTTTTTCCATTGTTTGCATGACGAGCAATTGATTTCGCCTTGCAACTAAATCACTCATAGCCTGCATAGTATCTGGTTTTAGTTGAGATAACTTAGGCTGAATAGCTTCACCATAATGAGCAATCAATTGAGCATCTAGTTTGTCTGTTTTAGCTCGCTGACCTATCGCCCCAGCAAAGCGTTTAATGTGAATGGGATTGGCGACAACGAAGGGTAAATTAGCATTTGCACACGCGATAATAAACGGCATTTCTAATCGGCCAGTTGCTTCAATGACGATACGCCCAGGCGAATGCTGTTGGATTTTTTTAATGGCTTCTTTGATACCCTTTTCATCGTTAGAAACAGTGAAATAAATATCGTGAGGGCGGATATAAATATCCAATTGAAACTTGCCCGTATCGACACCGACGTTAACGCTTTGATTTGTTTTTGGATTCATAATAAGCTAACTCTTGCTTGCATAATGCGGGTTGAGACCCAGTAGACTATTCGAGTGTTTTGCTTGGAGTCCTTTGTGGTGTTCTTTCTTGTTATCGGTCTCTCAACTGAGGAGCCATCGCTCAATCGAACTACCACAAAAGAAGGCTTTAGTTGCTGCTAAAGCTTGGGTCTCACTTTACCTCACCCCGATTAAAATCAGGATGATTTACCTGAGTTATTATCCATACAAGAAGTTTAAACTGAGCTTTCAGCTAAAACGCCTGACGTCAGGCGGATGGTCAGGTGGCATGAGTCAGTTTATTAACCAAAACGGTGGCTGGAAAAGCTCAGGGCAGAAGTGGTTCGGTGGCACCCTAACGGGTGAGTGGCAACTGGTAGAAATTGAATTTGATGGGCTAGATTGGCCGGATACGCAAACCTCGTTTGAAGTCAATTTGATGACCTCAGGGCATACTTGGTATGCAGACGATTTTGTATTGGAGGAAGTACCCACAGCGCCTTGACGATAGGTTAACCCTTACCTTATTATTGAGGTAAGGGCGTTAGCGGGTGTTTCGCTATATCGCGCGTCTAATATAAGAGGGCTTTGAATCAAACGAAGCACTGTAGAGAGTTTACGCTATTTAAAACGATCTACAGGCTTCCTGTTATCTGCTCTCATTCTATTCTTTGTTCTTAACTCTTAACTCTTAACTCTTAACTTCTAACTTCCATTCTACATTTTCTATTTCGCACTTTTTTACTACCGCGGATCACTACCGCGAATCAGTTGGCTTAATCATTATTCCAAACGAGGCGTTTTCAGCGTTATCCCTACATACGATTTTCTCGTTTTTAAGCGACGGACAGTGCATCAGTAAGAAGCATGTGTGTCGCAAAAGACATTGCGCTAGCCAAAAGGGGGCTTTAGACAGAGTTGTAAGGGCACGAAGAAAGAACAACGCAAAGTGTTAACAGGACACCGGCGCCTAAACCGACGTTGCTTCTTGAATGTTACGAGCGTCAGGGCGGTTATGGCAATAAAAGCTATGCACCGCCCTGACACCAGGTTTGTTAGTTCTTTTGTGAATACTCGAACCAATTAAATTGTGCTTGAGCTTTGCTGACGAGCCCTGAACTGGTGGCGTACATGCCAACATAGTTACCATTAAATCTTTGAGTTACTTCATCAGACAAGATACTTACGCTTTGAGGCGCACCGATAGGTGCTAACTGGGATTCATTCTGGCCAAAGCTAAATTGAGCCATATTATTATTTACATCAACGCGCATGATAATAGAGTCATGTGTATAAGGTACGCGAGCGATTTCTGTCGCTATTAACTTTCCGTTTTCTGCTCGTTTACTCGTTTTTTGTAACACGAGTTCATTTGCCTGTTTAAGCAGTTGATAATGATTGGTCGACCTTCGGTATAGCACCAACCCTGCTTTTTCATTTTGCTTGGTCGAGGAGAAATTAAGCGCAGTTGAGGCGTGAAAACTATGGTGCTTAATGCGCCTAGCAACGAACGCGGGATTAGCTAAATCTTCGATGCGCTGAGGTGCCAACGCTAAGTGAAGAGCACCAGCCTCTAGCGCGTGCCGTTGCTTGCTAGGGGTACGTAAAAAATTCCACTGTAGCGACAATTCATTAGCATTAAACTCGTCCCGCGCCGCCTCTTGCTGAACAGGTGTCCACGGTAAATTTGGTCTTGGCTGCTCTGGTTGCAGTAATCCTACCCCTGGGTTAAAGATAGGAGTGACACCACTTTCATTTCTACTCATAACCACTTTGGCTAGAAATGTCTCTCGGGAGAGTAGGGTAATGCCTTCTTGTGGGCGTTTGGCAAGTACCACAGACCACCACTGTTCATCTTGGGTTTGCACTAAATCAGCATGGCCGGTTTGAGCAATAGGATAAGTATTTTGTAAATGACGATGGGTTAGCACGGGATTGGCATGATTGGGCACATATGGACCCCAAAGAGACTGGCTATTGAAAACCGTCACGGCGTGAAACTCGTTTGTTCCTCCTTCACCAATCAGTAACATGTATTCGCCATCAATCTTAAATAACCTCGGCCCCTCAGCCCAGCGGGCATTCGCAGCGTGGCCAAAGGTTAATTGCTTTGGTTGGCCCAGCAGGCTGGCTGATTCGATATCAATCTCTTGCATCCAAATACCATTTTTCCCCGGCCACTGTGTTTTGTCTTCCGCTTCTAATAAGCCCGCGCCAAGGTAATAGCTCTTACCGTCCTCCCAATACAATGATGGATCGATGCCTATCGCGCCTTTAAGCCATGTGGGTTTACTCCAAGGACCTGCGGGATCTTTGGCTGTGATAATAAAGTTGCCACCGCAACCTACACAGGTCGTAATAATGTAAAATGTGTTGTCGTGATACCTAATGGTAGGCGCAAAAATACCCAATGAGTCATTTAGTCCTTCTTGTAGGTTCAAATGCGTAGCGTCACTGATGCCATAGCCAACGAGCTCCCAGTTAACGAGATCTTTGCTTTTATGAATAGGCAGGGCTGGGAACCATTCAAACGTTGAGTTCGTCATGTAATAGGTATCACCAGAGCGAGTTATTGAAGGGTCGGGGTAAAACCCAGAAAGGATCGGATTTTTGAAATTATCGGTAGCTGAATAGATCAACGGGCTGAAAGACAGAATAAAAACAAGCAGCGAAAAACGTTTTAGTAGGTTGTTCATGTCAGTATCTCAATAAGGTGTTCGGTTCTAGTGTTATGTTTACTGCAAGGCTAAATTGGCAAATATAGGGGCGAGCAGAGGGTAGTCGATTGAGTATCGACTACGTATTGAATGTTTGCGTTTATCGCCACGCTCTAAAGTAATCAACATGGTAATAGGAGCGTTCTTGTCTCGGCTCGTTATCCCCTGATTGCCAGTCGTACACTAAAATATCGAGAATAACCGGCATATCTACGTCTCCAGGATAATCCGCCGCATTGACGCCACTCTTCCAAATAGTTCGTACTTTTTTACCGTCTACGTAAAAGTAAATGCCAGCGGGCGTTCGCATTACACCATAGGTATGCCAATCCGTGTTTACACCGCCGTTTTCAAGTTGGGCTGCATAGCTGTAGTTTGGAATTTGGTCTACGTTGCCTGTTTGCTGAGTCCATACAAAGTGATGAATATTACTTTTACTTTTGGTTTGGTCATTCCAGCCTACATAGGGGAAATGTTCGTACACATCTATTTCATACTGCTCGCCATTAGCGTTATTGCGGTTAAAAAACCAAAAGCTACTCGCAATATTATTATTAGCAGCTTTGGCTCTCACCTCAAAATAACCGTACTTCAAGGCTTGCTTACTAGAGACAATACCCGTGGTGTGCTTATCGCCAAAGAAATCACCTTGCCTTGCTTCCAGTACAAGATTTCCTTGATGCGTATATGCAAGTGAGTTGCTATAGGTAAAACTGTTATTGCCAAGCCAACCGGTAGGGTGATACCGATTCCACTTTGTAGTATCAGGGGTTTGCCATTGTCCGGCTTGATTAAATTCATCGCTTACGCTCGCATCAAACGTATAGCCTGCGTTATTGATTAACCAATTGCCTTCTCCGTCTACATCAGGCGTAACGGCATGAGAGGCCGTACTGGCGGATAAAAGAATTAGAACCGGAACAGATTTTATTATTTTTCTAAAATTAATTTTCATTCGATACCTTATTTTTAACGTTCAAACTGAATTTTTAGATTTTTTAATTAAGCCCAAAATAATACCCTTTGAGCGGGCATGATTAAAGCATGTGTTAACGTTATTGTAAATCAAATGTGAATCAATTATTTTATTTGTGATTTTAAGGGTGCGCAGATGCATGCAGGCTATAGTTAGATTTTTTCCTCTTTCAGGTAACTGTTTTTTATTTGAAATCGATTTTTAGCATATAAAAATAGACCTGTGTCAGGACTTTTTATAGTGAGTAGGATCCGTTGGTAATAGTGCAAACTCTCTATCGTGGGTTAGTGCTAAAGGGTTGATACCGAAAGGGGGAATCTAATCGTTAGGTTATTTTATTTTAATTAAACTGGACCTGGTATTCTCCTGTGGGGTTTTGAGCTTTGCCAATGTATGCCATCAATCAGTCACAATATGCTGGTGCATCCAGTTCGCTTTTACTCTGTCACATTTATATTATGTGAACTCAACAGCACGAGTTCTGTGGCCTATAGCTTTTGGTTACAGAATCTCTCTGGCCGCCCCGCACAAGGTTAGGTGTGCAGCTAGTGAGTATACACTCACACGAAACGAGCCCTGTGTCAGGGCTGGCGCCCTAACTGGCAAGGCTGACAGTAGCTAGGTTAATTCGCAGAAGCCTGCTCTTGTTTAATCGCGCGCTCAATCATTCTGCGTGCGCGTACTCCACCTGCATCTATATCTAATTTAAGAAGTGTCCTATCGGGGTGACGTAATAGATTTTCTTGTTGTCGCTCTAATACGTCTAAATCCTCGGCAAAGATGGCGCCTTGTCCACTGCGGATTGAATTCGTAAGCTCGCTATCTTGGGGTTTAAAGTCTCTTGCCATCCCCCAAAAATACCAAATGGAATGATCAGATTCGGGTGTGATGAAATCAACCACTATGCTGCTCGCTTTGCATTCTTTGGGCGCTAAGTAACCCCCCTTACCTGCGTGAGCAACCCCCACTTCTATCATAATATGGCTGGGTAAGTTGAAGCGACAGATTTGCCAACGGTCGACAGGAATATCATCGGCTAAATCATTGGCGCGCAAGGCCGATGCCCAAAAAGGCGGTGCCATTACATTGTCCATAAACCGGCTGGTGACAATACTTTCACCATCAACTTTCGTGGTAACGGGCGCTTCATCGATTTCTTTCTGCCCTATGCTGCTGGCGTGTACATAGGTTTCATGGGTTAGGTCCATCAGGTTATCGATCATCAAGCGATAATCACATTTGATATGATATAGCCCACCGCCATAACCCCAGTTTGGATTGTTTGGCCATTCTAGCTTTGGCAGTAAGGATTCATCGGCTAAACTTTTATCGCCCGGCCAAATCCAGATATACCCATAGCGCTCAACGACTGCATAACGTTGTATACAGGGAAAAGCCTGAACACGTTGATTGGGCATTGCCTTAGTAGCACCATCGTCACCCATGCGTAAGCCGTGATAACCACACACTAATTGACCATTTTCGACTTTTCCTAAGGACAAAGGAGCCCCCCTATGAGGGCAAAAATCCTCTAGAGCAACCACCGTTCCATGAGTATTTCGGAAAAACACTAAGGCGATACCGCATATTTTACGAGCGAAGGGGGCCATCGTAATTTCATCTGGTGTACAAGCAACGTACCAAGTATTTAATGGATATTTTTGCACAGACATAAATTTAACCTTTTGTTAACGTTGGATCCATTCTATGCAATTTTAGCGGGCTAAACAATTCAAAATAGCAGTTATTGGATCCAATTTAGTTTTATTATGAGGTAATATATAGAGTGAAAGCGTCTTGTGGGGTGCGTATGCGGCTGACTATAATCTCAATCCCCATGACGATAACAAGATGCCTGTTTGAATTGGATCCAATAAAGGATGATTACGTTTATACTGGGAAAGGTTTTTTAGTGACCCAATACAGGAGAGACAAATGACGCGAGAGGGCCAAGGGATAGTCAGCATTTTGCGAGATAAAATTGTATCAGGCGAATTTCCTGTAGGTGAACGTCTGGCTGAAATTCCTACCGCTGAATTACTGGGTATTTCTAGGACGCCGGTGCGCATCGCATTTCGTGCTTTAGAACAAGAGGGGTTGCTGACCAAATTACCTCGTCGGGGCTATATGGTCAGGAAAATCACGCAGCATGAAATTTTAGGCTCTATTGAAGTTAGGGGCGTGCTAGAAGGGTTAGCGGCTAGGCAAGCAGCGGAAAAGGGCCTAGATGATCCCACCATCGAACAGATGAAACATTGCTTAGTCGAAGGGGATGACTTGTTTAGTAAGGGCTATATAAGCCAGTTGGATATTGAGTCGTATCAGCGTTTAAACAAACGCTTCCATGATTTAATTTTGCAGGCTAGCGGGAATCCTGCTATTCACGCTGCTTTGAAATTAAATGAAAATTTGCCTTTTGCATCCGCCACAGCGCTGGTGTTTAACCCTGCGCAACTTGACCGAGAATTTCGTCGTTTTAATTATGCCCATATGCAACACCATGGGGTATTTGATGCCTTAATTAAACGCCAAGGCGCCCGCTCTGAAGCTATTATGCGCGAACACGCTAACGTGGCTTTAAGTTATGGTGATCTGTGGGATGAACAGGGTAAATATAAGTTGCTTGATTAGATTCCATTCCATAGCAAATTTTAACGCTTCATCGCGATAATAGACGTACTTTATAAGTCGGGGTTACGGCTTATATAAGTGCATTTCAACGACAGGCGCTATTAAGAACGGTCGTTTACAGCGTCAGCGCCATCCTTTATCAAACCAGCTAACCACTGTAACCCCGGATCCAAGTTGCGCACTTTGTGCCATTGCATACCCTCAACAATTTTAGGAAAGGGTTCCCATGTCGAGTGAAGCTTGATTGGATACAGTTTTGCGAAGTGCAGAGCATATCGGCGGTGCATAGTGGCAAGGCGTTTGGTGCCCACTACGGCTTGGCATAATGCGCCGAAATCAGGTAATTGAACTTCTACGCGACGCTTCCAGCCTGCTTGGTTTATATGATTGTCTGCGATTGATGGTCTGCGCTCGAGGCCAAAGCTTGCTACTGCATGCCCACAAGCAAAGAAAGTGTCAGCATCAATGGTATCAAAATTCGCTCCTTGCCAGCTAATGATCACCTCTTCGTCTCGCCAAAGTTCGGTAAATGCGTGTCCGGGCAGGGCAAACCTATCGACGGTTAACAACAAATCGATTTCTGCTCGTTCAAAGCGCTCATTGACTTGCTCATTGGGAGGCACTATTTCAAAGGTAACTGAAGGAGCTAACGATGCTGCTTTGGCAACCACATCAGCCAACAAAATGGTATAGGCGTAATCAGAAACGGATACTACAAAATGACGTGTCGTGGTCAGAGGATTAAAACTACCTGCGCGCGTTATCTCACCTCTTATTTGCAGTAATGCCCGATGCACTGGTTCGGCTAGTGCCTCTGCCTTTGGAGTCAGAAACATACGTCGGCCGCTTTGCACGAGAAGCTCGTCATTGAAGTATTCGCGCAATCTCTTGAGGGCACCGGTAACCGCAGGCTGGCTAAGATGAATACGACGCGCTGCAGCGGAAACGTGTCGCTCTTCAATTAATGCCTCTAGGGCCACCAGCAGGTTTAGGTCTAATCCATCGAATCTCATTTTTGTAACCTATCAGCGTTACTTATTGCTTGCAAGGTTAATTCTGATTGGACGTTTATAGGTCATAGATAGAGAGTAGCGTGATGAGTCGCCATTTTGATAGAAGGTTAGGTGTATGAGTACTGATTGCTGTACAGAGAAAAATGTAATCACGGTGAATAAAAAAGGCACACATTTGGTTGTAGACATTCATTGTCATTTGAATGTAGCGGCAGCTGATAAAATTGTGCAGGCTAAGTATCCGGGCCCACCGCCAGGGATCCATGAATTTTCAAGCCCTCAATCGAATGAGGTGAACAAAGCGCAGTTTTGTACAATCGGTCCGACGCTTAACAATATAAATTTACGTATTGAGGATATGGACAGACTAGGAGTGGACGTGCAAGTGATATCGCCCAATCCTGGCCAGTATTTCTATTACACCGATGCTGAGACAGGTCTGGCAGCAGCCCAGGCCGTTAACAATGGTATTGCTGATGCCGTAAACAGTCATCCTGAACGGTTTGTCGGTATGGGGACGTTACCTATGCAAGATATCCCCTTGGCAATTGCAGAGATGAAACGTTGTGCACTAGAACTTAACCTTCGTGGTATTGAGATCAGTACCAATGTTAATGGTAAAGATTTACATCACGACGAATTGCAGCCTTTTTTTGCTGCCGCTGAACAACTTGGTATTTTACTTTTCATTCACCCTCTTGGTTTTACCCATGCTCACCGAATGAAGGAATACTATTTTAATAACCTCATCGGCAATCCGTTGGAATCAACACTTGCCGTGGGGCATTTGATCTTCGGTGGCGTGTTAGACTGCTACCCAAGTTTGAAAATTTGTGTCGCCCATGGTGGTGGTTATATTCCAGGTTACTGGGGGCGCATGGACCATGGCTGGCGAGCTCGCGCTGATTGCAGTGAACATTGTCAACATCTCCCTTCAAGTTATTTACGCAGACTATGGTTTGATACTTTGGTGTTCGACAAAGAACAGTTGGACTCCTTAGTGCGCACGCACGGTTCAGATCGTCTCTGTCTGGGCAGCGACTATCCATTTGATATGGCTGAGCCTGATCCTGTGGGGTTTCACAGTGAGCTATCTGAAACAGATAAAGCCAAAATTCTCGGCATCAACGCAGCAGAACTACTTGGGCTGACGGTTAAAAGTAGCTAGCTGACCTACAAATAAGAAGAATATTTTCACCCAACCTATAAGTATCACGAATAGCTGGGCGTGTATTTTATCATTGGACGGTAATAGGTTCAGTGCCTATATTCACCCAAAGATTGAGTATATCGCTTTTTCTCATATCGAAATGCGTGCTGAGGTTGAAAAGCTCAATGAATAAATTAATAACAAGTGGAGTAACCCCATGAGGCTAAAAAGCCCCCATCATGTCAAATTTCAAGTGCTGGATTTAGATCAGACAGAAACATTCGCCAAAGATTTCGGTTTATTAACCGTAGAGCGCACAGACCAAAAACTAATTATGCGAACCGGCGGTGGTGATGCCTTTTCATATATCGCTGAAAAAGCAGATACAGCCAGTTTTATTGGGCTTGCTTTCGAAGTTGAAGCCCTTAGCGACCTAGAAGCAGCAGTAACAGAACACGGTGCAAGTGCTATTCGCGAACTAACCACGCCAGGCGGTGGTCAAGCGGTAACCCTGACAGATCCGAATGGTTTTAAAATTGATCTGGTGTATGGAATTGAGCGGGTTTCTCCTGAAACGCCTTACGACCAATTAGTGATGAATGCCCCAGGGCAATACGTTCGTGACGAACGCTTTGAGCCTAAACGACCTATGGCGCCGGCGAAATTATTCCGGTTGGGTCATGTAGGGTTATTTGTACCAAGCTTTGCTCAAAGTTTACCTTGGTATAAAGATGTTCTAGGTCTTATTCCAAGCGATGTATACCACATCCCGGGGCAGCCTCAGGTACAAATTGTTGGTTTCTGTCGCTTGGACAGAGGTGAAGAACTGGTTGATCACCATGTCATTGCATTAATGCAAAGTCAAACAGGTGAAACGGCGTGTCACCATATTAGTTTCGAAGCTCAAGATTTCGAAGCTCAATTTATGACCCATCGCTATTTAGAATCGAAAGAATATGAATTGGTGTGGGGCGTAGGACGTCATCCCCATGGCAGCCACATTTTTGATGTGTGGCGTGACCCAGATCGTAATCGATTTGAAACCTTTTCAGACACCGATCGGTTAAAAGCGAGTGATGGTTCACGCGTACACAACATAGCAGAAGTGGAAATGGATGTGTGGAGTTCTGAGCCACCTGATCGTTATTTTGCATGATCTCAGTGTTCTGCCAACAAACAAAATAAGAGGAATAAATTTATGAGTGCAAATGACTTTATGGCGCAGATGGTAAAACCAGCTGTTGAGCCAGAAAATATAAATTCAGTGACTGGTTTAGTTGAAGGTACATTTGGCATAGGCACCTACCAGGTAGCAGGCGAAGCCGCTTTTCCAGGCTTGGTTTTACCTAATGGCGATGTGCTCGATTTATCTGATCGTTATGCAGATACCCACGCCATTTTTAATGATTGGGACAACGCCTTGATTTGGCTAAAAGAAGTTGCAGCAAAGCAGGAGCGTCCCGCAAAATCCTTAGACAGCTTGAATATCCTGCCTGTTTTAGCGCACCCAAATATGATTTGCGCAGCGTCAAACTATCGTCAACATGTCGCTGAGATGATGACTTTTAACAAATTCAATCAAGATAAGCGTTTACCCGGTGAAGATGACGAGGCGTTCTTCAAGCGTAATTACGAAGAAGTGGATCGCCGCGGACGCGAAGGTATGCCCTACTTTTTTACAGGTTTGCATTCCGCGTTGTGCGGACCAAACGATGATGTTCCTTTACCTTTGATTGGTCAGCAGCCGGACTGGGAATTAGAACTAGGTGTCATAGTGGGTAAAAGCGAGCGTTATGTTCGTCCCGAAGATGCAGATGATCTTATTGCCGCTTACGTAATGGTGAATGATATAGGCACGGTGGATGAGTTCAAACGCGCTGATATCAAGTTCAACTTTGACTGGGTTAGTAAGTTTCAGCCTAACTTCAAGCCATTTGGCCCATTTGCTGTACCAAAAGAATTTGTCGATCGTAATAAGATGCAGATTAAATTAAACGTCAATGGCGAGAAACGTCAAGATTGGCCCGCAGAAGATATGATTTTCTCCCCTGAAAAAGTGCTTTCTCATGCATCGGAGCGCCTTAAGTTAATGCCTGGCGATTTAATGATTATGGGCTCCCCTCCTGGTAACGCTGCAACGCTGGGCGGTTTGTGGCTTAAAGAAGGTGACGTTATGGAAAGCTCTATTACTTATCTTGGGCGTCAACGCAACAACATTGTTAAAGAAGAAACCAACGGACGAACCCCTACCTATGGTCCGTTCAAAACCCAGTGGTAAGGTAAATATTAAATAAAGCGGGTCGTACAAGCCCGCCTTATTTGATGCAGTAAACGCAAATCGAAGCTAGCTCTTTAGTGACCTGAGGCTAATCATTCACAAGGGTAAGCGACTTAACGATTACTTGGAAATTCAGCGTAGTGAAACGTGTTTTATTTTTCAGGTATGACACAAAAATCTTTAATAAAGGTGACTCTCATGAACAAAACAAGTAATCGCGGTGTTGTATACAAAGGCCCAGGCCAGGTGGCTATAGAAAGTATTGCTTTTCCTGAGTTGGCGATTGGTAATCGAAAATGTCAGCACGGCGTGATCCTAGAAGTAGTAACAACCAATATTTGTGGCTCTGATCAGCATATGGTTCGCGGGCGAACCACAGCACCGTCAGGGTTAGTGTTAGGCCATGAAATTACCGGTCGAGTCATCGAGGTGGGTCGAGATGTAGAGTTTATTAAGCCAGGTGATTTGGTTTCAGTGCCATTCAATATTGCCTGTGGTCGCTGTCGCAATTGTAAAGAGGGAAGAACGGGCATTTGCTTAAACGTAAATCCTGCTCGACCTGGCGCCGCTTATGGCTACGTTGATATGGGAGGCTGGGTCGGAGGGCAAACTGAATATGTTATGGTGCCCTATGCTGATTTCAATTTGCTCAAGTTTCCTGATCCTGAACAAGCCATAGAAAAAATCCAAGACTTAACCTTGTTATCTGACATTTTCCCAACTGGATTTCATGGATGCGTAACGGCTGGGGTTGGTCCTGGGTCGACAGTTTACATTGCAGGAGCAGGACCTGTTGGCCTTGCTGCTGCCGCATCTGCTCAGTTGTTAGGCGCGGCATGTGTCATAGTGGGCGACATGATTGAGGAGCGCCTCGCACAAGCTCGTAGCTTTGGCTGCGAGACGATCGATCTAACCCAAGAGGGTGATATGGGGGATAGGATTGAAGCTATCATCGGTGAGCGTGAAGTTGACGCGTTCGTGGATTGTGTGGGCTTTGAAGCACACGCTTGTGGCCACAATCACCATCAGGAATCCCCGGCAACCGTACTCAATTCAGCGATGAAAATGACCCGGGCGGGAGGCCAAATTGGTATTCCTGGACTGTATGTTACAGAAGACCCTGGTGCGGTAGATGATGCTGCGAAGCAGGGAGCGCTAAGTATGCGTTTTGGTTTGGGATGGGCGAAGTCTCATTCGTTTCATACCGGCCAATGCCCAGTGATGAAATATCATCGGGCACTAATGCAATCGATTCTATTCGATAAAGTAAAAATTGCTAAAGCGGTAAATGTGAAAATGATCTCGTTAGATGATGCCCCCAAAGGATATGCTGATTTTGATGGTGGTGCTGCGATGAAGTTCGTCATCGACCCACACGGTAACGCAGCTTAATAAATGTAACCTTAGACATGAACTCGCCTGCCTTGCGCTTGGTGGGCGAGTACTACTTACTATTGTTCGTTATTTGTCTTAATGAAATAACAACGAAGCTAGATTTTTTGCTGTTGTTTTTTGAACTGACTAGGGGACAGACCAAAGCGTTGAATAAATGCTTGCCTAAATGCTCGCTCGGAATGGTATCCAATCATCTCTGTGATTTTACCAATGGAGTGATTCCCTTCTAATAAGTACTGGGCGGCTTTGTGCATTCGACAGTTAATAAGATAATCTATCGGGGATTGGCCAACCAGTGTTTTGAAAATCCTCGCGAAACTTGTGCGAGACATCCCCACCTCTTTCGCCATGGTTGAGACCATAAGTTGTTCTGCGGTTCTGGTATGCATCATTGCTAGTGCTCGGCCAATTCTTGGGTCCGATAATCCACGCATCCAGCTCTCGTGAGGTAAATCCGCCGAGTTTAAATAAGAGCGGACAAACTCACCAAATATCAGGTTAGTAAAATTCATCGCAGTTGCGCTGAAACCCGGCGTATTATGTGATAGCTCTCGTTGACAAAAACCGAATGCGGCTGATAACCAAGTATCCAACTGACTGCCTTTTGAAACAAAAATGTAAGGGGGTAGTAACTTCAACAAAGAGTGATGCGCAGGTTCATCCACCGTGAATGCCAACGAGAGTAATGAACTGCTATCCTCAGTCTCATCGACACTCAAATATATTGGTTTGTCTCGTGTCTCACCAAATTTGGGTAAGCCATTGGCGGCCCATAATGTCTCAAAACTCTTTTGTTCGCTCGCAAGTGAAGCACCAAAACGATGGGCCCTACCACCTAATATCAAAACGGAGTCACCAATGTGCAATTGCCGTGGCGGACAACAGTCTACTTCGATCCAACATTCACCTTCGGTACTGGTAAATATAAAAGCAAAATTGGTTGGCATGGCCGTTAAATGTAAGTGAGTCGAACCGCCTATTTTGAATATGCCGATAGAGTGTGAGAACACATTTAAGGAACAAAGTACGTCACCAAGTAAATCCATAGTGGGAGTATTTAGCCGATAATTAGGTTTTTAGAGTATATATTCATCCAATGTCGGGGGCTAGACTACAGAGAAGATAATGTATTTTAGGAATATCTAAATTATGTACCCCTTCAAATATAAAACATCAATTGTACGTAATCGTTGGTATATGGCGGCGTTTTCTAACGAGATATCACGTGAGCCGATGGAGCGCACGATACACAGTAAACCTGTTCTAATGTATCGAAAAGAAGATGGATCGCCGGTGGCAATGCATGGGCTGTGTCCACATCGGTATTTTTCGCTCGTTAAGGGGCGAGTTGAGGGCGACAATATCGTCTGCGGGTATCATGGTTTTACCTTTGCCGATAATGGCGATTGTATTGATATTCCTTCCCAAGACACCGTTCCGCGTAATTTCTGCCAACCCGTTTATCCCATAGAGGAGCGCGGGCCTATTTGCTGGATATGGATGGGGGACCTAGATACGTGTGACACTGATTTAATTCCTCCCTATCATGATTTTGGTTTAGACAACCCAGATACCTATTACAGTTCTGAAAATTATTTTCATGTGAAAGGTCGCTCTCAGCTATTAGTCGATAATTTAATGGATCTTACCCACCTGCCTTATATTCATCAGCAATTAGGCAAAGGCGGAGATACACTGAAAAAAATCCCGATGGAGACACAGGAGCGTTCCCTAAGTTATAGGGTGCTCAGAAACGGAAAAATGCCATGGAATCCTTTTTTGGAAATAGTCTACGGAAAAGACGCCAAGTTCGAAGGGTTAGCCGACTTTGTGCATTTGAGTGATTTTTATGGCCCAGAATTGGTCAAAACTAGCTTACCCACCATTACCAAGATCCCGGGTAAAGAGGATATACCCAAAGAGTTGGGGCATATGGCCATATTGCACGGACTGACACCTGAGACTGAAACAAGTACGCACTATTTTGGTTTCTCTACGCGAAATTTCCGACAAGGTGATACGGCGCTAGACAAATTTCAGTTTGAGTCTGAAATGCAAGTTAGACAACAAGATGTTGACGCGATTGAAGACATGGAAAAACGCATCGATGCAGCCGCTTTGTTTCAGCGAGAACTGATCGTAGGCGCTGATAAGGCGGCCATTCAGGCGCGAAGAAAAGTTGATGGCATGTTAGCCGCGGAAAATCTTGAGCCATAACAAGAACGAATCTGCGTATGACACGGCTAGGTTGTTAGTTAACGATTTGACTGCATATAAGTGGTCTAACGGGGATAATGCGGCATCTTAGCCAGCACTCAACCCAACTCAAGTTGTTGGGTTGAGTATCCAGCTCTATTCTATTTGTGACGATGGTTTATGTTTATCGGGTTATTCAAACTTGCCGGCACATTCAATAATTTTTTCCCGTAACCATCTGTGCATAGGGTCATTATCCAAAGTAGGGTGCCACATTAAGCTTTCTTTCAAGTTAGGTGGGGAGAAGGGTAACTTGACCGTTTTCACTGCTTCGCGTTGTATGTGCATATCTACAAAGTGTCGAGGTAATATGGCAATTCGATTGGTATTTAACAACGCATAAACCATGGTTGAAAAATCACTGGTGATCACTGCGATCTTGCGGTTTGTTTCCAAGGTATTTATTAACCATTGCTCAATACTTAATAAGCTAACGCGAGCAAAGCCGACCGAAACATGACCCATAGCATTAAATTGCTCGAAGGTGAGTTCGTCACCGACTTCTGTATTGTTTATATCCGCGATACAGACTAATTCATCACTTATCAGCGAAGCACTTGAGTAATTGCTTAAAATGATAGCTTCTGGCGCGACCATCATATCAGCGCCGCCCTTGGATAAAATATTCATTTCGTGGGCAAAAGGCGTCAAGAATTCAAAGGTCACCTTAGGGGCTAGCTTAGCGACTTCTGCCACTACATGGCTCAGTAGAACTTGAATAACATAATCAGAAGCGATGATCTTAAAATGACGCTCACTGTGCTCTGGGTTATTGGCTTTCTTGCCAATGATCGAACCACGTACCGTGGCGAGCACCCCTGCTACCGGCCCCTGTAACTCGAGCGCAAAGGGGGTAGGCTGCATTTTTTTACCAATTTGTACTAATAAATCATCTTCAAAAAATGCCCTCAACCTCGACAATATGCCACTGGTAGCAGATTGTGAGAGATGGAGTCGCTCAGCACTGCGTGTAATATTTTGCTCTTCAATCAAAATGTCTAGTGCGACAAGCAAGTTCAGGTCGAGTTGTTCAAATCTCATACTATCTCTCTCTAAAATACCCAGTAATCACGAACGTCTAGGGCGACAGGTTGAATCTTATCAGGTATCTATTTTTCTGATGGTAGTCATCTAAACATTCAACTTTTTGGATTGCAAATAAAATATTAACATTGCTCACTCATTAAATTGATTGTTTTTTAACAAGTTGAACTGGGCATAAGTATGAAATTAGCATCGCTAAGAACAGAGCACCCCGATGGCAAGCTAGTCATTGTGTCGAATGACCAAAAATATTGTGTAGAGGCTGAAAATATTGCACCGACGATGCAGTTTGCACTGGAAAATTGGTCGGCTTGCAGTGAAGCCCTGACGGTTAAATACCAACGTCTCAATGACGGACTCGAAAAGCAACGTTTTGAGTTTTCTACTATGGATACCTGCGCCCCTTTACCTCGTTCCTGGCAATGGCTAGATGGTTCTCTATTTCTCAACCACGGCCATTTGATGCAACAAGCTTTTCATCTAGACCCTATCGCTGACGCTGATAAATTTCCGCTGGTTTATCAGGGTGCAGGTGACAGTTTTCTCGGGGCTGTGGATGACATCGTGGTTGCCGATTTTAAACATGGAATCGATTTCGAGGGGGAGTTTGGGGTGATCGTGGATGCTATCCCTATGGGTAGCTCTGCTGCTTATGCTCTGACTAAAATTCGCTTAGTCGTGTTACTGAATGACATTAGTTATCGGGCCCTCGGTCCAAGAGAAATGAAAACGGGCTTTGGCTTTGTGCAAGCCAAAGGCAGCACTGCATTTGCTCCTCTGGCCCTAACGCCTGAAGAATTGGGTGAGCATTGGCAAAATGGGCGAGTGTGCTTGCCCTTACAAGTTAAAAGAAATGGCCAAATATTCGGTGAACCCCAAGGCCAAGAAATGCACTTTGGCTTCCATGAATTGATTGCGCACGTAGCACAAACTCGCGCCATAAAAGCGGGAACGGTATTTGGTTCGGGGACAGTGTCTAACGTTGACCCGAGCAAAGGGCAAGCCTGTATCTCTGAATTGCGTGCCAAAGAAATGATTAAAACCGGTAGCGGTCAAACGCCCTTTATGCAGCAAGACGAGGTGGTCAGCATGAATGCTTTTGCTCCCAACGGAAAAAGTGTTTTTGGTGCAATTGAGCAGCGTGTTACAGCGCATAACCATGGAGAGAAGCTCTGATGTTTAACCCTAGAAATTTCACCATAATCGATCTATCCGTGACGTTAGATAACAACCCTTACACTGATCCACCTCCGTTACTGCCCAAAATTGATTATATGGATCATCAACAAGGCTGGCCCGAAATGGGCGCCATGTTTCCTGGGTTGACGAAAGAACAGATGCCGGGTGATGAAGCATGGGCGGCAGAGCGTTTGGATATTACCACTCATAGCGGCACGCACATGGATGCGCCTTGGCATTACGCATCAACAACTGATGGCGGCAAACCAGCTTATGGCATTGATGAGCTGCCTCTTGAATGGTGTTTTCAACCCGGTGTAAAGCTCGATTTTCGACATTTACCAGATGGATACCTGATTACCGCTGATGACGTAGAGGCAGAGCTTAAGCGCATAAAACACGAGCTTCAGCCTTTAGATATTGTGGTAGTGAATACTCGAGCTGGCTCAGTATTTGGTCAACCAGACTATCTTGATGCAGGCGTTGGCATGGGGCGTGAAGCGACTATGTACCTACTAGAGCGGGGCGTCAAAGTTGTTGGTACCGATGCGTGGAGTTGGGATGCACCTTTCAAATATACCCGAGAGCGATTCATTGAATCAGGGGATCCATCAATCATTTGGGAAGGGCATAAAGCCGGTCGAGATATCGGCTACGGTCAAATGGAAAAACTGAGTAATTTAGAGGTTTTACCGAGCACCGGTTTCTTAGTCAATTGTTTCCCGTACAAAATTAAAGGTGCTTCAGCAGGCTTTGTTAGAGCTGTTGCACTCATTGAAAAATAATCAACTTTATAAATCTTGGTTTTGTTTTAAGCCGCAGAATCTAATAAGGAAAAAACATGTTTAAGTACTTTCCAACAAACTACGTATGGAATCTATCCGTGAACCTGGCCATAGAAATGGGCGCACGTATCGGTGAGATCGAGGAAATGTGTGGTCCGTTACAAGACGCTGCAAAATCACCAGATAAAGAAGGCGTGCAAGCCTTTAGAGACACCTGGGCCAAGATGGCCGATAAACTTTGCGGCTTAGCAGAAGAAGATTTGGCTAAAGGGCGCACCTTATCAGCAGGCTATAAATATAATCGTGCAGCAACCTACCTTATTACCTGTGAGCGTATTCAAGCTCATGGAGCCCCTGGCAGAACAGAACTTTATAAACATTCACTTGAGCTTTTCCAAAAGTCCATTGAGCTTGGTAAAGAAAATTGTGTGCGTGTTGAAATCCCTTATGAAGGAAAACATCTGTCAGCACTTTATGTGAAAGCAGAGGGAGTAGAAGGCCCAGCGCCCATCCTTATTCAAGTTAACGGTCTTGATTCATCTAAAGAAATGAAATATCGCGTGGGGTTACCCGCATGGTTAGCTGAACGCGGCGTGTCATCGTTAATTTTGGATCAGCCCGGCACAGGTGAAGCGTTAAAATTACAAGGTTTTCATGCTCGTTATGATACTGAACATTGGGCCAGCCCAGTGGTTGATTGGCTAGAACAACAAGAAGACGTGGATAGCAAACGAATTGGTATGGAAGGGGTGTCTTTGGGCGGTTATTACTGTCCTCGTGCGGTTGCCAACGAACCTAGACTTGCCCTAGGTTGTATTTGGGGCGCTAACCATGACTGGCGTGATGTGCAAAAGCGTCGCCTAGAGAAAGAAGGTGACTTCCCTGTTCCCCATTATTGGGCACATGTTCAATGGGTGTGGGGCGCCAAAGATATGGATGACTTCATGAATATTGCTGAAAACGTTCATCTTGATGGTCAGATTGAAAAAATCAAAGTGCCCTTTTTAGTTACTCATGGCTTGAAGGATTCGCAAATCCCCCTTAAATGGGCCGAGCGCACCTACGAGCAATTAGTTAATAGCCCTAAACGCAAACTTAAAATATTTACCGAACGTGAAGGTGGCGTGCAGCATTCAAGTTTTGATAACAGTTCGAATGCGGGTTCTTACATCGCTGATTGGGTGGCTGAAACCTTTAACGAATTAAAAGAAAAGTAGGAGTCCTATTATGAATATTATTGGACCAGACAAACTTATTTTTGCTGTCGACGATGTCACCGCGTGTAAGCAGTTCGCCCTCGATTATGGACTAACACAGCAAGATGATGTCAACTTTGTCGCCCTTGATGGCACAGGCATTGAAATTCACAGCAAAGATAACGCCTCACTTCCCGAAGCCCTCAGTACGGGCTCTATGCTGCGTAAAACGCTTTATGGTGTTGCTGATCAAGGGACAGTTGATGCAATTAAGGCCGAGTTGTCAAAGGATAGAGAAGTCAAAGTCTTGGATGATGGCAGCATCGAGGCGATGGATGACATGGGATTTGTATTAGGGTTTCAAGTGACCATTCGCCAAGCTCTCGACTTGCCAGCTGAAACCATTAATGCACCGGGGGCACCGTCTCAGCGCGGAGTGAATAAAATTGGTGTCAGTAAAGAGTTTGTGGCCAAACCTCGCAGCTTATCTCATGTGGTTTATTTTGTGCCTGATGCCGTTAAAGCTGAAGCCTTTTTCGCTGAACGCCTTGGCTTTGTGACCACCGACCGATTTAAACATATGGGGCCATTTATGCGCCCTGCAGGCACGCAGGATCATCACACATTGTTTTTCCTCAATACTCCGCCCCACATGCAAGGTGTAGAGCATTTTACCTTCCACATGAGTGGCCCAACTGAAGTCGCTCAGGCTGGCAATGCCTTAATTGAAAAAGGTTATCAGAGTTTCTGGGGACCCGGTCGTCATATCTTTGGATCCAATTGGTTCTGGTATTTCAAGAGTCCCTTTGGCTGCAATATTGAATATGACGCCGATATGGACTTACATGACGAGCAATGGGTTGCTCGCGAGGCGATGCCTGGTGCAGATAACTCACAAGTATTTTTATTGCACTATGAAGAGAAATGGGCGCCAGGCGGACCACCTCCGCCTCAAGCGCCTTAATGTGAATGGGTAAAATCTGTATAGGTAAGACAAGTGACATTGCGCAGGGGCAAGCCAAAGGGTTTGACCCAATGCGCCGTGGTAAAGACAGCATGTTTGTTGTGCGCAAAGGTGAACAACTTTTTGCTTATGTCGATATCTGCCCTCACTACGGCACGACCTCATTACCGTGGAAACGTCATAAGTACCTTGATAGTGCAGCCGGTTACCTAGTTTGCGCCGCCCATGGAGCTTTGTTTGATATTGAGACAGGGCTGTGTGTGCAAGGTCCCTGTTTAGGGCAAAAGCTTGATGAAATTCCACTAGAAGTATCTTGTCAAAAAGACATTTTATTAAGCCTAACAACCATTGAGGAGTTCAAGTTGTGAACCCAAGCGTAGAAAAAGTCCTTATCATCGGTGGCGGATTTTCAGGTATGTCAGCAGCCATTGAATTAAGAAAATACGGTATAGAAATTGATTTAGTCGAAATAGATCCCAATTGGCGAGCCGATGGTGCGGGTATCAGTATCGGTGGAGCCACCTTACGGGCTTTTAAAACGTTGGGTATTTTAGAGGAATTCTTAAAAGTGGGCAGTGCCCATAGCGGACTAGATATACATGCACCCCATGGTTTGCATTTGGCGCATATCCCAACACCCGTGATGGGTGATCCCGATGTTCCCAACTCAGGTGCTATTATGCGACCTGCTTTGGCCAAAATATTAGCAGAGAAAACCCGGCAGTCGGGCGCCAATGTAAGACTGGGGTGCACCTTCACCGAGATGTCACAAACCGAAAGTGGGGTTGATGTTACTTTTACCGATGGCACATCAAACCGTTACGACTTGGTCATAGGCGCAGATGGTATGTTTTCAAAAGTGCGCAGTACCTATTTTCCGGAAGCTGAAGAGCCTAAGTATGTAGGACAAGGAATTTGGCGTGCGGTGTTACCACGCCTTCCTGAAGTGAAAAACACTATGATGTGGGTAGGGCCACATTTAAAAGTAGGGGTAAATCCTATGTCTAAGGATGAAATGTACCTATTTTTGACCGAAGACAAAAAAGAACGGCAACATGTTGAGCCCGCCGATTTTTTGGAAAAACTAAAAGCCTTAATGGCGACCTTTCCCGCTCCTATTATCCAGCAGCTAAAAGCTATGCTGAACGAAGATTCACTGATTGATTTTCGTGCTATCGGAAAGTTACTTGTGCCTGCTCCGTGGTATAAAAATCGTATCGTTTTAATTGGCGATACGGTGCATGCGACTACGCCTCATTTAGCGTCAGGCGCTTGTATTGGTATTGAAAGTGCCATTGTCTTAGCAGAAGAATTATCCAAAGATGTGAGTCTGGAAAAAGCACTTGCCGCATTTCAAGAGCGACGTTGGGAACGTTGTCGTATGGTGGTGGAAAACTCGGCTCGATTAGCCCAGATAGAAATAGAGGGCGGCGATAAGCAAGAGCATACTGAAATTATGCGCGAATCTATGATGGCCTTGGCGCAGCCGATTTAAGGCGGCGATGGCTAGATTAAAAGTGAATGAGTCCTAACTTAATCTGGCATTTTTTAAATTAGGTTTGAACAAAATCTGACAGTCGCCAATGAGCGAAAAGCGGTCATTGGCGAAACTTCGATAGTAGTCCGCTCAAGACAAACAACGGACGTTCAGGCATTAATTCATGAGATTCTGCATTGTGGCATTTGCAGACCTTCGCAATTGGCTTCGTCAACATCATAAGTTCCCCTTTAAACGGATTGCAAATTACCTGACTTGCCAAGTTTCCTGCATACAAATGCCTGTATAAAAAAGCAGGTATAATCGGATTTAGTGAATAATGTCTATCTTGCTTCCTATTATGTAAATTTCTAAGGTCTCGTTTTGTTTTTCAAAAATATGCTAAGTTATTAATTTAACTATGGAAAATATTTTTCACATAGTTTTTAATAGGAAGCAGAAAAGTCTCGTTAAACCTAGGTCTCCTTTTGCTTTTGCAACTCCGAGTGGTTTTACTCGCACGATAGCAAAAAATACTGAATAAAATCAGAAGGTAAGCACTTAAAATGACGAAAACAACAATCATATCGAGAAGTTACATATACGACATGCTCGATAATAAGCGTTAGCTGAATAAATCATGACCCCAGCATTTTGGTACAAAAAAAGTGAATGGATTGCTTCGAATAGAGGATTCATTTTTAAAGTTGCGATAATTTCTTTACTCGTTGGTTTAAGCGTTGGATTGATCTCTGATTACTTAAATATCCAGTCAAAAATACTGATACTAATTGCTATGATTGCAGGATTCACTTTTTTTTGGGCTTGCAGTTTCTTTATTGTTTGGTTGTGGTTTCGGACGCCACCCACGAAAGCCAATTCAAAAAATATGATTCTAAAATCTGGTCAAGTTGTTGGTTCGTCTTTGGAGTGGTTTTTTGCGGTATTTCTTGGTCTTTGGTACACGGGGTTGTGCTTGTTTACAATTGCTGTCCCCTTTAGTTTAATATTCAGCTAACAAAAACATCATGGTGGGAATTTTACTCGCTGAAAAAGCGCTCCTAAAATCCCCATATGTTAAGCGTTATATGCCTAAAAAGGCTCAAGGATGAATATGAATCTCCAATTAAAAACATTTTTAGTTTTAGTTACTTTAATACAGGGGTGTTCCTCTACAAACAATATCGCAGAAATTGATACTAGTGAAAATAAAGTCATGAGCGTTAACGTATATTATAACTCCTTAAGAGAAAATGATGCTAAAGCTTTACAGAATGAACTCGTTGATAAAGGTTATCTGGTTAGAGTAGAAAAAAATAAGCCATTATCAAGTAAATATTCGAGCTACATGTATGTATCTAAAGACGATTCTAAATCTGCTTTTATGTTAAATAGTATTGTAAAAGATCTTCTAAAACATAATTTAAATACCAACTTTTTTAAAGATAAAGAAAAATCCGGCATAGCGAAGATAATTTTAACAAATGCAGATGCTGAAAAATCACAAATTAAAAATACCAAACAATCTTATATACCACAATTATGGTCACATCATAAGCAATTGGAAATATTACCTGAGCAGTGTGCTACGAAAGGAATTGATATATTAAGGTCTCTTGGTTTTAGTTCTGTCGTAAAAAATGGTAACTATGTTTATGGGAACTTTGAACTAAATCGCGCGACCATAAAGTGTGTGGGGGTTGATAAACACACTTTTGTTTATACTGCTGTAGCAGGTGAAAACGTTAAACAAGTTGAGCAATTGCGTAACAAGATTTCATGGAAGTTGTAATCGGCATATAACAAGAGACTATGGCGTCAATAGCTAATTTGTAGTCTTCGGCGCTTCCCACATGACCCCGTCTCTGAGCATTGAATTTAAGATAACAACCATCTTTCTAATGCACGCAATAATAGCCACTTTCTTAGGCTTTCCTGCTGCGACTAATCGTTGATATGTTTCCTTAAATACGGGGTTACTTTGTATCGCTGACATCATCGCCATGTACAAAACGGTTCTGACTTGATGTCTGCCACCTTGGATTTTCCGCAACCCTTTATAGCGCCCACTTTCTCGATTCATGGGAGCCACACCGACTAACGCAGAGGCTTGTTTGTTGGTCATGTAACCTAACTCTGGCAGGTTACTGATGATGGAAGCGGAGGCTATTTTTCCTATTCCTTTCATGCTCTGTAAGATGCAATTCTTCGCTTGATAATCAGGACAAGATTCAATGAGCGCGACAATTTTATTCTCGATTTTGGTTATCTGATTCTTAAAGGCAGTGAGAATAGGTTTGATGGTCATGGCGAGTTCTTTTGGTAGAATTTGCAGGCGGTTTTTTTCCATTGTTTGCATGACGAGCAATTGATTTCGCCTTGCAACTAAATCACTCATAGCCTGCATAGTATCTGGTTTTAGTTGAGATAACTTAGGCTGAATAGCTTCACCATAATGAGCAATCAATTGAGCATCTAGTTTGTCTGTTTTAGCTCGCTGACCTATCGCCCCAGCAAAGCGTTTAATGTGAATGGGATTGGCGACAACGAAGGGTAAATTAGCATTTGCACACGCGATAATAAACGGCATTTCTAATCGGCCAGTTGCTTCAATGACGATACGCCCAGGCGAATGCTGTTGGATTTTTTTAATGGCTTCTTTGATACCCTTTTCATCGTTAGAAACAGTGAAATAAATATCGTGAGGGCGGATATAAATATCCAATTGAAACTTGCCCGTATCGACACCGACGTTAACGCTTTGATTTGTTTTTGGATTCATAATAAGCTAACTCTTGCTTGCATAATGCGGGTTGAGACCCAGTAGACTATTCGAGTGTTTTGCTTGGAGTCCTTTGTGGTGTTCTTTCTTGTTATCGGTCTCTCAACTGAGGAGCCATCGCTCAATCGAACTACCACAAAAGAAGGCTTTAGTTGCTGCTAAAGCTTGGGTCTCACTTTACCTCACCCCGATTAAAATCAGGATGATTTACCTGAGTTATTATCCATACAAGGCGTTCAAACGGATTTCCAACAGTTGGCTGTCGTTCGTGCCTCACTATTTTAGCCAACTATTGTAAGCCGCTTAACGCGGCGCTGGGGGATCCCCTCATAGAATTGGTCTTCCTTCTTTGTGAACCCAGGTAATATATTGGGCGATAGCCCATGTCATTTGGGCTGAGTTCATCCTGTAATCTTTTGCCCTTTTCCTGACTTCTCTGCCTAGCCTAATAATAGATAACACGCGCCGACGACGGATGGTGTTAGCTTGAAATGCTCTTTCCCAGTTTTGCTTCACGGCGATGATACCGAGTAGCCGTAATAGCCATTCTGCGAGCATCGCTATCAGCAGTAATATGTCGAATCGTTTGGTACTGCGACTGTTGCTGTGGCGCAGTCCCATGCCGTATTGAGGGCTTTTAATATCGCGGAAGGTTTCTTCTATTTGCATTCGTCTTGCGTAAAGAGAAACCAGCTGTTTTGAGTTAAGTTTATCGTTCTCGGGAAGGTTAGTGGCGAGTAGCCAAGGCTCTTTGCTACCCGCACGATAGCTTTGCTGGGCGGTGTGGTTTCGCCCTGCCTTTGAAGAGCGTTTATCCTTTCGATGTTTGGCCTTTGCTTTGTACAAATGTAGGTGTGCATGAAGCGGGCTTTTACGCCCTAATTGCCCACACCCAAGGTATTTGGCCCGAGAATTTGCACTGGGATAAAACGACTTATTACTTTGCCATGATGCTTGCCCATCCCGCTTAAATCCCACATCACCGCGCACTCGGCCTAGCCAGAACCATCCATGCTTTTCGACTTCACGAAACCAAGGGTTACGATAGCCTGCATCGGTCACAATCAACGGGCAACAACCCGACGGCAGGATACTCGCCAACTCCCGTAAAAACGGATTATGACTAACAGGTGAATTGTATTCACCGAATGAAAATACGCGCTCATAAAGCGTGACAGAGCGTCCTTGAACACTGACCGATGCACGTAAGGTTAAATGCCTGAGCTGCTCACGCACATCAGACCAATCCACAAGGACAACGGGCATGGGGTTAGCACCGCAAAGTAGCTTTGCGTGCCAACGATAGATGTCGAGCCGTTCATTATGTAGGTTGTTATTACCAAGCAGCCTGTCGATGCGTTTAATGTTGTGTTTCGGGGCCACGGAGCCTGAGATATTGCGTCCTAATTCGGTCAACGACAGTTGCTGACCATCTAGCAAAGATTGGGTGGCAACCATCAAAGAGGAAAGACGTTTGGCATGTAGATTAGGGCATTGTTTTTTAAGCAAATCGTGTAAGATATGAATATCACGCATGGTGTTGTTATCTAGTTGGTTTTTGGCGAAATTTATTAGATCAAATGGCGCTATGCGTGTCTATGTTATTGTTTCTGCTCATAATTATGAGGGGATTCGTTAGAGTGAGGCGTTAGATAACCATGGTAGAAATTGTGCTCGTCTTGTTTTTTCTTTTACTTTTCAGTAGCGATGCCAAAGCTGAATATGATCCTTGCTCACTTGATATCTATCCAATAGTTCAAACAAGAGAGTTAGGTCATTCGCCGTCTATCGAACACCCGGCAGTCTTTTTAGCCAAAGAGAACTCTAAAGTTTATTTGTCGGTATCAGATTTAATCGAATTTTCCACATCGAATCCCAACCCCTACATCCCTTACCTCGACGAATCGATTAATTACTTTACGAACAGCCTCAATGGAATAACAAAACCAGTCAAGAACATTAGCTTCTTGCAACCTGATTTAAGTTCGTTAAAAGGGAAAGAACAGCAAATTGCTATTAACGTTTATGGTTTCATAATCAAAGGTTTTCAAGCGGGCCTTTTCAATTCAAAAGCAATGGTTACAATTAATGGTAACCATGTTTCCTCCAGTATATTCACACTTCAAAGAGGTGAAGAACCAAACCCAATTGACGAATACAGTAAAGTCCATAAGATTAAATTCATCAGTAATGGGACACTCATTTATGACTCGTGTTGGATGGATAAGTAAGTCATCTAACAAAAAAATCAAGTCACTCACTTCGTTCGTTGGGACGCATACACGTGGGCTGCTTCGCATTATAGCCCACGCGTCTGCGCCCCTTATTTAAAAGTTAAAATCATCAAGCTCGAACGGCTGCTTTTCGCTCATTACAGCCGTTTGGTATTTCACATCTGTACGACCGCTTTACGTACAGAGCTGTCATTAATATTTTAGGTCTATAACGACCGCTATTGGCACATTGCTGACTGTCAGATTAGGTCGAAAGCGTTTGGCCTTAAATGTCAGATCAAGTCTTAGCTACTACAATTAAAGCCAAAAAGGACATGTGCCTTGTTGGCTAATTTTATGTCACGTATAGTGTTATTTTCTACAGTGGTTCAAATGCGTTAACTTGTTTTAGGTCTTTATTGAGCCCAAGTAATACCTTAATGACTACCTCTAAATCTTCCTTTGATATATCACTCAAGAGCAATTTTTCTCTGTCTAAAGCCACCCCAAGTATTTTGTCATGATGGGTTTCTCCTAGTCGAGTGAGTCGCACAAATGAGGAACACTCGTCTTGTTTATCTTTTATAAAACTAACATGTTCCGATGCTTGCAGTTTTTTGAGGGCGCGGCATAACCGCCGTCATCATTAGAATGACGCCCTGTTTTTTGTGCAGTTTGGCCAGCGTTCGCAGGAGTAGTGTTCGGGTGTTGTTATCCAATGATTGATATTTAATAGGTATCAATAGCCTTAAATAGTTAAGTTGAAGATATGTAAAGACTATGTAATAAGCCTGTGTGTGTGAGAGGTGGATTAAACTGATTTAATGTATTTAGGAAATCTATTGCTACCGATTTACAAATAGGTATTTGTGTGGACTGTAAACTAATCATTTAGAAAGTTAACGATGATTACTTACCTCAAATCGAATAATAATGTAATCAACTATTTTAGGGAGTTGCAGCGTTCCTGACTTATGTGCATTTCTTACCTAATAATCACTATATCTCACAACTGCCGTCACTTGTTTGTCCATGCCTAAGGTAACTAAAGTAACTAAGGTAATGAGTTTTCGAGAGACGACTCGGGCTATTGCCTCTTTTTACTTCTTCTGTTGGTAAACACGATTGATGTCGAATTTTTCTCCAATAACGTGCAAATCAGAGTAGAGCTTACGATAGCCACACACATTGCCTGATTGAGCAAAGTGCCACTTGGACTAAAGGAAATAGTATCGACTGCATGGATAGTTAATATCAATATATTCGATTTTATCAATTCTTAGATTTATTTTATGTTAATCAAATGAAAGTAAATAGTTACTGAGGGTTTGGGTTTGCTACTAAATTTTAACATATAGGCTACTTGATAGCATTGAACATTACACACACGAGTTTGGCACAGCAATAATTATTAGGGACGTCACATGAAACTAAAAAAGCTATCTTTATATTTTCCGCTTCTGGCATTTTCAGCACTATCACTTCAAACTACAGCTCAAGAGACTGTAAACCAAGAAGCAGAGGCTGACGAAAGCAATGCCATTGAAACAATTATGGTTACAGCTCAACGCAAGTCTCAGTCATTACAGGACGCGGCTGTACCAATGTTGGCGGTCAATCAGGATTCACTGACTCGTCAGGGTCTTGATTCTGGTCAAGACCTAGGAAGGCTTTCCCCTTCATTAGGGATAAGTCCTGGTGGTGGCCCACTGACAAGTATTTTTGTTCGTGGCGTAGGGGCGTTGACCGTCAATCCTTTGACTGACGCCGCTGTTGCGCAGAACATCGATGGGGTTTATCTAGGGCGCTCTAGTGGTGCCGCGGGACAAGCGCTTTTCGATTTAGAGCGGGTAGAGGTTCTAAAAGGGCCTCAAGGTACCCTATATGGACGAAACGCGACGGGCGGTGTTGTTAATTACATCCCTGAAAAACCCCAGTTACGTGAAACTTCAGGTTACGCTCAAGTTGAAGCAGGTAATTATTCAAGATTAGGCTTCCAAGGCGCTTACAATGCACCGCTTGGGGATGATGCTGCTGTGAGATTCTCGGTTAACTCATTGCAACGCGATGGTTACTCTGACGATGGCACTAACGATGCCGATACGTTTGCCATTCGAGCTCAAGTTTACTTTGAACCTTCTGATGAATTTAACATTCGTTTTGCCGCAGATTATTCTGAAAATTCAGGGATAGGCCAAGGCGGTGACCTGATAGGTACGTTTAGTAATGACTCGGGTAGCCTAACTGATTTTACTCCTTCAGGAATTGAACTTTTTTCTGGCCCTACCTCAGATGCAGCTAACGACATTCGAACGGGTGTGCTGCACACGCCATCGTTTGCACCATACAAACCGTTAAGTATTGACGATTTAGGTCAGGATCTTTCATTTACAGGCTTGATGGTTGAACTAAATTACACGACTGAATCAGGTACATTCAGTGTGATCCCCGCGTACAGAAAATCAGATCAAGTGTACACATTTGTTGGTCCCGGATTTGCCCCCGCTAAAACGAGCGAGGAAAATGAGCAAACGAGTTTAGAGGCGCGCTTTACGACTGATTTCGAAGGTCCCTTTAATGGTATTTTGGGCGCATTCTATTTTGACGAAGAAATTCAAACCAGTGGCGTGTTCGCGCAAAACTATGCCTCGCCCATCCAAAATTATGAGAATGGTGGCGACTCGTGGGCTATATTTGGTCAGGGAACATATGACATATCGGAAACTTTCCGTATAAATCTAGGTTTGCGTTACACCGAAGATAAAAAGTACGTTGAGGGTATCAGTGATACCTTTGTGACCTTCTGTGGTGGTACACCGGCAAGCGGCGATTTTCTGACTCCGCCAGCAAGTTTTGGTAACGGTTGTGCCTCTGGCGCTATACCAGCTCACCCTATCACTTCAGATCGAGACGAATTTATTGCCTACTTTGTAAATGAAGGATTAATTGCACCAGACTCAGTTGCCACTATTCCCGGCATGGGGCCTCCTCCAGCTTATCCCTTTACCATTCCAGGTAATATTTCCCCTCAAATCGCGACAATAGCAAATGTGGGCGAAGGTTTTATACAGGCAGACTTAGATTACAGCGAAACGACATACCGAATTGGCTTAGAGTATGACGTGGCCAAAGACAATTTATTGTACGCAACGTTCGAAACAGGTTATCGCGCAGGTGGTGTAGATTTATCTGCCGTATCGCCTACCTATGACCCAGAGTATATTGATGCATTTACCATCGGTTCGAAAAATCGCTTTTTAGACAACACCCTTCAACTTAACTTAGAAGCATTTCACTGGAAGTATGATGGGCAGCAAGTTACTTATTTCACTACATTAGATAGCGCATCGTCGTTTCCGATTGCTAATGGTGACTCAACCATACAAGGTTTAGATGTAGATATGATTTGGGCTGTTGGCCAAAACACGACGATAAGTGGTAATGCGCAATTCCTAGATTCGACCTACGACTCGCTGACGTTGGTATCGGACCCTGGACAAGGTCGGTTTGGATGTGCATCAACAGGTGTAACAGGTGCAATCGAAAACTACGATTGTTCTGGAGAAAGCTTATTGTATTCTCCTGATTTCGGTGCCGGAATGGCAATAAACCATCATATTGAGTTTGACGAATATAATTTGTCCTTGACTGCACAGGCGTCTCATCGTTCTGAGCAAGAAACTAATTTCTTGTTTGTCGATGCGACAAAAGCAAAGTCTTACACAACGCTAGACTTAGATGCCACGCTTATGTCTGCCTCAGGCGATATTAACTGGGCTATATCTGTGTTTGTTCGCAATGTGACCGATGAGATATTTGTGGCTAACTCTAATGTCAACAACCGAGGGCTAACGTACGCTATTCACAATCCACCTCGTACCTTTGGAATTCGTTTAAAAGCAGACTTTTATTAGGACAGGCGCAAGAAAGTTGCAATAAACGTTAGCTTCGAATTCTAAGCATTAGAATTGGGTTATACACTTATTAGTAAAACGCCCCGATTATCGGGGCTTTTTTTACGTACTAAAAATGTGTTCGAAGAGAGGCATCATTACCTCTTTAGCAAATTCAACCTTTCTTATTTATAGTACTGTTATTTATCTTGATTAGGGCTTGAGTTCAGTCAAAGGGGGAGTTCCTGATATGGTGCCTTGCAGAATAATAATGTCCCCACTGGCTAATAATTTTGTTGCTCTACGCTCCAGTTCTAACCCTATTTCTCCTCCCATAATAAAGGCTATCACTGAGCCCTTTCGAGGTAGCCCCGCAACGCAGTGTATACCTCAAAAAGTATTGGCTTAAAGTGACATTAGATGTTTATGGTGACCAAAAAATTTAAAATGAGCAATGATAACCAGAGCGGAGGCAGTTCAGAGCAAAACTCGTGTTTATGGTGACAAATCAATATAGACCCCAGCCTGAATTTATTTATATTAGTTTCCTGCCAAGTTAACTGACCACGCGTTATCTATGTAGTGTATTAAATCGTTTTTGCCACATCGATAATCAATTGTCTTAGCCAGCTTAATCCTACATCATTTTCTCGATTTCGATGATATTGCATACTTTGCGTCAAGGGGGGAATTTCAATCGGGGGCTGTAACACTCTGATGGGTAATGATTGGCTAACTATTTGTGCCAGCCTACTGTGTACGGTTGCGATGCGTTGCGTACCGATAATGAGGGACGGCGGCGCTAGCAGATTAGACGTCATAATTTCTACTCTTCGACTAATACCATAATGACTCATAAACCAACTATCAAAGGCTGGGGCGTTATTTTTACCGTAGCTGACGACAACATGGCCAGCAGATTGATAATCCTCAAACGTTATTTTTTCTCCAATCGATGTGTTTTCTTGCCAACAAATGCATTTGTAACCTTCTTGATATATCTCATCGAAGGGGTGTCCGTCTTGCGTGAACTGTTTTGGAATAATCATTAAGTCAATATCCCCTTTATCAAGCAAATCGGTTTCACCAATGGTCGATAAATTCAAGCGAATATTAGGAGCGTCCTGGGCCAGCCGACTAATCACAGTGGGCATTAATACCATAGTTGTTAATTCTGACGCAGCGATTCTATAACACCGTTCATCACTGGCAGGGTCAAATTTAGGTCTACTTATTATGGTATTTTCCATTTCTACTAGAATTCGCCGAACGGGTTTAGCTAGCGTTTCAGTAAGCGATGTGGGGATGAGTTCTCTGCCTACTTGCACAAATAATTCATCATCAAAATATTGTCTTAAGCGTGAAACCGCTGAACTCATTCCCGATTGGCTAAGATGTATTCGCTCACCGGCTCGTGTGACATTGCGCTCCGCTATGAGTGCATCTAGCGCAACGAGTAAGTTCAAATCTAGGCCTTTAAATCGCATAAACAGTAACCATCAGTTTCAAAGCTGTAATTTTACTAAGTAATCTATTTTAAAGGCATCAAATGTTCAACGAATTTACTGCTTTTTACTATCGGTAGTCACATCTAGCCCAGGCTATATCCATACTCCACTGGTGAGTCGGTATTCTCTTGATCCGATTAAAAGCGCCTTTCTATCAACCATCGATTTTATCAATGCCAACTAGCGATGTTAAGCGTTGGTCGCGATGTAACGGCGCTGATATATTGCGTAAACAATTTTTTAACAATTGAGTGCGATAAGCGCGCTAGACAATTTTTGAGGAAGATAAATTATGTATCCATTTAAATATAAAAGTTCAATCGTGCGCAACCGTTGGTATATGGCGGCATTTTCAACCGAAATAACCCGTGAGCCAATGGAACGCACCATGCTAAACAAGCCTGTGGTTATGTATCGTAAAGAAGATGGTACGCCCGTTGCCATGTATGGCTTATGCCCCCACCGTTATCTACCTCTGGTGCAAGGTCGCGTTGAAGGCGATGCTATTGTGTGTGGTTACCACGGGTTCAAATTTGCTGATACTGGCGAGTGCATTCAAATTCCTTCGCAGCCAAAAGTCACAGGTAGAATCTGCCAGCCAGTGTATAAAATTATAGAAAAAGGCCCAATTTGTTGGATTTGGATGGGCGATGAAGACAAATGTGATATCGATTTAATTCCGCCCTACGAAGATTTTGGTTTGGATCAGCCAGGCTGGGATTTCCACTCGGCTAATTATTTTCATCTTGAAGGCCGCTCTCAGTTATTGGTCGATAACTTAATGGACCTTACCCACCTTCCTTATGTGCATCACCATATCGCAGGGAAAGATTCGATGGCAGATATACCCATTGTCACTGAAGAGCGTGAAAGAAGTTATCGCATAACACGCAATGGCAAGGCCCCCTGGAATGATTATTTCAAGATGGTCTTTGGCCCAGAAGCTGAATTCGAGGGTGTATGTGATTTTATGATCAAGAGCGATTTTTTCGGTCCTGAATTCATGTCCACAAGTCTACCCATTATCACGGCAGTGCCTGGCAAAAGTGAGGTTCCCAAAGAGTTGGGTTCGTTGATGATACTTCATGGTGCTACCCCTGAAACCGACACGACAACTCACTATTTTGGGTTTTCTACGCGTAATTTCAGGTTAGGTGATGAAAGCTTAAACCAATTCCAACTTGCCGCCGATCAGAAAATCCGTGCCCAAGACCAGGTAGCGATCAACGCTGTAGAAAAGAGGCTCGATTTTGCGGTCACTCAACAACGAGAACTGTTAGTTGGAGCAGACAAGCCTGCGGTTCAGGTTAGAAGAAGGATTGAAGCCATGCTGGCGGAAGAAAATGTGCCTTTAGCTGACGCATAAGAAGAAATAGGTGCCTGTTGCACTCACGCTTTACGTCAGTGCAGCCCATCGCGTTCGCTGTTTTGAGCTGCGCCGATTAATGGGCGCAGCTTAAAACGGTTAGCGCCTATTAAAGAACACGTGAATCAAGCCTCGAGGGGAAGATGGAAGCATGTTTTATCAATATGAAAAATACTGCCTAGCCATTTTACGGGTTGTAACAGCACTGCTTTATATGCAACACGGTGCGCAGAAATTGTTTCACTTCCCTGAGGGAGGGCATCATCAAGGGCCCTTGGATTTGTTCAGTTTAACGGGCTTCGCTGGCATTTTAGAGTTCTTTGGTGGCCTTTGCTTGTTAATGGGGCTGGGTACTCGCAGTGTGGCTTTCTTATTGAGCGGACAGATGGCTGTGGCTTACTTTCTTTTTTACGCATCAAAAGACTTTTTTCCTGTGGTCAATGGTGGAGAGCTAGCCGTGATGTACTGTTTCGTCTTTTTCTATTTCATCTTCTCAGGTCCTGGTGCCTGGTCTGTGGATGCAGTCTTAAAGGCAAGGTTAAACCGCTCGACGGTTAACTGATCCTTATTTAGCTATTTTTAAGCTAAAAATATATCGAGAAATATTATGTTTGACGTTGTTATTAAGAATAAAACACTGGAAACACCCCATATTTGTAGTTTTGAATTAGCGCGCAAAGACGGCGGAGAATTGCCGGCCTTTTCAGCGGGTAGTCATGTAGATGTGCAGCTACCTAATAGCTTGACTCGGCAATATTCTTTGATAAGCCATGCACAATCTCAAGCGTTCTATAAAATTGCTGTTTTAAAGGATGCTAACTCAAGGGGCGGCTCGCTGGCACTGCATGATACGCTCAACGTTGGGGATGAAATCGCTATATCGGAACCGCGTAATTTATTTCCTATCAATGCGAAAAGTGACAAAGTCCTTCTTTTTGCGGGGGGGATAGGGATCACGCCTATATTGTCGATGGCAATAGAACTTGATGGTATCGGCGTTGATTTTGAGCTGCATTATCGCGCTAAATCGAAAGAGCAGGCTGCGTTTTATCAACTGCTGTTAAATTGCCCATTCGCATCTAAGGTGTCTTACTATTTCTCTGATCAGCCAGAAAATAACAATACTAGGCTTAACCAAGCCTTAAGTCATTTTACTGAAAATACCCATTTATACACCTGTGGACCGGTGGGGTATATGGAGCACATATTTGATGTGGCAAGAGCGAATTCGTGGAAAGAAGAAAATCTGCATAAAGAGAACTTCAAAGCGGAGCCTAAGATTGCCGAATCAGGTGATAAGCCATTTAAACTTATTCTAAAACGTTCAGGGTTGGAAATTGATGTCGCTGTCGAGCAAACGGCCTTGGAGGCTATAGAAGACGCTGGCGTAACGGTTGATATGTCCTGCGAGATGGGTATATGCGGTGCGTGTTTAACACCTGTTATTGACGGAGTACCGGATCACCGAGACGAGTTTTTATCTGCTGATGAAAAGTCCAAGAACAATCAATTTACCCCATGCTGCTCAAGGTCGTTAACTGACACGTTAATAATAGATTTGTAATAGCAATGATAACTACTTTGAAATAGTTGCCTTACCAGAACATTTTGTATGCTGAATATATGCGGACTTACCGGGAGTAATGAATGAGATATCAAAGACACTATGGAATAACAATTAATGCAGTATGGTTGAGTGCTTTTCTTTTACTAACAGGATGTTCCTCAGAGGCGGTTAACGTAAGTAGTGAGCCAGTTATAGAAAATAAAGTGCTGGAATCGCCATCAGACACACGTCCTAATATCGTCATTATTGTTGCCGATGATTTGGGATTAACCGATTTAGGCGTGTTTGGTAGCGAAATAGCAACCCCGAATATCGATTCATTAGCAAATGCTGGTGTAAGGCTAACTAATTTTCATACCGCTGCAACCTGTTCGCCTACCCGAGCAATGTTACTTTCCGGCACGGATAATCACTTGGCGGGTCTAGGGGCCATGGATGAAGTTATGCAAGCGTTCGCGCCTTATCTTTTAGATAAACCAGGTTACCAAGGGTATTTAAACGATAGCGTTGCAACCTTACCTGAAGTTTTGGCGGAAGCTGATTACCAACGTTTTATGGTCGGCAAATGGCACTTAGGTAAAAAAGATGGACAAATGCCTGCCGCTCGCGGTTTTCAACGTTCTTTTGCACTAATGGAAGGCGGAGCGGGGCACTTCGATGATATGTCTATTATGCCATTCGCCAAAAAAGCAACTTATGTAGAAGATGATAAGCCAGCGACGTTACCTGACCATTTTTATTCATCGCCGTTTTTCACCAGTAAGATGAAGCAATATCTACATGAGCGGGATAAAACTAAGCCTTTCATGTCCTATATGGCATATACCGCTCCCCACTGGCCCTTGCAAGCCCCAGAGTCTTCAATAGCGAAATACAAAGGTAAGTATGATGAAGGCTACGAAGCGCTTTTAGCGAGTCGCTTAGAAAAACAAAAAGCACTCGGTTTAATTGCAAAGTCTAGCCAAATTCCCCCCTTACCAAGGAATATAAAACCTTGGGCAAGTTTGACCGTTGAAGAAAAGAAAATTTCAGCTAAGCAAATGGAAATCTATGCGGCTATGGTATCTGACTTAGATACCGCCATTGGTGATTTGGTCACCTACTTAAAAGATGAGGGGGTATACGATAATACTGTCATTTTCTTTATGTCAGATAATGGTACTGAAGCCAATACACCTAACTCACCAGCCTACAAAAGCTTCTTGAGTAAATTTGTTGCGACATGTTGTGACAATAGTTACGAAAACATGGGCAAGGCTAACTCCTATGTTATGTACGGTCCGCAATGGGCACGTGCCGGTAGCAGTATTAAACGGCTAAACAAAGGCTCAGTGACACAAGGTGGCATTCATACCCCAGCATTTGTCCATTTCCCTAAAATGGTTAAACCAAAGCAATATGACGGCATCGTCAGTGTTATGGATGTCATGCCAACCATATTAGAATTAGCTAACGCAAAACATCCTTATTCTGCGGCGAGTGAAACAAACAAATTCGGGCCAATGCGCGGGGCATCAATGATGAGCATGCTGACCGGAAAAAGCGTCAATCTACACGGCGATGATTATGTCTTAGGCGCAGAGCTTCATGGGAATAAAGCTGTGCGTAAAGGGGATTGGAAGTTACTTTCTATTTCGCGACCTGCGGGCAATGGGCAGTGGGGATTGTATAATCTAGCTGATGATCCTGCGGAATTGATTGATGTATCAACACAACACCCTGAAAAGGTTGCAGAACTTAAGCTCGCTTGGCAACAGTATGCTGAAGAAGTGGGTGTACAAGAGATGCGACCACGCAAAAAACATTAAGTGGGTTATTGATCGATTTTCAGTTGGCACAGAGGCAACTCTCGCGCATACAAAAATAGAATTGAGATGGGCCGATACATCGTAGCACCTTAGAATTTGCTTTGGGCTCTAGCGCAAATGCCAAAGGCAAAGGTGCTCATGAAGAGTTCGAGCCAATATTAAGGTCTACAAACCACTGCTTAGCATCGAGGATGACAAGGGAGGTTTGAGGGCTTCGCCTTAAGGGAATGCCCGTAATATGAACGCAGCCAAGTATGTCTTACGTCTATGCTAAACTGTTGTGGTGCCATCAATAATAATCAGTTCAACTAAAAACAGTAACCCCACATCTATGCCTGGCTAATTTATCGAATAAACTCAGGGCATCTGGGCTAATTTTTTGGACCAATTACACTCTTAAAAGGAATAGTCGTCGTTTGTCCGTGAGGTAGAACCCTAGGCGTTTCTGAAGAGACAACCGACTTGTCAGAGTGATTTGATTCTCAACAAATATTTTTCGGTATTAATTAAAACTCTTCCCAAGGGCGACTCTTCAGGATGTTCGATGCAACAAACAGCCGTAGCAAGTCGAAGCCATGGATTGATTTGGACTCCAATCTTAGGATTCTGCATCTTCTTTTTTAGCAATTTTATGCTCATCTTCACTGACCCCGAGTTTCCAGTAACTGGAGGTATAGAAATGACTTTTAGGTAGGTCAAAAGTGGTTCTCAAATACTTACGAATAGCTTTCATTGTGCTGAATTCACAGGCAACCCATACTGATAAATTACCTTCAAGTTCAGGTAGTGATTTGATGCGATCCAGTAAAGGCAGGACTTCTGTATCGGTACTGGGTTTGCTGACAACCCATATTAATTGCACATTGTCAGGATGCGCCAATTCTTGGATATCTGCTTCATCTACTACTTCTAGCACCGCATAACCTTTTGTGTCTTTTGGTAATATTGCAAGATTGACACTAATAGCCGGTAAGGCTGTCATATCACCACAGATAATTACCCAATCTGCATCTTGGTTAAGCAGTTTTTTAGGACCAGGCCCGCCAACAATAATCTTATCGCCGACTTTAGCACTGACTGCCCATGAAGAGGCTGGGCCTTTCGCTTCATGCAAAGCAAAATCAACATCAATCGAATTCTCTGTTTGGCTACGAACGGTGTAGGTTCTCATCATAGGACGACCGCCATCGGCCCTTGGAAAAATTAACTTCACGTAAGCGCTGTCTTGATCTGCGGGAAAGTCACTCATCTCCTCGCCGCCTAAGGTAATACGTAACATATTAGGTGTGATATAACGGCTGTTGATCACAACTAAATTTCTTGGTTCGGGCCTAGTAGCCATAACATTCTCCTTTTAAATAAAGTGAATTAACGAATAATCTTTTTGGGTGTAAACAGCAAACCTTCGTTTTCCAAAATCTTAATCGCTTCATCATCACGGGCAATAGCCCTTTTTACCGCGGGGCGTTGTTCCATTCTTTGCGCATGAGCGCAGTAATGAGCAAACTTTTCAACAGGGTAACCAGCCCCTTGAACACGCCAGAAACACCAAAAAAGATAGGCATCCATAGCTGACCATTGATCTTGATACCACCATTGCTGATCAGCTAACTGGTTGTCAATTAGGTGAAAAAACTCATCCATGGCATTAAAGGCAATGTCTTGCACTGTTTTTGCATTATCGTCGCCTGCAAAAAATCCTGGCATTCTTATACGTGTGACTAAAGGGTGCAGTGTTGCAGAACAAAAACACAGATCGGCAATCTGTTTTGCACAGTCTAGGGCATTGTCAGTTGCAGGTAACAGTTGACCATGTAGTTGATTTAAATAGGTAATAATGGCGACATTTTCAGTGAGCGTCTGGCCCTTGTAGATAAGCGCAGGGACTTTTCCTTTAGGATTTTTCAGTTTAAATTCAGGAGATTTATGCTCACCTTTCATAAAACGCACAACTCGCGTTTCAAATTCAAGCGCTAGTTCTTCTAATACAATGGCAGTCACGCGAGAGCAACTTCCTGGCGACGTATAAAGAACGATATTACTCACTTTGACGCTCCTAGAGGACTAATGCTTACCAAAGAAAAACGTTTATTTTTACCTAAACACGAGCATAGCGAATTGAACCGGTTAACACTATTCGGCTATTTTCATAGTACCTATCAGGGATGCCAATACGTCATATCAAAAAAGCACCTTTCACGTGCTCTATGCCTTCAAACGCAGAGCACGTTAAAACCTAGGTGTAGCACCTGATGCTGGTCGTCAACCCGTTTTACTTATGTTCAAACTTCGGTTCATATGCATTAACGGTTTTAACATTGTTATTTAGTTTGAGCAGCACGTTAATCAGCACATCTAATTCTTCCTGAGTAATACCACTTAATAATAACTTTTCCCTTTCAAGGGCGATTTCTAATACCTTGTCATGCAAGGGTTCGCTCCTGTGAGTTAATTTTACAAGGGAGGAACGCGCATCTTGAGGAGCTTTGACAAACACGGCTTACATTCGACGAAGACAAAGGGGTCATCGAGGCACAATATCGGGCCATGAAACATTTCAAAGGCCAGCCTATGATTGATATCCATGTTGATACAGGGGCAAATCACGCAAAGCGAATAATAAAGCAATTATGTGAAGGGTGAATACGCTTTGTTTGGCCGTTTTTCTACTAAATGTATAACATCTCGGCATGCTGATTTGATGTGACTATAGTTCTATTTCAGACCTACATTTAATATAGTGAGGTAAAGATATGGATAAAACCATCGGTAATTTTACCTTTGATAGTCATTGGAGTATCCATGAACCAAGTTCTTATTAACATAGTATGTGTCTTTCTTGTTCTCATCTTATTTTGTGCAAACGTCTGTGCAGGTTCATCTATGAATTCTAATAACACCATCACCGCAACGACCAAACTAGGAAAGGTAGCGGGTAAGCTTGTTAACGATGTGGCTATTTTCTATGGCGTGCCTTATGCAAAAAATCCTTTTAGCCCTGAGCGACGTTTTCAGGCGCCAGAAGCGATAAACCCCTGGGAGAAAACGTTGGATGCGACTGTCATTACACCTCCTGTTCCGCAGCCAGGGCGGGGGGCGGACGTAGAATTGGTTGGCCGGGCAGGGGATCTTACCGTCAATGTATGGACGCCGGGCGCTGCTGTGCAAGCAGATACGAAAATGCCCGTTATGGTTTGGCTACCGGGAGGGGCGTTTATTCGCGAAGATGCTGCAGAGGAGGTTTACGATGGGCGTCGTTTTGCCGAACATGGCGTGGTGGTGGTGACCGTTAATTATCGGGTTGGTGTAGACGGTTTCATGCATTTCGACGATGCACCTGATAACAGAGGGATCTTAGATCAAATTCTAGCGTTGCGCTGGGTGAAAGAACATATTCAGGATTTTGGAGGTGACCCTAAGAACGTTACCTTGTTCGGCCAATCAGCTGGTGCGGGCAGCGTAGCCATTTTGCTGGGCAGTAAAAAAGCCAGTGGCCTATATCAAAAAGCGATTATGCAAAGCCCACCTATGCAAGCAATCACAAAAACACAAGCCGCTCGAGTAACCAGTGAGTTTGCGAAGCAACAAAATGTACAAGCCACAATGACAGATATTGCTGACATACCTTTTTCGCAGCTTGTCGAAGGTGTTATCGGCATGGGGAATTCGATTACAGATCACAAGCAATGGGGCATGCTATCTTGGGGTGGCACGGCCTTTTTACCGGTTATTGATGGTGATGTTATTGAAATATCGCCAATGGCTGATTTACTAAATAACGGCGATCCTTCTATACCCGTTATTGTGGGAAGTACTGACCAAGAATCAAGGCTGTACTTAGTGCCAGGCGGTGCAATTGATCGAATTGAAGAAACTGAATTATCTTTATTTTTGGAAAACTTAAAGCTCGGAAGCGATGCGTTCGATGTTTACCGTAAAACTGACGAAATTTCGTTTGGTGATGTATACGCTCAGGCACAGTCCGATTATACGTTTCGTATGCCCGCTTTGCATATCGCTGAGCAGTTAGTCGCCATGGGGAATCCCGTATGGAAATATAATTTCGCATGGTCGTCGCCTGCTTATGACGGACGTTTGGGGGCAGCGCATTTTGTCGATGTTCCCTTTACCTTTAACACCCTTGATAGTGAACAAGCTATAAGTTTTGTCGATGCTCAACCGCCTAAATCTTTGGCTAATTACATGCAGGCTCAATGGTTGCGTTTTGCCAAAACGGGCAGTACTGAATGGCCCGCTTACAATCGGGTCGATCGCGCAGTAATGGAATTCAATAACAAGCACCAGGTAATACATGACCCCAACAAGGGCGTAAGGCAGTTATGGCAGAACTATTCGTTCTGATGAGGCAAAGCCCTCATCAACACATTAATGAAAGGACTACAGGTTGCTCGCAAATTTAAAGAGTACTTTTTCATTAAACTTCGCTGTAACCAAATCGAGGCAGCACAATCACTATCTTGTTTGTGGCTTCAGGGTCGCACTATTTGCCGGTAGTGCCAGCACTAAAGCCTAGTGATTAACTAGGCTTTTGGCGCCCTTCAGTTTCATAAAGGCAATGAATACCCCAATTAACGATAAAACAGCATAAATCAATAACACGTTTTCTAAGCCGCCAATTTGATTTTGTAATGCTGTTGCTATGATAGGGGCTGTAAATTGGCCAAAAAAGAATGCACCTGTCCAAAGACCTGTTCCACGACCAATGACACTTTTCGGAAGTACACTAAGTATCCAATTAAGCATAGTTGGTAACAGCATACCAAAACCTAAACAAGCAACAATAAGGGCTGCGGTGGTAAATATAAGCGTCGAAGATAGTGCCGCACCGCAATATCCTATGGCTGATAAGGCCAAACCAATACTCATTAATTTAGGACCTGACGCGCCTTTAAATTTACCAAATGCCATTGAGCCTAGTGCGACACCTATATTACCCACCGCACCTATACCACCAATAGTTGCCGGCGATACCTCACTTACTAAGCCTAAAATAACGCCAATTTTGACTATTATGGTGTAGAAGATGACACCCACAAAAAGCGTTGTTAATAGTAACGGGGTAACCCTTTTCCAAGGTACCTTAGGCCTGCTCTTGCTAGCTTGTTCTTGACCTCTTTGCGGTTCAAATAAGATAACATAGGCAGCTAAGGCGATAGGAATAGCGACTAAATACAGTAAGAAGGGTCCTCGAGATCCAAAAAATTCACCTAAAAGCCCACCCATAGCAATTAAAACGATGGCACTTAAACTCACACTAGCGATCTGAATAGATATCCATTTTTGTCTGAGTTTACCGGTAAAGTAATCTGCAATTAACGCTGTCGCTACCGTCATGATAGCCGCCTCAGCAACCCCTAATAATACCCTTACTAAAATAATGTGATGCAGATCAGTTAAAAAATATGGGACTACGCCAACCACTCCGTAAGCCAAAAGTGCAGAGATCAAAACAGGTTTTCGACCTAATTTATCTGAAATCCAGCCGGCCAAAGGTGAAAAAAGGGCGACGCACAATGCCGGAACAGTCAGCGCAATGGGCACTAAAAATGCCGAGCCTTGCTCATAGGCAAACTCTTTCATCAATAAAGGCAAAACAGGGATCAAAGAAGCAATTGCCATCGGGGGCATTATGGCTGCCAAGATTAAAATAATGGCATGTTTGGTAGAGGCTTGATTGTTTATTTTATCTATCAAAACGGTATCAACGAGACTGTTTGGCATATTTTATTTCCACTATATTTTTGCTTGGTAGAGCATGTCGTTATCTAATCGGCGCTACTTCATCTATACATATTGAGAAAAAGACAGCAACGATAGTGCTCTACCGAACTGCAGAGTTATAAGTCATTGTTAAAATAATGTAACGGAATGCAGTGGAATGCCAGTGGAATAAACTGATTTTAACTATCTCTAAATCTGATACATCCATGATGATACAGCTATGTATATGTTAGTTGATGAAAGACGTCGACAATCAACTTAATCTGCCTATGCATTGCAAATCCTGATCAAAATACAACAATCTCATCACTAATATCGCTAACAAGTATCAATAAAATCAATTATATGGATACCTAGGCAAAACGTATAGTGGGTCAAATGTTACAAGGGTGTAATTTATATGTTTCCCCCCTTGTTCGGTTTGGTTCTGCTGTCAGTAGAGAGTTTACTGTCAGTTTTTGTTGTTTTTAAAGTGAAAGTAAAAAGGATACGCAAATGAGTTTGACAAGAATTATTGGCGGCATGTTGCTCACGATAAGTTGTATCAGTTGTGCAATAGCTGATAGCGCCAGTGATGTAAAAGATGAATGGATTACCCTGGGCACAATGGGAGGTCCTATACCCCATGCGACACATTCACAACCGTCGAACGCTTTATTTGTTAACGGCCATACTTATATTGTCGACGCGGGCGATGGCACAGTGGGCCAGCTAACCAAAGCGGGCTTGAAAACAACCGATGTTGACGCAGTCTTTATCAGTCACTTACATTTTGACCATACCGGCGGGTTACCCGCATTATTAAGTCTTCGCTGGCAAGTGAATGCAGGGAATGAATTGACTGTTTATGGCCCCCCTGGGATCAAAGAAACGGTGGACGGGATCTTTGCATTTATGAAATACGGCGCGGCAGGCCATTATGGTGTACCAGGCCAAATACCAGAACCTGCAAATCGCAAGGTCAACGTGGTTGAGTTGACAGACGGTGATAAGGTCAGCCTAGAGGACTTTACCTTAACAGCAGTGCGAAATACTCACTTTAGCTGGCCAGAAGGCAGCGATGAGTGGAAGAAGTACCAGGCATTATCGTTTAAGTTTGAACTGGAAGATTACACAGTCGTTTACACAGGAGATACAGGGCCAAGCAAAGCGGTTGAATTACTTGCTAAAAATGCTGATATGCTTATCAGCGAAATGATGGATGTTGAACATACAGTTAATCTGGTAAAACGTGCGCATCCCCACATGCCTGCCCAGGCTTCTAAGCATCTTAGTCAGCATTTGTCTACTCACCACCTTACCTCAGGTGAAGTTGGCCAGCTTGCCGCAAACGCGAACGTTAAAAAAGTTGTTATTACCCATATGGCACCTGGGCTGACCGCGCCAGCTGAGTATAAAAAATATAGCAATGAAATAGCGGCATTTTACCAAGGTGACATTACTCTTGCTAACGACCTAGACAGATTCTTACTGCAAAGATAGCAACAGGATTAGCATACTTTATGTCTATAAAATGGCATGTTTAGATGTTCACATTTAGGGTTATGCCTGCAATCCTAAATGTGAAAAAATCAGCATGTCATTTTTGTATTTTTAGTTCCCGTCTCCCCTAATCCCCACTATTTAGTATTTCAATTTATTCGACAGAGCCATCGTTATGTAGCGGTCAACTCATTCCGGCCTGTAAAATAGGTTGGCTCTCCGCTTTTGCAGGAGCTAGCCCGTTATTAACTGTATGGCCGTTGCCAGTTGTCCTAACGCGTAAACAACTTTCGAGTTATGAATTTAAAACCAAATGAGAAAATTGCCCCATTGTTTTAAGCTTGTTGATTCAGTTATTTTAGGGAACTTTGTTATTTTGGGTGTTTTATTTGATTGCGAGCGGCAGCCGGTCGTTGAATATTGAACCGCAGCGAGCGCTTGGCTGGCCAAGTGACGTTTGCCTTGAAGGCGTTAAGCTGAAGTACTTGTCGCCAGAGTCTATGCCTATTTGTACATAGGCTATTTAGGGACGATAAATGGCGTATCTGCAGCCAAACACGCTCACCCGCTGCTGGGGTTGTGTTAAATGTGATTGATGGACCAACGCCAACCACTATCAGCCCACGGCGAGCGTGGTGGCCGCTGATTTTGATAATGACGGCTGGGCGGGCGCAGATGTTATCGATTTCGATAAAGATGGCGACCTTGATCTCGTTACCGCCAATGAACGTGGCACATGGCGGCTCTTTGAAAATCACACATCCGCTCGATCTAATCATCATTTCTTGGGTGTTGTGGTAGGTGGCTCCCCGTCAGGTAAAGCGGCGCTACAAGCCTGCGCTAGACAATGGCAGTAGCAAGTAGGTGCTTCATCTTCTTCCTACTCAGACTCCTACAACAATCAGCTGTTATTTGGTTTAGGAAACTGTACACAAGTGGGGAGCGTCAGAGTGATCGCTACGGTCACTGATCAACATTCCGTGCCCTGAGTAACAGCACTTAGCACCCGTGAGTCTCTAATCCTTTCTAGTTAATTAATATCCTCAGCTAGCTCGCCAGTCAGTATTCCTACGCTTTTTACTTGTACTGAAATTGCTTTTATAGCGCAAAAGTAAACATATGATGTTTACAATGATTTAATGTTGTTATACATTTCAGTAACAAAATGTTCCAGTTCGTACATTCACTTTAATGAGGTTCATTTTTACTTAAGCGACTTGAAGCGCATCAAATGACCAATTCAAATATTGGCGCTATATGTATTGAGCTTGTCGCTCATGAATAACACTTATTCACAAAAAAGAGTGAGGAATGGGAATACATGAACACATATTCAGCGTGTAAAAAGCTCGTAAAACCAATGTTTTTGGTTGGCGGATTGCTGCTCAGCAGCGGTGCCTCTGCCGGCCTAATTAATGGGGGCTTTACTGACGGGCTAAACGGCTGGTCAGGAGATGTTAACTATTACAACGTCAATGCCGATGAAGAAGTGGCAACCTATGACATCAACTTAAACGACTATTCGGATAACTATTTCACTGGCTTAAACAGCGTCACACTCAACACTTCTGCCGATTCAAGCGCAGAATATTGGGGTATTTATTTGTTTCAAACATTTATGGTTGCTGATAACTCGTCATTTATTTCATTGGCATTTGACTCAATAGCGGACAGCGCTTATGTCACTCTTGTTGATGATAATGGCGACCTTCTACATGACTTTATGCTTGACGGTTTAAGTGCCGATATCAGTGCGCTAGCAGGCGCTTCAGTTGCTTTGGAATTTGGTATTGAAGACTTTAACTACGATTACGATGACTACTTAACCGTGTCCAATATTTCTATTAGCCAACGTGCTAACGCGGTATCTGCACCCAGCACCTTTACTCTTTTCCTGCTGGGATTGCTCGCGATCAGGCAAACGTCTGCTTCTCGAAAGCCTGCATTCTAACGACTCACCTCTACAGATTAATTTATTGGTGATGTCATCACTATGACTTCGCCGACCAGCTTTTGACTTTTTGGAGAACAACAATGTTTGATCCTAATCACAATTGGGTTTCTTTGCGCGCGCTAAAAGGTGCCCAGTGGGCAGTGACACGCTTAATTTTCATCACCTTAGTTTGTCAGTTATCTTTCAATGGTTATGCACAAGAAGAAGGCGAGTGGGTGACGGTGGAGTCAGCCAGCGTTGAACAAAGTGAGCGCTACACCAAACGCCGTGTGGGCTATTACACTTACAATAATATTGTCATTTCAGATGCCACAGCACTTTCTGACAAATTGCGCATAGTGGTGACCGATAGCAGCCACGCGGTACTCGACGCGGATGGTATTAACGATGATGGACTCCCTTACTTTGATATTGTGTCACTGGATGAACAGACGCAAATTTACTTCGGGATAAAGCGAGGAGAGCTTAATTACAACGCGGTGGTTCAAGAGTTCGCATCGGCCGATAGCCCAGAGGAAAATTTATTATCAGTCGCCAATATGGCGCCAAGCGCCCACTGGGATAACGCAGCGCTGGCTAACGTTGTACAAGGTGACAACCATGAGGAAGCTGTGGCGACCCTTGAAGGTGCAGCTAATAGTAACGTGTACATCATCTTTGATATCGAACAAAGCAATAATTTAGTCTTTAACTTTAGCCAAGACGATACAGAACAAAATCGTGTTACAAGCTGGGAAGCAGCCCATAAAACAGACAGTGGTTGGGTTGTGCTGAAAAGCTGGGGCGATGCTAACGTAGGTCTAAATACCTTTACCGCCAACCCTAATGTGTCAGCCAATAAGATTCGCTTTAGATTTAGAGGCCCAGATGGAGCGAATTTAGGCATTAACCAACTTTCGCTGATAAGCAAAAAAGATGACTCGGCACCTATATCCGACCCAGGTGGCGAGTCGATTCTTGATACAGACTTAAGCGGTTATACCGGCTATACGGACGAAAACGGCGTTACTACGGTGAATGTCGGCTTTTTCGAGAATAAGGTTTTTGACGACGCGCCTACTGAATTGTTCGCTGAAGCCGTGTTTGCTGACACGGTAAATGATACTGCGCGATTAAAAACGGCGCTCAATCAAGCAAAAAGAGAAACCGGTGGCGGTGTCGTTATACTTCGCGCAAATGCGAATGGCCAAAATCGTTTTAGTTTATCTCATATTGCGGTGCCGTCTAATGTACGTATCGAAGTGGAGCCTAGCCTTGTACTTGAAATGCGCGGCATAAAGGAAGACCTTTACCCCACAAGCAAAAATGATCACAAAAATAAGAATAAACCCAATCGTCAGTTTTTGTTCTCGTTCGGCCGGAGTAACGGCCCAGGCAATTTATTAGCCGAGCGGGTCGAAAATGTAGAAGTTCGCTCGACTATACCTGGTCAGAAGTTCACCATAGATGCCACCACCAACATGCCGCATAACTATGGTTACATGAACGGTGGTAATGGTAATGGCGTGGTAAACCTAACCCGCGCCATCCCTGTTGGTTTGTTTTACGTGAAGAACTTCGCGATTTCAGATATCAATATTGAAGATAATCACACGGAATCGGTTGCTGTGCAGATGTTCGCTGACGCTGATTACAAGGACGGTGCATTTGCTTATCGCTTTGGCCCTACACCGCTATTTTTGGAAGAGCGCTATGTAAAAAATCCGGCAGGAAGCCCGAATCTCAATAAGCCGATGAACCCCGTAAATATCCCGTTAGCCACCAACGATAATGGCGACTTCATTGATGAGACTGGTGATGTTGTGCCTGATATGTTTGCCATTCAACGTAACCCCACTTACGGTCGCACACCAGTTAAAGGGTCAATCAAAAATATTAAGGCAAGCCATGCCCATACTGGTTACGGCGTAGTGCAAGTATATGGCGGAGATTGGATAGAAATCGATAACATTGAAGCCTTCAACGGTATCGGCGTTCGCTTAGAAGCGGGTAATGGTACAGACAACGATAACTTCAATCGTTCGGGGCCTTACTTTTCGTCTATGAACAAAATCAATATCACTAATGTGAAGGTCACCAATGGTTTCACTGGTGTGTGGTTAAAACCCCATTCAAAAATCATGAAAGACATCAGTGTAGAAAATATCGAAGCGATAGACAGCGGTACGGCCTTATTAGTCGGTAAAGGGTCGTTCAATTGTAAAACCCGTTGTCGCGACCTAACCCGAGGTCGTATTAATAATTTAGTGATTAAAGGGGATATCACCCTAAGACAAACCGTATTTGATGCCCCTGTTGCAGAGGTGGGCAATAACATTACGTACTTGATAACCGATGCCAACAGACGTTATTTAGCTAACCTCAACGATAAAAACATCGATCAACTGACCCGAAATGATTTACAGCAGAAGAAGATCATCGGCCAGCAAACACCTGAGCAGTTAGCCGCATTGACCCCAGAAAGCTTTGATAATCCGTCAGGTACGCGTTGGTATAAAATATTTCCAACGGCACCTGTTCTCGCCTTATCCATGTTATCTGCAACAGAAGTAGGCAATGAATCCGCTAAATTTGGCTTCTACCCTGTGGATTTCTCTAAAGCGAATATCGTTTCTGATGGTTTACCTGAAGATACCTTGATTTTGTATCGCGGTGATATGCGTAACCCCAACGGCAGTACTGCTACAGATTTCATCAATAAGTAACGTGTTGTTCAGTATTGGCTAGCCTCGTTAAGCGAACTAGTCACTGCTGAACGCTCTAGCTAGAAGCGAAAGAGTAGGTGTTAGTTATGAAAGTGTGAGGCACGTAAGTCAAATTTTTGATTCAGGCTTTATATTCAGCCTCGCGATATTTGTAACTAAGCTCAAAAATTATTTCTATATAGACCATTAAAGAAGGTAAATATGATCAAGCAAGTTTATGTCATTAGGGCGCTCGCTTTCAGCGCTTTTTTTGCGCTTCATTCTCAGGCGAGTACTAAAATGCTTTTGCCATTGTCCGACCCAGATAATAAGGGGAATTGGTCATTAAATACCGCTGTGAGTGACGAGTTCGATAACAGCACACTCGATGAAGACCGCTGGTTTATTGTCGGTAAGTTTAAAGACGGTAAGCCGCAATATATTCACCCTGACAAACCCGATAAATGGGTATGGAAGGGCAGGGCACCGTCGCAATTTTCCGGGCGAAATCATCGCTTGGAAGACGGAAAGCTAATGCTAGAAGCCCGCTGGGAGCCAGATTTCCCCTTTTCCGATGAAATCAGAAAGCCGGTGTTTGGTGAGCCGATGAAACATGAAAATATTACCGTTCCTTGCCTAATCAACCGCCGTTCATTTACGTACGGCTACATTGAAATCAAAAGTAAATCTGCTGATGCTGAAGTGACTAGCGCTTTTTGGTCAATGGGACCTAAGTTGGAATTTGATTTTTTTGAGTCTTTTGGTGACAGCCGAGAAGATCCCAAAAAAGACCACCTGGACAGTGAATTATGGTGGTCTATCCGAGATTGGGAAAAGCCCGTTGGAGGTAAGCCGAGTTACACCGAACACAAAGATCTTGGCTTTAGAATGGCCGATGACTTTCATGTATACGGCGTAGAATGGAATGAAAATGGGGTTAAGTACTATGTCGACGGCGAGTTGCTGTCAACGGTCAGTGCAGAGCAGGTCACCGCGTGGGCTAAGAAGAACCGCGAAGGACTCCCCGAAGACTACAATGGCTACGTGGCGACAAAGCCGATAAACCTCTGGCTAGACATGGAAACCTTCCCGTGGCACGGCTACCCCAACAGTAAAGAGGATTTGGAAAAGAATAGCCCTGAGCATTTGAAAAATGATGGCGTCGTGGACTTCGAGGTGGAATACATCCGCGTGTGGCAAAAGCCAGAACAACTTGGGCAGTAGTCTATATCAATAAGGGGAATTTATGCTTATAACATTCGAACGTCGCCATCTTCAGCGTTTAAGTTATCTATTATTCATAACGTTGATTGTCTGTGAAAGTGTGCTGAATTCCTGCGCTGCACAAGTTGTAACAAAGCCTAACGTACTGCTGATTCTAGTGGATGACTTAGGCTACTCAGATATAAAAGCGTACAACGAAAATAGTTTTTACGACACGCCCAACATCGATAAGCTTGCTAGTCAGAGTGTTATGTTCACCAACGGATATGCGGCTAACCCTGTGTGTAGCCCCTCAAGATTCGCGCTGCTGACAGGCAAACACCCAACCCGAGGCAAAGCGACTGATTGGTTTCCAGCTAATGATAAACCCGCACGGGCAGGGCGCTTTCTTCCCGCTGAGTTTAATGACGCTTTACCATTGTCTGAAATCACCTTGGCTGAGGCGTTCAAACAAAATGGTTACAACACTGCTTTCTTAGGTAAGTGGCATTTAGGGAAAACCGAAGATCTGTGGCCTGAGAACCAAGGCTTTGATGTCAATATTGCAGGTACTAAAAATGGTCACCCTGCAGCTGGGTACTTTTCACCCTATAAAAATGCACGATTAACGGATGGTCCCAAAGGCGAGTATTTGACACAGCGCTTAACCAATGAAGCTATATCCTTGGTGGATAAATACAGCAAACAAACCGTTCCGTTTTTTATGATGCTGTCTTTTTATACGGTACATACGCCTTTAGCTGCGCCGAACAAAGACGTACAAGAGTATCAAGCAAAAATACGCCAATACGCCCATAACGACGAGTTTCAAAGGGAAGAGCAGGTTTGGCCGACTGCGGAGAAACGGGAGGTGAGGGTGAAGCAAAATCACCCCACGTATGCTGCTATGGTCAAACAAATGGATACCCAAGTAGGCAGACTATTAGCCAAATTAAAGCAAGCGGGTATGGAAGAAAGCACGCTTGTTGTGTTTACCTCGGACAATGGCGGGCTATCAAGTGCCGAAGGCTCACCGACTTCAAATTTGCCTTTGCGTGGCGGCAAAGGTTGGTTATACGAAGGGGGAATTAGAGTGCCGTTATTGGTTAAATTACCCCAGAAGAAACACAAGCACCTACAGATCAATGAGCCCGTGACCTCTACTGATTTGTATCCCACCTTACTCAGTGCTGGGCACCTCGATTTGCTGCCTCAGCAACACTTGGATGGAGTAGATTTAAATCAGTACTTTTCGCCCGGCGCAAAGCGCGACGCGCTAATGCGAAGGCCTTTGTATTTTCACTACCCTCATTACTCGAATCAGGGGGGATTCCCTGGCGCAGCAATCCGTCAGGGTAACTGGAAGTTAATTGAGCGCTTCGAAGACGGTAAGGTGCATTTGTATAACCTTGCCAATGACATAGGCGAACAAATAGACCTAGCAAACCAAGCGCCCGAACGAGTCGCTTCGTTGCGCAAAAAACTGCATGAGTGGTATCAACAAACTAGTGCGCGCTTCTTAAAAGCGAAGGGTAACAAAACGCCTTGGCAACCAGATTTTAAGGCTGAGTTATAACGTTAATACTGCTTTTCATGACACTGTTGCTAGCAATAATTAAAACGGTAGCGTTCGCATAGGGAAAAGTTAGTGACTTATCAGTGAATATCACAGCAAGCACAATTCAGATGTTAAGACCTTATCTGAAAAGACTCACACCTTGAAGGCGTGAAGCGTTAACACTTCAGCCGGCCATGCATTGTGAATTCCGACTAGTACAGAGTACATATCGGAGCGCAGATTTTCAGATAATCGAGAAATATCCACCACCTCTCTATTATAAAGACACCCAAGTTAAAATTAGTTATTTTCATTCCTAAACTAAGCTTGATAGGTGTTCTATTTGATCAAGTTGTTGGTTATGCCTCAGTCGCGAAAAAGCCAAATCAGTTTAATCGATACACCTATTTTATTCACAACATCCATGTCGTTCACTTCTTCGAAGCCAGCTAAAGCTGTTCAAATTTTATTCCCGATAAATTTGTCATTGTATTTCCCGCTGTGTACGGCATACGTTGACCTAAATCCTATACGCGCAAAAATGGCAGAAAAACCCGAAACGGCAAGTCACACCAGTATTAAAAAGCGGATCGACGCGGCTAAAAATCAACAGTCGCAGCCTAGCGCCTTGATGCCCTTTGTGGGCTGCTATCGTAAAGAAATGCCCAAAGGTCTCACGTATTTACTCAATGATTATTACGAGCTTATAGATACCACAAGCCGCTGCATTCGTGATGATAAGACAGGTTATATGGATAATAAGCAAAGTCTTATTTTAGAAAGACTCGGGTTAGGCACGGCGCAGTGGCTAACCCTATCCACTGAGTTCGAAAAGCATTTTTGCTACGCCGCAGGTGCGGAGCAAATGATGAGCATGTTCAAGCGTCATACCCACCATCAGAGACTGCGAGGGATGGGTAAAGCCAAAGAGTTGTTAAAACAAGCATAAAACTGTTTCCCGCGACAAGCTGAAAAGAGTAGATCAGTTCACCCTACCCAAGCATGGCTAAACCTCTGCCCGAAATTTACAAAATTCTGTTTAATCCCTTTGAGTTGCACTCATTTCGACTAAAAACTTCTTCACATAGCATATGAGCAAGCAGTGCCAATCGACTGTGAATCAATTAAGTGCATTTTAAGGGGGCTGTATTTAACATGGCTGTCCAGATAAAGTTAAACTAAGTGGTGCGCTTAGAAGTTGAATCTGAGATTATTTATTGGCGTTGGCTTAAGCAAAGTGCAATTGGGGATGGGTGATGAAGCAAGGTTTTGAGTTGGACTTAGATTTAGGTAAGCGACACATTGTAATACAGCGTCGATACGAAGCATTAGGTGCTTTTAATGATTTACTGATCGCTGTCTGGTTTTTGATTGGCAGTTTTTTCTTTCTAAGTGAATCTCTTGTTGAAGATGGCACCTGGTTATTTATAGCAGGCAGTGCCCAACTACTTATTAAACCCTTTATTAAATTGGCAAGTTTAATACATGTTGCCAGGGTCGCTCCTAAATCAACCTAGTGAGAAAAGTGAAAGATAACATTTTCTCTTTTTGAGGAGGCTGCTGGCAGAGGGTAGCTGTGGCTTTGTTTGTCTTTCAAGAGCCGGTATTTACTTTATTTAATGCCGAAGACTCAGTCCACACCAGCACTACAATGCTTTAATTTTGATATTTTTAAACTCAATGGGATGCCCTTCACTTTGCAAAGCAATGTATCCAGAGTGTAGTGGTGCGCTCGGTGTCCATATTGCAGGGTCATACCCTTTTACAAACTTACCTCCCATCGTCGGGCGGGTATATTGCAATACGATGTCACCGTTAATGATGTGGGTCACATTGCCATTATTGACTATTAGTTCTGCGCTAACCCATTCACCCACCGGAATCGTTGGTGATGATGACATCAAGCAGTGATCGGTGTAAACAGCGCCTTGGTATTCGATGTCCGTGCCTGGGGAGCACATATTGCCTGTTGGCCGTGCTTTACCATCATCTAGGCCAGCTAAAAACTGCATTTCCACCGAGATGGGCCAGTCTTGTTCTTTCAGTATCGTATCAGGCGCTTGGCTGTAATACATAAGACCACTGTTTCGCTCAGCGTAATGAGGGGCATCAGATAGGAAGTCACCGTAGAAGTGATAGTCCAGCTTTAGGTGAAAGTTGCTGAAGGGTTGATTGAAGTATAGATGGCCAAACTGTTTGTCAAAGGTATCGTATTGATCGTAACTGACACGTAATAAACCATTTTCAACACGAAAGGTATCGTCCACATTATCACCCACTTCATGATGATGAATTTTTACTGTCCAGCCGTCTAAATTCTCCCCATTGAATAGGGTATGCCAGCCACTTTTTACGGGGCGTTGATGAGTGCAGGAAGACAGTATTCCGAGTAAGGTACCAATGAGTATGAGCTTCACGAGTGTCATATATTTACCTCAGTGTTGAACTAATCTGTGAGACAAATCAGTCATTTTTTTCCTGCGCCGCATGGTGGGCAAGTGCACTATACGCCTTATCGCTTCGCACAGGTTGCGTGTATTTATCCTTCTCAGTCTAAACGAAACCACCACCTTTGTTAAAGGTAGTGGTTTCGTCACACTGGGGTGTTGAAATAGCGGTTATTGAGGGGAGACTTTTAGCAGCAATACGCCTTCTGACTCAAGTTCGAAATGGCTATTTATTGGATTGCTGGTCATCATGTTGGTGAGGATCGCAGGCTTTCCATTTGCCAGTGATAATTCAAGCTTGGCGACATTACGCCCAACATTCAGAATATTCACTAGGTAGCTACCGTCAGGCTGTTTGATTGTGCGCCATGTGGTCGTTTTGAACGGCTCGCCGTTATCTTCTTTTAGCAAAATATCAGGCATGCTGTCGGCAATTTCTGCTAGAGCCACTTGCTTGATTTTTGCAATATCAGCTTCTGCCTCAAGTGCGATTAGTTTCCCTTTACTTGCTTTCAGTGACTGTTTGCGGATTTGGCCGTATTCGTTAAATTGCAAGCTTTTAGTATCGAGAATGACGGTACCGCCTTGCTCTAAATAAGACTGTAATGCAGCAAATTCAGCGTCACTCACATTTGGGTTGTTGTAAACAATGACCGTATCCCAAGCGCTATTGTCTTGTTTTTCAATAATATTTTTGGTGACAAAGCCCAACGGTAAGCCTTCAAAAAACAGCTCTTCATAGAGCTTGTACCCTTTGGTCATGTAGTCATCAGTGTTGATGGCTGTAGTTTCAGAGTAAAACAAACGTAGCGGACGAGGTTGTTCCCGCAGTTCGATGATCTCTTCTGAAAAACTATTCAAGTCAAACATCACCTGAGTCACTTCATTGGTGACTTGAGGTTGCATGTTGTTAGACCCAGCATAGGCACCAGCCAAACCTGGATCGAAAAAGTCTAACTCGCCTTCTAATCTGTCCTCAGGGGAGCCGTCGGGATCCCGCGCCCAAAACCAACCGGTGTTGGCATCCATTCCTAGTAATGTGGCCAACCAATAGACACTGCGAACATAGCTTGGGCGAGTGTCTAAATCGCGCCATTGGCCTGACGATAAGAAATGTGATTCTGAGTTAACATTAATTTTATTTGGTGCCACTGACTCCATAAAGTCGTGGAACATGGCAACGTATCCCCAGTAATAAGCGTACTTTTCCATCCATTTTGAGGATTTACCTGGCCTAATATTCTTGCTGCCAAATGATTTAGCATCATGGCCTACCATGGTGGTTAATTCCGCTAATGCTTCGGTATCTATGCCACCTGAGCGAACATTATCCATAAACATACGCGGCATTATTTTAATATGCGTGTCGGCATCTGGATTAACTGAATGTAACTGATTTTGCATAAATGCAAACCAGTTAGTACTTCTATCCATGTTGTAACGTGACCAGTCAAACCAAATTGGCTGGCCTTGCAAAGCAGGATCTATCGGTATGTCGATAGTCACATCATCGAAACTCGCAAAGTCGGCTCGCCAATTGGCATTAAGCTGAGCTAAGTCGCCTTCGTACTTATCGTTTAGCCAAGTGCGGAAATTGTTGAGTGTGTAGGAGGAAATTGAAGTCATCTCGTCGAAGCGAGCGGTCCAAAAGTCTTTTTCTGCAAACCAATGAGGTTCATTAGCCAGCACAAAGCCCAGCTCTGTTACTTTTTTGCCTTTTGTTAGCTCACCTGTTCTACGGATGATTTTACCCCACAAATCACGTGCTAAAGGGTTGTCTATGTCGAATCCGGTAAAGAGTGAACGACCCTTACGTACTTCAGGTTCTTGCTTTTCAACCCACTCTGGGATCCCCATGATCCAGTAATATAGGAAGCCAATATTCGTATCAGGAATATCGGTGAGTTCCTTCATCAGTTCTTCGTCAAAGGTCCCGTCTTCCTTCAATAAAAAGGAGTTAATGGCGCGGTCATGATCTACTGGATAGAGGTTTTCACCACCGTGGTATAGTGCACCTAAATGGTCGTTATACACGTCGGTATTGGTCAGTGGTTGGCCAACCGATTTAGAAAAGTAATCGTAAGGGAAGATAGGTTTCCCATTACTCACAAACATATTGTCGCCAGCTTTGGTACCCTGCCAATCAACCTTGTTTACTGGTCGGCGTTTTATGTCACCGCGTAGTACTTGTGCGAGCACCGTTATGCCTTTATCTAAAATTTCGTTTACTTTTTGGCGTTCGAAGTCAGGTAAAGAAGCTGCTAATTCAACTTTATCGGCAGCGTAATAACGTTCGTACCCAAAAGCGGCTTCAATTGCTTTAGGGTTCGCTTCATCCCAATTCGCGAATTTGATAAACTGCTCAGAAAACCACACTAGCGTTTCTTCTCGGGTAACGTCTATTTTCTTGCTTCGTGCTTCGTCCATCATACCTTTGAGCTTGTCCAATTTTGCTTTAGCTTGTTGCTCAAGTGGGCTGACAGATTCAACTTTTTCGGTCGCTATTTCCAATACCTGTTTAGGTTCGGTTGATTGGCTGCAACCTAAACTAAGTATGAGTGCTGAAGCAATACTTGCCCCTAAAAGATGATGTTTCATTTGTTCTCCTACTGTGCGGCCAGATGTATCAGCCGCACATGTTAATTTGTGTTTATTTTTTGCGATGCAGTTTGCTAAATCGAAGGCTTAGGTTGCTTTTTATTGCACTGGCATGACTGCGTATTCGTCAAGTAGGATTTTCTCGCCTTCTGGTAGGCCATACACTTCCCAAAATTGGAATACATCGGTGGAGACATTCCACTGGGGTGGCACGGACCATTCTCTATCGCCAGTTGCTTCATTGATAAACTCGACCAATTGCCATTCGGTGGTTTTCTGCAGTGTCGCGGACAAAATACCGGCTGTAGGTCTTCTAAAATCAAAGCCCGGGCCACTTGGGCCGCCGTCATATGTCCACGCTAACAGGACATGTTTAAGGGTGATGTCTTGTGTTGGTAGCTCCGGTAGTTTTACCCAGACTGAATATTTGTAGGTCTGGCCGATAGAGCTTCCGCCTAAGCCATAGGTTGCACTGTGCCAATTCCGTTGTTTGTTGAACACTTGCTGGAGGACTTTTGTTGCCTCATCGGCGCCAGCAGTAATTTCCAAGGCTTTGCCCGAAAGACTGACGTCAGAAGCAGCAACAGTGCCGCCTTTCCAAGGAGCGCCTGCACCGTCGAGATTAAAGTCAGTGTTGAATCCAGCAGGGTGAGCTGATACGCCGGTTTCGCACATCAGGTTTCTGACCACAGTCGCGGTAATATCTTGACTCATCACATCGGCAAAAGCGGTTGCTCCGGTATCGCCAGACGCTAAAGAAACGGATGCATCAAACGTAAAGCCAACGGTTGAGGCGTCACCCACTGAGTACATGCCAACACCACTTTCGCCATAGTTAACAGATGTAGCAGGGAAGTCTACGTCGTTGCTTGAGGTCCACGCGTAGGCATAATCACCGCTTAAGGTGTCTCCAAACGCTGGGGTAGGGGTAACGTTAAATCCTGCGGTTACGCAGGCGGGTACCTCTTTCGTTTCACTTGGCAGCCCATTGCTGTCCATGTCTCTGTTGGAAATTGCTAAGGTGAATTCAGAAAAGACTTCTAGGTCTACTGTAATTGACTTATCAGGCGCACTGACGCTGGTCACTGTTACCGTGGTTTGCCCAGCCTCAATGGTAGTGATATTGCCGTTGTCATCTATGCTCGCGATGGACGGGTCGGCTATCGAATAAGTTAGGCCCTGATCGCATGCTTTTTCAGGAAGCACAGTGGCAAAAAGAGTGGCTTCTTGGCCCATCAATACGCGAATTGGCTCAGCCGTCACACTTTCAACAGCGTCGAACACTGCATTCATGGTCAATATTAAAGTGCGTCTGGGCAATACTTCCCCGGGGGCTAAATCAAAGCCGTTATCCACTGCAAAATCGATTGTATAAGTCACTTGGGGCGGGGTATCTAAGAAGCCGTCAGGTGTTGGATTGTCATCCTCATCCCGCGGGCCTCCAATGATATCAGTGGTGTCACAGGTGCTGAGACGGTCAGCAAATTTGTCAGTATCAATGATGAGCTTGCCGTCTTGTTCAGAAAAAGGTGACACGGTCTGATTGGCTAAACCATTACCTCTTATTTGTGGCGTGACAAAGTTTTGATCAACGGTGAAGTTAAAGTCTGAAACATTGATATTGCCGGCCAGTGGTTTGCCATCAGCCATGGCCCCAGCCAGTAAATCAACTTCTTGGGTACCGGTTTCTTCTTCAAAAGACGCGTTAAGCGTCGCCGTATCAAAGGTCACAATCTCAGACGCTGAAAAATCAGGGTCGTACCCTTCGTCAGTACCGCCGCCACAGCCGGCTAAAAGCGTGGCAAGCACGGCTGCTGTTACTTTGTTTACTAGTAAGTGTTTTTTCATCTTACTTCTCCAAAATCCTGTTATGTAGGTCGAGCACGTGATGTGAGCGAAGTATGCAAGCACAACGGGCTCAACCTGTTCTTAAAGTGTTATTGAATAAGGCGTATCAGAAAGTGCCGCGTAAACCGATACGGAATTGACGCCCAGTTTTGAATAGAGCAACGGTTCTGTTTGTCGTTATGCCGCTGTCATCAAAAACATTGCCTTCGTCCAACACCACTTCTTGAGAATTCAAATTGGTCGCATCAACCGTACCTGAGGAGGTGTAAAAATTACGCATGGTTTCGTCGGTCAAGTTCAACGCATTGAAGGTCACAGTAAAATTTTTGTTGATGGCGTAGCTGCCGCTGAAATCAAGACGAGAGCTCGCTTCTTGCCATATTGCCCCGCCATTGTTCCTTGAAACCGCTTGCACATCGGTATAGCGATTGGCCAAGCGCAGTTGGATGCCGTCCTTTTCCCAGTAAATGGTCATGTTGGCAGAATGTTTCGGCGTAAACGGCTGTGGTAGTGGGCGCAAGAAACGACCTGTTGAGCCAATTTCTTGTGCTTCTGATTCTGAGTCTTGGTAGGTGTAATTAACGCTTATCCCGAGAGCAGATAATACCCCTGGTAACATGGTGTAGTTTTGAGTGTAACCTAACTCAATGCCTTTAATCGTGGCGCCGTCACCATTAGTTACAGTGGCAACATTGACCACATCGCACTCAATCGTCCACTTATCGAAAAAGCCAGCGGCGTAGCGCAATGGATGACAATTATCTTCGTCACCAGGGGTGCGATTGGGATCAAAATCGAGTAGTAGGTCAGCACTTTCTAAATCTATCTGATCGCGTACATCTTTATAATGGAACGGCGTGATAATGGTTTCTTCAAAATCTTGCATATCTTTGTAAAACAGTGCCGCGGATAACAAGCCTGATTCATTGAAATACCACTCGTAAGAGAAGTCGAGGTTAGTCGAGGTTAGGTTTTTCAACTGGGTATTGCCTGCGCGTCCGTTACCGGTTCCGAATTGTTGCTCGCGAATACTGTTACCCGGATTTAACGAATCGAAGCTCGGGCGAGTCATGGTTTTTGTTGCTGCAAAACGTAATATTGTCTCTTCGTTCAACGCATAGTTAAGGGACAAGCTAGGCAGCCAAGCCTCGTTAGTACCTGAGTCCGACACCGGTGCTTCCCGTTGTTGCACTTCTTGCCCAGTGCCATTAGGCCCAGTAAAGGCGGTGCTTCTGTCTAGGAATGGCCAAATCAAACCGTTTGAATTAAATCTTGCCCATTCAGATGCGCTAGTGGGAACAAGGTTGCCGTTTTGGTCGTAAATTTGTGCTGGCAGTTCATTACTGGTAACGATATTTCCTGAACCATCTACGAATAGTATACGGTTAACATCCGGGCCAACTTGGCCATCTGCGCCAGGGATAAGGAACTGCCCTGTGGCTGTATCGTAAGGAATGGTGGCTTGGTTATTAAAGTTGTAGCCATGTGTCACTGCAAACGCCCAACAGTTTCTCAACTGGTCGTCATTCTCTGGTGTAAAACGTGTATCGTTGTTGCTGATGACGGCTTCAGGACAAGCGGGATTACTCATATTAGCCAGCCCGCGCGTAACGATTAGATCGTATGGGTCCAGCATTTGCGGGGCGCGAATATAATTGATACTACCAAGACCTGACGCGTCCGATTCGTCACGAACGTAGCGCACGCCAATATTACCTGTAAGCTTACCATCGAAAAACTCGAAGTTAGTTTTAACGTAGGCTGCCATCGTTTCGGTTGCAATTTCTCGGCTACCGGCACGTGAACGGTTAACCCCAAGTTCACCAGCATTTTTACCGCCGACAAGTTCTAAGGCTTTTTCTGCATCCAACAATGGCCATCCACCAAATAACGCGTTGCTGCGATTCGCCTGCAAGTCTTCGCCAAAGTTATCATAAGGGAATGCTTCGCCACTGATGATGTCGGCAACACGAATGGTCGCCAGGCCTCTGACTTCAAATGGTGCGGATGGGTCATCAACATCGATGAGATCTTCGCCATTGGTGATACGGGTGTTCTCAATATTCACATCCCGTGAGCGGTCAGCCCATTTGGCACCAAATTCAACGGATCTCACATGTTCGTAATCCAGCACCCAATCAAAGTTTAAGAATACGGACTTGTTGGTGTCAGTCAGCTTGTTTTTACGAAATAACAACTGACCTAAATGATTGTGTTCTAAATCGAAAGGGTTAAAGCGACTAGTTACCGACGTCACAGAGCCGTCGAAGGCATCAAATTGCGCCAGTGTTGATCCACTAAAATAATCACAGTCTGCTGTCGAGCCCGTTGAGCAGTCGTAACCTACAAGCTCAAGTATGTCGTCCGGCTGGGCTTCTACGGCATTTCTTCCGGCGGTTCCCCATTGAGCTGTTCCGATTGAAAGGAATCTATTTTCTTCATCATCATCAGGCGTTTCATCAACGGTCTGAGAATATCCGGCCACTATGTTCATAGTGAGGTTATCCGTAAGATGACGAGTGAAATCCAATGTGCTGACCTTTGTTTCGATTTCACGCAGACCTGTTGTGCGGTTTGTGGTACCGCCAATCGAGCGACTCGTTGAACGTTCTAGGGTATTGGTGCGAAGATCAACCACATTGAGTGCGGTATTATCATCATCTGGGTGGATCAACACTAACGGAGAAATATTCATATTTACGCTATGGTTATCTTGCAGAATATCTTGTTTGGTGTATGTCACATCCCATTGAATATCTGTTTTTTCGTCAGGGCGGTACTGCACCCCCGTTGACAGTGAAAAACGTTCTCGCTTATCCGTATTAAGACCAAAATTGACTGAGTCTCTTGCCAATACGAAAAGGTCGCCTTCAACCAGCTGTTGCGTTGTTGGGTCATAATCAACCAAGCTCTCAATAGGGTTGACTAACGCTTGTCCGCTATCATCTCGTAATACGTTTCCTTGATCGTCGCGTTGATAACCCAATACGCGAATAGGCTGACCTGTAGCTAAATCGGTTGCGGTACGCCCACCGTCATTTAAGTCATTTATTGGAATTGCACCAGTTTCAAAGTCCGTTGAAATTCTGTCCTGCCGCGTGTTTTGAACGTCTCTGGAGGCAGTAATGATAAATCCCAATTTTTCATCGAAGTACTTGTCAGCGAAGCTACCGTTAATTCTGAAATCGTTGTCGTCAGCGAACTCGTTATAACGCCCTTCAATGGTGAATGAACGTCTGGGCTTTTTCAGGTTTAATGGTCTGACGGTTCGAAGTACGATGTTTGCACCAAGGGAGCCCTCATCTTGATCGGCGGCCGCAGTTTTTACCACGTCAATTGAGGACAAAATATCTGATGAGAAAGAACTTAAATCAACACTGTTGTTATTGGTTGCATTGTTGTTGGAACCGTCATTGCTAATGCCGCCAGTTAACGCCACACCGTTGATAGAAATCTGGTTTAGTGATGGGCCAGCACCGCGTACTGAAATACGTGTTCCTTCGCCAGCCTCTTCTTGTACTGTGACACCAGTCACGCGGGATAACGCGTCCGCAATGTTTTGGTCGGTAGATTTACCCACATCTTCTGCGTGAATTGAGTCACTGACAGTGTCAGAGAATCGCTTAGCATTCATTGATTTCATCAAACTGCTACGAAAACCCGTCACATCAATGACTTCTATATCTTCTTCTGAAGCGAGTTTTGACTGGACAGGCTCTGCTGGTGGTTGCTCGGACTCTTGAGCGACAGTATGTGTGCTCAGAAAAGTTGTCATAACCGCCAGTGATAAAGCGTTTAATCTAAAATGTGTTCTCATGATATTTCCCGCGTTCTTTTTAAATATTTACATGCGTGTTTAAAAGGAAAGTGTGTGCGTTGCCTTCTAAATTGAACATTTCATCTGCGCAATCATGTGTCGTGTACTTGCGTCATTAGGTGCAGTGTTCATTCGTTAACGCATGCTACTTTCAGCGCGTTTTGTAACTCAAACATATGGAGTGATGTTTCAATGACTGAGCCTCTGCCATCCACGCCAACTTCAAACTATTTGATACAAGCAGTTACAAATCTCATACAAATATAAACATATGATGTTTGCATCCGCAATATGTTTTTTAACTTTTACGTAACATTAGTTCAAACGTTCGGGGTTTATCAATCCCTAAGTTCTCTATGGTGAGCACTAAAATAAGAACTTATATCAATGGGATAAGGAATGAATAGGTCGAAGTTATTCGTTTTTAGCGAAGGGATGAATCATCTAGTTAGCTAGCAACATTCCATGCTAAAAATTTCTTTGTACTAGCATTAGGAGCTTAAAAAGTGGGAACAATCACGACATAACACGTCCTTGTTGAATAGGATTGTCCTGCAACTGTAATGCTTGAATCACTGCTCAGGGAAATAAAACCTAGCAGCAAGCGCCAGCATAAGACGTTTAAGCATTCTGCTACAACTTGATTAGAAAATGCTGTGGGGAATTTGGCGAAGCGTTTGGGTGAAAATGTAAATAAGAAGTAGCTTGAGTTGAGTCAATTCATTTGCTCTACCACTGTTTCAACAATTTACAAATGCGCAACAAAAGATATTGCAAGTGCAAACATCATATGTTTAGATTACTGGGAAGACATAGACGACGGTAGATGTTCTTCGGCTAGGTTAATGAGATGAGTCGCAGTCATTAAACGCTATCTTCGGAGATTTTGCGCGACATTAGATGCATATAAGGCATTTAGATGATCTGCTAGGACGGCATATTAAGGCGAAAGATAATGAACCCGGATTCTTACACTAGGTTACCGATTATCACTCGAGTGCAGCATCACCGCTTGCCAGGCTCAGTGACAAATGACAGAGCCGATTTTTCAGCGACAGCAACACGCTTCTTCCCAGAGTAACGACAGAACACTGACCTTGTTCATCCATTACTTAGCAATTAAGCGCATTAGGTAGAAGGTTAGTTATTAGCAATTCCAGAGTAAGGAAAACATAATGAAGTTAACGTTTTTTATCGCGGGCATGGCAACTGCCTTGCTTTGTCACAGTAGCTTAGCTGCCAATGAACCAGAGCAAGAAACTGTGCAAACCAAACAACCAAACGTATTGGTTCTTATGTTTGACGACATGCGTTTTGATACATTCTCGTATCGTGGCGGTCCAGTTCCTACCCCTAACATTGATGCCCTAGCCAACGACGGCACCCGCTTTGATAATGCCATGACAACCACTGGCTTGTGTTCACCTTCACGTGCTGCGTTGTTTACAGGGCGTTGGGGACATAAAACCGGCCTAGATGATAACGTAGGTTTGTACCATTCTCATGTGGATGAACTAAGTGAAGAAGAAGGAGGCGTGATACGCCGTGCTGCAGACACCGGATACCACGTAGGATATGTGGGCAAGTGGCACCTTGGCCCCCAAGGCCCAGCGCTACGAGGTGCTGATTTTATGTGGGGCAAAGAACATTCTCAGGCCCGTCATTCTCGCCCCTACGTGCCTTATGAAAAACAAGCCAAAATGGCGCAATACAATCGCGGCGAGCGGGACGAAAATGGCGAGAAGCACGAATATTACCAAACCTTGCCTGGTACATACGAAACAAGCCATACCGCTGAAAACGTGGATATGGGGCAAAAAATGCTACGTGAAGCGGCCAAAATGGATGAACCATTCTTTGGCGTCATCAGCTTCGAACAGCCGCATCCTCCTTATCGAGTACCAGAGCCATACGCCAGTATGTTCGATCCGAAAACAGTTAAATTACCCGCTAATCACGCTGTGAAACGTCAGTTTAAGCCGATGGCTCAAGATGAAGATTGGTGGCCTTGGCATGATGTGGGCCATATGACGGATATGGATTGGCGCAAGTCACGCACCTTTTATTACGGTGCCATTGCCATGATCGACCATGCGGTTGGGGATATCATCAAAACGGCCAAAGACGTGGGCATGTACGATGACTTAACGATTATCGTGCTAGGCGATCAGGGAAGCATGTTGGGAGAGCATAATCTGTACGATAAAGGCCCTTATGCTTACGACGAATTGATGCGCATGCCTTTAATCATTCGCGCGCCAAATGTAGAGCCTAGAATTGTTAACAAGCAAGTTTCAATGCTCGACATTGCGCCGACAATTAGCGAAATGATGTCACTGGAGCCTGACGGAGACGTGGACGGCAGAAGTTTAGTGAATTTGATGGAGCAAGGCGACATTGCTGATAAAGGCAGAGTCGATCAAGCGTTATATGCTTATGAATGGTACAACGGCGGCTGGTTCGGCATTCGCGCTTTGCGTACCCCAGAGATGAAATTCGTTTGGAACCCAGGTGATAACCGTGACGAATTGTACGATCTGAAAAATGATCCCATCGAAGTCAACAACCTCATCAAAGACAAAAAATACACTAAGCAGCTACGCCATATGGTGCAACTGATGGAAGACGAGCTCGTGCGTATCAAAGACCCATCAATAGAAAAGTTCCGCTATCAAGTCGCGGGCTATCGAAGCAAAGAGGGCACTAGCCAAGCCTATAACGTTGACTAATTTTGATTGAATGAGCCCAGCCCATTTCAAGAGCAGGCTGGGCCGTATAGATAAGTTTTGTGTAAGGACAACAGAATGACCTTTAATAAAAAAGTGAGCACACTGCTTTGGGGTACTCTCATTGCTATATCAGTTGGCAATGCAAGCGCCGCTGATGCTGGGCAAAGTAAAGCAGATGAATCAAACGAAAAACCCAATATTCTTTTCGTGTTAGCAGATGATTTAGGCTACAACGATGTGGGGTTTAACGGCTCTACCGATATCAAAACCCCGAATTTGGACGGACTGGCCAAAAACGGTATGACCTTTGATGCCGCATATGTTGCTCATCCTTTTTGTGGACCAAGCCGCGCCGCTATTATGACCGGACGTTACCCGCATAAAATAGGTGCCCAATTTAATTTGCCCGAAGACAATTCCAATGTTGGGGTGTCAGCTGATGAACTTTTCATTGCACAAACTATGAAAAGTGCCGGCTATTTCACTGGCGCCATGGGGAAATGGCATTTAGGTGAAGCCTCTGAATATCACCCTAACAAACACGGGTTTGATGAATTTTATGGCTTTTTAGGCGGCGGGCATAACTACTTTCCTGAGCAATTTGAAGCGGCTTACAATAAACGTGTTGCCCAAGGCATGACCAATATAAACATGTACCTCACGCCCCTTGAGCACAACGGCAAAGAAGTGAGAGAAACCGAGTACATTACTGACGGTTTAAGCCGCGAAGCAGTCAACTTCGTGGATAAAGCAGCAGCTAAGAAAAAGCCGTTCTTTTTGTACCTTGCCTATAACGCCCCTCATGTGCCACTGCAAGCCAAAGAAGAAGACATGGCTATGTTCAGCCAAATCAAAGACAAAAAGCGCCGCACCTATGCAGGTATGGTGTATGCGGTAGACAGAGGCGTGGGCCGAATTGTCGAGCAGCTTAAAAAGAACGGGCAATTCGACAATACGGTTATCGTTTTTACGAGTGATAACGGGGGCAAGTTAGGTCAAGGCGCTAACAATTACCCGCTCAAAGAAGGTAAGGGCAGTGTACAAGAAGGTGGCTTTAGAACACCTATGTTGGTGCACTGGCCAAAACATATGAAAGCGGGCAGCCGTTTTTCTCACCCTGTTCTGGCGTTAGACTTATACCCAACCTTTGCAGGGCTAGGCGGTGCAGTATTACCAGAGGATAAAAAGCTCGATGGCAAAGACATCTGGGCTGATATTCAAGCGAATACCGCGCCTCACAAAGATGAGTTTATTTACGTCCTTCGTCATCGCAATGGATACAGCGACGCCGCAGCCAGACGCAACCAATTCAAAGCGGTCAAAAATCATAACGATGATTGGAAGTTGTACAACATTGCCCAAGACATCTCAGAAGATAATGACATTAGCGCCCAGCACCCTGACATCTTGCGTGACATGGTGTCGTCCATGGAATCTTGGTCATGGAACAACCAACAACCTAAGTGGTTTCATCAGTCCGCTGAAGGTGCCCAGTGGCGTTTAAAAGCCATGCCACGTTTCGACCAAACGTTTCAGGTTGGAGACAACACACGCAGCAATAGCAAAAAAGGGCATTAATCCTTAATCAATTAGGCAGTGCTTGAATGCAGCTCAAGCACCGCCTAAATCTCCCTTTACCCTTTTGGTCATACTGCGGCGATCCTCCGCAGCGCGGCATTCTCAAAGACAAGCTTCTTGCAGGATAAATACGAGGTCTAACATCAAATGAAAACTAATTTTTCAGGCTACGCTATTGCCACTTTAAGCGTTTTGGTTAGCGCAATAGTAGGTTGTCAAACTGCCACACAGACACCTTCAGAATTAACGCCGAACAAATCAAATTCAAACATTGCCGTAACAAGCGCAAAGCACGCCGGTCAACAGTCGCACTTTGTGAGCGCTGATAATGCTATTTCCCTTGAGGATATGAATAGGCGCAAATGGGATAACCCGGTTATCGCTGATTTAGACCAAGATGGCTATGACGATTTACTGCTGACCGACCATGGTTACAGCATCAAGTTGTATTGGAACAATAAAGGCGTTTTCGGCAAAGGATATGATCTTATCGTGGGCGATATGCATGGAATTGGCGTAGGGGACTTCGATAAAGATGGTGTCATGGATGTGCTTATTTCCCGAGGTGGCGGCTCAGGGGCTAATGCTCGAAACGCTAAGTTATTTCATATAAGCCGAGATCGTACCATCACAGAAGGTGAGCAGTTTTCACCACCATTACGCAACATGCGTGGCCGCACCAGCAAGTTTTTTGATGCAGACAATGATGGCGATCTTGATTTGGCGCTACTAGGGTTTCCCTCTATGTATGCTGGCCCAAAAGGTGAAAACTACCTATATCGCAATGATGGCGACGGTAAAATGATTCAAGTGGGAAATTTACCTCGCACCCACCGGGACGGGCAAAAAATGCTGATCACCGACTTTAATCAAGATCAGCTTAATGACATTTTGCTATACGGCAATGGTGCGATTAAGGCACTGCAAGGAAACGGCAAATTTGGTTTTAAAGATGTGACGCAGAGTGTTCTTGGCAGAGACATTACTGATGTAACCGGCATAGCGCAGATTGATTTTGACAATGACGGAGACTTTGACTTGTACCTCACCCGAGGTAGAGGCCTGAACTCAGGGGATACCTTTTACGACCCACAAACATCGACACTGGCGTTTTATACTAAACGGGGGAAATTTCAATTAGATGATTTACTTATTGGCGAAGTACTTGAAATAGAAAATCTGCAAACATCTTATCCAGATCAAGACGTTTTTATCGGTGAAAGTGGTTACCCTTATCAATTCCCCGGGGAATTTCATGGGGGGCAGAACATTCGTCTTGTGAGCAGCTTGGCGCTGGGCTGGCCAGACAAACCGACCAAGAAAGGCATTTATATTGGGTACATAGGCAATGATACATGGCGCATTGCTGGCACAACCAACCCGCCAACTACCGGCGTTATCAAAAACGTTAAACATTACACATCTAAGGAACTTGCTAATGGTCCTAACGATATACTCCTTGAAAACCAAAGCGGCCATTTTGTTGATATAACCGATAAAGCAAATCTGCTAGATAACGTCAACAATACCGGGGTGGCCGTTGGTGATTTCGACAACAACGGTTTTGCGGATTTATTCGTGGTAACACGAGGCAATATGGCAACGGCTAATCAACAAAAAGTGCTTCTGAATCAAGGTGACGGTACGTTCAAAGCGGACTCCAATCATGGTGTTACTTCACCAGAACTAGGTGCAACAGGCTCTGGCGCCGATGTAATTGATTTTGATTTGGACGGCAAACTTGACTTGGTCTATGCCAACGAGCGCGGGAAATGGCATATGTTCAAAGACAAGGGCGCTAGCAATGACAGAGCTACACATTATCTAAAAATAAGCCTAGGTGATTCACCGCAAGGCGGTGCTTCGTCACGTGATGCTTTAGTGACTATGAATGCTTGCGGCATTACTCAAACCCAACGTTTTGCCGACAGCGCAGCGCCATACACCCAGTCACTGCCTTCTACATTGCACTTTGGTCTAGGCCAATGCACCAGCGTTGATAAGGTGACTGTGCGTTGGAGTAATGGCGAAGTATTCACTCAGCAGCATGTAACAAGTGACACAGTTCACACCATTGGTAAGCGCTAAACGCTAGAGCCGTGCGTTTATCGCCAGTATTACTAGCGATTGTGGCCTTATAGGTTAAGTGGTTTACCACTGACGAGCATGTGTTTTGGTCAATGTTAATTCCAGCTTGAAACTCAAAATGCTGCAGGCACAGAACCATGCTTGTAACGTAAAAAGGTACCTGATATGCGTAAATATTTAATAATGTTACTGATCTTGGCTGGTTGTTCACCTGTGCTTGCTGATGTACCAAAGAACACTGCCGTAGCTGCTAGCAAAGCTGCACCAACTAAAAAGCCAAATGTATTATTTATCTCGATTGATGACTTGCGCCCTGAGCTGGGCAGTTACGGTTCTGATATTGCCATAACACCCAATTTAGATGCTTTGGCGAAGCGCGGCGTACAGTTTAATCAAGCTCATGCACAGCAAGCGATATGTGGGCCATCTCGCGCCAGCATATTAACAGGCATTCGACCTGATTCACTTGATGTACATCATAATTATCAATTGTTCAGACATAAACTTGAGGACGTGGTTACCCTGCCTCAGCATTTTGCTAACAATGGTTATGAAGCATTTTACGTGGGTAAAATCTTCCATCACACCGACAAAGACGAAGCACTGTCTTGGAATGTTGAGCCCGCTTATCACAAGCTACCTCCTGGGTTAGCAAAACCCAAACGTTATGCATTAAAAGCCAACCAAAAAATTCAGCAAGATAACCGTAAGGCTATGTTCGCCAAGTACGGTGAACAAGCTAAATTTGGCTTAGGTAGTGGGCCAGCATATGAATCTGCAGACGTGCCAGATACGGCCTACCACGACGGTTATAACACCGAGCTTGCCATTGCTACGATGAAAGAGCAGTTGAATAATCGTGATAAGCCTTTGTTTATCGGATTTGGGATGATGAAGCCGCACTTGCCATGGATCGCGCCGCAAAAATATTGGGACCTTTATAACCCAGATGACATTACTCTAGCTGAGAACGACACAGCGCCTATTGATGGCGCAGCAATGGGTTTACACGCATCTTTTGAACTTCGCACTTTTTCCAATATTCCCAAAAAAGGGCCTATAGCACCGACTCTAGCGCGCACACTCAAGCATGCTTATTTAGCCAACATCAGTTATGTGGACGCGCAGATTGGGAAAATGCTTGCAGCCCTTGAAGAGCAAGGGATCTTAGATAATACCATCGTGATCGTGTGGAGTGACCATGGCTGGCACTTAGGCGAAATGGGTATCTGGGGCAAAGCCACGAACTACGATATAGCCACCCGAGTTCCGCTTATTATTGCCACGCCAGATATGAAAAAAGACATTCAAGGGCAAAAAACAGATGCTCTGGTCGAACTGGTCGATATTTATCCGACGTTGTCAGCACTTGCAGGCTTGAATAACTTACCCCAATGGGAAGGGCAAAGCATGGTGCCGCTTTTGACCAATCCTGCTCACTCTTGGAAACCGGCTGTGTTTAGTCAATTTCCTACGCCAGCATTGAGAGAATGGGGGGCTTATCCGCTGCGTTCTGGTATGCGGGAAACTTACTTCGGGCCGCTTATTAAACGAGTTGAACAGCGCATCAAAGACCAACAAAAAGACAAATGGGATCGAGAACTATTTGAACAACACTTGATGGGCAATGCTATACGTACCGAGCGATATCGGCTGGTGGCTTGGCAAGATACCCGTTTAGCTAAGAATAGCCGTCCTTTGTACTTAGAGTTGTATGATCATCAACATGATCCTAACGAAAGCATCAATGTTGCCAAACAACACCCAAAACAAGTGGCCAAACTACTCAAACAACTCTATGCGGGTTGGCAAATCAGTAAAGCGTCATTAAGAGAACCCTCAATCGCAGGACAAACACGATGAAAAGACGAGCATTTTTTAAAATGGGCTCGGCCAGCTTAGTGGCCGCTGGATTAGCACCTTTGAGCAGTCAGGCAAAGCCCTTGCCTTTTGGAATAAGCGACCGCCACGCAGACGATTGGTATCAGTTAGGAACCGGTAAGAAGCATCAGCAGCCGCAGCGCCGATCGGAGCTGAACGTCGACGTTGCGGTTATTGGTGGTGGGGCGGCAGGTATTTGCGCCGCAGTTGCCGCAGCTCGAAAGGGAGCAAAAACGGTTTTAGTCCAAGACCGCCCCGTCTTAGGAGGCAATGCATCCAGTGAAATGCGTGTGCACCTTAACGGCGTCAATCGCCTTAAAACTGGATTGGCCGAGCGAGAAACGGGGATTATCGAAGAAATGTTACTGCACAACCGTTTTGAAAATGCACAGGAATCGTTTCCCGTTTGGGACCACGTGCTCTACGACTTTGTCGTACGAGAGCCGAATATCGAGTTGATGCTAAATACGCAGGCCATCGAAGCAATAATGGATGGTGACAAAGTCGCTGCGGCACGCTGCTGGCAGTTAACCACAGAAAAAGAAATTATCATTCAGGCGCCGCTTTTTATCGATTGCTCGGGGGATGGGCTACTCGCAGCAAGCGCGGGTGCTGAATATCGCACCGGTAGAGAAGGGAAGGCCGAATTTAATGAAACCTTTGCACCTGATGAGCCTGACGGTTGGCAAATGGGCGCGACCTTATTGATGTCAGCCAAAGATATGGGCCGACCTATGCCTTACAAACCCCCGTCTTACGCACTGAAATACGATGCGGAAAATGCCCATGAAAGACGCAAGTTTAATGCCTATCACGAAGGTATATGGTGGGTAGAAGTCGGAAGTGACGAGGATATTATTGGCGATCAGGAAATCAACCGCCACAAACTCATGGGGTATTTGCATGGTGTCTGGGATTACATAAAAAATTCAGGAAAGTTTCCAGAATCTGAGAACCTCGCCTTAGACTGGGTAGGCTCCTTACCATCAAGACGCGAGTCACGACGTTTTATCGGCGATTACATTCATTCTGAGCGAGACTTAACGGGCTATAAACACTTTGCTGACGCCGTGGCATTTGGGGGCTGGGGGATCGATGAGCACAACCCTGGAGGAATTGAAAACACAGCATTAGCACCGACTACCTTTCATGCCCACTTTGATGAGGTGTATCAAATACCGTTTCGCAGTTTGTATTCAAAGAATATCCCTAACCTGCTATTTGCAGGTCGAAATGTCAGTCAAACTCACATTGCGTTGGCATCATCACGCATCATGGCTACCTGCGCGCTAATGGGCCAAGCCGTGGGGACCGCTGCTTACCTGTGTCTACAAAAGGGAATAACGCCGAGACAGCTAGCTCAACAGCATATCAACACATTGCAAGAAGCCTTATTGCGCGATGATATGTTCATTCCTAAACGTCCAGCGAGCGATCCGCTGGATTTAGCCAGAAGAGCTAACGCTATATTTGCCTCGTCAACACGCACCGGTGACGCAAAACTACTGGTCGACGGGATGTCTCGAGATATAGATAGCACAGTACATCATTGGCAATCAGAGTCGCTGCCTGCCTTTGTGCAGTTTGAGTGGGAAGAGCCGGTGAGTATTTCCTCAGTAGAAATTAAATGCGATACCAATGTGAAGCGCAATATCATGATGCGCAAAGATTCAAAGAACGACGAACTGTTCTTCAATGGTGTGCCACCAGAAATGATGAAATCACTTGCAATTGAAGCGCGTATTAAAGGCCAATGGCAAACATTGTCTAGTGTAAATGATAATCGCAGCCGATTGATCCGCAGTCAATTTTCACAGCGTGATGTAACTGCTTTGCGTATCAGTTTGAGTGAAACTTACGGTAAATCGACCGCTAAGTTATTTGAGGTGAGAGCGTACTCCTAATGCTAGGGACGCTAGGTACATCACGATTAGGTTTTTCTGGGTCGTGTTGCAGGCTTTTGTTGCTTGCGCCGAGTGTTTTGCTTTGGGCGTGCTCTGGGCCAGACAAGGCAGATACCATCTCACATCACATCACGTTTTCGCACAAGGCCAGCAAATCGCCTCTACCTGAAACGGGGGTGTTATATCAACAAGTGGTTGAATCAAAAGGTGATGAATCAGTGCACTGGCAATTCTACCTGGATGTGCGTTCGGTCTTTTGTGGTGATGATGTATGCCGAGTGGATCCTGTGCGTCTCTTTTGGAATGAACAGGGCTTTTTTAGTCACTTCACGCTCAAAGAAGGCGTGACATTAGAAAAAGGCGATGGCCTGGATTTCGCACCACAAGACTACCCTAAATTACAACAGATTTTAGCCAATAGGCACTCTGGACTCAGTGAGTTACACAAGGACGAATTGGTACGCAAGCAATCAGGGGGCAATGGGGCGGATGCAATGACAGGTGCTACTGTGATTATCCGCAAGTCTGATTATATTGAAGGGGCGATATGGACATGCTACACCTTGTGGCACTATGCCAATGGGCCTATTGGTAAACTGATACGGGACATTGTTGGCGATGCAATGGGCACCTCGAAACTAAAAGCGCTATTGCGCAGTAACAATGCTGTAGCTGAGCAGCAAGAGCGCAGGATGAGGCGAAGCGAGGCTATCCGCTCTCGCGAGTTTGCGCTAGAGCAGTTAACGCGATTATCGGTAGCCGATGCTGATACCCGGCACTTAGTGGTTACACTGTTAAAGCGACAGACCCCAGCTTTGATTGGACCAGCCCTTAAATACTTAGAAACCCTCCCCTACAAGGATTATTACAATGCGATGGCTGAGCTTCTAGGCTTAGACAACATTAAGCAATTACAAGCCAAGGATAGATTTGCGCCCAACGACAAGCTCGGGCGAGCAGTACTGGCATCAGTGACCGAATTCTCGGTCAAGCACGAAGGCACGCTCGAACAAAAATGGGCTGACCGTTTAGTGGAAAGTGCATCACAGTGGCGAGTTTACGAGAATGTGAACATGGTATTTGAACTGGTAAAGCGGCAAGGCTTACTCAGTGAAAATGTGAAGCAACATTACAGCGATATGCTAAAACACCCAGACTTTTTAATCGCTAGGGGCGCTTTTTGGCAGCTTTCAAGGCTATCGCTTAGTGACGCACTCAAGCAAAAAGTAGAGTCATTTTATGTTTTGAATGCACCTAAGTTGTGAAGGGCTTATTTCGTCTTGTAACAGCTTGTCGATTAAGGCCTGTGGCGAAGGGCTCGTGTAAATGTACCTGCCAATATAAACAAAATGTGCAATAGAAATACCACGCTCGGTGTAAATGGGGTGTATTAATTGAATAAAACGAGCAATTCCGATACTGCGGGCTATCAGTTCAAGTGTGACAGATAAGTCTCGCCGCTATTGATGCTTCGACAGCATCAAACAAGTGCAAGGTAGCTTGCAGGCTTCGTGCGAGACGTGATTAGGCGAGAAGGGTTACTGCAATCTAGCTTCCAATATTTCACTGGTTTTGTTCAACCGTGATGAACGTCAGCACCTTACTAAACGCTAAATATTATAAATACAGAATTCACTTGAAATATAAACATCATATGTTTATATTTAATCTATGAATGAAATGACTTTTTATGATTTAAAGCAAGCCGGAACGATATCTCACAGCATGTCTGTGCAGGTTGCTCGTGAGCTTGGTAGACGTATTGTTGCTGGGAAATTTGAACCAGGCACTTTGATTGACGATGAAAACGCATTATCAGAGCGCTATCAGGTCAGTCGAGTCGTAATACGAGATGCGGTGAAAATATTGGTTAGTAAGGGCTTACTTGAAGTAAGGCGAGGCATAGGTACCAAGGTTAATTCTCGAAACCGCTGGTTAATGCTAGATGATGATGTTTTAGCATGGCACCTATCAGCGCCGCCAGCACCAGGCTTTTTAAAACAACTGATGGAAATTCGATTAGCATTTGAGCCCAAGGCTGCACGATGGGCGGCAGAGCGCGCGACGGATACCGACATAGCCAATATCGAAGCGGCATATCAAGACATGGTTAAATACGAGTATCAACAAGCTGATGAGCTGTCAGTCACTAAGTTCATCAAAGCCGATGCAATGTTTCACCGCGCCATATTGCTCGCGGCGCACAATGAATTTTTGCAAGACATTGAAGGTGTCATTTATTCGGCTTTATTGGTCAGTATTCGCGTCACCAATAAAGATCCCATCGAGAACGGCACATCGCTGCCTTTTCACTTTGAAGTTTTCCAAGCCATTGCTAACCGAGATGGCACTAAGGCTGAACAATTAACCGACCGATTACTGCGTGATGCCAGCGAGCGGTTGCAACACACGGTTGACGAAAGCGTCGACTAAACACTAGCGCGAATGGCGCTTTTAAGATGACTTACCTTATTGGGGTTTACATTATGAAATCAGTTTTTCATCGCGTTGTAGCAGCGCTTTCTATCAGTGTGGCGTGCACTTCGTTAAGTTACGCCAAGCAACCGAATATCGTTTTTCTGTTTTCCGATGATGCAGGGTATGCTGACTTTGGTTTTCAAGGCAGCGAAACAATGAAAACACCCAATTTGGATCAGCTTGCTAGCGAAGGTGTTAGATTTACCCAAGGTTATGTGTCGGACTCTACTTGCGGCCCATCTCGGGCGGGCATCATGACAGGGCGCTACCAGCAAAAATTCGGTTACGAAGAAATAAACGTGCCGGGTTATATGAGTGAGCACTCTGCTATAAAAGGGGCAGAAATGGGGATCCCGTTAGATGAAGTCACTATGGGTGACTACATGAAATCTCTTGGGTATCGCACGGCGTTCTACGGTAAATGGCACTTAGGTGGTACGGATGAATTGCACCCTATGCACCGTGGCTTCGACGAATTTTATGGCTTTCGCGGCGGCGATCGCAGCTACTGGGCCTATGAAGTCAATGCCCCTGAGCGCAAATCTGCCGTATTTACTGACAAAAAACTTGAACACGGTATTGATCAATTTCAAGAGCACGAAGGGTATTTGACCGATGTGTTAGCCGAGAAAGCCAATCAATTTATTGAAAAAGCGCCTGATAAACCGTTCTTTATTTTCTTATCATTTAACGCAGTGCATACACCAATGGAAGCCACGCCAGAAGATTTAGCGAAGTTTCCTCAGTTAAAAGGCAAGCGCAAGGAAGTTGCAGCCATGACCCTCGCACTTGATAGAGCCAGCGGAGCAGTGCTAAACAAACTCAAGGAGCTGGGTTTGGAAGATGACACTCTTGTGGTGTTCAGCAACGACAATGGCGGCCCTACGGATAAAAACGCCTCATCTAACTACCCATTAGCAGGGACTAAATCAAACTTTTTGGAAGGGGGAATACGCGTGCCTTTTCTGGTTAAATGGCCTGCTAAGCTAGCTGCTGGAAAGGTATACGATAAACCCGTCAGTACGCTCGACTTATTACCCACATTCTTTAAAGCGGGTGGCGGTGAAGAGGTGATGTCTGAATTGGATGGCGTGGATTTGATGCCTTATATAACAGGCCAAAATAACAAGGCACCTCACGAGAGCATGTACTGGAAAAAAGAAACTCGCGCAGCTATTCGCCAAGGAGATTGGAAGTTATTGCGCTTCCCAGACCGTCCTGCAGAATTGTATAACCTTGCTAATGACATTGGTGAACAACATAACTTAGCCGCCCAAGAGCCTGAGCGTGTTAAGCAAATGTACAAAGATTTCTTCAGTTGGGAAATGACACTAGAGCGCCCATTATGGTTGCTTAAGCGCCAGTTTGAGGAATACGATTTAAATCGCATGGACAAGTACCGCGTACCAAAACGCTTAGAATAAAAACACAATAATGGCCAGAGCAATGCTGACTTTACAACAGTCAGCATTTTTCTTGTTAGGGGGTTAGGCACCACACTAATACAATGAAAAGATACCCAGCGTGTTACTTTTTACTCTGGTTATTCTTGTTAAGCCCTTAGCCCTAGCCCTTATCTCTTAGTCCTTAAAGCCTGGACCCATTAGCCCACCCGTTTCCGCTGTTTTTCTTTCTTTGCCCCACCCGAGTGCACGCCATCATTTATGTGCATGTTGCCTCTTTATATTTATTATTCGCCAGATACCCACAATTCCTCCATTACACTGCAAATTTAGTTAACAATTTCGTCACCAATACATATTGTTAATTTAAACATCATATGTTTAAATGTGTTCATACGCTTTAATCCATTTCGTTATTCGCATTAAGGGACGGACATGACTCTTACTAAACAAATGTACATCAATGGCACCTTGCACAGCGGTCATGCATCGGTCTCTATTATTAACCCCGCTAACGATAAAGTCGTCGCCGAGGTTAGCGTTGCTGATGGGGCTCTTGCGCTAAAGGCACTAGAAGCAGCTGATGCTGCCTACGACAGTTGGTCAAGTACATCTATTAGCGAGCGCGTTGAATGGATGATGAAGTTAAAGACCGCGCTTAAAGAAAACGAAACTCACCTACGGGAGTGTATTCACCTTGAAATGGGTAAGAGCTGGGCGAGTACCCAAGGCGATTTTGAAATGCTGTTAGACAGCCTGGACTTTTTCGCTAGCGACATTCAAAAGCAAGCGGCTGAAACTTTAGAAGACAAAGAAGGCACTCATTCCCATGTGCTCGTGCGAGAGTCGGTTGGTGTGGTCGCGGCCTTTTTAGCGTGGAATTTCCCCCTGTTGAATTTAGCCTATAAGTTAGGCCCAGCGCTCGCTTCTGGTTGCCCCATCGTGGTTAAACCGTCTCTAAAAACACCCCTTTCCGCCCTCGCGGTTGGGGAAATTTGCCAACAAATAGGCTTGCCTGCAGGTGTGGTGAACATCGTTTGTGGGCCTGATCAAGAAATTGGTGATGCGATTTCATCTTCACCCATTCCGGCCTTACTTACCCTTATTGGCTCTACTGAAACCGGTAAGCATGTGATGCAGCAAGGGGCAACATCAATCAAGCGTTATTCCATGGAACTAGGGGGCAATGCACCCGTTCTTATTTTTGACGATGCAGATGTAGATTTAGCCGCTGATATTGTCTGTGGATTGAAGTTTGAGAACGCAGGTCAAATTTGTGTCGCGCCGAATCGGGTTTTTGTGCACCGTGATGTGGCTGAAATATTCTATCAAAAAGTATTGGCTCGCACCCAAGCGGTAAAGGTTGGCTTCGACCGTAATGACGCTATCGATATGGGCCCGGTAATTGATCAGCAAGCATGGCAACGCATTGACGCTTTAGTCAACGATGCGGTGGCAAAAGGTGCTGAAGTGCTTATCGGCTCAGGCCGCCCGGCGCATTTACCTAAGGGCGCGTTTTATGCCCCTACCGTGCTTAAAGGTGTGACACGAGATGCCAACATCTATCGCGAAGAAGTCTTCGGACCTGTGATCAGCATACTGACCTTTGATGAAGAGGCGCAAGTGGTCAAAGATGCCAATGACACAGACGCAGGTTTATCGTCCTTCATTTTTACTGCAAACGAAGAGCGCGCGCAGCGTATTGCCAAGCGTTTACGCTTTGGTGAGGTGCATGTTAATGGCGTTAAATATGCTATTCACTTGCCCCATTGCGGTGTAAAGCAATCCGGCGTGGGCGTTGACTGCTCACATCTTTCACTAGAAGAATATTTCACCGTTAAGCGCATCTCTACTGCGTTAGGCAAAGGACAAGCATAATGAAAATTACTCAAGTTATTAGCCACGTTTTACAGTACGACTTAGACGAAGAATTAGGGTATTCCCAGCAATATTATTTTAAGCGCACGACGCACCTAGTCGAGATCCGCACGGATATTGGCGTGACAGGTTGGGGGGAGTGTTTTGGCGGCGGCAATATTGCGCTAGCCAATAAAACCATTGTTGAGAAAGTGATTCAGCCGATGATATTGGGCATGAATCCACTAGATCGCGAAGTGATCTGGCACAAAGCTTATAACTTGATGCGTGACCACGGCCAAAAAGGCATGCCTATTCAATCTTTGTCAGGCATTGATATCGCGTTGTGGGACATCGCAGGTAAAATTCATAATGTTCCTGTTTATCAATTGCTTGGTGGTGCCTTTAGAGAGAAAATTGGTGTTTACGGTTATGGCATGATGTTACAGCGCGTACCGGATTTAGAGCACAGATTTGAGCTTGAAAGCGCCGCTATTTTAGACAAAGGTTTCAAAGCCATGAAAATGAAGATTGGCCTTGGGGTGGAAAAAGACGTGCGCTTAGTAGAAGCCGTGCGTAAATCCATTGGGCCAGATGTGCCATTAATGGTCGATGCCAATCATGCTTACACAACACGTGAAGCAATACCTTTAGGGCGCGAATTAGAGCGTCTAGGCGTCGCTTGGTTTGAAGAGCCTGTTGCACCAGAAGATTTACAAGGCTACCGCGATCTATGCGAGGCCCTTGATGTAAACATTGCCGGTGGTGAAGGGGAGTTCACTGTGTGGGGATTCCGAGATTTAATTAAAAATCGCTGCGTAGACATACTCCAACCAGAAGTGTGTGGCCTAGGCGGGATTACCCATTACCAAAAGGTACTGGCGATGGCTCAAGCTCATTTTGTGCCTGTTGTGAACCATGTTTGGGGGTCAGCTGTTGCGGTTGCCACTAATATGCATCTGTTGGCAGCATTGCCGGACTTCCCTGGAGCGGCCCACCCAGTCCAACCTATGCTCGAATATGACACGACCCCTAATCGCTTCCGTGAGGAGTTATTGGTCGACTCATTAGAGATAAACGAACAAGTGAAACGCAATGATGGTTTTGTTGCATTGCCTAAAGGCCCGGGTCTTGGGATTGAGCCAAACCTCGACTTCATTAAAAAATACTCAGTAGGGTATTAACCCCAATGATTGACTTTAATCGAGCAGTCTTGATTTGCGTTGATTGGGGCAGCTCTAACTTACGCGCTTATCTTATTGATGGCATGGGTGAGGTATTAGCACGCCTGCAAAGCGATAAAGGAGTGTTGAATTTTAGCGCGGGGCAATATGGCCCTGAGTTGAGCGGGTTATTACAGCCGTGGCTGAGAGAGAAAGCAGTACCCGTTATGTTGGCGGGCATGGTAGGCAGCGCCCAAGGTTGGCAGGATGCAGGTTATGTTGCTTGCCCAGCCACACTGGCTGACTTAGCCAAAAATTTATGCTCGGTAGCAAATTCAGTAGCCCATGATAGACAGCGACAACCCTATATTGTGCCTGGCGTAAAAGGACTGTCCAATTTCGGCCAAGTCGACGTGATGCGCGGGGAAGAGGTGCAAATTTTTGGGGCGCTATGCGCAACTTATCCAAATGCCGTCCAAGCAACCCCACTTGTGTGTTTGCCGGGCACTCATTCTAAATGGGCGCAGGTTACGATGGCACCTATCGAGGCTAGCGGCCTTAGCAGTAATAGCATTGCGCTCTCTCACATTACCCAGTTCAGTACTTATATGACAGGGGAATTGTTTGCGCTACTCAACACCCATAGTATTTTAGGCAAAATGTGTCAGCACGTTGCTAATCCTGAAAATACCAATAGCGGCGAGATGTTTGATGGTGAAGCCTTTGATGAAGGGGTAAAAACCGCCCGCGCACCAGGTTCGTTACTACACAAATTATTCAGCGCGCGCAGCAAAGTACTGAATAACGATTTGCTCGCCTCGGGTGTGCACAGTTATTTGTCAGGAATGCTGATTGGCACCGAAGTGTTTGACATGCTCAGTGTGTATCAACCCAATGATATCAATACTGCCGAAAATACTAATTCAGGGGGGCCTCATACTCAGATTATCCTTGTGGGAGCGCCCGCACTGAGCAAACTTTATAAGCGAGTAATTGCCAGCACATCCCTCAATGTACGCTGCGTTGATGCTGAAACTGCATCTTGCTTGGGCATGCTCAATATTGCCAAAGTCGCCGGTAAATTGTAGGCGGCGTCACTGCCGGGCACAAACTTATACACCCGACGGGCTAACAAAAATTTCAAAGGAAGCACAATGAGTTCAATGACATTACAAGCCGCCATGAATGCACTGCCACTGGTTGCTATTTTACGTGGGATCACCCCAGATGAAGTCATCCCAGTGGCCAGAGCATTGAAAGCTGAAGGGTTTAATATTATTGAGGTACCGCTCAATTCACCTCAACCCTTAGAAAGCATTAAGCGCTTAGTCGAGGTCTTTGGTGATGAGTTGATTATCGGCGCAGGCACTGTTTTAAGCTGCGCGCAGGTTGACCAAGTTCAGGCTGTGGGTGGTCGCATTATTATTTCACCCAATGTTAACGCCGATGTTATACGCCATGCAAAAGCCAAAGGTCTGTATTCAGTGCCTGGTTTTTACACGGTATCAGAAGCGTTTAGCGCCATTGAGGCGGGGGCCGATGGGATAAAGCTCTTCCCGGCTGATACGCTAGGGGCTGCAGGCCTTAAGGGCATGATGGCCGTGTTACCCAAAGACGTACCCGTGTTACCTGTAGGCGGTGTATCAAATGAAACCATGAGTGGCTTTGTTGACGTTGGCGCGGGTGGTTTTGGTTTGGGCTCAGGCTTATATAAAGCCGGCATGACTGTGGAGCAAGTCACTGAAAATGCTCAAGGGTATGTACGTGCATGTCGCGCGGCGCAGGCCAAAACGAAGGGCAATTAAGGGATAAACTTCAACGTCTCTTACATTTCATAATAAAAATATCAGGTGAGTCAACGCACCGCGCTTATAGCCACTGTGCAGCTGTGATCGTATACGCATCGACTGACCACTAACCAAGTTGGAATTTAACATGCGCAACAGTGAAGTCGACAGGAATGTCACTAAGTTCGCGATCATCGCTGCTTTTGGCGGCTTTGTATTCGGTTTAGATGCTGCCAATATTTCGGGTGCGCTGCGTTTTGTAAACTCGCAATTCGAACTCAGCAGCATGCAAACGGGCACCGTGGTTGGGGTGGCTATTTTAGGCGTTATTTTAGCGCTTTTGTTCACCGGGTCTTTTTGCGACAAATTTGGTCGTCGTAAGGTCTTGCTTGCCATTGCTCTTACGTATTCTTTGTCTACTTTGCTCTCTGCATTTGCCACGAGTTACACCATGCTGGTGGTGGGGCGCTTCATTGGCGGAGTGGCGTTTGCCTCGATTACCGTGTCGGCCATGTATATTGGTGAAATTGCACCAGCGGACAAACGGGGCAAGTTTGTCTCTATCAACCAGCTATTAATCACACTAGGTAGCTTGATGGCCTTCTTGGCTAACTATTGCCTTGTTTTATCTATGGACTCTATCGCGTGGATAGACAACGAAAACGTATGGCGCTTGATGCTCGGTTTTGAGCTAGTACCAAACATCATCTGGTTTCTGCTGCTATTAACTGTGCCTCGCTCGCCTCGGTGGTTGGTCGCTAAAGGTCACTTGGAAGAAGCGCGCGAAGCGTTTGCAAAAATAGCCCCTAAAGAGCAAATAGAAAGCTTAATTGTTGCCGTGCAAGATAGCCTGAACAAAGAGTCGAAAAACACACCGATTACTCAGTTGAAAACACTTTTCAGTAAGCGCTTTACACTCGTACTATGTGTGGCGTTTGGGTATGCCATTGTGCAAGGGGCAAGTGGTATGAACGCTGTGTTGTTCTATGCGCCTACGGTATTCGAGCAAATTGGTATGTCGGTAGAAGACACCTTTATGCAAACCGTTATTCTCGGTTTGGTAGCGGTTATTTTTACCTTAGTCGCCATTCGTTTTGTAGAAAAATGGGGGCGCCGGAATTTGACCCTCATCGGGTTGCTATTCATCAGTATTGCTCATACCTCTATCTGGTACGGATTTAAGTCCGCCCATTATGAGTTGAGCCAAGAGGCAATCGTAAAAATTCAGCAAAGCGACATTGACGTGACACTACTGCAACCGCTAGTAGGTAAAACCTACGCCACGGACGTTGATCTTAAGCGAGAGTTAACCGGCATTTATAGTAAAAAGGACTTACCCTTGGTCAGTGGTGCGATTATTAACTCGACCATTAGCATCAATGCATTCTTTGTTCTGTTTGGACTTTTTGCATTCTTAGCGGCATTTAATATGTCGATAGGGCCTGTTATGTGGGTGATATTTTCTGAAATCTTCCCGAACAACGTGCGCAGCGTGGCCTTACCTGTTGCAGCGTTCGTGCAGAGTATTTCAAGCTACGTAATACAGCAGTTTTTTCCTTGGCAGCTTGAGAATTTAGGTGCGGCGAATACCTTCTTAAACTACGGCATTATCGCGTTTATTGGCATGTTGGTTATGGCAAAAATACTGCCGGAAACTAAGGGCAAAAGCATTGAAGACATCGAACGTGATTTAGTAAAGGTGTGAGTGTGATGACAAATGAACAGTCTCAGTCCATAGGAGCGTATGGTTAACAATTGACTTCGCAATAATTTACCCAGGCTGATGGGTAATGTGCTTTGTATCATGATGTAAGCGTGATACATTTATGGCATCACTTAACATATTATGTTTAGACAATTATCATGAGCGAACTCGTATATTACGATCTTAAGCGCACGGCGACCATGACACCGAGTATGCCGGTTCAAGTGGCACGTGAATTAGGCAGACGCATTGTTGCTGGCACTTATGAGCCAGGCACACTTATCGATGAAGAAAACACCTTAGCGAATCGTTACCAGGTCAGCCGAGTGGTTATTCGCGATGCAGTTAAAATATTAGTCGGCAAGGGCTTACTCGATGTACGCCGAGGGATTGGTACCCGCGTTCGCGCTCGGGATCAATGGTCCATGCTGGATGATGATGTGCTTGCATGGCACTTATCTGCACCACCTAACCCTTCTTTCTTAAAGCAGTTGATGGAAATCCGCTTAGCGTTTGAGCCTAAAGCCTCTCGCTGGGCAGCTGAGCGTGCAACAGATGAAGACATAGCTGAAATCGAAGCCGCTTGTGTCGCTATGGAGCAAGAAGAAGGCACGGTGGAGAACTTCATTATCGCTGATGCTGAGTTTCACCGCGCGGTTTTGAGAGCCGCCCACAATGAGTTTTTAAAAGCGATGGAGGGCGTCATTTACTCTGCTTTGTTAGTTAGTATTCGCTTAACCAACAAAGATCCAAGAGCAAATAAAACCTCAGTGCCATTTCACCGTGAAGTGTGTAACGCCATTGCCAGCCGCAATGCGAACTTGGCAGAAGAGCTAACCGCAAACCTGCTTAAAGATGCAGATCACCGTTTGCTTGATAAAGTCGCTAAGTACAAATAGCCCGTAGCTAACATGACTCAGTAAGTAAGCGACAAATAATGAAACATCAGCTTAGGCTGGTGTTTTTGTTCATAAGAGGTTTATCGGCTGATTTTTACCCCAAAGATACACCACTATTTGATGCACCGAATCGGTCGTTACGGGGCAGCCTCTAAAGGCTTAAAAGAGCAAATAACAGCCGTTCTAGCTTGATGATTTTAAGCTTGGCATATGGGGATTTGAGGAGCACTTTTCCAGCGATTAAAATTCTCACCATGATGCACTTGTTAGCAATTAATTTGATTCAAATAGCCTCGACAGTGTTTTTAAAGCGTCATTCTCTTCTCTTTCCACAATTAGATTGTGGCCAGAAATACCTGCAAATGAATAGAACCTTTTTGCAACTGCATCTTTGGGCGGAGTATCTGATGTAGTGGTATATTCAAAATAGCTGACCTGATTTGGTTGAAGTGAAACATCAAATTCCATCAAGTTGTGGGTCAGGAATGCATCAGGCTTTAAAACCACTTTATAATTGCCTGGTTCAAGGTTGAGTCGAATAAACCCTTTACCGCTTAAACACCCACGCTCAATATCATTTAAAAGCACCTTTAAACATACCGTTACACCGTCATTACTATATGGCTTGTACAAATAAACCAGCGAAGCATTGTTTGCTATATATGTATGTTTAATGAATTTAGAACCTTTCGCAATTGGCCCGGCACATGCGGCTAAAATCAAACTTAAAACGATTACTAAAACGCTATTCATACTCGATGTTTACCTTTAATTTCTAACGCCTATTACCGAGCATGTCGTATATGTAACTTCTCGATTTGATTGTTGCTTTCGTCATTTTAAATTCCTAGCTTCTGATTTTATTCAGTATTTTTTACTATCGTGCGAGTAAAACCACTCTGAGTTGCAAAAGCAAAAGCAAAAGCAAAAGCAAAAGCAAAAGCAAAAGCAAAAGCAAAAGCAAAAGGAGACCTCAGTTTAACGAAACGTTCTGCTTCCTATTAAAACCTATGTGAAAATATTTTCCATAGTTAAATTAATAACTTGGCGTATTTTTGAAAAGCCAAACGAGGCTAGGGACTGTGATAACCTGCATCGGTAATAATCAATGGGCAACACCCAGATGGCAGGATACTCGCTAACTGACGTAATAGGGTGTTGTGACTGATAGGAGAGTTGTATTCAGCAAAGGAGAATACGCACTCATAAAGCGCAATAGAGCGATCTTGAACACTGACCGAAGAGCGTAACTCTAAATGCCTAAGTTGGTCCCGCACTCCAGACCAATCTACAAAGACAACAGGGATGGGGTTGGCACCGCAAAGCACACGAGCGTGCCAACGTTAGATATCGAGCCGTTCGTTATGTAGGTTGCTATTATCAAGCAGTCTGTGGATGCGTTTTTTATTGTGATTTAGGGCCACTGAGCCTGAAATATTTCGTCCCAATTCGGTCAACGATAGTTGTTGACCATCTAGCAGAAATAGGGGGGCAAACATCAAACAGGAAAGGTGTTTGGTATGTAGATTAGGGCAATGCTTTTTGAGCAAATCGTGTAAAATATAAATATCACCATGTACGTCTATATTATTGTTTCTGCTAAAAATTATGAGGGGATTCGTTAGGATGAGGCGTTATGTGTTTATCAATCTGGGAGTTCTATTTTGTTAATTGGTAAAGTTGCTGAAATTACAGGCGCTACTCGTAAAGCAATTCGTTATTATGAATCCATAGAATTAATACCCTCTCCAATAAGAAGTGGGACTTATCGTACTTATAGCGAACATGATGTAATGGTCATAAGCATGATTCGAAGAGCTCAATTCCTAGGGTTTAGTCTCAATGAATTGAAAGAGATTGTATCTAAAAAAATCACTGAAAAAAAACTTCCTATTCCACTTGTTTCTGCTCATATAGATGGAAAAGTAATCGAGTTAGAAAAAGAATCCGAAGCCTTACAATCTAAGATTAGAGAATTAAAAAAATTTAAAATCGATTTAATGACAAAGTTTTCTTGACCTTGCCCTTAGGGGCAAGGGTTATATTTTATTTCTAAATTTATTACAGAGATAATTATAATGAAAAACTTAACGTTCAAGAACAAAACGGTACTAATCACTGGAGCATCTTCTGGTATTGGTAAAGAGTTCGCCCATCAACTTGCCAGCCAGAATGCAAACTTAATCATTACAGCCAGAACAAACAGTGTTCTTGTTGAGGTAGCGAAAGAATTACAGTCTAAAAATTCGAGTATTTGGGTAAAAACAATAGATGTTGATCTTAGTGAACCTGGTGGTGCCCAATTGCTATTTTCAAAAATTGACGACATGGATTTACCAGTAAATTTTTTAATAAATAATGCCGGCTTTGGAAAGTTTTGTGAATTTTCAGACGAAACCTTTTCAAACTATCATAAAATGATGATGCTCAATATGCATGCCCTTGTCGAGCTTACTCACTTATTTCTCCCGCATATGAAAAAGCAAAACAGTGGTGGTATTATTAATGTTGGCTCTACAGGATCTTTTCAACCATTACCTTACCAAGCAGTCTATGGCGCCTGTAAGGCTTTCGTATTGAACTTTTCAGAAGCTTTATCAGGTGAATTGTTAGATACAAACATTCGAGTTATGGCCTTATGCCCTGGTGTAACCGAATCTAACTTTATGAAAAGAGCAAATGCAGATACATCAAAAATGAAGTTTTCATCAACAGGAAAAGTTGTAAACAATGCATTAAGTGCATATGGGAAAAACCGTGTATACGTAGTATCTGGATGCGTTAATTATTTAACATCATTAGTACCTCGTTTTGTTTCACGGAAAACAGCAGTAATAACTGTTGCCAACATGTTCAAAAATAGTGTCTTAAATAATATCGCCCAGCGAAAAAACGCATAACAAGAGACTATGGCGTTAATAGCTAATTTATATTCTTCAGTATAAACAGTATAAAGACACCGACAGTATAAAGAGGCTGTATATAGAAGGCTGTATATAGACACCCATAATAAAAATGGTAAATTTTCAGGGCTTAACTAGACTTGGTTGGTGTCTCATTTTTGTCAGGTCGATGGATTATGCCTCAACCTCGAAAAAGCCAAATCAGTTTAATCGATACCCCTTATTACCATTGCGTTTCCCGGTGTGTACGCCAGTCATTCTTGTGCGGAGTCGATACGCATTCTGGTCAGAGTTACGAGCATCGCCGAGGCTGGGTTGAAGCGCGCTTGTTGTTTTTATCTACGGTATTCGCCATAGACATCTGTGCCTATGCGGTCATGAATAATCACACGCATGTGGTGCTATGTGTGGATAAAACAATGGCTGATAATTGGGATAGCCATGAAGTGTTGAGGCGTTATCACAAGCTGCACAGAGGCACTTTGCTGACTCAGAAATTCATGAATGGCGATGCACTGAGCCAAAGCGAGCTAATCACCTTTGAAGAGACCGTTGAAACCTATCGGCAACGTTTGTACGACATAAGCTGGTTTATGCGTGACTTAAATGAGTATATTGCTCGTGAAGCCAATAAAGAGGATGGCTGCACCGGTCGTTTCTGGGAGGGGCGATTTAAATCACAAGCCCTGTTAGATGAAAGTGCGGTGCTAGCGTGTATGGCCTATGTGGACTTAAACCCCATTCGTGCAAAAATAGCAAAAACACCTGAAACGTCAAGGCACACCAGTATCAAAAAGCGCATTCATGCCGCTAAGAATCAACAATCACAACAGTGCATTTTAATGCCCTTCGTAGGAAATCCTCGTGAAGAAATGCCTCAAGGTATCGCATATTCACTCAAAGACTATTGTGAATTGGTAGACACGACAGGCCGATTCATTCGAGATGATAAGGCCGGTCATATCGATAATATCCACAGTCCTATTCTACAAAGATTAGGCTTAGATGCTGCTCAGTGGTTAACGTTAACAACGGAGTTCGAAAAACACTTCTGCTACGCAGCAGGTGCGGAGCAAATGATGAATGCATTTAAACGCCATACCCACCATCAACGGCTGCGAGGAATGACCAAAGCAAAAGAGTTATTAAGGCGCGGCTAAATCATTCGAACAGTACATATCATGCATATCTTGTAGCCTAATCCCTTGCGTAAAAATTGACCTTGCGGGCCGCTTACTTACTCAGCACTCAATATTCCAGGAAAATTCTCAATCACTAAACCCAAAAGTACTTTGACGCTCATTGAGGGGATTTTTTCGTTCTAAGCAGGGGCGTTTTTTGCACGACTCTAAAGATGGGTGTCTATATAATTCGGTGGCACGACTCTAAAGATGGGTGTCTATATAATTCCCCTTGAATTACCATGGGTGTCTATATAATTCGGTGCCATGCGAGTCTATATTATTGTTTCTGCTAAAAATTATGAGGGGATTCGTTAGAACGTCGCGTTAGGGCACTATTGAATTAAGGTGCTGTTTTTCTTTTAGATACAAATAAAGGGGAAAACCAAATGACACCCCAACACATAGAGTTCCAAGAACTGCTAACCAGTGGTATTTAACCTTATTTCTTTTACCGTCTACAACGATAAATGTTAATAGCACCAAAGCAGAAACCAAAACGTCAAGCCAAGCAAAAATGCTAATTGGATTGGCAATGGCCGCATTGAATAAAGCGATAAAGTCTAAACCGTTGGTTACCACCCAGGGGATAAATGCGCCAAAAGGAATGGCAATACCAAGTACCGTTAACAATAAGTACAATTTAGTCAAATGTTACCCCTAATTGAGTCAATACTAAGCCCTGACGCCCCTTAAGAACAAATTCTAGTGGGCTAAAATGTGTAAGGCACGAACAACAGCTAGCTATTGTTTGTCCGTTTGAACGCCTTGTTAGAAATTAAACTCTCAGTTTTTTCACTTAACCACAATAAATAAAACTATAACAGCCTGTAAGCAGTACAATTATTAAAGAAAAACACCACTCTCCACCGTTATACATTATCCCATGGACTAAGCCAAATAATAAAAATAATAACAAACCTGCAACATTGATTTGTGCACCAAGCATATCAAAACGAGTGGAAATAATTGCGAATGAGAAGGTATATAAAAGAAGACCTCTAAACATAAGTTCTTCTTCTACTCCTAGTGCTAATGCTTGATATAATATTTTCTCAATATCATAGTCTGGACCATCGCTAAAAAAAGAAAGGATTAGCTCGAAGAATATAAATAAAATAGAAGCGAAAAAAGCAGGCTTACAGGATCCAGTTTTTTGCTTTAGAGTAAACTCTGCATCAACAGCTTTAAAATAAAGATTAAAGCGAATCAATAAAACTATTGTCGATAGAAAATTTCAATCTATTTCCTCATCCAAAATCCAATTCAAACTAGGAGTTTTTTTATTGATATAAATGATTTCACCACCCGTTAAAAGGACAAAAAATAAATCAAATATAGCGCCAAAGAGAGAGCTGCCCACTTTATATCTATGGTGAATATTTTCATTTTAGGTAAAATTAAAATTAAAAGGAGAAAAAAAATAATTCCAAGATGGACAGAGACAGCTAAAGAAACGCTAACATTGACACCCACCTATAATAATTTACACCCACCTATAATAGTTTCTTACGCTAAGCTTTGCGCCCCAGCGAGTGAAGTGAGTGCCAACAGCGTACTGTTATACGCCGCTATCACGACGATGCCTTTTGATTGACCCCACGGACTTTTGACGCAACCCTCGCTAATGTGCTCATTCCTCTCTTCATTTTTGTGCCGACACGCTAAGCAAATCAGCACTTCAGTCTGTTACACATCTAGGCAAGTAGACAACAAAATAACACTTAGTCTATATAGTAAATTTCTCGAATAATTTAAACATCATATGTTTGCAATTATGATACAACCACGTTAATGTATTGTTGAACAGTCAGTATGCTATCCCGTATTGATAGCTGATGAACAATTTGAATGACGTGTGGCACCCAAGAATTAGGTTGAGTCAAACCTAACCTGCAAGGGCGCGAAAGCATCTGAATGAATAGGAAACGTATTGTGAATACAAAATATGCCCACAACAAAGCGATCAACGCCAATAGTAAAAGCCCGTTTGTAAAGTTTCGAAGCATTAATATTGGTGACTGCCAGTGGACAGAGGGATTCTGGGCTGACAAATTCAAGCAAGCCGAGACCATCATGGTGCCACATATGGGGGAATTGCTTAAAGGGGATGTTGGTCACGCTTACAACAATTTCAAAATTGCTGCGAAAATGCAGGACGGCGAAGCAAAAGGCATGTTGTGGCACGACGGTGACTTCTACAAGTGGATGGAAGCCTGCATTTATGTGTACGGAATCAATAAAGACACCGCATTATTAACGGAACTAGATGAGATCATCAGTGTGCTCGCAAGCGCCATGTGTAGCGATGGCTATTTGCATACCCATAATCAAATACTCGGCAAGCCTCGCTGGAAAGCGGTATGTGATCATGAGCTTTACAACAGTGGTCACCTTATTCTAGGGGGGGTTATTCACCACCGCGTTACCGGCCAAACCAATTGGCTCGATTTATCTATTAAGCATGCTGATTACCTTTATGGTGTATTTACCTCTAAAGACGAAGAACTCGCTCGTTTCGGATTTAACCCCTCGCAAATCATGGCCTTGGTTGAGCTTTACCGTGAAACGGGTGTGAACAAGTACCTTGAGTTAGCGGATATTTTTGTGACAATGCGCGGCTCTGTTCCGATGGAATTACATGACTCGGTGCCTTATTGGTTTACGGGCGATCAGTGCCAAATGAAAACCCCGTTAAGGGAAGAAACAGAAGCGGTTGGCCATGCTGTTACCGGCATGTACTTGTACTCTGGTGCGGCAGACGTATATGCAGAAACAGGTGAAACCGCCTTAATTGACTCGCTGCAAAGCATTTGGTCAAGTGCCAACGAGCGCAAAATGTATGTTACGGGTGCGTTAGGTCAATGCCATCACGGTGCGTATGACGATCAGAATATGATCCACGAAGGGTTTATTGATGATTACCTTATGCCTAATTCGACCGCCTACAACGAAACCTGCGCGAATATATCGAATGCTATGTTCAACTGGCGCATGCTTGGTATAACCGGTGATGCTAAGCATGCAGATAACGTTGAGTTAGTACTGCACAATAGTGCGATGGTGGGGATCAGTGCTGACGGTGAAAAGTACTTTTACGCCAATCCATTGCGTATGAACTTCGGCCAGCGTGACTATTCTGACCACTGTGATTGCACTGAATCTCCAGATAGAGAAGCTTATATCGAATGTTTCTGCTGTCCACCAAATTTGGTTAGGACCATAGCGCAAGTATCTGCATGGGCTTACAGCCTTACGGATAATGGCGTAGCGGTTAACTTATTCGGCAGCAATAATTTAAACACAAAACTGCTTGATGGCAGTGACTTGTCTTTAAGCCAAGTCACTAATTTCCCTTGGGATGGCGCAATCTGCATAGATGTAAAGGCGTGTAAGACCGAATCGTTTGACATCGCAGTGCGTATTCCAGGGTGGGCAAAAGACGCAACCGTTACCGTGAACGGCGAAACGATAAACGGCGTTAAGAACGGTGAATACCTGACGTTGTCTCGCCAATGGCGCGAAGGCGACAAAATTGCTATTGACCTACCCATGAACACCACATTTGTTGAAGGGCACCCCCGTATAGAAGAAATACGTAATCAAGTTGCGGTTAAACGTGGGCCACTTGTTTATTGTATTGAGACACCGGACTTGCCAGAGAATACCGGGATCTTGGATGCTTATATCGCTTCTGACGCACAGTTTGACGCTCAGTTCGACCAAAGCTTTTTGGGCGGCATGACGACTATTAAAACCCAATTGTTGGTGCGTCAAGACAATACACAAAATATGTATGATGAAGTACAAAAACCTACCTGGGGATCACATCAGGCGCAATTCATACCTTACTACGCGTGGAGTAACAGGGGCACAGCAGAGATGACCGTGTTCGTTCCAGTTGTGTGGAAATAGCCTCTAGAGATTTAACCCTTTTTCGGTGATGTGCACCGTTAGGCTAATCGAAGCGCCACTCACGTTTTGATTGGCCTTTTCTATATTTTGCTTATTCTCAGGCCCGTTTGGCAAGCAAATAAGGCCTGATTTTTCTTTGCACAGTGATTCTCACCTTTATTTAATATTTTAATTTGCACTTTAATTTGCACTTTAATTTGCACTTTAATTTGCTCTGAGCTGGGCTTGGGTCATTTGCCCAAAAGGCATCACGATTCGACGCTTAGCTAGCAACTACCGGAGACACATATGATGACGTTCAAGATTTCAGCCCAAGCCTTTTTACTGCTTGGCTCTTCATTGATAGTGATGGGATGTGAGTTGCCATCTCGCTCTTCTACTAACGAAGCTGCGAGTCAACTACTGGCGCAACAATCTAACCAAGCCCAGACTTTGTTCTCAGAAAACCAAGATGCACTGCCATCCCCTAAGCGAGCAAGTAGAAAGTGGGACGGCCCCATAGTCGGTGATTTAGACGGTGACGGCTGGCAAGATCTTTTGCTGACGGAACACGCCGATAAAATCCTTATTTTTTGGAATGAGAAGGGTAAGTTTAGCCAACCTGACACGTTACAAACTGGGGATATGCACGGCACGGGTATTGCTGATTTTGACAACGACGGCCTACTTGAGGTCATTATCGCTCAAGGCGGCGGCAATGGCAGTAACCCAAGAAAGCCTAAACATATTGAGATAACAAAAGCGCGCCAGCTAACTGAAAACAGAGTGTTAAACCACTTTGAAAAAGGGCGAGGGCGGGCGGTGAAAACGCTGGATGCAAATCAAGATGGCAGTGTCGACCTCTTCCTGACGGGCTTTGCGACCCCTGAACAAGCGAAAGCTGGTGCAAATCACCTGTATTCAAATGACGGCACCGGCGCATTTACCTTTGAGGGGAATTTACCCTACTCACAACGGTTAAGTTATAAAACCATAGTGACGAACATTAACGATGATGATGACCCCGATGTGATTATTTTCGGTGGTGGGAAAATGGTAGCTGCCCTCGGCGGGCCCGATTTTGAATTCATCGATGCGACTAAAGCCGTGCTAGGTGATGCTTACAAGACGACTGAAGTTAGTGCCATTGCTCAGCTTGATTACGACAACGATGGGGATCTTGATTTAGCGATTAGTCGCGCTAAGCACCAATTTAGTCATCAACTTTTTTATGATAAAGCGCAGCAACGCTATGCCTTCTTTTCCCGGTTTCAGCCACTGTATATTGAAGAGCTATCCATTAATGGCAACTTTCATCTCGTTAATTTGCAAATGGCTTATCCTGATTTTGATATTTACCTCGGCCAAAATAAAAGCAAGCTTAATATTGCCGGGCGAAAGGACATCAAAAGCTATGAATCGGATTTAAGTGGCAGTCGGGCGCTGAATATTGAACCCCAGCAAGCGCTTGGCTGGCCAAGCGATATTTGCCCTGAAGGCGTTAAGATGAAGTATTTATCACCAGAGTCTAAGCCTGGATTGTATATCGGCTATTTAGGTGACGATAAATGGCGTATCTGCAGCCAAACGCGCTCACCCACTGCTGGGGTTGTGTTAAATGTGACTGATGGACCAACGCCAACCACTATCGAGCGACTGCCGGTTAAATTATTAGAAAACCAAAATGGGCATTACGTTGAAGTGACTGCCGTTAAAGGCATTGATATCCAACAGCCCACGGCGAGCGTGGTGGCCGCTGATTTTGATAATGACGGATGGACGGACTTATTGTTTATGCGATACGGCAACATGGCGAAGCCTCACAAGCCAATTATGTATCTGAACGATAAAGGAAATGGCTTCGTTGAGCATAAGGATCACGGCATTGTTATTAACGACTTAGGGGCAACGGGAGCAGGCGCAGACGTTATCGATTTCGATAAAGACGGCGACCTTGATCTCGTTACCGCCAATGAACGCGGCACATGGCGGCTCTTTGAAAATCACACATCCGGTCAATCTAGCCATCATTTTCTCGGTGTTATGGTAGGTGGCTCTCCGTCAGGTAAGGCGACGCAATTGGCGGCTAAAGCGACGCTACAAGCCTGCGGTAGACAATGGCAGCAACAAGTAGGTGCCTCATCTTCTGCCTACGCAGACTCCTACAACAATCAGCTGTTGTTTGGTTTAGGAAACTGTACACACGTGGAGAGCGTCAAAGTGCAGTGGAGCGATGGTGAAACAAAAGTCTATATACCCAATATGATTGATGGGTATTTCGACACCACTGCAGCGCGGAGATAGCGTTGCATGTACTACTGTGCAAGCAAACTGCAGAGTACGAATAAGCACGACCCTTATCCCGATGCTTAGTGAGCCGTTACAGTCCCCCTATAACATCGGAGCGGATTTAAGGCGTGTAATGGTTTAATGTGCCAGAACATCATAAAGCCACTACCGCCTGAGTTTAGGAGTATTAAACCATTTTATGCTCAACATCCCTTATTTAATTTCTAAGCAAAAATGTTTACATGCTCAGGGGGATGTCAATTAGGGGAGATGTTGTCCACCCGTTACACCCATGATTTCAGCGGTGACATAACTAGATTCTTGTGAAGCTAAATACACATAAACAGGGGCTAACTCAGCTGGTTGTCCAGGCCTGCCAATGGGAACGTTCTCACCAAATGTCGGTAATTTTTTTGCTGGTTGTCCACCACTTTGCTGCAGCGGTGTCCAAATGGGACCTGGAGCAACGCCATTAACTCGAATGCCTTTATCAATCAGCATTTTTGCTACGCCCTTAGTGAAACTGGTGATTGCACCTTTAGTTGATGCATAATCCAGTAGACCAGCTGAAGGCTGATAACTCTGAATTGACGTACTGTTGATAATACTGGCGCCCGGCGGCATATGTTTTACCGCAGCTTTGGTTATCCAAAACATACCAAACACATTAGTCGCGTAAGTTTGACAGAATTGCTCAGTCGTTAAATCTTCTAAGTCGGCGACGAACTGTTGTTTCCCCGCGTTGTTTACCAATATATCGATTGAGCCGAGGCATTCAGCACTCTGAGTGACTAAGCTTTTGCAAAACTCTTCGTCAGATATGTCCCCAGGGATCCCGAAAGCGTTAATGCCACTTGCTTTTAAGACCTGTAACGTGTCTTTTGCATCTTCTTCTTCACTTGGCAGATAGTTAATAACGACATCAGCTCCCTCTCTTGCAAACGCAATGGCAACAGCTCTGCCAATGCCAGAGTCCCCTCCGGTTATTAATGCTTTTCGACCTTTCAACCTGTTACTTCCAAGATAAGTATCTTCACCATGATCCGCTTTAGGCTTTAATATTTCATCTAAGCCGGGGTCGGGTTGTTCGCTGTCTTTTTCAGTATCGCTCATGTGATACTGGCTTCTGGGATCCTGCATCGTAAATTGATTTTTTTTCATTTTCGAAAACTCCTTCACACAATGTATCTTTTATGAATGGATGGGATCTAATTGAACGTGATTAACGGCTTGATAATCGCTCTAGGTTATGGTCTTGCCATTTGTCTCTGCGGTGGCTGGGGATTGGTTTATGTAATGAGCGGGTAGTACGGTTGAGCTTGCGAAATGTGCCGTCTATGTGATTTTCAATGGCATCAATATCAACGTGCAAATTATATCTATCTTGGAATGTTTTCACTTTGTATCCCCTCTAACAGTTTAAGATCTACGACTATTCACTTGTTTGGTTTCTCACATGAAATTCAGCAATAGATGTGCCAAAGGCCTCGATTAGTAGTGAAAGGACTTTGCGATGAGTGATTTAGCTATTCATTAGTACTGTTGCTAAATATAGAGCATGAGGATGTGGAAGGGTTTTTGTCATTAATGCATCAGCATGAGGAAAAAATTACACGTCAATGCCGTATTTAAGCTAAAAATAATAGCTACTGATAAGGAAGATTGTCGGTTTATGGTATGCGTCATATACGTCAAGTGGCGCTTGTATCGGCGGCATTGAAAACATTATTGTTGGAATTGTAGAACTGCAGCGAAACAGGTGATGAGAGCCATGGGTGCTCCGCTGCATTGATTACCGTGAAATTAGTGGTGGGATTTACCTTTGAAAATGGACGTAATTAATAACCCGCCTAATACCGCTAGCCCAGTAGCCTTGATAGGGTTGGCTTTGACAAAGGTTTTTACCCCAGTTAGCGTACTCATCGCTTTGTGACGTTGGTTGGAAACCGCTTTGTATAACTTGCGCTTCTCCTCTTCACTTATGGCATCTGCAAACGTTTCCGAAATACTATTTTTATCGTATTGATTACTCATAAAGTCCTCCTAGATATTATTGAATTTGCCGTATCTACAACGCAATCTGTATGCCACTTAGATGTAATGGACGATTATGTATCGTTGTGGAATGCGTTTTGTATACCGCCTACTGTGATGACAAGAGCAATTCAGTGAACAGCACTAAGCTTGCTGTGGATTCGTTTTTACGTTGAGGGCGAAGATAAAGGTGAGCACATTATTGTGCGCGAAGCAGAACGCTTGAGGTGAATATAATGGCAATTATTGTTGAAGACTCGATACAAGAACCTAAAGGCAATCCTTTAGGAGAAATTAATGCTCAATTTCATCGACTTTATCAAGTTGAGAAAGCAAAAGCGGTTGCAAGCATTAATGATGGGGAGGTCATGCTAATTTGTCGTATTGATAGCAGGCTTATCGTTAAAGCGGGAAGTAAAGTAAAAGAATATGTCATAAACGATGAGCGCTATCAAAGCCTGAAAGCGATGAGTCATGGGACATTAGCGGTGTACTATCAACTGTGTCATTCAGTAGATGAGGCCACTCTTTGTCAGGTGAACAGGTGGGTGTCACAAATTCGCCAACAGGCTCCGCTGAGCCTAGGTAAAGAAGTCGCCGATGTAACCATGAAACTGCTAGAACGAATCGAACATTCAAATGTGCTACCTCACAGTGCAATGAGCCTGTATCAACAAGAGCTAGAGTCAATATATGCCAAATTGATGACCGAAGCCGTTAATGATGAGATAGATAACCTTGTGAGTAACCTTGAAAGGGTCTGCAGTGAGGACGATTACCCCAGCTCTAACATCTTTATGATCGTCTTCGGCGGACACCAACCTAGATATAAGGCATTAGCGCTACAGGTTTTCAAAAAGTGGTTTGCTGGCAATCAACGGCACATCTCAAACTGTGAGCATCACGTTCGTTATTGCGAAGCAGGTGAGTCATTAGACGACGCTGTCGACTTGGTCGCGACTGCAATTGTCGATAGAGAATTAGCAAGATCAACTATGGGTTACTCAGAAGCCCTTAATAGAGATGTGTTAAGTGCCGTAGCGGAAAAAGCCATAGAAGAGTATTGGCTTAACAACTCGTTGCGATAGTAAACAGGTAGTGCACTGATTGTTGGCTTCCACTTCCACTTCTACTTTCACTTCACCGTTCGAACACCTTGTAGTATGGCATCAGAGCAGCTGTCGCCATGGATGACAGAAATGTCGCCAGTGGTTTCCAGCACAACAGCACGAACTTGTGAGAGGTGCAAAACATTTGCTTCTCGAAGCTTCGCGATGAGATCATTTTCTGCAACACGAGTGGCTTTTAAGGCGGCATGCAAAATGACTCCGTCTTTCATGAGTAAAGCGGGCTGATTTTGCATCACAGACTCGAACGTTGATGATTTTTTACGAATAGTAGCGGTGGTAAATTGGACGATGAAGAGCATTGCCATAGAGAGAATTGTCTGCACGAAACTGGTCCAGTCGGTTGACTGGCTTGCTCCTGCCAGCAAAGAGCCAATGGCGACTGTCATAACAAAATCAAAGTTGGTCATCTTAGAAAACGACCTCAAACCATTTACTCGCACAAGTAAAACGACCCAGAACATAGCTATTCCCGTTAACACTATTGCTCGCAAGAAAAGGTCCGCTAGTGGATCGTTAACAAGCATGTCTATCTCCTTAATTACGCTGTGTATATGTCATGCAACATTGGCTATCAAGAAACGGGTTGTAAAATGCTAACTACTATCCTGTTCTTTATAACCTTGAAGGCGTTTTACGTAAAGTTGGTTGGTAATAACGATGAGTAAGACGGTCAGTGGGGCAGCTAGTAACACACCCGCCATACCCACCATACTGGCTAGTAACACTTGAACCAACAGAACCAAAGCGGGGGGTAAGCTTGCAATCTCAGCTTGAAGTATTGGTGTGAGAACGTAACTTTCTACAGTTTGTACTCCAACATACAAAATAGAAACGTAAAGCAATGTATCAATTCCAGTAAGAATACTTACTAAACCTGCGGGTATAAATGCCAACAGAGGCCCAAGGTTAGGAATGAAAGATAAAAGAGCAGCAATAATCCCCAGTATTAACGCTAAATCGATCCCCAATGCCCACAGGCCAACAGTTGTAAACAGGCCGACCATGACCATTGATGCTAATTTAGCGAGTAGCCAACCTGCTAAAGCAGTCTCGCAACGCTTTAAAAGATCTTGCGCTTTATTCTTATGCTGTAAAGGAACCAAACTAAGGCCGCCGTTAACATACCATTTGGGGTTTATAGATAAAAATATTGCCAAAATAATAGCGAATATGAAGTTTCCGAAGCCATTTATGGTTGATGATAATAAGCTAGAGACAGCATTCATTACTGTACTCATCTTTGGATCATAGTTGGTGATTTTGTCTAGATTATCGTTAAACTTTCCGATTGAGCTGAATTCTGTGAATTGGCCTCGAACGAACTCTAGCGCTTCTGGCATTCTATCGACCAATTCATTCGCTTGCGTTGATATCTTGGGGGCAGCGTAAGTCATTAAAAGGCCTAACAGCAATACAGGAGCGAGCATAGAAATTGGAAGCCATACTTTCGCCGTGATGTTCGTCTTTTTCGCGAGCCAACGAGCAGAGCCAGAAAACATTACGGCAATCAAGATCCCTCCGAAAGCAACAAGGAATATTTTGCTGTTTCCTATTATCAACCACGTAAAAAGCAATACGGCTACTGTTGTAACAGCCTGCACGAGTGCGCGCTTTGCGACCAACTTTACATTCATTTAATCTCCCAATGCATAAAATTTGTTGTTCTTGTTTTAGGTCACATTACGACGAGGTGACGCTTGAAAGTGATTTTATTAGCGCATTTAAGTTGCCAATATTAAGCCTATGCAGCAAAGAGCAAGCCACATTGATAAATGAATGACAGTCAGAACCAGCACGTGGTGGCTAATTGGTCCGCTCACTTCAATAGATAGCGCTAAAAATGCAGTTTGTTATAGCAGCTCGTTATAAATGCACGAAAAACTCAAAAGAACTTAAGTTCGGCGCCATAAGTTTGGTATTGAAGCCGCACTGCGCACGAGCGGAAGACCCCAGTAGCACTGTTACTTAATCAAAGCACATCAAAGGTGCGAGTCAGTTAGCTAAATTCCAAAAGGCAGATAGGCTGGGTCATCATACAAACGTTGACCGCGTTGTAACCTACCAGCGTAACGTCAGGGTAAAGCGCCTGATATGCCCTAAAAGGCACTGTATGGAATATGTGAGCACCATAAAAACCAATGGTTTTGAGCACTTTTTTACACGGTGAAGCACACGGGGCAGGTAATTTATTCCCATTACCCAAAGCCTTAATTTTTAACAGAAAATTCGCTTTGTCCTTATATTACGCCCACTTCAGCCTGATATTTTGTTGCCTATATTAATGGCTCGAAGGTTGCTGTATCTAGGTGTAAGTCAAGAGCAATAACGCTCTCAATCAAAGGAGATAATTATGAGTGATATCATTACAGGACTATTCAAAAATCCCGCCGAAGCAAGTGCAGCCATAACCATGCTTGAACACAAAGGCTTCAGCGACGCGAATATTTCGCTAGTGGCTAACGATTCAATTACCAAAGACAGTTTCGCCCTGACTGACCATTCTAAATTACCAGAGGGAGTTGCCATAGGTGCTTCATCAGGTGGTGTCTTGGCGGCGATTGTCGGGGGGCTTGCTGCTGTTGGAGTGGTTGCTACCGGCGGGGTAGGGGTACTTGCGAGTGGTCCATTAGTGGCAGCTCTAGCGGCAGGCGGAGCGGGCGCGGCTGCAGGCGGGATCATTGGTGGTGCGATAGGCCTAGCAATCCCTGAGCATGAAGTGAAATTTTACGAAGACGCGATTGAAGAGGGCTCTGTGCTAGTCGGAGTGCACTATGACAATAGTGATCAAAAAGATGTAATTAAAGAGACATTTAAACACTTTGACGACGTGAAAGTTGCTAGTGCGTAACAGTACGACGTGACAATGCACGAAGTGTAAGTACACGACGTGGTGGGCCCAGCTCACCACGTCACACTATTTCTAACCGCATCCCAGTTCTACAAATTTTTAAGCCACAAATGCTCTGCACGATTGTAGATTTATAGATAACTTAATCTCTTTAAGATCTTCCCCTGACTCAGTATCTCTAACAAATCCTTCCTTATCCCTTTGAAACGTGCAGCGTAATTCAAAGTTGAAAGCATCAAAACTTAAAGCATCAGTCTCGCAGAATATGTGCTTTATGACAGCCTGTATCCTTGTAATTCAATCGATAAGTTAAATAGGTTGAGGAAGCATTGGTCTACCTCAATGTTGGCTCTAATTTTTTAGCTTGTCATCTGCTCTTAATTACAATTATCAATTTGAGATAAATGGATTGACAAAGATTAAATGAAAAACTTACATGTGAAGGGGTATTATTTTCTACTTGTCTAGTGAAATTTACGCCCAGTCTCAAATTTTAATTCTTCAATTACTGTGCTGCCTTGTGCCACAGCGAAATTCATCCACTTCAATAAATATGGCATATCAATTGAATTGTAATTCTCATACTTCTTAAGACAGCAGCAAGATCACAAGCATTATCTAATTTTTCAATGAATAACTCCTAATTTCATTGTTATTTCTTACTTAAGTCAGAGGGGGAATTAATTTATGAATTCTCAAGGAGAACGACCTTCATCGATAGAAAACTTCATTAAGCAGGATGGTTTTCCCTGTGTCGGAGCAAAGATAGCATTAAATAAAGATCAAATCGTCACACGTGATTTTGGTGATATTTTCTCAAATCAAAATAATCAAAATATACTTGATGAGCTATATCAATTTATAACTATTTATAATTCGAGTAAGCCTTTATATTTTAGCTTTGTGGCCACTTTTAAAAACTCGATATTAACGAGTGAGAAAGAGTTCGAAGACGCCTTGTGGAGTAAGCTCCAAAATTTGTATAACCGAGACTCAATGACCCACACGTGGGATAGAAGAGTGAGCGATAACCCGGATGATAGTGAATTTAGCTTTAGTCTCGGCGGAGAAGCATTTTTCATCATAGGTCTCTCACCATTTGCAGAGCGAAGAGCGAGAAGATTCGAACACCCCACTATCGTTTTTAACCTGCATAGCCAATTTCAAATATTGAAGGAAACAAACAAGTTCACGGCATTAAGAGACAGAATCAGAACAAATGAAGAAGTTTTTTCTGGCTCACCTAACCCAAATTTATACGACCATGGTGAACTTTCTGAAGCCCGGCAATACAGCGGTAGGGCGGTCAGCAATTCATGGAGATGTCCATTTTCAACGAGGAAAAAAGATGAGTAACGAAATAAAACCTAGAAGCGGCACAGCATTTAAATTGAAGAAAGGGGAACGGTTGAAAGTTACCGATCCTTTAGGGGAGCAAGTCGCCGATATATATTGCTTTAATGAACATAATTTTAAGGAGTTTTTGTCTTCTGGTCGTTCGTTAGATTATAACGAATCGCTGACATTTAAGGTGGGCAGTAAACTTTACTCCAATCAAAGCGACGTTATGCTGAAAATTGTTGAAGACATGGTTGAAGATCACGACTTTCTATTAACGCCTTGCAGTGTTGATACATTCAAGTATTTTTACCCAAATGAAAAGCCTGTTCCTGGGTGTCATGGAAATTTAGTGAATGCATTTTCTGAATTCGGTATACCTGAGCATTTAATCGGAACGACCTTCAACACATTCATGAATGTTTCGGTGGGTGAGGACGGTAGCTTCAAAGTTCTTCCACCGAAAAGTAAAGCCGGTGATTACACTATATTTGAAGCCTCCATGGACCTAATAGTAGGTTTAACGGCGTGCTCAGCTGGCGAATCGAATAACTTTAAATACAAACCAATTAATTATGAAATTTTAAAGTGAACTTAGTGGTGTACTCGCTGATAACGCGTGAACACCCCATCTATTAGATGTAGGGAGATAGTCTTTATGAGTGATCCTACTCTTATGATTTTAATGTATTTTGTCATTCCGGTTTGGCTTCTAGCAGGAGTTGTAGACTGGTTTTGTCATCGACGCAGCAATATTGCAAAAACAAGCGGTGCAAAAGAGTCCTTCATTCATTTACTCATGTTTGCTGAGGTCGGGATCCCACTCATGCTCGTCCTATTATTTGAGGTTAATGCGCTGATCATTGGTATCAGTATCTTGCTCTTCATTCTTCACGAATTAACCGCACTTTGGGATGTCTCCTATGCAGTCAGTAAAAGACGCGTGGGTCCTATTGAACAGCATGTGCACAGCTTTTTAGAAATGATTCCTCTTCTAGCGTTAGTGCTAATTATTGCACGTCATTGGCCTCATTTTACGTCACTGTTTTCGGCTAGTGGTTTTCCTCCTGATCTTTCACTTACTCTAAAGGAAGCCCCCCTGCCCACGACCTATCTAATAACAGTATTATTTATAGCGGTAGCGCTGGAGCTCATACCCTATTTAGAGGAGCTTATCCGTGGACTCAAAGCGAGGAAAGCCGCAACTCAGTCAGAGCAGTGTTAACAGCAAGTCTAATCAACCAAATATAGGAACGTTAATGATGAATAAAAATGATGAAGTAAAAGATAAAAAAGACCTTGTACTCGAAGATTCCGAAGCTGAGGCGGCAAGTCCGATTGCAGAGTCTATCGCGGGAGAAGAAGACCCTGGCGCAGCGCTAGAGGAGTTTATTAAAATGGATAAAATTGATGAAGGTCAAGAAACTAAGCAGGATTAACTATTACGCTAAACATATTAAAAAAGGGTGAGTTATTCTAATCAGGTTAAGCACTTTGTTTAAAAAATTTGGCTACAGTAAACGCTTTTGACAAATTATTGTGACGTATTCAATTTTAAATAAGACTAAACCAGTAAGGTGTTATTGACGAAATGAAAACCCATGAGTTAGCAGAAATTTTACTTCAATATGACAACGTGGATATTGTTACTAATGTTGGCTATACATCAATGATGGCGGAAGACGTTCTTTTAACGGAGTCAATGCTCAAATTACAATGTCTACTTGATAATGATAACAAGCCTGAGGGAGTATCTGGTGAACACTGGTTACTTATTGGAGGTCTATCTGCATGAAAGTTTTAACGGTATTAATTTAATTCCGTATGACAGTTTAAAATAAACGCTTGGACTATTCTGACAAATCGCAAAGATGGCTTTCGCGTAAATTTATATTCAAATGATCCCTCCATTAAAAGTCGCCGTTGATACATGTGCTTCGTTTCAGCTGTATTCGAATAGAATCTCATCACTAGCATGTATTGAGTCACTCTACATATAAAAATAACTTGAGACCATTGGGGCAGTGTATTAGCTGATAATTTCCAAGGTTATTTAGCACGTTTACTCTGCCACAGTTACATTATATGCACTTAAAAACATGAATTCTATGGCCTGTAGCGCGGTGAAAGGGATTCACTCGCTTTTTGCAAAATGATGACTGGAGCCCTACGTTTTCATGGGGCTTGTTGTTGCATGGGGTTTTAGACTGCCTGATTTTGACTTTTGACTTTTGACTTTGGCGATGCTGTCAGAAACTCTCCCTTTGCCCAGCCCCCTTAGCTGAATTCACAGTGGGGTGCCTGTAATATTGAATATCCACCACAATTGATAATTTCAATCTATGAGTTTTTTTCATGTATTAATGAGATCAAATCATTTTTATTCATCTAACCTTCCACGTATAAAACACACTCTGCTGCTAACGCTTGAGGCGTTTGATGTTATTAGCATTTTTAAATTTGGGTTTTAGCGACGAGTTTGCTTGAGCACCAAGTGCACCTATCAGCAGTTACCCTATAGATTTTATTTCAATAAACGGAATGTCAGGTCACGATGAATAACCATTTTACATTTTCCATTAAGCGTATTTGTTTCGATGAAAATTACCATCCGTCGGACAATACCCGTATTACCACGAATTTCGCTAACTTGGCCAGAGGGAAGCGTCGCCAACAGAATTTGCGCAATGCTTTACAGATGATCAATAACCGTTTCAATGCCTTAGCATTTTGGGATAACCAAAAAGGCGATCGTTACTCGGCTGAGCTTGAGATTATTTCGGTAGATATAGACGTTGAAGGAAAAGGCGAAACATTCCCTACCATTGAGATCTTAAAAAGCAATATTATTGATCACGTCACCAACCAGCGTATTGAAGGGATTGTGGGTAATAACTTTTCCTCTTATGTGCGTGATTATGACTTTAGCGTTATTTTGTCACAGCACAATAAAGGCAAAGCGTCGTTTAGTATTCCCGATGATTTTGGCGATTTGCACGGCAAGCTGTTTAAGCATTTCGTAGACTCAGACGTGTACCAGAAAAACTTTAGTAAACCCCCTGTTATTTGCCTGAGCGTGTCAGAAAACAAAACCTATCAGCGCACTGAAAATCAACATCCTGTATTAGGTTATGAATATAAGCCGAACGGTTCGTCGTTAACAGAACAGTACTTCGCAAAGATGGGCTTAACGGTTCGCTACTTTATGCCTGCGAACAGTGTTGCGCCTTTGGCGTTCTACTTTTCGGGGGATTTACTTAATGATTACACCAATCTTGAGTTAATCAGCACTATCAGCACCATGGAAACCTTTCAGAAAATTTACCGCCCTGAGATTTATAACGCTAACGCGGTAGCAGGTAAGCATTATCAACCGAATTTACGCCATCAAGATCATTCGCTGACCCAAATTGAATACGATCGAGAAGAGCGAAACCAGTTAGCGGTTGAGCAAGGCAAGTTTGTTGAAGAGCACTTCATCAAACCCTATAAGCCTATTCTTGAGCAGTGGTCTGCAAACAGCGCCTTTTAATGCATTGGCTGAAATATTGAAAAAAACAACTGAACAAAAACAACTGAACAAGAACAACTGAACAAAAACATTTGAATAAGAACAACTGAATAAACGAACTGATTACAGAGACCCGATTAGAGAGAGAGCATGAAAACACTTTTACCTATTACCATCGCCGGTAGCCTGCCTAAACCGTCTTGGCTCGCTCAACCTGAAACACTTTGGTCACCTTGGAAGTTGCAAGACGATGAACTGGTTCAGGGGAAACAGGACGCGCTGCGTTTGTCATTGTTAAATCAGCAGCAAGCGGGCATTAATATCATCAGTGATGGGGAGCAATCGCGGCAACACTTTGTGACCACCTTTATCGAGCACCTCAGTGGTGTAGATTTCGAGAACCGTAAGACGGTTAAAATACGTAACCGCTACGACGCCAGCGTACCCATGGTAGTGGGCCCCGTGACTCGGCAAAAACCGGTATTTGTAGAAGATGCCAAATTCTTACGCTCGCAAACTAAGCAACCGATCAAATGGGCGCTGCCGGGGCCTATGACCATGGTCGATACCCTTTATGATGACCATTATAAAAGTCGCGAAAAGCTCGCGTGGAAATTCGCTGAGATACTCAATCAAGAAGCGAAAGAACTTGAAGCCGCAGGTGTGGATATTATCCAATTTGACGAGCCGGCGTTTAATGTCTTTTTTGATGAGGTTAATGATTGGGGTATAGCCGCGTTAGAGCGCGCAGTAGAGGGGCTTGAATGCCAAACTGCAGTCCATATTTGTTATGGCTACGGCATTAAAGCCAATACCGATTGGAAAAAGACCTTAGGGACACAGTGGCGACAGTACGAAGAGATTTTCCCTAAGCTACAATCATCCAATATCGATATTATTTCATTGGAGTGCCAAAACTCCCGAGTGCCCATGGAATTAATCGGGCTACTTCGTGGCAAGAAAGTCATGGTAGGGGCCATTGATGTGGCAACCAATACCATAGAAACTCCAGAAGAGGTGGCCGATACCCTTCGAAACGCACTGCAGTATGTTGATGCCGAAAATCTTTATCCGTGCACCAACTGCGGCATGGTGCCTTTATCCCAGGAGGTAACAAGCGCTAAGCTGAATGCGTTAAGCGCCGGCACTGAGATTATTCGCAAAGAACTCTCGGCTTAGTCAAAGCGCTTTATCCAAACGAGCAGGCGCAGCTATGTGCCTGCTTTATTTTTTGTGATGACTCCAATTGCTTAACGCTCTAATAGGTTGCTTAAGGCGGCTAAACGTCCGGTCACTTCGCCAAACTCCATCATTGTTTCATCGAATATTTGCCTAATCGATTTTGTTTCTTTTATCCGCCCTGCAACTTGGCCTGTTAGCGCTATTCCTGCTTCTAAGTCACCGCCGAAATATACGGCTTGGGTATCTTGAAATTCGCTGAAAATATTTGCTGAACCTTCATTCAGAATACGCGTTGAACGTTCTGTACGCAGGGCACGAAGGGCAGGGCCAGGACCAGTTCGATTAAGAAACACAGTGTCAGTTGAATCGGCATCTATGATGGCGTTTTTCCAGTTCTGGTGCACCGGGCTTTCTGTTGCGCTTAAAATACGCGTTCCCATAAGCACCCCTTCTGCACCTAATGCCATGGCGGCGGCCATACTGCGCCCGTCCATAATACCCCCCGCTGCGACAATAGGAACGTTTACCGCTTCACATACTTGCGGAATAAGCACCATACTTGATACGTCATCCGCATTCTTGAAACCGCCGCCTTCGCCGCCTTCAACGATAAGCCCATCAACGCCTGCTTCAACCGCTTTTAATGCGCCTTTAAGGTGCGGCACAACATGAAATACGGTGAGGCCAGCCTCTTTTAGTTGGGTGGTGTATTTTGTTGGGTCACCCGCTGAGGTGGTTACAAACCTAATGCCTTGATCGATAATGAAATCCAAAATCTTAGGATCTCGAACAAACGCCTGAGCAATATTTACACCAAAAGGCTTGTCGGTTAGGTCACGCATCTTTAAAATTTCTTCGCGAATGGCATCAAGCTCCCCAGAGCTGGTTTCGATTATGCCCATGCCGCCAGCGTTCGATACCGCAGATGAAAGCTGTGAGCGTGCAATCCACCCCATTGCTGCTTGTATGATGGGTTTTTCAATACCGAGCATATCTGTGATGCGTGTTTTGACTCTGAAGTCTGTCATGGCTGTCCCCTGAAATTCGTTGCTAGAAAAGCGTGAGTACTCGTTTTTATAGATTTACCGGGCACAATGGTACTTTTTTTCATGAATAGAGCGCCTAATCATTGACTTATCGCTTATCGAGTGACGTGATTAATTAGGCCGTCTGGTCCGATAGAAAACATAGAGTACGAACGTAGATAAACTATCTCAGTGTCAGAGCTTCGATTGAACCCCGCCATTATCATTCATTTAAAGATTCTGTTTATACGGGCTTGCTGTTTATCCCGGCCCCTTAACGCCTTATATTTCGCAGCCTAGGTTACAGGAAAATATTCAAGCAAATGACTGACCTGATTTCGGTCGATTGAGGAGGGTGACTATGACGACGGCAAGGGTTAATTATCACGTTAGACGTGATGTGCCTCAGGCTTTCCAATTTGATGTTGATGGTATTGTTGGCAATATTATTTCACCCGAGCTAACGCCAGCCAATGTAACGGTTCGTGATGTGCGCAGCCAAGCGAACGCGGTCAATTTTTCGCAAGATGGCATTGTGTTTGTTGAGGCGAATACTCAGGTAAAGGATTTTGAACATGGCGATAGTTGGAAAGACCTTTATGAGCCAGAGCTGAGCAATTTACTTAAGCATACTATTGGTGCAAAAGGCGTGGTGATTTTTGATCACACAGTGCGAGTTGATGACCCAAACGCTACCCGCCGACCTGCGCGTAATGTGCATAATGATTACAGCGAGGCGGGCGTTAATAGACGTTTGGTTGACATAGTGGGGGCAGAGCGCGCCAAAGAATTTCAAAAAGGGCATTATGGCTTTGTGAATGTGTGGCGCCCCGTTGCGCAACCGATAATGTCATCGCCACTTGGCTTTATTCGCCCAAGCTCTATGCAGTTGGATGATTGGATGAACATCGAGTTGATTTACCCTGACCGCACTGGGCAAATATTAGGGGTGGCCGAAAACCCTGAGCATGAGTGGTTTTATCAATCACACATGAGACCCGATGAAGCGATTATATTCAATATATATGATAACCAAGGGCGGCCACATTTAGCGCACAGCGCACTGGATATGAAAGAGGACGGGAACGTGAATGTCCCCCGTAAGAGCATTGAAACACGCACCTTAATCAAATATTGATTATTGCTCCTTAATGCCCACTCATGCGTGTTAACGTCGTTAAGTCCTCTGTACAAAAGAATAGTTACCCACCAAAGTGCACAGATTAATGCCCCTGGCATTGGTGAGTTATTAAAGGGCATACAAATTTACCAGAATCCTTTGTTTTTGTAGCCTCTCCCTTTTTAGCTCTTCACCTTTCAGTTTTTCGCTTTTTACCTCTGGCTCTTCAACTTAACTTCATATTTGTTTCATCGTAAAGTGAGATCCTTTACTAACCTTAGTCATGAACATATCTGAGGTATCACTACAGAGTTGGTAGTACGCAGTCTTCTCTTCATTCATTTTTGGAAGGAGTTTTGCTGATGAGCGCTTACGATCCTGATTTTCTTGATGACTTTCTTTTACCCTTACCAAGCTTTGCGCCGCACCTTGATGAAAGCATCGTGCGAGATGATGATTTAACTGAGCATTATGTGGCTGATTATGTGCACTATTCATTGGTCATGAACGGTGCGCCAGAAAGGCGCTCCGCTGTTTACGTGGCACTTAACGTTGATCAGAATAAACACAAGCAAACCAGTCGCAGTAATCGCTGGCGCATTGACGGCCGTATTGGCAGTAAGTTTCAGTTAGATAATACCTATTATCGCAATAACGACTGGGATCGCGGCCATATGGCAAGGCGCACCACTGCCGCGTGGGGTGATAACGCAATTGATGCCCAGCGCGCGTCTAACGAAACGTTTTACTACACAAATGCGTGCCTGCAACATGCCAATCTAAACCAAGATGAATGGCTAGGGCTTGAAGACTGGGTGTACGGTTTAGACTTAGATAAAGACGGTAAGATCAGCTCGTTCTCTGGCCCTTTTTATGCAGATTATGATCGTAGCGTGCATCCAAGTGGCCATGCGTTGGCATTAGTGCCTGCGGGCTTTTTCAAAATCGTGTGCTTTGTCAATCAGGCGAATGAATTGGAGGTGCGCGCGTTTGTCATGTTTCAAGACGAAAAAGCCTTAGCGGACAAATCTGGGCGCAAAAAATACAATAACCAAACTTATCAAACCACAGTCACTTACATTGAAGAGCTGACAGGATTGCAATTCGAGCCAGAGGTTTACCACGCTAACCCTATGACCCATTGCGATTCGAGCACTCATACCCGCGGGCCGAACAGTGTTAATGGTGAGCCAATTTTAACGCCTGAGCTGATTGAAGTGGCCAAGCCAAGTGATATTCAAAACACGTCAGGGCCTAGGCAAACGGTAAAAGACGACGTGGTGGATATATTTATCAGTGCTGCCATGGTTAACCCTGAAGGCAGTGACAAGGGCACTGAGTGGATAGGGCTAATTAATCTCGGCGCGGATGCGATTGACCTAACAGGCTGGAGCCTGTCTGACAATCAAGACAACGCTGTTGCGGTAGGGCAAGTCACGTTAAAGCCGGGTGAGTCAACAGTGGTAAAACAGCTCGGTAAAATTCGACTAGCGAATACAGGGGACGTGATCAAGCTGCATGATGACCAGAAAAACAGAATTGACTGGGTAAACTACACCGAAAAAACGGTCAAACCCGGCGCGCCTGTGCTGTTTTTATCCCCCAGAGATACGCTCGAATTAGATGTGTGAAGAAAAGGTGTGGCTAATAGCCAGAGTGAATTGATTCGTTACAAGGTTGCCAGATTATGTGAACACAATTCACTAATAAACTTAAGGCAATTATTGCGGACAGGGAGGTATTTTGACTTCAGGGTAAATATTCTGGTGAGTATCGCCCAAGATACTCGCGCCGCTGTTACCGAATTGATACGAAACCGGGTTGGTTCGCGCATAATGCGTGCTAAAAAGCCCTTAAATCTATGACTTTAGCCATTTCGGCATAAATCTTTCATTCTTCTTGTAGTTTCATTTCCGGATGTTAATTCTATTTGTTAAAGTGGCGTCCAGTTTTTGTACTTGTTAGCTATTTTTCGCTGTCTTTTAGTTATTTTACTGAGTAACTAGGGAATTCACAGATTGCGACAGGTGCGTTGGTTCTTATTCGTAGGTTAAGGTTGCCCAATGGCAAAAGTGTGTTTTCAGATGAAAGGCACTGCGTTTACAGCAGTGGTGATGGATCTTCAGGCGTATTCCGCGGACTTATTTCGTGCGCAGCTAAAGCAAAAAATTGATACCGCTCCACAGTTTTTCAATGCGTCTCCTTTGGTGCTCAACTTAGCTTCATTCGAAGGTCAGCTTGAAGATGAGCAACTTGAACATATTGTTGCCGTGTGCCGTGAGGAAGGATTACAACCGATCGCATGTAGAGGCGCTACGCCCGAATTGCGCTACACCGTAATGGGGTTGGGGCTTGCGTCACTGCCAGCAGCCAAGACCAGAAGTACTGAGATCCCAGCTGAACCTGTGCAAGCGAAAGTGAAACAGGTTGAGCCAGAACAAACCGTTGCCGAGCCGGCTCCGGTCGTTCGCCCAAGTAAGGTGATCACTAAACCGGTGCGCTCTGGTCAGCAGGTGTACGCAGAAGGTTGCGATTTAATCGTGATGGCAGCAGTCAGTGAAGGGGCTGAAGTATTAGCCGATGGACATATACACGTTTATGGCCCTTTACGAGGCCGCGCATTGGCTGGTGTGAAGGGTGATACAAATGCACGGGTTTTTTGTCGACAGATGGAAGCTGAGCTGGTTTCGATTGCTGGCTACTTTGTGATGAATGAAAAATTACGTGAGCTGTGCTGGAAAGAACCGGCACATGCATTTTTAGAGGGTGAATCCATACAAGTTGCGGTGATTTAACGGGCATTTCGTGTGAGCTAAGCGAGAACAAAGCGAGAAACACGTGTCGTCGATAAACTGCAATCAGTGGGTTGGCTAAAACAGTTAGTGAGGGAATGTAGTGGCTAAAATTATAGTGGTAACGTCCGGTAAAGGTGGCGTAGGGAAAACAACAACAAGCGCAGCGATAGCAACAGGCTTAGCGATGCGTGGCTTTAAAACCGTGGTAATCGATTTTGATGTGGGCTTGCGAAACCTAGACTTGATCATGGGTTGTGAGCGCCGTGTGGTGTATGACTTTGTGAACGTCATCAAAAAAGAAGCCACATTGAATCAAGCGTTGATCAAAGACAAACGCACCCCAGGTTTGTTTATTTTGCCAGCGTCGCAAACGCGGGACAAAGACGCCCTGTCGATGGAAGGCGTGCAAACCGTGCTAGAGAACCTAGCCAAAGACTTTGAGTACATCATATGTGACTCACCAGCAGGGATTGAGCAGGGTGCGCAAATGGCCTTGTACTTCGCGGATGAAGCGATTGTGGTAACGAACCCTGAAGTATCATCGGTGCGAGATTCAGATCGCATTATCGGTATTTTGCAAAGCAAATCACTTAAAGCAGAGCAAGGCGGAACGGTCAAAGAGCACTTGTTGCTTACCCGATATAACCCAGAGCGCGTTGCCTCAGCAGAAATGCTCAGTGTAGCGGATGTTGAAGATATTCTGGCTGTACCTTTGCTTGGCGTTATTCCTGAGTCTGAAGCGGTATTAAAAGCATCTAACCAAGGTGCACCGGTTATTTTAGATCAAGAGTCTGAAGCGGGTCAGGCTTATCTTGATGCTGTGTCACGGTTGCTTGGCGAAGACGTCAAACACCGTTTCCTTGATGTACAGAAAAAAGGATTCTTGAAGCGATTACTAGGAGGTAAATAGTGAGCATTTTCAATTACTTTTTAAAGAAAGAGAAAAAGAGTTCAGCATCGCTGGCCAAAGAGCGCTTGCAGATTATTGTGGCGCACGAGCGCAGCAAGCGCCAACAGCCTGACTACTTACCCTTGATGCAAAAAGAAATCATGGACGTTATTCGTAAATACGTGAACATAGATGAAGAGCAAGTGATTGTTCAGTTAGACAACAATGAAGATTGTTCTGTCTTGGAGTTGAACATTACCTTGCCAGAGTAATTGTTCAAGACCGCTTCAGATATCGCGCGTGATCGTAAGAGATGCTTATGGTCACGCTCTTTTGATTCTTCCTGCAGCTTTGGTGTTTTTTGCGCCTGTTTCACTTCTTGCTAGCTACCACTTTGCTTTCTAGATCCCCAACCTAAGGGCAACTTCCTATAAGTTGATGATGGCAAGCATGTCATCGTCGTCTTCATCCATCCCGACTTCGGTAAAGCCAAAGCTTTGGTAAAACGACTTTGCCACAGGATTGTCAGGGTTATAGCAAATCTCTATTTCTTGTAAACCCGTTGTTTGCTTTATTTCATGTAGCGCAAGCTCCATAGCAACTCGGCCAATACCGTGTTTTTGATACTGCTCGTCTACCATAAAGCGCCAAATAGATATTTTACGAGGACTTTCAGCGACCCACATAAAAAAGCCCACGGGCGTGCTACCTTGGTATATGCCTCGACAGGTATAGCCTGTATGGTATTTTGATTCCAGCAATGACCAGCTATTATCAGCCACATACTCTTGTTGCCCTTCGCTTACCGCTAGCTCACTTACTTCTTCAAAATTATCTTTAGTTACTGGCCTTAGGTTTATATTCATTTCATTCCTTTGCTCTTAAGTCTTATACATAGAAACGTTATTGTGTGCTCGAATAGGCCGTTTTCAATTAAAAAGGACGTATGTTTTACGACTGTTTCAATTCCCGCCACTCCAATGGGTTAAGCAGGTAACACTGCTTGAACTGTTCATACAGTTTCGGGTGGTGGCGTTGCAGTTGATGCGGCTTTTCAAAGAAGGTTTCTGTCACAACAGCGAAAAATTCGGCCGGGGAGGTTGCGCCATAACTGTCGATCACATCGTTATCGCCATTGGCCAATTTTTGTTGTTGCACGGCGAATTCAGCGCCTAACACCTGTGACCATTGTTGGTATTGTTCGGCTGTAGGTAATAATGGCAGGCCGTCCATGGCGGCATTTTCTTCATCTAATTTGTGGGCGAATTCATGCATCACTACGTTGTGCCCATCACGGCTATCAAGGGCGCCTTGTAGCACGTGCTCCCAAGCGAGAACAATTGGCCCGCGATGCCAAGACTCACCCGCGCGAGTGCTGGTGGACGTGACCTGCAACAAGCCATCATGTTGGGTGCTGCTAGCCACATAAGTGTCGGGGTAAACCAAAATCGTCCGAAAACCAGGGTAGTAATCACCCGGGCGATTGAGCAATAAGGTGCATGCTTGTGCAGCGATTAACACGCGCACCGTATCGGTGACGTCGAATTCACCTCGGCCAATGATGTCTTTTTCATCTAAAAACACTTGCATGTGGCCAACGAGCTTACGCTGCAGTTCGTTAGGCAGGCGTGAATACAATGGGTATTGGTTTTTTAAAATCTGCAGATATTCAGGTGCTAACGGTTTAGCACTTAATACAGCGCGCCGTGCTTTTTTGCGTTTTAGCTTGCGCTTGTCGAAATAAAACCAGCCCAGCATGATCACTATCGGCAGGCTGAGTAAACAATAAATGAGTGTTTGGCGCATAAAGGCTCTTTGGGTGTTTCTACATAAGTGGTTAGCTTATCAAGTAATGTTTTACTGGACTTGAGAAGTTGACATTTACTGCAAAAAACTGCCTTGAGTCGGATTTTAGAGTCATTAGGTTTTCTTGTATTTCTGATGTTATTCGGTTTTTCTAGGCTAATTAAAATAATTAGTCGAAGTTTACCTAAAACAATAGCGGAAAAACGCCAGTGATTGCTCCTTAATATTGGACCTTAATAAAAAATATAACTTGTGAGGATTTTATGAGATTTCGTAACCTAATTTTTGGCCTGCTAGTGGCGCTAGGATCAACGTCAGTGGCGCAGTCGCAAAGCTTTGCAGAATATAACGATGACTTCCCTGAAACGGTTAAAGCTATGTATCACATCCCAGTCGCTATGCGAGATGGAATTGAACTCGCAACCGATGTTTATCTTCCAAAAGAAACGGGACATTTTCCAACACTTTTGATACGGGATATATATACCAATGGCTCTGCAGCTGGGAGGCAAAAGTACGCTAAATTTGCCACCACTAACGGTTATGCGCTTGTCTTTCAGTCTGTTCGTGGTAGGTATGATTCGGATGGAAAATGGTATCCCTACTTTCAGGAAATAAATGATGGTGACGACACTCTTAGTTGGATCGCAAAGCAAACCTGGTCTGACGGTAAAGTTGGCATGTTTGGGTCCTCGTACTTAGCTTCGGTCCAATGGCTTGCTGCCGTGAATCGCAACCCCGCATTAGTGGCAATAGCACCAGCCGTAAGCCCTGGGAATTACTATCGCGATGTAGCATATCCCGGGGGGGCATTTTCGTTACTCTCACGTGCTAGTTGGGGAATAGGGCTAGTTGGTAGCAAAACAAATATGTCGTTTCCGATCGATTGGGTAAGTGAAATTAAACATCTGCCACTTAATACTTTGGCTGAAAGTATCGGTTTCAACGTTAAGCATTTTCAGGATTGGATTGATCATCCATCTGATGATGCGTATTGGAAACCATTGAATTTAGAAGCGCGAGCTAATGAAATGGCAGTACCCGCGATGAATATTGGCGGGTGGTACGACGTTTTCTTGCGAAGCACTATTGGTAGCTATAAAACAATGACTGAAGAGGCTGCAACTGAAACCGCGAGAAATGGACAACGTCTTATCATTGGACCTTGGCCTCATGGATGGAACCAGAAAACGAAAATTGGTGACATGCAGCTAGGTGATAATTCCCTTATAGATGCACCCGATATGTTGCTTGAATGGTTCAACTATTGGATGAAAAGCGACGCTAAGCCAAATAGTTTAAATGAGAGCGACGCGCCAGTTAGAATTTATGTTATGGGAGAAAACGTGTGGCGGGATGAACAGGAGTGGCCTTTAGCGAGAACTACGTATCGTCCATTCTATATGCATGCTGACAATTCACTTTCTGAAGAGGCCTCAGCTGCTAAGTCAGCCAGTATGAAATATGACTATGATCCAGCTGACCCTGTGCCGACGTTAGGCGGAAATATTATGTCAGCAAAATTACGCGGACCTTTTGACCAAAAGCCACTAGATGGGCGGAAAGATATCCTGAGATTTGTAACCGAACCCGTTACGCAAGCAACAGAAATTACAGGCCCGATTAGTGCTGAAATATATGCTTCAAGCAGCGCTCCTGATACTGACTTTATGGCAAAGTTAATTGTTGTTAAACCTGATGGCAGCGCTCTTAATCTTGTCGATGGCGTTATTCGTGCTCGTTACAGAGAAGGTTTTGATAAGCCTCAGTTGATCGAGCCAGGTAAGGTGTACAAGTACAATATTGATATGTGGGCAACCAGTTATAAGTTATCTCCTGGTGACCGTATAAGAATTGATATTACTAGCAGTAATTTTCCAAGATTGGCTAGAAACTTAAATACAGGAGCCGGTTTTGCCAAGAGTTCTGAAATGAAAATTGCCAATCAAACAATCCATATGAGTAAAAAGTATCCGTCAAAAATAGTGCTTCCAATCATTCCTACAGAAAGTGTGAAATAAACTAGGTCTGTGATGTGTGAGTGGGCCAAAGAACCACTCGCACTCCTTTGTATTGCTAGTGAGTGTCTAGATAAATTTCAATAGATATAGCCCATTCTTGAAGTCGTAGACGTCAATAGCCATCGCAGTAAGTTTTATACAATGAACACATCGAAAAGGTGTTGCCGACACTCCGGGGATTCTAAAACTGTTTAGCTGTGTAGTTGTATGAGGGACTGGTGCTTAAACACGAGATATAAATAATATATATCTCGGGGTATGCTTGCCGCTTTAGCGATATATAACATTGTCAAAAAAGGCTATTAGGCACGTGAATTGAAGCAATATTACCTCAATATGTAGACCGCAAATGTATAACTCCTTATGAATAAATGAGCGGGCTGAAGGTGTGATGAAAAAGCAGCAAACTTCATGATACAGTTATGAAGTTTGCACTTAGAGGTTATTTAGAATTAGCAGGCCTATGCACCATTAACGCTTTATTGGCTAGAGTTTTGATATCTTTGACCTCTACACTTAGTTTTTCATTTCCCATAAAATTCACTTCAACCGTAATGGGTTGTAAGCTTGGCAAGGTAAAATATACCGGTCTAGCGCTTTGCGCGTTGTATCCGCCCCCTGTTGATACAATTCTGGAGCCTAGTATTTTACCTTTTGCATCAAAGAACTTAACGATAGCGCCTTGTTGGGTATAGTTACCTTGATTATCCAATACAAGAACTGAAATGCTTTTAGCTCTTGTTGCTGCATCCATTTCGTTTCTAAAAACAAAATGTCCGCCGACAGCCCCGTAACCATCAGTGACTGAAAGATCTAAGTCGCCGTCGTTGTCAAAATCAACCCATTCCACTCCATGATCGCCAGCTGAAGTTAATTCTGGATACCTATTATCTACTTCAAATTTTGTACCTGTATTACGATAAAGTTTGCCGTAGGGCTCTGATTTTCCATTGACTTTGTGATACCCAACCGCGATTAAATCGAGGTATCCATCGTTATCATAATCACCCCAAGCGGCGGCAACTGTATGATCTGGATCGACAACGCCCATCGATTTTCCTACCTCAGAAAAACTACCATCGCCGTTATTTTTATACAGTAGGTTATCTCCATAGGTAGTGACATACAGGTCTATATAACCGTCGTTATTGTAGTCGCCTAAAGCACAACCTACGCCGCCTTCCGAATAAAGACGTTGCGTTTCATCCATGCCAAGTTCAGGCGCTATATCAACAAACTTATCAATATCGTTTCTACCAACCGTATCGCTGTCACCTGACTGATTGGCTAAGAAAAAGTCCAGATCACCATCATTATCAATATCAAACCAACAAGTCCCGACAGTTCTTCTGGAATCATATACACCTGATGCATACCCTAGCGGTTTGAATACGCCATTTTCGTTTTGCAAAAGTTGGTTTGCTCCAGTACGGTTGGCTGCATAGAGGTCAGAGTCTCCGTCATTATCGTAATCAATCCAGTTTGACTGGCGGCTAATACGGCCTGGTATAGCTAGTCCGATGGACTCAGCGACTTCCACAAACGCTTCTCCATTATCATTTCTAAAAACATAGCTCCGACTTGGTATTGGCATCTCATTTGAGCCTCCTAATATATCCAAGTCCCCATCGTTATCGTAATCCCCCCATGACACACCACGTATTTGATCACCTTTAATCGGGAGGCCTAATACTTTGCCGACACTTACAAAAATACCGTCATCATTGCGATAAAGTCGAACTTCTCCACCCTTTATAGAGACTAATAAATCGAGATCCCCGTCTTTGTCGTAATCGCCCCAGGCATTAGAAACTGAGCCTGGAGTATTAAAGGTCTCAGTTTGAATTGACGTAAACTTTGTCGGTGAAGCTATAGCACTAACACATACGAGAGAGCATACCGCAGCAATTGTATGCATCTTAAGATATCTAGTTTTTGACATTAAATTTCCCCTATCGACCATCTAACTTGTTTGTCAATTTTCGCTCGGTTATTACTGAGGTAAGGCCCCCGTGAAAATAGACCAAATTTATGGAACAGTGGTTGTGAATTATAAAACACAGTTGAATGCGGAGGAGGTGAGACAATCCCAACTCCTCCTTAGAAAACAACTAATTACCAAGCATATGATGTTCGCGCATACCAGCTACCACCTGTAAAACCGTAGGGCGAGTATGTATCGTAGAAATTAGTTCCTAAGGAGTTTTCAGTACGTTCTTCTGGATATGTATTAAAAATGTTGTTTGCACCAGCAAAAAGCTCTACACCACTTTCCATCTGATAACCCACTTCCATATTGACAATCCATTTCGCCTCGTTCGTTGTATCTAATGCTTCGCTGCTGCGTACCACCGTCCACTCACCAAAGCGTGTCGCACGCAGATTTAGAACCCAGCCGTCCTGACGATAATTAGCAGATAAACTGGCTTTGGAATCAGGGACAGCATCGGTATAAGTGCCTAAGCGCGTGCGATCGAACTGCTCTATCTGTGAACCGTCTGCGAGGACTAAACCAGACAATTCTTCGGGGTTATCGTCAATGCTGACGACATCGACCTTGTTGTAATTATAAGCTCCGCTAAGGGTAAGCTCACCAACGTCAATTTCAGGGGTCCATGTGGCGACTAAATCAACGCCTTTACTGCGTGTATCTATTGCATTGGTAAAGTAGTTGACAGCACCTAATGAGGCATCAAAGCCAGCGCTATCAAGCAGCGCTGATATCTCATCACCTATTGTACCGCCTGATGATGCTAATCGAGTATCACCTCTATTAAATTGAGAAGATTGAGCAATGCGATCATCGACATCAATTTGATAAACATCTATCGTAAATGACATATTTTTTGCCGGCGTATAGCTAATGCCAGCGCTAAAATTGACAGATGTTTCTGGAGTTAAAGGAGCTGCGCCAAGCGCCGAAGCTGCAAGGTCTGTTGGCGGTAAAGTCTGGCGTAATACGATGGTTTCGGCTATACCGTCATTATCTAAATCAGTGAACTGTCCACGGCTTCCGCGAAACCCCAATTGTTGGATACTCGGCGCTCTAAATCCCGTACTAACTGATGATCTTAATGCGACTGAATCATTAATCTCGTAACGAGCATTTAATTTACCTAACACTTCTTCGCCTGCTGAGTCATTAAAGTCTTCGTAGCGGAGTGCTCCAGCAATAAACAGTTTATCCGTTGCATCCCAGGCTAAATCTATATAGGCGTTAATATTATTACGTGATACATCGTTTTCTGCCTCTGGTTCAAAACCTGGAAAGCCTTGGGCGCCAGGCGCTAAGCCATTGTTACCATCAGCGTAACTAAGGAGCTCACCTTTAATAATCTCAAAAGATTCTTTTCGGAATTGCATACCAAAAGATACTTGCAAATCACTGTTATCAAGAGAAACTGCGCGTGTAGCATCAAGTTGCGCAATCATTTCGTCCGCATTCATTTCACCTAGGAAAAAAGATGTAGGGCTTGCAGCGCCAAGACTTGCGTTTAAGCCATTGGTGTTATACCAACTACTTTCATTGCTGCCATAACTTACAGAAAAATCCCAGTCAAAATCGAAATGGGTCCCTTTTATACCGGTAATGATTTCGACGTCATCCTCTTGAATTTGCTCTTCAGGGCGAAATCCTCGAGGGAATATCTCTTCGATATTACGAGAATCATATGCGCTGCGATAAGTAAATGTAAGGTCAGAACTTCGGTTAGCGTATGTAGCAAAGGTATAGAGTGCTACTTCTCCTATATTAGTCCCCGCATTTAAACCGAACGCGCTGGTTTGCTGTGGAAAGTTTCCAAAATTTTTGGTGACTTGACGGTCTACACTCGCTTCTCTAGGGTCCCAACTTCCATCATCAAGGGGTAAAAATAAGTTTTTTCCTCCATCTTCAGGTAATGCTAAAGTGCGAGCTCGATTAGATAGCTTAGTTTCCTTGTAGTCATACGATAAGTTAATGAAGCCATCATCGCCAAATTCGAAACCATTGTTAAGGGCGACACTGAAAAACTCACCGTCACCGCGGTCGAAATTTTCTCCAGTACTAACGGTTGCTTTTCCACCCTCAGAGTCATCTTTTAGGATGATGTTGACAACCCCTGCTATTGCGTCAGAACCATATTGGGCTGATGCACCATCTCTCAGCACTTCAATGCGCTCAATGGCAGAAGAGGGGATCATGTTCAAATCTACGCCTGCTGAGCCGCTAAATAAACCGGTACTGGTGTTGATTAAAGCCGTTTTATGACGCCTTTTGCCATTCACCAACACGAGAGTCTGGTCGGGGTTTAAGCCGCGCAAGCCTGCAGAAGCAATAAAGGTTCCGGTGCCACCGCCAGAGCGTTGTGGAAGATTTAGGGATGGAACAAGAAATCGTAGAGACTCGAATAATCCTGTTTGTCCTTGTTGCTCGAGTTGTTCACTGGAGAACACGTCAATAGGAGTTGGACTTTCAATAACCGTTCTAGGGTTACCTCGTACCCCAGTTACAACGATGTTTTCTAAGTCGGTTGTTTTATTATCGCTGCTTGAGGGGAGGTCACCTTCTTGAGCTACTGCCGACGAAGCGGCCATGATTGATGCGATAAGACCATAAGTGCCAGTTTTTACTTTACCCTTTACGTTTTTATTTTTCATATTCTCTGCTCTTTGTTAGTCCTAGGAAGCACTCGGGTCATCAACATTTGCTCACAATATGAATTGTGAAATTCGAGTAAAGGTCATTGTTAGGCCTGTCTCGATTAACAAAGCAATAAAACCGGCTTCAACTGAAAAGTGACCTCTCAGTGTGTTTTATGTTTTTGAGGTCACAAGTGCTTGAGGAAAAATCAAAGCTAAGCCAGTTGCTGTGCAACACTCTTAACTTATCTCCGGCAGATTTTTCGGGTATGTTAAAATACATAGTTTCAGAGGCTCACTTAGTCGAAATTTTGGCTGTTAAACTAAAACCGACAGGCTTCTGAGCAATGTAAGTACAACAAAGTTAAATACCTTTCGAATCAACGTTTTTCCAGTTTAAGGCTGATATGTACAGACAGTCGCTGCGAATGTTCGCATTAAGCTACCCATTCAATTCAACCTATCTATACAGAGCAATGAAAAATAAAAAACCTCTACTTTTTTGTAAAATTAGCCGTAACCAATCATTTATTGGTAGTGTAAATTATCGGTATTGATGGGGCCGAACGTCAGTGAAGAAGGCAATGTGCGCAGATACTCGTTTATTCAACTCGACTGAATCGAGGTAATTAAACTTAATGAAATCTATGTTTGTTTTATATTGAGGAATGCAGAAGCGTTTGAATATTAAACGCTGGACTGGTTGTTACAGTTTCGGTTAAAGCTCACGCCATAATAGGCTGCGCAACATACTTTACTATATTCATTTTTTGTTTTTGGGAACTGCGATAAGTAACTTTGTCAATGTGGGAGAGAGCAGCTATTGGACATTTCGGTCCAATAGCTGAGCCAAGCTACTTTTAGTTTAGAGGGGAAGGTTGTAACGCTTCCAACCTAGAGGCGCGATAGTTGGTTAGCATCGTGATTACGATAATGGCTATACCCAAAATATTGATATAAAGGTTAGGGGCCAACATCGTTAACCCCGCTATCAATAATAAGCCCCTGGCAGCTATTGGTAACATTGTCGCTAACCTTCCTTCAATGGCTCCTGCAAAAGAAATGATCAAACCAATCGTTAGAATAATCGCCATTACAAAATCAATATTTTGACCCTCCATCCAGATCAACCCAGAAAATGCCATCATGATCGGTATAATAAAAAAACCTTGGGCGAGTTTAAAAGCTTGGACTGCAGACTTCATTGGTGATGTGTTGGCAATACCTGCCGCGGCAAAAGCAGCTAAAGCAATAGGTGGGGTGACGTTCGAGGTTTGCGACAACCAAAATACAACCATGTGCGCAGCCAGCAAGCCTACTCCTAACTCCGTTAAGCTTGGAACAGCCATGATGGACAACACAATATAAGCAGCAGTTACAGGTAAGCCCATGCCCAGAATAATGGCCGCGATAGCGATAAGCCCTAGTACCGACCACAAATACCCGCCTGAAAGCGCCATTAAAAACTGTGTAAATTGTAAACCTATGCCTGTTTGACCAACTACACCCACCACAATGCCCGCGGTTCCACATGCTACTGAAATAGGAAGCGCAAGTAATGCCCCTTCTTTCATACCAGCAAAAAATACCGCGATGCTAATTCGGCTATGTTTTCTGCACATTGCCGCAACTAATATCGCTACACAACCAGAAATACCTACCAATATGGGCGAATAACTCATTAACAGTAGGGTGGTTATTAAAATCAATGGTACTAGAAAGTGCCATCCATCTTTTAGCACTACGGAAATTTTTTCAGTTACCTTCATACCTTGTAAACCTAACTTACACGCCATCAAGTGCACATATAGCAAGGTGCAGGTAAAATATAATATGGCTGGTGCAATAGAGACTAATAATATCTCACTGTAAGGAATCCCGGTAAATTGTGCCATCACAAAAGCACCAGCGCCCATTACAGGCGGCATGATCTGCCCACCTGTTGATGCAGCGGCTTCAATACCGGCAGCTTGCTCTGGTTTATAACCAAGCTTTTTCATCATAGGGATTGTTAATGCGCCAGTTGTCACGGTATTGGCTATAGCGGATCCGGAGATTGAACCTAGCGCTGCAGATGCAATAACGCTGGCTTTAGCTGGTCCGCCTCTGTACTTTCCGGCAATTGAAAAAGAGGCGTCTATAAAGAACTTACCAGCACCGGTAACCTGCAAAAACGCCCCAAATAACACAAAAATAAATACGACACCTGCTGCAATAGCAAGTGGAGCACCGTAGATACCATTGGTTGAAAATACATGGAATCGGACAATTTCTTCCACTGAAAACCCTCTACTGGCGACGGTTGCAGGCAATGCGTCGCCAAAAATTGCATAGAGTAAAAATAGTGCCGCAATTAATACCATTACCACACCAACTGTGCGGCGTGTTGCTTCGAGCAGTAACACGATAATAATTAAACCGGACAATTGATCCAGCGTCGTTAACCCATCGAGTAGAAAAGAAATATCATCGTAATCAAAGGAAACAATGTGATATGAAGCCCACGCAGTGGCAATGATAAAAACTATGTCAATACAACGAGCAGATAGATAGAGAAATGGGGACTGTAGAGGTTTAATTAGGGGGGTAGTTAAGAATACTAGGATTAAGACCCAACTTAAATGTATAGGTCTAAAAACAGGCGCGGATAACTCTGAGGTTATACCCTGCCAAATTTGAAAAATAGATAATGCTATTGCTGCCAATGCAGCAATTAACACAACTTTATTTGTAACCCAATTACTGAAGCTTGTTTGATCAGTCATGCGACTCTCCGAAGGTAGTCTTGATTGCTACCAACTCACTCATTATTGTATTTCGAATTTAGGCTGTTACTTGATTGCTGCGGTTTGAATGCTTATTTACTGCAATCAAGATTTATTATTCGCGTCAATTACCACTCATCAGCGTGATTGTTTAGTTGCCTGCAACTTACATTTGTTCTTTTAAATATTTTAACGAACCTGGGTGTAAGTCGATTCCGTCTAGCCTGTTCATATTTTCAAGCGTCGTATATTTTGTGACGCTAATAACCTGATTGATTTTTTTCATGTTCTCAAAAGCAACTTTTGTCATTTGATAAGCAAGGTCGGTATCAAGAGCTTTGTTTACGATAAGAATATTCCATACCGCTGGTGCCCTAAATGCGGTAACACCTTTGTAGCTTTCTTCTGCTACTTCAATTGCTTGATATGAAGCATTGTTATCAGAGACAGCTTTAAGCTCTTCTGGTGTAAACGATAGAATTCGAATCTTATGAGTGAACGCCAATTCAGTGATTGCCCCAACACCTATGCTGCCTACGATTACACCTGCATCAATTTGACCGGCAGAAATAGCATTAGTGGTTGCAGTGTAATTTAGAGATTGGGCATCAATATCATTGTCTCTTATGCCTAAAGCTAAAAGAATATTAGTTGCACTCACGCGTGTACCAGAGCCTGGTGCACCTAATGAAATACGTTTACCTTTTAAATCTTGAATTGTGTGTATATCTGAGTCCGCTGATACAACGAATTGAACTACATTTGGATATAAAGCAAATAAAACGGATACATCCATTTTTCGAGGGAAAGGCTTAACGCCTTCATGTGCTTGTAAAGCCACATTACCCATGGCTATCCCTGCGAGTTGTTTTTTTGTAGCAACTTTGATGGTATTTTCTACGGAAGCGGCCGTCACTTCAGCTCGCATATCAAAGTCTTCAATATTTTCGCTCCAGACCTTGGCTAGCATACCCCCAAGTGGATAATAGGTACCGCTCTGGCTACCAGTACCAATAGTATAAGTTTCCGCTATGGTGTTAAGTGAAAACAAACACGTTAACCCTAGGATCCCATTCTTTAAAATCTTACTCATTGTTTTAACCCCATGCGCAGGAAAAGAAGCCCGCAGTATTAAATATTTTGCGTTGAATCAACGTAAAAGTTGCTGAAATGCTGTTTAGCAAAGTGCTAAACAATGTTGATAAGCTCGCCTTGAAAAATTTATTTTTCATCATTATTAAACATTCCTATTATCATTGGCTTACGAGCAATCATTTTGATTACCACACATAAGAAGTACGTATGTACCAGCTTCCTCCAGTGAAACCATATGGTGAATAGGTATCATAGAAGTTAGTCCCTAAAGAATTAGCTGAGCGTTCCTTTGGATAAACATTGAGGATGTTGTTAGCACCAGCAAAGAACGCGAGTCCGTTTTCTAATTGATAACCGGCTTCTAGGTTAACTATCCATTTTGCTTGGTTTTTTGTATCGAGGTTCTCAGTAATACCTTTGACTGTCCATTGGCCGAAGCGAGTGGCGCGAACATTTATTAGCCATTTATCTAATCCGTAGTTGGCAGAAATACTAAGTTTAGAATCAGGTACTGCATCGGTATAGGTACCTAAACGTTCACGATCGAACTGTGCTATTTGCGAGCCATCAGCTAATACCAAACCTGATAACTCCTGAGGATTGTCGAGCGAATTAACAACATCAACTTTGTTGTAATTGTATGCACCGCTGAGGATTAGATGACCCATCACCATTTTAGGCGACCAAGTAGCAACGATATCGACACCACGACTTCGTGTATCAATGGCATTTGTAAAATAGTTTAGAGCGCCTAATGATGCGTCAAAACCTGCTTCATCAAGAAGCGCTGAAATTTCATTACCTATAGTACCGCCAGATAAAGCCAAACGTTTATCACCGCGATTAAATTGAGAAGATTGAGCGATACGGTCATCTACATCAATTTGATAAAAATCCATGGTAAACGATATAGTCTCTCGCGGGGTGTAGCTAATGCCTGCGCTAACATTAACCGATGTCTCAGGTGCTAAGGGGGTTGCTCCTAAAGCCTTTGCAGCAGGATTAGTTGCAGGTAAAGTCTTACGTAGCACAATAATTTCAGCGAAACCGTCGTTGTCTAAATCGGTGAATTGCCCACGACTACCCCGGAAGCCTATTTGCTGAATACTTGGTGCTCTAAAACCAGTATTCACCGAAGACCGAAACGCGACACTGTCACTGAGCTCATACCGCAGGTTAACTTTCCATAAAATTTCATCTCCAGCAGAGTCACTAAACTTTTCGTAACGTAGTGCGCTTGCCAAAAAGAGCGTTTCAGAAACATCCCATGCTAAATCTAAGTAACCGTTTATATTATTACGAGAAACGTTACTTTCGGCTTCAGGAGAAAAACCAGGATAACCTTGTGCACCAGGCTCTAAACCATTATTCCCGTCTGCGTAACTTAAGTACTCCCCTTTAAGTATTTCGAAACCTTCTCGTCGATATTGCAGACCAAATGAGAATTGCAGATCGCTATTTTCTATTACGAGGGAGCGGGTGGTATCCAGTTGAATTATCATTTCGTCTGAATTCATGTTACCCAGAAAAAATGATGTCGGGCTATTTAAGCCTAAACTGGCATTCAGACCGTTGGTATTATTCCAAGTAGTATCATCAAAACCGTAGCTCATTGAAAAATCCCAATCGAACTCAGCCTTGGTACTTGTAATACCAGCGACTAGTTCGAAGTCATTTTCTTTTATTTGCTCTTCTGGACGAAAACCTAAAGGGAAAATATCGATAATATTACGTATGTCGCCAGGAAGTCGGTAAGTAAATGTTAGATCTGATTTTCGATGAGCGTAAGACGCGAAACCATAAAGCTGCATGTCTTGAAGGCTCGCTTTAGCATTAACCCCAAAAATATTTGTCGCTTGCGGGAAGTTACCAAAATTTTTGGTCACCATACGATCAAGACCGCTTTCTCTAGGATCAAAGCTTCCGTCTTCTAAAAGGGCAAATAAGTTTCGTCCTCCATCTTCTGGCAAAGCCAGCGTGTGGGCACGATTAGATAATTTACTTTCTTTATAATCGTAGGATAAGTTGATAAAACCACTTTCACCTAGAGTAAAGCCATTGTTTATACCTAGACTGATATTTTCTCCATCACTGCGATCGAAGTTCTCTCCGGAGCTAAAGACAGCTCTACCCTTTTTAGGTTTATCCTTCAAAATAACATTAATTACCCCAGCGATAGCATCGGAGCCATATTGAGCTGATGCACCATCCCGCAGCACTTCAATACGCTTTATTGCGGAGGTAGGGAGCATATTCAAGTCGACTCCAGCTGAACCACTAAATAAGCCAGTGCTGGTATTGATTAATGCGGTCTTGTGGCGCCTCTTGCCATTAACTAATACCAGTGTTTGATCTGGATTTAAGCCTCTTAAGCCTGCTGAAGCTATAATCGTTCCCGTGCCCCCTCCTGAACGTTGCGGTAAATTTAGTGATGGAACAAGAAAGCGCAACGCCTCAAAGAGTCCTGCTTGACCTTGCTGTTCAAGTTGTTCAGCAGTGAAAACATCAATGGGTATAGGGCTTTTGACAACTGTTCTAGGGTTTCCCCGTACTCCTGTCACCACTATATTTTCTATAGAGGATGAAGGTGAAGAGAGCCCCGCTTGGGCATTCTTATTCGAAGTACTAGACTTTGTTTTTTTCGTTAATGTTGCTTTTTTCATGTTATCTACTTTGCGCGAGCTGTTGAGACTTCTCGGATCATCAGCGCTTGATTCAACAAAAATTGTAGAGTTAGCGTAAATGGTCCCTTTGAGGCCCGTCCCAGCTAGTAACGCGAGAAGACCAGCTTCAACTGAAAAATGACCCCGTAGTTCATTTGTAGTCACTGAGGTCACAAGTGCTTGAGGAAAAATTAAAGCTAAGTTAGTCGCTTGAGCAAAACTTCTTAACCCATCTCCGGCAGATTTTTCAGGAATGTCAAAATACACAGTCGTTATTTTTTGTTCTGTCAAATCTTCCGTCGCTAGAGCGAAAGCTGATTTGTATACGAGCAATGTAAATGCAACAAAGTTTAGTATCTTTCGAATCAATGTTTTTCCAAATTCAGGTTGAACAGCACCATTTTCCAACGAAGCATTCACAGCGAATCGTTGGCTGTAGCTCAACCTACTTATACAGAGTAATGAAAAAGATAAATCCTCTACTTTTTTTGAAATAACTAGAAATAGCGTGATTGAGAATATGTTTAGCTGTTTGGATTCGTTATGTAGTAATACCCACCACTCATTTTTTTAACGTGCAAACCAAGATTTAATTCCAATGTAGTGAAAACTGTTTCGAGATTATCGATAGGGTAAAATCCTCCCACTTTCATCGCTTGTATTGATTTGTCTGCAATAACAATATTTAGGTTGGTGTAACGCGATAATTCAGCTACCACATCCGATAGTGGTTCATCATCGAAAGACAGAAAGCCTTTCCTCCAATAGAGTTTTTTCGCAATAGATTCATCGCTTACTTGTTCAACAGACTCGACTTCAATGTCATCAAATACCACGTTATTACCCGCACTAACAATGACTTGGTTTTTGTCTTTATGAGCAAAGTTGTCTGCGTGATGAGTTGCATCAATATTTTCATTCGCTCTAACTCTTACCGTTCCATGAGATACTAAAACATTGACCAAATTGCCCTTAAGACGCACTGAAAAGTTGGTACCTAATGCGCGAACATCCCCTGTTCCTGCTTTTACGGTGAAAGGCCTGCTTTTATCACGAGCTACGCCGAAATTAGCTTCTCCCTGAAAAAGAGTAATATTTCGTTGCTTGCGAGTGTAATTCACTTCAACAATACTATTGGTGTTTAATAAAAGCTCTGAACCATCGGTGAGAATTATATTTTTTTGCTCCCCAATTTTTGTAAAGTACTGGCCATTTTTCGAGGAGTTCTCTAGCGAGCCCTGCAAATAAAAAATAATTGGAATCGCCAACACCAATGCTGCAAAGGCCGCTGTTTTATATGAAAGTTGAGCAAGTCTGTGGCCAAAAAGAGAATATTTTTTGTGTTTCTCAGTTGATTGCTCTTGAAGTGATGAGCGCTCACCTATTTCTGACATTTTGTCCCATAACTGCGCAAGTCGCTTTAGCTGTTTTTCATGTTCGGGGCTTATTGCGAGCCATGCATTTAATTCAGTTTTATCTGAGGCTGTAAGTTCATCTTGCTCCATACGGGCTATCCATTCACTTGCTTCGCGCTTCACTCTTTTTTTATCATTCGGAAATTTAACTACCTGAGTCATTCCTATTTACTCTTTCTTTGATTCATATTTCGTTCGATATCACTTTGCTTAGTGAATCCTATTTCCTGCTGTCTAGTAATGTAATCATCACAGCGCTCTAACCCTTTAGCGATATGCTTCTCTGCAGTGCTAACCGCAATGCTCAATTTTAGCGCAATATCCTTTACCCTAACTCCTTCTATCAACCTTAATCGCGTTACTTCTTGGCACTGTTTTGGTAGCGAATTTAATGCGGCTAGCAATAATGCTTTTTCTTGTTGCTCCGATAAATGGGCAAAAGCATCTTGTTCTTTGCTAATGAGCAATGACTCACTAGAATCCTCTATATATTCAGTAATTCGGGTAGAAATTTTACTATTTTCACGGATCGCTAAGTTTTTTGTGGTTTTGTATAAATACAACTTAGGGAATTTTATTTGATTTTTTCTATCTGCGACAAAAGTCTTTACGAAGGCCTCTTGTAGGATATCTTCTAACTCGTATTCTTTTTTAACGTATCGTCGCACCACGTTAGCTAAGGACGACTTGCACTCTGAAAAAACCGAAAGGATAGATTTTTTATTTATTAAGTCTTCTTGCATTTCTAATCCTCGCTGTTTTACACGGTTGAAATCAACCAACACAAAAGTTACTCCCAAAATATGTAAATATTGAGAGGGAAATGTCCTGTAAAAATGCGACAAAACGTCACAAAAAATTAGTGAAATTACGTGGTAGAGATCGAAATTTTTGTCCTGACTCTAGGCAATTCAAAAATTTGGCTTCGAACTGAAATATATATAACTAAAAAAGTAGCAAGAAACAAAAAACACTCTTGTTGAAGCGTTCTGTCGCTACTTTTTTTAGTAAATACTAAACACTTTTGATTTGCAATAAACTAAATAGAGATTATTTTATCGCCGCAAATTAGCAGAATAAGCCCTATTTCTTTTCGTTATTTGCTGCGCTAGATACTAATTTAGTTGGTAATTGCGCCTTAAAGGCCCGTTTAAGATTATTTCTTTGCTCGCTCAGCAAAGGTCTTGATATTGATTTCGGCGACCTTTTCCCATGCTTCATTAGGGACGAGCACAGACATGGCGTAGTGGGCGATTTTCCATTGGCCGTTGTCATATACCAGCACACCGGTTCCGCGAAAGCGGCCCCACTTCTCAGACACGGTAATCTCGTCAAACCAGGCGATGTTTTGCTCTGCAGAGAAGTTGATGTTGCGCTCCACGGATTTGTACGTCCAACCGGTGCCACTTGCGAAGCGCTCCGCCACGTATTTGTCTAATGTTTTTGGACGCGACCAGCGCTCCCAGTCATCCGTGCCCATAAATACGCCAGTATCGGTAAATGAGCCTAGGTATTTGCTTAGGTCTGCTTGGCTGGCGGCTTCATGCAAGCCATCGAGTACGTTATTGACGGCTTGGGTTGCCTCGGGGGCGTTCTTAGTGTCGGCCAATACACTGAACGAGCAGCATAGTAGCGCGGCGAGCAAGAATGGTATGGCGCCTTTTCGTAGCGGGTTAAACATTATAAGTCACTCCATTTGAATGTGGTTGTGTTTGGCTGTGGTCTTTATTTATTCTTTTTATTCACACAACGAATTTGTTCTGTTGTGGGTTCACGCTTCAGTTATTCACTAATAATACTCACAAAGATGACCCTATGCACTTGTGCCGCATAGGGTTATCTCGCGCTTAATGATTGACGTAATACGTCTTAAAAACCACCTCTAAAGGTCATGCCTATGGTACGCGGTGTAACACGTATGCTGGCAGGTGGATCAAACGGTGGGCGACCAATGGCTCTGACTACACCATCGTCATCAAACATGTTGTTGGCAAACAAGGATATCTCGTAACCAGAGAAGCGAATACCCACGCGCATATTTGCCACTGTGTAGGCGTCCATCTTGCGATAGTTCGAGTTTTGCTCACTGAATTCGGTTGAGCGATCATCCGTGTATTGCACATTGACCCAACCGAAACCTTCAAGATCTTCGTTTAATTCAGTGGAGTATTCCGCTGATGTCGTGAAAGAGAACTCAGGTACGAAAGGGGCTGGGTCGCCTTTTTGCGCATCTAGATTGGGTACATCTGCATCCAACGTGGTGTCGATGTAAGCGCCGCCAGCCGATAGCACCAAGCCATCAAGAGGTTTCACTGTGACTTCTAGTTCAAGGCCTTTACTGGTGGCATCCCCAACATTTTCTTTGAAACCAAAACCACATTCAAAGCTGCGGCTGGTTTGCATGTCGCTCCAGTCGATGTGGAAGTATGTGGCGTTGTAGCTCACGGTGCCTTGGGTGTCACTGCCTTTTACACCGACTTCGTAGTTCCAGATTTCATCCGGGTCGAAGAAGCGTGTATCGCCACCATCACGTTCAACCTGTGCCAGCTCATCGGCACACACTGATTCAGGAATAGCGCCGTTAATTCCCCCGTAACGGAAGCCTTTTGCGGCTTGTACATAGACTAAATTATCGCGATTTAAATGATACGACACATTAAGCTTAGGGTTGTAGCCATCGACTTTGCCTTTAGGGCGTGTATCACTGTTGGCTTCGCCATTGAACAAGCCTGACTGATAAAATTCAATCTCTTGTTCCCAGTTAAAGTAACGTAAGCCTGCGGTGATGGATAAGTCACCAATGTCATAGTAGAGTTCGCCGAAAAAGGCGTAGGTTTTCACGGTTAAATCATCAAAGCCATAAAATAAGTGATCCTCGGGGGCACCAAAGGCGGAAGAGGGCACCCCTAGAATTGCATCAGCCCCAGGAACAGGGAAGGTATTTTCATAAAACACGTCTTTTTTATCAGCGTATGCACCTACCGTCCATTGTAAATCACTGTCGGTGGTTGAGGCTAAGCGCAACTCTTGCACGAAGACTTCTGAGTCCGTTAAGTCGACCAATTCATGAGGTGTTATGCCCGGTGGTAGAGCTGATTCAAATAACAGATCCAGTGAACGAGGGTTAACGATAGAACGGTCAAAGTAGGACGTAGAGCTCGTTAACTCAGCCCAATCTAGATCGTAGGTTAGGGTCAGGTTACCTATGTCCATGGTATCGTCGTAACCATCGAAGGAGGGATAATCGCGCACAAATAGGGGCGTGGAGTCGATATCTACAGGACGCCCATCATCTGAATAGTCGTGGTGTAAGTAACTAAGCTCAATGCTTAATTCGTTAGTAGGAATATATAAAGCCGCTATTTTGGCTCCTTTGGATAATCCATCGTTAAGGTTTTTTTCACCGGTTAAGCTGTTATCAATATAGCCACCATTATCAAGATAATAACCACTGACGCGTACGGCCAATTCGTTTTCGATAATGGGCACGTTGACTAACGCTTTAACGGATTTATTGTTGCTACCATGCTCTATTTTTGATGCGCTAAGTTCGTACTTGCCTTCAAATTTGGATAGGTCTGGATCATTAGACACTAAGCGTACGGTGCCTGTCATTGAGCCTGCGCCAAACAGCGTACCCTGTGGCCCACGTAATACTTCGACCCGTTTTAAATCAAACAAAGCCAATTCTGGGTTCATGCCGCCCATTGAAATGGGAATTTCATCTAGGTAAATGCCCACGGTTTCTTGGTTTTGGGTGTCGTTGTCGTTACCCCCGCCGTTTGCTACGCCACGAATAGATAAGCGCGTCCGGCCGGGGCCATTCTCGTACGCTGTAAGGCTGGGCACCACACCAAGCAAATCAGTGAAGTCAGCGGCGCCTAAATTTTCAATCAAACCTTCACCCACTACGTTAATACTAATGGGCACGTCGTTCATTGACTCTGAGCGCTTACGTGATGTGACTATGACTCGCTCGTAGGGTTCAGCTTCTTTTTGTGCTTGGGCACTGTTTTCTTGTGCGTGCAGACTGGTTCCACTTAAGGCCGCGCTGACCATCAGTGCTAGGGCTGAATGGCGTAATATTCTGGTGCTACAGGAGTGACCGGCAGATGAACTGACAGGTGTAGAGGTGAAATTTATTGTGTGTGTGCTTTGCATAGTGTGTCCCTTTCAATGAATTGTTTTTAGCGATGCCTATCGCTTTATCGCGTTCTTGTTAATTTCCCAAATGACGGACCTGCATATGCTCGAGGGGTTATCCCTTCTTATTGCTTTGTAGGAATGTCGCGATTGAATTAACAGCTCAGTTTCGACCTGTTTTGCACGCCGCGCAATCACTTCTAGTACTGGTTAGACCTTGCTCAGGCTAATAAATACGGGGTTTTCGCCAATTATATTGCCCGAATTTATTATTTGTTACAATTTGCATTTTTGGTGCGTTTTTATTCTTTGTGGTGCAGGGGTTGGGTATTCGGTTGACCGTGGTACGTCAGTACCATCTTTTGTTTAAGGTTTATTTACTCGTCAGATCTGTGTTCAATCGCAGTAAAAACGTGTGTTTTCGTGCCTCGGTTGATTTTTTACAAGCACTTTTAATCCGATTGGTACATTTATTGTGATGGGTTGGTTAATCCTCGCAGAAGGTATTTATCGAAACGCTATTCCACGAAATGGTATTTGAAAGTAGCTAACACCAATGTAAATAGACCAGGAACCACGCACATGAAAACAGCCAACCAATATTTTCGTCCTACTTTACTTAGCGTGTCGCTTGCCGCGTTATTCACCGTTAACCCTGTATTAGCCCAAGAGGTTGATGACAATGCAATGGAAGATGCGCCTGAAAAAATTCAGGTGATGGGCCGCCGAATATCTGAAACCGAAGTGGCGATAGGAACGGGCGAGGTAACTAACACGCTGGCCGTGACCCGTGAAGCATTGCTGTCAGCCCCTGGGGGAATTTCAGGCTTAAAAATGCTTGAGAGTCTACCGGGTTTTAACGTGCAAACAGATGGGGCTCTGGGTTTATATGAATTTGGTAACTCGGTCAATGTGCGAGCGTTTAACTTAAGCCAAATGGGCTTCGTATTAAATGGCGTGCCGATGGGGCGTTCAGACGCATTTGGTGGTAGTCCGATTTTCAGATACGTGGACAACGAGAACTTAGCCTCTGTAGTTGCTTCACCCGGTGCAGGAGATGTGTCAGCGCCTAGTTATTCCACACTTGGCCCTATCGCGTCTTACTACTCGGTTGACCCATCAGATGAGATGGGCGGTATGATGTCACTAACCGTGGGAGATGACGATTTACAGCGCTCGTTCATTAAATTAGAAACGGGTGATCTCAATGGTTTTAAAGCGTTTGTGAGCCGCTCAAAAACCGACAGTGATTTATGGCGCGGCCCCGGCACCATTGACCGAGAACATATTGAGGCCAAAGCGGTTTACGCGTTTAGTGCTGATACCAAACTGTCATTTAATTATGTTTCAAACGACTTTTTCGACTATGACTCACCCTCTGGCACCGAAGCCACGTTTGATAACGACTATTACTACAGCTACCTAGAATCGATCCCCGAAGGTTGTATCGGGGCGATGCCACAAGTATATGATTTCAATCAAGATGGCTCGATAAATGATAGCGACTTCACCCCTGTATTCACTGGTAGCAATTGTACAAGTTACTATGAAGACAGAGTGAATGTACGAGACGATCAACTCTACTCTTTGCAACTTGAAACTTACTTAACCGACAATCTGCAGTTTGCCGGTACCTATTACTTTGAAGACAAGGATGGGTACGGCGTATCACCTGATTCCTATACAAATACCTTGGGTATTTATGAACGCCAAGCCGCAGCAGGGCTTGATGTAGTGCACCCGCGCGGGGTGCAATATGGACTTTCTTCGGTGGGCGGTGATCGTAAAGGCTTTGTGGCTGATTTTACCTTAGAGCTTGAAAACAATGTGATTGAGTTTGGTGGTTGGCAAGAAAAAGACACCTACAATCGAACCCAACAACGCTTGAACAAAACCGGCGGTAGCGTCGATGGGGACGTGATTTGGGATGAAGTTGCCTATTACAGACGTGATTATACTGCAGTACGAGAAACCACTCAGTTTTACCTGAAAGACACCATAAGCTTACTCGATGATGCGTTAAAGCTAGAGCTGGGTATTAAGTCTTTAAGTGTGGATTACACCCTAGATGGCTATCGAGATTATGCGGATTATGAAATAAACAGTGAAGCTGGCTATGGTCCGCAATCTGTCGGTGGAGAGTTCAGTAAACACTTTTTACCTTCTATCGGCGCTGTGTACAGCGTAAATGACACGGATCAAGTCTTTGCTTCTTACTCTAAAAACTATGCGCTACCCAGCGGCACCGACGATATTTACGATAACGCCTTGAGTTTTGAGCCTGAAACACCTGAGGGGGAAGAAGCAGATAACTTTGAAGTGGGTTACCGAACCAATCAAGAAACGTTTAATGCCGCATTGGCACTTTTCTACACGCGATTCGATAACCGCCTGTTTGCCAGCAACGTTTTTAACCCCGCGACTCAGCAACCAGAAAGTTTCTACATCAACGGCGGCGCATCAGAAGCCTATGGTTTTGAGTTAAGTGGTGTCTATCAACCCGAGGCATTTAACAAGCAGCTGTATTTGAACGCTAACATATCTTACAAAGATGCTACCTTGGCTGATGGTTTTGGCAGTAATCCCGAAGGAAGCCGCTTAGCGGACAGCCCAGAATGGTTGATGACCGCTGGGATCACGTATGAGCCAACAGAGTGGTTAGTGGCGAATATGTCAGCAAAGTATACGGGGAGCCGATTTACCGATTACGCTGAAACCTATTCGATGGACAGTTACACTATTGTCAGCGCGTACGTGGATTTAGGCGGCGTCAATCCGTTTGGTATGCCGGAAAACGTGAGTCTTCGCTTCAATGTGGACAACTTATTTGACGAAGAAGTGTTGTCCTTTGCGTTTGTCGGCTCGGCCTTTTATCGCCCGCTTAATCCACGTAATTTTCAAGCCTCTCTAACCGTGGCGTTTTAATAAATATGAGTAAACATATGTATAAATTTAATAAAAAGGTGCTTTCCATTACTCTTGGTTTATTGTGCTGTCAGGCAGCAAATGCCGCTGTATCAATAGAAGATGCAACGGCTATTCAGCGCAGCTTAATCACTTTGGATACCCACCTGGATACACCGGCAAATCTGGTTGTGCCTGGCTTTAATATTCTTGAACGGCATTCCTATGGGCATGATTATTCTCAGGTGGATGTGCCGCGTATGCAAGAAGGCGCATTGGATGGTGGCTTTTGGGCTGTGTATTCTCCCCAAGGTGAGCTGACCAAAGGGGGCTATGAGCAAAGTCGTGATACCGCCTTACTGCGTGCTTTGGCGATTCGTACTATGGTGTCGGCAAACCCACAAGTGTTTGAATTTGCCACTGAATCTGCTGATGCCGCAAAAATAAAGAAGAACAGCAAGCATATTGTGTACATGAGCATGGAAAATGCCTACCCGCTAGGGACGGATATTAGCTTGCTTGAAACATTCTATAAGTTTGGTTTGCGTATGGCAGGCCCAGTGCATTTCAAAAACAATCAGTTTGGTGATAGCTCCACCGATCCCGGTGGCACACAGTGGGATGGATTATCGCCTTTAGGCGAAGAGCTGGTAGCAGAGGCTAATCGTTTAGGGATTGTGCTTGATGGCTCCCATGCTCATGATGAAACGGTAAAAGACATGATCCGTTTGTCAAAGACACCGATTATTTTGTCGCACACTGGCAGTAAAGCGATTTACGATCATCCGCGTAACGTTGACGATGCTTTGCTTAAACAGCTAGCTGAGTCCGGCGGTGTTATTCAGATGAATGCGTACAGTGAGTACCTTGAAAAATTGCCTGACGATCCACAGCGTAAAGAAGCCTATAAAGGGCTGATGAAGTTAGTTAAAGAGGGAAGTGAGCGCAGTGTGTTACTCGAGAAACGACGAGAAATCGATCATGAGCATCCCGCTGTTAAAGCATCGTTTGAAGTGTATATGGAACACTTTCTTCATGCATTAAATGTTGTTGGGCCTAAGCATGTTGGTATTGGCGCAGACTGGGATGGCGGCGGTGGTGTTGATGACATGATGGATGTGGTTAATCTACCTAAGATCACAAAACGTCTACTTGATGAAGGCTACAGCAAAAGCGACTTAGCAGATATTTGGGGCGGCAATGCCCTTAGAGTGTTACAACAAGCTCATGATTATGCTGAAAGTGTAAAAAATGATAGCAAATAGCACGTGCTAGGGTAACTCAGTAATACGCTCGCCCACTTTAGCTAAGCTTTTGGGCGAGCCGTTTGCGATGTGTTGACGCTGTAAAGGTAACCACTAAAAGTACACCGCGTATGACACGTTAAGAAAGTCCACGCCTGGGTTATGATCGTTCAACCCGCCATTCGAATAGTGCATGTAGCGTAATGCCACTGAGTGATTCATGTTCTCACCAAAATCGGTCACTAAGCCCAAGCGGTCTTCAAACTGATAGTGAGAGCCAATATCTTTACCTGCAAACCGGGTGTCTTCTACTAACGAAACACCGATACCGAACTCCCATCTTAGGGGATATTTGTTGGCGATGGTCGCGAACTGCTTAGAAATGACCGGTGATATCGCTACAGCGTAGTTTGTTTCATGGCGGTTCTGCTCACCCACTTCCCAGAAGTTCATACTGACTTCCCAGTAAATGTCTAAATTTCCCAACCATTTAATTTGTGTTAACTGTGTTGCATAAGGGCGATAAGCTAATCGTATGCCTTGAATGTCATCTGAGCCTAAAAGGTAATCAACCGCGATACCTTGCTTTGCGGCGTGAGCAGAAGGGGTAACAAAGTAGCTGCCGAGTAAGGCAATAATAATAAGGAGTGTACGCATGTGTGTGTCTCTAGCTAAGTTAATGTGTGACTACTAGATAGGGACGAAAAATCAAAAAAAATAGTTTTATTGCTGCAATAAATCGACTTTACCGTTCGGTAATATCGAATTATTATTGTTTTTAATAGCCTATTTAAAGAATGTGTACATTAATTCAGTATTTTGATTATATTTATTTACTTGTTAAACAGAGCATTAACCTAGTGTCTAACTGCATGGGGTAAATATTCAAGGGCTGGTTCATGATTGAAATAAAATAGTGGGTCTTGCGAAATTACCTATTGAAAATGGTTTTAAATGAAACGAAGCACAATATCGGGAGAAACGCGTGAAGCAGCTCAGTTGTAGCGAGCAAGAAAAGGTTGGGCTTGAACATCAGGCGGCTAAAATTTTTATGCGTTGTTATGAACGTGAAAGCGGCCATGAAATCAGGCATCTTTGGCATAATAAGCCTAGAAAACCTGATGTGTCATGTAAGTTAGACGGTAAACGCTTAGATCTCGAAATTGCGCATTTATACGGAACTGAGCTAGAAGCAAAACAGATTTTAGGACGTCACCTTGATGACAAAACATGCGCCGAGCTTAGGCAGCTAACAGCACATACCGAGCCTGAGGCGCGTTTGGTTAAAGCGTTGAACAGAATATTGCTTAATAAGTCAGGCAAGTATTACCGCTCTGAACGTGTTTGGCTGGTTATCCGTAATGCGCACCCGGCTTGGGATCGTGAGCAAATTGAAGCGTTGCAGCATGAAATTGATGTGCCCCCAGCACACCCCTTTGAACAAATATGGATGGTGGGGGACTGGGAAGGAAAAAGCGGTATCGTCAAGTTATACCCTTAACGCAAGCGCAAGCACTCACCGTTAAAACTGCTTATTGCTGTTAGCCATTGCGCTAGCACTTGGTTTACGCTTTGATGCAAACGTGTTTTATTCAACACGCTGGTTATCTATCACTCTTATTAGTTAACATTCTTATTAGTTAACATTCTTATTAGTTGACACACTTATTAGTTAACACACTTATTAGTTAACACACTTATTAGTTGACACCTTTATTAGTTAACACACTACAACGAATGGCATGTGCTTCGTACTTATTCTTGAGCAATAGCATAGCCAAGTTCACACCAGCGCTGGGTTCCCCCTGCGAGTGAGTAGATATGGGTGAACCCCATACGCGTCAGCGATTGTGCCGCCAGCGCGGAACGCCCTCCCGTGCGACAATATAGCAGTATATTGCGTTGGGCTAACCAGTCTAACGGCTCGATTTCGCCATGACCAATAGCCACCCCACTTAGCTTAGCCTCAAGTAGCCCACGAGGAATTATATGCGCACCCGGCAGCACACCCAACTGACATTCTTCATCCTCGCGCACATCAATCAGTACGGGATAAACGCTGGGATCTTTGGCGTATTCTTCGCACGTCACTTCTTTGATGGTTTGTCGCACTTGTTGGATATATTGGGAATAATCTAATACACGGTTTTGCATCATTGATACCTCAGTAAAGTAAGTTGATTAACAGCCAAATGGCAACAAGTACGATCAAAGTGGAAAATCCTCGTTTGAGTATTCGCTGGTCCAAATGAGATGAAATGCTTTGCCCAGCCAGCACACAAATAGAGCCGATACTGGCCATGGTGATAATGATGATGCCGTTTAGCTCAACACCGTGCCCACCTGCCGCGATGGTGGTAAAAGCGGTAAATGCGTTGATTACGATAAGCACTAAACTATTTGCGACTGCTTTTTGCATGTTTACACCGGTAAAAAACACCAAAGCGGGAACAATTAAAAAACCACCGCCCACACCGACCACACCTGTTATCAACCCCACAGAGGCTGCGGCGATGAGTAGATTGCGCTTGCTCGGTGGGGGCGCAGAAACAGACGTAGCCATTGAAGCGGTATGGGAAGATGAAGAATTGTCTGAGCCCGCGCGGACAGTCCCGGCAAACATTTTATAAGCAGCAATGCACATAATGGCCACCAACAACAGGGTTTGACTACCTTGAGGGAGCCATATGCCTAGACGCGCGCCCACTGCAGCAAAAGGCAAGCTAACAATGCCGAAGCTAACAAGGATCGATAAATCTAACTGCCGATTTCGATAGGCTTTGATACCGCCCACTGCTGAGATAAGGCCCACTATTAGCATCGAGCTGGTAATAGCGCTTTTTTCATCTAGCCCCAAAAATAAGGTCAGGGCAGGCACAGTTAAAATGGAGCCTCCCGCACCTAACAGCCCTAGACTTAGCCCGATTAACCCTGCGCTTAATAGCAACATCAGAAACATAAACTTGTACAAACTTTGATTAATATTGTATATTTACAATATACGATATTGTTGTGCAAATTAGCAAGAGGTAATTTATGACAGTTCAAGTAAATGGTTTTTATCATGATGCAACGGGCACAGTCAGTTATATAGTGTCAGACAGTGAACGCAAGCACGCAGTGATCATCGACAGCGTTTTAGACTTTGATCTCTTTTCAGGGGAAGTGTCCTCTACTTTTGCTGATAAGCAATTGGCATTTCTGCACGAAAATCAGCTAACGTTGGACTGGATATTAGACACCCATGCCCATGCAGATCACTTAAGTGCTGCCCATTATTTACACTCAAAAACAGGCGTTAAAACGTGTATAGGGGAAGGGATTAAGGCGGTGGAAGCACGCTTTGCTAAGACGTTCAATTTTCCACCTGAGGAAGGCCATCGCTTTGACGCGTTCGACAAATTATTACAAGACGGTGAGTCATTGCAGTTTGGCTCAGCCACGCTGGTGTGCATGAGTACGCCAGGTCACACAAGTGACAGCCTTAGTTACATTATTGATGACAATGTCTTCGTCGGCGACACGCTATTTATGCCTGACGGTGGCACGGCAAGATGTGATTTCCCTGGGGGCGATGCAGGGTTGTTATGGGACAGCATAAACCGCCTTCATCACTTACCGGCACATTACAAAATTTGGGTATGTCATGATTACCAGCCCGACAACAGAGAGCTACAATATCAAACGACAGTGGCGCAAAGCCAAGCGGCGAATATTCATGTGAATAATCAAATAGATAAGGCGCAGTACGTGGCGCTTCGCAACAAACGAGATGCTACGCTGGCGGTGCCGAAACTGCTGTATCCCTCCCTGCAAGTCAACTTGCAAGCAGGGAAGTTACCTCAAAAGCAGAGTAACGGGCTGCGTTATATGTCTATTCCGCTGACGGATAAAACACAGTAGCCTAAAAGAATTAGCTAAAAATTTTCGGGGACTTTTCGACTTTTTTAGCGATATCTTCCAAACGTTTTTGATTGTTAGGGGCCATTTGGCGACGGGAAAGTTCAGATAAAAACTGCCGTGTATTAATCGTTTTATAAGCCCCTTGTTCAGCTTCAACTAAGCTTTGAAGCAGATTTAAACTAAAGGCCACCTCTCGAGGAAAGAGTAAATAGGCTTGGTAAAAATCCCGTGTGGCTTTTTGATAGTCCTGCTTTATGTAATGTTCTAAGCCTGTTTTGTTTAACTTCATTGCTTCAGGCCGGCGTTCGCCAATGCTCTCTTCACGTTTCACCACCTGCATGTTGGCAACGGTAGTCTCATTGCCATCGTCTAGTTGAGAAAGGCGCATCTTGCACAAGGCTAATATTTCTGAGGCTTTTTCATCGTTACCTACGCCTTTCCACGCGGAAATAGCATCTGTCATCTGCAGGACGTCGCTATCGGTCATGTCATCCATGCCCTCACGATTGAGAAGCTCTGAGGCTTTCTCTATATTTCCCGCCATGACAGCTGCTGCCGCATACAAAAAATCTTTTTTAATGATTAATTTTTGATCCAAGTTTTTACGTCCAGCCGAGCCAATCAAAAATTTTGCGACTTGCAGGGTTTTCTCTCGCTCATTGGCTTTTTTACCCTCAGCTTCTTGCAAATAACATCGGGCTAAATCTAGAGATAGCTCATCGTAACGTTCTCGGATGCCACGATTCGACTCTCGCTTTTTCTCAAGTAATTGAATCGCTTCGTCATTGCGCTCTTGGGCTTGATATATATAAGCTTTGAGGCGAGCAGCAGAGACCGACATCTCACCTTCGCGAATTGCGTTGATGTGATCTTCTGCTTGAGCATATTGGTTGGCGTCGATACAAATTCGCGCTAGCCACTCCCGGGCTTTATCACTGGTGAGCTGAGTCCCCGTGAGTGCCAAAAGCATGTCTTCACTTTGCTTTATTTGACCATCTAAATACAGGCTCTGGATCAGCCCCCACTTGGCCCAAATGATTTTGTTTGAGCCGCGAAGTACATCGTTGTACACGCTTGCGGCTTCTTTGAAGCGCTTTACTTTTATGAGTAAACGCGCCTGCAGCTTAACCATTTGACTGCGCATGCGAGGGCGGCTGTTGCGCTCAAGCATGTAATTTAACTTATCTAACGCGTGAGCGAATTCGTCTTCGTCCATGAGTTTGAAAACGGGCATTAAATAGTGGTGAAAATTCAAACATGCGGAAATGTTTTTTTCGATACTGCGAATGGTATACGGTTTGATGACAAGTGCGTCAGGGTGCACATCGACGATTTGACCCACTATCATAGGTAAGCGATCTGAGGTGATAAAAATAATACTGGTAGAGCTTTTTAATAATCCCAGCTCTTGTAATTCTTGTACCACTTCTACGCCATTTTTGTTTTGGCCTAAATGATAATCCATTATTAACAAATCGATGCGACGCAGGCGTGCGTGGGCTTTTAACTCCCGACCGTTGCTAAAACAGCCGATTTCGCTAAAGCCCATTTCCATTAAATGATTGCGCAGGTTGATACGAGCCATGCCATTGTCTTCAACAATAGCGACTTTGATATCACTTAGTGACATGAAGGGCCTTTCGGATTTTAAAATCTTTTTTCATCATAATCAGTAGCATAGCAAGGAAAAAGAATACGTGTCGTTATTTGCTTAAGGGAAACATTAGAGGCCTAGTTTGCTGAAATACCATAGCTATGTATACAGAAGTTGTCAGTTAATAGAATAAATTATTGAACTGACGTTAACGTAAAGGTAAATTGTTTGGTAATCTTGATAACACTTTGTTAACAGTTTTGGTTTGCCGTTAAAATCAAAGCGCTTTAAATAGGGCTACTTATGCAACACGTTCCTTTACTTATCAACGGTGAGTTTATTTCATCCCAATCGCAGCAATTTATCGACGTTACCAATCCTGCGAATAATTCTGTCATCGCCAAGGCGCCCATTGCCACTGACGCTGAACTAGAAGCCGCGGTGGCCAGTGCCAAAGAAGCCTTTTTAACGTGGCGAGAAGTACCTGTGCCTGAGCGTGCTCGCGTGATGATGCGCTACCAGCAATTGTTAAAAGAGCATCATGATGAAATTGCCACGTTACTGAGCAGTGAAACCGGCAAGACCTTTGATGATGCAAAAGGTGACGTGTGGCGGGGGATTGAAGTCGTTGAGCAAGCCATGAACGCGCCCTCAATGATGATGGGGGAGACCGCGGAAAATGTGGCTCGTGGTATAGACACCTACAGCTATATTCAACCGCTGGGTGTGTGCCTAGGGATCACGCCATTTAACTTCCCTGCGATGATCCCGCTGTGGATGTTCCCGATGGCTGTTGCTTGTGGCAATACATTCATTCTTAAACCGTCAGAGCAAGACCCGCTTACGCCCACACGCTTGGCTGAATTGTTTATTGAAGCTGGCGCGCCCAAAGGGGTGTTAAATGTTGTTCACGGTGGTAAAGATCAAGTCAATAAATTGCTTAACCATGATGATGTGCGCGCAGTGTCATTCGTGGGCTCAGTCCCTGTAGGTCAACATGTATATAAAACAGCAACCGATAATATGAAACGGGCACAGTGTTTTGCGGGTGCTAAAAATCATTCTGTGATCATGCCTGATGCCAACGTAAAGCAAGTACTAAACAACCTAGTCGGGGCTTCAGTTGGCGCTGCCGGTCAGCGTTGTATGGCGATTTCTGTGGCTGTATTTGTTGGCGCATCAAGTCAGTGGATTGACGAACTCGCCCAGATGATTGGCCAAGTCAAACCAGGCTTATGGGATGACAAAGATGCGGCTTACGGCCCACTTATTAGCCCGCAGGCAAAAGCCCGCGTGTTATCACTTATTCAGCAAGGTAAGGATGAAGGTGCGAAATGTTTATTGGATGGTAGCGATTTCACATTACCTGGCTACGAAGAGGGTAATTGGGTTGGGCCCACTGTTTTTAGCGATGTGACTACGGACATGGAAATATATAAACAGGAAATTTTTGGCCCTGTTTTATGTTGCATGGTAGTGGATACACTCGAAGAAGCGATCGCGCTGGTTAATCGCAATCCCTTTGGTAACGGCACATCAATTTTCACCGCTAGCGGCGCTGCAGCGCGCAAATACCAGCACGAAATAGAAGTTGGCCAAGTGGGAATCAACGTACCTATTCCTGTTCCTTTACCGTTTTTTTCGTTTACCGGTTGGAAGAATTCTTTCTATGGGGACTTACACGCCTACGGTAAGCAGGCAGTACGTTTTTACACTGAAACCAAAACTGTGACAGCCCGTTGGTTTGAGAACGATATTCCTAGTGGTCCAAACATGACTATCGAATTGAAGTAAAGGAGCCCATTATGAACTTTGATTTAAGCGAAGATCAGCAAGCGTTTGCGGATACCGCTCGTCAATTTGCAGAGCAAGCCCTAGCCCCTAATGCAGCTAAGTGGGACAAAGAGCACCATTTCCCGAAAGACGTTATTCAACAAGCAGGGGAGTTAGGTTTTTGCGGCCTATACACCAGTGAAGAAGACGGTGGTTTGGGGTTAAGTCGTTTGGACTCATCAATTATTTTCGAACAGTTATCCATGGGGTGCACTGCCACCACGGCCATGATGACTATTCACAATATGGCGACCTGGATGATCGCAAAATGGGGCAAACCAGCATTAAAAGCCAAGTGGTGCCCCGATTTGGTCACAGGTAAATTACTGGCGTCATATTGCTTAACAGAGCCAGGTTCTGGCTCAGATGCCGCAGCACTTCGAACCAGTGCCAAGTTGGACGGCGATGATTATGTGCTTAACGGCTCGAAAATGTTTATCTCAGGCGCGGGTGAAACCGATGTGTTAGTGGTGATGGCTCGCACCGGCGGAGAAGGCCCTAAAGGGATATCTGCGTTTTTAGTGCCAGCAGATGCACAAGGTATCACTTATGGCAAAGCGGAAGAAAAAATGGGCTGGAATGCGCAGCCCACGCGCTTAATTACGTTTGATAATGTGCGCGTCAGTCACATCAATTTGCTTGGGGATGAAGGCCAAGGCTTTAGTTTCGCTATGCAAGGTTTAGATGGTGGCCGAGTCAACATTGCGACATGCTCCATCGGTACTGCTCAGCAGGCTCTGAATACCGCTACCGCTTACATGAAAGAGCGTACGCAATTCGGTAAGCCACTCGCTGCCTTTCAAGCATTGCAATTTAAACTCGCAGATATGGCAACCGAACTGGTCGCGGCCCGTCAGATGGTGCGCCTAGCTGCGTTTAAATTGGACAATAAAGACCCTGAGCGCAGTGCTTATTGTGCCATGGCAAAACGTTTTGCCACCGATATTGGCTTTGAAGTGTGTAATCAAGCCCTGCAAATTCATGGTGGCTACGGCTACATTCAAGAATACCCATTAGAGCGTCATGTACGTGATGTGCGGGTACATCAAATTCTGGAAGGAACTAATGAGATTATGCGCATGATTGTGGGTCGACGTCTTTTGGCGGACGACGCCGGGAGCATACTGTAGAGCGAGTATAAACATCCTGAGCTATCGGGATTTTTTGCATATCAGAGTCTGTACTTTAAGGCTTGCATTTGCATCTTACAAAAGGAGTAGACTGTGTCTGACAGCGTTATATTTCAAGAGCTTACTACCAACAGCGGCATGAAAATAGGGCATGCTACGCTTAATCGGCCTAGCGCCCACAATGCGCTAAACATGGACATGATTCAGCTACTGATGCCGCAACTGCTAGCGTGGCAACGAGACGAAAATATCTGCATGGTGCTTTTAGATGGCAGCGGCGAGAAAGCGTTGTGTGCCGGTGGTGACGTAGTGGCCATGCACAACGCCATGGCAAGCCAGCCTAAAAGTATGCCTGAATCTTTGCAGGCCTTTTTCACCCAAGAATATCAACTTGATTACTTGATCCATACCTACACTAAACCGTTCGCTGTATGGGGAGCGGGGATCGTGATGGGGGGCGGTATGGGTTTGATGAATGGTGGCAGTCATCGCATTGTGACCGATACATCGCGTCTTGCCATGCCCGAAATCAGCATTGGGCTATACCCAGATGTGGGCGGCAGTTGGTTCTTAAATAATATGCCCCCAGGCTGCGGCCTATTTTTAGGCATGACAGGTGCCAGTATGAATGCCACTGATGCCTTGTACGTCAATATGGCTGACTACTTTATGCCAAATGATTTAAAACCCCAATGGCTTGAAAGTTTGAAGCACGTGCCGTGGGGCAATAATAGCGCAGCCAACAGCGATCAGTTGAGTGTGTTATGCGCCAAGCAGCATCAACAACATCAGGCATTGCTGCCAGAAGCAAAGGTACAGCCTTTACAAAGCACACTTGATGAACTTGCTATGAAAACCAGCGCCGCTGACGTGGCAGATCAGATCATGGGGCTTGATGCACAAGGCGATAAGTGGCTAAGTAAAGCACAAAAGACCTTGCAAACGGGCTCGCCTATTAGCGCCAGTTTAGTTTTCAAGCAGCTTCAACACGGGCAAAGCCTGACCTTGGCCCAATGTTTTGAAATGGAATTAACCATGTCATGCCGCTGTGGTGAGTTTGGTGAATTCCAAGAAGGGGTTAGGGCATTATTGGTGGATAAAGACCATCAGCCAAAGTGGCGTTACACAAGCATTGACCAGGTGCCAAATGAGACCATGGTGTGGTTTTTTGATAGTCCATGGCAAGCAAATGCGCACCCTCTTCAAGATTTAGCCAAGGAGTAATCATGTCATTATCAAATTACAGTATCGCCTTTATTGGTTTGGGTAATATGGGCGGGCCTATGGCGAGCAATTTACTTAAAGCTCACGCCAAGGTCTGTGTTTTTGACTTAGTACCCCAAGCGGTTGCGGAATTAGAAAGCCAAGGTGCACGAGCAGCGCAGAGCGCCGAGGATGCTGTGAAAGGTGCAGATATCGTTATTTCCATGCTGCCTGCGGGTAAACACGTGCAAAGTTTATATTTAGGAGACAGCGAGCGCGGCACTGCAGGTTTGATTGATGTGCTTGGGCAAAATACGTTAGTGATTGACTCCAGTACTATTGACGCAGCAACCTCTATTTTGGTTGCCAAAACGTTGGCTGAAAGAGGGATCGTGTTTGCTGATGCGCCTGTGTCCGGTGGAACAGCGGGCGCTGCTGCGGGCACGCTCACCTTTATTGTGGGCGGTGAGAAAACCGCTTATGAAAAGGCTTTACCTGTACTGAGTGCTATGGGTAAGAACATTTTTCATGCAGGACAAAATGGCGCAGGGCAAATTGCAAAAATCTGCAATAACATGTTGTTGTCTGTATTGATGGTGGGCACGTCAGAAGCCTTACAAATGGCCATTGATAACGGTTTAGATCCAAAAGTCATGTCAGATATTATGCTACAAAGCTCAGGGCGAAACTGGACACTAGAGCTATATAACCCATGTCCAGATGTGATGCCAAACGTACCGTCATCAAATGATTATAAAGGTGGTTTTATGGTGGATTTGATGCGTAAAGATTTAGGCCTAGCGTTGGACACTGCCCTTAAAAGTCATTCCAGCACGCCCATGGGCGCGATGGCGCAAAACCTGTACAACATGCACAGCATGCAGGGAAGCGGGCAACGTGATTTCTCAAGTATTTTCGAGTTATTTTCAGCGTCAAATAAATAGCATGTGGAGATCCACTGGTAAGCTAGATTCAAATTGATCAACATTAGGATAGTAGAATTATGCAATTAGAAGGTTCAGTTATTGCCATTACCGGCGCTGCTCAAGGGTTAGGTCGTGCGATGGCACAAGAAGTCGCGCAACAAGGTGCTAGTGTCGCCTTGATTGATATGCAAGAGGCCGCGTTGCAGCAGGCAGCCAAGGAGCTGCGCAGCCTTGGCGTTAAAGTTGAATATTACGTGGTTAACGTTACAAATGAGGCCGAAGTAGAAGTCGCGTTTGCTGACATCGGCATGGACTTTGGTCAGCTAAATGGTTTGATTAACAGCGCCGGTATCATGCGCGACGGCATGCTGCTTAAGGTGAAAGAGGGCAAGGTTGTCAGCAAGATGTCCAAAGAACAGTTTCAATCAGTACTCGATGTTAACGTAACAGGCACCTTTTTGTGCGGCCGTGAAGCGGCGAAGCAAATGATTGAGAGCAAAAGCGATGGGGTGATCATTAACGTTTCGTCAGTGTCTCGGGCCGGCAACATGGGGCAAACAAACTATTCAGCGTCGAAAGCGGCGGTGGCTACCATGACAGTCTCATGGGCGAAGGAGCTAGCGCGCTTTGGTATTCGTACAGGGTGTATCGCACCTGGTTTAGTTGAAACCGCCATGGCGGCACAGATGCGCCCTGAGATGCGCCAAGCATTTTTAAATACCGTCCCGATGCGCCGCTTAGCGGAAGTAGAGGAACTTGCGCATACAGCGAGGTACATTTTTGAAAACGATTACTTCACTGGGCGCACCATTGAGCTAGATGGCGGTACTCGCGTGTAACCACGGGTTATTCTACCTGCAACAAACACGTATCTAAGCATATTAGGTACGTGTCTTTACACTTTGCATTAATTTGTATGTGCTTGGTGACTATTTTAGGTTGAGTCCTGCGTTTGTCTATTTTTCAATCGTTATCATTATGATTTATATAAATAAATCACCCTGTCTTATTTTAAACTTATCATTTGTCAGTTTTCTTTACTATTTAACTGTAGGTAAGTTTTGTTTCCTTTTTTATTCTTTAAAATCAACGAGTTATATTTCACTGTTTTGGTTTGATTCTTGCTGAAGCGTTTTCCTAGGAAATATTATTTTTGACGTTAATACGAAATTTATAGGAAATAAGAAATGTTCGTAAGTAAAAAGTTGTCTTTATCATTCTGTGCGGTGTCACTAGCACTTAGCTCGTCGGTTGTTCACGGTATCGAAATCACATCCACGGACGATGCCTCTGTTCTTTCAGATACATTGATCATTCCTAATAGCGGCGTCACTGTTACCAGTGCGGTATTAAGCGGTGGCATGAACGATGTTGATTTCAGTACCCAAGCAGGAACATACACTAATCACTCTGGTACTTACGGGTTGCCTAGTGCTGGCGGTGTGGTGTTTAGTACCGGTAATGTTAATGACTATGAAGATGGGCCAAATAATAACTCAGGCGGTGAAAGCAATGGCGAGCTCCCTGGCAACGACGATGGTCCTGGAGATGGTGAAGGCGGCGGGGATTGCGAAGGTGGTTGCGTAGAACTGCAAAGTTTTTCTCAATTTTCAGCTAGCTCAGGACCGTCTTTTTCAACTCAAAGTGAAGGGCAAACATCGACTGTAGAACCAAGCAGCACTGATTTAGGCCCAGAAAGTGGCACCAATACACAAGATCAAGATGTACCTGGTGCTCTCGATTTTGAACAGACTAATTCTGCCACTGATGAGCAAAATGCGCTTTTAACTCAGATAACAGGACAGGCTGAACATTTCGACCCCGTCGAACTGAGCATTACCTTTGATGTGGACGACAGTGTTTCAGTAATCTCATTTGTCGGTGCCTTTGGCTCTGAAGAGTTCCCTGACTGGGTTAATTCTGAATTTGTCGATGGCTTTGGCATGTTCCTTAATGGTGTAAATTTAGCCCGTGCTGAAGTGACAGATGGTTCAACCGATGGTGCGCCGGCGCTGATCAATATTAATCATCCTGATTTTGCCCCAGTCGAAGGAACAGAGTTAAACGGCATGCTAGCGCCTAATGGTATTCCGATTTTGCAGTTTGATATCCCTGTTGAACCAGGCAGTACAGGCAACACCTTTACTCTTCTATTGGCGGATGCGTCGGATGCGGCACTAGATACCACTATATTTCTAAGCAGCTTTGGTAACTTCGACTCAGAGGGAGGGGAATCTGAATTCACCCCTATTATGCCTGATGAAACTAGCGATGATGGAGACTTCGTATTCACATTACCTGAAGTCGATGCAGGGGAAACGATCTGGTTCGATCCTGATGTTGCCACTGGTTATACCTATACAGCAACAGACGGTGGCATGTTTGCTAGCGTAACCGCCCCGACCTTGCTGAGCGTGAATGACAGTGATGGGTATTTACTCAGTTATTTAGTCAATGGAGTTGAACAAGTGGTGGCGTTAACCAGTGGTCAAACGTTTGAATTTGACATGCCCGTGCCTGAATTCACGATCTCTAGTATTAACGTTGAACTCGCCTTAGATCCGACTGATCCGTTAGCGTTCGTTACCGGTGTGGCATTTAGTGAAGGCGGTCAGTTTGGTGTGGTGCAATCACCTATCACACAATTTGTTGATGACAGTGTCGCGGTTTCAGCACCGGGTACATTGGCAATCTTTGCCTTATCACTGATTGGTTTATGTGGTTTGCGTCGAAAGAGGTTTTAATCACTTTTTAAGAGATTAATACCAACTTCATTAAATAATTTGCCATTTAGTAAAAATTTATCGAAATTGGTATAAAGTCACCCAGTTCGATGTATTGAACTGGGTTTTTTGGTTTTATAGGGTAAGTAGTAAAGCATGAACAGTTTTAAAGCGATTGCACTGGCAATGTTACTAAGCACACACGTTGGCGTTGCTAGTGCAGCAGATGAAGACGGCAAATTTGCGGTTAAAGGTGCAGGAAAGCGCTTATGTAGTAACTTTTTATTAGCGTCAGCGCAAAAGAGCACTGATTATTATTTGTATGGCGGATGGCTTGAGGGTTATATCAGTGCCTATAACCGATTTCAGCCCCAGAACTATGATGCAACGCCGTGGCAAACAACAGAGCTACTGCTAGCGCTGTTGCAACAAGATTGTGAAAACGCTAAAGACACGCACTTTTTAACCGTTACCAATGGCTTGCTTAAAGCATTGTTTCCTATTCGTTTGTCTGCTGAATCTGCACTGGTCGTGATAGATGTGAATGACGCTAAAAGCTATTTTTACGTAGAAATTCTCAAACGCGCGAAACAAAGATTAATCAAAATGGACTATTTAAACGCGTTGGGAAGCGATGATTTCGATCAGGAGACATTAGATGCCTTTAAGCACTTTCAACGTGATCGTGGTTTGGCCCAAACCGGCGTGCCAGATCAGAATACTCTGATGAATTTGTTTTTGAAAAAGTCTGGTTAATCAGACGAGTTTTACTGGATTGAGCAAGCGCACTCTTATGTCGTCCTGCTCAATCATAGTAAACACCCTAGGGCGAATTTCATCCTTCCACCACTGGTTATAGGTTTTCTTATATAAGGCCTGACGAGCTTGTTCGTCGTCAAACTCTCTTAACCACACAAACCATTCATCACCGTTTTCATCTTTATAAATATAAGTTTGCAGGACGCGCATACCTTGAGATATTTGATAAGGCAGCAATTCTGCTTTTATACCAATCCGCATTAATAAGTGCCCCCTCAGAATGCGTCCAGCAGTTTTTGATTAAGGCGTCGCTATGAAGTAATGGTTGTTCCCTTTCGAATAGTGAGAACGCAGAGCAAAAGCTGCTGGGGCATTCCTTTCAGGCGAGTTTTAAAAGGGCTTACACTGCTTTGCATGACTTCGAAAGAGAACAACTATTCATTCAGTCATGCGCCTTGTTTAAGCCCTTTTAAACTCTCGCTGAGTGATCACTTATTAACGTGGAATGGTATTATCCATGCCAGCCAAGCTTGTTTCATATTCGGCTTTAATTTGTATTCACGTAACTCTACGATAGCCATTTCACTTAATTTGCTTTTTTAGTGGCTCACCAAAACGAAAAATCTGCCCTTCGCCGGGCTGCATTTTATGCCAATCTTCGTTTCCCGTGAGTGGCTCGGTGGCAATAACGGTCACAATGTCATTCGGTGTGGTTTCTTTAGCGAAGTCGATATCTACATCAATATCTGATAAGTGTGCCTTGCCAAAAGGAGCGCGACGGGTGATCCATTGCAATTTCGTCGAGCAAAATGCAAGTAAGTACTCACCATCAGTGATTAGCATATTAAATACGCCGAGCTTATTCAGTTTTTTGGCTTCACGCTGCAGAAAATTGAATGCGGATATGCGTTTACTTGGGCGCTTAGGGAAGCGATTATCTAATGCACTCATCAAATAGCAAAAAGCCCGCTCGCTATCGGTGGTGCCTACTGGGGTAAACCTGTCGATAGGTAAATCAGCGTAACCACTTAACTGCCCATTGTGGGCGTAGGTCCAGTTTCTGCCCCATAGCTCTCGGCTAAACGGATGCGTGTTTTCCATGCCGATACGGCCACGATTGGCCTGGCGCACGTGGGCAATAACGGCCGTGCTTTTAATCGGATAGTCAGAAACTAAGCGTGCTATTTCAGATTCGTAACTAGGCAGGCGATCCTTAAAAATACACACCCCTTTTTGTTCGTAGAATGCCACGCCCCAACCGTCTCTGTGGGGGCCGACGCGGCCGCCCCTTTCCCGAAGACCCTTGAAACTAAAGCAAATGTCAGTTGGAACATTCGCAGACATGCCTAATAACTCACACATATTTCATCCTGTGTATTGCTGATAAACAGATTATAACCCGATTGACGGGCAAACAGGACCTACTGAATAAAGCGTCACGTGCAGAAATAACAAACGATGTGGCGGTTCCCTTCTAAAAATTGCGCTTATAGGAAGTGAGACTTAACAAACAGGAGTGTGATATGTGCTCAAGAGCGTTTCACCAACCAATAGCGTTTGGCACTAAAGCCTTGTTTTTTTCGGCTTGGCTGATTAGTTGGCCAGCGATAGCGATTCAGGCCAGCCCTGAGAATATTTTACGTGATGCCTCACTGAATAAATCAGACCCTAATTCTGATACAACGGCATTACTTTACTCATCTGCAAATGCAATGGACAACCAATTAACGTCAATTTCATTACCTGCCAAAGCGCGCCCCAGACAAGCCATAAGCAGTAAACAGTCTGCTAAGCGACTATTGAGCGATAAACAACATGAAGTGATGCGCTTGGCGCTGATGGATGTGCCCAAAATAGCTTTCGTTAGTTGTCTTTTTCTAAGCTTCGCATGTCTGTTTCGTCGGCTAGCTCGACGTACTGCGCGTCAACTACAGTGCTCTGTTGGTCAGAGGTTTCGCGCTGTAAAAAGCGCAAAACTAAGTGGCTAGATAACACCGTTTACAGTGCACTTAATAAATTAATTTATCGAAAATGAAAATAAATTGGCGGATTTGTAGTGGGAATTTCGCTGATAAGAAAAGCGACAAGATAAAGAGAGCAGAAGCCCTGCTTTTATCTTGATGAGAATGGAAGATGTGACGTCTTGGGATCCGCTATTAATGACTGGTTAAGCCATTGTAGCTGGGTCGCAAAGTTCTTCAATTGGCAGCTAGCTTGGGCAGTGAACAGTTTGTCGCGTGTTTCCCAGCTAAAACAAGGACAGCAATCATGACCATGAAAATAGCCAGAAAAACCTATAAAGAACGTTATTTTACCTTCGTTATCCATAACCCAAAATGGATCCTACTGATCGCCACGCTGCTGATTGTCGCCATGGGAGTTGGGCTTAAACATGTTCACAAAGACCCCTCTGTGGATGCGTTTGTTCCTAACGATCATCCTGCTGCGCTTGCCAGAGATAGAGCAAGTGAACTGTTTGGCATTGAAGATCCCATCGTACTGGGCATTGTGGCTAACGATAACCAATCTGCCTTTAGCGCCGATATTATTCAAGCGTTAGGCTTGATCCAACAGGACGTACGCGGGCTAGATAATGTTAAAAAAAATGCTCTGATCAGTATTTTGACCGAGAATGCTATCTATGGGGATGAGGGGGATTTGCTCGTAGAGCCAATTCTACCGACGGGGGAGGTGACACATAACAAAGCGGTGATAGCGTTAGAGAGGTTGCGCAGCATGCCTATGATGGACGGCCTGCTTGCATCCAAAAACGGTGACACACTGACCTTAATCATACCGGTTCAAGACGCCAACCACGCGACGCAAACCTACCAACAGGTGCTGGCAATTGGCCAAACGCACCGGCCTGAGAATGCAGAGGTGCACGTGACCGGTGTGGCATCAATGAATGGGCGTTTGGCGCAGATGGTCAATCAAGATACGCGCATATTCATTCCTATGGCGATTATCACTGCACTGTTGGTGATCTTTATTGCTTTGCGTGAATGGCGTGGATTACCCGGCCCATTATTGGTTATTGCTGGCTCGGCGGCGATGACAGTAGGCTTGATGGGGTGGTTGGATGCCAGATATTACTTAATCACCACGGCGTTGCCTGTGATCATTATGGCGATATCAATAGCTGATAGTTTGCATGTATCTACTATCTTTATGGAAAAATGCCGTGTTGAGCCAAGTAAAAGCAAGGCCGACTTGCTATTGGCCACGCTCAATCAAACTTTCTTGCCCGTTACTCTGACGACGGTAACGACCGTTGCCGGGTTTGTGGGTCTGGCAATAGGCTCGTCAATGCAGCCCATTGCCGAATTTGGCTGGTTTGCAGCATCCGGGGTGATCGCCGCGTGGATCTTGAGTTTAAGCGCCTTGCCTGCGGTTATGTTATTGATTGGGCTGGGCAGCAAAAAACAGCCACAATATGTACAAGACAGCCTAGTGGATGCGTTGGTTTATCGCCTAACGCAAAACGCGTTTAATCACCCTTGGACAACCTCTTCCAGCTTAATACTGGTACTTTGCGTCTTTATTTATTTTGCTACTCAAGCGCGATTCGATTATGAGCGCCAACGTTATTTTCAAGCGGATGAAGAGGTCCGTTTGGCTGACGTGACCTTAAATACCCATTTGCAAGGGCTCAATTTTTTAGATGTGGTGGTGTCAGGTAAACAAGCTGGCGATTTAATGACACCAGATGCGATGCATGCCATAGCCATATTGCAGCAACGTATTAATAAGCTACCACTCGTGGTTAAAAGCACCTCCATCAGCGATTACATGGGGTTAATGCATCGGGCATTGACTAACGCATCTGTTGGTGAGTTACCTAGCGCTGAGCATGCGCCGGCACAGTACATGTTTTTATATGAGGCGGCAGGAGACCCAGGTGATTTCAAAGAGGAAATTGACTTTACCTATCAGCATACCCTTATTCGCGCACAACTAACGACAGATCGATTTAGTCAGGTGAGTCCTGTGGTGTCTGAATTTGAGAGAATTGCTGAAATTTGGTCTCAGGAATATGATCTAGAGGCCAACGTGAGCGGACGAGTGGCGGTTAATTCAGGGTGGATGAAGCTACTCGGAGCTTCTCATTTTGCCGGACTCGGTTTGGCTATTGCCTTTGTTTTTTGTGCTTCGCTTCTCGCCTTTCGCTCATTTTGGGCCGCATTATTGAGCCTGGTTCCGATACTTACAGGGGTCCTGTTTACCTATGCAATGATGGGGCTTTTAAAGATAGATATAGCCCCTGCTACCTCCATGACGGCGGCCATTTCAACTGGCTTGGGGGTCGACTTTGCCATTCATCTTATCTCTGGTGTTCGCCAGTCACTACAAAAAGGCTCGAGCCCTCGTGCCGCTTTTAGCGGACATTATGTGGTCATTGCCAGAGCGTGCGTATTTTCAGCTGTGGCCTTGGCGTTTGCGTTGGGGGTTATCTGCTTAAGTTCAGCACCGCCATTGCAGTGGTTTGGTGCACTCGTGGCGTCTGCGTCTATTGGTAGCTTAGCAGGGGCAATTATTGTTATTCCGGCGTGTTACGCCCTGTGTGCACCCACGCCATTTGTTATCGATGTAAGAGGGAGTGTGTAATGAAACTCTTTAACGCAAAAAAATTGCCAACCGTGAGCCAAAAAGAAGACCGTATGAGCCGTATTTTCATGTGTTTTTGGGGATGCTGTTTACTCGCTATGCATGCGGTTTCAGCACAGGCCAATACCCAGTTGAGCGCCTTAGAATTAGCGAATAATGTGGTAGCCAGAGCGGCGAATGACGGTCGCGCGGGGAATATGCACTTTACCTTGCATAATGATGCTGGGGGGGTACGAAAACGCTCAGCGTTATTTGTTCATTCTGTTGATCAAGGCGATACCAAAATGGGAATATATTTTACCGCACCAGCGGCGCTGCAAAACACCGGTTTTTTAAGTTATGACAAGGTATCGGGCAGTGATGAAAATTGGCTGTATTTACCAGCGACAGATCGCGTGCGTAAGTTACCCGCGTCAAGCAAAGGTAACTATTTTATGGGAACGGACCTGACCTACGGAGATATTAAAGATAACTTCAAATTTACCCTAACAGATTGGGACTTCACTGTAGGCGAGAAGCAAGTGATTGAGCAAAAGGAATATTACGTCTTAAAAGGGACAACGAAAACGACCGCCAAAAAAGTAGAACTCGGGTACAGCAGTTTTATAGCGCTGATCGACCCTGAGACTTATTTCCCTTTGAAAATTGATTACACAGATACCGACGGATTGCCCCTAAAAACCATATCGGTAAAACGATTAGAGCGCATAGCCGATGCGTGGGTGGCAACCAACTTCACTGTGATGAATGCGCAACTCGCGCATAGAACGGACGTTGTGCTAAGTGATGTGAAACACATTCCAGACTTACCTGAAAGTATTTTGAGCGCTGATGAGCTCAGTTACGGCGTGCCCAATATCGCAGGGTTGTAGATGGTTGGGTATGGTGGCAGCGAAACGCCGTTAAAGAATGAAGGGAATAACATGAACAGTCATTCGTTTGTTTATAAGCGTCAGATCCCGCGAAAAGGATTGAATAATGCAGCCGTGTGCTCATTGCTCGCAGTTGCTGGGGTGTTTGCTCTTCAAGTCAAAGCAGAAGTGACGTTGCAGTCAAGCCAAGTTTCTTTGGAATATCGCGGGGCGATTAATTTAAGAGACAGTGAGTTGGATCTGTCTAGAGTGAGTTTATGGTCCAAGCATAAGTTGAGATTGAGCCCGCAATGGAGCGCTCAGATAGACACCCTGTCTCAAGTCGCTTTTGAAGAAACTGGTCTGGGAAGCACAGACAATTACACCTCGTTTAATCGCCCCATTGTCGATAATTCAGAGACGCGTGTGGAGCTAACTCGGGCATTTTTAATGTGGCGTAAACGTGCCACCAGTTTCGTTATCGGCAAGCAAGTTACGCCTTGGGGCGTACTGGATGGCGTGCAAGTGACGGATCGATTCGATCCTGTGCGCCGCCGTGACTTTGTTTTCACTGATACTCGCCCAGAACGGATCGCACGGTGGGGTGTACGTTGGCGTAGTAAATTTGATGGCTGGCGAGTAGATACCTCTTTTGCATTCGATGGAACGAGCACGCAACAGGCAAAAGTTGGTGATACCTTTTTTTTAACCTCGACCCGCTTTACTGGTGGATTATCAATTACTGATTTAGGTCTTTTGGGTCAAGAAAGCCATAGCCGTTTAGAGCAAGTCTTGATGATAAACACATCAAAACGAGAACATATAATCGCTCATAGTACCCTAGGAGTAAAAGTCGGCCATGCACTGGGCGAAGGTGATATGTCGTTTATGTTATATCGAGGCCCTGATACCGACCCTGTCCTTAGGCTCGCCACGGCAATTACTGCAAATGCACCGATAAACGTCAGCTTCGATTACTTGCGCCGCACTGTGATAGGCGCCACTTATGATGTTACTCAAGATACGCTAGTGTGGCGAATGGAGCTGGCTTACATTCCCGACCAGCCGTTAAATGTGCTTGCTGAAGTGCCATTAGCGCAAGCTCGCAGCAAGCGGCTGCTAATAGGGGGGGGACTTGACTGGAGCGCTCCTAACAACTGGTTTGTAAATGCCCAGTTAGTCGTGGACTATCTGGACAAAAAGCAATTTGAATTGGTGCGTCCAAGTACGGATACCTTGCTCACATTGCGCGCCCAGCGCAGTTTTTTTAACGCTAGGCTGCTATTTAAAATGGAACTTATGGGAAGTGTTAACCAAGGTGATGGCGCACTAAGACCGAGTATTTCTTATGATTACAGTGACAACTTGAAACTACAAACCGGAATTGATTGGGCGTTTGGAGATCCCAATGGTCAGTTCGGGCAATTCAAAGACGCTTCACGGTGGTGGGCATCGGTTAAGTATACCTTTTAAATGCGGATAGTTAGGGAGAGCGCGGGTCTAGTGCGATAAGCTGAGCACGTATGTTTGAAGCTTGTTTTGTGCTTCCTGAGTCTTCGTATTCGTTAAGTAAGGAGGCCAACACCCATGGTAGGTCAGTCGCTACCATGGACGGATGGGCTTGATTCAATCTCAATGCACCGCGCAAGTGTTCGATGCTGTCGGCACTTTGCTCTAGCTTTATATACGCCTTGGCCAACCCTAAGTGGGCATTATACGCTTCGACGTATTTGACCTGCTGGTGATCAATTTCAAATTGTTTATTTTGCATTTGCTCCTTTTCGATACTGCGCTGGCGACTGTTCAAAATTTGTTGATAATGCGTGATAGCTTTTTGGTATTGCTGCTCAGCGACGAGCGCATCGGCCAATATCTGGGTGCCAAACAGTACCTTCAAGTTATCTTCTGCCCATACTGCTTTGGCTTTAACTAAGGTTTGCTGAGCTAAGGGTAATGCTAAAGCGGCGCGATCTGTTTTTATATATAGCTGTGCTAAGGCAAAGCGCGTCGAATAGTTGAGGGCGTGATGGCTACCGGTACGGTGCGTTAAAGCCAGTAGAATATTATTGAACAGAGCCTCCGCTTGAGCGAATTCGCCTAACCCGAGCTGAATACGGCCCATACTCAGCTTGGCGTCTAGGGTGTCTTGGTGTTGCTCACCTAGTACATGTAGCGCGCGCTCTAAGCGTTTTTTTGTAGGTATGAACCCTGCTTCAAACTGCCCCAAGCGCTCCAGTACATACCCAACACCAGCCAAATTATACAAAGCCAATCCATGGTTCTCGTTCCATTCTTTTAAGCATGCTTCTAACCCTTGGGTAAAATATTCTTCGGCTTTTTGATAGTCACCCAACGCATAATAGTCAGCCCCAAGACTGGTGATGGCAAGTATGGTGACAATATTGGACGGGCCTAAAGCGCGTAAGCTTTTATCGTAGATTTCATTGTGCAGCTTAATTGCCAGAAATGAATTGCCTGTATCATTGTAAAGGCCGGCAAGATTAGACATGACGCCCAATGTTTTTTCATCATTTTCACCAAAAATACGCTTGGCGACATCTATTGATTCTTCCAAAATTGGCCGCTGCAAATCAAATTTATCAGCGCGATTATAAGAATTAGCTAAGGCCCTGAGCACTCGATAGAATCCTGCGTCATCCCCTTGATGCTTTCTGTGCAGTGCTAAGGCTTTTTCTAAGTGCTCAATTGCTGGTTGAATAACGCCCAATCGATAATATATATCGCCAATGGTGCGCCGTACCGCAGCCTGTATCATAGGTTGTGCTAAAAGTGTGTGGTCGTCACTCTCATTAAGTTCCTCACTGGCTTTATCTAATATTTCCCTTACTGTGATAACTTCACCTTGGGCTTTATCAGGCTGAATAGAAAAAAACATGTTGTGCAAAAAGTCAGTGATAGCAACTGCTTTACCGCGCTCTTGCTCAGCGGTGTCACGCTCTTGAGCAATGCGTTGAGACTGGATGAAAATAGCGCTGCTTGTTGTGGTCATCGTAATCAAGAATAAAGCAGCCAGTGCGCTAGAAAGTCGATTGCGCCGCAGAAATTTTCTACTACGAACAAGCCAAGTGTTACGGTGCGCCATGACGGGAAAATGGTTCAGGTAACAATCAAGGTCGTTAGAAAACTGAGTAACGTTTTTATAGCGCAAGGATGCTCTGTTGTGCAGCGCTTTTAAAGTGATAGCGTCTAAATCACCAGCGACGTCCTTTGCCTTTATCATGGTGTGCTGAGTATTGCGGGCACTTCCCAGAGGAGATTTATCATGCAGCAGCAATTTGCTTGGGGGTTCTGGCGTAAATTTTAGAATGGCGTCATGTAAACTGCCGGGTGCGTTCTCGTAGGGGAGCTGTTGGGTCAGTAGCTTGTATAGGAGCACACCCAGAGAATAAATGTCTGTGCTGGTGGACAGGGGATCGCCGCAAATTTGCTCTGGGCTTGAATAATGAAGGCTAAGCATGCGATCAGCATTGGCATCAACTGGATGTTGTTCGCTGGGCTGTTGTGGGTCGAGTAATCTAGAAATACCGAAATCGAGTAATTTAGGCTCCCCCTGTGAGGTAATGAGTATGTTTGATGGCTTTAAGTCACAATGCACCACCAAGTGCTGATGAGCATACTGCACTGCGTCGCAGACTTTTTGAAACAGTCTAAGGCGTTGATTAAGGCTCAGGTTATTTTCTTGGCAGTACTGGTCGATAGGTGTGCCTTCTATGAATTCCATTACTAGATAGGGCTGATTTGTAAGCGTGGTTCCGCCATCTAGCAAGCGCGCAATGTTTGGGTGTTCTAAGTTGGCTAAGATTTGTCGCTCGGTTTTAAAGCGTAATGCACGGTCAGCATTGGCAAGTGCATTTCGATTAATTTTTATTGCCACACGTTGGGTGTAGTGTTCATCAGCTCTTTCGGCCAGGTAGATATCGCCCATTCCTCCTTGTCCAATCATTTCAACTAAGCGATAACGGTCTACCAGATCACCGATCTTCTGTGGTGTCTGGTTAACAACGCAATGGGCTGCGTAATCTACGATGGCGTCAATTTCAGTGCTTTTCTCATGATGGTCTAATAAGGATATGATCTCTTGATAGAGGGATGAGTCATTTTTGCATTGCTGCTGAACGTACGCGCTGCGTTGCTCTGCGGGCAGAGAAATTGCGTGATGAAAGATGTCTTGTACTGTTTGCCATTCATTGTGTTTCATTTGCCTTAATCCTTTACGCAAAATGTATTAACGGCAGGGTTTATACATATCGAGCGGTTAAAAAATAGTCTATTCCTGTGCTAGAATTATGCAACTCTATTCCATTATTCAATGTGTAAAGATATGAACAACGATCGCGATATCACGCAGCTACTTCGAGACTGGCAATCAGGAAGCGAACAGGCATTTACAGATTTAAGTCAGTTGGTTTACTCTGAATTGCACCGCAGAGCACAAAAGCACATGTCTTACGAGCGCGCTGGGCATACATTGCAAGCTACAGCGTTAGTGAATGAAGTCTTTATCGATTTACTACAGGCCCAATTAGACTTCGCCGATCGCGCCCATTTCTATCGACTAGCCAGTAATATGATGCGCCGTATTTTGGTTGATCACGCTCGGGCACACAGTAGTCAAAAACGTGGGGCAGGGGTGAGGCGTGTCACTCTCGTTGATTATAAATATGCAGAGCAACCCGTTAGCCATGATGTTGTTGAATTAGACGCGGCGTTATCGGCTTTAGCAAAATTTGATAAACGAAAAGCTGAAATCTTAGAGTTGCAGTTTTTCGCTGGCTCAACAGTGAGTGACATCGCACAATTTTATGCGGTGTCGCCGAGGACTATAGAGCGCGATGGGCAGTTTGGTAAGGCTTGGTTACATCGAGAGCTCAGCATCGCAGGGTAAACGCTACGCATTAAAAATCCGCTCAAGGCGGATTTTTTATTTGGCTTTCGGGGCGTTATCGCTCGGCCTCCTAGCGGCCAAACGATTAGTGTGCGTTTACACTGGCGATGACGTTTCGCTCTTCACTGTACTTACCGTTGGTTAGAAAGTTATTCATTTTTTCTGCTTTCTCGCCGTATTGCTCGACAAATGCCACCATGTTTTGACCATTACAGGTCATTTTTTCAGTCACATAACGTTTGGTGACCTTGCTGGATTTCATGGCCTTATTCATTTTGATAACGCTACCTGTCGTCGCTGCAATACATAACTTAGTGCCAGCTTCGTTATCAGTAGGGACCAATTCTTGGTTTGCATGTGCAGCACCTAAAACAGCAAAAGAAAGTAGAGAAGCGGCAATCGTTTTAGTCAATGTTTTCATGGTGTATTTCCTTTAGTTAATCAGTGTTTTAATCAGTATTCTAATAAGTGTTTGCAATGTGTCGTCTTGTTAATTTAGTGATTGCAACCCGAGTGCCAATTTTAAAATACAATAAAAACAATGGGTTAGGGTTCCCCTTGATTTTTTGGTTGTGAAATATAAACGTTTGTTTTGTTAAATGACTAAAAAATGGTTTTTTTGACCATTACAGTTGCTGAGTCAGAGTACGCTTTTGTAGTAAGCGTGAAAAAAGGTTGATTTAGGTCAGTAAAACGCTGGCCAACTGCGCTTACACTTTTAATCTGGATGCGGTTTTGCTATATTTCCGGCGCTTTTTTAAGCATCCCATTAACTGCTCTGGATTTACGGTCCAAATCGCAAGGAACTACAATGCAAAATCAAACATCTGCGCCGGTTGTCGTGTGCGCTTTATACAAATTCGTGACCCTCGAAAACTTTGAAGAAATGCGCCAACCCCTGTTAACGTTTATGCAAGATAACGGTATTAAAGGAACGTTGTTGTTAGCGGAAGAGGGGATCAATGGCACCGTTTCTGGTTCTCGCGAGGGTATCAATGCGTTATTGAATTACCTGAATGAAGACCCGCGCATTGCGCCTATTTCTCATAAAGAATCGTTGGACGAAACCCAGCCTTTTCATCGCACCAAAGTAAAGTTAAAGAAAGAAATCGTCACCATGGGCGTGGAAGGCATAGACCCTCTTCGTACTGTGGGTACCTATGTGAAGCCGAAAGATTGGAACGCGTTAATCTCAGATCCTGATGTCACCGTTATCGATACTCGCAACGATTATGAAATCGAAATCGGTACCTTCAAAAATGCCATTAATCCTAATACCGAGTCTTTTCGTGAGTTTCCGCAATACGTTAAAGACAATTTAGAGCCGTCTAAGAATAAGAAGGTCGCTATGTTCTGCACGGGTGGTATTCGTTGTGAAAAATCAACCGCGTACTTGAAAGAGCAAGGTTTTGACGAGGTTTACCACTTAGAAGGCGGCATTCTTAAGTACTTGGAAGAAGTCCCGAAAGACGACACCTTATGGGAAGGGGATTGTTTTGTCTTCGATAACCGGGTTGCGGTCAATCATGACTTACAAAAAAGTGAATACGACCAGTGTTATGCCTGTCGTTTGCCCATTACCGAAGAAGATAAGGCAAGCCCACTTTTTGAAGCTGGAGCCAGTTGCCCTAAATGTCATGGTACGCATAGCGAAGAGCAACTTAAACGCTTTCGTGAGCGTGAGAAGCAGGTGAACCTTGCGCGCGAACGTAACGAAGCGCATGTGGGCGAAGACGCCACTAAGGCCATAAAATTACGCCGCCAGCAAAAAGCTGCACAAAGGCGAGCTCAACGCACCGCTGCTGGAAAAAGCAACGGTTAGGCACCTTGCTTCATGCGCTTTTACTTGTCGGCGTAGACATTGGGTTATATGAAAGGGTACACTCACCCTAACTTAATTAATGTGGTTTAAACATGGCAGATCAAGAGACATTAGCGCCAGAAAAGGTCGCTGAAATTCGTAAAGAATTTGATTATTTTGATACAGATAAAAATGGCGAAATAGGCCTAACTGAATTCATTGAATTGTTAACTATCATATCGCCAAAAACCAAGGCGAGTCATGTCGAAGAAGGTTTTGGTTTGATTGACAAGAACAATGATGGCTCAATCGACTTCGAAGAGTTTTTGGAGTGGTGGCAGCAATCTTGGTGGGAATACTAAACCCACTTTTTTGTCAGATTAACGAACAATCCAATTACCAAAAAGCCCAAGCATTGCTTGGGCTTTTGATTTTCTAACTGTCGATTTCTACAGTTGCTTAAACGTCAGACCAGCATTATCCACTAACCGCGTAATGAGCTTGTCACCCATGGCTGAGGCGGGTGTTAAAATGCCCCCTGGGGTATCACCGGCATCTTTAATAAGACAAAGTGCAGCTTCGGTAATCATGCGTGACGTAGAGCCGTAACCAGGGTCAAGGGTTGCGCCAACACTGACCGTTAGGTTTTGACCATCTTGATCATTACCCACAAACAAAACTTCATAAAAGCCATTTTCGCGCTCTTCTTTGCTTGGGCCTTCGCCGGGTTTAGGGCCGCCGTCTTTCATCATGCCTTTATCGCTCGCAACGGCTTTAGCAATGCTTTCGCCTTTCTCACCTGGACCTGTCATCAACATTTCGTCATAAACAAAATCGCTGCCGTATTGGTGGCTAAGCAACATGTTGCTGCGATGCACGTTACGGGTGTTGATTGCAGCCATGATAAAAGGAGTGACCCAGGTGTTGAGTGACTCTTCAAAATAAGGTTTATCTCCTGCTGGTTGTTCGGTACCTGCAAACCCTGGAGTCAAAGAAAAGGGATTTAGCAATAACTGGAATTGTTTAGGATCTTGCTTGGCAGCCGCTAGCGTTGCTTTCAAACTTGCTGCCGTACCACCAGAGAAAGTCCCCTGCATCTTCTTTACGCGACCTTTGACTCGGTTAAATGTATGGCCGAACTTTTCTTTGGCTAATTGCTGCAAGTGATACACGCCCAAATCGAACGGGATGGAATCAAAGCCACATGAGAAGACGATGCGTGCACCGCTTTCTTTGGCTGCAGCTTCGTTCGCATCAATCATGTGGCGCATCCATACTGGTTCACCGCACAAATCAACGTAATCAACACCCGATTGGGCACACATGGCGACTAGCTCAGAGCCATAAAGCTGATAAGGACCAACGGTGGTCAATATTAAGCGTGTGTTATCAAGCATCGCTTGCATAGAGGATGCATCTTCTGCGTCCGCCACTACCAAAGGGATATCTTTTGGTGCGCCTATTTCATCTCGTACTTGAGCGAGCTTATCAGCGCTACGACCCGCCATCGCCCATTTAAAGCTATTGTCATCTTTATATTGCTTAGCCAAGTATTCTGCTACAAGTCGGCCGGTGAAGCCTGAAGCGCCATAAACGACGATATCGAATTCTTTGTTTGTGCTCATTTTATTCATCTCTTTTCAGTGTAGATGGGCTAATAGTAAAACCAGATGCTGGTGGCTTCACTTTATTTGATTGATGCCTAACTATAGCGAAGACGAATTCACCTAAAAAGTGAGGACCATGGGTTGGCAAGGGTGTGAAGGGAGAGTGTACAAGAGCACAAGAGGGCTTTGAGAATAACTCGCTATCAACAAACACGCTGATAGCGAGTGGATACACTTGCTAATTTAGAACTTATAAGTTGCTTGCACGTACACGAAGCGACCTTGCGAGTTATGGGTGCCCACTACATGCCCCATATAATCGTGGTAGCTAAAGGGAGGCTCTTCATTGAACAGGTTAGTTGCCCCAAGGGTTAATATTGTATTGTCTATGCCGCTGAAATTAACGGTTGTGTCTACTGTGATCATAGAATCAATATCAGGCAATATTGTGCCGTCGGATTGCACTCGCACCGAGGCATCTTGTTCAAATTCGCCGATGTAGTTAACCGCAACATTCGCGCTCCAGTCGTCTTTTACCCAAGACCCTGCAGTTGTCCAGCGCACTTCGGGTTGTTCGAACTGTCCTTCTTGGGTATCAATGCGACCACCAGTGCGAATATCTTCATAGTTCAATACATAATTTAAAATGTAGTTAATCTTAAAGTCACCTAACGAAGTTTCAGTTTTATAGCCTAAATCAAGGTCAAGACCTGAGGTTTTGATGTTCCCTAAATTTTCGAACTGGTCGAAGATACGTACTACTTCCCCTGGGTCGCCTGGAATATTAGATGGCAATCGTTCCACCACCTCTGGATTACTCCCTTGGGTGGTAAACTTAAATTGGGTGTCTTTATTGATCACATTTTCAATGTCATAATTGTAATAATCTAACGAAAAATCAATGCTTTGGGTGATTTCATAAATAACACCAAAGTTATAGCTTTCTGACTCCTCAGGGCCAAGGTCGGGGTTGCCAGTTAACACCGCAGTGTACTCTTGTGGCTCACAGGCCTTATTAACATTGCCCACTGCATCACAACGAACATTATCGACTAAGTTAGGTGACTCATCCGTGCTGCCCAGCCCAATTTGATGTAAAGACGGCGCACGGAAGGCGGTGCCATAAGAGCCTCGGATAGACAATTCATCCATCGGTGTCCAGATAAAAGCCACTTTGGGATCAGTCGTTGTGCCAAAATCGCTATAATCTTCGTGGCGCACGGCTAACTGAACATTGAAGGTTTCTGTGACAGGGATCGCAAGTTCAGCGAATACAGCCGTGTTGTCCCGTTCGCCGTTGGCCTGGGTTGCTTCAGTGCCAAACACTTCGCCTCGTATGAACTGATCATCTGGATTATCACTGATCTCTTGCTCTCGATACTCAGCGCCAACTGCCAACATCAATTCGCCGGCTGACATATTCATGATCGGACCTGACACTTGAGCATCAAACGATTTACTGGTGGACTTACCATAGCGAGTCGTTTGAGTTTCAATGTAATCGAGTGCTTCTTGGGAATTGCTTGAAGGCTCAAAGGGGTTCCATAAACCACTGTCTATGGCTTCTTGGGTGCGTCGAGAGTTAGGAAAGCCATTAACACCTCTCTCAATTGAATCACTTTTAATATAACTGTAAGCGACTTCCCAATCCCAGTCACCGAACCCACCTTCAAGACCCATTACCGTGCGATAATAATCAGAATCCACTCGTTTTTCTCGGTTGCCTATTTCAACTGTGCGTCGGCGCATAGTTAAATCTTGTTGATAGAAAGGATGTGTAGGGTCGTCAGCAAAGGGGTGATTAATATTGTCCCCTGACATAAACAATTCATTGAAGCTTGGGCTACCAGCACCACGGATCGTGGTTTTTGAGTTTTGTCCGTTTAAGTCGATAAATGCGCGTACATCGTCATTGATCTCAAACTTACCCATGTACATAAAGCTAACGCGCTCTGATGCCGGTATCGACGAACTAAACGGTGCATAATCATAACGACATAAATCCCCCACTATTTGGTCAGCTGGACATACATCATTTCCAAAAGTGTCAGGTAAGCGCACTGTGGAATCCGAGGCAAGGGCAATGGTCCCAGGGTAGCCAGCTGAGCTTCTGAAATCAGTCGCGTAGGGATCATTTGGCCTAAGAGCGGACTGATTAGATGAGCTTGCGTAATCACGATCCGCATAGAGTATTTCTTCTCTATCGAAATAATCTAATACAAAGGTGTGGCTAGATTTGTCAGAGCTAGTACCAAACAGCAAACTTGCGTTTGATTCTGCACCTCCTCCATCAGCGGTATCACCATATTTTCCCGACAATTCTAAACCGTCGAAATCGTCTTTCATGATGATATTGATAACGCCAGCGATGGCGTCAGAGCCATAGGTAGCTGAGGCTCCGTCTTTTAAAATGTCTACTCGCTTGATGGCTGATAAGGGAATGTTATTGATATCCACGAAGGCGGTATCGATCGAGTTGGCAAAAGGCGATACAGAGACTCGTCGACCGTTAACCAATATCAGGGTTGAATCGGCTCCGAGTCCACGCAGAGAAACACTAGAGCCGCCATTACCTGTGCCGTCACTACTGTTGCCTTGGGTTGAAAACGTGCCTTGCCCAGCAATGGGTAACTTAGTAAACAAGCCAATTAAATCAGTGACCCCTGTGTTGGCAATTTCCTCAGCGGACAAGGACGTGACAGGAGAGGGGCCTTCTAAGTCGCCTCGGCGAATGTGCGAGCCTGTTACTTCTACTCTTTCAATGCTGGTATCGGAATTGCTTTGAGCATGAACCTGCAAACTGGATGCGACAGCAACGGCTACCACCGTGAGTTTTAAGTGATTAAATTTCATGTATGTTCCTGGATTAATTATATTTTTTTAGTGTTTTAAATAAGAAGTAAGAACACTTCTTTCTTGGCGGGTATGTGGCATTAATTACCCTAGTGACAATTCCTATCCTAAGCGACATGATATTGATTTTGCAACAATTTTAGGTAAAAAAAACCACCTCATACAAGGTGGGTGTGATTCATAATGGACGGCACTGGTGTTAATCAACTCGCTAAGGAGATTTGAAATGTTGCAGGTTCAGCAGGCGTTCTTACACGTCAGCTTATCAATAAACTATGGGTCTAAAAGGTTACTTATGGAGAAGAAATTCATGCCTGGGATAGCGCTTTATGTGGGCAATGTGTTGATGCAGGGGATTGGTGATATTTGGCTAAATTAAAGAGCATAAAAAAGCCGGGACAAATATTATTCGTCCCGGCTTCAAATTTAGTTTGCTGATATAGCTGCTAGAGCCGCTTAGCTAACCGCTACAATCTTACACGCATTGGTGCCGCCTACGGTTTCCATGGTATCGCCATAAGTCATGATAAAGAGATCGCCTGTTTCAAGCATGCCTTTTTCTTTCATGATAGCAACCACGTCTTTGGTTAACTCGCCCGGGCTACTGCCACGAGAGTCAAAGAATACCGGCTTAACGCCACGGTAAAGCGCCATAATATTTAACGTTGACTCATGACGTGACAAAGCGTAAATCGGCAATGAAGTCGTGATACGAGACATCAAACGCGGTGTGCTACCACTCTCTGTTAAAGCAACAATGGCTTTCACTGTGCTTAAATGGTTTGCGGCGTAAACGGCACTCAGTGCTAATGTTTCGCTCACAGAGCCAAAGCTTTCGTCCATGCGATGCTTAGAAATCTTAACACTTGGGTGGGTTTCTGCACCCACACAAACACGGGCCATTGCTGCCACTGTCTCTACTGGAAAATCCCCGGCAGCGGTTTCAGCCGATAACATCACGGCATCTGTACCATCTAATACTGCGTTAGCCACATCCATGACTTCAGCACGTGTAGGCATTGGGCTGGTGATCATTGATTCCATCATTTGAGTGGCTGTAATAACCACTTTGTTTAGCTGACGAGAACGGGCAATCAATTTCTTCTGCACACCCACTAGCTCAGCATCACCAATTTCTACACCTAAGTCGCCACGAGCAACCATGACCGCATCTGATGCTTCAATAATGTCGTCAATGGCTTCGTCAGTGGCAACCGCTTCAGCACGTTCCACTTTGGCGCAAATCATTGCGTGACAACCCGCTTTTTCCGCTAGCTGGCGTGCATAACGTAAATCATCGCCTGAGCGCGGGAAAGATACAGCTAAGTAATCAACGCCGATAATTGCGGCTGTCTTAATGTCTTCTTTGTCTTTCTCAGTTAACGCTTCCGCTGAAAGGCCGCCACCTAGGCGGTTGATCCCTTTGTTGTTCGACAACTTACCTGCAACCGTGACTTGCGTATGAACTTTATTACCTTGTACTTCCATTACTTTAAGCTGAATACGGCCGTCATCTAACAAAAGAATGTCGCCAGTGTTCACGTCTTTAGGCAGTGCCTTGTAATCAATACCAACAGCAGCTTGGTCGCCTTCATCACGACCCATATCAGCATCAAGAATGAACTTGTCACCTAAAGCAAGAATGATCGAACCTTCTTTAAATTTAGCCACACGGATTTTAGGACCTTGCAAATCACCCAAAATAGCGATGTATTTGCCAAGTTTCTTTGCTACCTGACGCACTTTATCCGCACGGTCAATGTGGTCTTGTGCCGTGCCATGAGAGAAGTTCATGCGAACAACGTTTGCTCCGGCTTGAACTATGCCCTCAATTTGTTCAACTGTGTCTGTTGCTGGGCCCAATGTAGCTAAAATTTTGGTTCGTCTTAACATAGGTAATTTGCTCTGGTTGTGGCGCATACTGTTTCAGGAATGCAGGTAATAAAGATTGTGTACGGGTATAACAATTTTGTGTCAGCAGATTAACGATAGACCAGATAATATACTCAGTCGCACATCATCGAATTTGACATTAAACTTACGGCTATCAGTGTGTGATTATAGCAAGTGAATCTGACAGATTAATTACTGTTTCGTAATTTAATTACGAAAATATTAGATTAATAAGTCATTATTGTGAAATTTTTTAACAAAAAAAGCTATTAAAGCGCGTTAAATCGGCTGAGGTCAGACCAATCAGGGTTATTAAGGCGCTTTTTTTGTAAAATTTACCTACTGTTCATTCCGCTTATCGTAACGAGAGCCTCGCAAGGTATCTTTAACTCGTTTCAAGTTTTCGCGGAATTTAGTACCTCTTCGTAAAGTAAAGCCTGTCGCTAATATATCGATTAACGTTAGCTGAGCAATACGTGATGCCATAGGCATATACATGTCTGTATCTTCAGGCACTTCTAATGACAAAACTAAATTACACTCTTTCGCCAAGGGACTATTTTGCGAGGTAATGCCTACCACGGTAGCATCATTACTGCGGGCAATTTGTGCGACTTCCACTAAGCTTTTTGTGCGACCAGTGTGAGATATAAGCACAACAACATCGTCTTCAGATGAGTTCATACAGCTCATACGCTGCATTAAAATATCTTCAAAATAGACAACCGGAACATTGAAACGAAAGAACTTGTTGAGGGCATCATGAGCGACCGACGCTGAGGCGCCAAGGCCAAAGAAGGAAATTTTTTGCGCCTGTGTCAACAAATCTACCACTCTGTTGATCGTATTGATATCAACCGATTGGCGGGCAACCTCGAGTGAGGCCATGGTCGATTCGAAAATCTTTTTGGTGTATTCCTCTGGGCCATCATCTTCTTCAACGTGTCGATTAACGTAAGGGGTGCCATTCGCGAGGCTTTGGGCCAGGTGTAATTTAAAATCAGGATACCCCTTGGTATCCAAGCGTCTGCAAAAACGATTAACAGTGGGCTCGCTGACATCAGACATCTTAGCCAAGGTGGCGATGCTGCTATGGATAGCGACTTGAGGGTTGGCCAAAATGACTTCGGCGACCTTACGTTCTGACTTGCTGAACGCTAATTTATGCTGAGTTATTTTTTCAAGAATATTCATATGCCCACAGAATTTTTAACTAAAATCATGAAGTAGGCACAAGAATAGCATTGTCGACAGCAAACTTGGTAACCTTCTTGTAACTTTTTGACAAAAATCGGTGAAATACTCGGTTTTTAAGGCAGAGGAGGCACAGAAAGCGTCGCCTTTTCTTAACAAACGTTGTAAAATTACAACATTTGTTGTTAACTGTGGGCAAAGATAAGTCATGATTGAAGTGTTATTATTAGCCCAATTCCAATCACGCAGTTTTATTAATTAGCAGGTTAAACACAATGACGTTAGATAATTCATCCGCCCCGTGCGACTTTGTTCTATTTGGTACTAAAGGTGACTTAGCTCGCCGCAAATTACTTCCGTCGCTTTACCAGTTAGAGAAAGCAGAACTCATGCACGCTGAAACATCGATTTTAGGGGTAGCCCGAGACGACATCAGCTTGCAAGACTACGTAGCACTTGTAAAAGAAAATATTGAACAGTTTAGTGGCGAGACCCTTTGTGATGAAACATGGGAGCGTTTCTCCGCTAAATTAGATTATGTGTGCGTCGATATGAAAAACGCAGAAAGTTACAGCGTCTTCGGTGAGCATGTTGATGCCTCACGCACCATGGTCTGCTACTTCGCTACGCCTCCTTCTATCTTCGGTGATATTTGCCGTGGCCTTAAAGCGGCAAACGTTATCGATAAAAGCATGCGCGTCGTTCTTGAAAAGCCGATTGGCCACGATTTAGCGTCCTCTAAGGTGATTAACGATCAGGTCGCTGAGTTCTTCGATGAGTCACAAATTTATCGTATCGATCACTACCTAGGTAAAGAAACGGTTTTGAACCTGATTGCGCTGCGTTTTGCGAACTCTATTTTCGCGACCAATTGGGATCACAACAGTATCGATCATGTACAGATCAGCGTGGCTGAATCGGTGGGGATTGAAGGGCGTTGGGGATATTTTGACACCGCTGGACAAATGCGCGACATGGTCCAAAACCACTTGTTGCAAATTTTGACATTGATTGCCATGGAACCGCCAACAACTTTGGATGCTGACAGTATTCGCGGTGAAAAATTAAAAGTCTTAAAAGCGTTACGCCCCATCAACTCAACCAATATCAATCAGAAAAGTGTTCGTGGACAATATATTGGTGGTTTTGTGAAGGGCAAAGAAGTGCCTGGTTATCTGGACGAACCGGATGCAAACCCACGTAGTGAAACAGAAACTTTTGTAGCGCTAAATGTGGACATTGATAACTGGCGTTGGGCCGGTGTGCCGTTCTATTTACGCACGGGTAAACGCCTGCCGAACAAAACCAGTGAAGTGGTTATTTATTTTAAACGCCAGCCTCATAACTTATTTGAAGACAGTTTCGCACAATTGCCACCGAACAAGCTCACCATTCGCTTGCAGCCGGATGAAGGCGTTGAAGTCACAGTCATGAACAAAGTTCCTGGTTTGACAGGGACTAGCGGTATGGATTTGCAGAAATCACGTTTGAACTTGAGTTTCTCTGAGGCGTTCCAAGATGATCGTATCGCTGATGCATACGAAAAATTACTGCTTGAAGTGATGCTGGGTAATCAAGCCTTGTTCGTTAGCCGTGATGAAGTGGAATTTGCTTGGAAGTGGGTTGACGGCATTATCGATGCTTGGAAACACACCAATGAGCCGCCTGAGCCTTATCAAGCCGGCACGTGGGGACCAGTGGCCTCAATCGCTCTACTCGCCCGTGAAAACCGAGCATGGTACGAAAGCAGAATAGGAAAGAAATAATATGTCACTAACTGAAAATAACTTTCAATCAACTGATGAACTTAATTCTACATTCGCACAGCGTATCGTCGATATTTTGAAAGATGGCATCAATGAGAATGGCCGAGCGAGCTTGGTTGTTTCTGGTGGACGAACACCTAAAGCGTTGTTCAACTCGTTATCAAAAGTGGAACTCGACTGGAACCAAGTAGACATCAGCTTAGCCGATGAGCGCTGGGTAGAAACAGACGATGACGCCAGCAATGAAAAAATGGTGCGTCGAGAGTTACTGCAAAACAACGCAGCAGCTGCCAATTTTGTTGGCCTTAAAACCGAGCACGAAGATGCTAAAGATGCGGTTGAAACCTGCACCGCAAATCTTGCCAAATTACATACTCCTTTCGATGTATTGATCCTGGGCATGGGGGAAGACGGGCATACTGCTTCTTTGTTCCCATGTTCAGATCAGATCCACCAAGGTTTAGACCAGGGCGCGCGTCGTACGTACATTGCTGTACAACCTACGACCGCACCGAACCAACGCATGTCGTTGACCTTACCCGCACTGTTAAACAGTAAAAATGTATTTTTGCATTTAACAGGGGACAGTAAAAAACAGGTACTGGACAAAGCGATAAAAGGTGGCGATGAGCACGAAATGCCCATTCGCGCGGTGATAAATAACGCCGATGTCGAATTAATGTGGGCTCCCTAGGAGAAAAATATGAATTCTATTATTCAAGAAGTCACCCAACGCATCATTGAGCGCAGCCAAGGCTCGCGCAAGGCGTATTTAGACAAAATTGAAAAAGCCCGTTTACAGGGGCCACATCGTGGCACGTTGTCGTGTGGTAACTTGGCGCACGGTTTTGCAGCATGTGGTGCTGAAGATAAGGCCGACTTGCGTAGCATGACAAAGTCGAACATTGCGATTATTTCATCGTACAACGACATGTTATCTGCACATCAGCCTTACCACGATTATCCAGAAATTCTTAAGAAGGCCATTCAGCAAGTGGGCAGCGTGGCGCAATTTGCCGGTGGCGTACCTGCAATGTGTGATGGCGTTACCCAAGGTAACGCTGGTATGGATTTAAGCCTAATGAGCCGAGACGTGATTGCCATGTCAACGGCGGTGGCATTGTCGCATAACATGTTTGACGGCACATTGATGCTCGGCATATGTGACAAAATCGTGCCCGGATTATTGATCGGTGGATTAAGCTTCGGTCATCTACCGACCATTTTTGTCCCTGCTGGCCCTATGCCATCAGGTATTCCAAATAAAGAGAAAGCCCGAGTGCGTCAAATGTACGCTGAGGGCAAAGTGGGCCGTGAAGAATTGCTTGAGGCTGAGTCTCAGTCTTATCACTCTGCGGGCACTTGTACTTTTTACGGTACCGCTAACAGTAATCAATTGGTGGTTGAGACCATGGGCTTGCATTTACCGGGTTCATCGTTCGTTAACCCAGGCACGCCATTGCGTGAAGCCTTAACCGATGCAGCTGCACGTCAAGTGACGCGCATCACTGATCTAGGTGAAGATTACCGCCCAATCGGTCACATTGTTGATGCGAAAGCTATCGTCAATGGTTTAGTTGCTTTACTAGCCACTGGCGGCTCAACTAACCACACTATGCACTTGGTTGCCGTTGCTAAAGCTGCTGGCTATACCATTAACTGGGATGACTTCTCTGATATTTCAGATGCTGTTCCTTTGCTTACCCGCATTTATCCCAATGGCTCTGCTGATATTAACCACTTCACTGCTGCTGGCGGTATGGCGTTATTGTTCAGAGAATTATTGAATGCAGGCTTGCTACACAACGACGTGAAAACTATTTGTGGCGATGGCCTTGAGCGTTATACCCAAGAGCCAATGCTTGAAAATGGTGAACTGGTTTGGCGAGATGGCCCAACTGAGTCATTCGATAAAGAAGTGGTTGCCAGTGTTGAAAAGCCATTTAAGCCAGACGGCGGTTTATCGGTATTAACCGGTAACCTAGGTCGTGCGGTAATGAAAACGTCAGCTCTGCGTGAGCCTCATTGCAAAATCAAAGCCCCTGCAGTTGTATTTGAAGATCAATTCGAACTAGCAGCGGCGTTCAAAGCCGGTGATTTAGACAAAGATTGCATCGTGGTTGTGCGCTTCCAAGGGCCGTCAGCTATTGGTATGCCAGAGCTTCACAGTCTTACGCCTCCTCTTGGTGTACTGCAAGACAAAGGTTATAAAGTTGCTTTAGTGACTGACGGACGTATGTCAGGTGCTTCAGGCAAAGTGCCAGCCGCGATTCACTTAACACCTGAAGCGGTAAAAGGTGGCTTAATCGCTAAGGTAAACAGCGGTGATATCATCGAATTGGATACAGAAACTGGCCACATGACACTGCACGTAGATGAAGCTGAATTGTCCGCTCGAGAAGCGAAAGTGACTGACGTTGCCTCTCATCAGGTGGGTATGGGCCGCGAAATGTTTGCCGGTATGCGCTCAACGTTAACGGGTGCCGAGCAAGGTGCTTGTTCTCTTTTCGTCGGACAGGATGATTAATCGTGACAACTAATTTTGTTGCGGATATTGGTGGCACTAATATTCGTTTGGCGCAGGTCGTTAACGGACAAATCGCTGACATTCGCAAATACTTGTGTGCTGATTTTGCCACTTTGAATGACGCAATAAAACAGTATTTTTCAGAGTTTCCCGCAACCCAATTCGCTGCTGGTTGTTTGGCCATTGCCTGTCCTGTAGAAGGTGACCACGTCAAAATGACCAATCACTACTGGGCTTTTTCTATTAAAGAAGTACAGGGTGATTTGGGTTTAAGTTGGTTGGGCGTGATCAATGATTTCACCTCAGTGGCTCATTCTCTGCCTTTGCTAGGCGAGGACCAAAAAGTGCAAATTGGGCAAGGGGCAGCGATACCCGGTGCCAATATAGCCGTTTTTGGACCTGGTACTGGCCTAGGTGTGGAACATCTAACTTGTACCGATGGCAAATGGAAAGCGCTTGATGGGGAAGGTGGACACGTTGATTTTTCAGCTGTCGATGAAAATGACATTGCGATTCTGCGCTTTTTGACCAAAAAGCTAGGCCACGCCTCAGCAGAAGAAGTGATGTCAGGACGAGGGATTGTTCATATTTATGAGGGGTTGGCTGCGGCCAGAAATGTGCCGTCAGAGTATAGCGACGCAGCAGATATAACCTCTAGAGCAATTGATAACAGTTGCTCATTGTGCCGTGAAACACTAGAACAGTTCTGTCGCATTATGGGAAGTTTCGCTGGCAACTTAGCCCTTAACTTATGTACACGCGGTGGTGTTTATATCGGTGGCGGGATCGCCTCTCGATTTGTTGAGTTTATTCAACAAAGTGAATTTCGCGCACGCTTTGAAGCAAAAGGCCGGTTTCGTCATTACGTAGCTGGCATACCTACATACATTATTACCGAGCCCGATCACGGTTTGATTGGTGCCATGGCATACCTACAACAGCATTATAAAGGTTAACTACAATGACAAAAAATTGGAAAGTTTCGTCTCAAGATGTATTCAGTCAAGGACCAGTGGTTCCTGTATTGGTGATCAAAGATGTAAAGCATGCGGTCCCTCTTGCTAAAGCATTAATTGCTGGCGGTATTCGTGTATTGGAAGTGACATTGCGCACAGAAGCAGCACTGGACGTAATCAAAGCTATCGCGACTGAAGTGCCAGATGCCATCATAGGTGCAGGTACGGTAACGAATGCTAAGCAATTAGCTGAAGTTGAAGCGGCGGGTGCTATGTTCGCAATAAGCCCTGGTATGACATCTGACTTATTGGATGCAGGTAATAAAGGCGGTATCGCGCTCATTCCTGGTATCTCTTCTATTTCTGAATTAATGCGCGGAATTGACTTCGGTTATACCCACTTTAAATTCTTCCCAGCTGAAGCCTCCGGTGGCGTTAAAGCCATTAAAGCGATCGGTGGACCATTCCCTGACATCGCGTTTTGCCCAACAGGTGGCATAAGCCCAACTAATTACCTTGAGTATTTATCATTGCCTAACGTGCGTTGTGCAGGAGGCTCTTGGTTAGCACCTGACGATGCTGTTGAAGCGGGTGATTGGGATCGTATTACTGAGCTGGCTAAACAAGCCGTTGCTGGCGCAGCCGGTATTTAATTCATCGTTTAGATGATTAAGAAGGCCACGAAAGTGGCCTTTTTTGTGTCTGCCGATTTGCCCTGAGGATTATTTATCAAATGCTGGGCGGCTGTCTTTCATCAATATATCGAGCTCTCGCTGAGCCTTTACTGGATCATCCAAGTCGTTATCTTCCAGCATTTCACATTCGTCGTTGATCATTTGTTTTACGGTGACCGGGTAATACCGACAGTCATCAGGGCGATCGAAATAGATATCGCAAGTATAAATATCTTTGCTGTTCTCAATGGTTTTGTCTGCTGGCACGACGCGTAAGAAGGGGCAATGGTTCAGCAACTTGCCCGTGTCTGGGCTGGCCCAAATCAAGCCTTTTTTAACGTACTGAGCGATATCCGGTCGAAACAGCTCCCACATATCGATTTCGCTGTCGGTGACAGACAAGCCGCCATCACCGTATTGGGTGCAACACTTTCCGCACTGGGTACACTCTTTCATGCTCGCTTAACCGCTATTTGATGATGGATGGGGGAAACAAACAATCTTAGCAAGCTTTATGAGACTTATGCTGTTAATGGAGACAGTGCAGCGGACTCGAATTTAATTCCCTGCCAACCTGTATTCATAAAATTTCTGATATTACCGTGATCGTTGGCGTCAGGGTGCTGCAATACATCGTTGCGGTAAAAGGTACCAAATAAGTGCAATGTTTCAGTTTCCGTTAATTGATTGAGTTGCGCAAAGTAAAAAATCTTGCATGAACCTTCATTGCTGCCTTTTTCATTGACCACGTCACCATTGGTGAATGCGGTTGCTGTGTATCGGTAGTGTTGTTGTATCGTATTAATCACTTGGCTGAACTCAACACTTTGTGGTTGGGTACGCACTTGGGTGATCAGATTTTGAATGGTCATATTAGTCCTAAATAAAATGAGAAATAGAAAAGCAGCTTCGAAGGAAGCTGCTTGTGTAGATACATGTTTTGCGTAGATTACAGCGTTAACACAAAGACTTTTGAGTTACGCTGAAAATTGTATAGTTGTTTCTTTTTAGCGGGTAAATCATCGAGTGTGGCTCGTACGAAGCCTTGTTCCTGAAACCAGTGAGAGGTCACTGTAGTCAAGCAAAATATCGAGGTTAACCCCTGTAACTTTGCTTGTTCACAGATGGCGCTTAAAAGGCGTTCACCACGATTTCCACCACGGTAATCAGTATGCGTTGCTACGCACGCTAGCTCGCCGCATTGCTCCTCTAAATAAGGGTACAGCGCCGCACAGGCTATGGTCATGCCGTCACGTTCAATGATGGTGAATTGTTCGATTTCACGCTCTAATATTTCACGGGAGCGCTTCACCAAAATACCTTTCTCTTCCAGCGGGTTGATGAGGTTTAGAATACCGCCCACATCTTCAATGGTCGCCGTACGTATCTGCTCGTAATAGCTTTGCGAAATAAGCGAGCCTGCGCCATCTCGAGTGAAAAGCTCTTGCAATAGCGCGCCGTCTTGGCCGTAACTAACACAATGGCAACGGCTGACGCCTGACTCCAGACTGTCGATAATCGTTTGAATGCTGTGCTTTTCTTGCTGTAAATGTGCTTGCTCTAGCATAGGGTACAAAGAGTTGAGCTGAATATTGCGCAGCAAACGGCCTGTTTCATCTACAAGGCCATCTTTTTCCGTAAAGATAATCAGCTTGTCAGCATTCAACGCTTTAACTGCGTTAGTCGCTACATCTTCGTGGCTTAAGTTAAATACTTCACCAGTGGGGGAGTAGCCCATAGGTGGCAGTAATACAATTGAGCCATCGTCAAGATGGTCATTTATGCCAGTAACATCAACCCGACGTACCAAACCAGTATGCTCGAAGTCCACGCCGTTACGCACGCCGATAGGCATAGCCACCACTAAATTACCGGAGCACACTCGAATTTGCGCGCCGTGCATAGGTGAATTAGCCAAGCCCATGGTGAGCAAGGCTTCAATTTGTGAGCGCACAGAGCCCGCAGCATCTTTCACGCACTCAAGGGTTTGCTTATCTGTGATCCGCACGTCTTCTGAAAAACGCGGTTCTACTTTACGCCAGACGGCACGTTGATCAATTTGCGGTCGCGCGCCGTGTACCAGTATCAAGCGTACACCTAAGCTGTTAAGCAAGGCGATATCCTGAATAATGTTGGCAAAGTTTGCATCTTCAACTGCTTCACCACCAAACATCAATACGAAGGTTTTACCCCTGTGCGCATTGATGTAAGGCGCCGAATTGCGAAATAGCTTTACGCTGTCGTTGTGTGAAAGTACCACGTGTTTTCCTTACACTTACATCGCTATTTTTTGAACGATGCTTTAGCATTAGCCAGCGCTTCGAGTACAGGCTTAATGCCCGTTCCACCCAAGATGTCGCGCTTGTTGACCAAATATTCAAGTTGTAGAACAGGGTAGACATCCTCTTCTATAACGTCTGAATACACTTTAAGCTCAGCGATAGTGAGCTCTTCAATGGCCTTTTTCTTTTCGAGGGCGTCCAGCACGACTCGGCCAGAAATATCGTGGGCGGTTCTAAACGGAATCCCCTTATCGACAAGGTAATCAGCGAGCTCAGTCGCATTAGCATAACCCTCACGGGCGGCTTTCGCGCAGCGCTCGCTATCAAGTTTGATGCTATCAACCACTTCACAAGCGATGCGTAAACAGATATGCCATTGATTCGTCGCGTCGAACAAGCCTTCTTTGTCTTCTTGCATATCTTTGTTATACGCAAGGGGCAGACCTTTCATGGTCACAAGCAAGGCTTGTAAGCTACCGAACACTCGCCCACATTTACCGCGCATCAGCTCTAATGCATCAGGGTTTTTCTTCTGAGGCATCAAGGATGAACCAGAAGTAACCGCGTCACCTAACTGTATAAAACCTGCCTCGCCTGAGTTGTAGAAGATTAAATCTTCCGCCATACGCGACAAGTGCATCATGCTGGTACTGGCGACAAAAAGAAGCTCTAGCACGTAATCACGATCAGATACCGCATCAAGGCTGTTGATGCACGGGCTGTCAAAACCAAGCTCTTCGGCAATCGCTTGACGGTCGATAGGGTAGGTTGTGCCAGCAAGTGCACCGCTACCTAAAGGACACTGATTCAAACGGGCTTTTAAGTCATGCAGACGACTCAAATCGCGTTTTAGCATTTCAACATAGGCCAAGCACCAGTGCGGGTAGCGCACCGGTTGAGCACGCTGCAAGTGGGTGTAGCCAGGTAAAATAACGTCTTGATTGACATCAGCGTTACCCACTAATGACGCAATAACCGCTTCAACATCCTCAACCAGTAAATCAACGTGTTCACGGGTCCATAAACGAAAATCCGTGGCAACTTGGTCGTTACGGCTGCGGCCAGTGTGTAATTTGCGCGCCACATCGCCGAGTTGCTCGATTAAGGTTGCTTCTACAAAGCTGTGAATATCTTCTTCACTGCTGGCGTCAAAATCGAGCTCACCGGCATCCGCTTTGACCAACAAGGCTTTAAGGGCTTCTTCAAGCTGTTGGTGCTCGTCTTGGTTCAGTACCCCCGCTTTTGCAATGGCACGTGCCCATGCTATTGAGCCGCGAATATCTTGGCTCGCCAATACTCTGTCGAATGGCAGTGAATCGTTAACAGTGCGAAACATCGCACTGCTGCCATCTTGAAAACGTCCGCCCCACAAGCTCATTATTCGATACCTGTGTTTTTGAACGGAATGCCTTCTTTGTTTAGCGCGCTGATGCGGCTAGACAAGCTATAAAGACGGATAAAGCCTTCTGCATGGCTTTGGTCGTATACGTCATCCGCACCAAAGGTAGCGAAATCTTCAGAGTACAAGCTGTTTGGTGAACGGCGCTGGGTTACCGTTGCTTGGCCTTTATACAGTTTAACGACTATGTCGCCCGTTACTTTGTCAGCAAAGCTTGCTGCACCGGCGAGCAGTGCATCGTTTAGGGGGGTGAACCAACGGCCGTCATACATAACATGTGAGAACTCTAAACCGATTTGCTCACGGTATTTAAGCGCAGCTTTGTCTAACACTAGGCTTTCAAGGGCTTTGTAAGCCGCAAGCATAACTGTTCCGCCTGGGGTTTCATAACAACCACGTGACTTCATGCCCACTAAACGGTTTTCTACGATATCGATACGACCCACGCCGTGTGCACCAGCAAGCTCGTTCAATTTAACCAAGCATTGGTAAGGGCTAAGGGCTTCACCGTTTACTTTTACCATGCGGCCATGTTCGAAGCTGACTTCAACACGCTCAGGTGTATTCGGCGCATCTTCAGGAGAAACGGTCATGGTCCATACTTCTTTGGTTGGCTCGCACCAAGGATCTTCAAGCTCACCGCCTTCGTGTGAGATATGCCATGCGTTTGCATCACGGCTGTAGATTTTGGTGGCTGACGCTGTGGTTTTAATGTCACGCTCGGCCAAATAAGCCAATAAATCTTCACGTGATACCATGTCCCACTCACGCCAAGGAGCAATAACGGTTAGCTCAGGTGCGAGTGCAGCAAAGGTGCCTTCGAAACGTACTTGGTCATTACCTTTACCTGTACAACCGTGGCAAAGTGCATCTGCGCCTACTTTACGGGCGATTTCAACTTGTGCTTTGGCGATAATAGGGCGCGCCATTGATGTACCAAGTAAGTACTGACCTTCATATACTGCGCCTGTAGTAATAGTGGGGTAGATGTAGTCAGATACAAATTCGTCTTTTAAGTCCACGATATAGCATTCGCTGGCGCCGGTTTTGATGGCTTTTTCACGTAGACCTTCTAGTTCCTCGTCCCCTTGACCTACATCAGCTGCGAACGCGATAACTTCACAGTCATAGTTCTCCTTCAACCAAGGAATGATGGCTGATGTATCCAAACCACCTGAATAGGCTAATACTACTTTTTTGATGTTTTTCTTGCTCATTGTCTGTACCTAAAAATTAAAAGTGTTAAATGGGGTTAAGCTGCGCCGCCAAGAAGGTGCACTAAAATGGCATTCTGGGCGTGCATTCTGTTTTCTGCTTGCTGCATCAAAATAGATTGCTCTGAATCAATTAAGGTGCCGCTAATTTCTAAGTCGCGATGGGCAGGTTGGCAGTGCATAACGTATTGAGCACCAGTTGACTGCATCATCGCTTCATCGATTTTGTATTTGCCAAACGCTTGTTTGATGGTCTCAAGTGGGGTGTCATCGCCCATCGAAATCCATGTGTCAGTATAAAGTGCATGAGCACCGTTAGCCGCTTCAACGTCGTGACTGATAACTAATTTGCCACCATTTTGCTCGGCTTTTTGCTGAGCAAGCGTGACAATAGCAGGGTCTACTTCATGGCCAGGAGGGGTAATGACAACCACCTCGCAACCTAACGTCACGCCCACAATCATCAAAGAGTGAGTGACGTTATTACCATCACCGATATACGCTAGTTTAACTTTGCTCAAATCGCCAAGACGTTCGGTTAAGGTTAAGTAGTCGGCCATGGCTTGGCACGGGTGGTACATATCACACAGTGCGTTGATAACAGGTACTTTGGCTGAACTGGCTAATTCTTCTAAGGTTGAGTGCGCAAAAACCCGTGCAACAATAGCGTCAGCCCAACAGGCAAGGTTGTTACCCATGTCTTTCACGTCTTCACGGCCTGCTAATTTATTTGACTGGCTGTCTAAATAAACAAGGTGCCCGCCTAGTTTGTTGATACCTATATCAAAGCTCACTCGGGTGCGCAGTGACGGTTTCTCAAATAAGGCAACAATTGATTTACCTGCCAAGGCTTGGCGGTAGTCAGCTGGATTATTCTTAATGGTGACGGCCAGTTGCAAGAGTGCATTGAGGTCTTTAGCAGACCAATCAGTGAACGACAGTAGATCCTTTTTCATGGAGGTACCTTAAATATTTGGGATTATGGTAGTGCCAACGGGTTCACCCGCCAGCAATCCTAAGAGTTGCTCTGGTGTTTGCCAACTGGCAATCGTGATGGGGCGCTGCAAGCTTGTTGCTGCATCGAGTGCGGCATCCACTTTTACTTGCATCCCATCTATGATCACGCCTGATTCGACTAATTCGGCAATGCCTTTAGCCGTAAGTTGGTTTATCAGGTTTTTATTGTGATCGAGCACACCAGGCACATTCGATAGCAACAACAAGTCAGCATTTAACAGCTGAGCAATAACCGTTGCCGCTTGATCGGCATTTACATTGAGTAAATTGCCTTTTTCATCGGCACCTATGGAGCTGATAATCGGCAGGATATTCGCCTCGAGCAATAAATTCAACATAGTCGGTGAATTTGCTTTCGCTACGCCCACTGCACCAAGGGCAGGATCGAGCACAGAGCAGCTTGTCATAGCGCCATCAGCCAAGCATAACCCGACTGGTGTGGTGTTAGCGCGAATGGCAAAAGCACAAAGTTGCTTATTGGCAGTCCCCGCCAAAGCGCCCGTAATATAAGGCATATGCTCAGGCGGCGTGACGCGTAAACCATTCACTTTAGTACTGGTAAATTGCAGAGCTTGCAACAACTGCTCAACCATAGGGCCGCCGCCATGCACGAGTACGACTGGGCGACTTTGCTGAAGTTGCTTAATAACCGTCAGCAATTGTAACGCTTCGGCGGTGGCTTGCATGAAAGCGCCACCGACCTTTATGACTAACGGGTTCATGCTGACACCTCGTGCACTAAGCCAAGTTGTGATGCGAACCCAAAGCGAAGGTTGGCACATTGTACCGCTTGAGAGGCCGCGCCTTTCAGTAGGTTATCGATGGCACTGGTCACAACCAAGTAACCTTTTTGGGTATCAAGCTTCCAGAATAAATCGCAGTGGGGTGTGCCTACAACATCATCCAACTTGGGCCAAGTATCGCGAATACGCACGATGGGGTGGTTCTGATAGGCATGACTGAATGCGTTTGCAACGGCACCTGCGTCTACATCAGCGTTTACTTTGACGGTAATGGTTGCCAAAATTCCCCGTTTGAAATTACCCAGATGAGGAGTGAATATGACTTCACGACCTAAGTAGGCGCTGATCTCAGGTTGATGACGATGACCTAGTACACCATAAGCTTGCAGGCTAACTTCGCAGAAACTACTGCCCATGGCTGCTTTACGACCAGCACCAGACACACCAGACACAGCATTAATAATAGGTAAATGACCATCAGCGATTAAGCCCGCTTCGTGTAAGGGCTTTAATGCACTCAGCGACGCTGTTGGGTAGCAACCTGGAACGGCAATAATATCAGCGCTTTTAATATCCTCTGCAAACCAATCCGCGAGACCGTAGACGGCTTGCTTTAAGCTGGCCGCTTGCTCATGAGCAAAACCATAGTAGTCCGCAAAAACCTGTTGGTCTTTGAGTCTAAACGCCCCTGATAAGTCAAACACTTTGGCTTTGCCCGATGATAGTACTGGCATCCAATCATGACTTGCCTCATGGGGGGTCGCTAGAAAAATCACGTCCATTTCGTTTGAAAGCGAATGCAAAACGTCGTCGGTTAACGGGATCAGTGGCAAATTGATTTGCCCGAATAGATAACCGTGTACGTCTCCGAGCTTTTTATCAGCATCTTGGCTTTTGGCTGATACATATAAGGCGTTTAATTCAAAGCGTGGGTGGCGATGAATTAAAGAGGCTAATTCGGCACCGGTATATCCACTGGCGCCGACAATACAAGTTTTGATCATAAAACGTATATCTCTAATAGTCGTGTGACTTAATGTTACTAAATGAAGGTGACAAAAATAAAAAATCACCCAAGACCTTTAGCAAATACTAAAGGTCTGGGTGAGCTAAACGCTACAGACCTCGACTTATCGTCGATACAACATGCTGGCGAAGCTAGGCAGGGAATCGAATTGTGACGTTATTGAAATCATATGCGAAATTAAACCGAATTAAGATATTATGTCTAAATAATCTAGACCAAATATGTATTTGCAAAGTGGCTAAATCATGTTGGCGATAAGCATGCCATGTGTTATATATTTATGCAAATAAAATGAATAATTATTTAAAGGGAGGCTTATGCCGTCTTTGTCTTTTTTAGAACGTTATGCACATATCATCAATACTCCCTCTATTAGCGCCTTTAGTGCAGATTTAGACCAATCAAACCGCGCCATTATCGATCTGCTAGCGGGCTGGTTTAAAGACTACAATTTCCACATAAGTATTCAACAAGTGCCCAATGCGCGAAATAAGTACAACATGCTAGCTAAAATTGGCAGTGGTGAGGGGGGGCTACTACTATCCGGCCATTCGGATACTGTGCCCTTTGACGACAATAAATGGCAATTTGACCCTTTTAAAGCACAAGAAAACGATGGCAAGTTATACGGTTTAGGCACCTGTGACATGAAAGGTTTTTTTGCATTCATCTTAGAAGCGATTCAAGACATTCCTCTAAAAGACTTAAAGAAGCCTTTGTATATTTTGGCTACTGCAGATGAAGAAACGTCCATGGCGGGAGCGCGGTTTTTTGTGGAGCAACAATTGATTAAGCCAGACATGGCGATCATCGGTGAGCCCACAGAACTTAAGCCGATCTTTAAGCACAAAGGGCATATGGGGCATAGCCTGAATATTCAAGGTAAAGCAGGGCATTCAAGCGATCCAGCAAAAGGGGTCAATGCGATTGAGATCATGTACCAAGCCATAGGGAAACTTATCGCTTTAAAACAACAGTTGTCTGAAAATCATAGAGATGATGCCTTCAGCGTGCCAGAGGTGACTATGAATCTCGGGCATATTCACGGGGGCGATGGGGAAAACCGTATTTGCGGACACTGCCAATTAAATTTTGATTTGCGCGCTATTCCCTCACTAAGTGACGAAGAAGCCATTGCCATGATTGACGAAGCACTTGCCCCGCTGATGCAAAAATACCCACAGCGCATTACTCGTGAGGCGATGTACGAAACAGCGCCAGCTTTTGGTTGTCGAAATGAGCAGGGTATTCTTGAATTGGCCAAAAAACTAACGGGCTTTGATCCTGTCAGTGCTAATTACGCCACCGAAGCGCCATTTATCAATCAATTAGGCTGCGACACCATTGTATTAGGCCCTGGCAGTATTGATCAGGCCCATCAACCAGATGAGTTCATCTCGTTGCATTATGTTGACCCAACCGTCACATTACTGCGTAACTTCATCAAGCAGGTCTGCTTTTAATGGCCGAGTTGATTCAGGACATGGCACAACGAGTTAATTCAGCAACGTCAGTAAGCCTTTTCATAAAATCACTGGGGGCGGCGGTAATGATTTTATCGGCAAGTGCAATTGGGGGACAAAATGCTAACGCTGAATCAAAGATAAAGGGACGCTACCCAGCAATGCCTGAACCAGTTACCAACAATGCGGTGGTCAAAGTCGATACTGAAAATGGTCATTTTTTGTTATCTTTCATGGGGCTAGGAGCTGGTAAAACGCATGACGATGTTCACAACAAAGTGTGGGCCCTTGAACTTGCAGGTGAGTCATTTACGCCAAGCAAAGCTTGGCAACAAAAATCACCGGTGCCGTCGAGTTTACCCCAGTCTGGTCGCTTAGCCAGTATTGCCGTTGGTGTAGGCGATATGGCACTTTTGTTTGGTGGTTACACCGTTGATGCTGCGCATAATGAAGTGTCAAGCCCAGACAACTTTCGCTATGACGTTGTTACGGATACCTACTACCCCATAGCTCAGACGCCAGTGCCCGTGGACGATGCAGTCGCACTCGTTTTTCAGCAACGTTACGTATATCTGATTAGCGGTTGGCATAATGACGGTAACGTCAATTTAGTCCAAATTTACGATGTGAAAACAGATTCATGGCATCAAGGTTCGCCTTTTTTAGGTAATCCCGTTTTCGGTCATGCAGGTGCGATTGTGGGGGAAAATATTATGCTTTGTGATGGCGTTAAGGTGGATGCTCAACCAGATAAACGGCGTACGTTTTCCGCAGAACCAGCTTGCTACCACGGAACGATTGACAAGAGTGATATCAAAAAAATTGATTGGCGCACAGTAGCGCACCCTACATCGAGTGCACGTTATCGTATGGCTGCAACCGGTAATGTTGCCAGTAATTCAGCCATCTTCGTGGGCGGTTCAGATAACCCATACAATTATAACGGCACGGGTTACGATGGTGAGCCATCAAGTCCGAGCAATGAGGTGTGGCGCTACGACTTTACTCAGTCGAGTTGGAATGTCTCCCACACGGACTCGCCTACTATGGATCACCGGGGCTTATTGGCCGTGGGCATAGGGGAAAATAAGCATTTTGTCACGCTAGGTGGAATGATAGAGCAGCAAAAAGTATCAAACGCTGTACATCGCATCGATTTATAGGGCGCTACAGCGCTACTGTGATTTCACAAAACGATTTTTAAAAAAGATTTATTGAGGAAGGTATGCAAAAGACGTTAGCGCTGGTCGCGCATGATCATAAAAAGCCAGAGCTTATCCGCTGGTCACTAGAGCATAAAGCAGAGCTAGAAAAACATAACTTAGTGGCGACAGGCACGACAGGGGGCTTACTACAAGAAGCGTTAAACTTGCCCGTTACGCGATATAAGAGCGGCCCACTAGGCGGCGACCAACAAATAGGGGCATTGATCGCCGAAGGTAAGTTAGACGCTTTGATTTTCTTTTGGGATCCCTTGAACCCAGCCCCCCATGACCCAGACGTAAAAGCGCTGTTGCGTTTGTGCTCAGTATGGAATTTGCCGGTAGCGTGTAACACTTCTACAGCGGATATGTTGATCACCTCGCCGCTATTTATCGAGGGATTATACGAGCGGGCAGTGCCGGAGTTTTAAGGTATAACAAAAAATAGAGTGACTCAGGGAGAGTCGCTTTGTCACAGTTTTTAATCGCAAGGATAAAAGTCGCGTTAAAGTCGTTTTATAAGATGCGGTGCATAAGCGGAAAAAAACCTAGCAAGCACACTTATTACAAAAAGTTGAACGTTAGCTATCGGCTTTTCCAAATGAATTACGCTTTTTACTCTCTCGTTTATGCCGACTTTCCATCATTCTATGGAGTGTTATCTGTTGTTCGCTGGTCAGTGCATTCCAAAACGTGTGCTGATTTTTAGCCCTAGTAAGAGCATGTTCATAGCGCCGTACTTCGGTTTCGGCTTGTAAGGCTGTCCAACTAGTTTCGCTCAGACTTTCACTGGTCACTATCGCAATAACTTGTGCCTCAAATGTCTCCCTAGCAAATTTGTTTGCTTCTTTATCCGCTTCTTCAGCAGCGCGTTGTGCTTTAAATAGAGCTTGTTGCTCCTCGGTTAGGTTAAGTGTTTCGAAGTGCGCTGCTTGGCGTTGTGCCTCAGACATGATGGGTATGCTGTTACCCCGTGTTTTGCTCTGCTGTAACTTGGCGGCATGTCCTTTTTCTTGCTGCTTAGCATTTAATTCGACCAAGAACGCTTCTTTCTGGCCATCGTCTAAAATCTGCCAAATTTGCTGCTGAGTTTTAATATCCAGCCACATTAGCTGATTTTGTAAGTGTTGTTCAGCATGAATAGCGCTGCTTATTTCACTTTGAACCCATACATCACTTTGTATTAAATTGCGTAAGCTCTCACGCATAGATCTTTGGTCTGGCTGATAGGTATCTTTTGTCGCACGGTTTTGTTTTAACAGTAATCGAACGTCTTGACGTTGTGCGCCGGTTAAATCTAACTTTTTTAAAATTGGGCGTAAGGGTATTTGGCCATTATGCGGCGAAGGTTTTGCAATAGCGACATGCTGAGTCAACAGGAATGCCAAAGCAACGGCGATGGGGGTAAATAATGATTTTAACGTTCGCACTGAATATGCCTTACTATAGTGAAATACAAAAAAAGGTTAGCACCACCAGCGCAAAGAAACGCAAAGCCAGTGTAAAGATTAAGTAAATAGACAATCGAGTAGCGACAATTTCGGTATTATTTTATGGGTTTTCGCGCGTCTATTGTTAGGCCGCTAGAGTTTGAAGGAAAGTGTTCATGCTAGAAAAGTCTTTGTTGCTGATCGATGACGATCAAGCACTCACCGAGTTGTTACAGGAATACCTAAGCGCGCAAGGATACACGATTCATGTGGCAAGTGATGGGGAGGCCGGCCTGTTAGCTGCGAAATCAGGGCAGCACTATGATTTAATCATTTTGGATGTAATGCTTCCTAAAGTAGACGGGTTCGAAGTATTAAAACGTTTACGTAGTACACATGTTACCCCTGTGTTGATGTTAACTGCCAAAGGCGATGATTTTGATCGAATATTAGGCTTGGAACTCGGTGCCGACGACTATTTGGCAAAACCTTTCAACCACAGAGAGTTATCGGCCAGAGTGAAAGCTATTGTGCGCCGTGTAGATATTCAAGCCGGCTTGCAAAGCGACAAGCAAAAACAAAACACAATCGAAATTGGTGATGTGGAGTTAAATATTGCAGCGCAAACTGTCGCATGTAACGCCCAGCAAGTGGAGTTGACCGGCACCGAATTTGCGGTGCTGAAACTGTTGATGAGCTGTAGCCCGGATCTCGTGCCTAAACAGGCAATAAGTGAGCAGGTATTAGGTCGAAAGCTAGCCGCTTTTGATCGCAGTATTGATATGCACGTGAGCAATTTACGTAAGAAATTAAGTCATTTTAGTGACCATGACAAAATCAAAACCCATCGAGGGGTAGGATACGTCTATTTGGGTGAAATATGAGGCGTCTTCTATATTTAAACCCATTTCGAAGTTTGTATGGTCGTATTTTTTTGTGGTTCTGGGGCACAACTATCGTCATGATCGTCGGTGCTTACTGGATTATGCAAAATATTGCTCCACCAGTTGAATATTTACCCATGGATGATAAGCAGCATTTCATGCTGGAAAACTCGGTTAGAGCTTTGCAGCGGCAAGTTTCCCGTAGCCCAGATGGTGAGCCGTTAGAGAATATTCTTGAACGCACCAGTCAGCGCGGTAAGTTGATGATGATTTTGCTCAATCCAAAAACCAAGTCGTTCACACTCAAGGGGCCGTTACCACGCTTACCCAATGAAAAGCCCTTTCTCGATTTAATTGGCTCTGCAAATCCATTGCGCATTGCAACACCTATCGGCGATATGTTTGGCCCAATGGCGACCGATATTGCTGGCACCGAATATTTGTTATTTGTAGGACGAATACGGCCCATGGGTTTCGCTAGCGATATGCGCCACCGCCCACCCTTATTGCTTATCTGCCTGGTATTGTTAATAAGTGCGGTATTGTGCTCATTAATTGCTTGGTCACTTGTAAAACCATTAAAACAATTGCAAGTGGCCACTAAGCGCATGGCTAGCGGTGCACTTAGCAGTCGAGTTGGATCTGCCAGCTATAGAGGCGATGAAATAGGGCGCTTAGGGCGAGATTTTAATTATATGGCAGAGCAGGTGGAGACTTTGCTTAATGGGCAAAAGCGTCTATTGGCAGACATATCTCACGAATTACGCTCTCCATTAACGCGGATGCAACTCGCCATTGGTATCGCTCAGCAACAAGAGCCGTCGAGCAACACAAAAAGTAACGAGCAAGCATTAGCTAGAATTGAAAAAGAAGCGCATCAGATGGAGCATATGGTCGCTCAAGTGTTGATGTTGTCGCGATTAGATAATAACGCTCGGGATTCGAAAAAGCAGCCGGTGAGTTTTGATACACTTTTAACAGAGCTATTAGCCGACTGCGAGTTCGAAGCCCAATCACAAGGCAAAACGTTAACGGTAGATATTGATTCTGATGCGAAAATAAATGCTGACGAAGATTTATTAACAAGCGGTATTGAAAATGTTCTGCGCAACGCCGTGAAATACGCAAATCAGCAGGTGTCTTTCACCCTGAAAATTGACGGCCCTGACGTTAACTTAGTTATTTGTGATGACGGCAAAGGCATACCGGATTCAGATTTAGAGCATATCTTTCAGCCCTTTTACCGTGTTTCAAGCGCAAGAGAGCGAGACAGTGGTGGAATAGGGTTAGGCTTGGCAATTGCCAGTCGCGCCATTGCTGCACATGAGGGCACAATTGAAGCCCGCAACCGAGTTAAGGGTGGCTTGAGCGTGCATATTCGATTGCCGATAATGGCTTAGCGCCTTGACCAATTACTTTTTCAGCTCGAATTTGCTGAGCCCCATTATTTTTTTGCACGGTCTACCTTTGTGTTCTGCACTATTAACCTCTGGTAAGCTAATACCATAGAGTGATAAATAGAGTAATAGCCGTTGAGTGAATACCAAATAAGTTCAGAAAAGCAACTGGAACGGACGTATCAAGAAAAAATAAAACCCTTAATGCGTTCTCTGACCAAAGGCGATTTTATGGGGCATTCAGGTGTAAACATTAGTTATGCCTATTTGTGTCATCCGCACGCGATTGGTGCCGTGGCTATCTCTACAGGGCGAATTGAGTCTTGGGTTAAATATCAAGAAGTCATGTTCGACTTATATCAAAATGGATATTCGGTGTTCATTCATGATCACCGTGGTCAAGGCTTATCAGGGCGCATGACCCGCAACCCCCATATGGGTTTTGTGGACGATTTTACCGATTACGTTGCTGACTTTAAGCTGTTTTACCAGAAAATCATTGAGCCTAACACGCAGCATAGGCCTCAGTTATTGTGCCACTCTATGGGGTGTGCAATTGGGGCTTTGTATGTTTTAGCGCATCCGCAAGATTTCGCTCAACTAATTGTGTGTGCCCCTATGTTTGGCATTCGCCCCGCGTTACCTAATTGGCTGGCGAGTATTTTAATAGGCGCAAACTTGCTTATTAGTCGCGGTTTAGGTCATGACGCTAGTTATTTTCTTGGCCAAAAAAATTATCAGGAAACCGAGTTCGCGCTTAATGAGCTCACCCACAGCGAAATACGTTATCGCCTCTTCAGAGACGAGTATAATTTGCAACCAGAAGTGCAATTAGGAGGTGTGACCGGGCATTGGTTGCGAGCAGCCCTAAAAGCGATGGATGCCATTGAAGCTCAAGCGAGTCAAATATCGATCCCCGTTTGGGCCATTCAAGCAGAGGCGGATACAGTGGTGGACAACAAAAGGCAAAGTCGTGTATTAGCCAAATTGCCCCATTGCGAAGTACAACAAATTTTTGGTGCTCGGCACGAAATGCTGCTTGAAGAAGACCAATATCGTCGCCCCTGTTTAGCGGCTATTCTAGCGTTTCTGCGATTGGCAAATGACAGATAAACCTTACTGCAGTAAGCGCAATTTGTTAGAATTGCGCTTAATCTGACTTTATCGTGATCACCTAAATGCTAGACATTGTTTTATATCAACCTGAAATTCCACCGAATACTGGCAACATTATTCGTTTATGCGCAAACACTGGATTTGCCCTACATTTAATTGAGCCTTTAGGGTTTGAATGGGACGATAAACGCGTTCGTCGCGCAGGCCTTGATTACCATGAATTTGCCAATGTGGTAAGGCATGCGTCACTACAGGCCTATATGGAATCACGCCAACCTAAGCGCATTTTTGCTTGCACCACTAAAGGCACTACTTTTTTTGCCAAAGCTGAATATCAATTGGGTGATGCCTTGTTGTTTGGGCCCGAAACGCGAGGATTACCTGATGACGTTATTCAAAGCTTGCCGCCTGAACAACGAGTACGCATTCCTATGTTACCTGACAGTCGCAGCATGAATTTATCGAATGCGGTATCTGTTTTTGTTTATGAAGCGTGGCGCCAATTGGATTTCAGCGGCGCGGTTTAGCTGCGAGCTAGCAAAACGTATAAATATTTCGCCTATTGGGTAAGCGTTTCGTTTACCCAATAGGCTTTTTACAATGCACCGTGCTCAGGTGTTAAATAAATTCGAATGCGTCGCCGTACAAGTTCTTTAAGATTAACCCTTGCTGATGAAAGTCTTCTCTTGCCACGCCAGCCATTTCAAAGCGACCAGCTACGTAAACCCGATAAGGCTCTAGGCTGACAAAATCTTCGAGTACTGCTTTATGCACCCAACCGGTTTTGCCTGACCATTGATGACCCGGATGTTCCACCACGGGAACAAAGGTAAAGTGCTCGTGTTTTTTATCCAGAGCGACAAGTTCATCGTATGCGTACATATCAGCGGTTGAGCGCGTTCCCCAATATAGGAAAATTGGATCTTTGTGGCCTTTGACCTGGCTAGAAGATTCGAGCATTTTTTGCAAGATAGCTTGGGTATAGGAAAACCCTGTTCCCCCTGCGAGTAAAATGGTCGGCATGCTATCTTCCAGTTGAACGTAGGCATTTCCTAAACCGCCATTAACGGTAATTTCACCCTCAGTTCGCATTTTTTCAAGAACTTCACCTGCATAACTATTGCCTGGCTCCGCGCCAATATGCAATTGAATTTTACCGTCTTCTCGCGGTGCTGTAGCGATACTGAATGGACGCTGATCGCCTTCATCCATGACGACTTTCAAATACTGACCAGCTCGATGTGTAAAAGACTGCTGTGGGATCAGGGTGACTAAACTGACGACTGGGTTGAGAGCAACAATGGAATCAACCTTACAAGGGGTGTGATGCATAATAATGTTCTGCGCTATATCAAATTGCGCTGCTGTTGGCGCAAATAATTAAAATGTGAGAGAAGGTGCTTTAACAGCGACATATTGGCGCCTATGCGTCCTTCCGAAAATGTGCAGAATAACGAGTGGTTCAAACTGCTTAGGTGTACTTCGATTAATGTCTCAATATAAGTGAAGAGCATTAAAAGTAATACCTATTTTGTCAGAGTATAAACTGCTCAGTGCTAAGTTACGAGATGGATCGTTAGACCTTGTTATTTTTAGCTATTTCTCTTTTACCAATTTCCAGATAATGAAAACTCTTTGTTGTTTTTGGCTTGATTTTATTAACGTCTAGTGGTTTATTGAGCTTGCATGATGTGCAAATTTAACGGGTTAGCTCGACATACTTTTTGTCGCGCATTGAGTGGGTCTTTATCTTCAAACTCTGTGCGCAAACGTCGTTGGTGAAAGTAAGCTGAGCAAACCTGAATGTATTGTCTTTACTACACAATAATCATCGAGGAATGCCTATGTCACTTACAAACGAAATGGTTAGCGAGTTTAATTTGTTATTAAAATTCCCTACCACAAGCCTGATGCAGGGCTTAAAAATACACCATGACGCAGAGCCAGCTGTGATCGATGCCGCCAAGCGCTTGTTTGAAAAAGGAATAGTGACCTTGCCAGATGGTGGTTACTTGACAGACCTTGGTCATGATTTAATTGAACACGCCCAGGTCGTTCAGTCAGCTTTAGCGAGTTAATTCATATTTATCTGTTCTAGTCTGAGTAATTACGGATCAGATTCGGCAGTTAGGGGTTTACAAAATCCAGATGCTGCCGATAAAAATGTTATACGCCACAGCAGATAGATTCCATATGAAAGTGTCACTCCCTAAATTGTCTCATGCTGGCCTACTGGCTGGACTGCTTATTTTAACTACCTCTGGTATGTCTACTAGCCGCGCTGCAGACGAAATCAAAGCGGTGCAACTCTATTCCCAAGATGAGTTGCTTCGGCTCATTCACCGTAATGAGCATTTAAGCCAAGTTGTGTTAGATGATTGTCAATTAGTGCAAGACATTGAGGCCAGAGCGCAAACCTTAAAAATACCTGCCTATCAGTTTTTATGGGGTGACATGCTTGCTTGGGGGGTATGCGTAACTGCTGAGCCTGAGCGTGGTATTAGCTTTATGCGTCAAGCTGCCGACCAAGGTTTACCAGAAGGGCTAGAGCAGCTGGGCCGTTATTATGCTCAAGGCAAGTTAGTGCAGCAAGATAAAGAGCGCGCGGTGGTGTTTTTACGCGAAGCATCAATGTTGGGTAACCAAAAAGCGCAAATAGAGTTAGTGGAATTGTTCATAGATGGTTATGGCAGCCCTTACGATTATGAAGATGCTTACCATTGGTTGTATAACGCAGTGACGAACGATAAGAAAACCCATCAAAAAATTGCGTCTTGTTTGTCTGATCTAGAAAAACTGATGCATCCTAAAGCGGTACGTAAAGCGAAACGTCCTTTGGATTCATAACTTATTTCCCGATTAAATCGGTCGTTTTATCTATGTAGAACAACTTGCGCCTTGTCGTTGTCAATTAAGCGTTTTTAATTGCGCCAGCTTCGTTATACTAGGCGCAACATTTACCTAACTTGGAAACGCCATCACCTCTATGAGCGACGATCCCTTTTACCAGCGCGAGAAAGAAAAATACGAAAATCCAGTAGCGAGCCGTGAGTATTTACTTGAATTACTCACCAAAGCCAAAAAACCGTTGTCCTTTCTTGAATTTTGTCACCTATTAAATGCAGAAGATGAAGATAGCCGAATTGGTATTCAACGTCGCTTGCGTGCAATGGAGCGCGAAGGGCAAATCGAATTCAATCGTGATAAAAAATACGCCAAGCTTAAGTTAGAAGAGCTAATTCAAGGGCGTGTGATTGGCCACCGTGACGGTTTTGGATTTTTAAAGCGTGATGACGGCGAAAAAGATCTGTTTATTCACAACGCACAAATGGCGACGGTACTGCACGGCGACATAGTGCTGGTCAAAGAAAGCGGCACCGATAATCGAGGCCGCCGAGAAGCACGCATAGCTAAAATTATCGAGCCGCGCAGCGAACCCATTGTTGGTCGTTACTTTTTTGAAAATGGTGCCGGTATCGTTATTCCCGATGACAGCCGTATCAATCATGAAATCAGTATTCCTGCTGAGTATGTTAACGGTGCCCGTCAAGGCTTCATCGTTGTTGTAGAGATTGTTCAACGCCCAAGACGTCGCGTGAACGCGATTGGTAAAGTATTAGAAGTGCTAGGTGAGCATATGGCACCGGGCATGGAAATCGACATGGCACTGCGCACTTTCGATATTCCTCACGCTTGGCCCAAAGGTGTTACCAAGCAAATTGCCGACCTCAGCGAGCAAGTACCTGAAGAAGCGAAAGAAAATAGAATCGATTTACGTCAATTACCATTAGTCACGATAGATGGTGAAGACGCACGTGATTTCGATGACGCTGTATTTTGTGAACCGCTAGATGACGGTGGTTGGCAGTTGTGGGTGGCGATTGCTGATGTAAGTTATTATGTCAGACCAGGTACGGCGCTTGATAGCGAAGCGCAAAACCGTGGTAACTCGGTTTATTTCCCAGAGCAGGTTATTCCCATGCTGCCTGAAGTACTCTCTAACGGATTGTGTTCATTGAACCACCAAGTAGACCGATTATGTATGGTCTGTGAAATGACCATCAGCGCAAACGGAGAGCTCGCAGAACACCAATTCTATGAAGCTGTTATGAACTCAAAAGCGCGCCTTACTTACACAAAAGTATGGGATATATTGAAAGATGACGGCCAGGCTCATCCTGAACTGAAAAATCGCTACGCAGAGCAGGTCCCACATCTTAAAAATTTACACGACATGTACCGCACGTTGAAACGCAGACGTAGTCAGCGGGGGGCTATTGAATTTGAAACTCAAGAAAGTAAGTTCGTGTTCAATGCGCAGCGTAAAATAGACACCGTTGTGCCTGTCACGCGTAATGATGCTCACAAACTGATAGAAGAGTGTATGATTTTGGCCAACGTAGCTGCGGCCAAAACCTTAAGCAAGCAAAAAGCTGAAGCCTTGTACCGTATACATGATGAGCCGGACTCGGATCGATTAAGTGCGTTTTTGTCTTATTTGGCAGAGGTCGGAATTACCCATCACATTAGCAAAGATGCTTCGCCACAAGAATTTACTGAGGTGATCAGCAAAATTCAGGGCAGGGCCGATCAAGAGCTAATTCAAACCATGTTGCTGCGTTCTATGAAGCAAGCAGTGTACAGCCATGAAAACATTGGCCACTTTGGTTTAGCATTAGAAGCTTACGCGCATTTCACATCACCCATTCGTCGCTACCCCGATTTAGTTGTGCATCGTGCTTTAAAAGCCACGATAGATAAAAAGCAACAGCGCAAAAGTAAGACTGGCGGTAAAGCGTATACAGCAGAAGAGGTGGATGCATTAGGCGAGCAGTGTTCTATGACAGAGCGACGCGCCGACGATGCAACACGCGATGTATCCGATTGGCTCAAATGTGAATTTATGCTCGACCATGTTGGAGATACATTTGATGGCGTTATTGCATCGGTAACCAGTTTTGGCTTTTTCGTGCGTTTATCCGAGTTCCATATTGATGGGCTAGTGCATATTTCTGCATTAGATAATGACTTTTATCAGTTTGATGAAACGAAGCAGCACTTAGTCGGAGAAAATTCGGGCATAGTTTACCGACTTGGCGATCCGCTTGAAGTGAAGGTGGCTGGGGTGAATTTGGATGAACGAAAAATAGACTTTGTATTAGCCAAAGCGCCACCAAAACCAAGAGGTGGAAAACGCGGAACAAAGAAATCCTCTTCCACTAAAAAAGGTTCAGCAAAAAACACCTCAGGCAAAGAAAGCCCTGTATCCAAAGCCGGGGCCAAAGCGGCAAATGAGAACGACAAAGCTGGTGGCGCTAAAAAGAAACCACGCACTCGTCGTTCGAGTGGTAAAGGAGGGGCAGCCGATAAACCAGCGGCTAAGTCACGTCGCTCTTCGTCCAGTAAAAGGAACAAATAGATATGGCTCAACATGAGTGGTTGTATGGTATTCATGCATTAGAAGCAGTGATAGAGCGTGAGCCAGAGCGTTTGATTGAGTTGTTTGTCCTTAAAGGTCGTGACGACAAACCGATTAATTCAATCATCAATCATGCGCGTAAGTTTGGTATTGCGGTGCAATTTTGCCAGCGCAAAACCTTAGACGATAAAGTCAATGGTGAACAGCACCAAGGTGTTGTAGCGAAAGCGAAGCCCGGTAAACAGTTTAACGAAAATGATTTAGACGAAATCATTAAAAAAAGCGCCACGCCTTTTTTGTTAATACTCGATGGTGTAACTGATCCTCATAATTTAGGTGCGTGTTTGCGTACCGCCGATGCAGCAGGTATTGACGCTATTGTGGTGCCCAAAGACAACTCGGTAGCATTAACGCCAGTGGTGAGGAAAGTCGCTTGCGGTGCAGCTGATTTGATCCCCCTTATACAGGTGACTAACCTGGCACGTACTTTACGAGAGATTAAAGATGCAGGCGTATGGGTGGTGGGTACTGCAGGTGAAGCAACCCAGAGTATATACGATTGTAAGATGCAAGGACCGATAGCGCTGGTGATGGGCGCCGAAGGCAAAGGAATGCGCAGGCTGACCCGAGAACATTGCGACGAGCTAATAAAGCTGCCCATGGCAGGTTCGGTTTCTAGCTTGAATGTATCGGTGGCGACCGGTATTTGCTTGTATGAAATTGTACGTCAGCGCACTAGCTAGTCGTAACGTTTGGCACTGATAATTTTGGGTTTTGTCACACCTTTTTATGCTTTGTAGTTTCTATATAGGAGTATGGGGCGCTGTTCATACCCTAGGGTCAGCCTTATACATTAAACGCAGCTATAACTACTGCCACAAGCAGATATGGCAGTAGCTAAAGTAACAGGCGTGATACTACCGGTTATTGGTAGGTATTCTTCAATAACCTTTTCGCTTCTGAGCGCTCTAAACAAGATCGCAATGGCTCGGTAATGAAATCATCATGCCGGGCCTTTTTTTCTTGCCCTTCCCACACAATCGAGCCTTGAGTTATTTCCGTTCGGCAAGTCACCGTTTCATCTTGTCGTTGATACAAAATACGAACCAATTGCGAACGCTTGACCAAAGGTTCAAATGGATAACCCGTTTTAGTGTATAGTTTTTCTAATCCTTGACCTGCAAAAACGGCCGAGCTCACGCTGAGAAATAGCAGGGTAATGCTAAACGCTAGGCAAGATTTTATGGTGTTTTTCATCGTTAATTCCTCATGGTTTGGAGGTTTAACGATAGGCAGATACTCTTCGACTGACAAACGATTAAAACTAAACTACAGTTAAGAAAAACTTAACTAAATTACATTTTATATGAATAAACTCCCGCCCCTCAATGCGCTTCGTTATTTTTTAGCGGCTGCAGAAACATTGAGTTTTAAAGCAGCAGCGGAACAAATGTTTGTTACTCAAGCTGCTATCAGCCAGCACATTAAAACGCTAGAAGTCTTCTTCGGTTGTCAGCTGTTTGTAAGAGGTCACCGGCATGTGTCTTTAACAAAGGCGGGGGAAAGACTATTACCTGATATTGCCACAGGCTTCAGCTTTCTAGATAAAGGCGTAGGCAACTTGGTGATGGATCCAAGACCCAATATTTTAAACTTAACCGTGATTGAGTCGTTATCTTCTCGTTGGCTTGTACCGCGTTTGTATTTGTTCCAGCAAGAATATCCCCACATAAATGTAAGGATCCAGCCAACAAACCGTTTATTAAATTTTGACCAAAATGAATTAGATTTGGCGATACGATTTGGCATCGGCGATTACCCTCAGTTAAAAAGCAGAAAGTTGGCTCAGGATACTATTCACCTAGTTTGTCATCCTGGGTTAGCTAAACAGATTGACACTGCTCAGTCTGTTTCCCGTCATCCCACTTTAACCGAGAAAAGCAGCGATATTTTGCCCGCCTGGAAATCTTTCTATCAACTGCATCGGATAAACCCAGACGTGGGGCGCAATGCTCTACATGTAGATGATTCCAGTGTCACTATTATTGAAGCGGCGCTAGCGGGGCAGGGCATAGCAATGGTGCGTAATAGCCTGATATTCGAACAGTTAGAAAAAGGGCAATTGGTGAAACTGTTCAATTTTAGTTTCAAGTGTCATTACGCATATTATTTGGTGGCGCCTGAAGCGCATTTTAAGCGCGAAAAGATTCAGTGTTTTTCGAATTGGCTGGAGGGAATGTTTAGCGAAATCCCACAATGAGGCTAAAAAAACACCTTTTTGCTGAAAAGATAAGCTGAATTGATTCTGTTTATCGAAGTGAATACGCAAAATAAATGCTTAAGTCTTATAGTTGTTTGACCTGTGGGGTTTCAATCGTTATAACGTTGTTATCAAAATGTAGATTTATGTACTGGAGACAACATGTCGTTAAAGACGCCCTTAGAAATGATGTACCACTGGGAAGATACAACGCCGCAGAAGGTATATTTGAAGCAACCGATTAACGGTGCTGTTATTAGTTATACATGGGTACAGACGGCAGACAAAGTACGCCGCGCGGCAGCTGGATTAATTGCGCTGAACTTACCAGCGGGTAGCCACATTGCCGTATTATCTAAGAACTGTGCTGAATGGTTCATTGCTGACTTAGCTATTATGTTGGCCGGTCATATATCCGTACCAATTTATTCAACAGCCGGCGAGAAAACGATTCAATATGTATTAAATCACGCAGCATGTCCTGTTATTTTTGTGGGCAAGTTAGATGATACTGCTGAGCAAGTAGCAGCGATCCCTGAGGGCGTTACTAAGCTAGCATTTTCTTATCCTGGTATTGAAGCCGATAAGGATTGGGATTCATTGATGGCAAATGAGCCCTATTTAGAGCGCCCAGTACCCGATATGAGCAGCACTATGACGATTATCTATACGTCGGGCAGCACGGGTAACCCTAAAGGTGTAGTGCATACCTATAATTCGATTAGTTGGGCTGCGAGCAATTCAAGAAATGAATTAAGCGTTGGCGATGAAGACCGTATATTGAGTTACTTGCCATTGGCGCATATCACCGAGCGCGTTTTGGTGGAAATGGCTAGTTTCTACGCAAACACTCAAATTGGTTTTATAGAGTCGCTTGATACATTCAATCGCGATATTTGCCACCTAAGGCCTACGTTATTTATTTCTGTTCCGCGTCTTTGGACTCGTTTTCAAATGGGGGTTTTAGCAAACATGCCCCAAAAGAAACTCGATTTTCTGCTGAAAATACCGTTTGTCGGCAATATAGTCGCGAGTAAGATTAGAACTAAACTTGGCTTAGATAAGGCTCGTATGTGCGCCAGTGGATCCGCTCCTATTTCGCCAGCCACCCTTAAATGGTTTTTGAAAGTAGGCGTTAAAATATCTGAAGGATGGGGAATGACAGAAAACAGTGCTTACGGTACCTGTTGTGTTCCATTTAGAGAGGACAAAATTGGTAGTATTGGCCGCGCTTATGAAGGTGTCGATATTAGAATTGGCGAAGAGGGCGAGATACAAGTTAAAGGGCCTTGTAATATGCAGGAATATTATCTGGAGCCTGAAAAAACCGCTGAAACCTTTACCGAAGACGGATACTTGCGCACAGGTGATAAGGGCGCAATCGATAGCGATGGCTATATTAAAATTACCGGGCGCTTAAAAGAGATATTTAAAACAGCCAAGGGTAAGTATATCGCGCCAGTACCGATTGAAGCTCTCATTATGGGCAACTCTTCTGTAGAGCAAGTCTGTGTCACCGGCTCGCAATTAAAACAGCCTATTGCGTTAGTCGTATTATCAGAAGATGCCACCAAACAAGACAAAGACAAAGTAGAAAAGAGCCTGTTAGCAACCTTGGAATCGGTTAACGCTGGTTTAGAAAGTCACGCAGTACTCGACCGTTTAGTGATCATGAAAGATGATTGGACTGTAGAGAACGGACTACTAACCCCTACGCTAAAGATAAAGCGCCATTTACTGGAAGAAAAATACGATGGACTAATTAACGCTCCCGAGAGAGAAAAGTTAATTTATCAAAAATAGATCACGCCCGCTTTAACCGCCCCTTTATGTGTAAAGTCATCTATAGAATGTGAGTAACACGTAGAGGGGCTCTCCTAAATACCTTATCACCACCATACTAATCTGTTAACAGAGCAATTCCAATTATACGAAACCTCTGGCTTTTCATCGGATGAAGTGTAGCGGTCGACTAATTCCAGGCTGTACATTAGCGAAGTAGAATGGCCATTTAGTTAAGCTGCGTTGATAACATCAATAGACTCGAGAGAGTTTTGTAAGAGGTATATATACGTTAGTGGCTAACAACTTTTTTGTGTGTATTAAAATTATCTAAGCCACTGTTTTAAATATGTTTTATGAGTTCTTCGCTGATGAGAGCAAATTATCTATTGATTAGTCGCTTTTTTTTGCAAATTCGACTATCGCCACTGGTTATTTTCTGTTAGTATTTCGCGCCCTTTTAATAGGGGTATGTATAAAAAGTCAGCAATAACGCTGGTTTTTTAGGAAACAAAACGACTCGTGAGAGTCTTAATTAACAGCGGAGCACTAACATGATCCAAATGCAAACTAACCTGGATGTAGCCGATAACTCGGGTGCTCGCAGGGTTCAGTGTATTAAGGTTCTTGGTGGCTCGCATCGCCGTTATGCACATATTGGCGACATCATTAAAGTTACCGTTAAAGAAGCAATTCCTCGCGGTAAAGTAAAAAAAGGTGATGTGCTAACTGCAGTGGTGGTGCGTACTAGAAAAGGCGTTCGTCGTTCTGATGGATCTTCGATCCGTTTCGATAACAACGCAGCTGTTTTGCTTAACGCAAACAAGCAACCAATTGGTACGCGTATCTTTGGCCCGGTCACTCGTGAGCTTCGTGTTAATAACATGAAAATCGTCTCACTGGCCCCTGAGGTACTATAAGGAGTCACGATAATGGCTAGAAAAATTCGTCGTGATGATGAAATCATCGTTTTGGCAGGTAAAGACAAAGGAAAACTAGGCAAAGTGCTTAAAGTTCTTCCAGCGGCTGACCGCTTAATCGTTGAAGGTGTGAACTTGGTGAAGAAGCATCAGAAACCTAACCCTCAATTGGGTGTTACTGGTGGCGTTATTGAGAAAGAAGCATCAATTCACGTGTCAAATGTAGCGATTGTTAACCCTAAAACGGGTAAAGCAGATCGCATAGGTTTCCGTTTTGAAGACGACAAAAAAGTTCGTTTCTTCAAATCTGACGGTGAACTGGTTTAATAATTGGAGAGTACGATGGCGAAACTGCATGATTTCTATAAAGAAACAGTAGTAGCGGAACTTGCGAAGCAGTTCAACTACAAAAGCGTCATGCAAGTCCCTCGGATTGAGAAAATCACTCTAAACATGGGTTTAGGTGAAGCGGTAGCAGACAAGAAGGTGTTGGAAAACGCAACTGCTGACATGCAAGCAATTGCTGGTCAGAAACCTGTTGTAACTGTTGCTCGCAAATCTGTAGCGGGTTTTAAAATCCGTGAAGGTTATCCGATTGGCTGTAAAGTAACCCTACGTGGTGAGCGTATGTGGGAATTCTTTGAACGTTTAGTATCAATAGCAATTCCTCGTATCCGTGACTTCCGTGGCTTGAATCCTAAGTCGTTTGACGGCCGTGGAAACTATAGCATGGGTGTTCGTGAGCAAATTATCTTCCCAGAAATCGATTTCGATAAGGTAGATAAAATTCGCGGTATGGATATTACTATCACGACTAGCGCTGAAACCGATGCGGAAGCACATGCACTTCTTAGTGCGTTTAGTTTCCCATTTAAAAAGTAAGGGTAGGGTTATGGCAAAAGAATCAATGAAAGCGCGCGAAGTTAAACGCGCCAAGCTAGTTGCTAAGTTCGCTACTAAACGAGCTGAACTTAAAGCAACTATCAGCAACGTCAACTCTTCTGACGAAGAACGTTGGGACGCTGTTCTTAAGCTACAACAACTTCCACGTGATTCAGCTCGTACGCGTCAACAAAATCGTTGTCGTATTACTGGCCGTCCACATGGTTTCCTACGCAAGTTTGGTCTTAGCCGTATTAAGTTGCGTGAAGCAGCTATGCGCGGCGAAGTACCTGGCCTTAAAAAAGCCAGCTGGTAAGGAGTAGCTAATATGAGTATGCAAGATCCTATCGCGGACATGTTTACACGTGTTCGTAACGGTCAGATGGCTAGCAAAGTTTCTGTATCAATGCCTTCATCTAAGCTACGTGTTGCAATTGCAGCCGTACTTAAAGAAGAAGGTTATGTTTCAGACTTCGCAGTTTCTGGTGACGTTAAACCTGTTTTAGAAGTGACGCTTAAGTACTTCGAAGGCAAGAAAGTAATTGAAAGCATTGAGCGCGTAAGTCGCCCTGGTCTTCGCATCTATAAGAAAAAAGATGAGTTGCCAAAAGTATTGGGTGGTTTAGGTGTTGCTATCGTTTCTACCTCTAAAGGTGTGATGACTGACCGTGCCGCGCGTAAAGCGGGTATGGGTGGTGAGATCATCGGCTACGTAGCGTAAGGGGATAAAAATGTCACGTATAGCAAAAGCTCCTGTAGACGTTTTATCTGGCGTAGAAGTTACTATCGCTGGGCAAGAAGTCACAGTAAAAGGTAAAAACGGTACATTAAGCCGTGTATTCAACGATGCAGTTGAAGTTGTTCAAGAAGAGAACCAACTTAAAGCCTCACCTCGTGAAGGTGTTGCCAATGGTTGGGCTCAAGCTGGTACAGCTCGCTCATTGTTAGATGCAATGGTAATTGGTGTATCTCAAGGTTTTGAGAAAAAACTTCAGTTGAATGGTGTTGGTTATCGTGCGGCAGCGCAGGGTAAAAAACTAAATCTAACGCTTGGTTTCTCACACCCTGTAGCATACGAAATGCCCGAAGGTATTTCGGTTGAAACTCCTAGTCAAACTGAAATCGTCGTTAAAGGCGCCGATAAGCAGTTGGTAGGTCAGGTTGCAGCTAACATCCGTGGATACCGTCCGCCAGAGCCTTATAAAGGTAAAGGTGTTCGTTACGCTGATGAAGTTGTGCGTCGTAAAGAAGCTAAGAAAAAGTAGGTAGGTGATACGATGGATAAGAAATCAGCTCGCTTGCGTCGCGCTACACGTGCACGCAAAAAAATTAGTGAACTGGCCGCGCATCGCTTGGTTATTAACCGCACACCACGCCATATATATGCCCAGTTAATCGCTCCTTGCGGTTCACAGGTTTTGGCGGCGGCTTCTACTGTTGAAGCAGATCTTCGCACTACCGTTAAGTCAACGGGTAATGCAGAAGCTGCTGTAGCAGTTGGTAAAGCGATTGCAGAACGAGCTATCGAGAAAGGCATTAAGACTGTCGCTTTCGATCGCAGCGGTTTTAAGTATCACGGTCGAGTTAAGGCATTGGCTGATGCTGCTCGTGAAGCAGGTCTTCAGTTCTAGGAGTTAATTATGGCTAAAGTAGAAGTTCAACAACAGGGTGACCTGTTAGAAAAACTAATTGCTGTAAACCGTGTATCTAAAGTAGTTAAAGGTGGTCGTATCTTTAGCTTTACTGCTTTGACAGTAGTAGGTGACGGGAATGGTCGTGTTGGTTTTGGTTACGGTAAAGCACGTGAAGTGCCTGCTGCAATTCAAAAAGCTATGGAAAAAGCGCGCCGCAATCTTGTGGACGTGGATCTAAATGGCAACACGCTACAGCATCCAATTAAAGGTCGTCATTCAGGCTCAAAAGTCTACATGCAACCTGCATCAGAAGGTACTGGTATTATTGCCGGTGGTGCAATGCGTGCGGTACTTGAAGTCGCTGGCGTTCAAAACGTACTTTCAAAATGTTACGGATCTACCAATCCAATTAACGTTGTGCGTGCAACTATCAATGCGTTGACAGAAATGACTTCGCCTGATCAAGTTGCTGCTAAACGTGGATTGTCTGTAACGCAGATTTTGGGGTAATTGAACATGGCTAAGATGATAAAAGTTAAGCAAACCAAAAGCGCTATCGGTCGCCTTCCAAAGCATAAGGCAACTCTTACGGGTCTAGGTTTACGTCGCATCGGTCATGTTCGTGAACTCGAAGATACCCCTTCTGTTCGTGGCATGATCAACCGTGTATTTTACATGGTTGAAGTAGTGGAGGAGTAACAGATGCATTTAAATACTCTTGCTCCTGCACCAGGAGCAAAAAAATCTAGTAAGCGCGTTGGACGCGGTATGGGTTCAGGTCTTGGAAAAACTGGTGGCCGTGGTCACAAAGGTCAAAAGTCTCGCTCTGGCGGTTCTGTAAAGCCTGGTTTTGAAGGCGGACAAATGCCAATTCAGCGTCGTCTACCTAAGTTCGGTTTCACATCACGTAAATCTTTGGTTTCTGACCAAGTGACGTTGAGTGAAATTGCAAAGGTAGAGGGTGAAGTGGTTTCACTTGAAACTTTAAAAGCAGCAGGTCTTGTTAAGAAAGAAATGCTGTTTGTTAAAGTGCTTAAGAGCGGTGAAATTTCACGAGCTGTTACTATCAATGGTTTGAAGGTTACAAAAGGCGCGCGCGAAGCAATCGAAGCGGCCGGCGGTAAGGTAGAGGAATAAGCTAGATGGCTAAACCAGGATCAAATTCAAGCGCAAAAGGCGGCTTGAGTGAGCTTAAGTCAAGATTGTTGTTCGTACTTGGTGCGATAATTGTGTTTAGGCTTGGCTCATATGTGCCTATTCCTGGTATCGATGCCGCGGTGTTGGCTGAATTATTCGACCAGCAAAAGGGTACCATTGTAGAAATGTTTAACATGTTCTCTGGTGGTGCTCTTGAGCGTGCCTCGGTTCTTGCCCTGGGTATAATGCCATACATTACAGCTTCCATTATCATTCAGTTGCTTACTGTTATGCATCCACCGATGATGGAACTTAAAAAAGAAGGCGAAGCAGGACGTCGTAAAATTAGTCAATACACACGTTATTTCACGTTAGTGTTGGCTACATTCCAAGCAATTGGGATAGCGACAAATCTACCTAATCTGATTTCAGGTTTGGTGATTAATCCGGGGTTCGGTTTTTACTTCACAGCTGTTGTGAGTTTGGTCACCGGTACCATGTTTTTAATGTGGTTAGGTGAGCAAATTACAGAGAGAGGTATCGGTAACGGTATTTCTATATTGATTTTCGCGGGTATCGTGTCAGGTTTGCCGACGGCCATAGGTCAAACGGCAGAGCAAGCACGACAAGGTGATTTGAACCTACTGTTCTTGTTACTTATTGGCGTAATAATAATTGCTATCACGTATTTTGTTGTGTTCGTAGAGCGTGGCCAACGTCGTATCGTCGTTAACTATGCAAAGCGTCAGCAGGGCCGTAAGGTCTTTGCAGCACAAAGCACGCATTTACCGTTAAAAGTAAATATGGCAGGTGTTATTCCTCCGATTTTCGCGTCAAGCATCATTCTGTTCCCTGGAACCATTGCAAATTGGTTTGGTCAGAATGAGTCATTCTCTTGGTTACAAGAAGTGGCATTGATGTTGTCTCCTGGACAGCCTCTGTATGTGATGTTTTACGCTGCTGCGATCATCTTCTTTTGTTTCTTCTATACTGCGTTGGTTTTTAACCCTCGCGAAACAGCGGACAATTTGAAGAAGTCTGGTGCGTTCGTTCCTGGGATTCGTCCTGGTGAGCAGACCTCACGATACGTTGATAAGGTAATGACTCGCTTAACCCTAGCTGGCGCGCTTTATATAACCTTTATTTGTTTGGTGCCTGAATTCATGTTGATAGCTTGGAACGTACCGTTTTACTTCGGTGGGACCTCTCTACTTATTATGGTAGTGGTTATCATGGATTTCATGGCGCAAGTGCAGACCCATTTGATGTCTCATCAATATGAGTCTGTTCTTAAGAAAGCTAACCTTAAGGGCTACGGCCGTTAAGTTAGCGATTTACGGAGTGATGAAATGAAAGTTCGTGCATCCGTCAAGCGGATTTGCCGTAACTGTAAAGTCATTAAGCGCAACGGTGTTGTGCGTGTGATTTGCAGTTCTGACCCTAAGCATAAGCAAAGGCAAGGTTAATCGTATGGTTTGCGGAATTGCTAAATACGATAGTATCCGCAAACCTTAATTTGCAATTTTGTCATCGGGTAAGTATCCTATCGGGCTTTTTAGGCTGATGACATAAACTATGAGGAGTACTGTTAATGGCCCGTATCGCTGGCATTAACATCCCTGAGCACAAGCACACTGTAATCGCGCTAACCGCGATCTTCGGTGTAGGCTCTACACGTGCACAAAGCATTTGTGAAGCTGCTGGTGTTGCAGAGACAACCAAGATCAAAGATCTTGATGAAGCACAAATTGATAAATTGCGTGACGAAGTTGCGAAATTCACTGTCGAAGGTGACCTTCGTCGTGAAGTATCAATGAGTATTAAACGTTTGATGGACCTAGGTTGCTTCCGTGGTATTCGCCACCGTCGTAGTCTTCCTCTACGTGGTCAGCGCACTAAAACTAATGCGCGTACCCGTAAAGGTCCTCGCAAAGCAATTAAAAAGTAAGCGGGGATTAAGATGGCTAAAGCTCCTACTAAAAGCACGCGTAAGCGCGCAAAACGTCAAGTTGCTGACGGTATGGCTCATATCCATGCCTCTTTCAACAACACAATAGTGACAATTACAGATCGTCAAGGCAACGCTTTGTCTTGGGCTACATCTGGTGGTTCTGGTTTCCGTGGTTCACGTAAATCTACCCCTTTTGCTGCTCAGGTAGCTGCTGAACGTGCTGGTACAGCCGCTCAGGATTACGGTTTGAAAAATCTAGAAGTATTCGTTAAAGGTCCAGGTCCAGGTCGTGAATCTGCTATCCGTGCTTTGAATGCTGCTGGTTATAAAATCACTAATATTACCGATGTGACGCCTATTCCTCACAACGGTTGTCGTCCACCGAAAAAACGTCGCGTTTAATCGACGGACTGTTGGAGAAAGATAATGGCAAGATATTTGGGTCCAAAACTCAAACTTAGCCGCCGCGAAGGAACAGACTTGTTCCTGAAAAGTGGCGTTCGAGCAATCGAATCAAAATGTAAAATTGATAACGCACCTGGTCAACACGGCGCACGTCGTGGACGTTTGTCTGACTACGGTGTTCAATTACGTGAAAAGCAAAAAGTTCGTCGTATGTACGGTGTTCTTGAAAAGCAATTCCGTAACTACTATAAAGAAGCGGCACGCTTAAAAGGCAATACAGGTGAAAACTTGTTGCAACTTTTAGAGCAACGTTTAGACAATGTTGTTTACCGCATTGGTTTTGCTAGCACTCGTTCTGAAGCGCGTCAACTAGTTAGCCACAAAGCAATTTTGGTTAACGGTCAAGTTGTTAACGTTCCTTCTTTTAATGTTTCTGCTGATGATGTTGTATCTGTACGTGAAAAAGCTAAAAAACAAGCTCGTATTGTTTCTGCTTTAGAGCTTGCTGAGCAACGTGAGAAACCAACTTGGATTGAAGTGGACAGCAAAAAGATGGAAGGCACATTTAAACGTGTTCCTGAAAGAACTGATTTGTCTGCTGAAATAAACGAACAGTTGATTGTCGAACTTTACTCTAAGTAAAGCTTAAAGAAGAGAGGTAACAATGTCGGGTTCTGTAACTGAATTCTTAAAACCAAGGTTAGTTGAAATTGATAACGTTTCGCCTACACGTGCAAAGGTCACTTTAGAGCCTTTGGAGCGTGGTTTTGGTCATACATTGGGTAATGCGTTACGTCGTATTCTTTTGTCATCTATGCCAGGTTGTGCAGTGACTGAAGTTGAGATCGACGGTGTATTACACGAGTACAGCACCAAAGAAGGCGTTCAAGAAGACGTTATCGAAATATTGCTTAACCTTAAAGGTTTGGCGGTACGTCTTGAAGGCAAAACCGAAGCAACACTAACATTAGTGAAGTCCGGTGCGGGCCCAGTATTAGCTGGAGACATCCAGCATGATGGTGATGTTGAAATCGTAAACCCAAGTCACGTTCTTTGTACTTTAACTGGCGAAGCTGAACTCAGCATGCGCATTAAAGTAGAAATGGGCCGTGGGTACGTTCCAGCGTCAACTCGTCGCTCTTCTGAAGAAGATGATCGCCCAATTGGTCGTTTATTGGTTGATGCTTCATTTAGTCCAGTATCACGTATTTCGTACAACGTTGAATCTGCGCGTGTTGAACAACGCACTGATTTAGACAAGTTAATTATCGATATGGAAACCAATGGCACTATCGATCCCGAAGAAGCGATTCGTCGCTCAGCAACTATATTAGCTGAGCAATTAGACGCATTCGTTGAACTTCGTGATATGTCAGAGCCTGTTGAGAAAGAAGAGAAGCCGGAATTTGATCCGATTCTTCTTCGCCCAGTTGATGATTTAGAACTTACAGTACGTTCAGCTAACTGCCTTAAAGCAGAAGCGATACAATATATTGGTGACCTAGTACAACGCACCGAAGTTGAGTTGTTAAAGACTCCTAACTTAGGTAAAAAATCTCTTACTGAGATCAAAGATGTACTAGCTTCTCGTGGACTTTCACTAGGTATGCGCTTAGAGAACTGGCCACCAGAAAGCATCGCAGAAAAAGATTAATCAGATTTAAAACTGATTTTTAAAGAAGGATAGGACTATGCGCCATCGTAAGAGTGGTCGTCAGTTGAATCGTAATAGTAGTCACCGTCAAGCGATGTTTCGCAATATGGCTGGCTCATTGGTGAAGAGTGAGTTGATTAAAACAACTCTTCCTAAAGCGAAAGAACTACGTCGCGTAATTGAACCTCTTATCACACTTGCTAAGCAAGACAGTGTTGCAAATCGCCGTTTAGCGTTTGCACGTACTGGTGATAAAGAAGTTGTAGGTAAGTTATTTAATGAACTTGGCCCTCGCTATGAAGAGCGTCCTGGTGGATATATTCGCATTTTAAAATGCGGTTTCCGTACCGGCGATAATGCTCCAATGGCATATGTAGAATTAGTAGACCGCCCAGAAGTGGAAGAAGTCGTAGAGACTGAAGACGCAGCTGCGGAATAAAAATTCCTACAATAAAAAAACCGGATTAAAATCCGGTTTTTTTATGTCTGAAATTCATAGAATAACCAAATATTACTTTGTAGCTACCGAGTAGGAGCGTACCGTTTTTAAGGCCTATGCTGGAGAACAAGGTGTGCAGTCGATTATATCTCCCTATTGGTTTTCATTACTTATCTTTCACCTCTAACTACCCTAAGGCAAATGCTCTATAAGTCGCCTTACGCATATGAGAAATCACATCTTAAATAACATTGCAGACTGTGACAAAACAGTTAACTCTGAGGGGAACATAACAAGGCCGATATAGGCTAAGGGCAAAGTGATAACAGTTATAAAAAAACCGGATAATAATCCGGTTTGATAATATTAAAATGTTTAAAAATTAGATAGCTATTGTTCAGTGACAATTTTTAGTGCGGCTGTAATTTCTTCATCAGTAGCGCCACCTTCCTTTGCATACTTATATATGCTGTCTTCATCAAGTCCGAAATTTTGTGCCGTCTCAATAATTCTTCTAACATTATCTCTTTGTGGCCCAGACTCACGAACAGCTGTACTAACGACACTTTCGGCATCGTTAGGAAAGATAGCAAGCAATGCCTCAACCACATACTCGCCGACGAGCGGAACTGCATCAATCGCAGAAGTTAGTATATCAACGATTTTGTTAGGGTGCTGTTGCGCTAACGACTGAACAATAAAGTCAGCGGAATCAGGTTCTGTAATGACTGCGACTCTCACAATCTCGTTCAGTTCATCAGGGGTTGAATTAGCTGCAGCTGTTACAACAAAGTCAACATAGCTTGGTTCAGCATTAATTGCGGTTTTAACAATCGCAGTACAACTAGCGATTTCCTTTTCTAAAGCAATCTTGACGATATCTTCTGTCAACATAGGCTGAGCGGATATTGCGGCATGTATAATTTCTTGATACCTATCTGGATACATATCTAATGCCGTGCTCACCACACTGGATGTTTCTTGTGGGTAATTACTAGCAATACTTTTGACGGCACGACCTATCGACATATTTTGAGCGACTTGACGTTTTACGAATGAACTAGTTGCATGGTTATCATTCGAAACCTCAGCTTCTTGAGCACCGACACTGTATACGGACGAAATTAAGCTCGCAATGAACGCTACTTTTATTATTTTTTTCATTTTTCAGATATCCAATAACTAAAACTGACTTCTACGTTATGACATCCGTGCCACTTAAGAGTCTAAACTTAACAACAAATTTACTAAATAGACAGTAAAGCGCGAGTTTTGTTCAAAAAACATTCTCTACAGGCTTTATTTAGCATTTTTTGAAATAAACACTTGCGATCAAAAAAGGGATCTCTATAATGCGCCTCTCGCTTCGGGACAGCCGCTAAAACAGCTGCACCGACACTGGTTTTCACTAGGTGATTTAAGGCTTTTATGAAGACTTTAATCAGCGTGATGTAAGGCGGTTTAGTTTAGTTTTTCAGTTTGTGATCCACGTCAAAAATTGATTCGAAATTAAATAAAAATAACGCCTTGACATCGAAACTTGAGAGCGTATTATACGCCTCCCGCTTAAGAGGGTCCACGGACAGCATCTTAAGCCGCTTCCAAGGAAGTACGCTACTTCGGTAGCACTGTTCTTTAACAATTAATAACAAGACAATCTGTGTGGGCACTCACTTGATGAGTGTCTACCAAAAAAAATTCATGTTCGATAAATATTTAATTGAAGAGTTTGATCATGGCTCAGATTGAACGCTGGCGGCAGGCCTAACACATGCAAGTCGAACGGTAACATTTCTAGCTTGCTAGAAGATGACGAGTGGCGGACGGGTGAGTAATACTTAGGAATATGCCTTTGTGTGGGGGATAACTATTGGAAACGATAGCTAATACCGCATAACGTCTTCGGACCAAAGGGGGCTTCGGCTCCCGCGCAAAGAGTAGCCTAAGCGAGATTAGCTTGTTGGTGAGGTAAAGGCTCACCAAGGCGACGATCTCTAGCTGTTCTGAGAGGAAGATCAGCCACACTGGAACTGAGACACGGTCCAGACTCCTACGGGAGGCAGCAGTGGGGAATATTGCACAATGGGGGAAACCCTGATGCAGCCATGCCGCGTGTGTGAAGAAGGCCTTCGGGTTGTAAAGCACTTTCAGTTGTGAGGAAAGGTTGGCGGTTAATACCCGTTAGCTGTGACGTTAGCAACAGAAGAAGGACCGGCTAACTCCGTGCCAGCAGCCGCGGTAATACGGAGGGTCCGAGCGTTAATCGGAATTACTGGGCGTAAAGCGCACGCAGGCGGTTTGTTAAGCTAGATGTGAAAGCCCTGGGCTCAACCTGGGAATTGCATTTAGAACTGGCAGGCTAGAGTTTTGGAGAGGGGAGTGGAATTCCAGGTGTAGCGGTGAAATGCGTAGATATCTGGAGGAACATCAGTGGCGAAGGCGACTCCCTGGTCAGTAACTGACGCTCATGTGCGAAAGTGTGGGTAGCGAACAGGATTAGATACCCTGGTAGTCCACACCGTAAACGCTGTCTACTAGCTGTTTGTGGATTTAATCCGTGAGTAGCGAAGCTAACGCGATAAGTAGACCGCCTGGGGAGTACGGCCGCAAGGTTAAAACTCAAATGAATTGACGGGGGCCCGCACAAGCGGTGGAGCATGTGGTTTAATTCGATGCAACGCGAAGAACCTTACCTACTCTTGACATACTAGAAACTTTTCAGAGATGAATTGGTGCCTTCGGGAATCTAGATACAGGTGCTGCATGGCTGTCGTCAGCTCGTGTCGTGAGATGTTGGGTTAAGTCCCGCAACGAGCGCAACCCCTGTCCTTAGTTGCCAGCCTTAAGTTGGGCACTCTAAGGAGACTGCCGGTGACAAACCGGAGGAAGGTGGGGACGACGTCAAGTCATCATGGCCCTTACGAGTAGGGCTACACACGTGCTACAATGGCGAGTACAGAGGGAAGCAAACTTGCGAGAGTAAGCGGATCCCTTAAAGCTCGTCGTAGTCCGGATTGGAGTCTGCAACTCGACTCCATGAAGTCGGAATCGCTAGTAATCGCAAATCAGAATGTTGCGGTGAATACGTTCCCGGGCCTTGTACACACCGCCCGTCACACCATGGGAGTGGGTTGCAAAAGAAGTAGCTAGTTTAACCTTCGGGAGGACGGTTACCACTTTGTGATTCATGACTGGGGTGAAGTCGTAACAAGGTAACCCTAGGGGAACCTGGGGTTGGATCACCTCCTTACTATTAGGTTAGGCCTCATCAGGCTGAGTGTTCACACAGATTGTTTTGTTGTTAGTAAAGAAGAACCGAGAGACTCTTTAAAAAGACTGATGTCGATTTAAGAGGGGCTATAGCTCAGCTGGGAGAGCGCCTGCCTTGCACGCAGGAGGTCAGCAGTTCGATCCTGCTTAGCTCCACCAAATTGCTTGCGCAATAATAGGCTTGTAGCTCAGCTGGTTAGAGCGCACCCCTGATAAGGGTGAGGTCGGCAGTTCAAGTCTGCCCAAGCCTACCAAATCTTTCCTACTCTGCGTTATGTAGTTCGTCGTTTAGCAGGCTAAACGTCCTCACTACATGCTTTGATTAGAAAAGATTACAGCGGCATAGGAGACTCGGTTTTAGTAGAAAAGATTAGCCTTAATCAATGTGTACTGATTCAGTATTTATTGATTAGGGTTTTTTAAACCCTACGTGAATGCGTGCAAACGCAAACACATGTTCTTTAACAATATGGAAAGCTGATAAAAGTAATCAAAACTAAGAGAACTCTTTAAGAGCTTACTCTATCTGATTTGAAAATGAATACTTGTCACGCATACAAAGTAGATACGCTGATAACTTCGGTTATGAGTAACGTCTATACGTCAAATATTAAAGGTTATTTGGGGTTGTATGGTTAAGTGACTAAGCGTATACGGTGGATGCCTAGGCAGTTAGAGGCGATGAAGGACGTGTAAGTCTGCGAAAAGTTGTGGGGAGCCGACAAAATGCTTTGATCCACAAATGTCCGAATGGGGAAACCCACCGCTTCGGCGGTATCATACAGTGAATACATAGCTGTATGAGGCAAACGAGGGGAACTGAAACATCTAAGTACCCTTAGGAAAAGAAATCAACCGAGATTCCCCTAGTAGCGGCGAGCGAACGGGGATTAGCCCTTAAGCTAATGATAAGCGAGTGGAAGGTGTTGGAAAGCACAGCGATACAAGGTGATAGCCCTGTACACGAACGCGAATTTTAAGTGAAATCGAGTAGGTCGGGACACGTGTTATCTTGACTGAACATGGGGGGACCATCCTCCAAGGCTAAATACTCCTAACTGACCGATAGTGAACTAGTACCGTGAGGGAAAGGCGAAAAGAACCCCTGTGAGGGGAGTGAAATAGAACCTGAAACCGTATACGTACAAGCAGTGGGAGCAGACTTGTTCTGTGACTGCGTACCTTTTGTATAATGGGTCAGCGACTTATATTTTGTAGCAAGGTTAACCGAATAGGGGAGCCGTAGCGAAAGCGAGTGTTAACTGCGCGTTTTAGTTGCAAGGTATAGACCCGAAACCCGGTGATCTAGCCATGGGCAGGTTGAAGGTTGAGTAACATCAACTGGAGGACCGAACCGACTAACGTTGAAAAGTTAGCGGATGACTTGTGGCTGGGGGTGAAAGGCCAATCAAACCGGGAGATAGCTGGTTCTCCCCGAAAGCTATTTAGGTAGCGCCTCGGACGAATACCACTGGGGGTAGAGCACTGTTAAGGCTAGGGGGTCATCCCGACTTACCAACCCTTTGCAAACTCCGAATACCAGTGAGTACTATCCGGGAGACACACGGCGGGTGCTAACGTCCGTCGTGAAGAGGGAAACAACCCAGACCGCCAGCTAAGGTCCCAAAATTATTGCTAAGTGGGAAACGATGTGGGAAGGCTAAGACAGCTAGGAGGTTGGCTTAGAAGCAGCCACCCTTTAAAGAAAGCGTAATAGCTCACTAGTCGAGTCGGCCTGCGCGGAAGATGTAACGGGGCTAAGCAATATACCGAAGCTGCGGACGCAAAGTTTACTTTGCGTGGTAGGGGAGCGTTGTGTAAGTGGCTGAAGGTGAACTGAGAGGTTTGCTGGACATATCACAAGTGCGAATGCTGACATGAGTAACGATAATGCGGGTGAAAAACCCGCACGCCGGAAGACCAAGGTTTCCTGTCCCATGCTAATCAGGGCAGGGTAAGTCGGCCCCTAAGGCGAGGCAGAAATGCGTAGTCGATGGGAAACGGATTAATATTTCCGTACTTGGTATATCAGTGATGGGGGGACGGAGAAGGTTATGCAAGCATAGCGTTGGTTGTCTATGTGAAAGTGTGTAGGGTTGAATCTTAGGTAAATCCGGGATTCTACATGCCTGAGACACGAGACGAGATTCTACGGAATTGAAGTTGCAAATACCCTGCTTCCAGGAAAAGCCTCTAAACTTATGATATATCGAACCGTACCCCAAACCGACACAGGTGGTCAGGTAGAGAATACTAAGGCGCTTGAGAGAACTCGGGTGAAGGAACTCGGCAAAATCGTACCGTAACTTCGGGAGAAGGTACGCCCCTGTTTGTGATGAGACTTGCTCTTTGAGCGAATGGGGGCCGCAGTGAAAAGGTGGCTGGGACTGTTTATTAAAAACACAGCACTGTGCTAAATCGAAAGATGACGTATACGGTGTGACACCTGCCCGGTGCCGGAAGGTTAATTGATGGGGTTAGCGCAAGCGAAGCTCTTGATCGAAGCCCCGGTAAACGGCGGCCGTAACTATAACGGTCCTAAGGTAGCGAAATTCCTTGTCGGGTAAGTTCCGACCTGCACGAATGGTGTAACCATGGCCACGCTGTCTCCACCCGAGACTCAGTGAAATTGAAATCGCAGTGAAGATGCTGTGTACCCGCACCTAGACGGAAAGACCCCGTGAACCTTTACTATAGCTTGGCACTGAACATTGACCCTACATGTGTAGGATAGGTGGGAGACTTTGAAGCGTGAACGCCAGTTTGCGTGGAGTCAACCTTGAAATACCACCCTTGTACGTTTGATGTTCTAACGTTGTTCCCTTATCGGGAATGCGGACAGTGCCTGGTGGGTAGTTTGACTGGGGCGGTCTCCTCCCAAAGAGTAACGGAGGAGCACGAAGGTTGGCTAATCCTGGTCGGACATCAGGAGGTTAGTGCAATGGCATAAGCCAGCTTAACTGCGAGACAGACACGTCGAGCAGGTACGAAAGTAGGTCATAGTGATCCGGTGGTTCTGTATGGAAGGGCCATCGCTCAACGGATAAAAGGTACTCCGGGGATAACAGGCTGATACCGCCCAAGAGTTCATATCGACGGCGGTGTTTGGCACCTCGATGTCGGCTCATCACATCCTGGGGCTGAAGTCGGTCCCAAGGGTATGGCTGTTCGCCATTTAAAGTGGTACGCGAGCTGGGTTTAGAACGTCGTGAGACAGTTCGGTCCCTATCTGGTGTGGGCGTTGGATGATTGAGGGGAGCTGCTCCTAGTACGAGAGGACCGGAGTGGACGAACCGCTGGTGTTCGGGTTGTTTTGCCAAAAGCATTGCCCGGTAGCTACGTTCGGAATCGATAACCGCTGAAAGCATCTAAGCGGGAAGCGAGCCCCAAGATGAGTCATCCCTGGCAGTTTAACTGTCCTAAAGGGTTGTTGAAGACTACGACGTTGATAGGCAGGATGTGGAAGCGTTGCAAGGCGTTAAGCTAACCTGTACTAATTGCCCGTGAGGCTTAACCATACAACGCCCAAATGACTTTGGATGTTGTTTGTATGACAAGTATTGAAATCAAGAGTAAGACTAAAGAGATTTAGCGATGATTACAGCCAGACCTTAATAGGCGCGGCATCAGCTTTTACATATTGATTTATTAAGCTGCGGCTTGATAGATAACAGTTTATGTCTGGCGGCCATAGCGATGCGGCCCCACCTGATCCCATCTCGAACTCAGAAGTGAAACGCATTAGCGGCGATGGTAGTATGGGGTTTCCCCATGCGAGAGTAGCACACTGCCAGACTCCCATTACACGAAAAGCCCTGAACAAAAAACGGTCAGGGCTTTTTCGTATATGCGTTTCGCGCAAAGCGAATCAGCAATAAACCTCCAGGGAAGTATCAAATACGGTATAGACACGTCCATGATGAAGCATTCCCCGCGACAAAGTGGCAGCCACGCCCTCCATGGCGTGTCGTGCGGCTGGACGTTGCTGTGCAACTAAAGATACCAGCCTTACCCAGACTCCCATTTAGAATGAAGCCACCTTAATCGGGTGGCTTTTTTCGTTTCTGCGACACAGAAAATACCAAAGGCAACCGAGACACATCACCAAGGTGACTTCATCCTAAGCGCTCTCGCGCAAACGATAATCGAGCAATGATAAATCCTGTATTAATGCGGATTGGTATAAGTCCTTTAAATTTTCGTTGTGTGGCTAATTATTTAATGGAGTTGGTGTATGGCAAGGGGGGATTTAGCGTTTCTAAAAAAGGGCCTTCCAGTTCATTTAGATTGTCAAAGTAATCAATAAAGTCTTTCAATGTTTTGCCTAATTATCAGTTGCCTCAAAAGCGCATACAATTGCATCCATACTTTTAGATATCCTTACAAACAAGGCGGTTAATAATGTCTCACCAAATTATCAAAGATTTAAGCACGCGTTATACAGTGAAAAAATACGATACGTCTAAGCGGATTTCGGATGAAGATATCGCCGTTATTAAAGAAGCGATCCGCTTATCCGCTTCATCAATTAATTCGCAACCTTGGAAATTTATCCTAGTTGAAAGTGATGAAGGGAAGCAACGCTTACATGATACGTTTGCAAATAAACATCAGTTTAACCAGCACCATGCGAAAGAAGCATCACATACTCTTCTACTGGCATACGACCCGCACTTTACTAAAGAAAAGTTTGTTAAACGTGTTGATGCAGAGGTGAGTTCAGGTCACTTGCCCGCGGACATGCGAGATTCCTTTATGGGGGCATACGCTTTTGCTGAAATGAATACGGACGAGAGTGGATACAATGGCAGTTGGACCAAAGCGCAAGTGTATCTAGCACTTGGCAATATTATGCACACACTTGCACGATTAGGTATCGCATCTACACCGATGGAAGGAGTTGATAAAGAGTTGATTGGTGAGAAATTCAGTGACGAGCTTGATGGTCACATTTGTGAAGTAGCCTTGGCTATGGGCTATCAAAATACCGATGACGATTGGAACTATGGCTTGCCTAAAGCTCGCCTAGCCATTGAGGAAATCATTGCGGTTGTATAGGGCATTTAATTAACTGTTCTGTCCAAGAGTAACCAGCCAAGATTTAATCTCTGGTTACTCTTGGACGTTGTTAAGGGAATTTCGCATTTACTACTTCGAATAACAGCCTTGCTGCTAGTTTAGTTGTTCGCTGGTCGATATCGTAAGTGGGATTCATTTCTGCTACATCCGTTAAAGCCCACTGATAACCAAGTTTGTTCTGATTTGCGGCGAGCCATCTCAGGATTTGCAATACAAAGGGTATCTCGATACCCAATGTGCTTGGCGCGCTTACCCCCGGCGCATTAGCGCTTGAGAATGCATCAAGACATATCGTGACATACAGCAAGTCAATTTCGCTCAACATCGGAGTAAGCAATGATATCGCTTTATCTACTGAGCAATCTTCGTCGAGTAGAAATCGTGTGCCCGTCATTGCTGCACTATCAAATAATGCTAATGTGTTGGCGGTCTTGGCTATTCCTAAACACGCGTAGTCAAATGGTAGAGAATGCTCGGTACAGTACTGGTGAATTTGTCTAAACGGGGTTCCAGAACTAGCATGCGGTGCTGGTAAACGTAGATCAAAGTGCGCGTCGAAGTTAATAATGCCGATACGTTTTGAATTATCCTTTGCTACATCAGAGTTGTTGAATGCATGCTGTAAACCTAGGTAACTTCCCCAAGCTATCTCATGTCCGCCGCCTAAACCAATAACAAAACAGTTTTGCTTAAGCGCTTTTGATACCTCAGTTGCATAATTTTGCTGACAGGAATCTAGGCATTCGTTGGCGACTACATCGCCTTTATCAAGCAAACTGACATTGTGCTGATACGGTAAGTTGGCTAGGGCGGAACGAATGGCATTTGGGCCCGTTTTTGCACCAACTCTACCTTTGTTTTCTTTCACGCCCAGATCGCACGCGAGGCCAATTAAACAACAGTGCGGGTTAGTTGTAGAGCTCGCTTTTTGGTTTACAACCTGATGCCACCTTAACCCACGCGCCTTATCTTCATCATCAGTGCGCCCCTGCCATATAAATGTATTGTTCATATCAGCGCTCTTTACCATTAACCCAAACACGAGTCGGACGAATTTGGTTAATGCCGTAGCTTAGTTCATTAGGATGTTGTATGTCCCATAAACACATATCTGCATCAAAACCTGATGAAATTTGTCCCTTCTGAGCTAGACCTAGAGCCTGCGCCGCATTTCGTGTGACACCCGATAACGCTTCTGCGGGTGTCATACCAAATAATATGCAACCCATATTCATGATCGTTAGTAATGATGCTACAGGCGAGCTGCCGGGATTGAGGTCGCTCGCCAAGGCTATTGGTACATGATGTCGGCGAAGAGCTGTTAAAGGGGGGCGTTGGGTTTCGCGTAGGTGATAAAACGCACCAGGTAACAGTACAGCTACGGTATTAGATTTGGCGATTGCGGGTACATCGTCAGGTGGCAGGTATTCGATATGGTCAACGGACAATGCGTTAAATTTGGCAGCTAACCTCGCACCTTTCAGATCAGATAATTGCTCTACATGGGCTTTTATATTCAAACCATAATGCTTAGCCGAACGGAATACTTTTTCACATTGCACTGGGCTAAACGCGATTGACTCACAGAACACATCAACACTGGTCGCTATCCCTTGCTTAATGACTTCTGGCATGACGTGCTCACAAACAAAGTCCACATAAGCATCTGGGTCTTCGTGAAATTCAAACGGTACGCTATGTGCTCCGAGATAGGTCGGCTGAATATTGACCAGTAAATATGATTCGATATCTTTGGCCACCTGCAACATACGAAGCTCTGTTGCTAAATCAAGACCATAACCAGACTTGATTTCAATCGTGGTTACCCCTTCTTCAACTAAGCGTGCTGCGCGGCCTATGGCAGAATTGAGTAAGCCCTCATAGGAGGCTAAACGTGTGGCATTAACTGTACTTCGAATACCCCCACCTCGTTGCGCTATTTGCGCGTAACTCATGCCCTGCTGGCGCATCTCAAACTCTAGTGCGCGGTTGCCTGCAAACACTAAATGAGTGTGACAATCAATCAAACCGGGTAGTAGCCATTTCCTTTGTGCGTCAAACGTTTTAATTGTGCTACTTAGTCGTCTTTTCGCCGGCTCAATTGCGTCTATAAGGCCGTTTTTAATGAAAATACAGGCGTTTTCTCTTATGCCGTATGGATCATTTTCTGTCTGCTTAGTGGAGCGCATCGTCGCTATATTGACATTGTTAATACAGAAATCTGCATTCTGATTCATTTACTACCTCGCACCATTTTAGAATTAAGCTTACTTGTACATACTTGTATATACAAGTTTATTGGGGTAAGTTAGCCAAACTAACAGGAGCTATTAATGCAACCAAGATACGTTTTAATTAAGTCGGCCATAATAGATAAAATCGAGTCTGGGAAAATGAAGCCCGGAGACAAGGTTGGCTCAGAAAATCAGTTAGCAGAAACATTTCAGGTCAGCCGTATGACCGCAAGGCGCGCGTTAACTGAACTGGTCGATGAAGGCGTACTGGCGCGCAGCCAAGGGGTGGGTACATTTGTAAGCGATCATCGCCCCATGAGCGCATTGCTGGAAATTCGAAGTATAGACGATGAAATTATGCGTCGTGGCCATGACTACAGCAATGAGGTACTCAGTCAAAAATGCGTTAAAGCCAATAATCAGCAAGCCGCTTGGTTTGACATTATGGTCGGTACAGACCTGTTTCATACTCGAGTCGTACACTTAGAGAATGCCCAGCCAGTACAACTTGAAGATCGCCTAGTTAATCCTAAATGGGCTCCGCAATACCTAGAACAGGACTTCAGCCAGACGACGGCTAACCATTATCTAAATAGCGTCGCGCCGTTGACTCAAGCGGATCATGCTATTGAAGCGATATTGCCTACTAACAGTGTGGCTCAAGTTTTAGCAATCGATAATAACCAGCCCTGTTTGCAAGTGAGTCGTCGTACATTTTCAGCCAAAGGGATCGTGAGTTACGCCTTGTTATTCCACCCAGGAAATCGTTACCGCATCGGAGGACATCTCGATTTCTCCCGTTCTATTAGGAGTGAGAATGCAACGTCTCGATAGAAATCGCACCATCCGAGCAGCAAGAGGGAGCACTTTGACAGCTAAGAGTTGGCAGACAGAAGCGGCCCTACGAATGTTAATGAATAACCTTGATGCCGAAGTGGCGGAACATCCTCATGCGCTTGTTGTGTACGGCGGCATCGGACGAGCCGCGAGGGATTGGTCTTGCTATGACAAAATCGTTGAAGTGCTAACCCGTATGAACAATGACGAAACGCTATTAGTGCAAAGTGGAAAGCCTGTGGGCGTTTTCACAACCCATGAGAATGCGCCTAGGGTACTGATAGCGAACTCAAATCTCGTTCCTCACTGGGCTAACTGGGAGCACTTCAACGAGCTCGATAAAAAAGGCTTGATGATGTATGGGCAAATGACGGCTGGCTCTTGGATCTATATTGGCTCTCAGGGCATAGTACAAGGCACATACGAAACCTTCGTCAGCGTGGCCAAAGCACACTTTGAGGGCAACTCACAGGGACGATGGATATTAACCGCTGGACTCGGGGGAATGGGGGGCGCTCAACCACTGGCCGCTACCATGGCCGGGTTCTCAATGTTGGCTGTAGAGGTGGATGAAAGTCGGATCGATTTTCGAATTAAAACAGGTTATTTAGATGAAAAAGCAGCTTCGCTAAGCCAAGCGATAGCGCGAATTGATGCGGCAAGAGCCGCTAATAAACCAATATCTATCGGCTTGGTTGGTAATGCCGCGGACGTCTTTCCCGACATACTCGCCAAGGGCATTACCCCCGACGTGGTTACGGATCAAACGAGTGCCCACGACCCTTTGAACGGATATTTACCTAAGGGTTGGACGTTGGCTCAAGCAGCCCAAACGCGCGCCGTAAACGAAGCGAGCGTGGTAAAAGCAGCGAAACAGTCTATGGCAATACATGTTGAAGCCATGCTTGGTTTGCAAGCTAAAGGCGCTGCAACACTAGACTATGGTAATAATATTCGTCAGATGGCGCTGGATGAAGGAGTACTAAACGCCTTTGATTTTCCAGGCTTTGTGCCTGCTTACATTCGCCCCTTATTCTGCCAAGGCATAGGGCCATTTCGCTGGGTGGCCTTATCAGGTGACCCACAAGACATCTACAAAACTGATGCTAAGGTAAAAGAGCTTATTCCCGACAACGAACATTTGCATCATTGGCTAGATATGGCCAGACAGCGTATTCAATTTCAAGGTTTACCAGCGCGTATTTGTTGGGTTGGCTTGGGGGAAAGGCAAAAATTGGGATTGGCTTTTAATGAAATGGTGCGCACCGGCGAATTGACCGCTCCTATTGTTATTGGGCGAGATCATTTGGATTCAGGCTCAGTGGCATCACCGAACCGCGAGACTGAAGGTATGCTTGATGGTTCTGATGCTGTTTCTGATTGGCCTTTACTAAACGCCATGTTGAATACGGCTTCGGGCGCGACATGGGTGAGCTTGCATCACGGTGGTGGTGTTGGGATGGGGTTCAGCCAGCACTCGGGCATGGTGATTGTCTGTGACGGTAGCGAAGAAGCTGATAAGCGCATAGCTCGCGTTTTACATAATGACCCGGCCACCGGCGTTATGCGCCACGCTGACGCAGGCTACGAAATCGCTAAGCAGTGCGCTAAACGTCATAAGCTCGATTTACCCATGCAAAGCGATCGAGTGACTAGCATAAACCCACAGGGGGAGGTGTAATAATGGAGCAGAAGTATCTTCTTCAACCTGGGAAGTTAACCATAGAAACGATGCGTCAAGTACACAGGCGTCATGTGCCAATCACGCTCGCCCCCGATAGTTTTGAGCGCATTCATAGCGCAGAACAAACCGTACGAGATGTCATAACCCAAGGTCGCACCGTATATGGTATCAATACCGGTTTTGGGCTTCTGGCGAATACTAAGATTGAGGTGGATGAACTCGAGTTATTGCAGCGAAGTATCGTGCTGTCGCATGCGGCTGGTATTGGCACACTTATGTCTGCATCGACCGTTAGACTCCTTATGCTATTGAAAATCAATTCACTAGCAAGAGGCTACTCAGGTATTCGATTAATCGTTATAGAAGCATTGATCGCTTTGTACAATCATCAAGTGTATCCGGCAATACCCGAAAAAGGTTCAGTAGGCGCGTCTGGTGATTTGGCCCCTCTTGCGCATATGAGCGCGGTTCTTTTGGGGGAAGGTGAGGTCATATATCAAGGAAATCAGATTTCCGCCGAGAAAGGGCTGATGATCGCTGGCTTGCAGCCTATTTCATTAGCGCCTAAGGAAGGCTTAGCACTGTTAAATGGTACGCAAGCATCAACGGCGTTTGCCTTGCAAGGGCTGTTTTATGCTGAAAATGCCTTAACGAGTTCTATCGCTATTGGCGCGTTATCTGTTGATGCAGCGCTTGGCTCTCGTGTGCCTTTCAACGAGCGTATTCATATTGTCCGGGGGCATCAAGCACAAATAGACGTGGCAACAGGATTTAGAACTTTGCTACAGGAATCTGAAATAGGCAAATCACATGGAGGGTGTGAGAAGGTACAAGACCCATACTCTTTAAGGTGCCAGCCACAAGTGATGGGAGCATGCCTGCAGCAAATGCGTTTCGCCAAACAGATTCTTGTCACCGAAGCAAATGGCGTGTCGGATAACCCAATCGTCTTTTCAGAGTCGGACGACGTTCTTTCTGGCGGTAATTTTCATGCTGAAACCGTGGCCATGGCCGCTGATATGCTCGCCATTGCCCTCGCAGAAATTGGCGCGCTTTCAGAGCGACGCATGGCGTTACTCATTGACTCTAGCTTAAGCGGTTTGCCGCCTTTTTTGGTGGACAATGGCGGGGTGAATTCTGGTTTTATGATTGCACAAGTAACAAGCGCCGCGCTAGCCAGCGAGAATAAAAGCTACGCTCATCCTGCGTCGATCGATTCCTTGCCCACCTCTGCCAATCAGGAAGATCACGTCTCCATGGCGACGTTTGCGGGAAGAAGGCTACGAGATATTTTTGATAACGTCGCGGGCATTTTGGCTATTGAATGGTTGGCGGCTTCTCAAGGTATCGATTTTCGATTTCCCTTAAAAACCAGTACGCAGTTGCAAAGTGTGCACGCTTTGATGCGCAGCAAGGTCACTTTCTACGATAAAGACAGGTACTTTTCTCCGGACATTGAGCAAGCCAAATTATTAATTACTCGCCATTCTCTAAGCGACTTGGTGCAGCAAGATATTCAGCTTCTTTGAAAGTGTGTACCTGAAAAAGATTACAATTTGTTAAGAATCACTCAGTGCAATTGCTTTAATCTAGCGGCTTGTTTAACCACTTAAATGATTTAATACATGAAGCCTAAATTAAAACACACTGTGCTCGTCGCAGGATTATACTGCTCGGCAGTGAATATAACGCATGCGACGGAAGTGCAAATTCGAACGGTACTCGGTGATGTAAACATCAATCTGTTCGATAACACAACCCCGCAAACAGTAGATAACTTCCTGAGCTACGTAAATTCTGGGGCTTATGCTAATAACGTAGTACACCGTTCAGAGCCCGGGTTCGTTATTCAAGCGGGTGGTTTTCAATACAATAACGCACTACCACTCGATGGCGTACCAACGGGGAGTTCGGTTGCAAATGAGCCTGAGCTTTCGAACGTGCGCGGCACTATTGCTATGGCCAAATTGAGCGGCAATGCGAACAGTGCAACATCTCAGTGGTTTGTTAATCTTAACAACAACAGCGCAAACCTCGATGTGCAAAATGGCGGTTTCACCGTTTTTGGTCAAGTCCTAGGTGACGGTATGGAGATTATCGATGCTATCGCCACCCTTAACCGATTTGATTTAGGGGGCGCGGCAAGCGCAGCGCCTTTGCGTGATTATACTCAAGCAGATTTGTCAGCAGGGACAGAGGTAACAGACCAACACTTGGTCATTATCAGTGATGTAGTGGTGACTGACTCAGCCAGTGTGACACACTCAGAATTGAGTCCTGTGGCCAACACATTAATCAATCAAGACACAAGCGGCGGAGGAAGTTCAGGTAGCTCTGGCGGCAGTCTTGGATTTTTAAGTTTGATAGGCCTAGCAGCACTGCGTTTTGTGCGCAGGTTATCTGCGTAATAACACTTTGTGAAAGCAAAAAAAAACGGCTCATGTGAGCCGCTTTTATTAGATAGGTAAGACTGATTAGTCTTTTGAACGACCTGCGCGCTTACGATCGTTTTCCGTTAATAACTTCTTACGGATACGAATGCTCTTAGGTGTCACTTCAACTAGCTCGTCGTTATCAATGAATTCCAACGCTTGCTCAAGTGAAAGCACGACTGGTGGAACCAAAGATTGTGCTTCATCTGTACCAGATGCACGAACGTTGGTTAACTGCTTGCCTTTAAGGGCGTTAACTGTAAGGTCGTTATCACGGCTGTGGATACCAATAACCATGCCTTCGTAAACTTCAACACCGTGACCGATAAATAAACGGCCGCGCTCTTGTAGGTTAAACAATGCGTTGGTTAGTGCTTTACCTGTTGCGTTAGCAATCAATACACCGTTTTTACGCTGACCAATGTTACCACCTTTGTGCGGACCATAATGGTCAAACGTGTGATACATCAAGCCAGAACCTGAAGTCATGGTCATGAAATCAGTTTGGAAACCAATCAAGCCACGGCTAGGAATGATGAAGTCCATACGAATACGGCCTTTACCATCTGGAGACATGTTAGTTAGCTCACCTTTACGTAAGCCAATTTGCTCCATGATTGAACCTTGATGGTCTTCTTGAACATCGATAGTTACAGTTTCAAACGGTTCTTCTAATTTACCGTCAACCTCACGCAAAATTACTTCTGGGCGTGATACAGCAAGCTCGTAACCTTCACGACGCATGTTTTCAATCAAGATACCCAAGTGTAATTCACCACGACCAGATACACGGAATTTGTCCGGATCAGGTGTCTCGTCTACACGTAGTGCAACGTTGTGAATTAGCTCATCTTGTAAACGTTCAAGGATGTTACGCGAAGTGACGTATTTACCTTCTTTACCACAAAATGGTGAGGTGTTTACTTGGAATGTCATCGTTACTGTTGGTTCATCAACTGATAACGGCGGTAAGGCTTCAACTGTGTTCTGATCACAAATAGTGTCAGAAATTTTAAGCTCACCTAAACCGGTAACCGCAATAATGTCACCAGCGTTAGCAACATCGACTTCCATTCTGTCTAAGCCCATGTAGCCTAAAACTTGGCCCATTTTGCCGTTACGTTTCTTACCATCAGCACCGATAACCGTTACTGCTTGGTTGGTTTTAATTGAACCACGCGTAACACGGCCAACACCGATTACACCAACATATGAGTTGTAATCAAGCTGAGAAATTTGCATTTGGAAAGGACCATCGATGTCTGCATCAGGTGCATTTACATGCTTAACGATAGTTTCGAACAACGGTGTCATATCTTCGCTTGGCTTATCGGCATCGTTTGAAGCCCAACCGTTAAGTGCAGAAGCGTAAACGACTTGAAAATCAAGCTGATCGTCAGTGGCACCTAAATTGTCAAACAAATCAAAAACTTGATCAATAACCCAATCAGGACGCGCGCCAGGCTTATCGATTTTGTTAATAACAACAATCGGCTTCAAGCCTTGAGCAAACGCTTTTTGTGTTACAAAGCGCGTTTGTGGCATAGGGCCTTCTTGCGCATCAACTAACAACAATACGGAGTCGGCCATTGACATAACACGCTCTACCTCACCACCGAAATCGGCGTGTCCAGGGGTGTCTACAATGTTAATGCGGTAGTCATTCCAACGGATCGCAGTGTTCTTAGCAAGTATGGTAATACCGCGTTCTTTCTCGATATCGTTAGAATCCATAACCCGTTCTTCAGCAGCGCCTCTGCTCTCAAGCGTACCGGACTGTTGTAAAAGTTTGTCGACTAAGGTGGTTTTACCGTGGTCAACGTGGGCAATAATTGCTATGTTCCTCAAGTTGTCAGTCGAGGTTTGCGATGCGCTCATGATATTTTCTCTAGTATGGGTGGATTTACCCACCATTAACGGAATTTATAGGGCGCGGATTGTACAGTTATAATGTGCATTTTGCGAACACCATTTAGTTTTTATGCGGATTTAACTTTTTAGATTTGTATTTGCACTAATAAGTGTCACCTACTTTGGCATAGAGAAGGGATAAATCCTCTTATGCATGGTAATGGTGCGCTTTTGCTCTCGATTGGTGCATTGGTGCTGGGCGCAACAAGCCGTGTCCACTTGAAAAGCCCAAATAACCGCGATTTCGCCTTTATTATGATTGGCATGATTATCGCTTCGAAAATTGCTAAGTTAACCAATACCAACGTTATTTATACATTACCGTTTATTCTGGAGGACGAAATGTCAGTAGAAAAGGCTTTACAGTTTATTAAAGAAAACGAAGCTAAATTTGTAGATTTGCGCTTTACGGACACTAAAGGTAAAGAGCAGCATATCTCTATTCCATCTCATCAAGTTAATGAAGACTTCTTTGAAGAAGGTAAAATGTTCGATGGTTCGTCAATTGCGGGTTGGAAAGGCATAAACGAATCTGACATGGTATTGATGCCAGATACAGATACATTGGTCGTTGATCCATTTGCTGAAGAAACACAAGTGAACATTCGTTGTGACATTCTTGAGCCAAATACTATGCAAGGCTACGACCGTGACCCACGCTCTGTGGCAAATCGCGCAGAAGAGTACCTTAAATCTACAGGTATCGGTGACACGGTATTATTCGGCCCTGAGCCAGAATTCTTTTTGTTTGATGATGTTCGCTTCCACACTGATATGGCGGGTTCTTTCTTCAAAATCGATTCTTCAGAAGCTAAGTGGAATTCAGGCGCTGAGTTTGAAGACGGCAACATGGCCCACCGCCCAGGTGTGAAAGGCGGTTATTTTCCAGTTCCTCCTGTTGATTCGTCGCATGACACTCGCGCAGCAATGTGTATGGTTATGGAAGAGATGGGCTTGACGGTAGAAGCACATCACCATGAGGTTGCTACTGCTGGTCAGAACGAAATCGCTTGTCTTTTCAATACGCTTGTTAAGAAAGCCGATGAGATCCAAATTTATAAGTACGTAGTGCATAATGTTGCCCATGCTTACGGTCAAACTGCCACGTTTATGCCTAAGCCTCTTGTTGGCGATAATGGCTCTGGTATGCATTGTCACCAATCTATCTCTAAAGATGGTAAAAACATCTTCGCTGGCGACAAATACGCAGGTATGTCTGAAGAAGCCTTGTTCTATATAGGCGGTATTATCAAACATGCTCGTGCTATTAACGCATTCGCTAACGCATCAACTAACTCGTATAAGCGTCTCGTACCTGGATTTGAAGCACCTGTAATGCTTGCGTACTCTGCACGTAACCGCTCTGCTTCAATTCGTATTCCTCACGTGAACAGCGAAAAAGCACGTCGTATCGAAGTTCGTTTCCCTGATCCAACTGCTAACCCTTACTTGGCATTCTCTGCCATGTTGATGGCTGGCCTTGACGGGATTAAGAACAAAATTCATCCTGGCGATGCAATGGATAAAGATTTATACGATCTACCTCCAGAAGAAGCTGCTGAAATCCCAACTGTTGCCACTTCTCTAGAAGAAGCGCTTGCAGCACTTGACGGTGATCGTGAATTCTTAACCGCTGGCGGCGTTATGAGCGATGATATGATTGACGCTTACATTGCACTTAAATTGCAAGAAGTTGAACTATTGAATACCTCTGTTCATCCAGTTGAATTCGATATGTATTACAGCGTGTAATATATTTCATTGAGGTAGCGCAGCTGCCACTGTGAATGATTCAAAGCCTGCTTTATGCAGGCTTTTTTGTATCTATAGAGTGGGTTTTATACGTATAGTTGCTCAAGTATGCCTAATGGATGATGCTCAATAGGGAGATTGGTATAAACTTTATGGTGTTTTTAAGACTGTGCTTTCAGATAATAACGGTAGGTCATCAGTGTTTCACATAAAGACAATTATCGCGGCGTTTATACTTTGTACTTGGTCTTTAGCTGTTATACCAAGTGATAGGATATATAAAATTACGACAGACGATGGCCGGATTATTTATACCGACGCTCCTACCGAGCAGGGTGAGCATGTTCCCATGTCATCTGGCTCAGTCATGACATTGAAAAGCGTTTCTGCCTCATCTATCACCACACCACCAATCGTTCGCAAACAAAGCAAGGAAATACATCTCAATGTTATTTCTCCTAAGCCAGAGCAAACTATCAGAGATAATAACGGAAAGGTAACGATTCGCACCGCCCTGGAGCCACAGGTGCAAGGGACGTATACATTGCACTTAAATGATCAAGTAATCTCCCAAAATAAGGGATTATTCAATCTTAATGATTTAAATCGAGGAGCTTATACATTTCATGTAGAGCTTGCCCACAAGTCGGGCAAGATACTTGCATCCACTCCTAAGCAGACCTTTTATTTGCACCAAGCCTCAGTGCTGAATCGCCCTAATTAGGAACATTCACTTGACCAAACGGACATGATGCGCTGAAATTTATTTTTAAGCACCAAAATGGTGCGTAGCAACTTGTTGTGATTATGCCGTTCAAAATGAAAACCGACACCTTGCTGGATAACTTATCGACTGCGGTTATCCTGTTGAATGAAAAACTTGCCATCGTAGAAGCAAATCACGCTGCTCAGGCAATGTTTGAGCGCAGTTTAAATCTGTTGATAGATTGCCCCATTAAGCAACTTATTGCTGACTCAAGTCTAGATTTCATTCGTTTTACTCAAGACATGCAACACGGGGAAGGTTATTCCGACGGTGATGTACAAATCAGCTTTGCCGATGGTCGCCACACTCACGCCGATGTAACCGTCACCTGTTTACATACAGCAGAAGGAGTAACGCTACTATTAGAAGTTCGTTTAATTGAGCAGCAAAAGAAGATCAGCCAAGAAACACAGCAGTGGGCGCAGCAACAGGCCGCTCGTGAGTTAATCCGTGGGCTCGCCCACGAGATAAAGAACCCTCTAGGGGGCATTCGCGGTGCTGCGCAATTACTTGAAAAAGAGCTACCGTCGGCAGACTTGAAAGAGTTCACTACCATGATTATTGAGCAATCTGATCGCTTACGTAATTTGGTGGATCGTTTGCTTGGCCCCAATTCCCGGCCTAATTTTCAAAGTCACAATATCCATCGTGTATTGGAGAAAGTCATCACTTTGGTTCAACTGGATCTTAGTCACGATATTGTGATTGATCGTGACTACGACCCAAGTATTCCTGAGAGCATTATTGACCAAGACATGGTGCAGCAGGCCGTGCTTAATATTATGCGTAATAGCGTTCAGGCCTTGATGCAAAGTGAGCAAAGTGAGGGGAAAATTAACGTGGTCACACGAATTGAACGCCAAGTCACAATCCACGGTGAACGACACCCATTGGCGATGAAAATCAGCTTGGTTGATAACGGCCCAGGGATACCTAGCGAGTTAAAAGACACTTTGTTTTATCCCATGGTTACCGGCAAAAAAGAAGGCACGGGGCTTGGGTTGTCGATCGCACAAACTTTGATAGACCACCACAAAGGCAAGATTGACGTAGAAAGTTGGTCAGGCCATACGGAATTTACTTTATATATTCCTATTAACAGGAAGGAACTTAATTCATGAGCACAGAACCAGTTTGGATAGTTGATGACGATAGTTCTATTCGTTGGGTGTTACAAAAAGCGCTGCAAGCTGCGAGCATTCCATGTTTCAGCTTTGAGAATCCTGAAGATTTATTGTTACAGTTGCAGACGGATCAACCACCAGAAGTGATTGTATCGGATATTCGTATGCCGCAAATGGATGGTATGGCATTACTTGAAGAAGTGCACAAGCGATATCCGAACATTCCCGTCATCATTATGACTGCGCATTCTGATTTAGACAGCGCGGTAAACGCTTATCAAAGCGGCGCGTTTGAATATTTGCCAAAACCTTTCGATATTGATGAAGCAGTAGGCCTAGTGCGCAGAGCACTCACTCACGTGCGAGAACAAGCAAAAAGTAATCAACGTCCGATTTTAGCGACCGCGACCGAAATCATCGGTGAAGCTCCTGCTATGCAAGAAGTCTTCAGAGCAGTAGGGCGCTTATCTCGCTCGAGTATCAGTGTGTTGATTAATGGTCAATCGGGCACAGGTAAAGAGCTTGTTGCACAAGCCTTGCATCGCCATAGTCCTAGAGCAAAGCAAACATTTATCGCCTTAAATATGGCGGCTATACCGGCCGATTTAATTGAGTCTGAATTGTTCGGCCATGAAAAAGGCGCATTTACTGGAGCACAGAATGCCCGGCAAGGACGATTCGAGCAAGCCGATGGTGGTACCTTGTTTCTCGATGAAATAGGTGACATGCCACTTGATGTGCAAACTCGATTGTTGCGTGTGTTAGCTGATGGGCAATTTTATCGCGTGGGCGGTCATAACCCTGTCAGCGTTGATGTAAGGATCATTGCGGCCACTCACCAAAACCTCGAGCAGCGCGTAGCGGATGGCAAATTTAGAGAAGACTTATTTCATCGCTTAAATGTTATTCGTATTCATATACCGCGCTTAACTGAGCGACGAGAGGATGTACCTTTACTCGCTGCGCACTTCTTACAAAAAGCAGGAGCGGAGCTAGGGGTAGAAGTCAAAAGTCTGAGTAAAGAAACTAAAAAGATCTTGATGCAGTTGCCGTGGCCAGGAAACGTACGTCAGCTTGAGAACGTATGTCGATGGTTAACAGTGATGGCAAGTGGGCAAGAAGTCTTGCCCCATGATTTGCCGCCAGAGATCCATGAGCTCCCCTTAAGCAAAGACAGTCAGGAAGCGTCAGGTGATTGGCAAACCTTGCTTGCAACTTGGGCCGATGAACAGCTACAGTCAGGTCGTAATAATATCTTAGATGAAGCGATGCTGGTATTTGAAAGGGTGTTACTCGAGCGGGCCTTGTTCCATACTCATGGCCATAAACAAGATGCGGCAAAACGACTGGGGTGGGGGCGTAACACGCTAACGCGTAAGCTAAAAGAGCTTAATATGTAGTGAGCCTAGACTCAGTGCCGATACATATTGGCACTGAATCGATTTTCTTGGTTGATAATAGAAGGCTTATTTAGTCAGCAAAACGGCCATCGCGCGGTTAAACATACCTAGCCATTTAGGGCAAAACTGACCATCCTTAACGCGATTCATCTCAATCACTGCACGCTTTTTGGGATGAACAGCTTGCGTGGTATGTGCCCGTGAGTGGGTAATGGCGTTGAAGGTATCTAAAATGCCTAGAAGTTTTGCTCCGTCGCAGATATCCACTTCTTTCAAGCCTAGAGGATAACCGCTGCCATCCATCCGTTCATGGTGTTGCATTACGATTTTCCGCGCTTCATTCCAATGATCTAAGTGCTCTAACAGACGTGCACTTTTATAAACATGAGAGCGCATTAAGTTAAATTCAGTCTCCGTCATTCGCCCGTTTTTGTGTAATATCTCGATTGGCATAAACGCCATTCCAAAGTCGTGCATGTAACAGGCTACGGCTAACTGGTCCTCATCGATTGGCATGCCGGCTACTTTATTCACATATGCTGCTAGTTTAGCGATACGGTCGCCACGACCAAGCCAATAAGAAGAGCGCTTTTCGATAGGTTTCATAAGTTCACGGAAGAACAAAATATCACCGCGTTTAAGATCGCTTAGGTGCTTCGGAATCCCAGTCGTCGCAAGATTAGATGAAGGAGGTCGATGGTTTTCTGCATTTTCTCCTTTGATGAAAGCGCGAACATCCAAACTGGGATCTAACAGCAGCACGGCCTCTGACAAGATCTTCTCATGCTCGGCACTGTTACTCGGCTCTATTTTTGTGATCTGTAGGATCAGTAAGTTGAATAGGCTAGCATCGTATTGGGCACTGCCGTTTTGAATACAGCTCTCGACAAAAATTTTGACTCTGTCCATGCTGAGTAACACCAAGTCACTCATGTTGCTGGTGTATTCAATTTGGCCTTTTCTGAGGAAATCTAATAGATCTTCAACGTGCTGCAGTAAAGGGATCATAGGCGTGAAGTTAACCAGACCTAAATCGCCCTTTATCGTATGAATAGAGCGAAACAGAGCGCGCTGAAGTTCTTTGTCGGTGGGTTTTATTTCCAGTTCAATTAGGGTCTGCTCACTCGCTTCGTAAAGCTCATTAATTTCTTCGAGTAAGTCTGTGAGGATGTCTTCATCCAAATCTTCATGAGTAAACTGTTGCATGTATACTGACGCCCTAACCCTGGTATGTTTACGATACGATTTTTAATTGTATCGGCCGCTCAATTATAATAATGAGATTTTTAACCTAAAATCAACGTTATACCACTAAAGTTAAGCACTGATCAGACATCCTAACCACAAAATATAGGTATAATCAGCGGCCGTTTTTGATCATAGGAATACACGTGCTAGCTTTGCTTCGGATTATCAGTATTTTCTTTTACTTTCTTTTTATCAATTTGTTGCTGGTGATAATTTGTATTCTTCGCCCTTTTCACCGAGATAATGTGCATGTAGCGGGCAAGTTGTATAGTTCAACGTGCAAATTATTAGGGCTCAAGTTGGAGGTTAGAATCGCCCCTGAAGCGTTAAACGGTGGCCCTTTTATACTTATCGCCAATCATCAGAATAGTTATGATATTTTTACTATTTGCGCGGCTGCATTGAAGGGAACAGTGACAGTAGGTAAAAAAAGCCTGAAGTGGATCCCGTTATTTGGCCAAGTATATTGGTTGTCAGGCAATATTATGATTGATCGTAAAAACTCTGGGCGAGCTATGGATACGTTGAAGGGGACAGTGAAAAAGATGCATAAACGCAAACTTTCTGTGTGGTTCTTCCCCGAAGGTACACGTAGTTATGGCCGTGGACTATTGCCTTTTAAAACAGGTGCGTTTCGTATTGCCCAGCTCGCTAAACGGCCAGTGGTCATAGTCGCGGCGAGTAATCTGCATAATAAAATTAAACTAAACAGATGGGACAATGGCACTGTAATCATTGATGTAGGTAAACCGCAAGAACTCGACAGTAGCCGCTCTACTAAAGAATGGACGGCATATTTTCATACTGCCATGGCGCAAAAAATAGCAGAATTAGACAGTGAAGTTGCCGCTGGCAACCGCTAAACTAGCGACCTAAATTGAACACAGGACAACTCATGAGTACAGAAGAACAAGCAGAATGGTTTGAATTTAACCAAGAAACAGTCGAAGCATTAATTGAAGATGGCAGCGATAGTACCAAGCCACACACTATTGAATATCACTTTGCGGGAGACGATTTTGATGTGCTAGAGAAAGCGGCTGTTGACGCATTCAAAGCGGGTTTTGAAGTGGGCGATGCAGAAGAGTTGATGCTTGACGACGGAGGCACTATTTTTTGTTTTGATGCGGTTGTTGAACGTTTGCTAGACGTAGACTTAATCAATGCTGATACCGTTAAGTTGTTAGCTATTGCGCAAAAACAAAACGTACAATTTGATGGCTGGGGCACCTACTTTATCGAGTCATAGTGTTACCTAGTGCCAATGGCGGCTATTATTTTGACGTCGCTTAACTGGCAGTAAGTTTATCTTCAGTGTTTGTTCATGGTGAAAAAACGACACTCCTTACATAAATTATAGGGAGTGCGTCATGAAAATATCAGTTGTTCACAGTGTCATATTCAGTGCCATTTTTTGCTTTTATGCTCAAGCAGATGATGTTGATTGGTCAGCAAAGTCTAGTGAGTCGCAAGCAGGGAAGGTGTTGAATGCTGCAAAAAAAACCTCTTCTTCATCTAACATCGATCAAGGTCAAGCGCTTAAAACAGCGGCCAAGGTAACTCCTCAATCGCAGGCTGCCAAAACGCTAGCTTCAAGGCCAGCACAAAGCGATATTAATCAAGAATTTTGGATATATGATGCATACGTTTCATTGCACACTGACAGCGATTATGACGGGTATTATCATCACTTCAGTGTAGGTTTTGATGTGGACTCTATTTACGCCCGTAGTGAAGTCTACGCAAGGCTTTATCTTGGGGTGAACGAGGTATTTCGAGAGTATCACACCACTGGAGACTTCTATATTGAGGGTGATATTACCGAAGACCAAATCACCGTTGAAACAGAGCTTCTTAGCGGCTTTTACCCAGATGACTATGAAATGCTAATTGAAATTTACGATGCTTACACAAATGAACTTGTCGCGGTGTCAGATGGATACAGTGATGCAGACCTCTATTTACTGAGTATCGAAAGCCAAGACAAAGAAGTGATATATGTGGAGCCTGATGTCGTGGTTATTGAAGCAAGCGGCGGCAGTGCTGGGTGGTTGATTGCATTGCTGTTGCCTATAGCGCTTTTTAGAATAACTAGGCAGTCACACTAAGCTGTCTTTACGCTGAGGTTTACAGATTGTTAGTGTCAAATTAACCCCACACTGAATTCCACCGTTAAAAGAGCACGCCACAAATGGCGTGCTCTTTTGTTTTAAAGTTACGCCATTTTTAGTCAGCTTTGCGCAGCCCTTTACCGTCAGCATGCATCTTCTTGGTTTGGATCTCACCTATCTTACAACCTCATTTCTTTTGTAAATATAGTATTTTTGATGCAACTAACCCCTTGAACGGTAAAGAAAGTTGGCTCCTAAAAAATAATTGCTGACTATTTGGTCAGGTGTGCTGGAATATTGAACAACCCTATGACAATATCGATTCAGGTGCTGCACGACATTAGGTATTTTGTCGTCATCTAGATGTCATAGAAATATAAGAACATTGCCGCCCTAAAAAATTATAAGAAGCCGGATAACTGGCGATAATATTCTCAGGAGAAACTATGAAATTAAAATACCCAGCTCTGCTGGCGCTATTAAGCGCGTCCGCAGTGCAAGCAGGGGAGCTTGTAATATCTGGTGTTTTTGACGGCCCACTTCCAGGTGGACTTCCAAAAGGCATTGAATTATTTGTTACCCAAGATATTGCCGATTTAAGTACATGCGGTGTAGGTTCGGCTAATAACGGCGGCGGCACTGATAATCAAGAATTCACTTTTCCCGCTAGAGCAGCAACTGCAGGTTCCTACATTTACCTAGCGTCGGAATCACCTCAATTCGCTGCTTTTTTCGGTTTTGAACCGACTTACACTAATAGTGCCGCCAACATCAATGGCGATGATGCCATAGAGTTGTTCTGTGACGGTGCCGTGGTAGATGTGTTCGGTGATATTAACGTCGATGGCAATGGTGAACCTTGGGAGTACCTAGACGGTTGGGCGTATCGTAATATCGATACTGGGCCTGATGGTAACTCCTTTCTATTAGGTAACTGGACATTTAGCGGCCCCAATGCATTTGACGGGGAAAGCAACAATGCAACAGCAGCCGCTCCATTTCCTTTAAAGGCATTCGCTGATGAAATTGACGGTGGCGATACAGGCGGTGGCTCTGGTGGTGCAACAGACCCGAGCGCTCCATGTTTTAACTGCCCAGCGCTAGATCCTATTGCTGATGCAAGTACGTTTGATAGTGAAAGTTATTATGCAGCTGTCAGCGCAGAAATAAACGCAAACTCGCCTGCTGCAACGATTAAAAGTGCTATTACCAGCGCTATTACGCAAGGGCAAAAGAATTTAACGTATTCAGAAGTGTGGAGCGCATTAACCCACACAGATGAAGATCCAAATAACCCTGATAACGTGATCCTTTGGTACAAAGGTACATCAATCGCGAAAAGCAGTAATGGTAGCGGCTCACAGAGCAGTGATCCTGACAACTGGAATCGTGAACATAGCTGGGCAAAAAGCCATGGGTTTCCAAATGAATCCCAAGAAGCTTACACCGATATTCATCATTTACGGCCTACCGATATTTCGGTTAATTCATCGCGTGGCAATTTAGATTTCGATAACAGCGATAATGCTTTATCTGAAGCCCCCAGCAATCGTGTTGATGATGATTCGTTTGAACCACGTGATGCCGTGAAAGGCGATGTTGCGCGCATGATGTTCTATATGGACACGCGTTACGAAGGTTTTGGTGACTCGACACCCGATCTTGTTTTGGTAGACCGCTTAACCTCAACCGGTGCTCCAGAGTTAGGGCGTTTGTGTCGCTTAGTGGAGTGGCATAATGCTGATCCGGTAGATGCAACGGAACAAACACGTAACGACACGATTTACGAGTACCAAGGTAACCGTAATCCGTTTATTGACCACCCTGAGTGGGTTGATATTTTATATCAAACACCAGCATGTGGTACCGACGGCGGTGATACTGGTGGTGAAGACGATGGCGACACGGGTGGAGACACTGGCGGCTCGGCCTCTGCAGGCGATATCGTCATCTCAGGTGTGATTGATGGACCTCTTTCTGGTGGCACACCTAAAGCGATTGAGTTCTTTGTGCGTAATGATATTGCTGATTTAAGCACATGTGGTTTTGGCTCTGCTAATAACGGCGGAGGCTCTGACGGCCAAGAATATACTTTCTCTGGCTCTGCAGCTGCAGGTGATTTTATTTATATCGCCTCTGAAGGCAGTAATTTCGATGCTTATTTTGGATTTTCTCCAACGGATACGGCTGGCGCGGCAGGAATAAACGGTGATGATGCGATTGAATTGTTCTGTGACGGAGACGTCGTTGACGTATTCGGTGATATCAATACAGACGGCACCGGTGAACCATGGGACCATGTGGATGGTTGGGCATATCGCGTTGCTAGTACAGGTCCTGACGGCTCTACCTTTACGCTTAGCAATTGGGTGTTCAGTGGGGCTAATGCACTAGATGGCGAAGCAACGAATGCCACTGCGGCTAGTCAATTTCCAATCGGTTCATACACCAGCAAAGAAGTCCTTCTAATATCTGGTGTATTTGACGGCCCTCTATCGGGCGGAACGCCCAAAGCGATTGAATTCTACGCGGTAACCGACATACAAGATTTAAGCGTATTTGGTTTTGGCTCTGCAAATAACGGTGGTGGAACAGACGGTCAAGAATTTGCGTTTTCTGGCTCTGTCTCTGCCGGTGAATATTTCTATGTCGCTACGGAAACATCAGGTTTTAATGCTTACTTTGGGTTTGATCCAACATTCATCTCAGGTGCAGCGGCTATTAACGGTGATGACGCCATTGAATTGTTCCACGAGGGGGAAGTGGTTGACGTGTTCGGAGATATTAATGTCGACGGCACTGGCCAGCCTTGGGATTACTTAGATGGTTGGGCTTACCGTGTGGCCGATTCAGGCCCAGATGGCACTACCTTTGTGTTGGCTAACTGGACATTCAGCGGCACCAATGTACTTGATGGTTCAAGCAATAATGCGACTGTGTCAACCCCTTTCCCCCTTGGCAGCTTTGCTGGCAGCGGAAATAACGACGGCGGCGACAATGGCGGTGGTGAAACACCTCTATTAGGTATGTGTGCAGACCCAGCAACCTTAATTAGCGCAATTCAAGGTTCTACGGATATTTCCCCAGCTGTTGGCGAAACTCATATCATTGAAGGTATTGTTACCGCGAGTTTCCCAAATCTTAGTGGTTACTTTGTACAAGAAGAAGATAGCGACCAAGATGCAGACAGTGCCACATCAGAAGGTGTATTTGTTTACAGTCCATCGTTAGCATTACCCGAAGCCGGAAAAGTGGTGCGCGTTTTAGGTGACGTAGCGGAAGCATTTAACAAAACGCAACTTGTTGTGTCTGAGATTAACCCTGACTGCGGAACTGGTTCAGTTACAGCCACTGCATTGACATTACCGTTTGATTCTGTTGATTCGATGGAAGCGCTAGAGGGCATGTTAGTAGCCAGTTCTGGTGAGCTGACAGTGACTGACACATACAGTCTTGGGCGATACGGTGAAGTCTTATTGTCCAATGGGCGTTTGTTTATACCTACCAACCTGTATACAGCTGGTAGTCCTGAAGCGATTGCGTTAGCGGCTCAGAATGAGCTCAATCAGATTACGTTAGATGATGGTGTAAATGGCCAGAACCCAGACGTTGTTGTTTATCCTGCTGGTGGTTTGTCTGCCAGTAATCCGCTTCGTGGCGGTGACACGGTCACTGCGTTAACAGGCGTAATGGATTTTAGCTTCAGTCTTTATCGGATTATTCCGGTTGAACAGCCGACTATTGTGGCAAGCAATCCAAGAACTGACGCGCCTGATCTTGAATTAGGTAACCTTAAAGTGGCAAGCTTGAACGTATTGAATTACTTCAACACGTTAGATGTTAGCCCGAACGTGTGTGGCCCTTCTAATCTAGAATGTCGTGGTGCTGATAGCGAAATAGAGCTTGAGCGTCAACGCGCTAAAACCCTAGCTGCTTTACTTGCTATGGACGCAGATATCGTAGGCTTGATGGAAGTCGAGAATAACGGATTTGGGGCAAACAGCGCCGTTGGAGACTTAGTTTCTGGTTTAAACGATGTATTAGGTGCTAACACCTATGCAACAGTTGATGCGGGGAGCGCTATCGGCACTGATGCGATCACGGTTGCGTTAATATACAAACCCGCGGTGGTTTCAGTCGTTGGACAACCGGCCATATTAGACAGCAGTAATTCTATTTCTGATGACGATGGTCCTTTATTCTTAGACACCAAGAACCGCCCAGCGTTAAATCAAAAGTTTGCTTTAGTTGCAAACAATGAAGAGCTGGTTGTCAGCGTAAATCATTTCAAATCCAAAGGATCAAGTTGTGGCGCTGGCGATGACGATACAACGACAGGGCAAGGTAACTGTAACCTGACTCGTACGAGAGCCGCTGAAGCATTAACGACGTTCTTGTCACAACAGTTCTCTGACACCCCTACGTTGATTATTGGTGATTTAAACTCTTATGCGATGGAAGAGCCTATCCTTAAAATTTTGCAGCAGGGTTACACTGATCTTGCCAATAAATTTGGTGGCGATGAAGCATACTCTTACTCATTTGGTGGTGAATTTGGTTACCTAGACCATGCGCTAGCTAGCGCAACATTAGTTGACCAAATTGTTGATACCACTGAATGGCACATCAACGCTGATGAACCCATAGTCTTCGATTATAACGTTGAGTTTAAGTCTGATCAGCAGCTGATTGATTACTATGCGCCTGACGCGTATCGCATGTCAGATCACGACCCTGTGGTGATTTCGCTACTACTAGAATCAGAGGTACAAGTAGTAGAGGGTGACTACGACGGCGATGGTGATGTGGATATGATGGATATTCGAGCACTGACTAGAGCAATTCAACTTCGTCAAACTATAGACAACAGCTTCGATTTTAACGAAGATGGGCAAGTAAGTTATACAGATGTAAGATTATTGCAACGTATGTGTACTCGCACACGTTGCGCTATTTAATAAGTTGTACCGTTAACAAACAGTAGGAAAAATAAAAATGAAAAAAGTACTTTTATTAGTTTGTACAATGTTTTTTGGCACCGCTAACGCCAATATGATCAATATCGAGCTGGACAATGTAAACCCATCAGTGGGGGATACGGTGTCTATTAATATCAACTTGACTGGTGTTACCGAAGATTTTTCGGCCATCTTCACTGGCCTGAATTATGATAGCAACCTTTTTGCATATGTAGATGGTAGTGCCAGCTCTGACTTCCCACCTTTTGATCCGTTTACAGCAAGTGGGCTAGATGTTGACACTACGGGTCCAGGGCTTGTTTCTATTAACCTTTACGAAGACTTCTTCGCTCCGGTAGTTTATGGCGCTGGCGATTATCTAGTAGCAAGCTTCGATTTGCTGGCTATTGGTGCAGGTCAATCTTCATTCTCTCTAGTTGCTTCATCTCTGTTCGCTCCGTTCCCCGGTGATGAAACGGCTTTGGATGTTAGTGCATCTGCAACTAGCATAGCCGTACCGGCACCTGGTGCGATGGCCTTTATGGGCTTAGCGGTTCTAGGCTTGTTTGGTGTTCGCCGTAAAGCGTAAGTGTTATCTGAAAATTAGAACCATCCACTGATAGTGAGGGTTTTGATGTACATTAATTAATATTGAAAGGCGGTTAATCTTAGACTAACCGCCTTTTTTATTACCCACTGTTGTGATATCTATTCAAGAAATATAGCCTGACACTTCATTCCAGAACTCATTCTATCACCACTGGCAACGAGATATTCTTGGGCTGCAAACATGGCAATACAATTGACTTGTTTTAAATTCAGTCATATTCGAATTACGCGGTTGCAATTGCGTTATATGTAAGTTAAAAATAAGCTAACACCCCCTTCGGGTAAACTACTGTTGTAGCCGAGATATGCAAAATATTAAGGCATTTTATTTATCCGTCATTTCGAAGTAAAACATCTAATAACAAGGTTATAAATTAACCCATCAGGGAAACGGAGATAAGATGAAAAATACACTGTCCATTGCTGTATCCGCTGCATTGATGTCAATGTCAGCGCACTCTGCCGGAGAGTTAGCAGACGGAGTATCGAAGTTTGATATTTCGCCATCTGAACTTAAAGGTGCAAGTCCAGCATCAGTCAATAAAAACAAAAATCAAAAACCTATCGTAAACAGTATTGCCCAACGATTCGTCTTTGAGAAAGGCATAGAAAATAAACCCTACGTTTATATCGTTAGATTAACTGACAAACCCGTAGCCACCTATGATGGTGGAATTAAAGACCTTAAAGCCACCAACCCGAAAGTGACAAAATCGAGTACTGCAAGAACGCAGGCACCTCAGAAGGCGCCCAAAATCGATGTTGAGTCTCCGGAAGTTAAAGCGTATGTATCTTACCTTAAAGAGGCACAAGCCTCGTTTATTACACGCGCTTCAAGGGAAACAAGAGACTTACGTGTCGTTGATACCTTTAAGTACAGCGTAAACGGTGTTGCCGTGCGTGTTACGCCTGACGAAGCAGAGGCACTATCTAAATTACCCGGTGTAGAACGAGTAGAGCGTGAAGCAACCTACAAAATGGACACGGACACCGGGCCGGTAAAGATCGGAGCACCGGACCTGTGGGACGGAACAGTAACGAATAGCGGTGTCGGCGCACTGGGTGAAGGTATCGTTATTGCTACGGTCGATTCCGGTGTGAATACCGATAGTCGCTCGTTTGCCGATGTAGGCGATGACGGATACGATCATACCAACCCTCGTGGGGCCGGTGTATATGTTGGCGATTGTGCTGAAAACTTCCCAGAAATGTGTAATGACAAACTGATTGGCGTGCGCAGCTACACTCGGATCACGGATGATTATGGGGATACCAATGTTTTCCCACCGAATTTACCACGTAATGGTGAAGATTATAGCGGTCATGGCTCGCACACCGCTGGTACATTTGCTGGCAACATATTGCTAGATGTGCCTGTTCTTACGCCTGGTGAAGGCGAAGAAAGTGACGGTATTCCAGGTGAGTTTGAATTTGGTCAAATATCGGGTGTTGCGCCCCACGCTAACATCATTGCCTATCAAATTTGTTACCCCGGGCGCGCTGATGCAGGAGATACCTATGGAGATTGCCCTGGTGCCGCTATTCTAGCGGGTATTGATGATGCAATTGAAGATGGCGTCGATATCATTAACTATTCTATCAGTGGTGGTGGGTTCCCTTGGAGCAGTGACGTGGATATGGCGTTTTTGTCAGCCAGAAACGCGGGTATTTTTGTGGCTACCTCTGCTGGTAACTCAGGCCCAGATGCGGAAACGACATCAAAGCATGCCCCTTGGTATACTGCCGTTGCTGCCTCTACTCACGGTCGTGAAATAGATTATGCCAAAGAGATAGGCGAGTTTACTGGCGGTGATACTGAGTTAGGCACGCTAACCGGTAACAGTAACTCTGGTGGGATCACAGCTTCCATCGTTTATGCTGGTGATTACAGCAATGCTAACGATCCCGATGGCGATCCAGCCCAGTGCTTACAACCATTTCCTGATGGTACCTTCAGCGGAGAAATAGTGCTTTGTGATAGAGGTGCAATTGCACGAGTCGCAAAAGCACAAAATGTCGCCGCTGGTGGTGCAGATGGATTTGTTTTAGGTAACGTACTAGGCGGTGGCAGCACAGTCGATAATGACGCTTATGTCATTCCTGGCATTCACATTAATGCTGAAAAAGCGGACATGTTACGTAGTTGGCTAGCAAGTGGCGAAGGTCACATGGCTACCATTACCGCTTCTGCAGGTGAGTTAATTCTAAGTGAAGGGGATGATATTGCTGATTTCTCCTCTAGAGGGCCTAATCCCTCCATTAGCACCATTACGCCACAAGTAGCAGCGCCTGGTGTTAGTATTTATGCCGCTTCAGCGGATCAAAAGTTTGGTCATGATGGACATGTAGCTGATCCTAGCGATTTTGCGTTCTTAAGTGGTACGTCAATGGCAAGCCCGCATGTAGCAGGCGCAGCCGCATTGTTAATGGAAGCAAATCCTAGTTGGTCGCCTGATAATGTGCGTTCAGCATTGATGATGACTGCAACCACCAATATGCGCAAAGAAGATGGCGTTACTCCTGCTGATTGGTTTGATATGGGCTCTGGTCGTATTCAGGTTAATTTAGCCAATCAAACCGGACTTATCATGGATGAGTCTGGGGCTAATTACCTAGCTGCAAATCCAAATGATGGTGGCGATCCACGCACCCTTAACATTCCTAGTATGGCGGATGATAACTGCGTTGGAGCATGTCGCTGGACAAGAACATTTACCGCTACGAAAGACGGTTCATGGACTGTATCAGGAGTAGGCATATCTGATGGTGTGAGTGTCACAGTTAGTCCTGAATCGTTTGATATCTTAGCCGGTCAAAGTCAGCAAATTACGGTTACTGCTTCAGCCAGCCAGAGCGGTCAAGACTTCTTGTTTGGTCAAGTGAATCTTACCTCTGATAGCTCGCCTGATTTACATTTGCCTGTGGCTGTAATTGCTACGACGAGTAATATTCCAGACACCATGAATATTTCAGCTGACAGAGACGCAGATACGCGTGTCCTTTCAGATATATTAGCGGTGGAAATCAATGACTTTACGGCGCGTTCTTATGGGCTGACTAAAGCGACAAATGCCGTCGCGAGCATTCCAGAAGATAGCAATAACAGTAGTGCTCTAGATGATTTGAACGACGGTGTTCACATTATTCCTATGATGGTTCCCGAAGACGCTAAATACTTGGTCGCTGAGATAACGGCTTCTGAATCACCTGATTTGGATTTGTTTTTGGTGCGCGACTTCAATGAGAACGGCATTCCAGATGCAAGTGAGATTATTGGGTCAAGTGCAACGGCAACTGCTTTAGAGAAAGTAGAAGTCACTGAACCAGAGCAAGGTATGTATTGGGTTGTCATTCAGAATTGGAGCGCTTCAGCCTCTGATGCGAGTGATGAATTTATGATTGCTACAGCAATAATTGACGCAGAAGTCGGTGACAACTTAACTGTAGACGCTCCTTCTTCTATCCCTGCTATTACTCCGTTTGACATTCGCGTTGGCTGGGATATCGACGCTGTCGAAGGTGATAAATACTATGGTGCGTTTGATGTGGGTTCTAGTGCTGAATCTGCAGGTAATTTTGGTCTTGTTATTGTGGAGTTAGATAGGATCGCTGATGACGTACAAGTCATAGGGGGCTCAGATGACGTTCTGATGGCTGGTGATGTTATCGACTACGCTATACAAGTAGGACCTAACTTTACAAACGACGATCGTCTATACGATATTTCATTAGCCTTGCCAGCAGGTGTAGAGTTAGTTGAAGGTTCTTTGCTTGATGGCACCGTTGCTGATGACGGTTCCCTAACATGGAATGTGGTTCAAGAATCCATTAAAGGACAAACGGCGTCTTATACTGCTTCAACTAATGCAAACAATCCATTGTGTGCAAACCCTAACTTTGGCCAAGGATCTGGTTATATTGATTTAGCCGGATTTGGTCTTGGATTCTCGGATGCTGATGGTGATACCACAACGGCAAACTTTAGTGTGCCAGCGTCATTCCTTGGTCAATTGTACGACTCAATTGGTGTGACCGATGATGGGTTTATCACGTTTACGGGAGATGCTGGTGCAACTCCATGGGTGAACCAACTCATGCCTGATGAGACACCGGCTAATGGTCTGGTTGCTCCACTATGGCGTGACATGATACTCGATGTCGCGAATGGGTCGGGGATCACAGTGGCGACGGCAGGCTCGGCTGTCACTATAGTCGAATGGGATGATATGCGTCCTTTCTCAGGCGATGCAGATGTTCTTGATTTCCAAGTTGTCTTTATGAATGAAGCTGAGGGTGACCAACCTAATATCATATTCACTTATGATAATGTGTCTCATGCTACAGCTGATACCTTAGGAACATCGATTGGTTTTGAATCAGTAGATGGGCTGACAGGTTTGACAACTCACTACGTGGGAGCTGGTGAGCCTATTGGTGACATTGGAAGTGATATTGCGTCCGGTTCACAACTTTGCTTCACGTTACAAGATCCTGATAACACTCAACTTCTAACATTTAGCTTAGTTGTTACTGAAGATAATGCTGGTGGTCCAATCGAGCTGTTTGCAACCTCTTCTTTACCAGCTAATGTTGGTACCAAAGCGGAAAATAGTGAGATTAATGCGAATGCCGTTGTTGCAGTGAAAGGAGATTGGGATGGTGATGGCGACGTGGATATGATGGATATACGTGCTTTAACAAGAGCGATTCAGCTTCGTCAGGATATCGATATGAGTTTCGATTTTAATGACGATGGTCAAGTCACTTATACAGACGTTAGATTACTCCAACGTATGTGTACCCGTTCAGCTTGTGCAGTGAATTAATTAGCAGATATTGCGTTAATTAACGGCTCCAAAATGGAGCTGTAAAATCACACCAAAGGCGCTCATTAAGAGCGCCTTTTTTTGCGCCCGCAAATGTGTAGCGTTAGCGGAGTGTGCTAGCCATGTTATCTCGTGTGGTAGAAGACAGAATGTTCGATAAAAGGGCATGTTTTGCGTATTTTTGGTGCGTTATCACAAACTCTAATGCGGTGAAATACCATACTTTTCAGTTCAATAACTTGCGTAGTAAAAAAGTGTAAGAAAGCGTAAATGTTACTAAGTAAGTGCAGTAATTTAACGTACTATCGAGCCAAATTACGGCTTTAGTCGTAGAAAGCATACACTCAAAATTTAACGTATAAAAAGGTTTCTCCATGTCCAAAGGAATTTCATTTTCACCCATTCTAATCGCGCTGATTTTGGCGAGTGGTTTGCTTATTTATTTGTATTTGCCCACTGAAGTAGAGGAGCAACGGCAGAAGCCGAGTGCGACTCCTGTGACTGCTTATACTATGGTGAAAGAAAAGTTTCCTGTGACGGTGGAAGCGCTAGGTACCGCGAATGCGAACGAATCTGTTATGTTGACGGCGCAAAAGTCAGACATTGTGCAAAGTATAGAATTTGACGATGGGGATTTGGTTAAGAAAGGCCAGCTACTGATTAAGTTGAGCGACCGTGAAGAACGAGCACGATTAAATGAACTCGACATTAATTTACAAGAAGCGAAACGCCAGTTAAAGCGTATCGACAACTTAGCACAAAAAAGTGTTGCTTCTGCCCAGTTATTAGATGAACAAGAAGCCAACGTAAAAGCCCTCAAAGCACAATTAGAAGTCGCTAAGGCACAGTTAGAAGAACTAGAGTTGCGTGCTCCATTTGGCGGATTGCTAGGCGTACGTCAAGTCAGTTTAGGGGCCTTGGTGATGCCTGGGGATTTAATTGCAACATTAGATGATTTACATGTCATCAAAATGGACTTCACTATCGCTGAGTCGCATTTACCCAGCGTACGTAAAGGTCAGCAGGTGTCGGCTACATCGGTGGCATACCCAGGAGAAACATTTGAAGGTGAGATCTCCAGTATTGCGTCCCGTGTGGACCCTGTCACTCGCGCTATTCAAATTCGCGCTATTATCGATAACAAAGAGTTAAAACTTCGCCCAGGCATGTTATTGCAAATTCATCTTGAAAAAGAAATTCTCGAGACGCTGACAATACCGGAAGGCGCTCTAGTCCCCATTGAAGATAAGCAATTCGTGTTTGTTATTGAAGACAACAAAGTGACTCGTAAGGAAGTGAAAGTCGGCTTGCGAAAACCGGGTATTGCACAGATAACGTCTGGTTTGAAGGAAGGCGAGCAAGTTGTGATTCAAGGTGCACTTCGTCTGCGCGAAGGCTCGGATGTTAATGTGCTATCTATGCACACATCTCAAGGGTAAATGTAATGTTGTTATCTGATATCTCCATCAAACGCCCAGTATTCGCTTCGGTCGTCAATTTACTTTTAGTGGTATTCGGGATTGTTGCTGTGACGTTTCTGTCATTGCGGGAATACCCAGATGTTGACCCTCCCATTGTATCAATTAACACAACCTATACCGGCGCATCAGCAGCCATCATCGAAAGCCGGATCACCCAATTATTAGAAGACCGTATCAGTGGTATAGAAGGGATTAAAAATATTGAGTCGACCAGCAGAAATGGACGGTCCTCAATCGATGTAGAATTTAACCTTTCCAGAGACATTGACGCCGCTTCAAACGATGTGCGTGAGCGGGTAAGCCGGGCGCTGAATAACTTGCCTGATCAGGCAGATCCCCCTGAGGTATCAAAATCAACCTCAGATGATGACGTCATCGTTTGGTATAACCTGCGCAGTGACAACATGAGTGTTATGGAGCTGACCGATTACGCCGACCGCTACTTGGTAGACCGATTATCTGTAGCCGAGGGGGTGGCGAATGTGCGGTTAGGAGGCGGTCGCAGTTATGCCATGAAAGTTTGGCTTAATCGTAATGCTATGGCGGCTAGAGGTATTACCGTTGCAGACATAGAGCAGGTTATTCAGGCTGAAAATGTGGAGCTCCCCGCGGGAGAAGTGCAGTCAGATCAACGAGATTTTGATGTGCGTGTTGCGCGTAGTTATTTAAGCCCGGATGATTTCTCAAAACTTCCTGTTAAAGCTGGCGCTGACGGATATCTTATCCGTTTAGGGGAAGTGGCTACGGTTGAGCTAGGCGCAGAAGACGACGAAACAGAGTTTCGAGGTAATGGCGTGAACATGATTGGCTTAGGTATTACTAAGCAATCGAAAGCCAATACATTAGAAGTAGCAAGAGCGGCAAAAGAAGCGATAGATGAAATTCAGCAGACCTTGCCGGATAATATTTTTATTGTACCTAGTTATGACTCCTCAGTGTTTATTGAAGCCTCAATAAACGAAGTATATGAAACACTAGCCATTGCGATGTTGATGGTGGTGTTAGTCATTTATATTTTCCTTGGCAATATCCGTGCGACGATCATCCCTGCGGTGACCGTACCTGTGTCGTTAGTCGCCGCGTTCACTGTGATGTACGCCTTGGGCTTTTCTATCAACTTATTAACGCTTCTCGCATTAGTGTTAGCTATCGGGTTGGTGGTGGATGACGCCATTGTGGTACTTGAGAATATCTCACGTCGTATAGAGTTAGGTGAGCCGCCGTTATTAGCTGCCTATCGTGGAGCGCGTGAGGTCGGGTTTGCTGTTATAGCAACAACACTAGTGTTGATCGCGGTGTTTGTACCCTTAGTGTTTTTACAAGGAAATATAGGTCGGCTATTTACCGAGTTCGCTTTGGCAATAGCGGCAGCAGTGGCATTTTCAAGTGTCACTGCATTAACGCTGATACCTATGTTGAGCTCTAAACTATTAACAAAAACTAAAAGTTCTAAAGGGTTAAATGCGTGGATGAACAGGTCGTTCACCAAGTTTGAAGGCAGCTACTTCAGGGTGCTTGGCAAAACCATTCATCAACCTATTTTGATGGCGTTGCTTATTCTGGTGAGTGTTGTTGGTTTATTACGATTGGTGGAAATATTACCTAGTGAATTTGTACCAAAAGAAGACAGAGGCAATTTCTTTATACAGATCCAAGCGGCAGAGGGCGCAAGCTTTAAAGAAAACAGTAGAAGCATGAAAAAGGTAGAAGAGATCATTCTGCCGTATTTAGACAGCGGAGAAGCAACACGGGTTCTCGTTCGATTACCGGGCTTTGGCAGTAGTGCAGGCATTGCCATTGTAGGCACCCCAATAGGGGATGAGAAAAAACGCTCAACGTTTGATTTAATGGATGAAATCAGTCAAAAGTTATCCGTTATCCCTGATGTGCGAGCGTTCGCAATCATGCGCTCAAGTTTGGGCGGGCGAGGCGTCGGGCGTCCAGTACAATTTGTTCTTCAGGGGAATACTTATGAAGAGCTGGTTGAGTGGCGGGATAAGCTTCTGTCAATTGCCCGCCAAAACCCTAACTTGCTGCGGTTGGACTCAGATTACAAAGAAACGTTGCCGCAACTCTTGATTAATATCGATACCGAGCGTGCAGCAGATTTAGGGGTATCGGTGAGCGATATTGGCACCACGTTGGAAACAATGTTAGGCCAGCGCCGTGTGTCGACTTTCCTAGATCGTGGCCAAGAATACGATGTGATTTTAGAAGGCCGCCGTGAGGACTATCGCAGCCCACAGAGTATTGATAACTTGTACGTGCGCTCATTTAGGACAGGCGAATTGATCCCAATGGATAACCTATTGAAAGTGGAAGAGCGAGCCACGTCTTCGCGCTTGAATCGCTACAATCGGATGCGCAGTATCACCATCAGTGCAAACTTGGCTGACGGTTACACGGTGGGCGAAGCACTGGCTTACCTAAATAATATTGTTGATACCGAATTACCGGAAGGTGTGTCGGTAGATTACAAGGGAGAGTCTCAACTCTATCAGGAGTCGGGTAACTCCATTATTTTTATCTTTCTAATGGCTTTGGTCATCGTGTATCTGATCCTTGCGGCTCAGTTTGAAAGTTGGGTGCATCCGTTAGTTATCATGCTCACTGTGCCATTGGCGTTAGTAGGGGCCTTTATCGGACTATATTTTGCGGGAATGACGCTGAATATATACAGCCAAATTGGCTTAGTGATGTTGATTGGACTTGCGGCCAAAAACGGCATTCTGATTGTAGAATTTGCCAATCAACTACGTGATGCTGGTGCTGAGTTTGAATCAGCCCTTAAACGCGCCGCCATGCTGCGCCTTAGACCTATCGTGATGACCAGTTTCACTACTATCTTTAGCTCATTGCCACTGGTGTTTGCAAGTGGTGCAGGCTCCGAAAGCAGAACCGTTATCGGCATGGTGATATTCGCTGGGGTGCTTGTATCAACGCTACTGACCTTGTTTGTGGTTCCCACTGCCTACTATTGGTTGGCACGTAACACTGGCTCGCCGCTGGCTATCACTCATAAGCTAGAAAAACTCGAAGATGAAATTCCTTACGTTAAGGGTGATGATTTTTAACGAATTGCTAAAATTCAGCTAAAAAACTGAGCATACCTAAAGCGGCTAAGTGTTTTAACTTATGCCGCTTTTTTGTGTCCGGCGCGATCTATGTACCCTGCGATGTGGCTCAATCCTACTTATGATTTGTAATGGAGTCGTTGATGAACGTTAAAGCTGTATGTCTTGATACTTACCATATTGCAGGCGACAAAAAATAAGCGAAAAAAAACCGGATATTGAATCCGGTTTTTTGTACTTGCTAATACAAGACACAAGCGCATTGCTTATGCGTGATCATTATTCGTCTAAGAAGCTGCGTAGCTGCTCAGAGCGACTTGGATGACGTAGTTTACGCAGTGCCTTCGCTTCGATTTGACGAATACGCTCACGAGTAACGTCAAACTGCTTGCCGACTTCTTCAAGCGTGTGGTCCGTGTTCATGTCGATACCAAAACGCATTCTCAATACTTTCGCTTCACGGGCGGTTAGGCCTGCTAATACTTCTTGAGTGGCGTTCTTCAAGCTACCGCCAGTGGCAGAGTCAAGAGGCTGCACAATGGTGCTATCTTCAATGAAATCACCTAAATGTGAATCTTCATCATCGCCAATAGGGGTTTCCATTGAAATGGGCTCTTTAGCAATTTTCAACACCTTACGGATTTTGTCTTCAGGCATTAACATGCGCTCTGACAATTCTTCTGGCGTTGGTTCGCGGCCCATCTCTTGTAACATTTGACGAGAAATACGGTTCAATTTATTGATTGTTTCAATCATGTGCACAGGAATACGAATAGTCCGTGCCTGATCTGCAATCGAACGTGTGATTGCTTGGCGGATCCACCACGTAGCATAAGTCGAGAACTTGTAACCACGACGGTATTCGAATTTATCAACAGCTTTCATCAAACCGATATTACCTTCTTGAATCAGATCCAAGAATTGTAAACCACGGTTGGTGTACTTCTTCGCAATTGAGATAACCAATCGTAAGTTAGCTTCCACCATTTCTTTCTTCGCACGGCGCGCTTTCGCTTCACCAATTGACATACGACGGTTAATGTCTTTTATGTCGGCAATGATCAAGCCGGTTTCGTCTTCAACGGCATTCATTTTACCGATGCTACGCTCTAGTTCTTCTTGATGTACTTTAAGCTCTTCAACATAAGGCGCGTCAGAAGCAAGAATTTCGAATAACCAATCAGTACTGGTTTCGTTTCCAGAGAACGCTTTGATGAAGTCTTTCTTAGGCATTTTTGCCGCAGCAACACAGTGTTTCATCACGATGCGTTCTTGCACACGGATACGATCCATCATGCTGCGCATGTTTTTAACCATACGGTCAAACTGCTTGGGCACTAAGCGGAACTCTTTGAAAATCTCGCTTAATTCATCAATTTCTTTGCGTGACTTCGCGTGAGAACGGCCTTCAGATGCAATTACATCGCGCGTTTTTTCGTATTGAACACGTAATTCAGAGAACTTCTCACGGGCCTCTTCTGGATCTGGGCCTGTATCTTCTTCTTCTTCGTCTTCATCATCGCTATCGTCGCCATCATCATCTTCGTCTTCCAACTCTTCTTCAGATAACTCAGAACCAATGTGGGTAGCGGTAGGGGCAATATTGTCTGCTTCGTTAGGATCAACGAAACCAACAATGATGTCACTTAAGCGAATTTCTTCCGCTTCGAACATGTCCCACTGATCAAGCAAGTAGGTGATTGCCTCAGGGTATTCTGCAACAGAACATTGAACCTGATTGATACCTTCTTCGATGCGCTTGGCGATAACAATTTCGCCTTCACGAGTTAACAGCTCAACCGTACCCATCTCACGCATGTACATACGCACAGGGTCTGTTGTTCTACCAATCTCGCTTTCTACCGTAGCTAGGGCTTGGGCGGCGGCTTCCGCGACTTCTTCATCTGTCGTGGTTTCTTGCATCAATAGTTCATCGGAATCAGGAGCGTTTTCAAACACTTTGATCCCCATGTCGTTGATCATGCGGATAATGTCTTCGATTTGATCCGAGTCAACTATGTCTTGAGGCAGGTGATCATTTACTTCGGCAAAGGTCAAGTAGCCTTGTTCTTTACCTTTTGCAATGAGGAGTTTTATCTGCGACTGCTTGCTTTGCACCATATACCTTACACTTCTCGATTTGGGTTAAAATTGCACCCTGAGGACCAATTGATCGGCTCAAAATGCTAAATACTTTGCTTGGGCTCGAGGCTGTAGCGAATTAGCCAGTATAGCAGACTCGACTACCCTTGGGCTAGATGTTGGGTCATTTTTGTTCTTTTACAAGTAGGTTCAGCTCTTGTTTTTCATCTACACTGAGATTTCCTAAGCGCGCTTTTGACATGAGCTCGTCCATCCTACTTTTAAAATGCCAATCCAGTAACTTGGCAAAACTATCTTTAAATACCAATGCTTGGTTTTCTTCAGCGTATTCCCAGCCGAGCAATTTAGCGAGATTCTTACTCTGAGGATGATCCCTAAAATGCTCCAATACTTGGGCGGTATTGGCAGAGGGTTTACCTAAACAGAACTGAAACAGTTCGTTTAAAAAGTCCAGGCCTGGCACTTGCATATCGCCCAGTGCTGCGGGATTAGCATGTTGACACTCGATAGCAATCCCTGGCTGGTCAAGTAATAAGCGGATCATCATCCTTATAGGGGAAATCTTGGCTTTATTTAAAGCGGTAAAGTCCAGTTTTGCGCCTGCTTTATGCTGATTCGCTTTGGCTACGTCTTGCTCTAGGCGGTGGCGATTTCTATCACCCATGTGCGTACTGAGCTCAGAGGTTAAAATAGCCCGTTGATTATCCCCTAATATTTGCTCGATTAGCGGCATGGCTTCTGCTTTTAACGCCGCTTTACCTTCTGCACTACCTATATGGTGACGCTGTAGTAAATTATCAAAGAAAAATTTAGACAGAGGTACAGAGTCGCTCACCAGTTTTTGCTCGAATGCTTCTTTGCCAATTTGGCGCACCAAAGTATCTGGGTCTTCCCCATCGGGTAAAAACAGGAATTTCATTTCAACGCCGTCTTTTAGATATGCCAAGGCATTTTCTAATGCACGCCAAGCTGCTTCTCGCCCAGCTCGATCGCCGTCATAGCAACAAACTACCTCGCTGGTAGTGCGAAATAGCATTTGTATGTGTTCAGGGGTAGTGGCTGTGCCTAAAGATGCGACCGCGTACTTAATATCAAATTGGGCGAGGGCCACCACATCCATATAACCTTCAACAATCATGACTCGCGGCAAGTTGCGATGTGCTTGTTTCGCTTGATAGAAACCATAAAGTTCGTTGCCTTTATGGAATATGCGCGTCTCAGGAGAGTTAAGGTATTTAGGCGTACCATCACCTAACACTCGACCACCAAAACCAACTATGCGGCCACGCTTATCGCGAATAGGGAACATGATACGTTCGCGAAAGAAATCAAATCTGCGGCGATTATCATTCTCAGTAATCAGCTTTAAATCAAGCAGTTGCTGTTGGGCCTCTGGCGTACGGCCGAAGGTACTGAGCACCGCATCCCACTCGGTTGGGGCATACCCTATACCAAAGGCCTTAACGACTTCACCACTTAGGCCGCGCTTTTTTAAATAGTCGATAGCCTTGTCTTTATCGCTATGCACTTTAAGTTGCTGAGAAAAATAACGGGATATGGTTTCCATAAGCTCATAATCATCTGCCTTTTGCTGTTTTTGTTCAGCAGTAGGAGCGGGGGTTGAGCTTTTTTCTCTAGGTACATCAACACTGTGATATTGCGCTAGTTCTTCAATGGCTTCTGGGAATTCAAGTCGGTCATATTCCATCAAAAAAGAAATAACATTGCCATGGGCACCGCAACCGAAGCAGTGATAAAACTGTTTATCTTGACTTACTGTAAATGAGGGGCTTTTTTCATTATGAAAAGGGCAGCATGCTTGATAGTTTCTACCTGCTTTTTTGAGCTTAACGCGATTGTCTACCACCTCAACAATATCGGTGCGAGCGATTAAATCATCAATAAATTCACGAGGTATACGGCCGTTCATGTCAACTTCTCAATTTATTCGGGCAAAGCATGAGGGATGCAAAAAAGCACTATACTTGGTCTGCATAAACAAACAAGCCGCAAATAAATGCGGCTTGATTTCAATAGATATTTGGGTGCCTTAATATTGATTAAGGCGAACTCAAGAGGTCTAGCTAAGCTAGCTTGGCTTTTATTTGACCGCTTAATTTTCCCATGTCAGCTCGACCTTGAACCTTAGGTTTCAACCAAGCCATTACTTTACCCATATCTTGCATTCCGCTTGCCTGTGTTTCAACCATTGCTTGGTCAATCAAGGTGCTGACTTCTTCTTCGCTCAAAGGCTGAGGCAAAAAAGTGTGCAAAATATCAATTTCAGTAAGTTCTACATCAACTAAATCTTGACGATTGGCTTGTTCGAACTGACTCGCAGCGTCTTTTCTCTGTTTTACCATCTTAGTAAGCAGAGCAATGACATCGCTGTCGTTGAGCTCAATACGCTCATCGATTTCACGTTGCTTAACCGCTGCTAACGCCATACGAATAGTACCTAGACGAACTTTGTCTTTGGCACGCATTGCGTCTTTTTGGGCATTTTTTAAATCATCTAACAAGGACATGAAATTGACTCGAAGAAATACTTAAAATGAACCTAAGATAAAACTGCAAAGGGCGTTTAATACGTTAAACACCCTAGGAGAGAATTAGTACAATCTGATGCGACGTGCGTTTTCGCGAGACAACTTCTTCAAAAGACGTTTTTTAGCAGCTGCTTTCTTACGCTTACGTTCCCAAGTAGGCTTTTCAAAAAATTCGCGACGACGAACTTCAGAAAGAACACCTGCTTTTTCACATGAACGTTTAAAACGACGCAACGCTACGTCAAATGGTTCGTTTTCTCTAACTTTAACGATTGGCATTAAAATCTCACCTCAAAAATAAATACTTTGTCTGCCAGCGCAAAAAATAACCGGCTCGGTTAAAAATGGTGCGGAATTTTAATCATATACGCTAACAATGTAAAGACCCGATATAGGAAATATTAGATTAGTCGCGGATTATTCACTCTAATATGGTGAAATCATCATGAGAAAGGTAGAATGCGCGGCCTAACATTACACGGAACACCACATCTACTATGCGCGTTATTGGTATTGAAACATCTTGCGATGAAACAGGCATTGCTGTTTACGATGAACATCAAGGTTTATTATCTCATCAACTCTATAGCCAAGTAAAGTTGCATGCCGATTATGGCGGTGTGGTACCTGAGTTGGCTTCTCGTGATCACGTGCGCAAAATTGTACCTTTAATAAAGCAAGCATTGCTTGATGCCAATTGCACAAAGGATGATATTGACGGTATCGCCTTTACCAAAGGACCTGGCTTAGTAGGCGCCTTGTTAGTTGGCTCATCTGTCGCTCGCAGCTTAGCGTTTGCTTGGGATGTGCCTGCAGTTGGGGTGCATCACATGGAAGGCCACTTACTGGCCCCTATGTTAGATGAACCCGCACCGGAGTTTCCGTTTGTGGCGTTGTTAGTCTCCGGCGGTCACTCGATGATGGTTCGCGTTGATGGTATCGGGCAATACGAAATTTTAGGTGAATCGGTGGATGATGCCGCAGGTGAGGCGTTTGATAAAACGGCTAAGCTTTTAGGGTTAGATTACCCCGGTGGGCCTTTGTTAGCTAAAATGGCTGAGCAAGGTGAAGCAGGGCATTACAAGTTTCCTCGCCCTATGACCGACCGTCCAGGACTGGATTTTAGCTTTAGCGGTTTAAAAACGTTCGCAGCCAATACCATTCGTAGTTCAGATCAATCAGCGCAGACCAAAGCCAATATCGCTTACGCGTTTCAAGAAGCAGTCGTAGACACCCTCGCTATTAAGTGTAAGCGAGCACTTAAACAAACAGGGCTAAAACGTTTGGTTATTGCAGGCGGAGTAAGTGCTAATAAACAGTTGCGCATTGAATTTGAAACCATGATGAAAAAGCTACATGGCACCGTGTATTACCCACGCTTAGAATTTTGCACCGACAACGGCGCTATGATTGCTTATGCAGGGCTCAAAAGATTGAAAGCTGGCGAAACTGAAGGCTTAGCCACCAAGGCTCAACCTCGCTGGTCTCTTGATGAATTACCAGCCATTTAACGTTAAGGGCTGGTGCTTTAAACAGACTGAGAATTACTGAGTACATTTTTAGTTAGGTGATAACACTCGCCTTGTGGAATTATTCTTTCGTTCGCCCTTTATCCCATATCTTACTTTCCTGGCCACTCATCAAACGAATGATGTTTTGTCTGTGGCGCACAATTATCAGTATGCATAACATGGTGACTGGTGCTGTGTAAGCCGGTTTGACAAACCATGTGATAAAAGGCGCCACGCTGACTGAAATAATCGCGGCCAAAGACGAATACCCGGTGATAAAGACTATCACGAGCCAGCAGGCCAATAGTAAACTGACTAACTCCCAGCCCAATGGCAGCATCGCGCCAATTGCAGTGGCGACGCCTTTTCCTCCATTGAAATTAAAATACAAAGGGTAGATGTGCCCTAAGCAGGCAGCAATGCCGACTAGTCCTAGAGTGATTGGAGGCATGCCTAGCAGATACCCCACGTATACTGGAAGGGTTCCTTTTAGCACATCGAAAATAAAGACTAAGGCTGCCGGTAGCCGACCGCCAATGCGTAAAACATTTGTCGCTCCTGGGTTGTTAGAGCCCGTTTTACGCGGATCGGGCAGCATAAACACGCGACAGATCAAGACTGCGCTGGATATTGAGCCCAACAAATAAGCGCTACAAAAGAGTAAAATGCTAAGTGACGTCATGTACTTATGTTCTGTAAACGAGGTACAATTCACCAAGATTACCTTAAAATTTAACCAATAACAGCGCGGATCTTTCATGGATAAAATTTACATTGAAGGCTTAGAGGTACAATCTCTAATAGGCGTGTACGATTGGGAGCGGGATGCGACGCAGCGATTGCTGGTCGATATAGTGTTATTTAGTGATTTACAAAAGCCTGCCTATAGCGATGATGTTGACGATACGCTGAATTACGCTGAGGTAGCACAAGCTGTGACAGACGTGGCTGCAAAGAGTCAATTTGCGTTAATTGAAGCGCTAGCTCAAGCCATGATCAACCAAGTCTTCAGCCAATTTCCTGTGCAAAAAATGACCTTGAAATTGAGCAAACCTGACATTTTACCTTCAGCTCAAAATGTCGCGGTCGAGTTTACTCGTGAGCGCAAAGACACATGAGTGCACAAGCACCTCAGCATACTATTTTCATCAGTGTTGGCAGTAACATTAATCGAGAGCAGCATATCAGTGCTGGTCTTGATGCTATGTATGCAGCGTTTGGTGAACTCACTTTATCATCGGTTTACGAAAGCAAATCCGTTGGATTCGATGGAAATAACTTTTACAACTTAGTGGTACAGGCCGACACTCACTTACCCATCATTGAAGTGGTAGAGCGCTTAAAGAAAATAGAAACCGAAAACCTGCGCACCCGCGAAAGCAAAAAATTTGCTCCGCGAACGTTAGATCTTGATTTACTGACATACGATGATGTCATTATTCAAACACCGATGGAACTTCCACGCCCTGAGATCCTCTACAATGCGTTTGTGTTGCAGCCTTTAGCGGAAATTGCACCTGAAGTAGAGCATCCGCTAGCGAATAAAAGCTACCTTTCCTTATGGCAGCAATACGATAAATCCCAACAACAGTTATGGCCTATCAAATTTACATGGAGCGCTAATCGCCAATGACTCTCACCGAAATTATTATCCTTGCTATTATCCAAGGCATTACCGAGTTTTTACCAATTTCGAGCTCTGCTCATCTTATTTTACCGTCCGTGCTGTTAGGGTGGGAAAACCAAGGCTTAGCGTTTGATGTTGCCGTTCATGTGGGCAGTTTATTAGCCGTCATGATCTATTTTAGAGGCGATATCGGCCGTATGTTGGTGGCCTGGTTTGGCTCTGGTTTCAGTAAAAACCAAACTGATGACAGTAGACTAGCGTGGTGGGTGATTATTGCTACGATACCTGCGCTTATTTTTGGTTTTGCAGGTAAAGCGTTTATTGAAGAGTACGCCCGTTCTGCATTGGTGATTGCCTGTACCACAATCGGTTTTGGCTTATTGCTTTGGTATGCCGATAAAAAAGCGGCCTTGAATAAACACATTTATGACATGACATGGAAAAGTGCCCTCATCGTAGGTATGGCACAAGCGCTTGCTTTGATACCCGGTACTTCACGCTCCGGTATTACGATGACCGCTGGCCTAATGCTAGGGCTTGATAGAGAAAGCGCAGCGCGTTTTTCGTTCTTACTGTCAATACCGGTGATCCTTGGGGCTGGCCTTCTAGCCACGTTAGACTTAGTCAGCGCCCCTGATGCGGTAGATTGGAACGCCTTAATAGTGGGAGCGGTTTTATCTTTTGTCAGTGCTTACGCGTGTATTTACCTGTTTTTAGCGTGGATTTCGCGTATTGGTATGCTGCCGTTTGTTATCTACCGCATGTTGCTTGGCGTTATTCTGCTGTTGTTTGTTTTCGCGTAATCATCACGAAAAAGGAGTATTAGTATGAGTGAAACAATTTTTACTAAAATCATTAATAAAGAAATCCCCGCTGAGATCTTATATGAAGATGAAATGTCTTTGGCGTTTAGGGATATCAACCCCCAAGCACCGATGCACTTTTTAGTGATACCGAAGAAGGCCATTGCAACCATCAATGACATTGAAAAAGAAGATCGTGAAGTGGTCGGGCATTTGTCTTGGGTTGCTTCTCATATATTGAAAGAGCACGGTTTGGCTGAGCAAGGCTTTCGTACAGTGATGAATTGCAATGAATATGGCGGGCAAACTGTCTATCACATTCATTTACATGTGCTGGCAGGTAAGCCTCTTGGCTGGCCGCCTTATAGCGATAAATTAAAAATCGAGTAATAGCATCGATAAAACGAAAGTGACATAAAGATAATTAAAGGCGAAGCGAAATGCTTCGCTTGCTTTATGCACCCAGGGTACGTCCTCTGTTATACCCTAAATCGTTATACCTTTGTCAGAATGGCGATGTCATCTGTTAATTTGGCACACGGCTTTTTGATGAACTGCAGCACCTTGTGTTCAGGTATGGGTTTAGAAAAGTAAAACCCTTGGGAAAAATGCACGCCTAATTTTTGCAACGCAAGGGCTTGTTCTTTCGTTTCCACACCCTCAGCAACAACCAAATAATCAAATGCATGGGCAATATTGATAACAGCCTGAACAATTGCTAGCCCACTAGAATCTAATCGGTTGACAAATGAACGGTCTATTTTAACGGTATTAACCGCCAAGTCTTGCATGACTGATAAAGAAGAGTACTCGGTGCCAAAGTCGTCAATTGAGACCTTAATGCCGCGACTTTGCAATATCTTAATGCGCGATATCATGATGTCTTTGTCAAACGAAAAGACAGATTCCGTTATTTCTAAATGCAGCAAATTAGCCGCAAGGCCACTAGTAAGCAGGGCTTCTTCGACAATGGTGATGAAATCATCAGATTGCAATTGACTGACCGACACATTAACACTTACGGCAATCGGTTTAGGCCAAGATGCGGCGACAAAGCAGGCTTTATTTAACACCCATGTGCCTATTTTACGGATAAACCCATGTTGCTCAGCAATCGGAATAAACTCAACGGGTGAAATATGCTCATCTTCTTTTTGCCAGCGTAGCAATGCTTCAAACGCACATATTTCGCTGTTATCCGAGGCCATTATGGGTTGAAAGGACACGCTAAGCTCTTTGTTTTCTATGGCGCGCGCCAAACCATCTTTTAAAAATTGCTCCCGGGTTAATTTGCTGCCTAATTCTTTTGAAAATACCCCAGAGGTCGATATAGCGCGTTTCTTCTGATAATACATTGCCATATCAGCAAGTTGAATGAGCTTTAACTCGTCGCTTGCATGTTGCGGGTAGAGGGATATTCCAATGGTCGCGCCTAATGAGAGTTGCGCATTATCGTAGGTATAAGCCTCTGAGATATAATCTATCAATGCTTTTGACTGAGCCACCGCAGATGCTTGCTGAGTGTTGGGTAACGCAATTAAAAATTCATCACCGCCCCAACGACACAATAGTTGATGATCTTTGCAATGCTCCTTCAAACGTAACGCAGTTTGAGTCAGTATCTGATCACCGGCATCGTGGCCTATGGTGTCATTAATTTTTTTAAAACCGTCTAAATCAATAAACAGAAGTGCCATTGGCTGATGCTGTTCTACACACTCCTGAAGGCTTAATTTCAAGTGATTGAGAAAAGCAGTGCGATTGAATAAACCAGTAAGAGGGTCGAGATTAGAAAGCTCGTAGATTTTACGCGTACGTTTTTCTACTTGCGTTTCCATGTGCTGTACTAATGAGGCATTTTCATTTTTTAATCGAATCGCTTGGGTAGTAAAGTCAGCAGCCTTTTTAGCGCTGATACTCATCACCAATCCGAAGGATAATCCCAATACTCCCAACACTTGACGGTAATCATCATCGGAAAGGAGCAGGGCGATTGAAAATGGTACCAGCAATATGACTGAATAGGCCATTGCCGTTTTTTTATGAGCCGCTAAGACACTGGCAGCACCGCCTGCCATGGCGGCCACAATAATGATGGTACTGGCTAATTCGACGGTGTCGGCAGTAGCGTAGACGCCTAAACAATAAATACACCACATTGCAGCTGTCGCAAATGTGCCGGTGACAAATCTGAGCGTTGCGCGGTGGCCGTCGTATTTTTGCCCTTTTTGTTTGGTACGCCACCAAATTGAATCAAGCAATCGAACACAAATGACAGCAAGCATCACCCACCACCAAGTGTGTTTAAATGTCACTAAGTTGGTATTGTCAAAAGCGAAAACCAGCATGGTCGCAGCGAACAGCGAAACAAGAATGCCGCCTATGCTGTTTTGGTACAGCAGCTCGGCGGCATCTTGTTCTGTGCTTTTTGAAAGAGATTGATTGCTAGTGATAAAGTTTCGTCCATCCGACTCGGATAAAGATAAATTTAGCACAGCAAGAGTAGATCTATAGTATAAATATCAAGCTATTAAGTTATGGCATTTTCAACTTAAGTATATTTTTGCCCTGCTCAAAGGTGATATCCACCGGAATATTTGCATCTGTTAGGCGTTTTAAATCTGTTGCTAACGTTTCCCTAATCAGCCCTTTGTCAGCCACCAACTGGCTAACCCCTGCGTAATCTCCATCACCTTGTAAGGTCAAAATTAACCGCGATAATGCATCTATGGCTTTACTCATCTTGGCCATGTTGACCTGGTATAACCCTTCTTCATTTCGACTAAAAGCGCCATATTCTTGGAAAAAGTTAAAGCGGATCATATTTGCTTTGCCGTGGGCAGAGCTAGCACCGAAGCGAACTGAGCGAAAGATTCCCGCCATAAAGGTTGTGTAGTAATCTTCAATTTCTCCCTCAGTGATAACGCCCTTGTCCAATAATTGACTAACCATGTACAAGCCGAGAATATCCGCCTTACCTTCCTCTAACGCTGAGGCGTGCTCTTTTAATGCTTGGCGCACCGTTCCGTTGCCATTAATTGTATTTTTAACCCCTAACCCATGAGCCACTTCATGAAACATGGTATTGGCGAAGAACGCATCAAAGGTAATATGCTTTCTTTGCTCTGGGACCATTAACTCATTGGCAATCGGCAACAAGATATTTTCAAACTTTGCACGCATCGCATTTTTTAACTGTAAACGTCGAGTGCCTTTTTCTAGTTGCACTTGCTCATCATTCGGTAAGTTAATAGCAATTGTTTTGCTGCCCGCATTTGAGTGTCCTGCGTAATAAATGACATCGTAAGCGTTGAGATCAGCATTGGCGCCAGGCATCTCTTTTTTATAGGCTTCGCCTACGGGCAGATTAGTCTGTAATTCAGGTAAGTAAGCCGCGTATTTACTAAGGCGTTCGCTCCAACTTAAATCTTTGAGTAGCACGTAGGCTTCAAACGCTGCTCGATAACCAAATAACTGGTCTTCGTAAGTTTCAATGGGGCCAATCACTAATTCAATTGGATTGCTTTTCATGTCCATCCAAGCGAAATCAGATTTCTGATATTCGTTACTAAGTAAAGCGTCTGCGCGCAAGCGTAAGTAATTGGCAAAAGCAGGATCGTCAGCTAATTCAGCAGCCTCATTTAACAGACTCGCTGCTTGTTGTAATGGTTCGGCAAAATATTCGGCGTAAGGAACGGCTTTTAATGAGCCTTCTTGGTCACGAACAATCATGGAATACAACCCTGTTTTATCTGCAAATTCACTTTTTTCAAACTCAGTTTTGCTCATGTCTTCAGGATAAAACTGGGCACCTACCGGTTTCTCACTGGTCTGGCTTAAAAACGCCTTGTCACCATTTAATCTATCCCAAGGACCATAATTAATGTCGGCAAAGCGACGGCCGCTCTCATTGGCAATGCGGCTCAAGAACTGCTCTTTATTATCGCCATAAGCTTGTTGCCAAAATAAATCGTCCATTATCTTACTTGCGTCAATAAGCAGGCCTAGCATTTGCTTTTGATTCGCCGATAGGGAGGAGAGGTCGGCCGTTAACGGCACTGATTGATATATGTCTAATCGGTCTTTACTATTAGCAAGCACAGTGAGGCCGGATAATGAATCGCTTACTGCTTGAGTCGGTACGGGAGCCTTATTTGACGAAGGTGCACAAGCGGTTGCAAAAACGGCGAAACATACTGCGCTGACAATGGACTTTTTCCACATAACAAAACCTTAAAATTGCAAAATAAAAGAACCTTTTAACATGCCATCTGCTTCGAGTAAATTAGCTCAATTTTGAGATGCTGCTAAAGACTGATCGTTAAATGAATATTCTATGTTAGGATTATTTGAACGTTGCGAATGAGAAAATACTGGCTGAAGATGTTTAGCTTAGTCAATTATATCAAACGCTTGGATGCAGATTGGTGCTAGGTTGCTATAGTAAGTGAACTGGCTAAATAATGAGTGACACACAATAGGTTGGAAAATGTCTACAGAAAATGCGTTATTAACCATCTTGGTCGAAAAAATAAACAACGATACATTAGTGCTACCAACGCTTCCCGCAATTGCTTTGAAAGTTAGAAAGGCTGCGGACGATCCGAATATTAACCTAAATGCCATGGCTGATGTCATTGGCCAAGATCCGTCACTCTCCGCGCGGATGATCAAAATATCCAACAGTTCTTACATGGGTAGAAGTGTCAAAGTAACGTCTACCTCACAAGCTGTTACACGTATCGGTTTACGTCAGATAAAGAATATTGCGACTGCGCTAGCCATGGAGCAACTGTTTGTCTCTAAAAACGATATTGTGAAAAACTACTTGGATAATGTGTGGCAACAAAACCTGAAAGTGGTTGCGGCCGCGATGTCGGTTATGCAACTGCACGTTAAAGAAACCAAAAATCGCACCCTTAATTTAGACACCATGACCCTTGCTGCCTTAGTCCACAATATTGGTGTACTACCGATTTTGACCGAAGCCGAACGTCACCCGGAAGTGTTTGCCAATCCTACCTTTTTAAATGTGGCGATCGATAAATTAGCTGGACGAATTGGTGCAAGCATCATGCGTGAATGGGGCTTCGAGCAAGAATTTGTTAATGTTGCTGAAAACTGGCGCGATATGTCAGTCCAGACGGATATGATTTCCTATCTTGATTTCACTCGTTTAGGCGCGGTTATGGCAGGCTTATATGACTCACAGAAAGACGCTCTGCTCAATTTAGCGGTGCAAAAGGGGATATTGGCAGACTTGACAGTCTTACAATCAGATGAGTATCAAGAGCTTTACGATAGCGCCATTGCTGTATTCGCTTAAGGCGTTAATGCCCAAGTACGTGTATTAGCGAAAAGCCAGCATCATGCTGGCTTTTTAGTTTTTAAAACCTGTGGCTTATTCCTGATCTTGCTGCAGATTAAATATCTCAACTAAGCGCTTTGAAAAGCGCACTATTTCAGCAGACATCAAGGCGAAATCGGCATCCATTTTAGCTAATTTATCTTCTTTAGGAATGTCGTCATTTTGCTCTGTCATGACATCGGTGAATTTAAGGCGTTTAACTGCCATGTCTTCTTGTAACAATGCGCTAAAGGTTTCATCCCATTCGATAGCAATTTTTTGCACGGTTTTGCCAGCGCTCAAGTGATTTGCAATTTCTTCACTGCCAAGATCTTGGTTTTTACAGCGCACGATCGCACCGTCTTCTTCCATAGAGCGAAGTTCCGCTTCTTCCAAAATCACCACATCATTAGGCACAGAGTCGTCCGTTAACCAATGCGTTAATTCTTCCTGCACGCTTTGTTTTGCTAGGGGCACAACCGGCAATGAGCCAATTGCTTTTCGCAACATGGCCAAGAAAGTCTCAGCTTTGCCATCTGCACTGGCGTCAACTACGACTAAGTTATCTTGAGTAGAGATAAAGCCGTGACTAAAGCTATTTTTAGTAAAAGCTTGTGGAAGTAAGCGCTGAATGATCTCTTCTTTCATTTCCTGCTGCGCTTTTTTACCTACATTTGAGCCTGTTTCAGCTTCCATTAGTGCCACTTTGTCCGCTAACTCGGCGTTCACGACTGCCGCTGGCAGGATCCGCTCCTGCTTCTTCAACGTTAACCAAAACTTGCCGCCCGCACTGTGTACTAACATATCGCCTTGGCCAACTGGCGATGTCCAACCCATAGTTGCTAGCTCTTGCGAGCCACAAGGGCGAAAGGGGAATTCAGCGAGTTTGTCTTGTATGTCTTCTTCTGTTAAGTCGAGAGTTTGCGTCAAATGATAGAGTTTTAGGTTTTTGAACCACATAAAAGTAATGTCCGTTGATAAGGGAATGAAAACAATTGGGGATAAATAAAAAACGGTCGCTAGCCTAGCAGTCTTTATGCAAAACTGCCAAATCTAGCGTTAAGAATGTAGCGGGATAGTCAGTACGTATCGTAAACCCTCACCTGGCTCACTGAATACTTCAATATCACCTTTTAACGTTTGGGTAACCAAATTATACATGATGTGTGTTCCTAAACCGCTGCCGCCTTTCTCGCGCCGAGTAGTGTAGAAAGCTTCAAAGTGCTTAGCTAATGAGTCTTTCGGCAAACCTCTGCCATTGTCGCGATAATCAATGGTTAGCGTTTCAGGTTGCTTGGTTATTGCAATGTCGATAGTGCCTTTACTCATATCTTCAAAGCCATGAATGACAGAGTTCATCACCATGTTGGTAAAAATTTGCGCCAACATACCCGGAGCACAAACAATAACAACGTCGTCAGGGCAACTTATATTGATGATGTGTTGGGTTTTCTTCAAGCTTGGGGCTAATGATTGAATAATTTCATTGAGATATTCTTTTAAGTCGATTTCTCTTTCAGCTTCGCTTGCCTGATCAACAGCCACTTGTTTAAAGCTCGATATCAAGTTTGATGCGCGATTTAAATTGTTAGTAAGCAAGGTAATGGTTTGTTGAGCATCAGACAAAAATGTGTTCATTGTGCTGCCAGTCAAGGTTTTTTCTTGGTAGGCTTTCTCCAACGTATTTAATCTCTCTTGCAAGAAGCTGGTGGCCGTTACGCCGACGCCCAACGGGGTATTTACATCATGGGCTATACCGGCAACCAATCCTCCTAGTGATGCCATTCGCTCTGATTCGACTAACTGATCTTTAGCCAGTTGAAGGGTATCCATGGACGACGCTAACTCACTGTTTCTTTTGCGTAGCTCGTCTTCAATAAATTGACGATTTTCGTTTTCTTGGCGAAGCTCTCGTTGGTTCACTATCAGTTCGTCTTTTTGCTGCTCCAAATCGAGCATGATCTTGCTCAATGTCGCAGTCTTTTTAGCCACTTCTTGCTCTAGCGATATATTATGGTCATCCAGCATTCGGTTGGCTTCTCGCAACTCGGCTTGTGTCCCATTTAGGCGCTTTTGAAAGTCCACCATGCCGTCAACCAAGCTATTATAGGCTTGCTCTAAAACCGTGAACTCATTTTTTTCAGGCACATTTAAATGTAATTTTGAAGACTCTAAGTCATTGATATCAAAGTCTGAAATTTGCTGGCGTAACTCATTTAAGGGATTCGTCAGCATGGTGCGAAAAGCGCTCATAAACAAAAACACTAGAAACGCGGTTTTGATAATCGCATTACCAATAAGAAAGAATATACCCACTTCAATACGGCTAAAAATTATTTGCGCGCTGGAGTACAAGGTGACATCACCGACCAATGATGTACGTCCTGAAAACTCAAAAATTAAAGGAAAACTATAGCCAAAGGTGCTGCCCGTATGATCTTTTACCACACCTTTAGTGATAGGGGATTCGGGTTGCTCTGAGGTCAGCCCTAAGTTAGCAATATACTGACCGTTTTCGTCACGGATTTGTACACCTTCTACTATGGGTAATTCCATTAACCCTGTGGCAATCGATTTAGCCTGCGCCATGTTTAGTTCCCACATGGCTCTAGTCAAACTGGTACTAAAGGTGTTTTTTAATGTTTGAAGCTCACCTTCTATATGACTCTTAGCATTTACGTACTCGGTAACTATTTGTCCCACGGTGACTATAAGGGTCAATATAAAGTACACCGATAGCACACGTGTCAAAAGTTTCTTTGATAATGTGCTTTTTTCGTTAGTCATATGCCAATCCATGAGATAGATGAAAATTAAGAATATGCCCTATGGATTAAATTAACAAGTCACAGTAACGAACTGCAATCTCCTTGTAATGAAATACAAGTAACTGAAAATATTTGCTTTATTTCTATAATATGACAAAAACTTAGGGTTACTTAAGTGTTTTAGGCAAGGTTATTACGCTGTTTATGGTAACTTTAATAAAAATGTCACAGACCTAACGAATAATTGCGGACTTTGTCATGAACAGGAAAATGAAAATGGCCAAACGAGTATTACTGGTTGAAGATGAAGCGCCGATCAGGGAAATGTTAAAATTTGTCTTAGAGCAATCTGGCTATGAAACGATTGAGGCAGAAGATTTTGATGTCGCCTTGGAAAAGGTCGTTGAGCCATACCCGGACCTTATTTTGTTGGACTGGATGTTGCCAGGTGGCAGCGGTGTACAACTCGCGAAGCGTTTAAAGCAACATGAATTTACCCGTGATATTCCCATTATAATGGTAACGGCCCGGGGCGAAGAAGAAGATAAAGTGCGTGGGCTTGATTCAGGTGCTGATGATTACGTGACAAAACCATTCTCTCCCAAGGAATTGGTTGCCCGAATAAAAGCGGTTATTCGTCGCGTTACGCCTACATCTAGTGATGAACTTATTGAATTCAATGGTTTAAAACTCGATCCTGTTTCGCACCGTGCGACCGCCAATGATGAGCCGCTTGATATGGGCCCGACTGAATTCAAATTACTGCATTTCTTTATGTCGCACTCCGAGCGGGTTTATAGCCGTGAGCAATTACTGGATAACGTTTGGGGTACAAATGTATACGTGGAAGACCGTACTGTAGATGTACACATTCGTCGCTTGCGCAAAGCGATATCACGCTTTGGGCATGACAGCATGATTCAAACCGTTCGCGGCTCAGGCTACCGCTTTTCAGTAAAAGTGTAATCTAGCCCGTCTATACTGAAACTTCCGTATTCGTCGGCTGCACAGGAGAACAGTTGCTGCCATGTATTACCCTTTCTCATGGCTTAGAAGCCTAGGCCGTTTAGCGGCCTACTTTTTGGTGGTTATCTTACTTGGCTGGTATTTCTCAGAGCCAAGCTTAGCAGTCGCTATTGGTGCGTTACTGCTCTTGGCGAGCCATTACTGGAATATATATCGACTAAACCATTGGTTGTGGCAGAGTAAAAAAATTACGCCTCCCAGAGTCAATGGCGTGTGGGAGCATATATACGACGGTATCTACACACTGCAAAGGCGAAACCGCGCTAAACGCAAAGAACTAGGGTTATTAGTTAAACGCTTCCGAGAAGGGTCCGAAGCGCTGCCTGATGCCGCCGTCGTGGTGGATGCAAACGCAGCGATTATTTGGTGTAACCGATTAGCTAGAATTGAGTTAGGGCTACGCTGGCCTGACGATGCAGGTCGTCGAATTTACAATTTGGTGCGCCATCCACAATTTGTCGAGTTTTATCACAACAAAGATTATGAAAAGCCGATAGAAGTGCCGTCTCCGGTAAACGATCAGCGTATTCTTGAATATCGCATTATGCCTTACGGCGATGAACATTTACTGCTTTTGATTAGGGACGTTACCAAGCTCACCCAAATAGAGAAAATGCGCAAAGATTTTGTCGCTAATGTGTCTCACGAGCTACGAACACCTTTAACGGTGATCAATGGTTATTTAGAGACTCTGCCAGGGGCGACTAATATCCCAGAGGCCTTTTTGGCAAAAGCGTTTGAAGAAATGCGCTCTCAGTCCACGCGCATGCAGTGCTTGATCGAGGAGCTATTAGTGCTATCTAGAATCGAAGCCAGTAGTGAGCGCTCTACGGAAAACATTGTCGATGTGCCGCAAATTCTCAATACGATCAAGATTGAAGCCGATACCCTCAATGGCGCAAAGCAGCATACGATCACAATGGACGTTGACCAAGGTCTGAAAGTCTACGGTGTCGAAACTGAATTACGCAGTGCGTTTTCCAATTTATTATTTAATGCCATTCACTACACCCAAGAAGGCGGCAAAATTCACGTGCAATGGTCGTTAGTGGATGGCCAAGCAACGTATTTGGTCACTGACAACGGTTATGGGATTGAGGCCAAACACTTAGGTCGCCTAACTGAGCGATTCTATCGAGTCGATAAAGCGCGCTCGCGTAAAACAGGTGGCTCGGGGTTAGGTTTATCTATTGTTAAACATGTGCTCAATCATCATAACTCTCGCTTACGTATCAAAAGCAAAGTCGGAGAGGGCAGTGAGTTCTCATTTGCGTTTTCTCACGAGTTATCGGTGAAACAGTCTACGTCTTAGACACTGCGCTTTTTAGGCGAAAAGCGTATATTGCCCATGACTCTCTCTAGATGTTTGAAATTAAACATATTTTATAAATTTCCGCGTTATTCCTTTCGTCGCAGCACTTCGTTCGTGACACTTTTATTAAACTTTTCTGACAGTTTTTATATGTAACAAAAATGTCACCGAGCTTCGGTAATCTTCGTGCAAATTTTAAAACACATTAAAAAATCACTCGTTTATCGGAGAACACCATGGAACTTAAGAATTTTTTCAACGCGTCTGCAGTAGCGACTGCTCTAATACTTGCTGGTTGTGGCGGAGATATAAAAGTGACTCCGACAGTCATCGATAATAGCGTTGATAATAGCGTAACCAACCCGACTACAGGTGGTGGCGATAGCACAACTAACGTTTGTGCCTCTTACGAGAATGATAGCGGCGAGACTGTTCAAGGTACGTATGACGGCCAAGATTGTTCTTACTCAACCACGTTCGTTAGCGCAAGTAACCCTCTTACAACAAACGTGACGCTTGATGATTTGAGCAATGATGGTGTGCATTATTTCCTAGGCTCATTGGTGGTTGGTGAAGGTTGTAATACCGACGGCGGAACGTGCACTATCGAAACTGACGGCCCCACCCTGACTGTAGAAGCAGGTGCAACAGTTGCTTTTAACCAGTCTACTTCTTTCTTATTAGTGAATCGTGGTGCGAATATTGAAGCTGAAGGAACCCTAGCTGACCCAATCACATTTACTTCAGTGAATGCGTTTACACGTCTTGATTCAGTCGGTAATGGTGCTCAGTACGGTGATTGGGGCGGCATGATGATCGACGGTTTCGGTATTACTGACCAATGTACCGATGCTCAGCGTGGTGCAAATACCTGTAGCGCAGAGAGCGAAGGCGTAACCAGTTATTACGGTGGTAGCGACAACGCTGACGATAGCGGTACGCTTAAATTCGTTAAAATTCATTATGCAGGCGGTTTACCAGCAGGCCAAGAAGCCGGAAACGATTTGAACTCGCTCAGCTTGTTTGCTGTTGGTTCAGGGACTGAAATTGACTATATCGATATATACCAAGGCTTCGATGACGGTATTGAATTATTCGGCGGTGCCGTTGACCTTAAGCACATCGTTATTACCGATACTCAAGATGACAGCTTAGACATTGATGCAGGTTGGCAGGGGCGTGCGCAGTACGTTCTTATCAAGCAAGGTACAGTGGTTAATGCAAATGGCGTGACCGTGAACATGGGTAACGGCGGTTTCGAGTCTGATGGGGTTAAAGGAACGTCTTCAGCTGAAGCGCCTGCGTCAGCGCCTGTGATTGCTAATGTAACCGTATTGACCACTGATGGCTTGTCTATTCGTGATGACGATGAGTCAATCGCCATGAAGTTAGACGATATGATTTCAGCTACTTGGTACAACACATTATTGGTTAAGCCAGTTGCTACGCAAACCTGGTGTATTAATTACAGTGGTGACGCCGCTGAAGTTATTGTTAACGGCTCAGCGTCTATCCATAACTCAGTAGCAGCCTGTGCTCAATTAGCTAATGCTGGCAACGAAACCGTTACCTTTGGTAGTGATTCAACTACGGTTCAAGAATGGTTCGAAGCGAATGACAGTGAAGTCGTTGGTGGCAATGCTGACGTACTTGCTGCAAATGGCTTTGCAACGTTAACGACTGGCACAGATATTACTATTTCAGCATTTGATGCCTCTACACTAGATGCATTTTTTGAGTCAACTGACTACATAGGTGCGGTATCTGACACTGACACTTCTTCTGATTGGTACAACTGGGCAAACGATGCGTTTACCAACGCAGCTGCTGACGAGTAACCAATTTGCATAAGATAAATAGGCGCCTAGGAGCGCCTATTTTTCGATTTATAGCTAGGAGTTTAAGGTGAGCAATCAATACAAACTTAAAAAAGTCGCCTACTCGGTAGGACTCGGGCTTTTGGTGAGTGCAGTAAGCGCAGTCGCGCAAGAAAGCCAGGTAATGGAAGAAGTTGTAGCAACGGGTTCTCGACTACAGGGAACCGCTGCTGCCGTTATCGAAGAGCGTAAAAATCAAGCCTTCGTTGCGGATATATTAGGCTCTGAGCAAATTTCACGTACTGGCGACAGTGATGCTGCGTCGGCACTGCGCCGGGTAACAGGCCTCACGCTGGTCGATGGCAAATTTATCTATGTGCGTGGTCTTGGTCAGCGATATTCAAGTGCACGTTTAAACGGTGCCAGCATTCCCAGCCCTGATTTAACCCGAAACGTCATACCGCTAGATATCTTTCCTGCCAACGTGATTGAAAGTCTATCTGTACAAAAAGCTTATTCGCCCAATATGCCAGCAGCATTCGGTGGCGGTAACGTTGATATTCGAACAAAAGCCATCCCGACAGAATTTGTATCGGGCATTCAAGTCGGTATTGAGGCCAACAGTAATAACTCCGATGGGTATACCTATGATCGGAACGAGCAGGGGATCCCGCAAACACTCACAGATGCCATCCCTTATTATCGTGGTGACTTTAGCCTAGCGAATATTATCAACAAAGATAATTTGGTCACAGGTGACACATCTGCAGCGGATCAAGCTCGAGTGTTAAATAGAACGTTGGCGAAATCACTGCCTCGCGACTTAGCACTGATAGATGAGTCGTTAGACCCTAACTATTCTGCTCAAGCGTTCATTGGCAATAGTTTTGATGAAGATTTTTTCGATGGAAAAATTGGATTCCTAGCGTCGGTTGCATACGACAACAAATGGACATATTCCGACCGCACCAGTGCGGTGACAAGTGCAACCCCTATCGATAATTGTTCTAGCCAGTTGGTGACAGCAGAAGACGTACAAAACTCCTGTTTTGATACCGTTGCGTCATCAGAAATGACGACTGAAGAAGAGCGTTTGAACGGCTTAGTCAGCGTGGGTTACAAATTAGACACCCATAGCCTGACCTACACCAAGATTTACATCGAAGATAATGAAGATGAATCGCAAATCTCTATTTCACAGAATCCGAGTCAAAACATTACTATCGCCGCTGATAATGAAGCAGACCGCACTCATAGTTTTAATTTCGAAGAGCGCACGTTAGATGTTGACCAATTTCGCGGTCAGCATACGTTCTTAGATTACATGGGCGTTGGCGTTGATTGGCAGTACACCGAATCAAGCGCTGAAACAAACAACCCATTGAATGTGGCCTATGAATTCACTGACACCTACGACAACGGCGCTTACACTGGCTCGTTCATTGATGGTGCCCAAGGTCGAGCTAACTATCAGTTCGTTGACATGGAAGACAACATGAAATCTTGGGGAGGAAACGTCACGCTTCCTCTTACCTTCAAGAATTTCGAAGTGGAGTTGAAAGGCGGTTGGGACTTCGTAGACAGAGCGCGTTTGTATACCACATCTAGCTTTTTCCTCGATAACACCAATTCATCAATCGTTGTGAATGACAATGAGTCAGATATCTTGTCGTTAAGCAGCTATTTGACCGACGAATTCATCGACACCAATATGTTGATTAACTTCAATGAGCCTATCGCACCAGAAGCGGATGACTATTTAGCGGCGCAAAAAATTGATGCCGGTTATGCGGCTTTCGATGTGTTCTATAAAGGTATTTGGCGCATAAGTGGTGGTTTGCGCTATGAATCATTCAAACAAGTGTCTTTATCGTCTTCGAGCTTAATTTTTACCAAAGAAGATTCTGATAACTACTACAGCGAAGAGGATATTCTTAACGGTACCGTTAACGATGATGATTTTTATCCAGCCTTGAGTTTGACCTACGTGGGTGGCGAAGATTACCAGCTGCGCTTCGGATACGGAGAAACGGTAGTACGCCCTGATTTAAGAGAGGTTGTTCCAGTAGGTTACAACGACCCGTTAACGGATATCCGTACTACGGGCAGCACCACGTTGAGCTCAACCACGCTGAAAAACTTCGATTTGCGTTACGAGTTGTACTTTGATGACGGCGATAACTTAGCTATTTCAGGTTTCTACAAAGACATTGCTAACCCAATTGAAACCGTGTTGAACGTAGGTGATTCAAGTTACACCGCTAGTTTTACGAACGGTGAGACCGCGGAAGTATACGGTGTCGAAGCTGAATGGTTATATGATTTGAGTTTTGTATCAGATGGCTTTTTTACCTCTGGTAATATTACCTTGAGTGATTCAGAAGTGCAGATTGATGCTGCTTCAGCAGGTAACTTAACCAATACAGAAAAACGTATGACAGGTCATTCTCAATATGTTGTGAACATGCAACTTAGCTATGACTCTGCGAACGGCAACCACAGTGGCTCTTTGGTGTATAACGCCTTTGGTGAGCGTATTCTCGCATCGGGTATTAATGGTCGTGACGACTCATTTGAGCAACCCTTTCACTCGTTAGATGCGACGTATTCTTACTACCCAGATTTTAACACTACCGTTAAATTAACGGTTAAAAATCTGTTGGGTGAAGACCAAGAAGTGACACAAAGTGGCCTTTCAGTTAGAACTCGCTCTATCGGCACAACGGTTAAGTTGAGCTATAAGTACGATTTCTAATCATATTTGGTTTTCAAAATAGCCGCATTAGCGGCTATTTTTTTGCCTGTGACTTCACTGAATTAGCTCGTATTGTTTTACGGCGGTGTCGGTTTGCAAACCAAAATGTCCTAATGCGTAATTGAACGTAGCGTCTTCATTCACGATACGACTACTATGCACACCGCCGACAGTGCAGCCACCGGTTGAGCATACAATTTGGTCAATATAGCTCTTAATCGAATATACTTTTGAAGCTAGCGGCACATTATAAATGCTGTCTAAAAATGGGCTGCCTACGGATAATCCCGCTGAGCCACAAGTAGAGCTCCACACATTAAACGGGTAATAACCGCAGCTTTTAAGGCCTAAAAATGCCCCGGCAATCCCCACAAAGGTATCTACCCGGTTGGCAATGGCAAGTTTATCAATTTGCTGAGCGGCTAATGTTGCTCCCATCGAATGACCGATCACATCAATCTTGCCTGTACAGGATGAGGCTAGAGCACTTTGTATTGCTTGGCGCACGGGCGTTTCTTCACTGCCGCTATGGTTGTTGCAGGCGGCGCAGTTCTTCGAACCCCAATCCGGTTTATAGATTTCGCTACTACTGTAGCCATTAGCTAGCAGATGATCATAGGTGTTATCCCAACTGGCAGGTGTGGCCGTATTGCCATGGACTAATACCACTGCGTCTTTACAGGCAAATGCATTGAACGGCAGAGCCAAGCACATTAACAGCGCCAATATTCGTATTCTGTAACATTCTTTTATTATATTCATGATGTCCTCTTTAGTTGTTGTTTTCTAAGTGACAGCAATGAATATAGGGCGCGCGCACTGAAACAGACATAGTACTTTAGCACTGCGGCAATAAGCTGAAAGCGTTGCTTCGATGGCCGGTTAAAAGTAAAATAATAATTATTCTCATTTGTTTTGGGTATGCCGTATAGATGTCGCTATACGCATTCACACACTTAAACGTTAAGGTTTTAGTTTTGTACTCTTCTGCTATTTGTTTTAAACGCTTTTTGGTTTCATTCGTTCATCTTATGCAAAGTCGTCGTCAACTCTTTGCTGAGCTGGCGTTCAGTTTCTGCATCATGCTGAGCCTTACTCAATCGGCGCCGAGTTTAGCTCAATCAGCTTCTCAACTAGATGCGGTTAAAGAGAGTCGTCAGATTTTACAAATGGCGGAATACATAGGTGTTGATTACTCAGAAGCCGTGGTCGATGGTGAAGTATCAAGCGAAGACGAATTTGCTGAAATGCAACAATTCGCCAAGCTAATTTTGCAAAAGGCGGAGGCATTACAAACTGCCGCGCTAAGTGACTTTGATTTACAGAAAACGTCGGTCATCGCCAATGCCCAAGCACTGCAGCAGGCTATTTTAGCTAAGTCAGCAATGGGGAAAATTCAAAGCCTGACATTACAAATTCGCCAAGAGTTATTAGCCATGTCGCCCGCGCTAAAATTGCCAGCGCAACTGTTGCCTCAAGCAGAAATAGATAAACTCTTTGTTGATAACTGCTCTGCATGCCATGGCCCAGCCGGTCAAGGCGACGGTCCACTAGCGAAGTCGTTTAGCCCTCAGCCAACAGACTTTACTGAAAAAGAGCGCGCACAAAATCGTTCTTTGTTGGGGCTTTACGACGCTATCAGCGCAGGGCTGGACGATACCGCAATGCGCGCGTTTACCGAGCTCAACGATCAGCAGCGTTGGTCTTTAGCGTTTTATGCTGGCAGTTTGGCCTTTAAAGGTGCGGCGGGAAATGATTTAGATGTTAAACCGACGCTGCCCCTGCAACGCTGGATAAACAATAATCCAGTACAAATTGCAGCGCAAAATGATGCGATTAGCCAGGTGCAAGTTGAGCAGTGGCGCGCCTCGCCAGAGATATTTTTTGGACAAGCCAATACGCCTATCGCCACAGCAAAAAACAACCTGATCGCCGCTGTCGATGCTTACAACGAAGGCAATTTTGCGCAAGCACAAACACTCGCCGTCAGTGCCTATTTAGATGGTTTTGAACTGATCGAAAATAACCTCGACGCCAGAGATAGTGGTTTACGAAAATCGGTAGAAAAGCAGTTGTTGAATTTCCGTAATGTGCTGAGCTCACCCAATAATGAGCAACAGGTAAGCGCTGAATCACAACAAATATTGCAGCAGCTTGAACAAGTCGATAACACACTGAACTCAGCGACGTTATCGAACAACGCCATGTTTTCGGCTTCGTTGATCATTTTGTTGCGTGAAGGGTTAGAAGCACTGCTTATCGTGTTAGCGCTCATCACCGTACTGATAAAAACCCAGCGCCAAGACGCCATCCGCTACGTACATTTTGGCTGGGCATCAGCACTTATTGCTGGTGGCGTCACTTGGTGGGCGGCTGAAAACCTGATCACGATCAGTGGCGCATCAAGAGAACTCATGGAAGGCGGCGCGGCCTTATTAGCCGCCGGCATTTTGTTTTACGTCGGTTATTGGATGCATAGCAAAACCCAAGCATCAGTGTGGCAGAAATACATCAATGACAACGTCGAACGTCATTTAAGCACCGGCACCTTATGGGGCTTAACTGGGTTGGCGTTTATTTCAGTTTATCGAGAGGTCTTCGAAACAATTTTGTTTTATCAGTCACTGTTAACTCAATCGGTAGGGGATGGCAGCCAAGTAAGCTTTGTGTGGTACGGACTCGTCGCTGCGGTTGCCATACTCGCACTGATCACCTGGCTGATGCTTAAGTACACCGTCAAGTTACCTATCGCCCGCTTTTTCTCTATGAGCGCTTACTTTATGTTGATATTGGCCTTTATTTTGGCGGGCAAGGGGATTTCTGCACTGCAAGAAGCTGCGATCATTGGCATCAATGCATTTCCACTAGATGTTTCGATAAGCTGGTTGGGTATTTCTGCCACATGGCAGGGGGTACTAGTGCAAGGTGTCATACTTGCGTTGTTCATCGTCATGATGACGCGCAAAGATACAGCGTCAGCATAAGGGCCAATATCGAGCGCATAAAAAAGGCAGATGATTATCTGCCTTTTTTGTGAACGGGCCTAAGTATTTAGACCACCGTTTATTGTCGCTTGCTTAGTAGAAGCTCACCTTCGCTTCGATACCAAAGATGCGCGGCTGATTCACAATACCCGTTAGGTTATTGAAATCCACCGCACCTTTTACGTTCTCTTCATCGGTAATGTTGCGACCGAATAAGGCTACGGTATAGTTATGCTCGAAGTTTTCATAACCGATGCGTAAACCGCCTTCTACGTTGCCGTCTGTTTGAAACTCAACAGATTCGTACAAGAATAGGTTCGTGTCCCCTTGGTACGCCCAATCTGTAAACGCAAAGAATTCACCATCATTACCCAAAGGTACCGCATAACGTGCTGTGAACGTGAAGATCGTCTCTGGCGCTTGCGGGAAAGGGTTTCCATCAATAACAGCGTTAAAGCCATTCGGACGAGGGTCAAGTACGGTACAGTTACCTGTTGAGCCAAATGCTTCATTTGTGCCACAAGGCAGTAACGTTAATGAATCATCTTTAATTTCTGTTTTGTTGTAGCTATAACCTGCGGTAAGGGTTAAGTAATCGTTCGCTACGTATTGTGCGTCGATTTCAAAACCGTAACCCACACCTTTATCAGCGTTTACCAATGCTACGTTATTTGCACCACCACCGATTGCAGAGAACTGCATATCGTCGATTTGGTAATAGAAAGTGGCAGCGTTTAAGCGCAAGGTGTTTTCCAACAAATCAGACTTAAAACCAAACTCGATTGAGTTAATGGTTTCTGCGTCAGCCACTGAAGGTGCACCTTCAAAAGCCACATCACGTCCTTGAATCGACTGAGCTCTAAAGCCATTAGCAAAACGAGCAAACACCGAGGTGTCATCGCTTACTTTGTAGTTAGCGCTTAGCTCCCAGCTGATTTGACCATCATCCACATCAATGTCGTCGTAGTCTTGTACACTGGCATCACCAGTGATTAATGCGAAGCCGTCGACGTTTTGCTCTCCAACACGAAGTGATTTTTTGTCGTGGGTATAACGCACACCACCGGTCACATTCAAACGCTCGTTCAATTCGTAAGTTGTTTGCCCAAAAACAGCCCAAGTGGTGTTTTCATGGAATACTGTGGTCGCGCCAAAGTAGCCATCGATGCTCGTCACGTTGAAAGACGAGTCATAGTAAAACGCACCGGTTTGCCAGCTAAGGGCATCGTCAGTTTCGCTGGCCAAGCGAATTTCTTGCGTAAATTGCTCTAAGTCGTCTAAGTTATCTTGGGTGACAGCACTAAAGCCTATGGCGCCAGGAAACGTTAACACGTCTTCAAAACCAGAGTTGAAATTGGCAGAAGTTAGGCCATCAGGTACCGGCGTGGATAAATCATTGGTATACACACCGCCGTCAATATCACCAAGGCTTGAGCCTTCTGCTTCTTCATAGGCAGTAATTGACGTGAACGACATTTCATCTAAGCCAAACTCTAACTTTAAAGATGCGCCATAGTTTTCGTATTCTTGCGGGTTATTGTCTGTGCCATTACCGTCGATGTCGCCATCGTAATAGACAGTGTCGCGATCGAAATTCTGATTTAAATCGTTACTGCCTTTAGTAAATACGTTAGCGCGAAAGACCGATGCGGTGCCATCTAACTCACGGCCGTGCACGTTTAACAACGCTGAAAAGTCTTCGCTTGGGGTAAATAACAGCTGACCGCGCCATGCTTTTTCGTCAAAGCCGCCAATCGCGTCTTTCTCGCCAGTAAAGCCATTGTCTATCCAGTCATCCCGGTCTTGGGATAACACAGAGAAGCGTCCTGATAAATCTTCAGCAAGTCCGCCGCCAACAGCTGCTTCAAAATTGACTGTTCCTAAATTACCCACACCTAACTTGGCGTAAGCATCGAAATCTTCTGTGGGTTTAACTGAGTCAAACTTGACTATACCAGCAGTGGTGTTGCGCCCAAACAAGGTACCTTGTGGGCCACGAATAACCTCAACTTGCTCAACATCAAACAATGGGAAGCTTTTCAAAATAACGTTCTCTTTGACCACGTCATCCATCACGATGGAAACTGGCTGAGAGGCTGCTAAGTCAAAATCTGTGTTACCTAAACCGCGGATATAAAAACGCGGCGCTACACGGCCATTGGATGATTCGGCGTATAAGCCAGGAACGCGCACTGCTAGGGCGATAATATCGTCACCACCTGAAAATATGCTTTCAAATCGCTCTCCGTTTAAGGTAGCAATTGAGATTGGCACTTCTTGAATACTTTGCGTACGTTTTTGCGCTGTAACCGTGATCTTTTCTAACCCTTTATCTTTTGCTGCAGGTACTTCCTGTGCATGAAGAGTATGGCTAAATAGAGCACCTTGGATACAGACGGCTAATGCTGCTTTGTGAAAATTGGTCATTGTGTCACCGCTAGTAAATGTGTGGTTATAGTCAGTATGTCACTCTGCGATTTTGTCATCGCGTTACTCCCATCGCCCATGTTGCTAATTAGCTTCGTTAATTGCTTTAACATCACACGTTCATTTATGAAGCGTTGTCCGGATATAAAACAAGAACAAATAAGTAGGCTGAGCGAAGGGGGCGTATTGTGCCTAAATGTCCTTTTAAAGTCTCGTTAATTGTAGCAGTTAAGGGATCACTTAAATGTCACATTTGGCTGACAATCAAAACGATAACATACAGCTTCGAGGCTGAGTGAGCGCAAAAAAGAGCCACGTACGCTGAGTATTCAGCGCTTTGCACGCACACATAAACCGCGCCATAACAGGCTGTCATAATACTGAAATATTACTGTCACCTATACGTCATATAGCTGTCATAAAAATGCCACGACTAGCCCCTATCCTTGCGCAAATTCTGAATGAAATAGACTGATCCGAGAGGAGCACACTGTTTCACCATTTCCTTCAAATAGGGTTTGAGTAATGAAGTCTACCACTATGTTATCAGCCAGCTTACTCAGTGTAAGTTTGCTTTTATCTGCATCTGGCAATGCCCAGGAAGATGCATACCTGAAGCCAGCTGTTGAAAAAGCGACGAAGATCAACAACTCAGCAGCGAGTTCACAGCAGAAAATCAACAAGCTCAATGATCAGATTGATAATAAGTTGCAGCAATTCAAAGCCATTAATAAAGAGACTGAAGGCCTAGAGGTATACAACACTCAGTTGCGCAAGCAAATTGAGAACCAAGCACAGGAAATGGCCGACTTAAACGCTGCAATTGATGATGTGAGTGTTATTGAGCGTCAAATTACGCCGTTGATGATGCGCATGATTGATGGGCTCGAGCAGTTCATTGCTCTTGATGTGCCTTTTTTAGCCCAAGAGCGAGCAACACGTATTGCCGGCTTAAAAAGTATGATGGACAAAGCTGATGTGGCGCCCTCTGAGAAATTTCGCCGCGTGATGGAAGCCTACCAAGTTGAAATGGACTACGGACGCACATTAGAAGCTTACGCCGGTTTACAAAATATTGATGGGCAAGAGCGTAACGTTGATTTTCTGCGCGTTGGCCGTACCGCTTTAATATATCAAACGCGTGACGCAAGCATGCAAGGTATGTGGAATGCGCAAACTCGTCAGTGGGATGCCTTACCGTCTAGTTACCGCACCCAAGTTACTAAAGGCCTGCGTATGGCTAAAAAACAAATGGCACCAGACCTACTGATGTTGCCTGTTGCGATCACAGATTAAGAGCACGATGAAGATGAATCAATTAATTAAAAATATCGCACTTACTTTGCTTGTTACATTAACGGCAACTTCAGCAATGGCGGCCGATCCGTTACCGAAGAAAGAGTCAGCACTGGATTTAGATGCGCTGCTTAAGCAGTTAGAGCAAGGTCAGTTTCAGCAGACTCAACAGAACAACCAGCGTGAAAAAGAGTTTGTTGCTAAGCGTGCTGAGCAAGATCAGATGCTACGTGATGCAGGCAAAAACCGTGACAACGCGTTACGCACATCTGAAACCTTAGAAACGCAATTCGAAGAAAACGAATTCAAGTTAGGTGATTTAAACGATGCGTTAACTAAGCGTTTAGGCTCACTTAAAGAGTTGTTCGGTGTACTTCAACAAGTCGCTGGTGACACTAAGAGCAAGTTCTTTAATTCTGTTATCTCCGCTCAAATCCCTAATCGTGCAGAGTTTCTAGATGAAATGGCACAGTCCATGGGCTCAAGCTCAAAGCTTGCCTCTATAGAAGAAATTGAGCGTGTTTGGTTTGAAATGCAACGTGAAATGACCGAATCAGGAAAAGTCACGCGTTTCAACGCCGACGTGGTTGAAGCCGGCGGCGCTAAAGTCAGCAAAGAAGTGGTGCGCGTGGGCACGTTTGCCTTGGTTGCTGATGGCAAATATCTTGATTATGAAGGTTCAACTAACTCACTTGGCGAGTTAATTCGTCAGCCTGCTGGTCGTTATACCGCAAGTGCAGAAGCGCTTCAGGCGTCAAATGGCGAGCTAGTTGAGTTTGGTCTAGACCCAACTGGCGGGTCAATTCTTAAATTATTGGTTCAGGCACCAAGCTTAAAAGAGCGTGTTGAACAAGGTGGTTTAGTCGGGTACATCATCCTTATCGTTGGCGCAATTGGTTTATTGTTAGCCCTTGAGCGTTTAATCACTTTGACTGTGATTAAAACCAAAGTAAACAAGCAGCTCAAATCTGACACGTTTACCTCTAACAACCCACTTGGTCGCGTGATGCAAGTGCGTGACAAATATCCACAAGCGGATACTGAGTCGCTTGAGCTACACCTGACAGAAGCTATCTTGGGTGAAATACCTAAGTTGTCTCGGAACCTTACGATCATCAAAATCATCTCTGTGGTAGCGCCTCTTATGGGTCTACTTGGTACGGTGACGGGTATGATTAACACCTTCCAAGCAATTACCTTGTTCGGAACGGGTGACCCTAAATTGATGGCGGGTGGTATCTCCACCGCATTGGTGACGACCGTACTTGGTTTGGTTGTGGCTATCCCAATGACCTTGCTCTACGCGATGCTCAACACACGCTCTAAAGACGTAGTCTTTATTCTGCAAGAACAAGCGTCAGGTGTGATTGCCGAGCGTGCTGAGCGCATGGAAACAAAGTCAGCTCCAAGCGCCTAAGGTAATTAGTTATGTTGGAATTTTTCGAAGCAATACGTGATTTTACGGAAACAGGTGGTCAAGTTCTCTTGGTCATCGGGTTTTTAATATTCGTCATGTGGTTGCTGATCCTTGAACGAGCGTTGTACGTGTTCATCTGGCATAAAGCCTATAAGAAAGAAACCATTGCCACCTGGAAAGCACGTAAAGACAGACGCTCATGGAACGCAGAACAAATACGTCAAGCGATGATTTCTCGCGTTAGCCTGCGCTTGGGCGCGGGCATTCCGATTATTCAGGCTCTAGTTGCCTTGTGCCCTCTATTGGGCTTAATGGGAACGGTAACCGGCATGATAGAAGTGTTTGATGTTATGGCTATTTCTGGTTCAGGTAGTGCGCGCTCGATGGCCTCTGGTGTATCAAAAGCGACCATTCCTACCATGGCCGGTATGGTCGGTGCGTTATCCGGGGTGTTTGCCTCAACTTGGTTAGCCCGCACCACAAAATCAGAACGTACGCATTTAGAAGACGCATTGACAATAGAGCGCAAGTAGCCTGCCTACTGCGCCTTAAAAGAGACAGTTATGAAACAACATTTTCAAAATTTGATGGACGAAGAAGAAGCAGCAATCGACATGACACCGATGCTCGATGTGGTATTTATCATGTTGATTTTCTTTATCGTCACCGCGTCTTTTGTTAAAGAATCGGGTATTGATGTGAATCGTCCTGAAGCGGCGACAGCGGTCAAGAAAGACCGCGCCAATATTCTGATAGCCATCAGTGACAAAGGCGAAATATGGATCAACAAACGTAAAATTGATGTGCGTGCAGTTCAAGCGAATATTGAGCGTCTGCATGCGGAAAACCCACAAGGTACTGTGGTGATCCAAGCGGATAAAAAATCGACTACCGAAACCTTAATTAAGGTCATGGATGCCTCTCGTGCCGCCGGTATTACCGATGTTTCGATTGCAGCGCAAGAGCCCTAGATCATGCTTAGATATCTCATAGCGATAGCATTGTCAGCCATTGTGACGCTGAGCCTGTTTTTCGTGATGCAATCACTGATCAAAAGTGGTGGTAGCGCATTAACTGAGCCTGCAAAGGGCAGTGTGCTGGATTTCGTGCGGGTGAAAAAAGAAGAATCCGCCCAGAAGAAAGATCGTAAACCCAAGAAGCCGCCTAAGCCAGAAGCGCCACCTCCAGCGATGGAGCAACCGCAGATGGATTCGCCTACGCCGAATGCCGAGGGCAATGGAATGGACTTTGGAGCCGACGTTAACGAAGGTTTATCGTTAGATGGCGGCTTAGCACTTGAATCGGGTGACGGGGAATATCTGCCGATTGTGAAAGTGGCACCGGTTTATCCTCGACGTGCGTTATCTCGTGGTATCGAAGGCTACGTTATTGTTGAATTTACAGTGTCGAAGCAGGGTTCGGTGAAAAATCCGTTTGTGGTAGATGCCCAGCCAGCAGATCTGTTTAATCAAGCGGCAATTGATGCAGCACTTAAATTTAAATACAAACCTCGGGTAGTCAACGGTGAACCTGCTGAAGTGGCTGGTGTGCAAAACCGTATTTCTTTCCAGATTGATGGTTAATTGGGGGCTTGATGAAATTAAACAATAAAAAAAGCAGTAACCTCTCACGCCAGGTTTTAGGTTTGGCATTATGTGCAGTGATTGGTCTGGGCATTAATGTCACGCCGGTGGCAATGAAAAATGCTCAGGCACAAGAAGACAGTCAACGTGAAACCCGAAGAACGCCAGCCCTTAGAGTGAAAGTGTACGACCAACTTTCCCGAGCGCAAAAATTGGCAGATGAAGGTAAAACTGACGAAGCCCTTGAAGCCTTGGATAACGTGAAAGGTAAAGCGAGTTCAATGAACAGCTATGAGCTGGCCATGATGTATAACTTCTATGGTTTTATTTACTACAACGTTGAGCGCTTTGATGAAGCGATTGCCTCGTTTGAAACCGTGGTAGAGCAACAGCCAATCCCAGAGTCATTTGAACTAAGCACCTTATTTAGCTTGGCGCAACTGCACATGATGCGCGGCAATTTTGACAAAACAGTGGCCTTTTTAGAGCGCTGGGAAACGTTAAATGCCTCGGTTAATCCAAACTCTGAAATACCCGCTAAAAACTACGTGTTAAAAGCGCAGGCTATGTACCAGCAAAAGTCTTACGATAAAGCCGCGAGTTATATCGAAAAAGCGATTGAGATTGTTGAAGCACAAGACGATATTCCAGATGAAAATTGGTATGTATTGCAACGTGCGGTGTATTACGAACTAAAGCAATCTGAAGACGTGAAAGACGTGCTGCTGAAATTGGTCAGGCATTTTGATAAGCCCAAATATTGGGTGCAACTTGCTGGCATGTACGGAGAACTAGGCGAAGAGCAAAAGCAATTAGCCATTCTTGAAACCGCGTATCAGCAAGGCTACATCGAAAGCGGCTCTGATATGTTTAACCTCGCGCAGCTTTATTACTACCACCAAATGCCGTTTAAAGGCGCTCGTTTAATTGAAAAGGGCCTTGAGAGCGGCGTGCTTGATAAGAACCTTAAAAATTTGAAGTTCCTTTCACAATGTTGGGTGCTCGCTAAAGAAAACGAAGAGGCGGTACCTGTGATGAAGGCTGCCGCTGATTTGTCTGATGATGGCGAACTAGACGCGCAGTTAGGGCAAATTTATCTCAACATGGAGAAGTGGCAACAAGCTATTTCAGCGTCAGAGGCGGCGTTAGGAAAAGGCGGTTTACGGAACGAAGGCACGGTGCATTTAGTTAAAGGCATGGCATTTTTTAACGTAGGGCAATACAACGAAGCATTGAATGAATTGGCCGAAGCCGAGAAATTTAATAGCAGTAAGGGTATGGCGCAGCAATGGTCAAAGTTTGTAGAAACTGAAAAAGCCAGCGCTGACCGACTCACTGTTTCACTTTCTCAGTAATGTTGTTTTAAGCTTTGAAATAACAAAGCATTAGGTTTTGCTCAGTATAATAAAATCTATAATTCTAGCGTGTCTTTCGCGCTAGCAGAGAACCTCTCACCGCTCATACGTTGTCTTAATAGGCAGTGTTGAGCGGTTTTTTACGTTTAACCTCCCGTGACAAAACTGCCGTTAAAACTCACCCGCACATCTAATCTGAAAAATAGATTTCAATAATCGATTTTAATTAATTTAAACTTATCATCCTCCATCATATTATCTTCCTCGAAGTCACCCACAATCAAATGAAACGAGGAATATTTCAATGACACAATCTCTTATCAATACCAAAGTTTTACCGTTTAACGCAACAGCATTCAAAAATGGCGAGTTTGTTGAAGTGTCAGAAAAGGACATTGAAGGCAAATGGGCAATCTTCATGTTTTATCCTGCAGACTTCACGTTTGTTTGCCCCACAGAACTAGGCGATTTAGCTGACCATTATGCGAAATTACAAGAACTAGGTGTTGATGTTTACTCTATATCAACTGACACCCATTTTACGCACAAAGCATGGCATAGCAGCTCAGACACCATCAACAAAATTGAATTTGCGATGATCGGCGACCCAACGGGCAAAATTACTCGTAATTTCGGTGTCATGATCGAAGAAGATGGCTTAGCACTTCGCGGCACTTTCGTAGTGAACCCTGAAGGCGAAATCAAAATTGCTGAAATTCACGATCTAGGTATCGGCCGCTCTGCAAGCGAACTTCTGCGTAAAGTGCAAGCTGCACAATATGTAGCAAATCACGACGGCGAAGTGTGCCCAGCAGCATGGCAGCCAGGCGAAGAAACATTGACGCCTTCACTTGACCTAGTCGGCAAAATCTAACACTAGGCGTGCGTTAAGTAAGGGCTGGCTAGAGTGTTCAAGCCAGCCAATTACCATCAATTAGCAAACAATTGATGGCAAAAAAGACACCGCCCATCATCAGTCTATTGGAGTAACCTATGTTAGACGCAAAATTAAAAGGCCAATTGGCGACTTATTTAGAAAATTTAACTTCACCCGTGGAGTTACGCATTGCTGTTGATGAGCAACATCAAGCTAAGAAATCCGCAGAACTCACAGATTTGGCGAATGAAATAGCTGCGTTATCGCCGTTGGTCAGCGTTGTGGCGCAAAGTAAAAGCGACATTCGAAAACCGTCGATGGAAGTGGTTTCCATAACAAATAGCACCTCAATTACTTTTGCTGGTGTACCTATGGGCCATGAATTCACTTCATTAATACTCGCGTTATTAAACAGTGGCGGCCACCCGGTGAAAATCAGCGAGCAGCAAGTAGCTGAAATAAAGTCACTTTCTGGTTCATACCAATTTGAGACATACGTTTCGTTGAGCTGTCAGACATGCCCAGGGGTAGTGCAAGCCTTAAACGTGTTGTCTGTTATCAATCCAAATATTACTAATACCATGATTGATGGTTCACTGTTTCAAGAAGAAGTGACACAGCGCAATATCATGTCAGTACCAAGCGTGTATTTAAATGGCGAGCTGTTTACCCAAGGGGCAGTGACCATAGAGAAAATTTTAAGCAAAATTGACCCTCAGGCAGATGCCAAGCAAGCCCAGTCACTCAATGACAAAGCACCTTATGACATGCTCATTGTAGGCGGCGGTCCAGCGGGTGCAGCCGCTGCGATTTACGCAGCAAGAAAAGGCATTCGTACTGGTATTGTGGCCGAAAAGTTTGGTGGGCAAGTGACTGACACCATGGCTATCGAAAACTTTATTTCGGTTAAAGCGACTGACGGCCCTAAACTTGTGTCAGGCCTTGAGCAACACGTGAAAGATTATGATGTGGACATCATGACGAATAATAAAGCCGTGAAGTTAACAAAAGACGGCTTGCTCAATATCGAGCTTGAGAATGGCGCATTGTTATCCAGTAAAACAGTGATGTTAGCCACCGGAGCAAGATGGCGTGAAATGAACGTGCCAGGCGAGCAACAATACCGCGGGGCAGGCGTTGCTTATTGCCCACACTGTGATGGGCCGCTATTTAAAGGCAAACGCGTCGCGGTGATTGGTGGCGGTAATTCAGGTATCGAAGCGGCTCTTGATTTAGCCAATATCGTTGAACATGTCACCGTACTCGAATTTGATAGCAAGTTGCGTGCTGATGAAGTACTTCAGCGCAAAGCAAAAGCGGCTAACAATATCGACATTATCTTAAATGCTATGACGACAGAAGTGCAAGGCGATGGCAAACGTGTTACCGGTCTAGCCTATCAAGACCGAGCCAGCCAAGAAAGTCATCAAGTCGAATTGGCTGGCATTTTTGTGCAAATTGGTTTGGTGCCGAACACCGAATGGTTAAAAGGTGATATTGCCTTAACTGCTCGAGGTGAAATAGAAGTAGGCCAACGTGGTGAAACCTCGATTGAAGGTGTATTTGCCGCAGGTGATGTAACGACTTCGCCTTACAAGCAAATTATCATCGCCATGGGTGATGGAGCAAATGCTGCACTCGGTGCGTTTGATTACTTACTTAGAGCGCCGGCTGACGAAAATACCCCGTCAGTTGAAAGTAACATCGGTGAAAAGGCAGCTTGAACGGTGAACGTAAGATGTAAGTTTACAACTCAAAGCGCTAACACCTAATACCTAACACCTAGCACCTTACCTCGCACCAAGTTCATTGTGTGACACCCTTTGCCGAGCATATCTGAGATATGTCTCGGCTTTTTTACGTTAGCAAATTCCCTCTGCGTACTTCTCTACGTCTATCGTTAGTTCGCTCCTTGAGCACTTTTTCGGCACGTTTCGGTGCTCTGTTCGGTATTTTCCTCAGCTTTACCTCGCTCGATTTTTACGCAGTCTTACTTACGTCTTATGAAATATTTCTAAATGTAAAGTTTATGTTAATAGCAACAGTTTCTTTGTGTAGTCTTTATGACCATAAGGCGAGGCGAATGTTTGCTTGAGTAAGTAGACCAGCATTTTCAGCACCGCTTTACGCGCAATACTCATACGTACACAACGCCGTTAGGCATCACCAGCACACTGATACCTAATACGGTGACACAAAACACATATAGAGCATAAGAGGAAGCCGATGAAGAAACTACTGATACTGACCTTATTATTTAGTTGTTTAAACGCCCATGCACTCATCATTAATTCTGATGTAACCAAACTAGGCGAACAGCAATATCAAGCTGACTATCAATTTTTTAATGATAGCCAAAATGCCATCGATGGGCTCACTGTATATTTTCAATATGGTGTGTTCGACAACATAGGGTTGCTTTTTAGCCCTGCTGATTGGGACGTATTTGTTGCGCCGGCACAAAGCATATTTGGCCTAGAAGAAGACGGATTCGTCGATGCCTTAGCATTAGCTAGCCCGTTACAGGCAGGGGAAACATTAACCGGGCTATCGGTTGTGTTCGATTGGACCAATAACGCAGAGTTAATCAGCACCACACAGCGCTTCGAAACGTATGACGCCAACTCTTTCGATATAACAAGCGAAGGTGAGTATCAACTAAGCACAACGCGAGCCGTTAGTGCGCCAATGAGTGCATTATTCTTCATCGCGTTAGTTTGTGTAATGGGCCGTTTTATAAGACGCCAAGGTAAATCACATTTTGCAGGGAACCTAGGTGGAAATCATCATCGCGTGGGCGAAGGAGTGACAGCATGAGCACTTTATCAGTCAGCAATACAGTGAGCAGTGCCCCCAGCGGGAAAACGGTTTCTTTGAGCAAGAGCGTCGCATTAGCACTAGGAACTCTGCTCTTAACATCTTTCAGTATGCCGTCATATGCTGAAGTGAGCATTGATCACTTAACGCTAACAAACAAAACGCGGATAGGGCGAAGTGATTACCGGTACGAGTTTTCGGTGTTCGTTAAAAATGACGCCGAGCGCGTTCAAGATGTACAAATAGACGTGACTTCGAGTAACCCTCATTCACGAATAGAATCTTCTGGTGTCAGTCTTATAGAAATACCCGCGAACAGCGTGCTTGAGCTAACAGAGCCGTTCGTACTAGTCCAAAACCGCCGAGCACGATTCAATGAGCAGGACTTAAGTTGGGTTATCGACTACCAGCAAAGCGGCAATGCCATTAGCGATGACTTTTCGCCGAACGCTGCTTATCACACGGGTGAATATAAAAATTTCTTTGTTGAGCGTGGCTTAGCAACCCAAGAACAAGTCACCGCAAAAATTGATGCCACCTATCAGCAATTGTTCGAATTGGTGCCCGACCAAGCTCTACCGCAGCCCAGTAAAGGAGAACGAATTTACCATGCAGGTTTTGATGACAGTATTGATAACTGGCAGTGGCATGCGGATAACGGTTCGCAGGTTGGGGCGACACTTTCTCAACACGGGGGAGCTTTAATTATCACGCCAAATTGGCAAAGCGGCGGTGACGCGCTCGCGGTTCTTTCAAGCTCGTTTGAGCCCATTGATGCAACGCAGGGCGTTGATGTTGAATACAAAATGGCTGTTGATCAAGCCTACGCTGATGACGGTGCTATGGCGGCGCAGCTCTTTATTCAAGACTCATCTGGCGGAATAGGCTTTTTTGCGTATCGTACATTAACCCAACCTGATGAAAGCACCATTTTAGTCAAAGATTTAGGGCCTGATACGAATTTCGGTTACTTATCTGAAGGGTTCGACTTTAGCCAAATCAGCACCTTAGGGTTTCAGTTTTTAGCAAATGGAAAAAGTGCCGATATTGGTGGGGATATCACCGTTTCAGAAGTAAGCGTTTACCAACCAGTTGGTGGCTCAGAAACAGATAACAGCCCTAGTTTCTTAGATTCATTCGACCATGGTATTGCACAGTGGAATGCGGGCGCGAACAATGGGAGTGCTATTGAGCCAGCGCTGACAGTGGGCAATGTGATAGGCGGCGATGGCCAAAGTAATAATGTGTTATTAATTAGCCCGAATTGGCTCAGTGATAGTGACGTATTTACCGTTAAATACCAACAGTTCGCCGCGGTTGACATCACGGACGGGCGCGATATCAGTTTCGACGTAAAGATACCCGCTAATTACGTAGTAGACGGCAACTTAGTCGTGCAACTCGTGCTAGAAGATGCCAATTATCAACCGGCCTTTTTGGGCTACATCAAGGTAGATGGATTCCCTAAAGATGAATTTATCACCCTCAGTTTTAGCGATGTTAGCGCTGCCACTGAATTTGGCTATATCAGTGACAGTTTTGATTTTAGCCAACTGCGGGGCATAGGTGTGCAGTTTTTGGCAAATGGTAAACTGCCCGAACTGACCGGTGATATCCAAATAGACAATGTCCTCGTCGCGGGGCAAGCGCCTAGTGAGCCGGCACCTGAACTATCTGATACCACAGTGCTGTATGGTGTGGGTGATGACATGGCGTTCATCAAGGCGATTGATTCAAACGATATTCGCTCTGAGGGCATGTCTTACGGCATGATGATCTCTGTGATGATGGACGACCAAGAAACCTTCAACAAGCTGTGGCGATTTACTAAAGCTAAAATGCAAAATACGTCCGGCAATAGCAAAGACTTTTTCGCGTGGCGACTCAGTGCCAATGCTCCTTATAATGCGATTGATACCAACCCTGCACCAGACGGCGAAGAGTATTTTGCAATGGCACTATTTTTTGCGAATAACCGCTGGGGGAGTGCTGATGGTATCTTTGATTATCAACGAGAGGCAAATGACATACTCCACGATATGATCTTCACCAAATCTGATAACAGCAGCACGCGGCTTATGATGCATCCCGTTTATCAACAAGTTGAATTTGTGACGACGACCAATGTGGCGAGTTTCTCCGACCCTTCATATCACCTACCGGCTTTTTACGAAATGTGGGCGTTGTGGGCGGATGAAAACAACGATTATTGGCACGAGACCGCTGCCATCAGTCGTCAGTATTTGGCGAAATCAGCTCATCCAGTTACGGGCCTATTCAGTGACTATGCTAATCACGAAGGTGAGCCCCAGACGACTAGCTTTAACCCTGATAGTCACAAAAGTGCCTACGATTCATTTCGAGTGATGGGCAATATGGCCATGGATTATCACTGGGTAAGTCAATCACCTGTTCTGCAGTCTCTGGTCGAGCAGCAAGTTACCTTTTTTGCAGGCGAAGTTGAGCAGTACGGTGATTTCATTGCTGTGTATGAGGTCGACGGAACACGTGAGCCTGGTATCGATTACCGTAGTCATGGTCGCACTGCAATGAATGGGGTAGGAGCCACAATAAGCGAAAACCCGTTTTCTACCGAAATGCTGAATTACTTATGGCAACAAGACGCGCCCACAGGAATGTATCGCTATTACGATGGGCTACTGCATATGTTTGGGTTATTGCACGCAGGAGGCGAGTTTAAAATCTATAAGCCAAATGAAAACGAGCCTGAATAACATGCGCCTGAATAAGATGAGTCAATTAAAGTGTGGTGCACTCGGCTGTTAAATGGGAAAGTGAATAAACTAGCTAACGTTAATGCATAGTAGATACAAAAACGCCGAGCAATTGCTCGGCGCTTTTTATTTAACTAAATGACCTATTAATAAGCATTTTTATTAATAAACCCACGGGTAACGGTGGCGAGTATAATTCGAATATCCATCCACACTGACCAGCGGTGTATATAATCCAAATCATATTCTACGCGCTTAATCATCTTGTTGATGGTTTCAGTCTCACCGCGAAAGCCGTTGATTTGCGCCCAGCCAGTGATGCCAGGGCGTACTTTATGACGCAGCATATAGCCTTCAATCAACTTACGATATTCTTCATTGTGCGCAACCGCATGAGGGCGCGGCCCAACAACTGACATGCGACCTTGTAACACGTTGATAAACTGTGGCAATTCATCCAACGAAGTTTTACGTAAAAAGGCACCAAGGGGCGTAATGCGTGCATCATTTTTGGTCGCTTGCTGCACTTTATCGCCGTTGTCTTGCACCGTCATGGAGCGAAACTTATACACTTTGATTTTCTTGCCATCTAAACCGTATCGGTTTTGCTTGAAAATCACAGGGCCTTTAGAGGTTAATTTCACTGCCATGGCAATAAATAGCATGGGGATGGCGATCATCGTCAAAATTAATGACGACACAACAATATCTTCTAAACGCTTAGTGATATCGCCTGCACCTTGAAAGGGCGTATCAAATACGCTCAAAGTTTGAATCGAACCAACACTCTGCCAGCGTGCATTCAACAGGTTATACATAAAGAAGTTAGGGATGATATAGACAGTAGCGGTAGAGTCACTGCACATGTTTAAAATCTGCATGATACGCTTCTCGGCGCTCATGGGCATGGCGATATAGATGTAATCTACCTCGCCTTCTTTGGCTAGTTTAATGGCATCTTGAATGCTGCCCATCACTTGGTGCTGAATTTCATGGGGGATACGAGCCGGAGCTCGGTCATCGTACATGCCTTTGAAAATGATCCCTAGTTGATCATTCTCCATTATTTGGTTGGCAAGATTATATCCCGATTGCGTCGCACCAATCACAATCGCTCTGCGCGTATTGTGGCCTTTTTTACGGTGCCTAAATAATATTTCGCGAAACGCCACGCGCCAGCTCACCAGTGTCGGGGCACACAAGACTAACCAACTTACAATAACGAAGTTTGATGCAGCAATAGCATCGGGGAAAATAAAGGCGAAGGTGGTCGTAACAAGAGAGGAAACGCCCCAAGCGACCATGGCCCATTTTATCATTAGTGTATTGGAAGCCGTTCGCCAAGAGCGATAGAGATCTACAGCCTCTGCACACAACATATAAGAAATGATGCTGACAAAGAGTAACAATAAGCCAGCAGTGTTGATGGCTAGCCCTTGATACAACAACACAAGAAAATACACCAAAGTAATAATAACCATATCGACTAAACGATACAGAGTAGAAAAACTACTCTGGTTACTTTGAATTATGCCCCCGGGGCTTTTGTTATGCATGATGTCTCTACCATTAAAGTTATTTACTACATTTAAATTTACAGCGGTTTTAAAAGAAATTGCCCCAGTATGAGCATGGTCTTTATATTGCGACAGTTTAATGTCGCTAATTTCCAACAGCTAAAAACCCATAAACCTAAATAATTCCATTTAACTTCAATATCTTGAGTTGATAAAGAAGTTAGTCTGCTCTGGACTACAGATATTGTACCACGCTAATCTGTTGTATAATTACGACATATTTTTGTTTTTTTTATGACATTGCGAGTAATTTATACAGTGACGGGTGGTTTTCTGTTTATTATTTTCAGAAGATCACCCAAATAGTAATGTTCTGCCGTCTAATTGGTAATTGCATAAGCAAGTATGAGACCATAATTCAATGATACGTATAGAGGAAACCCACATAGCACATGCATTTGAGGGTTTCTCACGTTAAAGTGTATGATAAATAAGCAATTTTCGTGTCGGTTTAAGTTCTCCACAGCTCAGTGCGCAGCGCGAATTGTTATTAACAAAGGCCTCATGGGCACTATTGTGAAAGTAGTAATTTTCACTTTTTCAATTATCAAGTGAAAAACTTCATAGGCTTCCGTAATAATTGCACTCTTTATTTGGTGCCATATCGGTGGTGCTATACTGGTTTAACATTTCCCACATATCATCGATGTGAAAGGGGGAAGTGTGGCTCTAATGCTTACTTGATGGCATAAAATTCGCTTAACATCTCACTTCGCTGATTTTACGAGCCGTAGTTGATGGTTTTTTACTGTTAATTTGTGTCAAAATATATTGATAACAAGACGCTAATTTCATGAGAAAATTGATACACTTAGTTTAAGCAAGACCATATTTTTAACTTTAAGACAGAGATGATTGAATGAGTAAGACTAAATTAGCAAGCGCCATAGGAATGGCATGTGTGTGTTCGTCGTCATTTGCCCAAGAGGAGGTCGGGATTGACCTTGGTGCATTCGAATTAGTACCAACACTGACAACAACGGTTGGTTTTAACGACAACGTCACTCGCTCTAATGAGGAAGGAATAGACAGTTGGTTTAGCACCGTCACCCCAAGGTTCACGCTAGTAAACGACTTCGGCCTAAATAGTTTGCGTTTAGGTTATCAGCTTTCTCGAGGTGATTACTTCTCCAGTTCCGCGGATGATTACACTGACCATTTATTATTTGCATCATTGGATTATGAGTTAAATAGCCGTAATAGGATCAAAGCCGGAGTCAATTTCGAAGATGGCCACGATGACCGGGGTGAAGCCTTCTCGTTAGGAAATGGCAACGAATTAAATTCACCAGATGAGTTCAGAGAAAGTGAGGCGGATTTCACCTATTCTTATGGTGCTCTGAGTGCTAAGGCAAGATTGGATTTGAATGTTAACTACCGAGATCTTGATTACAAACTGGGTACAACAGAGTATTTAATCCGCGACCGAACCAAAAGTACGGTAGCGGGGACATTCTATTATAACATTGGTGCCGCTACGGATTTACTGTTTGAAACGTCAATAACCGACGTTGAATACGATTTTGCAACGTCAGACGCAAATTCTTTAGACAGTATTGAAACGAGTTATTTAATTGGTGCACAGTGGCAATCTACGGCATCCACTTCAGGCTTCGCTAAGATCGGTTACCAAGATAAAGATTTTGATGCTTCAGGCCGTGAGAACTTCTCTGGTACAACCTGGGAAGCTGGCGTTATATGGGAGCCCTTAGAGCGCGCTACCTTTATTTTGGATACTGACAATTCGGCACGTGAAACCAATGGCGACGGTAACTTTATTCGCAGTAAAGATGTGTCTCTTCAATGGCGACATGAGTGGCTACAAAGACTTCGAACGCAAGCTGGTGTGTCTGTTGGCACCGATGATTACGAAGGCAGTGGCCGAACTGATGACGTTACAGACTGGAATTTTGCTGTCATATACGAATTTCAACGTTGGTTGACCTTCAATTTGGGATATACCTATAGTGAGCGAGACAGTAATCGAGATATAATCGATTACGATCAAAATATTTTTCGCTTAACGGCAAGAGCAACCTTGTAGTCTTTGTTTTATTTGGAGTGAAAATGAAAGCAAAATCCGTTTTTTGGCTATGGCTTATGCTTTTTAGCACTGCTGCCTGGTCTTTAGATGCCAGTTTAAGTCAATATAAGCTCGGCTCTGGTGATGTGATTAAAATCACCGTTTTCGGTCAACAGGATTTATCGTTGACCACTAAGTTGCCTAATCACGGAGTGATTAACTACCCATTTTTAGGTGATTTAAGAGTGATTGGATTGACGGGGACTGAGCTAGAGGCAAAGTTATATTCGGGACTGAAGGGTGATTATTTGGTTGAGCCTTCTGTGTCGGTAACCGTTATTGAATATCGCCCTTTCTTTATCGACGGTGAAGTTAAGCGACCAGGTGGTTATCCGTATCAACCCGGACTGTCAGTCAATAAAGCCGCTGCGTTAGCAGGTGGTTACACTGAAAGGGCGTCTAAAACCAAAATATTCATCCGCCGAGACAATGAATCAGGAGAATCGGAGCAATTAAATGCAGATTCGAATGATGTGGTTTTACCCGGTGATATAGTTACCGTTCAGCAAAGCTTCTTTTAAAGGTATTCAGTTATATTATGTCAGCGCAATTAAATGGACAATTAGAGGCGAAACTACTGGACTCAGAAACGATCGACTTGGGCCAATATTGGCAGACAGTCCGACGTTATCTTTGGCGTATTATTAGCTTAGCTATTTTTATTACGGTATTGGTGGCTCTCATTGTGATGTCAATCACGCCGCAATACACAGCAACTGCCAAGTTATTGATTGAATCTAAACAGGCCAAGGTACTTTCTATAGAGGAAGTATATGGGCTCGATTCTTCTAGGAAAGAGTACTTTCAAACTCAATATGAAATCCTCAAGTCTCGTCAGATTGCAGAGAAAGTTGTTGAAAAGCTCAAGCTTTATGAAAACCCGACTTTTGCACCTGGCTACGAAGCGAGCCAAGCTAACTTTGTAAGTAAGCAGTTATCCGCTTTAAAATCTGGAATCATCTCAGCTTTGCCTTTTTTACCACAAAAGGAAAAGACCGAACTTACTGAAGCTCAGCAGCTTAACTCCCGAAAAGGATATGCTACTTGGCAGGTGATGAAGTCCCTTAAAATCACACCGATCAGCAACACGCAGATTGTCGAAATTAGTTTCGAGCATGAAGACCGCAAATTTGCAGCTATAGCTGCAAATGCTGTTGGCGATGTTTATATTGAAAACTATCTCGAGTCAAAGCTCGATATGACGACTAAGGCGACTACTTGGTTAAACGAAAGTTTACAAGGTTTGCGCGCTAAACTAAGTACTGCCGAGAAACGACTATCTGAGTTTTACGAGACTGAAAAGTTAGTCAATATTGATGGTGTTGTTGGCCTAGCTGCCGAAGAATTACAGAAGTTGAGCCAGCAGTTGCTGGAGGCTCAGACCGCTTATAACCGCGCTGAAACACTCTACAATCAGGTTAATTCTGGGGCTACAATTTCAGAGCTAGGTGACTTGCCTGAGGTGATTAATCACCCTGCAGTACAAAACGTAAAACGCGAACAAATTGGCGCTCAAAGCCGAGTGTCTGAGTTGAGCAAAGTATACGGCCCTAAGCATCCAAAAATGATTGCAGCTCAAGCTGAGTTACGCTCGATACAAGACAGCCTTAATGATCAAATTCGGTCGCTAGTGTCAGGCGTTAATACAGAATTCAACACAGCCAAGTTAAAATTAGCTGCACTTAAAGAAGAAGTAAGCGTCAACAAAGAAAATTTTCGTAAGTTGACCAATCTTGAAAGTCGCCATAAGGCATTGCAGCGTGAAGTGGATATTAATCAGCAACTTTACAGTTCGTTTTTCACTCGCTTAAATGAAACCTCTGAGTTGGGTGGCTTTGAGTCGGCCAATGCACGTATGTTAGATTTAGCTGTTCCACCTGGTGCGCCATCTAAGCCAAAGAAAGGTTTAATAATCGCTGCAGCCTTTATTGTGAGTTTAGGCTTCGGAGTGTTTTTAGCTTTAGCCATGGACGCACTAAACAGCGGTATTCGCTCTGTAGAAGATGTTGAACGCAAACTAGGGCAACGCATGCTCGGACTTATCCCATGGGAAGCGCACAGCAAGAAGAAAAATTTATCTGTCAGGCACTTTTTTGACGGCAAGCATCATAGTTTTAGCGAGGCTGTTCGTACTCTCAGAACTAGCTTACAGTTACTGAACATAGATAAACCCTCAAAAACTATATTAGTAACCTCTAGTGTTCCCAGAGAAGGTAAAAGTACGGTATCTATTAACTTAGCGTTCGCTATGGGGCAGCTAAGCAAAGTATTGTTGATTGATACTGATCTACGACGCCCTACGCTTGCTAATCAATTCAGCTTACCTGGGTTTCAACCGGGCTTGGCCAATTTAATTGCAGGCACGCATACCTTTGAAGAGTGTATCGTCACTGACGAAATGTCAGGTATAGACTTGATATGTGCTGGTACTGTTCCTCCTAACCCTCAGGAGTTGTTGGCTTCTGATAGCTTTAAAGCCCTAATGCAAGACTTGAAAGGCAGGTATGAACACATAATTGTAGATAGTGCACCAACTCAGGCGGTTAGTGATGCAATTGTGGTATCAAAAGTATGTGACTCTGTGGTCTATGTGGTCAAGGCGGATAGTACGAGCGACAAACTTATAAGCAATGGCTTAAGCCGTTTCTTGCAAGTTGGTCACCGCGTTGACGGCGTCGTGTTAAACCAAGTCGATTTGCGTAAGGCGAAAAAGCACGGTGAATACACGGGTTTTTATGACCAATACGGTTATAACAGTTATAACTACGAATCTAAAAGCAAGGCTGGCAGTAACAAACAATCTTGATTGATCTACACAGTCATATATTACCAGGAATAGATGATGGGGCCCCTGATTTGGCGGCCTCATTAGCCATGGCAGAGCAATCGGTTGCGGTTGGGGTAACACATATGGTGTGTACCCCACATATTCATCAGAGCTATTTCGACAACGACATGGCTACTATTTCTAAAACCTACCAAGCGTTAGTCGCGCATTTACAACAAGCAGGTTGCCCTCTTAAACTTTCATTTGGTGCTGAAATCCGCATTACTCCAGATATCATGATCTGGCATAAACAGGGCCAAATCCCGTTTATAGGTAAGTGGGAAGACAAAGATGCAATGTTACTAGAGTTACCCCACAGCCACATTCCCCCTGGTACTGACAATTTACTGCGTTGGCTAATTAAACATCAAATTCAACCAATCATTGCTCACCCTGAGCGTAATAGAGATATTATTGCTAGCCCAGATAAAGTTATCGCGTTGAAGCGGACAGGATGTTTATTTCAAGCCACAGCGGGTGCTTTCACTGGTCGTTTCTCTAAGCCAGTAAAGGATACTGTTGAACTATTATTAGCACGCGATTTTATCTCTTATGTTGCTTCAGATACTCATAGTATCAACCGGCGACCAAACGATATGGCGGATGCTTTTATTGCAGTGACTGCACTTAAAGGTAATGAATACGCAGAGCGTCTGTTTAGAACAACTCCTTGGCTACTCTCTCAAGGTAATGCATGGCAATAGCGTTTTTTGATAACATCTCACAAATACGCGTCTTTATTAAGCAATATATGGCAGTAGTGAGTTTCGCAGTTATTGCACTGGTTTGCTTGTTTTTCGCAATGCGCTTCATCAGCGCCAGTTTCGACTTTTACAAAGTGCAAAACATAGTGACGTCTTGGCAAGAACAAGGCAATACGCTGACTATCGAAGAGTATCAGTCCGCCAAAACGGCCATAGAGTCTGCGGTTGATAGCCAACCAAGCCATCCGCTATACCAAGATTTGTTAGCGCAAATAGATGAGTGGGGGGCGATTGCTGGTTATGTGCCGACCGAACCCGCTCTTGATGCCGCGAAACAGCACTACCTACGCGCTACTCAGTTGCGCCCATTGTGGTCAGTGACTTGGGCGTCTCTAGCAATGGTCAAGTGGCGATTACAAGAGTTCGACGATGAAATGCTATTGTATCTACAACGAGCGAGTGAATTAGGGCCGCAAAAGCCGGAGGTGCATCTTTTATATGTACGATTAGGTATGGCGTTATACGCTAGTAATCATCCGATGTTGTTGACTATTAGAGAAGAGTTCTACCATCGAATCGCTCTTGGTTTACGAGCCTCTCAAAGCAGAAAGAAAGTACTCGGGTTGATAAAACAATACAAAGCAGGAAAGCGGGTTTGTCGATGGTTACGAAATGAGCCTTTGTCAGTGCAGCGCATGGTACCGAATTGCCCCCCTCGTAAGGCTAAGCGCTAGTAGATGCTAGCAATCCGCATATAAATGCTGAAAATTTGTGGAGCTGGCTATTCAGCTTAGCTTTTAAACCAATCCCATACGCCGAATGAATAGTCTGGTAACAAATCAATTCCCAGGGCTGATTTGAATAGATATATGAGTAATACGCCAATAAGTGCAGAAAACGTCATGAAGCCAGCGAGGAGAAACGCATTAATAAACCGGTTGGCCCGCAACTGTGAGCGCGTCATGCTGCGATGGTTCTTTCCGGCCAACAAAACATAATAGTAACGATATTTAAACCAAGGAATAGTGCCACGTAAATCTATCGGGTGGTGACCCCACTGACGGCTACTCACTGCATTTCTGAGGTGAGATAGCTGCTCTTCACTAAATGATGCTTGAACGGATTTTGGCATGCGTTCTAGCAAGTTTACAATCGCTGGGTCTTGCTCTATTGGCCCACTAAACTTCTTGCTCATACCGCTACCTTCTTATTTGAATGTCGCTTTTTACCCCTTGTTATTTTTAGCTGATTGATGGCTAAAGACAAAGCTAAAAAAACGACAAAATAACATGCATTCGCAGGTGCTTGCAGCGGGAAATCAACCGTCATGTGTAATGACATTCCTAGGATAGCCATACAGCACGCGAATGCGGTTCCCTTTAAAATAGAGGGGCGACGTTTGCGCATCGCTCGCACGCTCTTGGCAAAACACCATAAAACAAGCAAAGCTAAAAATAGTGTCGCGGGGACTCCGTATTCAATCGCCATTTGCAGATAATCGTTATGCGCATGGTCGTAAAACGAGTGAATATTAGATATCTTGTAGCTAGGAAAGGTACTATAAAAACTACCACCACCACTACCGAATAAGGGGAAGTCTAAGAGCATAGGCATAGCGTCCGTAACAACATCACCTCTGCCTTCTTGAGATAGGTTGGTGCTCTCTAAACGCTCTTGCACTTTATCGAGTCCAAACCATGCGCTGACTATAAAAACATCAATCACGAACATACTAACAATTAAAATGGACAAGCCTCGGCTGCGGTTTTTAATTATCACCAGAGCCAAAACTCCTATCAGGGTCATAGCCGCAAAAAATGCTGCGTTCCCCATTCGTGAGCGAGACATAACCAGCGCAATTACCATGATGGCCAAACTAATGCGAATCAGTGCCTTACTGCCCAGTAACGTCGACAATATTGAGCGCATAATATCTCTAGGACTGCCACTTTGGTTACCTTGCAGGCTGGCTACCATTAAGCCTATACCAGCTGATAAAGTCAGCACTAAGAAATTAGCGAAGTGATTTTTGTAAACAAAGCTACCCGTCGCCACATCACTGACAGGTAAGCCGAAAATCATGCTGTACTCGTTGCCAGCTAGAATCTCTAGTGTGCCGTATAAGGCTTGAATCGCGCCACTGGCTAACATGGTAAGCAAAATCAATCGTAAGCGCTTTTCAGTATCCACTAACACTAATACAACAATGAGCAAGCAGAAATAGCTAAGGCTTTTAAGCAAATTGATATAGCTTTGACCAATATCCAACGATAGATGAAACTGCTCAACACCATAATGTAGTTGAGCTTCATAACTCATCGGGCTCAGGGCATTTATAACAGAGGCGGGTAAGGGGATAATCTGAATGATGGCGAATCCCAAGAAAACCAACCAGAGACCTATTGGCAGTCTGTAAGCACGTAAGCCCATCCAAGGTCTTGTTCTTCGCAAATACGCGCACGCCAGAGACAATGAGAAAATAACGACTTCCATCAAGCCCCAAGCCCAAGGGCGGTTTGAGCCTAATGGGATAGGTAACCACACAAGCAAACCTAATAAGATATAAAACGAGTAGCTATGAAGTTTGGTATTCAAAGGATCCCTTTAGCTATTTTGAATGCGTGGTAAACGGAATGAAAGTGACAACTGAATGATTATAAACAAAAAAGCCAGCGAAAATCGCTGGCTTTTAAAAATACTAAATCATTTAATTTGTTGAGGCAGTGGTATCCCCGCCACCCGTACCACCTGCGCCGACACCTGTTCCAGCTGGCGCCGCTGTTACAGCAACGTTAGCACCTGCTGCGGTAGCTGCTGAGACGGTTGTTGGGTCAGCACCTGCCGAAATTGCGGCTAATAGTGCATCGTTAGGTTCAATTTCACCGGTCGTGATAGCTGAGTCAATAACGTCTTGAGCAAAGCTGGGGTAAAGTGTGACCGCCAATCGTATAATCTCACCAGCGTCACCAGGAAATGCTTCGATTGAACCTTTGGTTGAGTCGGTTAACGTGTTCAAATCAACCATGTTGCGCATGAAGTTTGCACTAATTTTTGTGTTTAACCCAACGACTAATCTCGCTGTGCCACTTATCAAAGCATCGTCTTCTCGGGTCACATTTGCAATGGTTTGACTTACTGCTTCGTCCAACGTCGCTCCGCTTTGAACCAGAGTGACTATCGCGCTATGAATCGTGCGCCCAGGTTGATCTTCATCTCCGAAGAGAATGTTTTCCTGCTCAGTTAGAGCCGCGTCATTTGCACTCACCTGTTGAGTGGATTCTGTCTGTTGAGCATGGGCGTGTGATACAACCATCACGCTAGACAAAAATAAATAGGTTAAAAAATGTCGCATAAAAACTCCGAAAAATAGAGGAGTGAGCTTAAAACTCACAACAAACGCTGCAATCATAAGTTTAGACGGTCGAAAAAGCAATACTAGACTAAGGTCGACCAGGTAAAAAAACGAGTCTTATCAGTATTTTGCTGATAGAAATTAAATACTCATTGAGTGAGGGTTAACTGATAACTTATGCCTTGTTTATATTGACTTAAGCACAATTGAAACCCTTTAACAGTACTACACTCATTTGCTTATTTAGTATCGACCGGCATACCGATGTAATAGCCCTGCAAATGGTCAACGAATAAATCAGTCAAACATTTCGCTTCAGCTTCACTTTCCACCATTTCAGCGATGACTTGGATGTTCAGGCCGTGTGCGATGTTGACCAAAGATTGAACAAATAATTGGTTGTCAGGCTCATTGTGAATATTGCGCACGTAACGCCCATCTAGCTTTAAATAATCAGGGCGGATTTTGCGAAGGTGTGTGATTGCAGCTAATTGTGCGCCAAAGCGCTCTACTGTGATCCTAACGCCGCGCGACTTCAACTGCTGAATAAAGCGCATTAAGTCCTGTGTGCCATTAACCAAAGCCCGTTCTGGTATTTCGAGCACTAATTTTGCGCAGGCTGCACTATCTTGGGGGAGAGCGCTGATAAGCCACTGGTGAAAACTAGTTTGGCTTAGTGATAAACGAGATACATTAAGGCCAATCGCATGCTGCTGACTAGGCAACTGCGCCAATGCGCTCGCGATTAACAACTCATCTAGTTTTTGCGCGTAATTGAGCCTGACCGACGCGGGTACCAGTTGGCCCATGGGTAAGTAACCGTGAGCTTTATTGTCGCTATCAGTCTTATTATGTTCTGAGCTATCAGCCTTATTCGCAGATGCAGCAGTACCTGAACTGAAACGAGCAAACCACTCGGCGTAGAGCGTCTCGCCTTGCTTAGTCTGAATTGGCTGAGCGACAAAGTCTGCGTGATTCTGCTGCAAAATAGTGTTTAATTGCGCGCGCCATTCACAGTTGCTGTGATGTACGTCTTCCTGTTGTGCTAACTGCCATCTATCTGTGCTAACACTCGCACCAGAAAGGGCATTATCTGCTCGTTCTAATACATCCGTGCGAGTGTCGCCAAAACTAAATGATCCCACACCGACATGAGCCGTGCCTAATCTATACTCGCTTTTTTCAATGGCATTGAGTTGGCTAATAACACTTTGCGCAAAGCTAACAGTGGGTTGCTGAGCAATATCTTCTAATAGCATCACAAAATCAGCCCCTGAAACCCTAAACAAGGTTCCATTGAGGTCTTGTTGAGCAAGCGCATTTTGCAATTCTTGACTAACAAGAGTGACATATTCATCACCCGCCTGGTAACCCAAACTACTATTTACTTCGTTTAAGCTGGTCAAACGGATAAGCAGTAAATAACCCTGTGAATGTTGCTCGCTATCAGCGAGTAATTGTTCAAAAGCCAGTTCAAACGCCCGGCGGTTAGCAACACCTGTAAGCGTGTCCTGATAGGCAAAATCGCGGTAACGTTCAGCTTGGCTCGACAGCTGAGTAAACAGCTTAGCTAGCTGAGCAGACATTCTATTTACCGCTAGCACGATACGTTTCAATTCAGGGGTACGGGGGATCGTCGCAATTTGTTCAAATTGCTGTTTACTGATGGCGTCAGCCTGTTTCACCAAAGCCAATAAAGGCGTAGTGATCATTTTGACCAAAACATATAACAGGACTAGAGCACCGATAAATACGGCTAATATCATCCAAAAAGACTGCACCGCATTTTGCCACAATTGTTGATACCCAAACCCAGGGTGACTTTGCACTGCTAAAGTGCCTGCCATCGTCCAGCCGTCATTCACATCGGAAACGCTTTCTGGTGGGGTAAGGGGCAATAATTCCCGAAACCACTTAGGGACACCTTCAACCGTACTTGGGTTGTGTTTTTCGAGCAATATATTTTGGTTGGCATCACGCAGCACCATGCTTTGGTAAAAACCACGGTCAAAAATAGCATTCATCATGGTATCTACCACAGGCAAGTCTTCCTGCACTGCCACGTAGGGGGCAATGGATAAACCAAGCGATGTCGCCGTGTCTTGTGCGTGTGACGCTAGTTGCTGATCAACAAAATCTCGCGTGTTGTTAGTATTGATCCAAAGTGTGCCTATAAACACGAGTATCAACACAGCGAGCAAGCTTAAGCTCAATTGTCTAGACAGTGGCATAACGGGTTTCCTCAAGCATCATTAATCGCCTAATTGCATTCGTTGGTTTAAATCGTTCCATAAATTATTATTACCCCCTTGCTGTACTTTCTGGCCTCGGCCTTGTTCTTTAGCCAACCAAAGGCCGTCACCGTTAAAGCTGTAAACGGGTAATAAGTCGCGGCGGCGTGAAGCGGGTAAAATACGTCTATTAATATTATCGAGTACCAAAGGCACTGAATTTGATTGTTCGTAATAGGCCAGCACCATATGGGCTTGGCGCAGGCGGGTTGCAGTAACATACATCAAGCGTAATTTTTCGGCGGGAACGCCCAATTCTTTTAAGCTGAAATATTTAGCTATTACAAAGTCTTCGCAATCTCCGCCATCGGAGGCTAAAAACTCGACTGGCGTGGCCCAATAATCGTCTTTCCCCCAATGCTTGATGTCGTCGACAAATTCAAGCTCATTGAAGAAATTGTTCACCCTGTAGAGTTTTTCATCAACGGGAATATCGAGGTTATTGCTGAGGAGTTCCTGCCATGCTCTAACACGCTCTAGTGCTTCATTGTCATACTCGCTGCGTACTTTATTAAATAACGCGTCGTTAAATATAATGTTGCTATCCGCTACCGCGCGTAACATGAATAAAATCAACACTATCGTAATGAAATAACAAAAAAAACGCATAAAAGAAGAGTGGTCCTTTATCTGCTATTCACTCAATACATGATTGTGGTGAGCCAAACTTATTGAGTATTGCTGAAGTGTTCCAACAGTCGTGTCATCGTTTCATTATAATTGGCCGATAATACCTTAATATATTTGGCTTTCAGTATGTTACGAAGATAATGAGCATTAATAGTACGTCAACCTATTTCTATTAAGCAAAGTATTCTTAAATATTATTCACTTAGTGCTGAGTATTAAATAACATATTGACCTTATTTAAATGTCTTAAAATGTAGGTATAAAGCGGGCTCACTTGAGGTATAAGCGATCCTGAAACATGTACTTTTGCTATTTTTTGGGTAAAAATAGGTGGCGTAAACATATTCACACAACACCTTTTTAAGATCAGCACGGTTATTAACGTTTCGCAGTAATGCTATTCAGCATTTCTTAAATATCTCAATGAGCAACTAAAAGGATAACTGATTATGGTCAAGCTGAACAAAATCATGGGCTTTGGTGCACATCTGTTAATGGCGACAATTCTTCTTGGCCTGGCAAGCTGCGCGCAATTTGATGCGCCTAAGCATTATGCGGTAAATGGTCAACTTGGTGACTATTTAGTCAATCAAATAAATCAGCAAAAAATCACGAGTCGTAGTGAGATTGTCAGTATGCTGAAAGATCCTAGCATCAGCTCAAAAAAATCTAATCGCTTTCTAATACAAAATGAGCAAGATACGGCAATACTCCTCAAAGAAATCACTACCTCACAAGATGTAACACAGGCCGTTATCAGATTGATTGAAAGTGATTCAAAAATGGCTAGTAAATGGGTAACGCTCGC